>RFFC02000001.1:0-175530 GCA_005518205.2 Hormoscilla sp. GUM202
CGACTAATCATACTGCCACCGAACGTGACCGCTTGTATCCTGAGTATTTTTACCGATTGCAAAACTGGGATGCACCCTCCATTTTTGCCAAGGAATACCAGAGGGGTCGATTTCCCCGATGGCAGTGGAATCGTTCAAACCCACTCTCCGCCTTGTTTTCAGCTTTATCCAGTCTGTCGAACTCACGTGATTTATAGACTGACCCCGAAAGTACTTGACATTCCATACAGGGATGCTTATAGTACTAGGGAGGTATGTAACACCCCATGAGAGGTGCAAAAATCGTGAGTACAAACGACACAAATGGTGCGCAGCCTGGGGACTTCTTCAAAGCCCTAGCAGACTACGCCAAAAACATACAGTTTCCGTGGCATACACCAGGGCATTGTGGTGGGAGGGCGTTCCGGAACAATCCGGCCGGGCAAGACTTCTACTTCTTCTTCGGGGAACCACTCTTTCTATCTGACTTGTCAGTGTCCGTTCCCGAACTAGGTTCGCTTTTGGATCACACCTCCCCAATCAAAGAGGCTGAGGAACTCGCAGCCGAGACATTTGGAGCGGACCATACGTTTCTTGTCACTAATGGTACGACAACAGCCAACCGAATGATTTGGCAGGGAACGGTACTCCCTACAGACAAGGTTGTGATAGATCGTAACTGCCATAAATCGCTCGTCTATTCTGCGATCGC
Organism: Hormoscilla sp. GUM202; assembly: GCA_005518205.2. Classification (GTDB taxonomy): domain Bacteria; phylum Cyanobacteriota; class Cyanobacteriia; order Cyanobacteriales; family Desertifilaceae; genus Hormoscilla. The sequence goes on from RFFC02000001.1 coordinate 692, forward strand.
GACGGGGGTAGCGCCCAAAGAGAACGTAAGCTATTTGTGGCCGTCGAGGAATTTCCACGGACTCATCGGCCCGATTACTAAGACAACGTTTGCGGGAGTTGGGGCAGACACCAAAACTGTGACCGTTACCAACTCCACCTACGACGGCTTATGTTACAACGTGCAAAACATATTTGACGACCTGACTGCAAACGTGGCGGTCATCCACCTTGACGAAGCCTGGTTCGGCTACGCCAAGTTCAACGATTTCTACGCGGGCCGCTTCGCAATGGACATCGATCCTGGAGAAAGCAGCAGCTCGACCGTCTTTTCAACACAATCGACCCATAAGGTGCTGGCCGCATTTTCCCAAACCTCAATGCTCCATGTAAAAAAAGCACCGACACCAAGCGGGAGCTTTGTGTTCGACTACAATCGGTTCAACGAATCCTTTATGATGAACACCTCCACATCCCCTCAGTACGGGCTCATTGCCTCTCTGGATGTGGCAACTGCTATGATGGCAGACGATAAGGGTAAGGAGCAGGTGCAAAATACCATTAGTAACTCAATTGAATTCCGAAGTGCGATCGGGAAATTGAACGCTCCGTCTCCTGCGGTTCCATACTTCCAAGCCTGGCAGCCAAGTAGCATTGGGAATGAAGCCCGCTCCTTCCAGCAAATGCTCGAGGAATATGTCAAAAAGCGCTATGCGGCAGGAAAGGGCGCAAAGGCACCCCTCAGCTTAAATCCCAACGACTGGAAGCTCACACCCGATAATGTGGACTGGCACGGCTTCCACGATATCACATATGATGATGATATTCTGCTCGACCCAACCAAGGTAACCATCCTCACGCGGGGCTTGAAGATGGCGGAAGAAGCCTATGAGGAGACGGGGGGTATTCCGGCCTCTATTGTTGCCTGGTATCTCAACGATGGTAAAGATGCAGGAGGAAGTATCAAGCAGAGTATTGTCATTGAGAAGACGGGTATCTACTCGTTACTGGTCCTCTACACGATCGGCGTGGAGCCCGGCCAGGTCATAGCAACCATTGATGGGATGCAGAGCTTTATAGATGACTATGAGGCTAACGCGCAACTCGATATTCCCGGAGCAGATCCAGGGACCGGATTGAAGACTTTCTGCGACCAGATGCACCAAGCTATGAAGAATGGGGAGGTCGCAGAAACGCTCAGGGATCTCTTCCTTGAAGAAAACCGCGCCATCGCTGAGATATCCCCGGCAGAAGCCTATCAGCAATTGATCGCAGGTCAAGTCGAGCGGGTGGCAATCGAGGAATTAACAGATCGAACTGCTGCCGTTCAGGTGACACCCTATCCACCGGGTATCCCGATGATCATGCCAGGCGAGAAATTCAATGAGGCGATCGTGGATTACCTGCTATACAACAAAAAGTTTGACAGTGATTTTCCAGGGTTTAAAACGCACGTTCACGGTCTCACTATTGAGAATGGTGAATATTATGTACTGTGTTTAACACAATAACAGGACATAATATAGGCGAAAAATACAGCATTTATCATAAAGATGAGGTACAATAGTGAGGTCAGCAGTAGAACCCTCGAAAACCATGAAGCCCTATTCAGTCGATCTCCGCCAGAAAATTATAGAAACCTATGAAAATGAGGAGATATCACAAAGACAACTAGCCAAAAGATTCCGAGTAGCATTCAGTTTCGTTATCAAAATTCTCAAGCAGTACCGGTCCACTGGCAACTTGAAGCCGGGTATTAGCACCGGTCGTCCCCTCAAGCTCAACCAGTCCCAACAGGAAAAGCTCAAAGTTTTAGTAGAGGAAAATAATGATTGGACATTGTCAGAATATCAGTCAGAATTAGAAAAACAGACGGAGGTAAAAGTCAGCCGTTCCACAATAGACAGAATGATTAAACGGTCGGGATTGACCGTAAAAAAAAAGGCATTACATCCGACGGAAAAGAGAAGTTCTCGAGTTCAGCAGTTAAGGTTAGACTACTGGAAAGAGATAGAAGGAATTGAGCCTACTGACCTCATTTTTCTGGATGAATCGGGCTGCAACCTGGCTTTAACACGGATGTATGCCCGCTCACAATGTGGTCTGAGAGCTTATGGAAGTAAACCCAGTAAGCGAGGACAAAATGTTTCAATAGTTGGGGCAGTTAGTCTCAATGGGATAGTGAGTTCATTGAATATTTTAGGTGCTTATGATAGCTTAACATTTGAGGCATTTGTGATTCGACACTTAGTGCCAAAGCTGTGGAAAGGAGCTTGTGTTGTGATGGACAACTGTACAATTCATAAGGGAGATGTAATCCGACAAGCTATTGAAAAAGTGGGGGCGCGGTTAGTCTATCTTCCTCCTTATTCGCCAGACTTCTCTCCAATTGAAAATATTTGGTCAAAGCTGAAGAGTTATCTCAAGAAACTAGAAGCCAGAACCTATCGGGCCTTAGTAGATGGCATTCAGGAGGGCTTTGCTACCATCAACCTGCAAGATATCCACAACTGGTTCACCCACTGTTGCTACTGTACCTCACCATTTTGATAAATGCTATAGTTGCCAGACCCAGCTTTTTCCAGCCATCTCCTTTTGCTGTAGGAGATGGCTGGAATTTTTAGGTGCTTTCAGATGCGGAATCTGAGATCTAGCCCACATTCCGCACCCTCAAGTGGCACACCCCCAACCCGGGGGGAAAACTGGCCCCAACAGGTATATATTAATATTTTTGGTAACTGTTACTAGCCCCCTACGATCGTCCACTGAAGTCCTCGATCGGCGCTGGGACAATCCGGTTACTAGCCAGCCCGCCTGATTGCGCCCTTCGCAGCCCGTTCCCCCCACAATGCCCTGATGATTGAACAGCGCACATTTTTGGAAATGCCCCGTTGGTCGGCCATCTGGCGCGAAACCCAAGGTACCCTCAGCCAGTTTTTCACCAATGCGATTCCCCTCTTTTTATTGCTGCCCTGCCTGGTCACCGCACTGACCATCGCCCGCGAACAGTCGGTGCGGTTTGCGGTGAGGCTGATGGCTCGCTGCAGCGATCGCCCCGATAGTCCATCCCCTTAGCTGTTGAATCACCATTTCCTACAGCCAAGTCACAGGTTTTGGCGTTTCAAGTTTTTGTCAACGACAAAGGAGACCGGGTTTGGATAACGTTGAGTTACGTTGCGAGCCATTTGTACATGACGAACGCATCTACGAAGCCCTGAGAAGGATGATTAAATGCCTTTGGCAAAGTGCCAACAATGGAGAAACCTAATTTTTTCCAAAGATGCAAGGCGCTAACATTTGTTGATGCCACAAAATTAAATTGCATTGCCTTGTAGCCAAGCTCTAGTGCAACATTTTGGGAATGAATGCACATTTTTTGTGCAATGCCTTTGCCTCTTGCTGAAGGAGAAACCATGTAGCCGCAATTACAGACATGTTGACCTGGACCTTCATGATTTGTTTTTATGTAATATGAACCCAAAACTAAATTATTTTCTTCCCAAACAAAAGTGCATCGGGGATGATTAATCCATATTTCTTTGGCGCGAGATTCTGAGATGTTCTGTGGATATGCGTAGGTTTCGCCTGCACTTGCAATTTCTCGGAAGAAAGGCCAGATTTGTGTGAAATCTGAACTATGTGCCTCACGGATGCTCATGACAAAAAGCTAGCAACATAACTATATGTTAGACCGCGTCCACAGGGTAACTCCCATCAGCAGGTGTTGTCAAGCCCATGTGGTCTAACTCTGGGATAACGTTTCAAAAAAATACTGCTGTAACATAATCAACTGGACATATCTCAGTATAACACTACTTCAACCAATCTGCCAGCAAGATTCCCATAGTCAGGGCATTGCGCATGAATTCAAAGCCCAACGGCTCAATTAACCAGGTCAAAATAACACGCCTCACCTGTACCATCACGACCGGCCTGGGGGGCACTTGTTCGGAGTTTGAGTAAAAGGAAGGTACCGAATGCCGGCGATCGCGTCAATCTGGAGATTTGGGCGTGCTGACTCTGGAAGCACTGCAGGAAAAAATGCAAGGGGCGATCGCTGACCAGTCGTTCTGCTAGACTACTCCCGTACTGACCCTATTGCTCATTTCCCTGGCGGCAGACACCCACGATCTCTTGTAACGGCTGTAGTTTGCCAAATCATGCAATAATAATGGGTATTCTATCATTCTCATTCTTTTGTGCTAATGTCATCACAATTTGCTGCCCGGACTTCAGTTGAAGCTGTCGAAGAAGGGATGCTCTTGGCTCCTAAGTTTGACGTCAATGGGCTCATCCCCGTTATCACCACGGATGCTGCAACCGGCGAGGTGCTGATGCACGCCTATATGAATGAAGCGGCGTTGCTAAAAACCCTTGAAACCGGCGAAGCCCACTACTACAGCCGCAGTCGTCAGCAGCTCTGGCACAAGGGAGCCACCAGTGGGCTGGTGCAAACCGTGCAGCAATTGCTGATTGATGATGACCAGGATTGTCTGTGGATGAAGGTCAAGGTAGCCGGGTCAGGGGCCAGTTGCCATGTGGGCTATCGCTCTTGCTTTTACCGTCAGATTTCTCCTGGTGAGGGCGATGTTAAGGCGAGTCGGCCCATTGCCCTCGTGCTTACGGAAACCACCAAAACTTTTGACCCCGTCGCCGTCTATGGGGATGCTCCCAATCCTACTCAACTTTGAACCAAGGAATGTACCGGATGCCAACGAGGGCGATCGCGTCAATCTGGAGATTTGTGCTTACCCTTGAAGAGTTACTCGAAAAAATGCAAGCCGCCATCACTGACAAATCACTCTTCTGATGGTCACTCTTCAAAGAGGAATGTGCAACCCATGCGCTATATTCAGATGACACCAATTCATAATCTTAACCGTTGAACAATGACTTCCACTACCCAGCAACTGCCTCCAAATTTAGAACAGATTATTCAAAAGTTTCAGCGAATCACTGAACCGAAACGACGCTACGAATATCTGCTGTGGTTTGCGAAGCGCGTGCCGCCTTTTCCCGATGAGGCCAAGATTTCCGCCCATCGGGTACCGGGCTGTGTATCCCAGGTGTATCTCACCGCTACCCTTCGAGACGGGTCCATTGTCTACCAGGCCGATGCCGATGCTCAAATTCCCAAGGGGCTGGTGGGGCTATTGATGGAAGGACTCAATGGCCTCCCACCGGAAGAGGTTGTGCAGTTGTCCCCCGACTTTATTCAGCAAACTGGGCTAAATGTCAGTCTCACCCCCTCTCGGAGCAATGGTTTCTACAATATTTTCAAGACCATGCAGCAATGGGCGATCGCCCTCGCAGATACTCTCTAGGGAAAATACGACCAGAGTCACGTGAATAGCGCGATGATTAAGTAATATAAGCAGATTAAATTCCAGGAGGTGAGCGGATGCAATGGGCAATTTTGAGTGGTATTGAGGGCAATTTAGCGGCCTATGAAGCCGTGTTGCAGGATATTCGACGGCAGCGCAGCCCGGTCACTGACCTATACATAGTCGGAGATGTGGTGGGACTACAGGGGAATAATGAGGCAGTGATTGATCGACTGCGATCGCCCCGCACTGGAGAACTCGAACCCCAGGTTTGTATTGGCTGGTGGGAAGAACAGTGCTTTAGTTTGCATGGGCTGAGTGGGTTGCCAGATGCCCCCGAACTGATGGCCCAATTTGGGGGCGATGGGGTCAAGCACCTGTGGGAATCAGTATCGCGGAAGTCGGTGGGGTGGTTGCGATCGCTCCACTTCGGATTTCATGAGTTGGACTGCTTACTCATCCACGGCAGTACCGTCAGCTATGCCGATGAACTGACGCCAGAGACACCTGCGATTCAGTTGTGCGATCGCCTCATCCGCGCCGATGCTAATACCCTATTTTGTGGGCGATCGGGGCTGACCTTTGAATGCTGGGTGACTCCCCGTAAACTCCGCTCAACAGTCACGACCTTAGACGGCAAACAGGAGCCACAGGAACAGGGAAAAACACCCCGCCGTGTTGTCGGCGTTGGATCAGTAGGGCGCACCCAAGGTCAGGCAACCTACGCCCGATATAACCCTGGCAATGATGACGTAACCTTTAGTACTGTAACCTACGGATAAACCCAAAGCTTTGGACCAACTCAACGTTGAAGCAACTTCCTTGGCACATATCGTTTGACTTTGACTGGGTCACACGTCTTAAGGCTCAGACTCTACATCTCAATACTACCGGCATGGTGTCAGGTTATTGCTAACCGCTTCAACCCGCTGTACTCACTTTGAATGGCGATCGCCCTGGCCTGAACCAAGTGGTGTAAGATATTTAAGAATGATAATCGATATCACTTTTATTGTCATATGTCATCCTCACCGATTTCGTCTCCGCCGCAAAAGCCCGTAGCAGATACTACTGAAGCTGCACCTGAAAATAGAACCGATGCAGTGAGTGGAACTTCCCGCACCCCTGTACAGCGTCCACGTCGTCTGCGTCGTACTGATGCACTGCGGCGAATGGTACGGGAAACGGTGCTGACGGTGGATGACCTGATTTATCCGCTGTTTGTGATGGAAGGAGAAGGACAGCAGGAGGAAGTACCCTCGATGCCTGGTTGTTTTCGCTATTCCCTGGATCTGTTGTTGGATGAGGTGAAGGCGGCGCGTGACCTGGGCATTGGGGCGATCGCCCTCTTCCCACTCATTCCCCACGATCAAAAGGATAACGCTGGAACCGAAAGCTATAACCCTGATGGCTTGATTCCCCGTGCGATCCGAGCCATCAAGCAGGCGGTTCCCCAAATGCTAGCGATCGCCGATGTGGCGCTCGATCCCTATAGCAGCGAGGGACACGACGGCATCGTGAAAGATGAACAAATTCTCAATGATGAAACTGTTGCAGTGTTAGTGAAGCAAGCCCTAGTGCAGGCAGAAGCAGGAGCCGATTTTGTCGCTCCATCAGACATGATGGATGGTCGAGTGGGAGCCATTCGTCGGGCGCTGGATGGGGAGGGGTGGATTAACGTGGGTATTCTCGCCTATTCCGCCAAATATGCCTCGGCTTACTACGGACCGTTTCGCGATGCCCTGGATTCAGCTCCCAAGTTTGGCGATAAGAAAACCTACCAAATGGATGCAGCAAATGCCAGAGAAGCCCTCAAGGAAGTAGAACTTGACATTGCCGAAGGGGCAGACATGGTGATGGTTAAACCTGCTCTGGCGTATCTGGATGTGATTAGTCGCATTAAGCAACACACGAATCTCCCCGTTGCCGCTTACAACGTCAGTGGGGAATACGCCATGATCAAAGCCGCAGCGCAGCAGGGCTGGATTGATGAACTTCATGTGATGCTAGAAACCCTAACCAGCATGAAACGGGCAGGTGCTGATGTAATTTTGACCTATTTCGCTAAAGCAGTTGCCCTGGCGTTGCGAGCTTAAGCGAGAACAGAACTGGGCGATTAGAAGAGCGATCGCTCTTCTGATTCCCCAGATTCATATTGTTACACGACTTGGAAGGTTAAGGCGAGCGCAATCTCCGCTTCGCTAATTTTAATTTCGATCTTGCTGGAATTTATATCAGTCATTGGTATCTTGGAAGCGCCTTGTGCTGGCGGGACTGAGCTTTTTCTGCCAACAACTTGCGATCGATCCGCCTGAATAGCACTACTGCTATTATAGAACTAGCGACTCCCAAGGCAGCAGATCCGTAGAGTGCTATCCATGTCATTTCTTGCTGACTTTTCAAAGTCAGCTTGCGACTCATCAACAGACGCTCTTCCTCTGCTATAAATAATTCGACGCTGCTGCGAGTGCTATTCGTTGCTCTTTTACCTGCCAGCATAATCTCAGATAATGCTGCTGGCGACTCTGGGGGTTGCTGATTCCGGGTCAGATAAGATTCCAACTCCTCCTGTCTCTGTTCTACGGAGCTTTTTATTTCCAGGATTCGCTGACTCTGTTTGGGGTTATCTTTCACTAGATCCCGCAGTTTCTCTAGGGACTCGGAAATAGCTGCGATCGCCTCTTGATAATGTTCGAGTAACTCTTGATTTTGAGTCAGTTTATATCCGCGCATTCCTGTTTCCGCATCTATCAAGTTCGCGAGAATATGTTCCGCAGGGCACTATGGGTATGTTGCACCCATTTTTCCGCCTCATATGTCTTCACCTGCAACAACCAAAATATTCCCAAGTATGTCACTCAAATTTCAATCCTAATGGCCGCAATTAACATTTTTGCCTACTGTTAACTTCGACCAGTAATTCCCCCAACTTTTTATTCTGCTCATCTTTCACCTTCCCTCCTATCGTTTCCAGAGACACCCACCCATGTCGTTGCCAGCTGGCGAACGACAGGGTGGGTGCTCTTGGAAACGACTCTTTGATTAATCTTAATTAACCGGGTTAATAATTATCTCTATCCCTGGTATGACATTAACCCGGCTTTCTGTTCGCGCAGCGTGGCGTAGCCATTCGCGCAGCGTGGCGCAGCCATAACATGGTTATATTTGATTGAATAAAGTCCGCATTGACTCTATCCTTTGGCGGTTTACCCCTATATCTGACTGTCCCAAACGAGAGGCCGATCGGACGTGAATCACCTTAGCATTATCATCCAATAAAAATTCTACATCATCCACGTATCCCATTATTTTACTGGTAAACTCAGCATACAAGTAGTTATCTGAGTCAGTAACTATCTGAGTGCGGGGCTGATTTTGGATCGTTGCCTTCAGTTTGGCCAAGGCTTCAGTCGGGGTTGAATTATAACTCAACGGCTGGATATAATGTTGTTGGTCTGTTTCTGGACCTTGGCTACAGACACAGTTAGGCGATTTTGGACAAGGGGTCAACTTGCCATTTTTGACGCCAATGTTAGTGGGTCGTTTTCCTGCAAACATAATTCACCCTAAATCTTTTTTCTGACTGACCTGGGAGTTGCGCTCCCAGAACACTCTTTCATTATAACCTTGCCTGGTTCGGTCTGAGTCAGAAGATGCTAATCTTTTTTCCGCCCAGCAGCAGTAAGTTGGATCCAGTTTCATCCCGACATCGGGTCTCCCCAGCTTTTTGGCGACGGTTGTTCTGTCGATGTCGTAAGGGTAGTGCGATCGCGCTACGACATCGAAACCCAGTCAGGGGTCGAAAAAGGGTAAGGTGGCAGTACACACCCTACAGGTTGTCAATGCAGCAATGCTTCTAATTGTTGCTGTTGCCAAAGGGTTTGGTATAAACCGGGTTGTTGCATGAGTTCGGCGTGAGTGCCGATCTGAACGATCGCACCTCGATCCATGACAAAGATGCGATCGGCGGTAGCAGCAGCGGACATTTGGTGAGAGATAAAAATCACGGTTTGGCGCTTGGTTCCTTCCGAGAGGTTCCTGAGAATGTTGGTCGCGGTTTGGTTATCCACGCTGGAAAGGGCATCATCTAATATTAACACGGGGGCATCCACAAGTAAGGCTCTGGCTAAGGCGGTGCGCTGTCGCTGTCCGCCGGAAAGGGTTACCCCCCGTTCCCCGACGATGGTTTCATATTGTTGGGGAAAGTTGCCGATTTCTGAGTGCATTTGTGCTTGTTTGGCGGCGATTTCGATTTCTATACCTTCCAGAACGGGGTCGCCGTAGCGGATGTTATTCTTGATGGTGGTGCTGAACAGAAAGCTGTCTTGGGGGACGTAGGCGATCGCCCCTCGCAAGTCATCCAGTTTCAGCAGGGTAATATCGTAACCATCCAGAAAGATAGTCCGGGGGGGAATATCTAGCAAGCGGGGCAAAGCATTGGCTAAAGTAGACTTACCAGCACCAATAGGTCCGACAATGGCCACAGTTTCCCCAGGTTTGATGGCAAAATTTACATCCTTGAGGGCAGGAGTTTTGGCTCCCGGATAGGTATAATTGAGATGTTGGGCTATTAGTTGACCTCGGATAGGAGTTGCTAACTGGGCGGCGTAGTCCAGGTCTTTAATCTTGGGTTCGACTTGGAAAATGGTCTCGATGCGATCGACACTCACTTCACCCCGTTGATAGGCGCTAATAGTGAAACCGAGTAAAGCTGTGGGGAAAACCAAGCGTTCCGCGTACAGGAGGAGAGCCAGAAAATCCCCAATGGTGATCGTACCACGGGCGATCGCGCTTGTCCCCAGCCACATTAACACGAGCAAACTGAGATTAGCTAATGCTTCTACTAGAGGAAATAGCAGATAGCGAGTTCTGGCCAGGCGCAGATTTGCACCCAACAGTTGACGATTAAACTGACGAAAAGCGCGGCGTTCGTTCTCTTCCTGGGCATATATTTTAATCAAACTAATGCCACTCATATCCTCTTGAATGAGATCGCTGACGCGGGAGAGTTCTTCTTGCACTTCCTGCTGCTGACTACGCAGGCGATGGCTAAATAACTGGACAATAACCAGCATGAAAGGATAGACTGCGATCGCCCATAAAGTCAGCCGTCCATTAATAGACAGCATCAAGGGGAGAGTCAAGCTGTAAGCAAAGATCATATTTGCCAGACTCAGCACCGCAAACCCCACCAGTCGGCGGATATTATCCACATCGCTAGTAGCGCGGTTAATCAAATCTCCCACCTTATTAGCAGCAAAATAGGCGGGTTCTAAAGTTAACAGTTGCCTAAATATACTCTGTTTCAGGTAAAATTCTACCCAACGTCCGACGCCAAAGATTAACAGGCGCGATGCCATGCGAATTACCCACATTATACAGGCCAGTAGTAGGACGATCGCCACGTAGCCCATGACCTGACTAAAGTCGAAATTGGTTTGCAGTCGATCGATGGTATTACGAATCTGCAGGGGGATGTAGACGCCTAGGGCGTTGACAATAAATAAAGCTGCGATGCCTAAAGACACTGGTTTCCAGTGGGGACCCATATAAGCGCCCAGTTTTTGTAACCTTGATTTCGCCATGTTTGTTGTTGCGCTTTAGCGCTTATTGGTAAATGGCTGGACATCTACCATCTTACCACTAAGATAAAGGTCATTTAATATCAAGTCGCCACCACCTTCTGTGTCCCCCGGGAGCGCGTTCCCAGGCGGAGCCTGGGAACGAGGCACTACCAGGGAGAGACAGACCTCACCCTAAAGGGTGGGGCAAGACTTACCTTCGCCTGGCGGGCTAGATGACAAAATGGAGATGTCCCTGGCATTTAATATGAAGTAAGGTGGACATTGCCTAGGCTGTTGATTTTGGTCATTTTTCGGATTGCAGAATATGCCTTCGATATCCCCCAGAGGGGAAGATCGATGTCTCCGGAGAGCTCGATGTCCCCGGGGACATCGTAATCGCACATCGCGGAGACATCGTATTCGCACTACCCCAGTGTCGGTACTGTAGGTACAGTAGATGAAGCAGGAAACCAATTATTGCATAGTGCAATTCGGGCTGGTCTAGGTCGCAATACTAAAGTTCATGCAATCGGAGATGGAGCCAGTTGGATTGTGAATCAGGTAAGGCGCTTGTTTGGAGAACGTACTAGCTATCTAATAGATTTTTATCATCTATGTGAATATTTAGCCGCAGCGGCTCCTGGAAATGAATGCCAACGAAAAAATTGGCTGAAACAACAAAAACAAGAGATCAAAAAAAATCAGGTTCTCAAGGTATTAAATAATTTATCAATACGTATGGAACCAGACCATATAGCTGATAAATTTGCTCCGGTTAGAGTCAGTTCACGATCTATAAAAAACCGGATTGAACACTTAGACTATCAAGGTGCGCTTGACGCCGATTTACCAATTGGCTCTGGGGAAATTGAGAGCGCGAATCGTTATGTATATAATTCAAAAACGTTTAAAACTGACAGGCTCTTGGTGGACAGTTGAAAAAGCTAACGATATGTTAGCTTTAAGGATATTAAGAGTAAATAATGATTGGGAAGCCTATTGGGTCAATCAGGAGCATCAACCACGGGGGCAGCACCGGCTGGACTCATATAGCACCAGTCAGACATAGCTGCAACTCCCGGTCCGAGACGCATACTCACCTTCTTCCTCTACCACACATATTACACCTACCGTTGAAACGATCGCACTTATCCTCTGTTTCAAATTCAGTGTCTTGCTAAGTGCCTCAAAGTCAAAGTATCCGCTTATCAATAGGTTGTCATAATATTTTACTATCTCAACGTACTCGTTAATCATCGGCTTGTCCTCATCACTTACAGGATTATAACAGAGTCTGTCACTTCTTGTTATCATCACTTACGAGAGCTAAAAAATGTAGTTGCCGGTGAAAAATCTAGCGGTTTGCATTGTCCTAGAGGTACAGACGCACGTTCTGGAACCAGCGACAACGGCTCGGGTACTCCACTCCGATGAAAACCGCGCTTATCGATGATATCAAGATCTAGTTCGCCATAGATAAGGGATCGCTATATACAATAAACCTGTCAGTACTTACCAGACTTCCATGACTACCACTATTCCCTTCTCACCGGAAGAAATTGCAGCCGAAGGTCTCACATTATCAGAATACGAAGAAATCGTCAAGCGCTTGGGGCGTCATCCTAACAAAGCGGAACTAGGAATGTTCGGCGTCATGTGGTCAGAACATTGCTGCTACAAAAACTCCAGACCTCTACTCAAGCAGTTTCCCACCACAGGCGATCGGGTACTGGTCGGTCCCGGAGAAAACGCTGGCGTTGTAGACCTGGGGGACGGACTGCGACTGGCATTTAAGATAGAATCCCACAATCACCCCTCAGCCATAGAACCCTTTCAAGGAGCCGCCACAGGCGTAGGCGGCATCCTCAGAGATATCTTTACAATGGGAGCACGCCCGATCGCCCTATTAAACTCCCTGCGGTTCGGTTCCCTAGCAGAGGCCAAAACCCGCCGGCTCTTCACTGGCGTCGTCGCGGGAATAGCCGGTTACGGTAATTCCGTAGGAGTACCCACAGTAGGAGGCGAAGTCTACTTCGATCCAGCTTACTCCGACAATCCCCTGGTTAACGTCATGGCCTTGGGATTAATGGAAACCCCAGAAATAGTGAAATCTGGCGCATCCGGTATCGGCAACCCCGTACTCTACGTCGGTTCCACCACCGGACGAGATGGCATGGGCGGTGCTAGCTTTGCCAGTGCCGAACTGACCGATAAATCGGCAGACGATCGCCCCGCCGTACAAGTAGGGGATCCATTTCTGGAAAAATCCCTCATCGAAGCCTGTCTGCAAGCCTATCATACCGGGGCCGTAGTCGCCGCCCAGGACATGGGAGCAGCTGGCATCACCTGTTCCACATCAGAAATGGCAGCCAAAGGCAATGTCGGCATCGAACTAGACTTAGATAAAATCCCCGTGCGCGAAACAGGCATGGTCCCCTATGAATATCTGCTCTCAGAATCTCAGGAACGGATGTTATTTGTCGCCCGCCAAGGCCGGGAACGGGAATTAATTGACATTTTCCATCGTTGGGGACTCCATGCCGTCGTTGCTGGCACCGTCATTTCCGAGTGCATAGTGAGAATTTTATTCCAAGGTGAGATCGCAGCAGAAGTCCCGGCATCGGCCTTAGCAGACAATACCCCCATTTACGAGCGATCGCTACTCAAAGAACCTCCAGAGTATGCACAAACAGCTTGGAAATGGTCGGCGAACAGTCTGCCAACACCAACAGATACCGGGATAGAAGTTGAGGGAAAGTTTCAAACCTGGAATGAGATTTTGCTAACTCTGCTCTCTACCAGCACCATAGCCTCAAAACGCTGGGTCTATCGCCAATACGACCATCAAGTGCAGAACAATACAGTCATTTTACCCGGTGGAGCCGATGCTGCTGTCGTGCGATTGCGTCGGAAGAACTCCCCCGGAAGCGATTGGCAACGGGGAATAGCCGCTACCGTAGATTGTAATAGTCGTTACGTCTATCTCGACCCCCATGAAGGAGCCAAAGCCGTAGTTGCCGAAGCCGCCAGAAACCTCAGTTGTGTAGGGGCCGAACCTCTCGCAGTCACGGATAATCTGAATTTCGGCAGTCCCGAAAAACCAGTCGGATACTGGCAGTTAGCAGAAGCCTGTCGAGGCATAGCAACAGCCTGTCGCGAACTCTCTACCCCCGTGACTGGTGGGAACGTGTCTCTTTACAACGAAACTCTCGACGCCGACGGCCAACCCCAAGCAATTTATCCCACTCCAGTTATCGGCATGGTGGGATTAATCCCCGGTGTCTTCCGCATGCCTTGTCCTGAAGGACAAGAGCATGCGGAAGACGCCGGAGATCTGACCCAGATTTGCGGTCAAGGTTGGCAAGGCGAGGGGGATTTAATTTATCTCCTGGGAGTGGCCGTACCCAACCAGATCGTCAATTTGGGGGCTTCCGAGTACCTAGCCACCATTCACGGCGTGGTAGCAGGAAAGCCTCCTGTAGTAAATTTTGACTTGGAACTGCGAGTGCAAGCCGCTTGTCGCGAAGGCATTCGTCAAGGTTGGGTGCGATCGGCCCACGATTCTGCCGAAGGCGGGATCGCGATCGCCCTCGCCGAGTCCTGCATCAGCGGACAGTTCGGGGCTAAAATTAACCTGGGCTTAAACAACTTACTGCCCGGATGGCGTTGGGACGAACTGCTCTTTGGCGAAGGCGGATCCCGCATCATCCTTTCAGTGCGGTCAGATGATGCTTCAATTTGGGAATCCTATTTAAGGGAGCAGCTAGGTTCTGATTGGCAAAAGCTAGGAGTAGTTACCGGTGCCGACCAGCCTTTACAGATTTTAACAGCAGATGGGGTTTGTGTAATCGACCTTCAGGTCAAAGACATGAGTTTGCGCTACCACAACGCCATCGAGAGCCAACTCCATGCCTAATCCCCTGGGATATCTGATTTTTACGCTACCCTGAAGGAAAGGAGTGTTAAGAAAAGCTTAAAACTTGGAGCTCAATTATCTTTCCCCGTTCGCGCAGCGACTGCCCTGCAATGCCTGGAGGGTAGTGCGTTCCTAGGCTCTGCCTGGGAACGAGGCGCTCCCTCCAGGCATCGAGTATCGCCCAATACCGGAGCAAAGTTGTAGAATGATTGCCAACTATTCCCCCCACGCAGAAGCATCCGACCCTGAGAACACTAGCCGACCTCGCGACTTCGTATCAAACAAGGATAAACCACAAGAAGCCTGTGGTGTTTTTGGCATCTACGCCCCAGAGGAAAAAGTTGCCAAACTCGCCTACTTTGGCCTGTACGCCCTACAGCACCGAGGTCAGGAGTCAGCAGGGATTGCCACCTTCTCGGGAGAAACAGTATATCTGCACAAACACATGGGCCTAGTGTCTCAGGTGTTTAACGAAACTATTCTCAGCCAACTGACTGGTAGTATAGCTGTAGGTCATGTCCGTTACTCCACCACAGGTTCTTCCCATCTTGCCAATGCCCAGCCAGTTGTAGTAGAAACTCGCTTGGGCTCACTGACATTAGCACATAACGGGAATATTGTCAATACCAGAGAACTGCACCAAAAGTTAGAACAGCGCAACTGTAACTTGCTCGCCACCACCGACTCAGAAATGATTGCCCACGCGATCGCCTTAGAGGTCAACAGTGGCAAAGAATGGTTAGAAGGGGCCATCAGTGCCTTTAGCAGCTGCCAGGGAGCTTTTAGCTTAGTCATCGGCACCCCAGCGGGGTTAATGGGAGTGCGCGACCCCAACGGCATTCGTCCCCTGGTAATTGGCGTCTTGGAAAATCATCCCCACCGCTACGTACTCGCCTCGGAAACCTGTGGCTTAGAGATCATTGGAGCCGAATATCTGCGGGATGTCGAACCCGGAGAATTAGTCTGGATTACAGAAGCTGAACTGGCCTCCTTCCACTGGACTCCCAAGCCAGACCGAAAGCTCTGTATCTTTGAGATGATTTACTTTGGCCGTCCTGATAGCGTCATGGAAGGTGAGAGCCTGTATAGCTACCGGATGCGACTGGGGCGTTATCTGGCCCAAGAAGTCCCAGCTGATGTAGATATGGTCATCGGCGTTCCCGACTCGGGCATCCCAGCGGCGATTGGCTTTTCCCAAGAGTCTGGCATTAACTACGCAGAAGGTTTGATCAAAAATCGTTACGTCGGTCGTACCTTCATCCAGCCAACTCAGAAAATGCGGGAGACCGGCATCCGCATGAAGCTCAACCCCCTCAAAGATGTTCTGGCTGGAAAACGGATCGCGATCGTCGATGACTCGATCGTTCGGGGCAATACGAGTCGCCTGCTAGTCAAAGCCATCCGAGAGGCTGGGGCCACAGAAGTCCACATGCGAGTTTCATCGCCACCAGTGACTCATCCCTGCTTTTATGGCATCGACACCGACTCTCAAGACCAATTGATTGCTGCCACCAAGTCTACAGAAGAGATCGAAGGGCAACTTGGCCTTGACTCCCTAGCTTATCTCAGCTGGAAAGGAATGCTCAAAGCCACAGGAGAAGACCCCAATAGCTTCTGTTCTGCCTGCTTCACCGGAGATTACCCGATTCCCGTGCCAGAACCACTCAAACTGTCTAAGTTAATGCTGGAAAAATTAGCTATCTAGCTGCATCGGACCGAGGTACTTGCTTAAGTAAGGAGAAAAAACCTCATAAATCAGGGTTAGGGGGCGTCCGCGATGCCAAAACAGGTAGTGACGCCCCCAAAACGGTCCTCGCTGTCCAAAGGCATAGTCTAAGGCCGGTTCATGACCATAGTAAATTCCTTGAACATCTCGATATAACTCAGTCCGCAAGCGAGCCAGACTTGCCCAAATAGGTAAAGATCTATTCTGCAAATACTCATCTACATGGCTAGCTTCCCACCAAGAACTAGCATAAGCCAGCCGCTGTCCAGAGGCAGTCCGCAGCCACACCTGACGCCGAAGCCGTGGTCCAGGGACTCTGTGAATTAGCGCCGGGGCACCATCTGCATCCATACCAATATGAGACATATCGATCACATCCACCTCCGTTGCTTCACCCGTGAGTAGTTGCAGGTGTCGTGTCGGGGAACCATCTCCCAGCAGCAGCATTTGCCATGCCGGTGCTAGCTGGCTGTGAGGCAATCCTTGCTGAACTATTTTCTCTCCTCCCTGCCAAAGGGGTGTCAGAGCATGCCATGGAGTGGTTCGATGTCCCCTGGGAGCGCGTTCCCAGGCAGTGCCTGGGAACGAGGCACTACCCGATTTTTCCGGAACGGTGGGACATCGAAGCGTGACTTGATTGCCGGGTCTAATAATGAAGTACAAGAGTTCTTTACATAACTTTACCTTCTATTTCATGATAACCCAGAGCCACCTCTGGCCAGCGTTCCCAGGCAGAGCCGTGGGAACGCTGAGGCCACTACTCCTGGGCCAATTAAAAAATGCGGATGGCGAGACTCGAACTCGCAAGGCTTGCGCCACACGCCCCTCAAACGTGCGCGTATACCAATTCCGCCACATCCGCCTGATGTCCCTTGATAGACATTAGAAACTAGAATATCATGCCTGTCAAGGGACTAAGGGGGAGATAATTAACCTGACTCCCATCTGCGAGATCGAGGGTAATCAGTCTATTATACTCTCTACAAGCATAATAGACTGATTAAGAGTAAGTGCTGCGTTTAACCCTCACAAATCTAACAACTAGATATGTGCAAGTATAACATCCGCATCTTTCGACAGGGAAGGCCGCAGCCAGCAGCAGCTCGGGGCTAATGCCGGCGTTCGCGTAGCGTGCGCGCAGCGCATTCGCGCAGCGTGGCGCCAGCCATGCGCTTATAGTTAGCAGCCAGGGCTAGCCATCCACTGCTTTTTTCTAGCTTAGTGGACTTGCATCACTTGAAGCAAGTGGACTTGCGCTCCTGCACGCTCCGGGACCCCTCCGCTGCTCAGTCAAGTAAGACTGAGCCTGCTAGACTTACTAATACGTAACAATCTGCTTTTTTTCTACCTATAATCTACCTATAGTACTGATCATTTCCCCACCCAGGGAGATGTGTAAGTTTTTGGGCAACAAGAGCGCAACTCAAGTTATCTTTTGCTTGACCGCTTACCAGGAGAGATCTCCTGCCAGAGCGTTCGTCTCCTGATTATAGATCGCGATCTTCCTTCTTGTCCCCTCAAGCTTCTATGCTAACAGATACAGTGCCAAAAGCCTAAAGATGTGTTTTGACAAAATTCTGATTGCCAACCGAGGGGAAATAGCCCTCCGCATTCTCCGCAGCTGCGCAGAAATGGGTATTTCCACTGTTGCGGTGTATTCTACGATCGACCAGCACGCCCTTCACGTGCAGCTGGCAGACGAAGCGGTTTGTATCGGTGAACCTCCGAGCAGCAAAAGTTATCTGAATATTCCCAACATCATTGCCGCCGCCCTGACAACAAATGCTACGGCCATTCATCCGGGCTACGGCTTTTTAGCAGAAAATGCCAAATTTGCAGAAATTTGTGCCGCTCACCAAATTGCTTTCATTGGTCCAACTGCTACAGCTATCCGGGCGATGGGAGATAAATCCACCGCTAAGGAAACCATGCAACGAGCCTCTGTACCAACCGTTCCTGGCAGTGAGGGACTGGTGGCAGATGAAACAGCCGCCCTTGCTATCGCCCAGGAGATTGGCTATCCGGTCATGATTAAAGCTACAGCCGGTGGCGGTGGACGGGGGATGCGCCTGGTGCGGTCTGAAAGTGAACTGGTTAAACTCTGGCAAGCGGCCCAGGGAGAAGCGGAAGCGGCCTTCGGTAATGCTGGGGTCTATATAGAAAAATTTATCGAGAGCCCCCGCCACATCGAATTTCAAATTCTGGCCGACAACCATGGGAATGTCATCCACCTGGGAGAACGAGATTGTTCCATCCAGCGGCGTCATCAGAAGCTGTTGGAAGAAGCCCCCAGTCCCGCCCTCACCCCAGAACTGCGAGCGAAAATGGGTCAGGCGGCGGCGATCGCGGCCCAGTCCATCAACTACACTGGGGCAGGCACGGTAGAATTTCTCCTGGATCCAAATGGCCATTTCTACTTCATGGAGATGAACACCCGCATTCAAGTAGAGCATCCGGTTACCGAAATGATCTGCTCTCTTGATTTGATTGCCGAACAAATCCGGATTGCCTCGGGAGAGAAACTACCGCTAACCCAAGCGGAAGTGGTTTTGCGGGGTCATGCGATCGAATGCCGGATCAATGCCGAAGACCCAGATCTCAACTTCCGTCCCCATCCCGGGCGAATTAGTGGTTATCTGCCTCCCGGTGGCCCCGGCGTCCGCATGGATTCCCACGTCTACACAGATTATGAAATCCCACCCTACTATGATTCCTTAATCGGCAAATTAATTGTCTGGGGACATGACCGGTCGGCTGCGATTAAACGGATGAAACGGGCCTTGCGGGAATGTGCCATCACTGGTATACCAACCACGATTGCTTTCCATCAAAAGATTCTGGAGACATCAGCATTCAAAGAAGGTGATGTCTACACCAATTTTGTCGAACAGCACTTCGGCTAGTGCATCATGGTTATTAATCCCTGCTGACCGAGGATAATTTCTCGCATGAGGGTGAGGATCGCCACCCAAATAATCGGGGTAATGTCTACGCCACCCAAAGGAGGCACGATTTGGCGCAACGGCACTAACAAGGGTTCCGTAGGCCAAGCAATCAGATTAAAGGGCAAACGATTCAGATTCACCTGAGGATACCAGGTCAAGACGATCCGGAAGATGAAGGCAAAGATCGTCAGTCCCAGGACTGGACCGAGGACAAGGCTAGCAATGATCGCAAACATGGATATATGATTGTCAGATATAATTTTGAGTCAATAGACTGTTCAATATTGTGACAGATGGTTTAAATTAAGATTTAAGCAATTATAGTGACAGAGGGTGAGGATTATGACTCCTTCGTTGGCAAATTTTTTTTGGAGCCTATTATTGGGGAGCGTGATTGTGGTCATTCCCGCAACGGTGTTCCTGATATTCGTCAGCCAAAAGGATAAGATTATTCGGTCCTAGACCAAGAGGCACCGAAAACCCTCACGAGTGAGGTCTCGATAGCTGTAGAGATCTGATAGACTGAGGTGTAATTTCGCTAACTCCGGTTAGTCAACTAGCGGCAGAACCCGGTAGTTGACTACCCAGGCTGTCAAGTTAGAAGAATCCCAACTGCCACAAAGATAAAACAGGCTGAGGTGAAATGAAATGGTAAACATTGGATTGAATCCAGGTGCTATGCTGGGCATTGTCCTGTTTGGGGCAGGGGCTGGGTTATATTTTATGCGATCGGTCCGTCCTGAGTTAGCCCGCGATCACGATATATTCTTTATGGCAGTGGCTATACTCAGTGGCGGCATTCTGTTTTTTCAAGGATGGCGGCTGGATCCGATCCTGACTTTCGGTCAGTTCCTGCTGACGGGATCGGCGATCTTCTTTGCGGTCGAAAGCATTCGTCTGAGAGGGTTAGCTACTTCACAAGCTAAGCGGAATACGCCAATTGTGGATTACGATCGACCTGTAAGCCGTGTTTATGAGGCGGAACTAGATGACTTTGAACTAGAAGACGATCCGCAGATGACCCGTAGGATGATCGGAACTAGGGAAGGCAGGAATACCGGTGTGGACGAATACGATGACGATCTGCCTAGATCGAGCACAACTAGACGTTCGACTTCGAGGTCTTTCGGGAGCGCTACTCGCACTACCCGAGAGACCTCGACTCGTACTAGACCAGGTGGTGGTTCAACGGCCAGACGGAGTACTTCGATGTCCGACGGGGCCTCAGGCCCTACCGGTCGGACATCGACGCGGCGTCCGCGTCCGACCACAGACCGGAGAATTAGGGATGCTGATGATTGGGAAACACCGAAAGATACTTACGGACGAAGCAGTGAAAATGAATCGCCTAGGCGCGATCGCCGGACAGCTTCTGCCAAAGGATCTCGAAGAAGTCGTCCCCCCAGATCTTATGATGCTCTTGAGCAAACAAACTATGTTGATTTCCAACCTATAGAGAAAAGATCGTCGGACGACGAGGATGATGATAATTCAAGTGGTTTTGACTACTAACAGGCGAGACGTATGTAGTGCCTAATGGGTTGACAGAGGATTGGGTATATGGTATAATAAAATGCTCTCATAAGTTGTGCTCACTGACAACTGACAACTGACAACTGACAGGAGATAGGCTTTGGGAAAACTTTGGTTGCTGAGGTTAGCCATTCCTTTGAGTATGTCGGGTTTAGTTGTAGCCTGCTCTCAGGTGAAGGGACCGATACTGTCGAGGGAACTCAATAGCCGCTACACGGATGAACAACCGGCTTTGAGCGGAAATGGACGATTTGTGGCCTTTGTTTCTAACCGCGATGGTAAGCGTCAGATTCTGGTTTACGATTTGCAGCAGCGCCAGTTTTTAGAGTTGCCGAGATTGAACTGGCGAGATGCGATCGCGGAATCTCCCAGCCTCAGCTATAATGCCCGCTATCTGGTCTACGTTGCTAGTGACCGAGGCAGACCGGAGGTGGAACTTTACGATCGGGTGACGGGAACGACAGATATGTTGACAATGGGTTATCGAGGCTGGGTGAGAAATCCGAGTATTAGTCCGGATGGTAGATTTATTGTTTTTGAAACCGATCGTCGCGGTCAGTGGGATATTGAGGTGCTCGATCGGGGCCCATTAGTTGAGTTAGATATCCCAGATGGTCCCCTAGGCAACTATGACTTGGCGGATTGAATATGGTAAAGAAGATATCCCGACAGAACCTTTCGATGTCTCTGCGATGTCTTCGGGGTTTTTGCCATGCATCCCGTAAGCGCAGCGCTTACGGCACACAGGAGAGATCGCTGAGTAGTTTTGTTGACTAACAGAAGAAAAGTGAAACGCTTTGTTTTTATGTCAGCTGTTGCTGTTGCCAGTTTGTCGAGCAGCTGCATGGGCTACCCGCGTTTGCTGAATCAGCCCTTTGACCGAGGTGGGTGGAGTTTGAACAGTCCTGCAGCGGAGGAAAATCCTCAAATTACCGGTCGCTACATAGTCTTTACTTCCGATCGCCGCTTTAGCCAGGATGTCTATCTTTATGACATGATAGACAGGCGGATGATAGAACTGCCGAGATTGAATTCTTTAGAGGCGATCTCCTCCCACCCGAGTGTCTCCACAGATGGTCGTTATATTACATTTGCTGCCAGTCGTCAGGGACGTTCTGATATTTACCTTTACGACAGGTCAATGGCCCTGTTACGTAACCTCACCAGCAATCTCAAGACAGAAGTGCGCAACCCTACGATCAGTGCCGATGGCACCACTATTGCTTTTGAGGCGAATGCTAATGGTCAGTGGGATATTTTTGTTTATGACCGGTCTGGACGCCCGGTCAACAACATATGAGGCAATATACCTTAATAGCCTAGGGCATCGGTCAAGTAGAAGCTAGAAGCTAGAAACCGGGTCTCGGAGTGCCGCTATTAACGAGATATCAATGATCTGACCCTTAGTTACCCGGTATCAGTACCGACGTTCTCGGTTTGAGATTCCAGATTTTGAACTGACTCGATTAGCGATCGCACCTGTGCAGTTCCTAAAGAAGGCTCAAAGGAAAGTGGGAATTTTCCCCGTGCCAGCATCCGTAACCCCAGTGGTCCTAGACCGATCAGCCCTTGCATGTCTCGGAAGTAATTTCCTACTACCCGCAGGCCAAACTTGCGCTCATCCACCCAGCCTCCTTCTTTGACCAGGTCTATTAACACCTTCCGATGGCGAATTGGCCGACTGGCTTGGTCGTCTGTGCGTGAGAGTATTTCACTTTTAATTTTGCCAATTTTATCCATCGGCGTCACACCCATGGGACAGACATTATTGCAGTAATAACAACGAGTGCAACCCCACACCCCCTGAGTAGTCTGGGTTAATTTGGACAAGCGCTGTTCGGTGTCGGCGTCTCGATTGTCGGCCACCATCCGGTAAGCTTTAGCTAGGGCGTGGGGTCCGACAAATTCTGGGTTCACTTCTACTGCATTGCACTCGGAATAGCAGGCTCCGCACATGATACAATTTCCTGTCTGGTCGAGCTGTGCTCTTGCTTGAGGTGTCTGTAAAAACTCACGCTCTGGCAGATCCCTTGCTTTAGTACTGACATAGGGGTCTACTTTCTGGAGATTGTCCCAGAAACTACTCATATCCACTACCAGATCCTTGATTGCTGGCATATTGCCCATCGGTGCTATGGTAATCTCTGGAATTGAGTCTGCCAAATCGGGAACTGAAGGTGCCAGAAAACTGCCGACATTCTCTTTACAAGCGAGGGCTGTAATACCATTAATACCCATGGCGCAGCTACCACAAATGGTATTGCGGCAATTTTTCCGAAATGCTAGAGTTCCATCTTGAGTCCACTTAATCTGATTCAGGCAGCTCAAGATAGTCTGACTTGGTTCGGCATCTAGGCGGTAAGTCTGTATCCGCCTATTGCTATTTTGTTCGCTGCGGACTACCTTAAAATTTATTTCCATGTTCGCCAGACTTAGATTGCTGAAAATACCTACTATTCTACCCTTTCTGGCCGACCGCAAGCACCCGGAGCGGGAGCATCCCAGTTTTGCAGTAGGTAAAAAGACTTAAGCAGTATTGAGGTCAAGGTTGAGATAAGCACAACGTTGCTTCAACACCTGGTTGACATTCTCAGATTTCCATTGAGCCCCAGAAATCTTGAGCCTCCGACCAATACGCTTAATCGTTGAGGAGACAGCTCCCGACCCAATATCAATTTTGAGCTGTTGATAAGCTGCGTAATTGGGTAGACGAGAGCGATGCTGGTCGAGATCAGCTAGGAAGTTGTTAACCTGTGGAGCTGACCAACCATCAAAGGACGCTTTTGCTTCATCTATGAGACCATGCCACAGAACGGTCTCAACTCGTTTGAGCCGTTGGTGAGAGCCACCCACTTTATATAAATTTTCCATTAGATGATAAGTACATGGACGAAATTAATTTCACACACTCTCTCGCGCTAGTCTCCATATCCGGAGCATGTCGCCCATGGCTATGTGCAATTATTTTTGTCTAACTACTTACCAGTCAAGGACTTCGCGTCTGCACTCTGGAGGAGCAAAGCCGTCGATTAAATTCCAGACTCCGGGATGTCCATCTCCGATGCAAGTGAGCGGGTTAGCCAGTGGCTTCCCCTTGACCCAATTAACCAGGAACTCGTTGTCGTGAAACGCTGCCATACATACCTGTGAGTGCAAAGCTACCGTCTTGTAGTCTTTCCACTGGCTCGGCTCTCCTTTGGGAGTCCGTAAACGCACTTTGCCCCCGTCGGCGCTCACCGCTTTCACTGGCTCTTTGGCCAAGGCAAGAGGGAACTCACTGCGATGAACGAGCCGATGCTGTGTGCTGTGCGAGACTTTCATTCCTGTCAACATAAAGATGGGGAGCATCCCACTAATGCAATGAGTAAATATACTTAGGAGAGGAGCCAAGTAGTGAGATCATTAGCAAAAGGGTAGACAATGGGCTAAAATAGGGATGAAACTCACCCGCCAGAAGCATTCCGATGACACAAAAAGAACTCCGCGAACTCAACCAGGCTCTGAAAACCATCGCACGCATTTTGTACAAGAATACACCCTCCGAGCGATTGCAAGATTTTGAAGGTGTGTCGCAGTGCGCGACCATATGTTAGAGACAGTCGGACCGGAGTTAGGAAATTTTTTTTATCCGAAGCAAGTCAAACACAAAGTGGACGGAGTCGCTATATCGATAGCTGCATCGGAACGCTGAGGGTAACGAGCAAGCAAGCACAGCGTCTTGGTCTAGCAGCCCGCACCCGCATCAGTCCGCACTTGGAACGATGCTCCCTGCTGCTGACAGCAAACGAGTCCTATGCTCACGCCGAACAAGACATCTTTAGGGAGCATCCCACTTTTGCAATGAGTATTTATACTCAGGATTGGCGGACTATAGATTTGTGCAAATTTCCTTCGGTTGGGAGATGGCGGCCCTAAGTCCTTGCAGGGTAAGTAGTTAGGCAAAATTATTTTTATATTTGGCCTTTGGCATAAATATATGCTAGAATTAAAACAATCAAACTTATATTTTCAGCGAGGTGAAAGTTAGCCATGAGATTCATAAAGGGATTAAGCTATGAAACAATTAATCTCCTCAAACGGATTTATGCACAAAGTAAATATCACCAAGTTAGAAGACGAGCACATTGCATAATGCTCTCACATTCAGGGTATAAAACTACAGAATTGATGAAAATATTTAAGGTGACCCTTGTGACAATATATAATTGGTTTGATGCTTGGGAAGAGTTCCAATTAGTCGGCTTATATGATCGAAAAGGACGTGGAAGAAAACCGAAATTTAATTCAGAACAGATAGAGCAAATCGTGGTTTGGGCTAAAGAATTTCCCAAGGAAATAAAATTGGTGAAAGAAAAATTTAAACAAGAGTGGGATGTGGAAGTGAGTAAGGAAACTATTAAAAGGATCTTAAAAAACGCAAACATGTCGGCGGATCGGAAAACGAGTAGCTGGGGAGCCAGAACCCACGGAATATCAAGAAAAAAAGGAAGAATTAAAAAAATTAAAACAGCAAGAATATCGAGGTGAAATTGATTTAAGATTCTTTGATGAAAGCGGTTTTTGTTTAAATGCATATGTCCCTTATGCATGGCAGGAAAAAGGAGAAGTTATTGAGGCCAAAAGTCAAAATAGTAAAAGATTAAACGTCTTAGGATTTTTCAATCGCAAGAATGAACTAGAGCCTTACTTATTTGAGTGCCGGGTTAATAGTGAGGTGGTTATATCATGTATAGATGATTTTTGTTCAAAATTAGAGAAAAAAACTGTTTTGGTGATGGATAATGCGTCTATGCATACGAGTAATGCCGTAAAAAATCAACAAGCAGAATGGGAACAAAAAGGGTTGACCATTTTTTATTTACCTACCTATTCTCCACAGTTAAATATCATTGAAATCTTGTGGCGATTTATCAAATACGAATGGTTAAATATTGATGCATATGAAAGTTGGGAAAGTTTAGTTAAAGCGGTGGAAGATGTGCTTCGAGAGGTTGGAGGAAAATATAAAATTAATTTTGCCTAACTACTTAAGGCGTTGCTGGAAAAATACTAGTTGCACAACTCTCTTCTGGGCAAACTAAGCGAGAAAAAAATTTATTCTGGTAATATGGAAAAAATATCCACGGTTGAGGAGGCTACATGACCCCAGAAGAAAATCAAAAACTTGAATACCATCTCAAAGAATTATCAAAACTCCTGTATGCAGATACGCCCCCCGAGGCTCTTAAAGACTTTGAAAGCAGAGAGTTAGCAGTACGAGAGCATTTATTCAGGACAGTTGGACCAGTTTTAGGAAATTTTTTTTGGCTGATGGGGAGCCGTCTCAATCCGGACGCAAGCGGCAAGTCAAAACCGGCGTAGGAACAGTAACTGTAAACAGCAAACAGGCCAAAAAATTGGGCTTAAAGAAAGGCACACAAATCAGTCCCGTAATCTCCAAGTGTTGCTGGGTATTGAGTGCTAATGAATCATATCAACAAGCGGAAAAAGACTTGGAACTGTTAACAGGAATAAAAGTGGGACACAGCAGCATACATCGATTAGTGGGGAGCATCCCAGTTTTGCAGTAGGTAAAAAGACTTAAGCAGTATTGAGGTCAAGGTTGAGATAAGCACAACGTTGCTTCAACACCTGGTTGACATTCTCAGATTTCCATTGAGCCCCAGAAATCTTGAGCCTCCGACCAATACGCTTAATCGTTGAGGAGACAGCTCCCGACCCAATATCAATTTTGAGCTGTTGATAAGCTGCGTAATTGGGTAGACGAGAGCGATGCTGGTCGAGATCAGCTAGGAAGTTGTTAACCTGTGGAGCTGACCAACCATCAAAGGACGCTTTTGCTTCATCTATGAGACCATGCCACAGAACGGTCTCAACTCGTTTGAGCCGTTGGTGAGAGCCACCCACTTTATATAAATTTTCCATTAGATGATACCAGTCAAGGACTTCGCGTCTGCACTCTGGAGGAGCAAAGCCGTCGATTAAATTCCAGACTCCGGGATGTCCATCTCCGATGCAAGTGAGCGGGTTAGCCAGTGGCTTCCCCTTGACCCAATTAACCAGGAACTCGTTGTCGTGAAACGCTGCCATACATACCTGTGAGTGCAAAGCTACCGTCTTGTAGTCTTTCCACTGGCTCGGCTCTCCTTTGGGAGTCCGTAAACGCACTTTGCCCCCGTCGGCGCTCACCGCTTTCACTGGCTCTTTGGCCAAGGCAAGAGGGAACTCACTGCGATGAACGAGCCGATGCTGTGTGCTGTGCGAGACTTTCATTCCTGTCAACATAAAGATGTCTTGTTCGGCGTGAGCATAGGACTCGTTTGCTGTCAGCAGCAGGGAGCATCGTTCCAAGTGCGGACTGATGCGGGTGCGGGCTGCTAGACCAAGACGCTGTGCTTGCTTGCTCGTTACCCTCAGCGTTCCGATGCAGCTATCGATATAGCGACTCCGTCCACTTTGTGTTTGACTTGCTTCGGATAAAAAAAATTTCCTAACTCCGGTCCGACTGTCTCTAACATATGGTCGCGCACTGCGACACACCTTCAAAATCTTGCAATCGCTCGGAGGGTGTATTCTTGTACAAAATGCGTGCGATGGTTTTCAGAGCCTGGTTGAGTTCGCGGAGTTCTTTTTGTGTCATCGGAATGCTTCTGGCGGGTGAGTTTCATCCCTATTTTAGCCCATTGTCTACCCTTTTGCTAATGATCTCACTACTTGGCTCCTCTCCTAAGTATATTTACTCATTGCATTAGTGGGATGCTCCCGATTAGTGCAAAGAAGCGAATTTCCTGGAGCTCAAAGCAGTCACCCTGTAACCGCTGTGAGCGTTTCTGGTGGCAAAGTACGTTTAAGAACTGAAGGTAAGGGTTCTTGTGAGTGGCGAGATTATAAAGCAGTCAGCCTGCATGGAGAAGTTTGTGGGGCTTACTTTCAGGACAATGCCGCCCTGGTGGAGTGGGTTAAACAACAGCCGTTGACAGCTATAATTACTTGTTTGGGAGATGGTCATGATGGCATTTGGAACATTATTGCTCAATTGAGACCAGAAAATGGCAGACGTGAAGTTCTTGATTGGTACGATCTAGTCGAAAATATCTATAAAATTGGCGACTATAAAAAGCGTTTAAGGCAGGTTAAATCATCTCTCTGGCACGGTTTTATTGACGAAGCATTGGAGTTGTTAGCCAGTTGTCACGGACAAAAAGTACAGAACTTCCGCGCTTATTTAACCAAACATTGTCACCGTATCGTTAACTATGATCTTTATCAATTCTTGGGCATTCCCATTGGCTCTGGGGAGGTAGAGTCTGTAGTCAAGCGTATTGGTTCTCGTCTCAAGCTCTCTGGGGCTCAATGGCTTCCAACGTCAGTTAACCAAATGCTTCGCTTACGCTGTGCTTATCTTAATGGCGCTCTTTCTCTAAGTACAATTACTTAGGGCAAAACTGGGATGCTCCCTTTATATCACAATTAAGGCTATATTTTATATAATACTCAGAGAATACCCATTACCCTAAAAAACAGGGGATGCCCAGGTGGTTTCCATAAATCAGCAAAATAGATGTTGACGCTGAGCAGGTTCTCTATGGTATTCTAGAAGATGCAACTTGGAGTATAGTCAATCGCGTTAGCCGGAATCGGTAGTAACCAAACATCCCCGCTAGACTAAAACCCAAGTTTAGACTTTTCTGGTGCAACTGGCACCTGTGCTGGCTGGCCCAGAAAGTCGGTAAAATGGAGATCCTCGGACGGCTCTAGGTAAGGGTCGATCACCCCAAAATCCAGGCTGTCAGAGGGCTCCAGCCGTAGTCAGACCCCAAAGGCTTCGATATCTTCTGGGAGCGCTACCCGCACTACCCAGAAGATATCGAGGAGAAATTTTTCTCAATCAGTCTTTGTGATGTTAGCTAAAATTGCACAAAGGATACCGGTGTAAGGTGTTGCTAACAGAATTGGGCGCATGGCTAACACAAGGAAGGATCGATAAACCCAGGATGTGGGCAAAGTTGTGCTCCAGGGTTGGGTTTGATATCAAGTTGACTTACAATCTAAAGAGAAACGAGGAATTAAGGTATAAGTGATGAGTGAAAAAGCAAAAACAGCCCTGACGGGAAAGGCCCTACTGCAAAAAGTAAAAGAACTCTCAGACAAACCGAGGCGAGAAACAGCAAAGAGCTGTGGATATTACACGACCACAAAATCAGGCCAGACCCGTGTGAATTTAACAGATTTTTATGATGCGGTGCTGGCAGCAAAGGGAGTTGCATTAGAACCGGAAGGATCAAAAGATGGTCGAGGCCGAGAGCCAACTTATAGGGTGAGTGTCCACAAAAATGGTCAAATTGTCATTGGCTCGACCTACACCTCGGTGATGGGATTGGAAAAGGGTGATGAGTTTGAAATTAAGCTGGGCTACAAGCATATTCACCTGATTCAGATAGAAAATCCAGAGAATACAGAGAAAAATGGTAGCCTACCAGCGAGTGAGAACAATGATAGCCAACTAGCGGCTGAAAACGAAGAGCCAGAGACTGTGGCAGTAGAGGCGTCATAATTTAAGCATGGCTGATGCCACCAGGCTGGAAACCCGCTCTCCGCGATTGCGCTGCGCGCACACGCTTCGCGTAGCGAACGGCTCTCTGAGCTATTATACTTTGCTCACCTCTATACTTTGCTTACCGGGCGCAAGAGGCTCTACTATAGTGAGCCTAAATCATTTGTGCAACTCTTCTGGGGGATCAGCGCTGAAACCCTTGCAGAGTAATGATTTCAGCAAACCCCTATAGCACAACTCCTGCACGGCTTGCTATATAGGGCTCAGTAGCTGGGTTGATTGGGTGGCAAAGTATAGCCTATGCTAGCTGCTGCGCAGCATTTCGTATTCTGCAGTTGGAAGGTCAAAAGCGATCGCCCCGATCGCTTTTGATTGGCATCGGATATTTCCGGAACGTAAGTAGCAAGCAGTCAGTAGGGCGTTGCACATTTTGGGGATGATGGTGGCGACGATACCAATTCTCAATTCCCAATTCCCAATTTCAAATTAAAATAAGATATAAACAGCCAGATATAGATATTTATCACCAGAACAGATGCTGGTACGTCGTCAGTGTTATTGGTAGACAGGGACTAACGTTGTTGGTACGTCGTCAGTGTTATTGGTAGACAGGGACTAACGTTGTTGGTACGTACGTGGTCACTTATCACTTATCATCCCGTCCGAAGTGCAACGCCGTCAGTAGTAATTAGACGAGATGCTTTCCATTCCCAGAGATAAAGAGTGAACCTGTAATTTCCGTCAAGCGCCGGTGAAAGCAGTCAAGGCAAAGAGGGTCTATGACTGAGGGTGCTGCCCAGTGAGAATAGTACGGATACTGAAGGGGAAAGCTGGACTGCTTGAGGCGGTCAGGACAACCCCCCTGGGGCGATCGCCATCACCAAGACCCCACTAGCAACTAAATGAGAAAGTTATAGTTAAATGAGAAAAATTGAGGTTAGATTACCGCCGGTTCTACCAATAAAAATCTGGTGGGGTGTGGGTAAATGCTCTAGAACTGCAGGCGCTTTGCCATAGAGATGGAAACAGAACCAGTGCTGGCACATATCGGCTGATTCTGGTTGCAGCGCTAATCCTAGCAAGACTAACAGGCGGACTTCTAACCGCAAAGCTTTGGGCCCAAATCGGATGGCTGGGCAACGTCAGTTCGACAGTTGTCAGTTGTCAGTTGTCAGTTGTCAGTTGTCAGTTGTCAGCCACCTAACTAACCCGCGACCCATGGGCTCTAGTCGCGAAAAAGCAAAAATATCCATATCCCGAGCCAGTCTC
Source organism: Hormoscilla sp. GUM202 (assembly GCA_005518205.2). Taxonomy (GTDB): domain Bacteria; phylum Cyanobacteriota; class Cyanobacteriia; order Cyanobacteriales; family Desertifilaceae; genus Hormoscilla. The sequence goes on from RFFC02000001.1 coordinate 31,501, forward strand.
CCGAGCGTTCTCTAGAAGATTTAAAAAACAGCCATCGGTAGAGCCGGTAAGCCTTTTGGCATTAAGTCGAGGGATGGTTTTTTAGGTAAATAGGTGTAAGCTGTTAATCCAGCTAACATATTAACCAAAAAATTCCACACACTTCTGTGGCGAGAATGTTCGATTTGAAAGATGTTCTTTAGTTGGTCATTAACTGTTTCAATTAAAGCTCTTTTACGCAATAATATTTTGTCTATTAACTTAATTAATTTTTGTTTCATATTTTTCGTCTGGTAATCAGTTGTAAACCTTGCGCGTATAATTTTTCAAAGAATTCTTGGGAAATATATCCGCGCTCGCCAAACAGTTTACCTATCAAATCTTTAGTCAAGTCAGGAACCGGTTTACGATCGTCAACATTGCCAGGTGTGAGCTTGAATGCGAGTAGTTCTCCTTGGTCATTAATAATTAAATGCAACTTGAAACCGTAGTGCCATCCCATAGAATTTTTACCCCAACCCACTAAACCCTTAAAGACTTTATGAGACTTGGAACGGCAAGGATGACAGACTTCAATTGGAGTCGAATCTACGAAACTAATGCCAGTAATTTGGCCACGTCTCGTCCGTATAAAACAGCACAATAACATTAATGACCAAGGCATTAATTCTACGAAACGACTGTAGCTGACTAAATTTGGAAAAGCTTTACGCCAGTGGGGGATTACTTGTAGAGTATAAAACTCCTTAAATGTTCTAAAGCCAGAACCGTGAAACGCAATTGCAATGGTCATGATTTCACTCAAACTCATTCTTGAACGGCAGATTTTTTCACCGGCGATCGCCGTCAACTGAGGTTGCTGCTGCCAGTAGTATTCAAAGTTTTGATAAAAATCATCCACGTCGCAAAAAATTTGAGTAATATCAAGACGACTTTTAATTTCCATAACACCAAACCTCGTGAGAACTATCTTTATTATAGGTTTGGTGCTTTCTTTTTGGGCAAAACAATCACGCTCGATCGCCCGACTCTGGTCATCCGAGACCGGCAGGCAGGCGGCACAAGTCCAAGAACTCAAACCAAAAATTCTGCTTGGCCACTACGTTGGCACCTGCTGTTTTCAACAATCGCTGCTAGTTGCATATAATTCTCATTAGTATTTGATTATTGATAATAAAGTTCCTAGCTGGATATTCCAGAAGTTAGGACTGGCAAGACTTACAGCGTTTAAAGTCCGTCGAACTCACGTTGGGCAGTCTCATAATTATATAAGATTTTGCTCATAAAAGCTCAAAATCTCTGATTTTTGGAGGAGATCGGGGGAGAAGGGGGAAAAATATGTAATGATCGTTAACATAGGAATTAATAAAACATTTAAAAGTTTTACAGAACCCAAACAGGAGGATGGAACTCGGTGAATAAACGGTGGAGAAACGCGGGACTGTACGCGCTGCTGGCAATTGCGGTGATTGCATTGGCAACAGCTTTGTTTGACAAACCCCCCCAAGCTAGGGAGACATGGCGGTACAGTCGGTTAATTTCGGAAGTCGAAAATCAGAAAGTTGATAAGATCAGCATCAGCGCCGATCGGTCAAAAGCCCTGGTGACGGCGGAAGACGGCACCAAAATTATGGTTAACCTACCATTCGACCGGGATCTGCTCGACATTTTAACTCGGAACCATGTGGACATTGCGGTGTTGCCCCAAAGTGATGATGGGATGTGGATGCGGGCGCTGAGCAGTCTGTTTGTGCCGATTATACTGGTGGTTGGTCTGTTCTTTCTGCTGCGACGGGCTCAAAATGGACCGGGTTCTCAGGCAATGAACTTTGGCAAGTCGAAAGCGAGAGTGCAGATGGAGCCCCAAACTCAGGTCACTTTTGGTGATGTGGCTGGGATTGAGCAGGCGAAACTGGAACTGAATGAAGTTGTCGATTTCCTGAAAAATGCTGACAGGTTCACGGCTGTAGGGGCGAAGATTCCTAAGGGGGTGCTGCTAGTAGGCCCTCCTGGTACGGGTAAGACTCTGCTGGCAAAAGCTGTAGCTGGTGAGGCGGGCGTTCCTTTCTTCTCTATCTCTGGTTCGGAGTTCGTGGAGATGTTCGTCGGTGTTGGTGCTTCCCGAGTCCGAGACCTGTTTGAACAAGCTAAGCAGAATGCTCCTTGTATCGTGTTTATTGATGAAATTGATGCGGTGGGACGTCAGCGAGGTGCTGGTTTAGGTGGCGGAAACGATGAACGGGAGCAAACTCTCAATCAGCTGCTGACGGAAATGGACGGGTTTGAAGGTAATACGGGGATTATCATTATTGCGGCGACTAACCGCCCAGATGTTTTGGATGCGGCCCTGCTGCGCCCTGGTCGGTTCGATCGCCAGGTGGTGGTCGATCGCCCTGATTATGCGGGGCGTTTGGAAATTCTCAATGTGCATTCTCGTGGTAAAACTCTGTCTAAGGATGTGGAACTGGAAAAGATTGCCCGTCGGACCCCTGGGTTTACGGGGGCTGATTTGTCGAATTTACTCAATGAAGCGGCAATCTTGGCGGCCCGTCGTAATCTGACGGAAATCTCTATGGATGAGATTAATGATGCGATCGACCGAGTTCTGGCAGGACCGGAGAAGAAAGACCGGGTGATGAGCGAGAAGCGCAAGACTTTGGTGGCTTATCATGAAGCGGGTCATGCTTTGGTGGGTGCTCTGATGCCAGATTATGACCCGGTACAGAAGATTAGCATTATTCCGCGCGGTCGCGCTGGGGGCCTGACCTGGTTTACTCCCAGTGAAGATCGGATGGATTCGGGTTTGTATAGCCGTTCTTATCTGCAAAATCAGATGGCGGTGGCCTTGGGAGGTCGCATTGCCGAAGAAATTATCTTCGGTGAAGAGGAAGTGACTACGGGTGCTTCTAATGATTTGCAGCAGGTGGCCCGGGTGGCCCGTCAGATGGTGACCCGGTTTGGCATGAGCGATCGCCTGGGTCCTGTGACTCTGGGGCGTCAGCAAGGTAATATGTTCTTAGGTCGCGATATCGCGGCAGAACGGGATTTCTCTGAGGAAACTGCGGCGGCGATCGATGATGAAGTCCGCAATTTGGTTGACCAAGCTTATCGTCGTGCTAAGAATGTTCTGGTGAATAATCGTCAAGTTCTCGATCGGCTGGCCCAATCTTTGGTGAATAAGGAAACTGTTGATGCTGAAGAACTGCAGAAGATGCTCACTTCTAATCAGGTGCAGATGGCCGCGAGCGCCTAATCGAGGCCCTAAAAGATGGCCCCCTACCTGGTTTCTCAACTTTCACAACTGATTTGGAATTGCGGCGTTGCACAATTACGGGATGATGGGCATAGTTGCAGAAGTCTTAAACCTAGACTACAAGCCAGTTTAAGTTATGTGCATGCGTAGGCATCATCCCCAAAATGTGCAACGCCGGAATTGCTATACAATCATGGCGAGATGCAATCAGCGGGCGATCGCGCTATTTATTGATCCTATGCTTCCCGGCGGTGACGAACTTCTAGGATGTTGATGATGATAGTATCATCATCAATGCTGTAGATTATTCGATAATCGCCAACCCGAATTCGCCATTGGTTTTGTCTACCCTTTAACTTCAGACAGCCAACAGGACGGGGTTCATTGACTAAAGCATCAATCTTGGAACTGAGTCTACTACTGATTTCAATTGGTAGTGAATTCAGTTCTTTTTGAGCAGACCGCGTAAAAATGATCGGATAATCAGACACTTAACTTCCTCTTCGATTCTAGAGATCGTTTCACTTCTTTTCAGGAAATTGTAGGTTCATTTTCTCGCTCGTCTGCAATTAGACCATCATATACATCTTCCCATAGTTCCCCGTGTTTCTCGAAGTCAAGGACTACGGCTATTTTTTCCCCGACTGAGTTGATTAAGAACTGGAAGTCTGTTGGTTCGCCCAATTCCGATAATACATCTGCCCAAAACCACTAGCGGGACTTTGACAAAAAATAAGCGTAAAATGGCATCAAACCCTTTCACAGAGCCCCTTTTAGGTCGATCAGGTCTCAATCTCCGCAGGCTCAGGGTTTGCTGCCATTTGATACCCTTCGACGTAAAACCCCCACGCCGTAAGCGTTTGAGTAGTTTTTTGCCTGAGAAAATCTCAAAGTCCCGCTAGGTTCTTTTAGGTCAACAATTGCCGCAGTTTTCTGGCCTTGATGGTCCGTTAAAAATTGAACTCCTCGCATCGCTTGTCATCTCCTAATCTGATATCTATAAAATTACCTTTAGGTCTTTTTTTGCTGATGGTTGAATAATGACTTGGTAATCAGACATTCAACTTTTCTCTCTCCATTAGCTGACTTTCAAATTATTCCAGGGGAACGTCTGGTTCATCTCCTATATCCTGGAAGCAGTAGGGAGCGAGGTAAAATTGCTCAAGCTTCAGGCATCAGAACCTGGTGATGATAAACAAGTAATGATTCCCCAAATAGGTCAGAACGATCAGGAACGGATGAGTCGTGAACACTAACGGATGAGTCTTACACGGGAACGGACGAGTCCTGGACACTAACGGATGAGTCTTACACGGGGGGGAACGGATGAGTCGTGGGGGAACGGATGAGTCCTGGACACTAACGGATGAGTCGTGGATACTAACGGATGACTCGTCAGATGTCGCACATCCCTCCCAAACTATTCCCTTCGGTACAGCCCTGATTCACACTGATGCAGATTAGTTGCAGATAATATACTCCGAACGGTCAGGAACTGCGCTTTTTTGACCAGGAAAGAATTGTCCGGAGCGAGGGGGGGAATAATTGAGAGAATCTTGTGCCTCAAGAGTAACTCCCCCCGTAGCGCGTAGCGCACTTCGTAAAAACGCAGCGGCTGCGCAGCAGCTAGCAATCTCCAGCGGTCATACTGGGTAGGAGATTGCTAGCGCTCCTGGCTTACGCACGCTTACGCTGCTGCGCTAACAGGGGACTCGGGTGTGGAGTATCAGTAATCTCGCCAAGGCCCCCTCGCTCCGGACATATTCAATAGCCGCAAAAAGCGCAATTCGTTCGCGTAGCGTGCGCGCAGCGCAATCCCTTTGGGAGTATACCATCCCCGATCGCCTCAAACCTATACACCGCCGATGCTACCGGACCCGACGATCGCATCGGGTTTTTTGGCATCAACTCTGGGCGCATTTTCCGTTGCCGATTTCATCCTGATTTCATATTTGCCCATTATCTTGATAGATAGTAGTCCCGATCTAGACGCTAAAACAAGAAGTAAAGCCATGTCAGGAGTACACAATCATTCCGGAACGGCATCTGACAACAGCTCAGATATGATGCAGGGGACCGCACGGGAAATGGACATGACTCATCGATGCCTCTCGGGTAGTGCGACTAGCGCTCCCGAGAGGCATCGAAACGGCCATCATGGTTCTGGGGCTATGTCCCATGCAAATATGGTGCCCTTGGGGCTGTTGCTCGTCGGTTCTTTGGTTTTTGTTGCAGTATTTGTGGTCCGCAATTCTCCAATTTATCGATGGGTTAAAGGGAATATTCTGGACAGTCTGTTTAGTAAAAAAACCTTGGGACTGGGAGTTTTCCTGATGTTGACGGGGGGTATTCTGAGCGTCACTAACCAACTTAAGAAGCGCAACGATGGATATGCATGGGGGACATGATATGTCCCACGATGAGATGATGGCGGTAGATGGTTCTTTTAACCCTACTCCGGTCACGGTTGAAGTTGTTAAACCTCACTTGCTAGAAGCTGATTTACTGATGCTGTCTCGCATGGATTGGCAATTAAGTCTTAACTCCCAACAGCAACTCAAGCAAGAACCAGTTTACTTGCAGGATTTAGTCAGTGACGTCGCCGAGGAATTGGCTTCCTTAGCATTAGCATCGGAGATTACATTGCGGGCCGAAATTAGAGTTCGCGATCCCCTGGAAGTGATGGGGAATGCGGAACAACTGTATCGCCTGGTTTCTAACTTAGTTATAAATGGAATTCAATATACATCACCAGGAGGAGTTGTCATGTTAAGATTAGAGAGAGATGCAAATTATGCTCTAATTCACGTCGAAGATAATGGCGTGGAGATTTCCCCAGAGGAAAAATCGCAGATTTTCGATCGCTTCTATCGAGTGAATAAAGCACGTTCTAAAAATAAAGGAGGTTTTGGATTAGGATTGTCAATAGCAGGGGCGATCGCCTAGGTCCATCAAGGGGCGATCGCCGTCCATAGTCAACTAGGTCAGGGAAGTCGGGATTTCCAATAGCAGTAGCAATCTCGTCCCATAGTTCGGTGGTAATGCGCTCGTCACAATCAACTATCAGCACCCACTCGTTGCGGAAGGGTAGGTTTTCTAAGGACCAGTTTTTCTTTTTCGGCCAGTGCCCATTATAGTAAAACTGAACCACTCTCACCTGACCATAATCAGGATCTTTATCGAAGCTTTCGGCTATTTCTACCGTCCGATCGCTACTTTGGGAATCTACTACAAAAATTTCATCTGCCCTCTTCAGGATATCCAGGCAAGCCCGAATATTTCGCTCTTCGTTTTTAGCGGGAATCAGTACCGATACGGGAATCTTGTCTAGGGCGGAATTCATGGTGGCAAAGAGAGTTTATAGAACTATTGTCAATGAAACTTTACGAATATTTCCTGACAAATGCTTATTTTTTGATTATACTCGATCCTAGGAGCATTCCTCGAATCGCTGCACCCAAATAACCTATTTGACCGTAAGCATATAGTTCTTCATTGGATAGCAATTTTTTCCGATTCTGCCCAAATTGGGGTCTGCGCCTGTATTCCGCGCTACCGACAGACCCAGCACTGACTCAAAGACATAGCGGAGACGGGAATCTGATAGTCTCGCTTCTACCACTTCACGGGTGCGATCGCTCGAACCATTATCTACCACCAGGACTTCAAAATCGGGAAAGTCCTGGGCCAGCAAGCTATCTATGGCTGCTCCCAGATAATTATCCCGATTGTGAGTACAGATAATTGCCGACATTTTCGGGTCAGTCATGATTATTCCCTATGCTTCACGCAGTTGCCCGTGCAAAATTATCAGGGCTTCAGATAATTGGGTCAGACGAGATTCCATATCTTGCTTGCGACCGAGCAGTTGTCGCAGCTGGTGATAGCGGGCGATCGCCACCGAGACAGTGGCCACCTGGTCTGGAGGACAGGGACAGAACCACAACTTGCCGTCCGACTCTAGTCTGCACAGGCGATAGCCCGCTGCCACATCAAGCTTATCTCCTCCTGTCGGATTGGACTCTAACCAGCCATCCACTATCGGTCCTTCTCGGTACAGGTCTTGAATTTCTGCATGTACTTGCTGCAAATCCCGCTGCCAGCCAGTGACTACCCCCTGAATTTCTTGCAACAGATTGATTGCCAGCTCTGGGTTGGCGGCGTTTTGATGAGAGCTAAAGCTAGGAGTTTTCAGCTTGGGCAGTGCTGGCGTCTTGGACCGGTTCTCTTGCGACAAGGGCTGTATGGGAGGGATTGTCGCTTTGATTTTTGGCGGGGTTTTGGGTAGTAAGTCAAAGGAGTAGGTCTGATTTTTCTGAATAGCGGACCTTTTTACATTGTTGTTTTGCTCTGCTATAATTTGAGCCAATGTAGCCTCAATCCGCTCCAATTCCAGTTTCATGCTGCTATTTGTAATGAGGGTTCCTTTACTGTTATATTAGATATTGCCCAGAAATCTCTCCCAAATTACATGACATCTTCTCAGGCAAGGCAATTCATCCTGGTGACTGGACCAGCCCGGTCTGGTAAGAGTGAATGGGCTGAGACTCTGGCAACGGGTACCGGCAAACAGGTGGTCTATGTGGCAACCGCTGCTACTGACCCGACGGATCGGGAGTGGCATAATCGGATTGTACTGCACCAGCGGCGGCGTCCCCCCAGCTGGAAAACTCTGGAAGTGCCGATCGAGTTGGCGGCCACAATTGAGCTATATGGGGCGAATAGCTGTCTATTGATCGATTCAGTGGGAACTTGGCTGGCAAATTTATTGCACCAGGATGATGTAAGCTGGAATCAGACCCAGCAGGCAATGCTTTCCAGTTTGCAGCGGACTGCTGCTGATGTGATTTTGGTGGCTGAAGAGACAGGGTGGGGCCTGGTTCCAGCTTATCCCATTGGTCGGCTGTTTCGCGATCGCCTCGGTAAGCTGGTGCGCCACATCGCTGCCGTAGCCCATCCAGTTTACCTGGTTACTGCCGGCCATGTCCTTAACCTCAGTCAGCTAGGCACTCCCTTGTCAGGAGCGATCGGGCGATAACTTCACATTAATTTAAGTTTCCGATGCCCAAAGGCGGGGATGCCTCGTTACAATAAGTACATAAGCTTGCATTATTTTTATATTTATCGAGCGAGCAAATCTCAGGGAATTTAAATTCCAGCAAACGCTTATGTGATAATGTTTTCAGATCTAATTATCCCGATCGATCGCGCCTGAAAAAATATAAAAATAATTGCAAACAACTACTTATTAGCAATAGGCAATGCTCAGATAACCTAACCTATGGCATCACAAACGCAAGTAAAACAATATCTTGCCTATTGGCTACAGTTGGGCAAAAAGGTGATTCTCAATGGGAACGAAGCTTTGCTGCCTCAACCAGTCGTAAAAGGCGATGGTTATAGTCAGGAGTTTGAAGACTGCTGGCAGAAAATTATGTCCCCTGACTCCGGAGACTGCTACCTGGAAGGTACTGACGAAACTATTGCTCAACTGTTGACGCCGGAGTGGGAACTGGTGATGTGTTCTCGTTGTGAGTTGCCTCTCCCCCTCCCGACTGCGGGCCTGCCACCTCAGTGCTGTCCTTGTAATAATTTACTTTCGTGGCCGAATCTAGATCTGCCAAAACCCCGTTTACCTGTCAATAATCAAGCAACACTGGGCAATATTCGCGATCGCCTGCGTTCGATGATGGCTAGTACCAGAGAAACGGCAGAAAATCGTAGCGAAAAAGTCAATCCGGCTAAGATGTTAATGGATCTCCTGATTTGTGATTGTACCGTACCGTTCCGGAAAAATCGGGAAAACATGGCTGCCAGCTCCCCGGGTAACGACCCCTCCGCTACGCAGTACGCGATCGGGAAAAACTTAGTTAACTCAAATATCGTGCAATAGGCGAGCGCCGATCTCGGGCAGTGGATCGTAATGGCGCTGCGCAGCAGCATCGCTGACGGCATTCCGATTTTTCCGGAACTGTTCCTGCCGTTCGTAGTAAGCACTAAAGTGCTTCCCAGGCGCGAAAGAGCCTAGGAGCATTATTTGACTTGGCCGTGCCCCGGTCGTTTCCAGAGATGCCCACCCTGTCGTGTCGCTCCCGCGCACGACATGGGTGGGCACTCTCGGAAACGAGTCAGCAATTAGCAATTAGCAATTAGCAATGATGCACAGCTTCATCCCCCCAGAACGCTTTTTTCCTTACCTCAGCTGGACAGAGATCCAGGCAATGCCAGATAAGGAAATTGCCCCGATCGTCCAGCCGATCGGGGCAATTGAGCAACATGGCCCTCATTTGCCGCTAATCGTCGATGCTGCCATTAGTGTGGGGGTTTTGGGAAAGGCATTGCATCAACTAGATCCTAGCATCCCCGCTTATGCCTTGCCTGCCCTTTATTACGGCAAATCTAACGAACATTGGCATTTCCCGGGTACAATTACTCTGAGTGCCCAAACGCTATTGGCAGTTATTACCGAAGTAGCAGAAAGTATTTACCGGGCAGGTTTTCGCAAGTTGGTGTTGATGAACTCCCACGGAGGACAACCCCAGGTATTGGAAATAGCAGCGCGGGATTTGCACGTCAAGTATGATGATTTTATGGTGTTTCCCCTCTTTACCTGGCGCGTTCCTAATATTACTCAGGAATTACTGACAGCAAAGGAGTCAGAATTGGGTATCCATGCTGGAGATGGGGAAACTAGCTTACTCCTTTCCCTGCTACCAGAACAGGTGAAAATGGAGGCGGCAGTAGCTGAATATCCTCAAGGTTTGCCGAAAGATAGTATGCTGAGCATGGAAGGTAAGCTGCCTTTCCCTTGGGCGACGCGAGATTTAACGGCAAGTGGAGTCCTGGGGGATCCGACAACTGCTTCCCCGGAAAAGGGCGATCGCATCTTAGCATCCCTGGCCAATAGCTGGGTACAGGTAATCAAAGATATCTACGCTTTCCGTCAACCTCAAATCTGGAAAAAGTAGGCACTGATGCCTGAGGGGTTTTTGCTATGCATCCCGAAGGTATCGTAAGGTTGCCTGTGTTGCATCCCGAAGGCATTGAGGCGCCAGAGTAAGAAACTCTGTTTTTCTGAAAAATAGGGTTAGAGGGCTATGTGAATACTTTGAACTCCGATTTTTCCGGAACGGTAGGTCGAACTCTGAAGGTCGAGTTCAATATGAACCCGATCGCAAGAAGCTAAGAAAAGTCGGCTTCGCTGATCGATGCTAGACAGAGTGGCGAGAGTAACTCCTGTGGACGCTATGTTAATAGTCGTCGCACTACCGCGCGGGACAATGGAGATTTCGCTGAAACTCAAGCCAATTAGACGCAGGCTGTCCATCCCATCTTCAAAGGAGTGGATAATAGCTTGACCCCTTCCCGGTACGATGACAAAGGTATCGCGACCATTACCTCCATCAAGATGAGCGCGACTAGCAGCATTACCATTAAGTAAGTCGTCCCCATCACCTCTATAAAGGAAAGCACGACGGGCGCCACCACTAGTCAGAACGTCTCGATCGTGTCCAGAGACGCCCACCCTGTCGTTCGCCTGCCCGGCAACGACATGGGTGGGCGCTCTCGGACACGAGCCGCTACTCCCTATCTGGACGTCCAATTGGCTGTTGCTATTATCCTCCTGAAAAGCAGAGATCGCACTGAACAAGAATCGACTCCGATCGCTAGGCGTCAAAATTTCAGAAGCCACCAACTGATCCAAAGCATCCCTGACCTATATGACGTACTCTCGCGGGCTGCGATCGCTGTCATCAAAACTGACTGGAATTTCTGGGAAATAGATCTTTTCTCCCGCCTCAACATTGTAGAGTCGGTTACGTACCCCACCCGGCCACAGCACTTCCACAGTCCCACTGTTCCGGAAAAATCGGGTTTCCGAACCTAGACTGAAGTTAGCAGCTAGACTATTCTGGGAGATAAGGCTTGACCCACCCAGAATCGGTTCTATGGCTGTCTGGCCCCGATCGGGAGTGAAGAAGATTACTGCGCTAATGCTATCCCGATCGCGCTAATTGACAATTCCCTCCGCAGTCAGGCCCACTGTACCCAGGGTTTGCATTTCTACTGGCACTATTGATTTCTACAGACAGGGGGCGATCGGGGAATACTAATCCACTCTAGGCAAATTCTCTGTTCTCTGTGGGCACAAAGGTGGGCACAATCGCCGCTAGGGTGTCGAACGGCGAACTAAGTCTGTCGGAATTGGGGACGAGGGGCATGGATTCTGGGTAGTCAAAATTCGACGTGGAAACCAGATCGACAAAACTATCTTGATTTAGATCCCCAACGGCCAGTCCCTTATTACTGCGTCGCAGGTGGTCGGCCCGTTTCCGAGAGTGCCCACAGGGTGGGCATCTCTGGAAACGGGCCCTTGATGCTAGGGCTTCGGCGTCGTAGGTAAATTTGCCAGCACTATCGTTGTTCAGGAGTGTGCCTGGATTGGATGCGTCAACTCTCAGATTGCTATTTGCCCCACTTTGAAAGATAATGTCTGTGTCGCTGTCGTTGTCGTAATTGAGGGTCTTATTCTCCCCTGAAGCCTGTAGCGACTAGGGACTCTATACTTGGATCTGTGAGGGTATTGTCGTCCTGTTCCGAAAACTACTGAGAGTTTGCGGGAAACTTAATTACAGGATTTGATCTAATCTCGCTGAATTTGGAGCTTAGGATATCTATATTCTCGTCGGTATTAAAGTCTGCGAAGGATAGATTTATCTATGATCCAGGGATATTTAGGTTGACAGACGCTGTCACGTCAGTAAGGTTCCCCGTACTGTTGTTTTGGAGAACATGGAGCAAACCGCGATCGACCCCACCCAATTCTCCAATAGGAATAGCCGCTTGGTCGTCCGCATGGATGATATCCAGGTCTCCATCCAGATTGTAGTCTATTATGGCGATCGCCTGGGCGATCGTCGCTCCTCTATCTGGTACACCTTCGCTAAAGCTAGTCAGGTTTTCTATTCCAGAGGTGGCGCTGACATCTACAAAAGTATTGTTCCCTCTATTCAGGAATGGCTGGTTATGCTCGTTCAAGGCGAATGGTTCGGATAAATTCGGAATTTGATTGTCTTAGTCGAAAGAATTGGCAACGACAATATCCAGCCAGCCATCCCTGTTGATATCTCCTATTGAGGCTGAGTTGGAGTACTGGTTGTCTTTACTAATCCCGCTTGCTTCGGTAATATCAACAAATGTGCTATCTCCCAGGTTTTCAAATAGTCGATTTGCTTCCCCCGCACCCAGAACTAGCAGGTCGTGGTCGCTGTTGTTATCGATGTCACTATGGGAAACGCTAGTGCTGTCTTGGTCTGTCGCGGCGATTCCCGCTACTTCTGCTACATCGACAAAGGTTAACTGACTTATTTCCTCTAGTTGATTGGAGTAGAGACTGTTGGCAGCTCCAGGTCCGTTTGTGATGTAGATGTCCAGGTTCCCATCCTCGTCGTAATCCAGATTTGCTACCCCGGGCAAGCCTCTCGCGAAATTCGGTACTTCGTTGACTCCTGCTAGCGTCAACGGGGGCCCTAGTTTGATTTCATCGAAAATTTCGTTTCGTGCTGAGGGGATGCGACGATAGTCGAGCCCAGCTAAAGTAGCAATGTCTGAAAAGGTAACGCTGTCTCCTTCGACAGTATTCTCCTGGGGTACTGATGATTTAGTTCTCATATCAATGGTTTGTCGTTGCTAAATGGACAAAATTTCCAGATCGGCCAAGCTAAAGATGGGAGCATCCTATTTATGTACTATGCATAGATACTCGTTAAGTTATGATAATTTAAATATGCACAGCGAAGTTTGAGAATCTGAGTGGGTGTGCTCAAAGGCGGTTGCTACTGTAGAGGTTTTTGATTAGCAAAAATCCTTGATAGTAGCCATCAAATCGGCGTGGGCTACCTGAAGGCAACCCGCAGGTGTTTTGGTCCGTGAAACACGATGTTCAGCGCCCATTCAACCGTCTCGTCCACCAAGCGAAGCTGAGGCAAACGGTTGAGTAGGACATTCAAGGCAATCTGAGTCTCAGCACGAGCGGGTGTAATTAAAAGTGACACTTAATCATCAACCGGTGATGTGTGTAGTCAAAAGCAGTTGGTAGGACAGAGCCTCAAGATCGCCAGTGAACGAAAGCGCAATATTGACGCCCGAGATTTATATATGTTCAGAGCGCTATCATGGAGGTCCAAACCCTCATCCCCAGGTACGGGGGAAACACCGGTCCTTAATGCTGCGGAGTGACATCACCTCGTAGCGGAGGGGGCCCGGAGCGTGTGAAGCAAGGACTTAAATGTAGGATAACTGGCAGCTATCGCCGGTGATGCCGCTAGGAAAAGATGCTCATGGTTAGAACAAGCGAGCCTATTTAAGCCTCGTCACATATAACTAGCGGAATAAGGCTAATGCGCTTGCCCAAAAGGGAAATGGTAGTTAGTGTTGGCTGTTGAGTTTGGCTAACATCGTACACAAAGAACTCCCGGGGTGATGTAGGGATCTAAATGCATCAACGATGATGCCATGGAACGTTATAACCTCTAGCGAGCTGTCTTCTAGGTGGGTAGGTTGGGAGGGAGACAGGTTAGATGATTTGCGCAATCCGCTAGGGTAGGGATGTCGCTTGTTGCCAAAGCTCAGGGTAATGCCTGCGGATATGCTGACGTCGGACGGTGATAGTTGGAAGCTACGGGCATGAGTATCGCTAATACACACGGAACCCTTAGAGGGATGTTTGACTGTCAATCGGCGGGTAAGGGGTGAAAGGAGGAGTGGTAAGGGTCAAGGGGAGAAATCCCTACCTATGACAAAGGGCCAATTACACACAAGTAGCCTGGTGCGCTGTCGCGTCACTCACCAAACTGTTCCACCAGCCAGAGAATTGCCCGAAGAAATCCAAGATGTGCTCTGGTGCCGATCCTAACTCCACTCGGAATATCAGTTGGCTCAACTCCGTCTCCAGTGAGGGATCGAGCAAACTATTTACCAGGTCGCGATACTGGGGCAACCCTGGGTTAAATTCTCCCGTTGAGCTATGGCGCCCTACCATAATCGAGCGATCGAAAAACTCAAACTTCTCAACTTGACAGCCGACTACATCAGCGGCCTGCTGCACGATCTTTTGCAAGTGTTGATGGGAGTAAAAGCTCATCCATGTGGCTTCTGCATCGCCTTCGCTCTCGAAAAAGCTCATGCGGTAATCCCAACGGCTTTCTTTCCATTTGGGCGTCCACTCGATGCTGTACCGCCCCAATACATCCACAACCACGGCACACCGGCAGCTATTCTCGCAAGCATTCGTCACAATCATCTTTAGAGCTTGGCAAAGTTCATCGTGAGTCAGATGAGAGTAGGGAACTCCGCAAGAAAGGTATACATCGAAGGGCCCCTCTAACTGGCTAGTCCGAATATCCGCACATTCAAACCGAACGTTATTTTGGTTACCATATAGATTACTGGCAGTTTCCACCATTTGGGCACTGATATCAATTCCCAAGTAATCTAGATCGTAGCTGCTACCTAGCGACCCTTCCTCTGACAATAGCGTTGACAGCAAAACATATCCATCCCCTGTACCCGAACCAACATCGAGAACCCGTAGCTTCCCCTCCTTATCTTTGCTGTATGGCGCGATCGCCTGCTTAAACACCCAACGGGGTGTGGTCAAAACCCGTTGGTAGGAGCCCGAACCCTAAAGGGCCCGGCTACATGAACAAAGCCCGCCTGCGCGGGCTATATACAGGTATCACCAGATGTACTGGCTATCAACTACTTATGACCACACCCCACCCAACGAGACAAGGGTTCCTCCCACTCAATTTTTACGCTGTCACGACGGTTTTCAGATAAGTAATGTTCAACCGCATGGCTTCGATCGTATACTGTCTCGATCTGTTTTGGAGTTACTTTCATGGGTTTCCTAATATTTCAACTCTTAATTTACCAAGCTTGACAACCTGCTGTCGCCAACCTGCTAAAGCTAATCTCCATTCCTTCACAATCTTGGTCCCCACCAAAATAGCACGGAGCGATCCGAAACAGCAGCAAACCGTCGGGTTGGATATCAGCCTCATCCCCGATTTTCTGCCATTGCTTGGTCTGTTTGGCCCTATTCCGGATCCGCGCTGATGGGGAACTGGCAACCAGGTAGGCCGCTTCGATGCACTCGGGGAGCGCTGCTCGCATTTTTGGCTTCCCGGGCCCAAGGGGTATAGGCCCTCTTTGTTGCCTGCCCTCCTCGATTCTAAGGATAGATCGCGAGCCTGTCAACCCAGCCCTTTGATTTTTCACCTTTGTACGAATAGCCATTGCCCTTGGCGACCTTGCATAGTGCGGTGGAAAGAGTCTTCGCGCGAACGGCAGGATGTAGTGCTGTTCGGGGCCCAGGCGATGTCTCCCCTCGGGAGCTGAATTTGGAGAAAAAGCCTTGTCTTTACAATTTATTGCTGTTCCACCAGTCAACGGTCAAAACCCAAGCAAGTTAATGGTCTGCTTACATGGTTGGGGTGCCAATATGCAAGATTTGCCCCCAATAGCGCCAATAGCGAACCTGCCCGAATACCAATTCCTTGTTTGCTGATGCTCCTTAGGTTTTGCATCTGATGCCGGGTTTCAATGGCTAAAGGTTCCTAGTCAACAGGAAGAGTGTTCCCCGATCGCAATGACTTTAGTCCTGACTACGAACCATGAGGCTAACCCCCTAGTTCCGAGTTAATTATGCTGTGGAAAATTCCCATAATTTTCGGAACGTTACTGATATAATATTCTTGGGTATCAATATCAACCCTCTTATCAGTCAATCTCAAAAAGCGCCAAGTTGTTCCCGTTGTCACCACACCATAAACTGAAGTAATTTTATTTCCCTCTCGTTCGTTGAATATTTGTGCAGCCAACATTTGCGCTACACATTGTCCTAAACCTCCGATAATATCTTCATTTTTCGCCTCTACCAAGGTAACGATCGGAGCCCGAATAAATAACTGTTCGGGAGAAAGACTGATGATATAGTCACATTCACCGTTTAGTCCTTGTTCCGCATTTACTGTCAGGGGTTTACCCGAAAACAGACTAATTTTATGCTTGATTTCTTGTTTTAACTCTAGCAATATAGGTGTGATTATCATTTCCGAACGGGCTTTCTCCGTATTAATATCAATGGCTAGAGGTAGGTAGTTATCCAGGACAAATTGTAGATACTCGCTGTATGTTACTTCGGTAATTAAGTCGAATAGGTTCTGTTCTCGGTTAACTTGTAAATCAAACTTTTTTACGACCTCAGATAGTTGAAAGCTACTGTATCCCATTTTCTCAACCTTTAACTCCCAAGTACAACAACAAAGACGATGTGCGAGTATGATGTCTCCGGAGGCATCGAGCGACCGCCAGACTTGTGCATCGACGATCGCTAACTAATGCTTAATTGCTTACCGATGTTTTCTTTTTGACACCCTCGCTCTGCTAACCACGTCAACCTCTATTATACTAGATTGTCAAAACTAACTTATTTGTAAAGGATCGCTCCCTTGACGATTTGGTCAGGGGATGCTATCCTGGGTATGGAGTCAATGAAGAGATGCTTCTTCAGAAATAGGCCCTCGCAAACAGGATGGTGTAAATGGACAAAGAATACGATATGATCGCCATCGGAGGCGGACCAGCAGGGTCAACAGCGGCCACTCTGGTAGCCATGCAGGGGCATAAGGTGCTTTTGCTGGAACGGGAACGCTTCCCTCGTTACCAAATTGGCGAGTCCCTACTACCGGCGACAATCAACGGTATCGTACAGTTACTTGGTGCTGAAGACTCAGTCAAGCAGGCGGGTTTTATCAAGAAAAGGGGTGGGACTTTTTCTTGGGGCAAGGAAACAGATGTTTGGACTCTCAATTTTGGCAGCTCTCCAGTTGTAGGAGACCCTAATGACTCTAACAGAGTCTACGCCTACGAAGTGAAGCGGGATCGGTTCGATCGCATTCTGCTGGATAATGCTAGAGAAAAGGGCGTTGAGGTTCGCGAACAACACCGGGTGAAAAATTTGGTTTGGTCGAGCGATCGGGTAACGGGAGTTGTGTTTGGCGATCCTAACGGTCGTGAAGAAAGGGCAACGGCCCGTTTTGTGGTAGATGCTTCGGGACATCAAAGCAAAATGGCCCAGCAGGTAGGCGATCGCCTCTACTCCCAGTTATATCGCAATATAGCGATATACGGCTATTTTGTTAACGGCAAACGCCTGCCCGAACCAGACAGCGGAAACGTTCTCTTTGAAGCATTTGACGATGGGTGGTTGTGGTACATCCCCCTTGACGATACTCTCACTAGCGTTGGCGCTGTATTGCCTAAAGAACGGACTGGCATCAAAGAAAATCAAGGAAATTTGGCCGGAACTCTGCAAGATTATATTGCAGCAAGTCCGATAATATCAGAATATTTGGCAGGGGCGCAGCCAGCAAGGGAAACTCCCTATGGGGAAATTCGCATGCGTCAGGAATTTTCCTACTGCCATTCCCATTTTTGGAAACCAGGTATTCTCTTGGTTGGTGATGCTGCCTGTTTTATTGATGTGCTGCTTTCCTCAGGGGTACATCTGGCAACCTATGGCGCCCTGTTGGCCGCCCGATCGATTAACACCGCTTTGCGAGGCGAAATAGATGAAGCTGTTTGCTTGCATGAATTTGAACTCCGCTATCGCTTGGAGTATAGCAGGTTCTATCAATTGTTGTCAGGGCTTTATGATATGGAAAAAGAACGCCCGACTTACCATGCCTGGTTGCGGAAATGGCTCAGAGATACCAACGCTTTTAGCTTGGAACCATTCGAGCAAAATGTAGATCGTCTGATTCGCGAAAAACGCCCCCTACCCAAAAATATGTCCTCGGTTGAGTTCCTACGCCAGCTGAATGGGAAAATGCTCTTGACCGCAGCGATCGCCCAGATGGAACAGGTGGAATCTTTACCTGCTATAGAAGGCAATCTCGTCCCTTCGCCAGATCGGTTACACTGGTTGGATTGAGGTAAGCAAATGAAGGAGCTAATACCAGCAGACAATAGGGCCCTGGAGGAGTTATTTTCAGATTTAGGCATCGAAATAGTTTCCGAACCCCTCTTTGATTACGGAAAACTGTACTCCCGGGAAGACCCATACCCGGTCATATTTCCCTCAACCCCAGAGCAAATGCAGGCGATCGTCGGACGGGCCAGAAAACATCAAATCCCTCTGCGAGTACGGGCAAGCGGTCATACCTTTAACGGCGTTTCCTTGCCCCGAAAGGGCGAGTTGCTCCTCCGCCCGGACCGGTTCGATGGTTTTCGCTTTTCCGAAGAGGGCACGATAACAGCGGGTTGCGGTGCTTTGGTCTGGGATGTCCGAGATTTAGTGCGGGATTACGGATTCGACCTGCCAGTTTATAATGGCGGATGGGCAGGTCCGACTCTGGGAGGATATATTAGTGCCGGTGGGTTTGGTAAGGGCGGTCTTTCTCACGACTACGGCGGACTTTGGGAAAATGTCCGGGAGATTACTTTAATTGACGGTGAGGGAAGTTTAAGGACGATCGCCCGCCAGGACCGGGAATTTCCCTGGATTTTTGGCTCCTACGGTCAGCTGGGTTTCTTAATGGAAGCCAAACTCAAGTTAATTCCCAAGGAAAAAGGAGAAACTCCCCCTTACCCCCTGGGCGCATCCGGGAAAATAGTCAAGCGGCAAACAGACGATCCGAAAGAGAACGATCGGCCTCCCCAAAATGGCAAGAAAAATAATCTTTTTGGGTTCAGCTTATTAGTTTCTCAAAAGGAGTTAATGAAAGCCTGGATCGACCTTTATAAGTTCGTCAAAGCTCACCCCCATGAGATAATCCCTGAAGGTGGATGGGCGGGTCCCTTTTTTAAGGGTGCGCCCATGGGATATTATTATTTCATTCGTTTCTTCCAGTTCAACCCGCCTTTAGTCTATCCCCAAGCAGAACCATTTCTGGTCATTGGAGTCATGTCCAGAATGTGCACGGGAGACCGGGCAAGTAATCAGCGGACCTTACAGGTTGAAAAGGCTTTTATCGACCTGGCCAAGAAAGGCGGCTATAACCTCTATCCCCAGGCAGAGAACTTTGGCAAAAATCTTGATTTTTGCAGTTATTATGGAGAAGAGATTTACAATGCTTTTATGCAGCTGAAAAGGCAGTTCGATCCGGATATGATTTTCAATCCAGGTGTAGTGTTCGATCGGTGTCTGGAGCATGCCGAGTCCTTCAGGACAAGAGCATGCGGAAGACGCCGAAGCCCTTCGGTAAGGAATAATTAGAACTATGACTATGAACCAATCGCCAATCGCAAGTCAGCAGCCAGCAGCCAAGATCAACGGTCTTCTGGCCCGGGGAATCAAAAGCTATCGATTGGGAAAATCTCTCCCGATCGCCATGTCAACGGGGGCATCGGGAGAATTATACATCGAAACTTCTCAGGAATTAATTCAGGAACGATTGTCCCCAGCAGAACATCAGGTTTACGTTACGGTGCGCGATTTGAGCCGCACGGCCACGCGGCTTGCCGGACAATCCCTGCTAGCAGAATCGAGAAAGCATTTCCAACAGGCATCGGAGTATCTAGAGAAACAAGCAACTTCTGAAGAATTAAGCTTGCTAGGGAAATCCCGCCTTGCCCAAGCACGAGCCTATTTGGAATCCCTGTTGAAAAATTGGCAGGAATCTCAAGCCTGCATTCACACAGCCCTAGAAAGCGATGAAATTCTGGAAAGGGAATACGGCTACGATCTGTTTCACATTCAGAGAATTCACCTGCTGCATCTTCTGATGCGGGTTGAATTGGGTGCAGATCGGGTGGCAGCAGGGATTAGCCTGGCAGATAACATGATTCGGTATCTGCTAGGCGATCGAGCAAGTCTTCCGGTTGGCAAAGGCTGGAGTCCGGAACGACTGGAAAAAACTCCCCTCCAGTTCCGCAACGGCATGCTAGGAAGAGTGGCGAGTGAAGTCGGGATCCTGCTGGCAAAAGCACCGGCAGCGGGAAAGCTTTGGCCCTCCTATTCGGCTTGGAAATTGCTTGCCGATCGCCCCGATCTGAGAGAAATCTATGAATGGGGAGATCGCGTGAGCCCTTGAGAGCTGGGAAAACTTGAGGTCGCCTCCTTACTTTCCGAGGTTCATGTTTCACTTTATTTTGCTGGTGAGATAATCGGCATTTCGCTAATCTCGTCATCAGCCAATCTTCTAATTTATTTTCTGTTATCACCCATTGGGGAACACCCTGGAGCCAAATGTCTCGCACCCGTCTCCAACAGCAACTAAAACTTAACTTATTAGGTTTGATACCTGCTTTGATTGCCGCCTTTGTCATTAAAGCACAAATCCAATTATAAGTTAATAAACCTGCTGCTAGTTCTTTGCGAAACATTTCTGCTGTTTTAACATCAAATTCTTCCATCTTTAAGGTAGTTTTTATATAGCGGTAATCTACTTCTACTTGCCACCTCTCTCCAGAGAGTTCTACTAATTCATTAATTGAGTATACTTCCGGAGCCATCAAATTTGTAAATAAATATAAATCGATCGGCCTAAATCCCTTCTTACGTAACTGCACGTAAATTATTCGCCCATTTAGAGGATATTTGGGTTGTCCTGGTTCAACTTTTGTTGTTGGTTCTGCTTTCCATATTACCTGAGACTTTTGACCACTATATAAGGAACCTTTCTGTGATGATTTTAGTAGTTTACGAGCTGTTCGTTGTTCCAATCGTACCAATACTTTCTTGCCATAAAATTTAGCTACTTGAACAACTCTGTAGACCCCGAATGCTCTATCTCCAATATAGATGCTGTCAGTTTCTGGGTCTTGTTCCATAATCTTACCAACCATTGCTGGTTCACTAATTCCCCCTTCTACAAAAGCAATTACGGTTTGACTAAATAGACAGCAGGCTATCAAAGACTTAACAACCACCCAATGACTCATTCCTTTTCCATTACTTGCTCGGCCATAGGTTGACAGTAAATCCGGAGTGGGTTGAAGTCTAAAAGTTGTTCCATCAAGTAATCTAACTGCATGACCTTTCCATGTATAAGCTTCTTCTTGATCGGCAGCTCTTATCCAGTTTAATATAGTCTCTCTTACCTGATTTAACGCATTCATTATTACCAATAGTGGAATTCGTAATCTTCCCTGTACATAACCTTCTGTACTTTCTGATTTTCATCGACGCGAAACAGGAAATCGGTTAGCATCTTCTTTGTCTAAACCATCAACTGCGCCCGTGTAAAAATGACTAATAACCGCATCACAAGTGTGCTCACTGTTTAAACGTTGATATATTAATCCCCATAAAATTATTAATGGAGTTAGCACTCGCCAGTCTAGCCTTACTTTTGATTTTTTTACCCATTGTGCGTGAGAATATTTCTCCAAAAATGGCTAATAATTCTTCAATCGATGCTTTGACAGTTGTAGTTGGTCGTTGTACCCAAGCGGGGGAGCGATCGCATGTCATAATGATTGCTCAATAATGTTCTTTTACCTCTACTAGATCATCTGTCGCCTACCAATGTCAAGTGTTCTGGCTGAAATCATTTACTGGCATAGGTTCGAGAGTTTTTTAGGTAATAATGCTCATGGCCATACCAGAATTTGCTTCTTATTGCCATAAAAATTGATTTCTTAGTAGCATTGAGTTTAAGCCCCCTCGCAATGACAAGTTATTAACCGAGAAGGTAGTGGCCTTTGGTGGAACGGCAGTTACAGGTTGAGTAGTGGTCGATAGATTTATCGTACCCTTTAGGCCCGGAAACTGTCAAGTCTTGCGGGCAATTTTTTCTAGCGCTACAGTTTTTATTGCTCTTTTGGCACATTGTCAGTTTCTGTATCGGACCTACAAAATTCCCAAGGCGAGGCTGTTAACGGGCTTGTGGGGGGCAGAGACTTGAATCTTGGGGGTGTTTCTGACGTAAAAGACCGGTGCGATCGCGATCGACTGGTGCAAGACCACTTAGGATCCTGTTGGCATCCAAGAATGGTTAATATAGATGTAACCTTTTGCTTGCAGGATCCGATCGCCCTCCCAAACCATCTTAATATGGTGTAAACCCATAACAAAATCACTCCATTTCCTCGGTCCCAGCCTGTCCGAGCAAACGCCAATATAGCGGGGACAACCCATCAAGGCATCTCGTTTATCTGGCAAGCACAAACCCACCTCTACCAGATAAGACAAAAATGCAGCCCATTTCGGTTCGCTACGAGGTTGCCCTTCAATATAGCATTCTAAACCTATTTTAGGCAACACCCCATTACCCACATCTAAATCTAGGTGAATGCAGTCTGTAAAGCTAGCAAGTTCCGATACCGTTGCTTGCAGAAAGTCAATTGCACCCGTCCAGCCGATTTTCTCCAGATAGACGATAATATCTTTACCGGAAATATTGCGGATACAGAGTCTAATTGTCTCGGCTTTTCTGGCAAGCATGAGCCCAATTTGAAAAACATATGCCTCTGGGGGTAACGCCCCCAAGCATTGCCGTAAATTTTGTGCTATCTCCCCAGACAAACTATCCCCCAGGAGGATTTTTAATGCCGTTTCCGTTACCCATTCATGGGACTCCGGTTCGGCTTTGGCCAAGGTGATGCCTGTATTTTCCACTTGGGTGGGACTGCAACCAAAGAACAAGCTAGGGATGGGAATAGCAGGAGGTTCCCCATCCACATCGAACTCCAACCACATATTATCTACTTTCTCATAAATCGGAGAGGTTGGATCTACCCAATGCCGGCCAAAGTTACCCGCTAGGTTCCACACGGAATGCGATCGCAGAGACTCCGATAATTCTATACTATCGTGAGTTCCGGCAACGAGCGCCCGACCTTCTTCTTCCGCCTTAAGACATATGAGAAAATCCCCTTGGGGCGCTGACTCTCCCAGACGGCATTC
The DNA here is from genome assembly GCA_005518205.2 of Hormoscilla sp. GUM202. Taxonomy (GTDB): domain Bacteria; phylum Cyanobacteriota; class Cyanobacteriia; order Cyanobacteriales; family Desertifilaceae; genus Hormoscilla. Next base: position 54,648 of record RFFC02000001.1, read on the forward strand.
AAATCCCCAAAAACTGGCGATCGCCCCCGGCAGGTGAGAGGCGATCTCCCTAATGTGCCGCAAGTTTTTCCCGGAAATCAGTTTAGCAGGGATGTAAGGACTGACGGCGAAAACCGTCTCTGCCAAGGTAAGAATCATTGTCTTAAGTAGTTAGGCAAAATTAATTTTATATTTTTACCGAACATCTCGAAGCACATCTTCCACAGCAAAAACTAAACTTTTCCAACTCTCATAGGCATCAGTATTTAGCCATGAGTATTTAATAAATCGCCACCAAATTTCAATAATATTTAACTGGGGAGAATAGGTAGGCAAATAAAAAATTGTTAACCCTTTTTTTTCCCATTCTTCTTGTTTATTTTTCACTGCATTACTCGTATGAGTGGAAGCATTATCCATCACCAACACGGTTTTTTTCTTTAGTGTTGAACAAAAATGATCTATACATGATATAACTACCTCACTATTAATCTGACACTCAAATAAGTAAGGAACTAGTTCATTCTTGCGGTTCAAAAATCCCAAGACATTTAATCTTCTACTTTTTTTACTTTTTACCTCGCACAGTTCTCCATGTTCTTGCCATGCATAAGGGACATATGCATTTAAACAAAAACCAGTCAAAAAATATTAAATCAATTTCGCCTCTATCGTTCTTTTAATTTTTTTAATTCTTTCTTTTTTTCTTGATCTTCCGTGGGTTCTGGCTCCCCTCTCGTGTCCAGAGACGCCCACCCCTGGGCGCTCTCGGACACGACCTACCCGTTTTCGGATTCGTCGCCACGACATATTTTCATTTTTTAATATCCTTTTAATAGTGTCTTTACTCACTGACACATTCCAATTTTCTTTGGCTTTTTCTTTCACCAAGGAGATTTTTTTTGGATATTCTTTAATCCCGGCCACGCTCTTTTTGTTCCGAATTAAATTTCGGTTTCCTTCCACGTCCTTTTCTATCATATAACCCGACTAAATTCAGCTCTTCCCAAGCATTAAACCAATTATATATTGTCACAATAGACACGTCAAATATCTTGATAAATTCTTTGGTTTGATAACCGCGAGAGGAGAATGCAATGTGCTCGTCTTCTAACGTGATAATATTTATTTTGTGCATAAATCCGTTTAAGTAGATTAATTGTTTCATGACTTAATCCCTTTATAAATCTCATGGCTAATTTTCACCTCACCTAATGTCTGATCGCGCACTGCGTAGCGGAGGGGTCGTTAGGGAGCTGGCAGCCATATGAACTTTTCCTTAATTATAAGTTACTCGCTAGTCTCCCCCCACGCTGCGCGAAAAATCGCAATGACAAATAGGCGATACCACATTAATTTGAGAAACGCGAGAAACGCGAGAAACGCTATACCCTACTACCACTTTACCACTACTTGCAACTATCTCGGAGAGCATGTCTAGGGCATTAGTATTTTCGATGGAAGGCATATTACCTGTTATAGAACCCACTAACCATATTACATTATCTGCCGAGCCATCAGTTGAGCAAAAAGTCCTAGTTGAGAAGCCAGCTAGTCAAAAGTTCCTTGCTGTAGGACAACACCATCCTGAATCACATAAATGCGATCGGCCTTAGCAATAGTACTCAGGCGGTGAGCAATAACGATGCGAGTTACCTGCAAGCGTTCTAAACTCTGAGTGACAATAGCTTGAGTGCGGTTGTCTAAGGAACTGGTAGCCTCGTCAAAAATGATAATTTTTGGCCTTAAAACCAAGGCCCGAGCAATTAACAAACGCTGTCGCTGTCCCCCAGACAGATTGGTGCCTCCTTCAGAGATAACGGTGTGCAGGCCCATAGGCATTTTTTCGATATCTTCAGCAAATCCCGCCAGACCTGCGGCTTCCCAAACCTCGTCCATGGTGACCAATGCATTACTGCCGATATTATCAAAAATTGAGCCGCTGTTAATGCGACCATTTTGTAAGACTACTCCCAATTGTCGTCGAACGGCGGAGATATCTAAACCGGTGATATCCTGACCTTCGTAGTAAACCGTTCCGTCTTCGGGAGTTTCAAAACCCAACAGCAAGCGGACAATGGTAGATTTGCCGCTTCCTGAGGGACCGACGAGGGCGATAAATTCTCCAGCCTTGGCTTCGACGGTCACCTGATTGAGGGTAAGAGGACCATTTTCTCGGTAACGGAAGGTTAATCCCGCGAGCTTAACATTACCCCGAAGTCGTCCCGGATCTGCTTTAGTGAGATCTATTTCCGGTGTTGCTTCTAAAATCGGTTGAGCGCGTTCCCAGAGAATCGTCACCTCCAGAATTTCAATCATCGTATTGCTCAGGTTGGTTACACTGCTGAGAAAGGTTCCGAAGGCCGAGTTAAAGGCGAGGAATGTTCCGGTCGATAGCCAGGTTTCTACTTGAGTCTGGGCCTCGGCGATCGAGTTAACAGCTAAGATAAAGATGATAATGGAGCTAATTGTGGGCAATACAGTATTGAAGATATTGAGCGCATCTTCAATGATTTCGGTGCTTAAGATTAAGGAGAGTTGTTGGCTGTATTGTTTCGTCCAGTAGGCAAAGGCCCGTTTTTCCGCTCCAGTAATGCGCAGTTTAGAAATGCCGCCGAGCAACTGCACGGTCAAGCCAAAGATTTCCCCGGCGATTTTTTGCAGGGGTCGCGTTTTCTGGCGAGTGAGGATTCCCGAGATGGTAGTGAAGATAATATTGACAAGGGCGATGGCCATTGCCGCCAAGGATAACTTAATGCTGTAATAAAGCATCAAAACCAAATTCAGCAGGGAGAAAAAACTGCTGAACAGCGATCGCATGACGGTGCCGCCGAGGATTTGGCGAATCTGATTAACGGCGTCAACCCGGTTTTGCAAGTCACCAGTAGTATACTGGCGAAAGAAAGAAATGGGCAGTTTCAGCAGCTGGTCCCAGAGTGCTGCTTGGTTAGCGGAGTTGGAGATGGTTTGAACCCTCAAAATAGTAAATACCTGAGCTAACTCGAAGGTAGCTTTGCCGAAACTAGCTGCCAACAAGCCGAAACCGATTTGAAATAGCAACCCCCGATCGGCGATCGGGATAACCTTGTCAATGATTATGCCAGTGGCTTGGGGAAAGATCATGCCCAGAAGAGTAGCAAGGATGCCCACGATCAAAATAATCATGACATCTAGCCCTAGACCTCGGAAGGAAAACTTTAAGAGTTCGAGGGCGTTGAGTTCTTTATCTGGAAAGGGTCAGTAGAATGTGTAGGCAACCGGATCCATCTGCCGTACTATCTCCGGAGTAACTGGAAAACGCTTGTGTTGTAATAAGTCAAAGATTTCATACTTGCCCCGCCCAGCAAGCAGCAGAGCGACAGGACTATTGTCCGCTTCCCTGTAGGCTAAAATAGCGCCGCAGTCGTCAAAAGCACGCGGCAAGTACGAATGCGAGAGGCGCGAGCGATCGCATCCAAGGGTTTTTTCACCCGTTCCATATCTTCCGAGGGAGCGGGGGGACGAATTTCAATCCCCATTGCCCGTCCCACAGCCCCTGCGGCAACTAGCAAGGGCGTTCCTTCTGGGAGCAATTGACCCTGTTTGGGCTTGAGGATCGAAACTAGGTCGCCAATTGCACCTCTAATACTCCTTTGATTGAGCCGTTGGCGCTCTTGAAATTGGCTGAATTGAGTTTCATTTTCCCGTTCTTCGAGTTTCCTTAAACTGGAGAGCAACTCTCTGTGGAGTGAGTTGAGACTAGCAGAGAGTTTCTTGGCATCTTCGCCGCTGTCAAATGCTGGTAATGTCAAAGATATATCTGTCTGGGCGAACAGGTTGGTGAGGCGATCGCGCCAATGAAGCGCCTGGGTTGATTGTCCTGCCTCGACTAAATCTGTTAAGCTCAGTTGGACGAGGGCAGTTTCTGCGACTGCAATGGCTAGGAATCGAGTATCCCCAAGGCCACCAATGCCAAACAGGACTTCATCAACCGTGAGGCTAAACAAATAGCGACGGGCTCCTTTGGGAACGCCATCAACGAGAGTAACGGCAAAAACTGCCATTGAACCAGACTGAATCAACCAGACAGTATCGGGGTCGTCTAAGGGGAGTGGATCGTTACCGCTGACCCTGAGAGGAGAAGTAGTTTGATAATCGTTCATTACGTCATTTACGAGTATTTTACCAAAATTATTGGCTGAATCGAAAAATAGCGTAGCCTGTAGCCTGTAGCCTGTTGCCTATTATTAATATGTTACCAGCAACAGTATCTCCCACAGGCAACCACCGTGCCTAGGCAAAGCTTGACGGAAATTCAGGACTCGATGCGCGAGGAGTAGTACGAGTAGTGCGACCGTCCGACTTGTGCATCGAAGAGATATCCCGATCGCGAGGGGAAGAGCTGAGCCGTTAGATTGCTTCGTGCCTCGGGAACTAGGATGGGTATGCTTACTGAATCCCATTTTCTCAACCTTTAACTCCCAAGTACATCGTGTTACAAAAGATCGCCAACAAGTCCCACAGCCCCTTTTACAACTCGCGGCTGAGATAGAAGCATATTCCGCCTCCTGCTAGATCCCTGGGGGGGCGACATGCAAGCTGAAAACCTTACAGGATAAGGTGTTGAGACGATGTTGACAAAAAAAGATGGACTTGCTAGACTAGAAAAGTAGATAAGGGTTAAAAATTATGAAAGTTCTCCCAGATTTTTACCAAGACCACATCGTCAAACATTTAACTAAACCTCAATATTATATGTCGATCATTTTGATTTCTTTAATCTCTGAGCATCGCTGGGTGCGATTAGAAGAACTTGCCAATTTATTTCCACAGCCAATTAAGTTTGAAAGTCGCCGAAAAAAACTTCAACGCTTTTTATCTTTGCCAGCATTAAATTTAGAAACGATCGGGTTTCCGATCTTAAGTCAATTATTGTTGATATTTTTCGATAATAAACAGGTCGTTGAAGTAATTATAGATAGGACAAAATGGGGTTGTATAAATTTATTAATGGTGAGTTTTCATTATCAAAATCGAGCAATACCAATTTATTTTGAACTATTGAATAAAAAAGGAAGCAGTAATTTATCAGAGCAACAACAAGTTCTCTATAAGGTATTGGATTTACTTAGCAATTATCAAGTCGTTGTTTTGGGCGATCGGGAATTCTGCAATGTAGATTTAGCTTCGTGGTTATCTAGCCTAAAAGTATACTTCTGTCTACGTTTGAGGAAAAATGAATATATTGAAATCTCCTCTGATGTTTGGAAAAAATTAAGAGATGTAGGATTATATCCGGGAATGTCGTTATATTTAAAGGGTGTAAAAATCACCAAAACCAAAGGCTTTCAAGGAGCTAACATTGCTTGTAAATGGAAACGAAAGTATAGAGGATGGCAGGCAGAAGAGGGATGGTTTATTATTACTAACTTTGTCACTTTAGAGTTGGCCTTAAAAGCTTATGAAAACCGTTTTGGAATTGAGGAAATGTTTAGAGACTTTAGGTGGATACAATATTGAAAGAACTGGATTAACTGGCGATCGCTTAGTAGTTTTAATCCTGTTAATTACAATTGCTTACACCAGCTCAATTGTAATGGGAGAAGAAATCAAACAAAAAGGTGTTACTTGTTATGTTGGTCGTGTAAAAGAAGCAGGACGCCGTGAAAGACGTCACAGCGCATTTTATATAGGTTCCAGAGGCAAAGATTGGCTTAAATCCGTAGATTTTTATGCTGATATTGTAGATGAATTAATGAAGTTAAGTCCAGAAAAGAAGATCTATTATGCACGAGGCAAGAAGGCTGTAACCCTTATCAGGTATACATCCTAGCCTTCATGTCGCCCCCCCAGGCTAGATCCACAACCTTTGAATTTGATATGTATCAAGATTTAGATCTCGACTAACTAATATCAGGGCATGATTTATCGCCTGAGCAACTATAATTCTATCAAACGGATCCCGGTGATGCAATGGCAGATGACGGACAAGCAAAGTATCTGCAAAAGAAATTTGCAGAAGTGTCAGCCCTGCATTGTCAAGACCAGCTTCGATTGTTTCATAAGCGGATTGAAGTGCTATTTTTCCAATGCTTAACTTGATAGCTATTTCCCAAAGGCTTGCAATACTTACAAAAACTGTATCAGCGGATTCAATGTATTGCCTTGTAGCAACTGGTAGATGTGAATCATTCTCCAAAAACCAAATAAATGCATGAGTATCTAGAAGCAGCGAATTCATTACATGTACTCCTTGAAATCCTCTAGCGGATGATCGAAATCATCCGGAAGCGGCAAAACAAACGTACCTTTTAATGCGCCGGCTTTGCGTTTCGGTTTGATAGCATTTTCTTCCGTTATCTTTTGAGCGTATTTTTCTACTAAAAACTCTACATAATGCAGCACTTCTTCTTGTAGAGATTCTGGTAATTTGCTCAGGTTGTCAACAATTTTTGTTTGTAGCATGTTCGGATTACAATTGTGACTCTTCAATTAATCAGGCAGTCTTGCGGTCATCAGTTAGCACCGTGATGTCTGCGATCGTTGCAGTCATCTGGTTCTCAGGGTTGACAAAAATCTAGGACAATCCCGAACTTGCTGCTAACCACGTCAACCTCTATATGATACTATATTATCTGTCAAGACTAACTGATTTGTAAAGATATGTTACGGAAACCACAAAAATCCTGGACTCCCGCCCATTGGGCCAGTTGGAAACCCTTGGGACTGGGGGAGCAATATCCCAACAATTACTGGGAAGTCTTCCGGGCAGCTTGGATCAACCGAGACAATTTCCCCTATGCTTGGGATATTCTCAACCAAGGTGTCTGTGACGGTTGCGCCTTGGGGACGACGGGGATGCAAGACTGGACTCTAGATGGCCTCCATGTCTGTAATGTCCGCTTGCGACTGCTGCGCATGAATACTATGCCAGCTTTCGATCCGCGAGTTTTAGAGGATGTCGAACAGTTACAAGGTCAGAAAAGTTCTCAACTGCGGGAAATGGGACGTTTACCCTATCCGATGATCCGTACAAAAGGAGAGAAGGGTTTTCGTCGGATAAGCTGGGATGAGGCAATGGAAATAATTGCCAGTCGGATCGCAGCAAGTAGGCCCGATCGCATGAGTTTCTATCTTACCAGCAGGGGCACGGTTAACGAAACATATTACTGCGCCCAGAAAGCAGTGCGGGCCTTGGGATGCAACAACATTGACAATGCTGCGAGAATTTGCCATTCTCCCAGTACGGCGGGACTCAAGTCGGCCCTGGGGGTAGCGGCTACTACCTGTTCTTACAAAGATTGGATCGGTACTGACTTATTAGTTTTCATTGGTTCTAATGTGGCGAATAATCAGCCCGTGACGGTAAAATATCTTCACTGGGCCAAGAAAGCGGGCACCAGGATAGTGGCGATCAATACTTACCGGGAACCGGGGATGGAACGTTACTGGGTGCCTTCGATCCTGGAAAGTGCCCTGTTTGGCACTAAGTTTGCCGAAGATTTCTTTCTGGTGAACGTGGGCGGAGATATTGCTTTTCTCAATGGCACTATCAAACACGCGATCGCGAACAACTGGGTGGACTCGTCGTTCATAGGACAGTACACGACCGAGTTCGATGAGTTAAAAGCAGAGTTAGAAGGCCAGTCCTGGGAGGAGTTAGAACAGATGTCTGGCGCTTCCCGGGATGAGATGTACGCTTTTGCCCAGATGGTAAATGAGGCCCAGAAAGCCGTGTTTGTCTGGAGTATGGGCATTACTCAGCACGAATGCGGCGAAGATAACGTGCGGGCAATTATTAACCTGGCCTTGACTAAAGGTTTTGTGGGTCGGGAAGGATGTGGTTTAATGCCCATTCGGGGACATTCGGGCGTCCAAGGTGGGGCGGAAATGGGATGCTATGCGACAGTTTTTCCTGGCGGGAAACCCATAACAGCAGAAAATGCAGCGCAGTTGAGCGAGGTTTGGGATTTTCCAGTCCCCACGACTAAGGGTTTGACGGCAACGGAAATGATTGATGCTGCTGCTGAGGGTAACCTGGATCTGCTATTTTCAGTCGGGGGGAATTTCTTGGAAGTTTTGCCCGAACCCGATCGCGTCCAGTCTGCTTTGGCCCAGGTGCCCCTGCGGGTACATATGGATATTATCTGTTCCAGTCAGATGTTAGTGGAACCTGCGGACACGGTGGTGTTGTTGCCAGCAATGACTCGCTATGAAGTCCCGGGAGGAGTGACCGAAACCAGCACCGAACGGCGAGTAATTTTCAGTCCGGAAATTCCCGGACCTCGCATTGGCGAAGCGCGTCCGGAGTGGGAGGTGTTTGTGGAATTGGCCGGGCGATCGCGCCCCGATGTAGCAGATAAGATTCATTTTAATGGCACAGCGGAAATTCGTCAAGAGATTGCTTTAACTTGTCCTCAGTATGCCGGAATTCAGCATTTCGAGTCGGCGGGAAATCAGTTTCAGTACGGAGGCGATCATTTATGCTTTGGTTGGCAGTTTCCGACCCCGGATGGCAAAGCGCATTTCACGCCCTTGTCTCTACCCAAGCAAGATTTACCAGAAGGATATTTTCGGGTAGCGACCCGCCGAGGCAAGCAGTTTAATAGTATGATCCAAGAGAAGCAGGATGCTTTGAACGGTGCAGTCCGAGATGCAGTGTTGATGAGTAAAGTAGATGCCGACAAGTTGGGGTTAAAGGATGGAGATGGGGTGCTGCTGAAAAATAATTTAGGTGAATTCAAGGGACGAGTTTATACCGCACCGATCGCACCCGGAAATTTGCAGGTCCATTGGCCCGAGGGCAACGTGCTGTTGGACCCCAAGAGGCGATCGCCCGAAGTAGCCATTCCCGATTACAATACTCTGGTACAATTGGAGAATGGTCAATTGTGAATGGAGTAGGGTGGGCATCGCCCACCATCGCCCACTATCATCATGGTAACATACATTTTGCACTACAAAGTGTATCGCATAGTAATTACAAAAGTTCGTCTTTTAAATTATCTGTTGAATCATGGTTAGAAAAACAACAATTGTTAATTTAGTTTGGCGTCATCCTGCTAATTGTGCTCGGCGTCTTCCAGGAACTGGTCGCTGTTTTGGTTATTATTTCATTTGGGATGTTTTGAGCAGTTGTTATCAGAGCCATCAATTAGATAGTATGATTCCCATTGGTGAATCTGCCTCTGAAATTTATTACCTTGCTCGAAGTCTTCAGGATATTTCTGGTTGGGTTTTTCCTGTGGGTAATTCGTGCTTTGGTAATTTTGTAGCGATTAAAAAATTTGCTGAAGCTCGTGGTATTTCCATAGCTGAAGCTAACAACATATATCTTCATGGCAATAAAGATTTTCAATTGTTGTAGAGAGAGTTGTAATCGGGTACACTGCACTTTTGCAATAAGCCAACAATCTTCGCTAATTGCTAATTGCTTATACGAAGTGCGCGACGCAGGAGCGCTATTGCTAATTGCGGGCTTGAGAATTATTTGATTTCACCGACTTCACCCACGCAACCCTTCCTTGTCCTCCTCCTTGTCCCTCCTTGTCCTCATTGTCTTTTTGCAAATATGAGATGCACCCGTTGTAATCTTCGTAGGGTGGGCACCGCCCACCATCGACCACTATCACGATCGAGTCTGTTTATTTACTGGCCAAGAACCAAGTATTGTGGGATAATATAGTAGCCTCATAAAATGAAAGTGTCCCAAAATGCTGACGGGATTATAAACATTATAATCCAAGTGTCAAAGGAGTTAGAGTAAAAAACAACAGTTTACATCACAGATGATCGATAAAATTTTTCAATGAACAGCAGTCAAACAAAAACGCAAATATGGGTGGTGGAAAATGGTCAGAAACGTGCGAGGGGCGATCGCCTGGCCACAGAAGAACCTCTGGAAATTCGCCTGGTATCCCCCCAGCGGACGGTAGCAGTAACCATGCGATCGCCCGGTGGGGACTTGGAACTGGCAGCAGGTTTCCTCTATAGTGAAGGTGTGGTAAGCAAACGCTCAGATATCGAAAACCTCAGCTATTGTGTAGATCCCGAGGTAGACGGGGAACAACGTTATAATATTGTGAACGTGAAACTCAAAGAGGGATTGATTCCCGACTTGCAACCTTTAGAACGTCATTTCTATACTACTAGCGCTTGTGGAGTTTGTGGCAAAGCTAGTTTAGAACATTTGCGAGTGCAAGGTTGTGCCGTTATGCCACCTGGGTTACAGGTATCAGCAGAAGTTATCTACAGTTTACCAGCGCAACTCCGCGCTGCCCAAAGGATATTCGATCGCACGGGAGGTTTGCACGCGGCAGCACTATTCGATCGGGAGGGAGAGTTGCTATCCTTAAAAGAAGACGTAGGGCGTCACAATGCCCTGGATAAATTAATAGGTACCGCGTTACTCGGCGGTCAGTTACCGTTAAGTAATCATATGATAATGGTCAGCGGACGAGCTAGCTTTGAACTATTACAGAAAAGTTTACGCGCGGGGGTGCCGATCGTTTGTGCAGTGTCCGCACCTAGTAGCTTAGCAGTGTCTCTGGCCCGGGAATTCAATATCACTTTAGTAGGATTCTTGCGCGAGCAGCGGTTTAATGTTTATACTGCCATAGAACGGATCTGTCTCAAGTGATAGCCGAAATCACCCTCGCCGGACAACCCGCCAGTAATGCACAGATGGACAGCAATCCCCCGAATCTTTAAGTTTTTTTAAGTAATACTAGAGAAAGGAAGGACGGACAGTTCATGTTGCCCGTCCCTAAGTGTAAATTCTGAGGCGACAAGGGGGCAAAATACCATGACGCAACTAGGTCCATCTAAAATAGCACAAAGTTTTATATTAGGCAAGCTTTGGCCGCAAGCAATTCTGGTAGCAATTCTCATGGGGACTGCGGGTTGCGGCACGATACCCAAACAGCAAGCAGAAGCAAGGTCTAACCCCCCTCCGGCAGAGTCTAGCAAAAGGAAGATACCTGTTGATGTGGCGATCGCCCGCCCGGGTGAACTGGGACAAGCGTTAGAGTACACGGGTACCACCGAACCGATAAAAGAAGTATCCGTGCGATCGCGAACGGAGGGACAGTTGCTCTATCTGGGGGTAGATGTGGGGGACAAGGTAACTCGGGGCCAAGTTCTGGCCCAGTTGGATAATAGGCTACCGGTGGCGGAGGTGATGGAGGCCCAAGCGGAACTATCCGCACGGGCAGTAGAAATAGCTAGGGCCCGAAATCAGGTATTAGAAGCAGAAGCGCGAGTAGAACAAGCGCGAGTAGAATTGGAACAGGCAAACGCTGATGCCCAGCGACTGCAAACCCTCTTTCAAGAAGGAGCAGTTTCCGAACAAGATGCCGAGTTAGCCCAAACTGCTGCTCGCGCCGCTCAACAGATCCTGCGTTCTGCCCAAGCACAAGTCAGCATCCAGGAAAAAGCTGTCGCAGCGGCCCGCAAGCGCGTTGTCGCCCAACAAGCTGCGATCGCCCAAGCAGAAGAACGCCAGTCTCATGCCAAACTGATTTCTCCGATTACCGGTATTGTCAAAGCCAAAACCACCGAACCTGGCAACCTGGTGCGTGAAGGGGATGAAATAGTCAAGCTGGGGGACTTCAGCCAAGTAAAGGTAGCAGTGAATATTTCTGAATTGCAACTCGATAAAATTAGTATAGGACAGTCAGTGCAAGTCAAGCTGGACGCATTTCCCGATCGCGAATTTCCCGGTAGAGTCACTCGCATCTCCCCCGCCGCCGATCCCGTGGCGCGACAGGTGCCTGTAGAAGTTACCATTCCTAATATTAACGGGCGTTTGGGCAGCGGACTGCTAGCACGAGTCAGCTTTACATCATCTCAAAACAGTCAGGGAGTAGTCGTTCCCGCCACAGCATTGTCAGGCCTGGAAGGCAATGTAGCTACCTTATTTGTAGTCACTGTCCGAGATGGGCTGGCGCAAGCAGAGGCACGTAAGGTAATTATAGGCGATCGGGCGGACGGACAAGCATCGATCGCATCTGGCTTAGAACCAGGAGAAAGGTTTGTCGTCCGCAGTAGCAAACCTTTACAAGATGGGGATGCCGTGCAGTTGAGCATTCTTTCTGAAAGCAAATAACCGTTTGTAGTGAGGACTTTGTCTGAGTATGACAATGCTTGGAAAAGTCCCTTTGTAGTGAGGACTTTAGTCCTCAAGGGCCCGTAAAGCTAGTGAAGGACTAAAGTCCTTACTACGAACAAGGGATATTGCCGTCTCCCCTGATTAAGCAGCAGTTAACTGATAATGCAGAACTAAGAATTCTTCTGCTTTTAAGATTGCCATCGCATATTCACAACCTGTTTGGTCAGAAAATTCGATCAGATATTGGCAACCTTCTGCTCTCTTGTAGACTTCAACGATCGTCCCTACTTGCCCGGGCGGTAAACTTTCGATATCTTCGCAATCATCATCTACTAAAGTCAATCTCGATCTCGGAATTTGGTTCATTAGCGCTACTGTATCCAACAGGTTAATTTTTTTCATCTTCTTGACTTAATGAATGCAGATACTAAACGAGGATTTACATTTTCTGTGGTAATTTCCCAGATTGTGCGCAGTTGAACCCCATCAGTTTCTGGTACAGCCCAATCTACTTTATATTGTATACCAAAATCTGTGGTATCTTGCTTGACAACTTCCCCTTCAATCGCGGAGTTTTGGATAAGCTCTCGCAATTGCTCTGCATTTTCGGCTTCCAGTCCCAAGCGGGACTTGAATACTCTAGCTTTATGCTTTCCGCTATGATGTTCTGGGTTCAGGCAATAACCAACCAGTTTTTGCATGGATATTTCTGCTCGATCGCCATTGGGTAATTTCATAACCTAGGGAAATTGAATCATGACAATATAGGTTCTCCATCTTCTAGTCGGGTCCGGGGGGCGTACACGTGGGGGCTAGAAACCGGGTTTCTTTTACCAAATCTGGCGCCAGGAGCCAAAATTATCGCAGAAACCCGGTTTCTTGGTCAACGGGTCCGGGGGGCGCTCTGGCGGGGGCGGTGAAACCGGGCTTCTTTTCAGTGTAGCGGACTGGCTACGCCAACGCCCAAGCTTAAGCATTATATCCCTTAATCATAGATATAAATCAATCTTGTTTGTTTTTTTTAATAAAAATATCTATGATAAAGAGCAAGCCATAGACTTTTAGCAATGCAGTACCAGACAAACTTCGATAAAAATCTATCGTTTGGGGTCAGGTCGATCTATGTTACTGGGCTATGGTGAATGTTTCACCCCTATGGATGACCCATTCACAAATGAATACCTTTAGTCAAACCATTTGGTTAGTCCCGATCTACGCCCTTCTCGGTGCAGTGCTGACTGTGCCCTGGTCGCCCGGTCTGATTCGCCGCTCTGGCCCCCGACCAGCGGGCTATGTGAATCTGCTGATGACTTTTGCGGCTCTGGTGCATAGCCTCTTCGCCCTACGGGAGGTTTGGTCGGCACGGGTGCATTTTTCGGTCAATTGGCTCCATGCCGCGAATCTGGATATTGCCTTTGATGTAGAGGCTTCGGCGACGACGGTGGGGGCGCTGGTCGTAATCTTGGGCTTGAATGCCCTGACCCAGATATATGCGATCGCCTATCTGGAAACAGACTGGGGTTGGGCGCGGTTCTACGCCCTCCTCGCGTTTTTTGAAGCCGGGATGAGCGCCCTGATGCTCGCCAATTCACTCTTTTTCAGCTACGTGATGCTGGAAATCCTGACCTTGGGAACCTACCTGTTGATTGGTTTTTGGTTTAATCAATCCCTGGTGGTGACGGGGGCGCGGGATGGCTTCCTCACGAAGCGGGTGGGTGACTTGGTGTTGCTGATGGGAGTGGTGGCCCTTTATCCACTGGCAGGCACTTGGAACTATGACGAACTGACCGCTTGGGCCAGTGTGGTAGAACTGGATCCGACAGTTGCCACCCTTCTGGGTTTAGCCCTCCTTGCGGGCCCCTTGGGTAAATGCGCCCAATTCCCCCTGCAACTCTGGCTTGATGAAGCGATGGAAGGGCCAATGCCCGCAACGGTGCTGCGGAATGCAGTGGTGGTTTCAACGGGGGCCTGGGTGCTGATTAAGATGCAGCCCATTCTCGCCCTCTCGCCCCTGGTGGCAAATGCGGAAATTTGGGTCGGTGCCTTTACTGCCGTCAGTTGTGCCGCGATCGCCCTGGCCCAGGTTGATATGAAGCGGGTCTTTTCCTATGCAACCAGCGTCTATCTGGGTATAGTGTTCGTCGCTGTCGGGACGGGACAGAGTGAAGCGGCGTTGACGTTGCTCTTGACCTATGCGATCGCCATGGCCCTGATCCTGATGAGCATCGGTGGCATCATCCTGAACAATATTTCCCAAGATATTACCCAACTGGGCGGGCTATGGCAACGTCGCCCCATTTCCGGGATCTGCTTTATAGTCGGGGCCTTGTCCTTAGTTGCCGTGCCGCCCCTCGGTTGCTTCTGGGGGCTGGCAACAATTGCCAACGGTTTACCCCCCCTATTACTAACCCTGTTGTTACTGGTGAATGGGTTAACGGCGTGCAGTTTGGCCCGGGTCTTCGGTCAACTCTTTACCGGTCCAGCAACGGATTGGACGCGGCGATCGCCCGAAGGATTGTGGGCATTAGTCTTGCCGATGACGGTGCTGCTCGGTTTTGCCCTCCATCTACCCCAGGTGCTGGCCGTCTTGGGTATATTACCGGATATGGCACTGGTGACGCAATCAGCCACCTTATTACTGATGGGCTCAACCCTCATCGGTGGGGGAGTGGGACTTTTCCTCTATGCTTTGCCCACAGTACCTAAACCAATTCGCCTACCCATACCTGGCGTACAAGATTTCTTCGCCTACGACTTATACACGGCGCAACTGTACAAAATAACGGTTATTACCGTAGTGGGATTTCTGGCTAAGGCGATCGATTGGTGCGATCGCATGCTTGTGGATGGGGCAGTGAATTTTGTCGGACTGTTTACGATGGCCAGCGGTCAAAGCCTGAAATACAACACCACCGGACAGGTGCAGTTCTATGCCCTCTCGATCCTGCTGGGTACGATCTTGTTTGGGTTGGTACTCTGCTACCCCGTGTTGTCTGCTTTGAATCTATCCATCTTGTAAATCAAACCCTTTTAACAGCATTACAACAGAATTTAATTTTGAAACAATTTTTCGCTAGTGGGATGCAAGTTGGGTTTCGTGCGGAGACCCAACCTACAAATAACAACATAATTTCATTCTGAATTTTGAATTTTGAATTTTGAATTGACAACCCATGCTCACGCCATTACTTCTGATTCCCCTGCTGGGCGCGATCGCGCTGGTGCTTTACCCCAAACCCCAAGCCAGTCGCGCGATCGCGACCATCTTCAGCCTAGCCAGCTTTGGATGGACGGTCTATCTCCTCAGTCAGTTTGACCTCAGCCTGGGGGGATTCCAGTTTACTGAATTCCATACCTGGGTAGAGCCCATCGGTCTCAACTACAGCCTCGGAGTTGATGGGGTATCCCTGCCCCTGTTGGTCTTGAATAGCCTCCTGACAGTTATGGCCCTCTACACCAGTGGCGATCGCCGGGAACGATTTCGCTTCCATAACAGCCTCATCCTGCTGATCAATGGCGGGATTGCCGGGGCCCTCATAGCTCAAAACCTGCTCCTATTCATCATTTTCTATGAGTTGGAACTGATCCCGTTCTACCTGATGATTGCCATTTGGGGCGGTGAAAAACGGGGCTATGCTTCCACAAAATTTCTGCTGTACACTGCTGTTTCTGGGTTAATGGTAATCGCGGGTTTCTTGGGCATTGCCTTCAGCGGTGAATCTCCTACCTTTGAATTCGGCGCTATCGATCTGCAAAACCTGGAACTGATTCCCCAACTGTTTTTGCTGACCGCATTACTGGTCGGTTTCGGGATTAAAACGCCCCTGGTGCCCCTGCATACCTGGATGCCGGATACCTACGTGGAAGCCTCCCCGGGAACGACAATCTTACTCGGTGGGATTTTCGCTAAGTTGGGCACCTACGGTCTCTTACGCTTCGGGTTGCAACTCTTCCCCGTCACCTGGCAACTGGTTGCCCCAGGTTTGGCCATTATCGGCACGGTGAGTGTCATCTACGGCGCTATGAATGCGATCGCCCAACGGGACATTAAACGGATGGTGGCCTACAGTTCCATCGGTCACATGGGCTATATACTCGTGGCGGCAGCGGCGGGAACGGAGTTGAGCGTGGTAGGTGCGATCGCCCAAATGATTGCTCACGGTTTAATTCTGGCCCTGCTGTTCTTCTTGGTGGGAACTGTAGAACTTACCACCGGAACCCGGGATCTAGATATTCTCAACGGGTTAATGAATCCAATTCGCGGCCTTCCCCTCACCAGTGCCTTGCTAATTCTCGCAGGCATGGCCAGCGCGGGAATCCCCGGACTGGTTGGGTTTGCCGCAGAATTCATAGTTTTCCAAGGCAGTTTCGCCACCTTCCCCATCCCCACCCTCCTCTGTATCATCTCTTCTGGGTTAACGGCAGTGTATTTTGTTATCCTAATTAACCGTACTTGTTTCGGCAGACTGGACAATGCCCGCGCCTACTACACCCGCGTCACCCTTAACGAACAATGGCCCGCCTTAGTGATGACTGCAATCATCCTCTTTTTAGGCGTGCAACCCAACTGGTTGCTGCGCTGGATGGAACCTACTGCTACTAGCCTCGTAGCTGAATTGCACAACCCTCACTTCGCTGTTAGCCCGCCGGGGGTTAAAACCCCCGGCTAAAAGCTAAAGTCGGTTAAAACCGACTAATAATATGATGCTTCAAATATTTTTGTAGCATTGTTTTGAAAAAATGCTATTAGATAATTTGATGGCCCCCTACTTCAAACTTCAATATGATGTCTGCAACTCTTGATTCGGCAACCACGCAACTCCCCCCCTCTACTCACAAATACGCCGAGGTAATCCATCGCCTGGAAGCAGGCGGCTCGATGTTACCAGATACGCCAGAAAACTTAATGCAAATTATCGGCATTTACAAAGCCTATGCCGTGCCCATGGATTTCTACTGGCGCGATCTGCTCTACATTGCCGAGCGGGTTTTTCTCAATCCTTTACCCTTCTTTAAATACTTTCTGCCCCAGGAGTATTTAGACCTCCCCAACCACTATGCAGGGGAGACGGCAGATTATCGCGTGTGGCAAAAAGGAAAAGCTAGCGCCCACCCGGAATTACTGGAGTTTATGGAAAAGGGAGAGTTAAAGAAAAAACTCCCTAAATTATTCCATCACCTCTGGCACGATCGGGTTAACATGGAATTTGCCGAAGCCTGTATGCGGGCCATGCTCTGGCATCAGGGCATGGGCGGCCAATTCAACGACTACCTGGAAAGCGAAGAATACATCGCCAACGCCGATCGGGCCATCAAAGCCTATTTCAAATTCAACCCTTTGATGCTGGGACTGTATAAACTATTCCCGGAGATGTTCTATGAAAAGGTCCGGGAACTCTCCTACTATGCCAACTTGGGGCTATTTTGGGAAGTGATGGCTCCGGTATTCTTTGAAATGAGCGATCTCTACGATGCCGGAGAATTCAAGACCGTCCCCGATGCGATGAATTTTCTGGTAAATGGAATTTTCATTGCGGCAGGACGACCTATCTATCACCATGTTTACATTCGAGGTGAATGTTACGAAATTATCCCCAAATCTAAGGGCTTTATGTGGCTCTACGAAGCAGCATTACCCTACGTTGAAGCCGTGTTTTATCGGACTTCCCCCTTCCGGGGCACGAAATCCTACAACGCCCAAGCAAAACAAGTTCCCGCCGAACAAAAAGATTTCCACTACGGCATTCTCTACGCCGATGTTTTCCCCGTCGGCACCGCTGGCATTCCTCCCACACTGTTAATGCAAGATATGCTGCACTTTTTGCCCCCCTATTTAGTGGAATATTACCAACAGTATTGTCGGGGGGAAGATGATATGTTGATCCAGTTGGGCATTACCTTCCAGCGATCGATGTATAACGTGACTTCCGCCGTGCTTCAAGCATTGCGGACGGCACTGCTTTATCCCTTAGACGATCCCAACCCCGAACATCGGCTGAAAAATCGCCAATTTTTTGAAGCCCAACTCGATCGCTTCGGGCGTCCCGAAGCGCGGCTTGGTGATATTCAAAGTCAAGAATATCGTTAAGCTGTTCCCGTTCGTAGTAAGCACGAAGCGTGCTTTCCGGGCGAGGTTCGTAGTAAGCACGAAGCGTGCTTTCCGGGCGCGAAAGCGCCTATTAATTGAGATAGAGAGAAGAAGTATTCTCTTATCATTTTCTGTGGTCAAGATAAATAAATTCAGGTGGAGGCTATGCCCAATATTGTAGAAATTGCTGTCAATAATGATGGGTTTCAAACATTGGTAACGGCGGTGAAAGTGGCCGGGTTAGTGGATGCCTTACAGCAGCCAGGGCCCTTCACGGTTTTTGCCCCGAATGATGATGCCTTTGGGAAGTTATTACCCGGAACGGTGGATACATTAGTGCAGAATGTTCCCCAACTCCAGCGCATTTTAACATATCACGTTGTAGCGGGTCGTTATCCAACAGCAGAATTGCAGGATGTAGGGATGTTAACATCCCTGGAAGGTTCGCCAATTCCGATTCGGTGTGGCGAACCTTTTGAAGTGAAAAATGCCACAGTGGTGGCTGCCGATATTGAGGCGAGTAATGGCATAATTCACGTGATTGATACGGTGATTTTGATGGGCTAGAGGGTCAGGGAAACCCAACCTGTTGTTGGGTTTCGTGCCTCAACCCAACCTACAATAGGAATGAAAATGTCAATATACTTTTATTGGGGAGAGGATGACTATGCCATTGAAAGAGCAGTGGCACAATTGCGCGATCGGGTAATCGACCCCAACTGGGCCAGTTTCAACTATACTACGTACTCAGAGTCAGGAGCAGATAGCGTCATCGAGGCACTCAATCAAGCCATGACCCCAGCCTTTGGAACCGGACAGCGTTTAGTATGGCTAGTAAATAGCAATCTATGTCAGCAAGCCTCCCAGTCCCTATTAGCAGAACTAGAACGCACCCTGCCAGCGATCCCGGAAACCTCGGTGCTATTGCTAACCAGCCGCAGCAAACCGGATGGAAGACTTAAGTCTACCAAACTATTGCAAAAATATGCCCAAGTGCAGGAATTTTCCCTCATTCCCCCTTGGAAGACAGACCTGCTAGTGCAGCGAGCCAAGAAAACTGCCCCAGAAGTAGGAGTGAAACTAACTGATGAGGCGGCTGAACTGTTAGTCTCTTCTGTCGGTAATAACACGCGGCAACTGTTTAATGAATTGGAAAAATTGCGGCTTTATGCAATTGACAGGACAGTAGATGTGGCCGATGTGGACGCTTTGGTCAGAGATAACGCTACCAATAGCTTGCAGCTGGCCAGCGCGATCGCATCTGGGGATGTGGGGTTGGCTTTAAGCTCGATCGCCAGTCTGATCGAGCGCAACGAGCCAGCTTTGAAGATAGTAGCCACCTTAACAGGTCAGTTCCGGACCTGGTTATGGGTGAAACTGACGATCGCCGCTGGTGTGCGGGACGATCGGGAGATAGCACGGGCCGCAGAAGTCAACAACCCCAAACGCATCTACTTCCTGCGCCAAGAAGTAGCAGGGCTGAACTTGTGGCAACTGAGACAGACATTACCCTTGCTGCTAGAATTAGAAGTCAGCCTCAAGCAAGGAGCCGAAGAGATGTCCGCACTGAGTAACAAAATTATCGAACTCTGCCTGCTTTACCGGTAGTTTGTAGTAACATGAAGCCTGTTCCCGCGCTCCGAAGCACTGAAGTGCTTACTACGAACGCCTGAAGCACTGAAGTGCTTACTACGAACCCTGGCTGATTTCGATCGGGGCTGGAACTTATAGTCGAAAAATAGTTCCAATAACATTGAGAGTTCTATTTTTGTTACACAAAATCATGATCGATTATCACCTTGAGAGACCCGAACCCAAGCAGATGCTGTCAAAATCTTTGATTATCGGTGCTCTTTCTACTGTTGGTTGGCTTTTGGGACTGGTTCCTGCCTTGGATGTTAGCAACACCCTTGAGTTTGAGACTTCAGCTTATGCGCAAGAGTTTAATCAGGCACAGGTGAATGCTTTTGCGCGATCTATCCTGGAAATTGAGCTAGCGCGGGAAGCCACTCAGCAGCAGAACCCTGGCACTGCTCAAAATTTTGAATGCGACATAGCATCGGGCAGGGTAATAAATATCAACAGTTTTGCTAGTGAAATTCGCCAGCCAATTCAGAGTCTGTGCAATCAGTCTCAATCCATTCTACAGCAAAATAGATTATCTGCAGCTCAATTCCGGCAGATGAAAAACAGATACGATCGCAACCCCCAGCAATATCCCCAAATTACGGCAGCCTTTGGCACGCTGTGCCAGCAGAATAAATATAAAAAGCTACAAGTTTGCCGCTAGGATCTCAAAGGCAGGCTGTTGCGGAAGTCGGAATAGCTGATAAAATCGGATGGATGTAGCTTTCATAGCCCTATGACCGACCAATGCGATTGTCAGACACCGCCGACTTCCAGTCCCAGGCATTGGCCTGCCTTGGGGCTAGGAATACTAGCCAGTATCGCCTCTATTGTCTCTGGATGTGCCTCCGCCCCGCCCCCCGCGACCCCTGATGTACCGCCCCCGCCTCCGCCAGTTTTTCTCAGCGATGAGGAAGTCACAAACTATGCCAAAGCGGTGCTGGCGATCGAGCCCTTCCGACGGGCGGCCTACAATCAAATCGAGCAAAACTCCAGCAAGGTGCCGCAGATTATTTGCAACCAGCCGCAAACTATAGAAGATCTGCCCTTAGAGGTCAAAGAGGTTGCTGTCAATTACTGCCGGAGTGCCCTTGAGATTGCCCAAAGAAATGGATTCACGGTTACCCGCTTCAATGATATCACGGCTAACTTGCCCACCGATCGGGATCTCAGACAACTGCTGGAAGATGAATTGCTGCGCCAACAAAGAAACTCTTTCATTCAATAAGGATGCTGACTCTCACTAAATGTATACCTGCCGATCCTGATGTAGCGGTCAGCTTTACTCTAGCACTCACGGCAACTGAGCGCACCCGTAGCCGTCACCGCTTGGAAACTCCTGACGATCGAGTTGTCTATCTGCGTTTACCTAGAGGTACGGTACTGCGGGATGGGGATTTATTGCAAACGGAAACGGGCGATCGATTAGTGCGGGTAACGGCCAAACCCGAACCCGTGCTAAATGTAACTTCCCAGAGGTCATTAGATCTGCTGCGGGCAGCTTATCATCTGGGAAATCGCCATGTTCCCCTGGAAGTCACTCCCACCTATTTGCGCCTCGAATCAGATCTGGTATTGAAGACAATGCTAGCACAAATGGGTTTAGAAGTAACTGAGGCTGTTTTACCTTTTCAACCAGAAACGGGGGCTTATGGACATCACCATTAGTTTGTTGTTAGTTGTTAGTTGATTGCCCATTCAGTCATTCGCAATTCTCCTAATGTGTGAAAACAGTAGGTATTACGACCTTTAGCCTCGTTACCTGGCTCCCGCTTGGTAACGCTTTGATAAAGGGCTTTATCCGCAGCAGCTACTAGGTCTTTTTGGTAAGGTTGATGATTAGGAAAGATTCTAGAAATACTCATGCTCTTGGTTACATATTCACTCGCTGAGGATGATGCATGCACGGGCGGGAGTTGCCCCAAATGCCCCCGTCCATTATACTGGGTATTCGTCCTGAACATCTCCGCCTCGCCCGCCCAGAAGACCCTCAGAAGATTGAAGGAACAGTAGATTTGGTGGAAAATTTGGGAATGCACAATCTCATCAGGCTTAGAGTTGAGGGTGCAGATGGGTTAACTCTGCGAGTATTGTTGCCTAATGATCGAGCTTGGGAAGGAGAACGACTTACCTTAGCTGTGCCGCCCGATCGGATTCATTGGTTTGATGTCCAAACTGGCGATCGCCTTTAATATGCAGATGCAAAATGCCGCAAGACAGTCTTATCTTTGCACGATGTGCGATTAATGTGCTCCGCGCAGTGCGATATGGAGCGCGCTGTGTCTCCCTGGGTAGTGCGACTACGATGTCCCCCGGGTAGTGCGGTTAGCGCTCCCGGGGGACATTGAGCTCCCAGGAGACACAGCAGCAGAGCACATCGGAGCTGCCGTTGGACGAATCAGATATGAAAGCAGCTGACACCAGGAGAAGGGGCAGAATTCGCGATCGCGATTCCCATTCGCCAGTCTTCCGTGCAGAAACGGAAGGGCGATCGGAGTTCCGTTACCCCGCCGGGGGTTCAAACCCCCTCGTTACCTGGCGGAGCCAGGTAACGAGGCTAAAGTCGGTTGAAAACCGACTAAAAACGTTGCTAGATCTACGCCTCCCAGAGTGACGCAAGAGCGATATTTACGCTTAAATAATTGAGGGAGTTGTTTGATGCCAAGTAGTGGACTGCTCGTAGGCATAGGCAACTTGCAGTATAACTTCCTCCTGTAAGACATTACCGATTATTTGTAATCCAATTGGTAACCCTTTGTTATCGAAACCACAGGGGACACTCACAGCAGGTACTCCCGCAAGATTTATTGTGATAGTCATAATATCAGCTAAATACATACTGAGGGGATCGATCGCCTTTTCTCCTACTTTGAAGGCTGTACATGGAGAAGTGGGACAAACTAAGACATCAACTTGTTCAAAAGCACGCTCAAAGTCTTGTTTTATCAAGGTTCTAACTTTTTGAGCTTTGAGATAGTATGCATCGTAGTATCCTGCTGATAAGGCATAGGTACCAAGCATGATTCTGAGTTTAACTTCAGTACCAAAGCCAGCAGAACGAGTGCGGATATACATTGACTGTAAATCTTTGCTATCTTCTGCCCGGAAGCCGTATTTAACGCCATCATAACGAGCAAGATTAGACGAAGCTTCACTGGTTGCAATGAGATAGTAAACGGGTATACCATAACGAAAGTGCGGACAAGAAATTTCCCGGACTTCCGCTCCTAACTCTTCAAGCTGTTGAATAGCTTGATTAATTGCTTGTTCTACGTCAGAGTCTATACCTTCGCCAAAAGACTCTTGGATTAAGCCTATAGTTTTTCCCCTTAACTCTGGAAGAAAAGACTTGGTATAGTCAGGGATATCCACTTTCAGACTTGTAGCATCCCTAGAATCATATCCAGCGATTCCCCCTAATAGAATCGCAGCATCCTCCACTGTACGAGCTATGGGACCAATTTGGTCTAAAGATGAACCATAAGCTACCAGACCATATCGAGAAATAAGACCATAGGTAGGTTTTAATCCAACAACTCCACAAAGAGATGCTGGTTGACGAATGGAGCCTCCTGTATCTGTACCTAAAGCAACTGTACATTCTGCTGTTGCTACTGCTGCTGCCGAACCACCAGAAGAACCACCTGCTACACGCTCTAAATCCCAGGGATTGAGGGTAACCTGATATGCTGAGTTTTCTGTGGAACTTCCCATTGCAAATTCATCACAATTAGTTTTTCCTAGTACGATCGCTCCTGCCTCTAACAGCTTTTCGCTTACTGTTGCATCATAGAGAGGTACAAAATTTTCTAGAATCCTTGAACCGCAAGTAGTTGTTATTCCCTTTGTACAGATGACATCCTTAATACCTAATGGAATTCCTGCAAGGAGACCAATTTCCTCTCCAGAGGCTATCTTAGCATCTACCTTTTGTGCCTGTTGTAAAGCATGTTCAGCAGTCACACACAAAAAGCTATGTAACTTCGGTTCTAACACTTGAATACGTTCCAACATAGCTTGAGTAATCTCGGTTGCCGATCGTTCTTTACGAACCAGTTGTTGGTGTATTTCTCGAATTGACATAATTCAGTAATCTCTTCTTTAACTTAGATAGACAAATCATCAATTTGAATCATATTACTACTATCATCGGGATTTTTTGTAGGTAAAACGTTGTTTGTATCTACTTCATTTATCTTGTCTAACCAATTAAAAATCTTACTCAATTGTATAGAATAATTTTACTCTTCCTCTGCTGTTAACTCTAGATGAGTGTAGCTGGAAATTTTACGAACTTTATCACGATCAATCATAGATAGCTAGTGATTATTTGCTAATAAGGTAAAGTAAGGTGTACCTCACAACTGAGAGAAATGCGATAGTTCACCGTATTTGCTTTTGATTGACTGATTCAGCCAATGAAAATGCTTTTTCAATATCGCTTATCAAGTCATCTACATCTTCTAAGCCAAAAGACAATCGGATTACAAACTCATCAAGTCCAATACTTCTTTTTTCATCTTCACTCATAGATAAATGACTACCAGTCCACGGATTAGCTACAGCAGATGTCACAGAAGCCATAGAAGTACCTTCATCAAACAATTCAAGGTTACTCATAAAAGTCTTGACTGTCTCAAAAGATGTGGCTTTTAAGTGAAAGAAGATTAAACCACCATAATTAGTTAATTGTTTACCATCAATGTCAGGAAAAAATACTCGATCAACTAAAATATTTTGCCTTAAATGTTCAGCAATAATAGCAGTAGATTTAACTTGTCTTTCTAAGCGAACACTTAATGTTTGTAAACTTCTGCGTAATAACCAAGCGGAAAAAGGATCTGGTAAACATCCGTTATAGAAGCGGTAAGCAGCAATCTTTTCACCAATTCCTGTATTATTGGTAATTGCTATGCCTGATATAATATCACTATGTCCTCCATTAAATTTTGAATTGCTATGTAATGAAATATCAGCCCCAAATTTTAAAGGTTTTTGGAATAATGAAGTTGCCCATGTGTTATCAACCACAACTAAAGATTTAGGAAATTTCTTGAATGTTGATAGTTTTAACAAAAGGATTAGTTGGTGTTTCAAAAAAGACCATATCTGGACCAGTATCTAGTTTAGATAAACCATCGGGCATTAATAGATCTACAAATTCAAGAGAAATATTAAATTGTTCACAAAAATCATTGAAAAACCGATAAGAACAACCATATATTAGTTTATTGACTAATAGGCGGTTACCCGGAGAAAGTAAATGCAAAGTAGCAGAAATAGCAGTCATACCAGAACTAAGTAGAACTGCCTTTTTCCCTTCTTCAATTTCACATAAAAGTTCTTCTACTTCTGCAAAGTTTGGGTTTGATTTCCGAGTATAAAAATAAGGATCACCACTCTTAAAAGCACTCGTCTGAAAAATTGGAGTACTAACAGGTTTTGCCTCTTGTGGGGAAATTTTATGACGTATCAGCCGTGTAATATTTTTCATTATTTTATCAGTTTAGTTACATATTGCTCTGTAAAGCTTACAGTCAAATTTTTCTACAAATAATTCTGCACACCTACTTACCGGCACTGGTTCAGTCTAATTAAAAGGAGCGCTTGAAACCCTCACCCAGTAAGGGATATAGCTATTTTCTGGGTCAAGGCCCGAAACAACTACTCTGTAAGAGTTTCAGCAGTTTGATCAATCAAACTGAACCAGTCCCCTACTTACCTTCTTCAATAGAAATAGTTGGAAAATGAGCGCGATCAAAAACTTCATGAAAATTATTGGGAATACCTTGAGGTATTGCTACTTCAGGTCCAATTTCTTCGTTACAGCTTTTAGAAAGTATTAGACGGAAACTTTCATCAGGAATCAGAAATACCATAGTCCATAAATTATATTTACCATCTTGATTGCGACGACGGTGATAAATTTTGATTTCTTCATCAGTATTGTTTTTCAACTGAATGTGAAGAGACACAATATCACCATGCCAGTCAAATGTTCTGATATCATAACCGCTTAATTCTGGATTATCGGTAGTGGGAACAGGTTTGTTTTTAGAAAATAATTTGACATGAGCATCATGACCACAACTTGTACAATAACCACGATCATCTAAACCAGTAATTTTGGCATTTAGACCAAAGCGATCAACTAATTTATGCCCACAATTTCGGCAAAAAGTATTAGTAAAGGGAGTATTAACTACATTGCCGAGATAAACGTGTTCAATTCCTCTTTCCATCGCAACTTCCCTAGCACGAATTAAGCGATCTACAGGTGTGCGGATGGTATCTTGCATCTTGTAGTCAGGATGGAATCTTACAAAATGAAGAGGAACAGTGGAATCAAGATTTTCCATCATCCAGTCAGAGATCTTCATTGCTGTCTCTTCATTATCACTGATGTCCGCGATCATCAAAGTGCTAAGTTCCAAATGTTTGCCAGCATCATATACTTGTTTGATGCCATTTAAGACTGGTTGTAAACTTCCTTTGGTGATTTTCCTGTAATAGTCTTCATCAAGTGACTTCAAGGAAATTGAAAAGATATCAATATAAGGCAACAGTTCATCAATTGCTTCTGATGTAATGTAAAATGCTGACTTATATTGATTAATCAGACCTGCTTGTTTGGCTAAATGTGCAGTGTCAAGAATAAATTCATGCCAGACAACTGGATCATTATAAGTCCAAGAGATGCAGCGAATACCATGGCGAACTGCTGTATCAACAACTTGTTCAGGTGTGTAATAATGCACATCTCGATCTTCGAGATACTTAACCTGAGAGGTTTTCCAATTCTGGCAGTAGTGACAATTGAACATGCAACCAATGTTCCCCATTGAAAGTATCCTTTCGCCCGGTGAATAGTGGTTGATAGCTTCAGTTTCAATGACTTCCTCAGTCGCATGAACACCTTTTCCATAGTTCAAAGTTATCAAACGACCATTACGATTCCCACGGACACCACAGAATCCTTGCTGCCCTTCCTTGATTTTGCAGTTCCTTGGTTAAAGATGACAACGAACTGTACCATCTTCTAGGATTTCTTCCAACCTTGCTTGTTGATAATCAATCTGCCAATCTTTTGTCATGACTCAAACCCATCCTTGTTATTCTTAATTTTTCAATTTTGCTTCTATCGATAATCTATTCCTGACTCAATTCCATAGTCATCTCCCGCACAGTCACCGGAACTTCTGTCAGTCCGAGCGGCTTTTAACCGGCGCTCCCCCGCAACCAATTCATACTTATCTCCCACAGGTCGCACCAGCAACGGCTGTAAGATGCCGTTTTCCTTAATGCTGGCAATCAATTGCTGCATCGCTTCTCCATCGAAATAGCGTCTGGGTTGGTGCTCGGGGGACAAAAGCCTGTCGAGCGGGATTGTTCGCACGCTTTTTCCCGACTTGGAGCCATTTGACTCAAAGCTCATTGGCTGGGGTTGGTTGTGGATCATTGGAAACCATCCTCAATCTTGTCAGAGTCAACCATGATAATAACACAAGTTACGTCACTTTACCTATAGTAAACGCCGAAAAATCATTTGTCAACCCTTTTTGGGCTTGGGAGCAAATTTTTTCGCCATTTACTGCAAACGCTTATCTAGTAAGGGTTTGTAGGCATCCGCTCTTCATTCGAGCATCTTCGGGAGCCAACTGCGATCGCCCATATTCTGCCGGTTATCTCCCTGATTTTGCCAGCTCTAGTATACACAGCCCAGATCCCTCAGATTTACCGAAGGCACGCCTAATGATGGCCGACGCGAATGGCCAACGAAGCCAGCTTGCCTACAACCGGCGCTCTATTCAGTGTAGCCCCAGTCTTTAGGCTGGGGGGCTGATGCTGCGGTTACCGCAGTTTACCTATAGTAGACGCCAAAAAATCATTTGTCAACCCTTTTTGGGCTTGGGAGCAAATTTTTTTTCGCCATTTACTGCAAACGCTTATCTAGTAAGGGTTTGAATGCATCCGCTCTTCATTCGAGCATCTTCGGGAGCCAACTGCGAGCGCCCATATTCTGCCAGTTATTTCCCATATTCTGCCAGCTATCACAATAGTATACACAGCCCAGATCCCTCAGATTTACCGAAGGCCCGAGCGCGCCTAATGATGGCCGACGCGGCCAACGAAGCCAGCTTGCCTACAACCGGCGCTCTATTCAGTGTAGCCCCAGTCTTTAGGCTGGGGGGGCTGATGCTGCGGTAACCGCACTTTACCTATAGTAGACGCCAAAAAATCATTTGTCAACCCTTTTTTGGCTTGGGATCAAAAAAATTTCGCTACTTGCTTCAAACGCTTATCTAGTAAGGGTTTGATGGCATCAGTTCCTCATTCCCTCGTCTTCCCAACCCAACTGCGATCGTCCAGATTCTGCCGGTGATAACAATGCTATACACAGCCCTTAATGACCACACCTCATCTACAGTCCGGAACACCTGCTCCACCCAGAATGGTCACAGAAACTGAGGAGTCGTACTCGGGAACGGAGGAAAGGACTGGGCAGCAAATAATAGGGTATCCCACTTGATTAATTGCTTACTTTGTGCTACATTATCTTACGCAAGAAGTGAAAGGACAGTAATGGACATAAATTTATTGCTCCGTGGGATAATTTTTGGTTTTTCCATCGCAGCACCAGTAGGGCCAATTGGAGTCTTATGCATCCGCTACACTTTGACCCACGGAATAACAGCTGGCTTAGCCTCTGGTTTGGGAGCAGCAACAGCCGATGCCATCTATGGCTGCATTGCTGGATTTGGGCTAACATTCATTTCTAGCTTTTTAATTAGCCACGCAGTTTGGCTGCACCTGGGAGGTGGCATATTTCTCTGTTATCTAGGGGTTAAGACTTTCCTGACTCCACCAGCAGCTTCGACTGACGTAGCAGTCACCAGTAATGGTATCGCCAGTACCTATAAGTAGTCAGACAAAATTAATTACATATTTTTCTCCAAAATTTTTTATGATTGTTTCAACGGAATCAACTAAGTTTTTCCAGCAAGAATAAGCATCGATTTCAATCCATTCGTATTTAATAAACCGCCACAAGATTTCAATCAAATTCAAATGAGGTGAATAAGTGGGGAGATGGAATATAGTAATATTGCGTTCTTTCCATTCTTCAATCTTATCTTGAATAGCATCACTAGTATGGACAGATGCTTGGTCTACTACAATTACTGTTTGCTTTTCCATTCTCGTGGGAAAAAATGCATCGATACAAGCTATGACTACATCTGAATTAATATTTTGAGTAGATACATACGCTTCTAAATGATTGTGGCGATTCATTATTCCTAATACATTTAATCTGCGGCTACTCCGACTAGGTACTTCTATATATTCCCCAATATTTTGCCATCCATAAGGGACACAAGGGATTAAATAAAACCCACTTTCATCTAAATAATACAAATTAATTTCCCCCAAATTGTCTAACAGTTTCAGTTGTTCAAGTTGTGCTTTTTTTTCCTCATACTCTTGAGCTGGGGGGCTGACAGCTACCCCTTTACGCATCCGATGCCAACTCATATTCATTGTTTTCAATATTCTCTGAACAGTTTTAACACTTGTTTCAATTCCCCATTCTTCTTTGATTTTAGCCACCACTTTTTTTAATTGCCTCGGTTCTTCTTCAGTCCAGGCTTTAATTTTTTCTTTTTGTTCGAGACTAAAGGTTTGCTTACGACCTCTTCCAGACTTATTATATAGTCCGACCATTCCCTCGGAATCCCAATTTTTAATCCAATTGTAGATAGTTCTATAACTAACATCAAAGATTTCCATAAGTTCTTTAACTTTTTTATGTTCTCGATCTCGCAAAAGTAAACAATGTGCTCTTTGACGAACTTGATGATGGCGACTTTGATGATAAATTCGTAAGAGCAATTTTGCAGAAAGCTCATTTATTTCGCGCATTAAAATCCTTCTTAATTTCTCCTAATTTATCGTCATATTATGTCAAATATATCTGGCCGGGGATGAGCATGAAAACCGACTCCCCGTTAGTTTGACAAAAATCTG
Organism: Hormoscilla sp. GUM202; assembly: GCA_005518205.2. GTDB lineage: Bacteria > Cyanobacteriota > Cyanobacteriia > Cyanobacteriales > Desertifilaceae > Hormoscilla. The sequence goes on from RFFC02000001.1 coordinate 84,455, forward strand.
CTACATGTACGAGTAGCTATATCTAGTATAACAAGTTTTCTCGATTTTGTGCAATTAATTTTGTCCAACTACTTATTTGCTGGTTTGGGGCTAGCTGAGACTGGCGGGAATTATATGGGAGCAGTAATCTTAGTCTTAGGAGTTTTTACAGGTTCAGCTGCCTGGTGGCTGCTCCTTAGTAGTGGCGTTAGCTGGTGGAATACTAAGTTCAATCTTCATCGGTTGCAGTTGCTCAATAAATTGGCTGGCGTCATCATTATAGCTTTTGGCATCGTGGCACTGTTGGGTATGATAGGATGAACTCACCATTTTCGCCGCAAAAACCTTCCTTATAGCGGTTTTACCCCACGCGCGTGGCACAGCCGGAGCTTAGCACTCTTGGCACAGAAGCGCTCAGGGCTTATTCTTCTGTATCTTATCAGCTTCCAGTGGGTTTTAACCCACTTGAGCTATTAGCCGTGGGTTTTATTGCGTTTCTCAAATAACTGTAGTACCATAACAGCAATGTACAAACCAGTTCTGAATATCTTTTAGCGAGACTAGCTCGAAAGCTTTTTCTATATATAGTAACTACAGTAGGATAATTGGGTAAAATGACCAATGACAAACTATTGTATATACTGCAGCTGGCTAGTCCAGCCCTGCCAGTAGGTGCTTATAGCTATTCTGAGGGGCTGGAGGTGCTAGTTGAGACTGGGGCGATCGCCTGCTGGGAAAGCCTGAGACAATGGTTACGGGCAGAATTGCGCTATGGGGCAATTTCTATAGAAGCGGCAGTAATGCTACGGGCCCTTTGGGGGGCGGCGAAAGGAGACAAAATGGCATTGAGTTACTGGAATGCCTGGGTGGCGGCGGCGAAGGAAACGGAAGAGTTGCGCCAACAAAGCTGGCAAATGGGGCGATCGCTTGCCCGGTTGCTGCGAGAAATGCAACCCGAACTGAAGACATTGCTGGATGCTTGTGGGACTGACTGCCATTATCCGATCGCCTTTGGCATAGCAGCATATCACTGGCAGATTTCCCCCTACGATGCTATACTTGGTTACTTGCACAGTTGGGCAACTAATCTGGTCACGGCAGGAGTTAAACTTATACCCTTGGGTCAAACTAGAGGGCAAAAGCTACTGCTAGACTTACATTCAGATATTGCTCATGCCACTCAAAATATTTTATCCTTAGAAGATGACGACCTTTGTAGTTGTAGTTGGGGACTGGCCCTAGCAAGTATGGCTCATGAAACACAATACACGCGATTGTTTAGAAGTTAAATTATTGATCGACATGAATGCTTTGCGAGTCGGAATTGCCGGACCAGTAGGTTCGGGGAAAACAGCCTTAGTTGATGCCCTTTGTAAAATTATGCGCGATCGATACAGCCTTGCGGTGGTGACCAACGATATTTATACCCAGGAAGATGCCCAGTTTTTAGTGCGATCGCAGGCGTTAGAGAGTGAGAGAATCATGGGTGTGGAAACAGGGGGATGTCCCCATACGGCCATTCGGGAGGATGCTTCCATAAATATAGTAGCAATAGAAGAAATGGAAAGCAAATTTTCCGACTTGAACTTAATGTTGGTCGAGAGTGGCGGGGACAACCTGGCAGCAACCTTCAGCCCGGAACTGGTAGATTTAACAATATATGTAATAGACGTAGCGGCGGGAGATAAAATTCCCCGCAAAGGAGGACCGGGAATTACCAAATCAGATTTGCTGGCGATCAACAAAATTGACCTCGCCCCCCAAGTAGGCGCAGATTTAGGTATTATGGAACGAGATGCGAAAAAAATGCGCGGGGACAAACCCTTTGTATTCACCAACTTGAAAACTCAGCAAGGACTGCCAGCGGTGGTTGAATTTATCGAGTTAAATATGCTAAAATAAATCGCAAACGATCTCCAACTCAGTGAATGTAAATTTTGAACCCAAGATTCTCAAGCAGTTAGCCAAACGCGGCTGGACGGTAGCGATGGTACAGGCGACTATTAACAACCCATACCGTACAGTTGCTACCAATGACACGAAGATATTTGTCCGATCGCGCAGCGTGGCGCCAGCCATAGGAAATAGGAACAACGATCCGGCGACTGCTTACATTAACCAAGATAACAGTTATGTCGTTCGCAATGACAATACTGGAACTGTTGTCCAAATATCAAATCGCAATGACTCCAACTGGAAGTCTCCGTTTTAAGTGAGGATATAAATGCTGTCAGAAACAGACATTTTAGAACAATATTCCGCGCAAGGATTTGTGCTAGGTGGGGAACTTTATCTATCCCTACCACAAGCTTTTAATTTGATCGCAGATTGTTATCAAAATAATCTAGCAGTTATTGGGATAGAAGGGTTTATCTGTGAGAAAGGAATGCTGGAACCGCAGCTAGATGCGATCGCCGATTTTTCCAGCAACAATTCCGATAACTGGGACTCCTATCGCGATATCTGTTATCAATCGAGTCGTGATTTTCTTCATCAGGTCCATTCTCTCAAAGGACTTGTTTTCTCTTTCGTTATTTTATCGAAAAAAGAATGGATATCATCCGATCGCGAGTCTGATTTTGTGGAATATCAGAGTATTGGTTGACGGGCGATCGCACTGGCCACCCCACGTGGTCAAAACCCGGTGGGTGTGGTCAAAACCCGTTGGTAGGAGACGGAGTAGCCTTCACCCGTTCCCAGCGAGGAGCCCGGCTACATGAACAAAGCGTCTAAGCGAGCGCAGCGCGGCCACTTTTCTCTGCTATATACATGTATCGAGCAGCGTCCGGTTCGTTACCCGGGAAGCTGGCACCTGGCTATCAACTACTTTTGACCACACCCGCTGAAACATACTGATGATGCGGGAGGCTCCGTAACAGATAAATTTAATATTGCAGTATCGTATAAGCTTGGTAGATATTTCTTCATCAATGCGAGTGATTATAAAGCCCTGAAGGATCTCAATCGTAGCATCGGCGGCCATTGGAATTTCACAGACATCCGCGTCGGTGATGATGGTCTCCCCCTTGATATAACTGTTAACAGGTTGGATGGGGTGACAGTTGAGAACTCGCGGGTGACGAAACTCAATCTGGAATCCAAAGGACTGAACGGTACGATACCCTCTGAATTAGCCTCCCTCAGCAGCTTGCAAGAACTCGATCTGAGCTCCAACGGCCTGAGCGGTACGATCCCCTCTGAGTTAGGGTACCTCGGCAATTTAAGACACCTCTGGCTGGGCCGCAACTCCCTGAGCGGTACGATCCCCTCTGAATTAGGCTCGCTCGGCAATTTGACATACCTCACACTGAACCGGAACCGTCTGAGCGGTACGATCCCCTCTGAGTTAGGGTACCTCGGCAATTTAAGACACCTCTGGCTGGGCCGCAACTCCCTGAGCGGTACGATCCCCTCTGAATTAGGCTCGCTCGGCAATTTGACATACCTCACACTGAACCGGAACCGTCTGAGCNCTCTGAGTTAGGTTCGCTCAGCAGTTTGCAAGATCTCTACCTGAACACCAACGGGTGCATCCCAGTTTTGCAATCTAGCCCGCGCTGCGTTAGCCGAAGGGCGGGCTTTGTATCTGTAGCCGGACCCTTTAGGGTGAGGGCGGCAACGCAAATATGAGATGCACCCAGGATCTGCTCTAATAGCATCAAAGGATCTTATCGCCGATAAAAATATCTTATCTAGCCGATAAAAATATCTTATCTACTCACGATTTATTCAGGATTTCAACCGCCTCCGAAACTTTTTTCGGTTTTTTTCAAAAAAATTTTATCCGCTCAAACCCTTACCCAGAAAGCTTTTCAGACTTTGTCTCCAAAAAAGTTTCCCAAAAAATCGCATAAAGGGTTGACACTGGGAAATCGAGTTGTTAGATTAGAGTTGGGGTGCATCCCAGTTTGGCAATGAGTAAAAATACTTCATTGCGCAACTGTCACCTTGAGAATACTCCATTAAGATAAGCGCAGCGATGCAGCAGAACCTGGGGAACATTGACGGCTTTCCATTGCGATCCTGAAAGCTTTAGCCGTGCCGCCTTCTGTGTACCGTTGATTCCACCTCTCCCGAACCAATGGAAATCCCCTCGGCTTGATAATAGCTATAGTTCACAATGCGATGGCGATGCTTAGTAACATAGGCCCTAAAATTGTCCACCCGTGGATGGTCCCAGTCGTCAAATTCCTTGAGGGCCTCTGGCACCTTGCCAGACCAGAAAAGGGCTTTCACTCGTGCCAGTCGCTGGCCGGACCCGCCGATTTTTTCCAGATTTTCCATTAAGTGATACCAATCGAGGATTTCTTGACGAACATGGCCATCCCCGAGACACACAAGCGGATTCGCCAAGGGCTGCTGATTTACCCATTTGACCAGTCCTGCATTGTCTCGAAAAAAGGCCGCTACCCCCTGGTCATGCAGATTGACAGCCTTGTAATCGCGCCACTCACAGGGTTGACCAAGGGGAGTCCGTAAGCGCAATATCGGAAGTATATCTAGCCTTGGGTGTTCTACCGAGATTGGCAAGGGATTCTGGCAAATGAGTCAACTCAAAGGAAGGGGTGCGCTCTTTGTCCTGGTCGATGCTGATTTCTTCAATGGCCTCGGAGACCGTCGGCCACTCTTGCTCTGGGCCAGACTCTTTCTCTTGTGAATGCCTGATTTCTTCAATGGCCTCGGAGACCGTCGGGAACTCAAAATCATGGCGCTGCACCAGCCGTTGCTGAGTTCCCCGGGAGACGCTAATCCCCGTGAGCACCTTAAGATCTTCCGAGGCGTGCTCATAGGAAGAGTTTGCACTTAGCAATAAGCAACATTTCTCCAGATAGGGGCTCCACTGGCTATAGGGCTTTACCTCAAAATAGGCCGCTTGTTTGGAGGTGATTGAAATCTTGCCCACAATGCTATTTAAAGCTCTGGCTCGTCCGGCAGTGGTACCACTGCTACTTTGGATAAAAAAAGGGCAATCTCTGGACCGACGTATTGAAGCCACTGCCTGCGGATGGTGCCTTCTATCCCTGAGAGCGTTTTCAATTCCTCTGGAACAGTCGCTTGAGCCTCCTCGTACAACAAGGCGGCCATGGCCAAGGCATAAGTTTGTATTTGAGCCAACTTCTCTCTATTCATCGTTTCAGGGGGAACGTTTGTCTGGTATCTCAGCCTAACATCATCTCGTCAGTTGCTCGACTAAGCAAAAATACTCATTACCAAACTGGGATGCACCCAACACCAACTCCCTGAGCGGTACGATCCCCTCTGAATTAGGCTCCCTCACCAGTTTGCAAAATCTCGGCCTGAGCACCAACGACCTGAGCGGTACGATCCCCTCTGAATTAGGCTCGCTCACCAGTTTGCAATATCTCGGCCTGAGCACCAATTCCCTGAGCGGTACGATCCCCTCCTCGTTAGGTGCGCTCACCAGTTTGCAATATCTCTTGCTGGGCCGCAACTCCCTGAGCGGTACGATCCCCTCTAAGTTAATCGGCCTAAGGGACCTCAGTCTGGAAGGAAACCCTCCCTATGTGGTAACTGAGATTGACGACGTGGATGCTACTTCCGGTCAAAGCTTCAGCCTCAATGTCAGCGCGAACTTCGGCGACATCAACAACGACATTAGCAGCTACAGCGCCAATGGTTTGCCAGACGGTTTAACTATTGACTCTAGTGGGGCGATCGGTGGCACGCCTGCTACCACGCCTGAGGCTTCGGGCACTCATACGGTGACGGTAACTGCATCGGATGGGAATGGCGAGGCAGAAGATATATTTAATATTACGGTATCGTCTATCATCACGGGCACTGAAGACGCCGACACACTTTCTGGATACAGGGGCAACGATACCCTCAATGGGGAAGGGGGCAACGATACCCTCAATGGCCAAGATGGAGACGATCTCCTGAATGGGGGTAACGGAGACGATACCCTCAATGGGGGTAACGGAGACGATACTCTTTCCGGAGGCGGTGGTGCGGATATTTTTATCTTAGCCTCGGGCATGGGCGAGGATACCATCCACGACTTTGACGATGGCACGGACCTTATCAAGTTAGGAGGAGGTTTGAGTTATACTGATTTAACATTTGTCTCTCAGGGCGGTTCGACTTCCATTGAAACTGAAGTCGCGGGTTCTCGGGAAGTGTTGGCAATTTTGTCGGGAATTGATTCTGGGCTTCTTACTCAAGATGATTTTGTTTTGTAGTTACCTCACCGCTTCCGACCTATATCTCGAGCGCACCGCCCAGAAAGGGGTGTGGTCAAAAGTAGGGTAGTGATAAACATGTAGTGATGTGATGGCTAGTCTGTTCCAATAGGTGTGGGGATGTGGCATTTTCAATTTTTCGGCTGGGAGCTGAAATGCCTGAAATATCGTTATTTGACTTGCCGTTGGATGCCACTATTGCGATCTCCGTCTGAGCTTTCTTGTGCTAACATCACTACTTGTGACCCACTACCGAAGCATGTAACGAGATTCTGACTTCCAGATCCCGCCTTCAGAGGGCGTTCCCAAGTTCGACAGAAAACAAGATGTTCAGACAATATGAGGTTCAAAAAAATGAAATCAACAGTAAAGGAAGCCGATAGTGGTGTCTTCAACTTGAAACCTTCGGTTGCCTTCCAGATCGGCGGTAGCGGTTGGCAGGAGGACGCCAAGGACATAGCCATCGACAGCAATGGTAATGTGTGGGTTACAGGAGATTTCTTCGAAAGCATCGACATCGACGGAGACGGCATCAATGATTTGACCAGTAATGCCAATAGGGATAGCTATGTAGCCAAGTTCTCCAGCAATGGGGATTTGGTTAAGGCCTATGATATAGCCAGTAGTGATTACGACAAGGGCATAGGCATAGCCACTGACAGCAATGGTAATGCGTGGGCTATAGGACGTTTCTCCGGCAGCATCGACATCGACGGAGACGGCATCAATGATTTGACCAGTAATGAGCGCTTTGATGATGGCTATTTCGCCAAGTTCGACTCTGAGGGGAATTTGGTTAAAGCCTATGATTTCGGCGGTACTCATAGTACGAATAGTGATTCGGGCAATAGCATAGCCACTGACAGCAATGGTAATGTGTGGGCTAAAGGATATTTCTACCAAAGCATCGACATCGACGGAGACGGCATCAATGATTTGACGCCTTATGGCGGTCGAGATAGCTATGTAGCCAAGTTCGACTCTGAGGGGAATTTGGTTAAGGCCTTCCAGATCGGCGGTAGCAGTCATGACGTTGGCCATGGCATAGCCATCGACAGCAATGGTAATGTGTGGGCTACAGGCTCTTTCTCCGGCAGCATCGACATCGACGGAGACGGCATCAATGATTTGACCAGTAATGGCAAGAAAGATAGCTATTTCGCCAAGTTCGACTCGGAGGGGGGTTTGCTCTTTGCCAAAAATATCGGCGGTAGCGATTATGACACGGGCATTGACATAGCCACCGACAGCAATGGTAATGCGTGGGTGTTAGGATATTTCCAGGGCAACATCGACATCGACGGAGACGGAGAAGATGATTTGACCAATGGCTCTTATGATGATTTTTTTGCCACTGATAGCTATGTAGCCAAGTTCTCCAGCAATGGTGATTTGGTTAAGGCCTTAAATATCGGTGGCTATGGCCGCAGCATAGCCACCGATAGCAATGATAATCTGTGGGTTACAGGAAAGTTCTCCGACAGCATCGACATCGACGGAGACGGCAACAATGATTTGACCAGTAATGGCGGCTATTCTGATAGCTATGTAGCCAAGTTCGACTCGGAGGGGAATTTGGTTAAGGCCTTAAATATCGGCGGTACGAATAGTGACGGTGGCGATGCCATAGCCACCGACAGCAATGGTAATGTGTGGGCTACAGGAAAGTTCTCCGGCAGCATCGACATCGACGGAGACGGCAACAATGATTTGACCAGTAATGGCAATCATGATATCTATGTAATTAAATTTTCTGAGGCAACTAATGCCGCCCCCACGGACATCAACCTCAGCAACAACAGCATCGACGAAAACGTCGCGGACTTTGTTATCGGCACCTTCTCGACCACCGACCCCGACACAGGGGATACCTTTACCTACCAGTTGGTAGCGGGTACGGGAGATACGGATAACGCTGCCTTCACCATTGTCGGGGACCAACTGCAAATCAACAGTTCCCCAGACTTTGAAACTCAGTCCAGTTACAGCATCCGAGTTCAAACTACCGATGCCGGAGGAGAGAGTTACTCGGAGAATTTTACCATTAACGTCAACGAAGACACCACCGCTCCGGACACTCCGGACGCGAACATAACAGTAACCTCGGCTCCTGAAGATGTCCTTCAACTGAAACTCACCCCTTCAGAACCGACCAAAGCAGTAGTACCAAACACGAGCGTCAGCTTTGATGTCAACTACTCTACCGAACCTGCGGAAACTCCCACCACAGGAATAGTCTTTCACATGCATTGGGACAGTTCTCAAGTAGCATTCGATCCAGTCACTGGTCTGACCTCGCACTTTTCTTTCGGTGCACAACCTACAAGTGCAGTCTTGGACGATCCTGTCACCAATGGGGGTTTGGACGGCGACCCGAACACAGACAAATACATCCTGCAAGCTTGGATAGATGCAGAAGGAAATTGGCCCAACAATTCTAATCCTACCCTCTACACGGCCAACTTCACAGCGCTACCAGGCTTTAACGAAACGAGGATCAACTTTAGTGCCAACCCAGATCACCTACCTGCAAATAGCAACTTTGTCCCCAGTTCAATTGCATTAACCTCGCGTACTCTACCTCCTACACTGGACATTGATGGCAATGGAGTTATAGATGCGTTAACCGACGGCATTTTAGCCATACGTTATCTCTTCGAGTTGAGGGGAGAGACTTTGACTAAAGATGCTTTAGGTGAAGGTGCCACCCGCGATACTGAGGAAATTGTTGCCTACTTGGACGAAGTGGGGGACACCATGTTAGATGTAGATGGCAATGGCACGGCAGGAGGGTTAACTGATGGCATTTTATTCCTGCGCTATGCTCTCGGGTTCAAGGATCGGGCTTTGATCGAGGGTGCAGTAAGCGAAGATGCCACCCGTACCACTGAACCAGCAATTCTAGAGCACATGCAATCCTTCGACCTGCTGTAAAACCTTATTCCTCTCCTTCCCGGGCGCAGCCTGGGAAGGGATGTTTAAGGCTCTGCTGGGGGAGAACATGCCAGTCAAATTGCTTATTATAGATATTATTTTTTTGACCGATATAAAATATAGGAGATCGATTTGCCCTTGGACGATGGGAAAGTGTCATGGCGATTTTTCGCGCAGCGTGTCAAGTAGTTTGAAGTCTGCAGACTCATAACCGGTTTGGCGCGACCTGCTCCAGGTTCCGAGCGCAAATATGCTTTGCCCCTCAGCAAATATGCTTTGGATCTAAGCAAATATGCTTTGGATCTAAGCAAATATGCTTTGCCCCTCAGCAAATATGCTTTGGCCATTTTAATATGATTTGCCGCCGAGCAAATATCATCTGCCGCCGATCGCGCAGCGTGGCGCCAGCCATGCAAATACCATCTGGGCTGGGCCTGCCGCGTAATGATGCGGAGTTTCCCCGGGATCCCCCGACTAGATACTAGACCTGGCGGACGCCAGTCAGATGACGACGGGTGTGGTCAAAACTAGAGTTGGTAAAAAAATACCACTCCCACTTCTGGTGGCGGGAAATTGTGGTTCAGAAATATAGCCGATCGCCCCCTGAGTTGCAGGGAAAGAAACTGCGGAATTTGAGGTGATGCCGATCGCGCAGCGTGGCGCCAGCCATAAGTTAGCAGCAGCAGGAAGGTAGATGCAATGATGTGCAACATGATTTGGGTCTCTTAAGGTTAATTTGTGACAGCACAAGCAGGAGAAGCGAGTTGTTTAACTTGCTTCAGAAGAAAATTTGGTAAAAGGGAAAATTAGCGCGATCGCGTTATAAAAAGTTAGTCATAGGACATGGATCGCCAGGGTCGGCGATAGGAAGGAAACCTAAGAGAAAGAATTTTGATTGGTCTACTTAAGTAGTTAGACAAAAATAATTGCACATAGCCATGGGCGACATGCTCCGGATATGGAGACTAGCGCGAGAGAGTGTGTGAAATTAATTTCGTCCATGTACTTACCTATAGGTTCTAAGATAGAAAACTATGTTTCGATGTGCATCAACCGAGAAGTATTGAGGCACCGCCCAGCACCAGGGTTTGAAATGTAGGGTGGGCACCACCACAGTTTGAGATAGACAATGTTATAGAAACTAATTGTATTTGAGGAGGCAATCGTGAATAAGTTACTCAAAAAGTTGTGGCAGAAAAGATGCGATCGGGGGATGTAGAATTGCTAGTAGTCATCGTCATCATCGGGATTTTGTCAGGAATTGCCTTGCCAACTTTTCTAAGCATAGTGGGAAAAGCTAAAGAAGTTGAAGCGACAATCAACATGGGTAATTTAAGCAAGTCCCAGAAAATATACTACAATGAGAAAAGAGAGTTTACCAGAGATATTTCTAAATTCAACTTTGCCCCTGGCCCAGAATATAGTGAATATGAGAGTAACGCCGTGTGCAACTTTTTCCAACCAACGAGATTTAGGGAGTTTTGAGAACAACATTTTCAGCCAAAGACCACCAAACCGTTATTCTTCCGTAGAAAGTTGCACATCGCGTAGAGTATAGTGAGTTTAGTGACTGCTGTTGTTTCCTCTATAGACGGGGTGGGAATCTAAGATTTTATTTGCGAGAACTTATGCAGGAGTAGTGTATCTGAAAGAAGGTGATATCCAGAGCTGTATACCAGAACCGATAGACATAAGCTTGCAGGATCCGGCATATGGCAGTATTAAGCAATGTAATATCAAATCCGGGTGAGTATTGTCCTGGGATTTTAGAATAAATTTTTCTCCCCAAACTGCTCCAGATGTAGGATAATAGGATAGTGGTCAAGATGTAGTGATTTTACTATTGTCTGGGTTTTAGGCGCTAAAATCAATACTTATGATTCACCACCTATTTATGGGCCCAATTTTTGCTGTAGTAATTTAAGGAAAAATATGCAATTTATTCAAACCAAAGGAACCCTAAAAAATGGAGTGCTTTTTTTGGAAAAAGAGCTTGATGAATTATCCACAGAAGAACAGGATGTGGATGTCATAATTTTCTTCAAAGAACCCCAAGAACAAGCTGAATTTGACCAAATTAGAACTGAAATGCAAATCGGATTTCAAGAAGCTGGTATCGAAACTCGCGAACAAGTATTACAACTAATTAAGGAGGTTAAGCTAGAGTTATTTCAGGAACGACAAAAATGCAAAGAATCTTTTTAGACACCAATATTTATATCTTGGGTCAATTAAATCCTGCATCGAATGAAGAAGCAATCCTCAAAAAAAATTTATGATTCTCAAGAGCAATCTTCAATCCAAGTCATCATTTCTCAAGAACTTTGCGAGCAAATTTTACGAGTCTGCAAAAGAATTCAGAATAAAGATTGCGAGAATAGTCGATCGCATTTGGCAGAATCTCAATTGCGTGTTCGTCCCCGAAACTGATGAGTTGAATGCGGAAGCAGAGCAAATTATTGCCAACCAGTCTATTCCAGCAGAAGATATTTTTATTTATCTGACGGCTAAGTATGGGGAAGCAGATTGTTTTGTTTCAGGAAATCGAGAATTAATTAAAGCAATTGCTGACTTTCCTTGTTTCACCCCAGAAGATTTTGTTCAGCTCTTTCTAACCATAGGATAGGTAGTGGTCAAAATGGCTCGACGCGATCGCCCTCCTTCCTAAGATCACGTCCATCCGCGCGTACCTGGCAGTATTAAGCAATGTAATATCAAATCCGGAGGAGTATTGTCCTGGAATTGTGGAATAATTTTTTTGATGACCTCTCCCCAAACTGCCCCAGATGTAGGATAATAGAAAAAACGAACTCGCGCACAACACCAAACCATGAGTATAGATATTAGTTCCTTGCTTGAGCGATCGCCGGAGATCCGGCACAACCGACCCCGAATTGCGGGAACGGGAATAACGGTCCACCGCATTGGCATCTGGTATAAACTAGGACATAGCGCCGAAGAAATCGCCCGTCGGTACGGACACTTGACAATAGCCCAGGTGTATGCAGCTTTAGCCTACTATCATGCCAATCGAGAGGAAATCGATGCTGAGATTGCCGCTGACGAGGAAGAAGCCGATCGGCTGGAAAAGGAATATCTGGAAAAAAGACAACTGGTGCTGCAATGAAAATAAGGCTGTATCTCGATGAAGATGCAATGGATGGCGACTTGGTACAAGAATTACGCCTGAGGGGCGCAGATGTTACCACAGCGAATCTAGAAGGAATGGCCAATTGTGCCGATGACGAGCATCTCGAATATGCAACTGCACAAGGGCGAGTCTTGTACTCGTTTAACGTTAGCGATTACCTGCGCCTTCATGGCGAATACATGAGGGAGGGGAAAAATCACGCAGGCATAATTATGGGACAGCAGCAACGGTACAGCCTGGGGGAACAAATGCGTCGTCTGTTGAGAATTATAGCGGTAAAGTCGGCGGAAGAAATGCAAAACCATTTCGAGTTTTTGAGTGCATGGGATGAATAGCTGCTGACGCCGGTTCCTCTCGTTCCCAGGCAATGCCTGGGAACGCCAATTCTAGGCAGCGCGATCGCGGCGAGGGCTAAAGCACTCACTACGAAGGTCGGGAGGGAAGTTAGGCTGACTGCGGTTGGGTTTCGTGCCTCTACCCAACCTACAACGAAGGTCAGGAAGTTATACCATTTTGTCAAAACAATGCTACTATTAATTTAAACGTTATGATATTAGTCGGTTTTAACCGACTTTAGCTATTAGCCGGGGGTTTGAACCCTCGGCGGGCTGACAGCGAAGAGACCATCGATCGCGTGGCATGAATGATGGAAAACATATCCCAGTTTCTCGACCACATACAGAAGGATAATACAGCTTTAATAGTCCGACGCAACGGTCAGCCGCCAGAGTGGTCCGATGCGAAGTGGCATCAGGGAGTCTACGCACGGAACCCAGAACTATATGCCCTGTTGGCCCTGGTGGAAAAGGTTCAACCTTGGCAGCAAGTGCGGATACTGTTGCAACTGCTGCAAGCTTCTCGCGCTGGCATGGAAGGCGATCGCCGCCGGCTCCACGATCGCGTAGTGGCTGTCTTGCTGGCAATTTTACCGGGCGATCGGGTATTGACAGTATTTCTGGCCTTGCGAAGGCTGCGGGCCAATCACAAGCATACAACCAGAGCCATAGTCAACTACATTCTCAATCATCCTTATCTAGAGGATCTGGTTAGCTGTCGGAGTCCCGCCGTAGTGGATAGCCTAGAACATGCCTTGGGCTTGAATGTCGCCCGAGCTTGTGCGAAAATGTTAGCAGAACCCAAAACAGAAGCAACTCAAATATATTTGCGTCGCCATTTACTGCGCTTCGCCCGGGATGGGGAATGGGTAAAATTAAATTTTCCCCGGTTATACGATCGGGGAACTTCCCAGACCGGGAATGGCAACTATCAACTGATTCATACCCAGTATGCGGAAAAATTATCAGGGCAAGAACTGCGTCCGAAAACTGTCACCGCTACGAACCGGGGAGATATTTCGGCCACACTGATTCATCTTTACCGGGGAGGCAAGTCCGCAGAATTAGAGCAAGCTGTCCGTAACTACGTGGCAGAAGCTGCCGGTCAACTTCCCAGATTTTCAGGCAAGATGGCGCTGATTTTGGACGTATCGGCCTCGACTCGCAGTTACGGAGAACGAGAATTTTGCACTCTGTCCCAATCCGTTGCCTTACAACTGATATTAGAACAATGCTGTCAGCAGTTGCAAGTTTATATTGTGGGCGGGTCGGGATTTCCGCCAATGCCAACAGGGCCTACAGATTTAGCTCTGGCCTTGCTAGATGCTATCGAAAAGCAACCCGATTTAGTGGCGATCGTCTCTGACGGCTATGAAAACTATTATCCAGGAGATTTAGAACGGGTTGTAGCAGCTTTACCTGGCTGTGGGGTAGAAACTCCGATCCTATTCTGTCACAGCCAATTCACCCCCTCTGACGATCTGAGCTTGCGCAGTCCGGCCTCAAATCTCCCCCAGTTAGAATTTTGGCATCAGGCCGACTTTGAAAGCCTGTTGTTATCCATGTTTTCCCGAGTCGATCGCCCATTCGCCATAGCCAACTTGCAGGAATTTCTCTTGCAAAAACTCGATCGAGTTGAAAAGGAGTTAACCCCATGGACAGCCCTCAATTAGTCAAAAGTACCTTTGACTTGTCTGGTTATCGTTTCGGGATGCCCCAGGAGTCTGGCGTCCTGACAGTTCTGCCAATTTTTGGCGGCCCAGAACGTGCTGAATTTGTCAGCCCTCTTAAAGGACTCAAGTTATCCAGGGTGGATGGTTACGGTAATATGGAAATTGCCAATACTGCCTCACAGGGAGTGGCGATCGTGCCCCTGCATATGGGGTACATTCAAGATGGGGCGCAAAATCACGCCCTATGTCGAAGTGCTTTCATCGGTGCGGGTCAAAAACGGATGTTCCGAGATGCCTGTTGCGTGCAAGAGTCCCAAGGAGGCTATTTGGAAGGTCGTCAGCAATGGTTTTTCATCCTGCCGCTGCATCTGCGGACCGAAGCGCTGGAGTTGCGAGGCCAGGAGAATTATAGCAAACTCTGGAATGGAATTAGCCGCTTAAACCGGGGACTGGGCTTGCCGAACCGGGGCCATTTAGAGCAAATCCTCAGTCGGAAGCGGGCTTTTTTGACCCAGTATCAAAGTCGCCTAGAACTGCTCCCAGGACAAACTGGAGCCATGTTTTTCTTGTTAGATAAGTTAGCGGGGATAGAAATAGCACCCCATCCAGCTTACTTCCAGGAATTATGGATGCCTCTGGTTTGCTTTTGCTACGGCGTCGGGGAAATGTATTGCCAACCCAGTGCCAACAACCTTCCCGAAGGAGTAAGTCCGGCCTTTTCGGCCAGGAATCTGCAAGAATTGAGAAAGCAATTACTGCAAAGCCGAGTAGAACGGCAAGAACAGGTGAGCAACTGGGTGGCACGGACGCCAGCAGAGAAATTCACGATCTCCGAGACCGAACGTTTCCTAGATCTCCGGTTGCAAACTGCGACCAGTAAAAATTTTGCAGGTCAGTTTGTAGAGGAGAAGGGACGGTTGGTTTATGCTTCGCTATTTGCCAAGCCAGAAAAATTGGCGATCGGGGGTTGACAGTGCGAGTGGATATGTATTATGCTGGAAGAGAGCAAGAACTGAGTTAGGTAACGATGTTCCGTCTCTGATGCCAAATCAGAATCAACGGTCTTAAAAGGACTGGAGACTACGTCGTCCGCGCTAACCGCCTGTCTTGCTCTTTGCCAACCCAGACAATCTTTCCGATTTGGGGTCGGAAGAAAATCAATTAAGAAACCCGGTTTTTACAGAAAACCGGGTTTCTGGGCGACTCAGGGGAGAAAATGAGGCACCGGTCGCAACCTGAAGTTAAGTCCATCCGCGCCAGGTTTGGTGTACCTGGGCTAAGTACCACATGTAGTCATCGATCGCATATTCTGTAACTGCCTTCATGATCTAATTGCGCGATCGCTCCTCATCTCCTGCCGCTTCCCAATACAATCCTACATAAAGATGACTGTAAAAATTGCCAGTTTTGCCTGAGGATTCCCCAGCAGCGAGAACATCATCGATGGTACAATTTCCGGCATAGAGATCGTAGACGCGCCGCATCACCAACCGGGGGTCGTCGCCCACCACTAGCAGAGAATTCTGCGATCGTGTCCAGAGACGCCCACCCTGTCGTTCGCCTGTCCGGCAACGACATAGGTGGGCGCTCTCGGACACGAGCCGTCACTCCCTGCGATCGGGCTATACAGAGATAGCGCCAAACTGTTTCTTCCACCTTCTAGTTGACCTTTAAGTCAACTTAAAACTGCTTGGCACCTTCAGCATATCTCTCGGCATAATAATAGGATAAGCCCCTTTGCCACAAGTATGGCGTGATGCTAGAATTGAGTTCTTCTGCCCGATCGAAGTCTTGAATGGATGGGGCAATAATAGCTAGCAAAAAGTTGACCGTGCCCCGCTGAATGTATGCCCTGGGGTCTTCCGGGCGTGAGGAGATCGCCTCGTTCCACCTCAAGAGTTGATTTTTCAGGTATATTTGACTATTCATGACAATTTTTACTCAGGTAATCATTCGACTGACAACCGACCAATGACAACTAACCACTGACAACCTCATTTAAGTATAGTTATATTAAGGTATGTTTCATTTCTGTTACATCAAGAGAGTATCGGCAGCAACAAGTGTAAAGTAAGTGATACCTTGCATTCGGTATTATAAGAAATAGGGAGAAAACCTTTGACATTAAGGGTTGCTGTAGTTGGATCGGGACCGGCAGGCTCCTCAGCCGCCGAAACTCTAGCAAAAGCGGGAATAGAGACTTACCTGTTCGAGCGCAAGCTGGATAATGCGAAGCCCTGTGGCGGTGCCATTCCCCTCTGTATGGTCAGCGAGTTCGACCTGCCACCAAAAATTGTCGATCGGCAGGTGCGAAACATGAAGATGATCTCACCCTCCAACATCGAAGTGGATATTAATCTGGAAAAACCAGGGGAATATATTGGCATGTGTCGCCGGGAGGTGCTGGATGGCTTTATGCGCGATCGGGCGGCGATGCTGGGTGCCAAGCTGATTAATGGCACGGTGCATAAACTGGAGATTCCTTCAGGCAATACGGCCCCCTATACCCTGCATTACGCCGACCACTCCGATGGCAATAAGGTGGGCACGCAGAAAACTCTGCAAGTAGACCTGGTAATAGGGGCAGATGGGGCTAACTCCCGCGTCGCGAAGGCCATTAAAGCTGGAGACTATAATTACGCGATCGCCTTCCAAGAGCGCATTCGCCTGCCAGAGGATAAGATGGAATATTACCAAAACCTGGCAGAAATGTACGTGGGCAACGATGTATCCCCGGACTTCTACGCCTGGGTGTTCCCCAAATACGACCATGTGGCCGTGGGCACAGGCACCATGCGGGTCAATCAAGCTAAGATCAAACAGTTGCAAGCGGGTATCCGGGCCCGTGCGGCCAAACGGTTGGAAGGGGGCGAAATCATCAAAATAGAAGCGCACCCCATTCCCGAACATCCCCGTCCCCGTCGGGTAGTGGGTCGGGTGGCCCTGGTGGGAGACGCCGCAGGCACCGTCACCAAGTCATCTGGAGAAGGGATTTATTTTGCCGCCAAGTCAGCGCGAATGTGTGCCGAAACCATTGTAGAATATTCCCATAATGGGAGTCGCATTCCCACAGAAGAAGACCTGAAGGTATATCTGAAGCGCTGGGATAAAAAGTACGGCATTACCTACAAAGTGCTGGACATCCTGCAAACGGTATTTTATCGTTCCGATGCGACACGGGAAGCATTTGTGGAGATGTGCGCGGACAAAGACGTGCAGCGCCTGACCTTTGATAGCTATTTGTATAAGACAGTCGTACCGGCAAATCCGTTCGTGCAGATGAAGATTACGGCCAAGACTATTGGTAGTATGTTGCGGGGCCATGCCCTAGCTCCGTAATCAAGTAGGGTGGGCACCCGCCCACCCGATCTTGCTATAATTTTTGCATGCCAAGTACAACTTTCGTCACGATGGTATCCCAAAATCCCTTCACTGTTGGTCAACCGGTGCCCCCAGAACGCTTTGTGGGGCGGATATCTCAGATAGCAACAGCATTCGACCAAATTCACAGTCGCAGCAATCTAGCTATTTGGGGTGGTGCTGGTATTGGCAAGTCATCTTTTTTGGAGCTTCTGACTTACCCTGAAGTGTGGCAGTTGCAGGAACAGGATCCGTCAAATGCCGTTATTGTCTATCTAAATTGCCTGAGTATTATACCTTTTACACCTTCTCGCTTCTGGCGAAAACTGCTTAAGCTTTTGCAAGAGAAACTTGACGGCAATGCTGCTTGGCAATCTGTGATTGACAGGATACTGGAGAATACAGAAGTAACCAGGGAAGATATCGGCAGCGTGTTAAAGAAGATAGGGGAGCAAGATAAATTCTTGGTGCTACTGTTAGATGACTATGATGCTACCCTCCGCACCAATGCTCAATATACAGAAGCAGACAGAGAGATATTCTTGAGTGAATGTCGCGATTTGGCATATCATTCGGAAGAGAAGAGATTCTTTTCAATGATTGTCGCCTCAAGGCGGCGTCTCAATGAAATTGGCCCAAAGCTAACGGAAGAAAGTTCCCCCTGGTACAACCACTATCTATTCCTACCACTCAAACCATTTACAAAGGATGAAGTAGTGATTTTGTTAAGTGGTACGTTAATGACACATGAGTTGCGGGAAGGAATTAGCGAAATAGCGGACGGACACCCGGCGTTGCTCCAAAATGCTGCTCATCTATTGTACGGTAAGCTGCGAGATAGGCAAACTCCCAATGCTGAGACATTTGCGAGAGAATTTTTGGAGAGAACTGAACAGTTTTTCCAAGACACGTGGGAACTATGCAATGAAGTAGAGCAAACACTTTTGATGCTCGTTGCCTTATCTCGTTTGAAAGGTCGCTTGCAAAATCAGGGCTACGATCTAGGTGACATCGGTATCATCTTTAGTCAAAGAGAGCGAGAACTAACTGACCTAGAACAACGGGGAGTGATTAAACGCAGTGTAGACTCCGATGGAACGATTTACTCGTTTTCGTCCTCTATAATGGAGTGGTGGGTAATTAAGGAAATTGAAAACAGCAATGAGGAAGGGATTCAAGAACGGCAAAAAATGTTTCTAGATTTGATGAGTCGCAAGCAAGCAGAGCGAGTCAAGACTGTTATTAGGTATTTGTGGGAACATAGAGATGATGTTAAGTCTATGGTAGAATGGATTGGCAAGTTGGCAGGCGCTTTTCCTAAAGGATTTTTTCAAGGTTAACCTTTTGATTAAGTGCGAGGATCGAACCAGTAGCATGGGATAATAAAAATGACGAGGACATCTAGCGCTACGCGCAATGGGTATACAAAACTTCTAAATCCTTATATCGTCGGTCGTCCGATTACCGAACCAGAATTCTTTTTTGGCCGGGAAAGTCTGTTTGCGTTTATTGAAGACAATCTCAAACAAAATGCTAAGGTTATCTTGCTACACGGCCAGCGGCGCATTGGCAAATCATCTGTCTTATGCCAGATTCCTAATTTTGTCAGTCCTGATGAATTTGTGTTTGTGCTGTTTGACCTGCAAAGTCAAAGCAAGTTACCCCTGGGTCGTGTCTTGCACAACTTGGCTAAAAAGATTGTGGAAAAGCTCAGACTGCCACCCGAGAGGATAGCGCTACCTTCTATTACAGAGTTAGAAGAAAACCCGGAAAGATTTGATAGCAGATTTTTGGTCCAAGTTTATCAAGCATTAAACAACCAAAAATTAGTCTTGTTGCTAGATGAGTTTGATGTTTTAAGCAACTACAATCCCGAATCAGCAGTTGCACATTTATTCCCATACCTACAGTTAATTATCGAACAAGACGAGCAACTATTTATTATTCCAGTTGTGGGACGGCGACTGGACGATTTAGAAAATTTATTGAGTCTATTTGGGAGAGCCCCCAACCAAGAAATTGGCTTGCTCAAGGAGAGAAGTGCTCGGAGGTTGATTACCGAACCTGCTAAGGATTATTTGCTGTACGAGTCTGAGGCAATAGAGGCAATTTTAGAGTTGTCGTCCCATCATCCCTACTTCACTCAGGTAATCTGCCACGCTATTTTTTCCCAAGCTAGAAGTGAAGGGAATTGGACGGTCACTCGTGAAGCTGTAGAAAGCATTGTCGATGATGCAATTGAGATTGCCGAGGGGGGGTTAGCATGGTTCCGGGAAGGACTGCCTATTCCAGAACGTGTGGTATTCTCTGCAGTAGCAGAGACTCAAAAAATAGCTGCGAGAAATGTAAATTTGGCTGTAGGAGAACCCTTGACGCTGCTCAAAGAGTATGGAGTGGTGGAGACAGATGCTTTAATGCAAGCAGTGGAACGATTAGCGGAATGGAATTTCATAGATGAGGTGGAAAGTTCCGAATTCTCCCAAGCAAAGATCCCCAGGTATAAAGTGACAGTTGAATTAGTGCGTCGCTGGCTAGTGAAACGATACTCCCTAGGACGAGAGATAAGGGAACTGGATAATTTTAGCTCAGAAGCCAATCAACTATATAGAGTAGCCAGTGAGTTTCGTCAAAATCTCGCTCTGCGTCCGAATGCGCTTACTCTCTACGAGCAAGTATTGACAGTCAATCCCAATCATTTCAAAGCGCTATTCGAGATGGCTGAGGGATACCTGGAGGTTGCAGATTTTGGCAAAGCTGTGGAATTGTACGAACGAGCATACCGGGTTAATCCAATACGCAGTGAGGACGGGTTGGTGCGATCGCACCTTAGCTATGGGGATGAGTTGATAACGCAAGGAGAATTTGAATTAGCAAGGCAGCATTTTCAACAAGTATTGGATATCGAGCCAGATAATGTGTTAGTGCAGGAGAAACTGCAAGAGATTAAAGCTAATCAAGTAATTTTAGGTGGGCGTTATAGACAAATAAAACTTTTAAGTAAAGGTGGATTTAAGAACGTCTATCTTGCAGAAGATTGCGCTGCGCTACGCGATCGTGCAAACTCAACAAACCCATTATGTGTTGTCAAGCAAGTCACTCCTGATGGCACTTCTATTGAATTTAGAGAAATAAGGAGACTGTTTGAACGTGAGGCTGAAATTTTAGCGAAGTTAGGAAAACATCCACAAATACCTCAGCTAATCGATTATTTTGAGCAAAATGGTGGTTTTTTTATTATCGAAGAATTTATTAAAGGACGTAGTCTGACAGAGGAACTGATGGAACCTCTGCCAGAAGAACAGGTTTTGAATATTTTGGAATCAGTATTAGAGATTCTCAAATTTATTCACGAGCAAAATATCGTTCATCGAGATATTAAACCTAGCAATATAATCCGGCGGGATCGAGACCATAAATTAGTTTTGCTTGATTTTGGGGCAATAGAGGAAATTCAAAAACACTCTAATTCAATTTATCAAACAACAACCACTGTAATTGCAACGCCCGCCTACATGCCACTAGAACAACTCACTGGTTTCCCTAGATTGAGCAGCGATATTTATTCTGTGGGAATGATCGGTATTCAAGCTATCACAGGGATATATCCAATCGACCTCCCAAGAGATATATATACGAATGAAATAAAGTGGATGGACAAAGCAAAAGTCAGTCCCGACTTAGGGGATATTCTCACTAAAATGGTGAAATACGACTTTAGAGAACGCTATCAGTCAGCAACAGAAGCCCTGCAAGATGTCAAGGCATTGAAAGAGAATCTATATATACCTGTGCATGGACTTGCGCCAAGTTCCAAATCCAAAAGTCTCTTATCTAGAATTGGGAAGCTATTATCTAGAAAAATTTTCTAGAAGAGAACAAAATTAACAGTTGCCAACTCTTTTTCTGTTTCCTCTGCTGCTTCTGGCAAGGTTTCTGCCTCGGCATCCATCAACGTTTTTATCCTGTCAAACAGATCGACTTCTGCCGGTTCTCGATCGGTTAATTTCTCGTATAAATAGGGGTCGTTCAACCAGTGGACAAAAGCTATTTCCAGCAAACCATTCTGCCAGAGTTGAAACCGCCAATATTTGGAAGTCCTGTTGTCAACTACTTCAAACAAAGGGGCGCAATTTTTTTGAGGATAATAGATAAAGTTGTCGTCGCAAATGTAGTACCAAACCTTTCCTTCTGCTTCATCGCATAAACAACATATTCTTTCCCTACTGTTAACATAAAAACGGTTTCCTTTGATAGATGCGCCAGTGTTGGCGATACAACGAATTTTCATGGTTGATTTAATCTCACTTATGAGTACAAATTGTGATGTGGATCTAGCCAGACTATATAGAAAATCCTGTTGTTCAGAAACCCGTGTACTCTTCCATACTCATTAGCCGATATTTCAAATTGAAACCCAGGCAACTCTCTTAGTTCCAGATTTAGACAAGTAAATCCCTCGGGTTCGGTTGTTTTAGACCAATTAATTTTATGTGCTCGTAATGAAGGAGACTTACTGCTGGTAAACTCATCATACTTGATTGTTGACACATCTTTCAAACGCAAGAGCAGTTTTTCCGGCTCTTCGGTACCTGAGTTGCTAAACTATCAAATAAATACTCGTCAAATTAAACTAAAATTGTTATACTTGAAGAGTAAACATATTGCTGTACTTGACTTCTGGCATTTTTAATGCTTTACTGAAATTGAGGACAAAGTGAAAACTGAGGTAAAATTATCATGGCTTCAAAAGGACAACTCAAACTACTAACAGATTTTCTGAACATCCCAGATGTTAAAGTTACTCATTTCGTACAAGATACATCTCTAGGAAAAATCCTCTCCGTAGCGAGTTTAACTTCAGAAGTAGCCTGCCCTCATTGCGGTCAAATGAGTCAGAAAATTCACTCCTATTATTCACATCTAATTAAAGACTTGCCTATGAATGGTCAAAATGTTTATTTACAGGTAAATAAACGAAAAATGAAATGTGAAAATTGTTTAAAAATTTTTAGTGAGCCTTTGGATTTTTGTGAACCAAAACGCAACTATACTAAAAGACTTGCCGACGATATATTGAATCAGGTAAAACATAGTAATATTAAAAGTGTTGCCGAAAGAACCGGGGTAAGTGAGTCAGAAATTGAAACTATGTTAAAAGATTTAAAAAAAAGTTTGGTAGGTCAAAAACCTCAAGACTTAAAACGATTGGGGATTGATGAAATTAGCCTGATAAAAGGACAAGGTAATTATTGTGCGGTATTAGTAGATTTGGACAATAGTCAACTTCTAGCTTTAGTCCCCGATCGAACCCAAGAAGCCATTGAAAAAGTGTTGCTATCTTGGGGAATAGACGTGTTATCAGGCATAGAAGAGGTTAGCATTGATTTATGGCGTCCCTATAAAACTTTGGTAGAAAAATTAATGCCTCACGCCGAGGTAGTAGCTGATAGATTTCATGTAATGAACCAGGTTCAAGAAGAATTAGACAATGGTCGTAAGCAAACAAAAAAAGAAGTTAATAACATGGATGATAAGAAGAAAAAAACTGCAAAACTCAAGGTGCTTCATCACAGTAAATATGTCCTTCTTGCTAATTCCGATGATTTAAATGAAGCTCAAAAAAGCCAATTAGAAGAAGTCAATAAAGAATTCCCGAAGCTGCAAAAGATGCATGAATTAAAAGAAAATTTTAGGAAAGTATTTGAAGAGAGCATAAATTGGTTTGATGGCTTATTGAATTTAGCAGAATGGTTGAAACAATCAGCAGAATTATTTCCCAAAAGTCAAGGAACAATCCGTCGCTGGTTAGTGGAGATAACAGCAGATTTTGAGCAAAAAACAACTAATGGCATTGTTGAAGGTATTAACCAAAAAATTAAGTTAGTTAAACGGTGCGGATTTTGTTTTCGTAACATAGAAAATTTTGAGCTAAGATGTTTATTAGCTTTTCAAAATTAGCAATAGTTTAGCAACCCAAGTACCGAAGAGCCGTTTTTCCATATAACTTACACCACAACCCGCAATGCTAAACTTGGGGTTGCCGTGTAAGTCAAGATATTTGAAAGAGAAAATAACGTCTTCATCATACCTTGACGGTTTCTGGGGAACTGCTTCCGACTTTTGGCGCGAAATCAGATTCTTCTTCTTCATCCTCAAGCAAATTTTTGTAATATTTCTGCATTGACCTCTTGGAAATTACCTCTGTCGAAGGTTCACCTATTGGTATTCCGCGACGCGCTTTGCGCCACGGATCTTCGTCTTGAGTCATCCTTTCCAGGTAGAAAGAATTGTGCCGGCCATAAACCTCTAGCACTTCTAGCATATGCTCTTCTACATGCTTTGGCAATTCTACCTTTTCGGGGTGTTCGCTAATCGGATTCCATTTGTAGCTCTTAAAGCGATCGTGCAGTTCTGGTTGTACCGGTCCGCTGATCCAAGCTTGGAACTCTTCATCAAACAGAGGTTTGTCATACAGAGCCAGATACCATGCCTGAGCATAGTATACCAGTTTTTGCAGGTGCAAGTTGGTAATCAATTCACCGTGGTCGTGGTAGAACTTGATAATATAATCGGCTACTGCATTTGCCGTTGTCTGGGCCATCCCGTCATACCTCCTATGTTTATATCCTTTAACGTGCCTATCATACCTTGGCTGTTTCTAGAGAACCGCTTCTGACTTTTGGCGTGAAAACAGATTCTTCATCTTCATCTTCGAGTAAATTTTTGTAATATTTCTGCATTGACTTCTTGGAAATCACTACCTCGGAATGTTCGTCCATTGGCATTCCCCGACGTACTTTCCGCCACGGGTCTTCGTCGTGAGTCATCCTTTCCAGATAGTAGTATATGTACCTGCCATAAACATCTAGCACTTCTAGTATATGCTCTTCTACATGCTTTGGCAATTCTACCTTTTCGGGGTGTTCGCTAATCGGATTCCATTTGTAGCTCGTAAAGCGATCGTACAGTTCTGGTTGCACCGGTCCGCTTGCCCAGGCTTGGAACTCTTCATCAAAGAGAGGTTTGTCATACAGAGCCAGATACCATGCCTGAGCATAGTATACCAGTTTTTGCAGGTGCAAGTTGGCGATCGAGTCACCGTGCTTATGGCAGAACTGTATAATATAATCTGCTATCGCATTTGCCGTTGTCTGGGCCATCCCGTCATACCTCCTAGTTGAGAGTTATTGCTGAAATCAGAATTGTTTTGATTCGATCTCCGAGTATTATACATCAAATGTAACTTATGAGTATAACCTATGATGCGGGTCTAGCCAGACTATATAGAAAATCTGGTCTAGCAGAAACCCGTGTACTCTCCCATACTCGTTAGCCGAGATTTCAAATTGAAACGCAGTCTGTTCTCTCAGATAAGCATTTAGACAGGTAAATCCATTGGGTTCTGTCGTGTCTGACCAAGTTATTTCATGCGCACGCAAGGAAGAGGAACGACTACTAACAAAATCATCGTATCTGATACTTGATACATCTTTGAGACGTAACAATATTTTTTCCAGATAACTTTCACCGCACCCAGCAACCCCAAACTTGGGGTTGGGGTTGCTGAATAAGTCAAGATATTTGAAAGAAAAAATTACCTCTTCATTTTCTCGCTTTTTTTCAACGATATCACTGGATTTGGGCGTACTCCGTGTTTTGACCCTCTTGTTCTTCTTCTTCGTCATCTGCAAGCAAAGTCTTATAATATGTTTGCATATCCTGTTTCTCGATCCTCACTGTTGCGTGTTCGTCCCTGGGAATTCCGCGACGCGCTTTCAGCCATGGGTCTTCGCCTTGAACCATCCTTTCCAGGTAATAAGCCTGGTATTTCCCAAATACCTCAATGATTTCTATCAGATGGTCTGTTATGTGTTCTGGCAATTCTACCTTTTCTGGATGTTCGCTAATCGGATTCCATTTGTAGCTCTTAAAGCGATCGTACAGTTCTGGTTGCACCGGTCCGCCGATCCAAGCTTGTAACTCTTCATCAAACAGAGGTTTGTCATACAGAGCCAGATACCATGCCTGAGCATAGTATACCAGTTTTTGCAGTTTCAGGTTGGTAACCAAGTCCCCGTGGTCCTGGGAGAAGTGTATAATATAATCTGCTATCGCCTTTGCCGTTGTCTCTGCCATCCCGTCACACCTCCTAGTGTCAGTTATCAGTTGCCAGTTACCAGTGCTTTGGCATCAGTTTGAGATAGAGCACCGCTCCTGCGGCTGCTCAAACCCTAGTCATTACTATTCTATATCCGATCGCGAAACAATGTCAAGTCTTAAACCACATCATACGATCGGAGATGACGCTCCCTGCGGTCGTCAGGGAACGAGATATATCTAATTTTAGCCTTTAAGTTGACATCAATGGGATCTGTTGAGAAAACCACAGGGCTAATATTAGTTTCCTCACTCAGATGTGACAAAGTTCGGGTGGTGATAAATATGTAGTGATGCATTATCTATCCCGATAAACATTTGTTGTAATAATGTACAAAATACCAAATAGCTCCGATGTGATTTTCTAGTTTCTTGGAGAATGATAATGTTTTACGAACCAAACGACTAATTCTTTGTCTTAATGTGTTGTTTAGCCTTTCAATATGATTAGTTTTTCCAGTTTCTTTACCTACTGGTTTATGACGTTTTTTGGGGATTACTGTGTTATAAGCTTCCCAAAAATATGTGTAAAAAACTGCGCCGATAAACAGGAGGTAAAGATTTCCACGCCGATTCCCGACTGCGAGCGCCCACATAAACTCCAACTATTTCTCTAGTTTTTGTATCTAACGCTAACCAAATCCATTGCTTATTTTCTTTATTCTCCACAAAAGACCACATTTCATCACATTCAATAGTCATTTTCCCTTTTGGCTTGTCTAAAACCTTTATCTCACGCGGAGTTTCCGCATATTTTTTATTAACATAATCTTGGAGCAAAGTTTTTGAAACTCCAACTTGACGTGCAATTCCAGCTAAAGAAATTCTCTCAAGTAAAAGGCCATCTATTTTCTTTTTTGTTTCTGATGATATCGTTTTATTGGTAGGGTTTTCAACAAATTGCCTGCCACAGTCTTTACACTTATGTTTTTGCTTTTTGTTATGAGTACTACCGTTTTTTACTGTTCGCTCACTTTGACAGTGGGGACAAGAAGGTCGCAAGCATAAATCTGATGATGTGTTCATAAATTTAGACATTGTTTTTACCAATAACAATATAGCATTGTGACAACTAATTATACATGATTATCTCTGATATTTTTGATAAATTAAACTTATCAATGGTAATGAAAAATGTTATATTATCCCTTTGAAAAGCAAGGATTAATAGAGGGATAAAATGTTATATCACTACATATTTATCACTACCGCAATAGGCAAACCTGCAAGTGCTACTGAATGGGTACATTGCTGATCTTTGCCATTCTCCTGTAACCGAAATGCCATTACCTGCCTGCCTCGGACATTAATCACCCAGTATTCAGGAATTTGCAATTCAGCATACAACTGCTTCTTTTCATCCAAATCAGTCGCCAGAGTCGTATCCGCAATTTCTCCAACCAGATATGGAACTCGCCACTTAGTCAGGTGGTGCGAAACGTTCGAGCGTAAGCGAATAGTGTGGCTCCATTAGCAAACAAAACTTGTGACAGCTCAAACTGGTCTCATTAGCCAGGGAACTATGGAATCTTTGTGGGTCCAAACCCCACCCTCCGGATACGGGAGGTACACCGGTCCCAACTGCTGCGGAGTGACATCACCGGCGGTGGAGAGCAGGGACTTAAATGTAGGAGGCTGGTAGCCTAAACCGGTGTCTCCGCTAGGAAAGCAGCTCATGGTCAACGATAAGTGAATCTGTATAAGCCTCGTGAAGGTGAACCAGCGAAATAAGGCTGTCACGCTGGAGCCAAAAGGCGATGGAGGATGTGGATCGGTCGGGGTCGAGCTGAGAGTCTCCTCTCAACCCTCCCATTCGGAACCGGACTTGCGACTTTCACCGCAGTCGGCTACTGGTTGGTAAGCCGATGTCACTGGTAGCCGTTGATTGGATTACTCCTTTCTGGCCTTGTCCCATGAAATTTCTCCCCTTCTGGTGGTCGTAATTGACTAAATTTATGCCTAACCCGGGCGGTTCGTGACGGGAGAACTGCCAAACCCATGAGTGCCACTCTTTATTAACATGAATCCCTATAAAATAGGAATGCGCTAGTTTTTACCTGGTCAGGGCTTTAGTCCATTATATTTACCTTTCGGATTTCTCCTCCGGCTCTGTATCATGTTTAGGGTTACTTTCTCCCAAGACTTCTTACCATATCCGTCCTATGTCAGCATATCCTCGAGCGTTACCTCGGGCATTGGCTTTTTAGGACATCCCCCCCCCTGTGGCTTTCGCTTATCATCTAACTTGTCTCCCTCCCTTCCTACCCACCCGGAGACAGCACACAGGAGGTTATTTCGTTCCTTGATACCATTATTGATGCTTTTAGGCCCCTACAATACCCCGGGAGTTCTTTGAGCACGTTGTTAGCCAGAAGACAAGACTAACACTAACTACCATTTCCCTTTTGGGCCAGCGATACAGCCTTATTGCGCTGGTTCATCTTAACGAGGCTTAAATAGGTTCGCTTTTCTAGCCATGAGCATCTTTCCTTAGCGGATTTACCGGCGATAGCTGCCAGTTCTCCTACATTTGAGTCCTTGCTTCACACCGCAGTGATGTCACTCCGCAGCATTAAGGACCGGTGTCTCTCCCGTACTTGGAGGGGGGGATTTGGACCCCCATGGTACCAAAGTTACTGGCTAATGGGACCAGCCAGGCTTTCACTGGTTTTTCAGCTTATACCTGAACGAATCGCACGTCTTCTCTGATGGCTATCCCGTATCACAAAAATTCTCCCGGGGTAATGCAGGGGCCTAAAAGCATCATATGGATTCCACGGAACGTTATAACCCCTGTTGTGCAATCCATGGACCGGGAAAAACGTTTTATACGGATAACCGACCAGGGGATAAGTTAGATGATAAGCGAAAGCCAACAGGGGAGGGATGCTCTAAAAAGCCAATGCCCAGGGTAATGCTTGGGATATGCAGACATAGGGCAGTGATAATAGGAAACGACCGGAACAAGTAATCCTGATTATTACGGAGACCCGCGAAAGTGAGGTTATAATTTCTGGTAAAACGGCCTAGTAAATAGTGATACTAAAGGTTTGCCGGCTGCTCCACTCACAACCAGAATAGGGATGAACGAACGGGTCGTAAGGCTAAACTGGGGTAACCCTGACACAAGCTGCTCATGATAAGAGCCTATTACCTAGGAGCCTCCTGCGGTGAAAATCGCAAGTCCGGTTTTGAAAGGGAGGGTTGGGAAGCGATTCCTAGCTCGACCCCGACCTGCGAAACGTTCGAGCGTAAGCGAATAGTGTGGCTCCATTAGCAAACAAAACTTGTGACAGCTCAAACTGGTCTCATTAGCCAGGGAACTATGGAATCTTTGTGGGTCCAAACCCCACCCTCCGGATACGGGAGGTACACCGGTCCCAACTGCTGCGGAGTGACATCACCGGCGGTGGAGAGCAGGGACTTAAATGTAGGAGGCTGGTAGCCTAAACCGGTGTCTCCGCTAGGAAAGCAGCTCATGGTCAACGATAAGTGAATCTGTATAAGCCTCGTGAAGGTGAACCAGCGAAATAAGGCTGTCACGCTGGAGCCAAAAGGCGATGGAGGATGTGGATAGTCTTCTCACAAAAATTCTCCCGGGGTAATGCAGGGGCCTAAAAGCATCATATGGATTCCACGGAACGTTATAACCCCTGTTGTGCAATCCATGGACCGGGAAAAACGTTTTATACGGATAACCGACCAGGGGATAAGTTAGATGATAAGCGAAAGCCAACAGGGGAGGGATGCTCTAAAAAGCCAATGCCCAGGGTAATGCTTGGGATATGCAGACATAGGGCAGTGATAATAGGAAACGACCGGAACAAGTAATCCTGATTATTACGGAGACCCGCGAAAGTGAGGTTATAATTTCTGGTAAAACGGCCTAGTAAATAGTGATACTAAAGGTTTGCCGGCTGCTCCACTCACAACCAGAATAGGGATGAACGAACGGGTCGTAAGGCTAAACTGGGGTAACCCTGACACAAGCTGCTCATGATAAGAGCCTATTACCTAGGAGCCTCCTGCGGTGAAAATCGCAAGTCCGGTTTTGAAAGGGAGGGTTGGGAAGCGATTCCTAGCTCGACCCCGACCTAATGCGACGCGGTTCTCCTTCTTGCCATTGCGGAACACCTTCACCGATGTACAATACTAAATCATGTGCTGCTGGAGTGATTAATTCCTTCTGAACCCATATCTATTAAAAGTTGACCCCGATAAAAAAACAGTCTAACTCGTTCTGCAATGTCTGCGTCGCGATAGGTTACGTAGTCTTCCCAGGTCGCGGGTTGCCACTCGAGTATTTCTGTCGCGATCGCCCTTTGATGGGACGCAGTAGCGATCGCTTTTTGGATAGGAGTTGAAGTCGTCATGGCAATATAATGAGGTTATGGGCAATGATATCTAGATGAGATTGTTCCATGCTAGAGGCGCGATATAAATCATGCTAATAGCCGATCGATGGAAACTTCCACAGCTGGAAATGCCAGGGTGCAATATTTCCTTGAGTGAGATCCTGCCGGAATAAATAGTCAGTACCTTCGGGGTTGCGAAAAACAGTCAATTGCTGCTTTTTCAGCAAGCGCTTTCATACCTATATCACCTTTGGGAAGTAAAAAGTTAAAACCTATACCATTTACTTTCAGCTTGCCCCACTGCTGGGTGGGGGGTTGCGGGTGGGGGTTGGTTGCCATCTACCATGAACGAGCGACTCCCAGGCCATCGATTGCAGGCTCAAGCCAAATGTCTACGCCAAATATAACAATCATCCAGCCTGTATAGATTTTGGCTTGCAGTAGTCTACCCCAGAACCGTACTGCCACGCATCTATCAAGCGACGGTAGTAGTATTGTTGCACTCCCGGTAAGGCTTTTGTCCAGGGGGCGATCGACCGTCCTAAGGGATACAATGCCGTGTAGGCTGCGAGGTTGGTATAGTGAACCATCCAGTCAGCCAAGGTTTTCAGTCCGACTTGACCCATTACTTTGACGATTAAGTCCGGCTGACGGACTGATGCTTGCAGCAGGGTTTGGGATAACCCGCGCAACTGCACGACATCTTGGAGAAACGGGAGCATTACCTCGTCTCCGAGTTCAGACATGATCGTAAATATTTCCCCGAGTAGGCGGTTGATTCGATCTGGGGGAATTTTTTGCTCCAGGCCGACGCTCATGGACCGTTGAAACAGCCAGGTAAGGTCGAGATTGGGTTGATAAGGTTGTAAGATTGCTAGATCCTGGCGCCCTAGGGCGCTATGGATCAGGGCGTCCTGAATACCTGCGGTCAGACGCTTCAGGTGGCGAATCATGGCACCAAATCCGCCGAAGCTCAGAGGCGATTGATTCCCGCTACTGTCTCCTACGGGTAAAATGCGGTTGAAGGGGGTTTTTAAGGGGCTTTGCTGGTAGCAGGGGAAGAAGCCAAATAAGGCTCGTTGCCATTGCAGTTGGTCGAGGCCGATCTGCTGGTATTCTGGCAGGTAGCGCAGGTACTCGTCAAAGAGAAATTCTAGGCTAAAGCGGTCTGGGTGAGCATCTATATAGGTAAATAGGTATGTGGTTCTGCCATCCCTGGCCGGGAAGGCTTCCCAGAAATACTGGCATTGATTAAGTAGGGGAGTGAAGGATACTAATATGTCGCCGGTGTCGTTGCGAGGAAACCCGCGAGCGCAGGTGCCGACTACTAGGCAGATGGCGTCTGGTTTTTTCCCCTGTCTTGCCTGCCGCCCGATGGGAGAAAAATGCCCCATTGCATCTAGCAATAACCGGGTCTTGAAAACCCGAGCGCCCGCTAAAACTACCAGACCATCCCGATGTACGACTGCCCCTGTAAAGGCTGTATTTTCCCACAGTTGACCGCCGGCGGCTATAAATTTATTTTTCAGGGTTTCTAGCAGATAGACTGGATCTACGCCGATGTTGAGTACGTCGCGCACCCAGATATCGGGCCCACCATGGAAGCTGATGCGTGCTGGGTTATACTCGGTGGCGATCGCCGTTTCCAGTTCTGCTGGCGTCAGTAACTCCAATTCTAAGAGCACTTCCAGTTCCCGGCGGCAGATATTCCACTCTTGATCTCGGCCCCGCAGGATTCCCCGTTCCATTACGGCCACGCGCAGCCCTTGTAATTGCAGGGCGCAGGCAATCATAATGCCTAAGGTGCCACCGCAGACCACCACATCCCAATCTACCTCTGATAAAGGCATTGCGCTCTCTTGCACCGTCTGAGGTACGGGGTGGGTATTTTCTTTGATAGCTTGCCAGAGTCCATCGGCCTTACGCAGTCCGGATAGGACATCTCCTGGTAGTTGCGAGAGGATTTGTGCTGTTTGTGTCATGAGACAAGATAACCGATCGCGGATGCACCGAGTACCACCATCTTAACCTGTCTGGAGAGCTTTCCGTGCAGTTATCGGTGCCGATGTCTCTAGGGGACTCGATAGAGAGATTTTCTGACCAGATCTAATTATCCGATGCTAGACCCAAGTTGCACTAATCTCCCAGTTCTATTTTCAGAAGCACTCTTTTCGAGTCCCTCACGTCCCCTGGTACCCGGAACAAGTTGAGGCTGTCCCCTGAATCCCTGAGATCGTCAACCACCACTTCCGTGCGTTCGTCTATTCTCAATTGATTCTCTTCGCGGCTTCTTGAGAGATCCGTCGAGGCATCGACAGGTGGGGACGCTCTTTCAAATGACCTCTGGTAATCTGAAGAGGTCGTGCGACTCTCGATGGTACGCAGAGATTCACCGGAGAGGGTTACATCTGCTTCCCTTGATGGCCTGCCTGACTGGGCCTGTGCCACTGGTACCGACCAGACTGCTACAGATGCTATCGCTAAGACTGCTTGTCGTGAAGTGCGAATTATTTTTTTCATGGTTATTATATCTACTATGTTTTTTGCCTCTCCAGATCTTTGGTCTTTCGGTGTAATTACGCAACTCGTCCCGTTCTACCGTACCGGTACCGTCTGATGGGCTATCTCTGGTGCCCTATAAGCGTGCCCGTAAGTCCTGCTTTCTTTACTCTAACTAGATTCTTTCAGGCTGTCAAGCCATTCGATCGCCCGCTCTCCCCACCGCCGGCGCCCCTGTCAGTTGTCAGTAGCGCAGTGTAGCGTGTAGCCTGTAGGGCGGGCGACAAGAGCTGCCCGTCAGTTTTTCGTTGTCAATTCTCCTCGTTCCCTGGCTCCCGCCTGAGAACGCAATTCTCCATTTTCACTTAGACAAATCTGTGAATAAATTCATAAGTCCAATCTACTCTTCCTTTGCGTAACATAGCTGGATCGAGTCTTTCTGTGGTATTACAAGTCATCAACACGACTAATTTTTGTTGCAACTGCACCCCCGATTCTTCTATCACGCTATTGTACAATGTTCCATCCAGTAAACTCAGGATATGCTCGGTTTTATTATTTCCTCGAGCTACTGCCATTGAGCGGTCTTGGGCCAAGTTATCTGCTTCATTGATGATGAGACAAATCCGTTCCAGGTAACTGGGGGGGATAAAGTTTTCCACCGCATCATGATCGAGGATAAAAATTACATATCCTAGGGGCATTAATATTTCTTTTGCCACTGCTTGGGTCCAGGCAGTTTTCCCCGTGCCTGGTTCTCCTTGTACGAGAACTGCTAGCTGGTTTTGGTCGATGATTGCCTGCTGAACTTTGTCTGTGAAGCTTTGAATATCTGCAGGAAATGTTCTAATTGGAAACTGAGAATGGACCTGTCCAATCCGATTTTGATACCCACTGAGCATCACTGCTAGATTGTAAGTGGCTTTATTCACCAGTGGGGCAATGTCTTGGGCGATCAGGGTGTAGCGTCGCCTGCTTCGGCCCAGGTTGTCTATTTGCAGCCAAACTTGAAACTTTGACCAGTAAGCGGAAACGCTGCCCAGGGTTTCCACCCTTTCCCAACTGGTAAATTTCTCTACAGGATAATAAAAATGTCGGTCTAGGTAATACTGTGTTATTAATTCTGGCTTGGACAATAATTCCAGAATCTTGAACACGGTAATCTCCTGGAGCCGGTTCAGGACATAATCGATGGGAATGCGATCGCGGCTGACGGACTGAACTATTGGTGCTTCTGTACTGATAACGTCTTTATATCGATAATCTGGGGCTAGGGGCTGGGGAGTTATGTAATCCCAAAATTCATCCAATTCATATCGGGTGTTTTCTGAGAAGAGATTAAATATATTTGCCCACCAGCTATATTGAGTCCGACCTAAGGCATCTGCTAAATCGCTGACAAACCCCAGACTTTTCTGGGTCAATTCCCAGGGATCGTTAGACACCAGATGCCGGAAATATTCCCAATCAAATTCTCGATTTAACGGTCGCCAACCTGCTGTTAGTAACCCTCGGCTTTGATGGTTGTTATATCCTGATTCTGGGTAGCCAAAGTCTCTTGAGTCCATTGCTTCAATTTCTCGTATGATGTTCTCTAATTCTGGATCCATTGTCAGTTGTCAGTTGTCAGTTGTCAGTTGTCAGCACCATCTCAATTAACTGGTAATTACATCTAAAAGCAAAAATCCTTATAAGTTGCTCTGGACATGCTCCCTCTCAACTGGTGGTAAAGGGGAGATTTGCTGCTGCCCCTGTCTATTATACCTCTTTTAGTTGTAAATGGCAAACTATTCAATTTTTACAGGGACAATAGCCGATCGCCCGTAGCTGGCTGTTTTGGCGCTCCCGAACTAACCGGTTGAGGGGCGAAGGGGGTCTCTTTACACCTCCACTAGATACTCCGGGGGAACGCGATCGACTAACCAAACTCGGTTTTCGGTACAGTAGAAATTATAACCTGCGGCGTGCATGGCGGCGGCATCTACGGCAAAAATTACCGGACGCCCCCGACGCTTGCCTACATTTCGTGCTGTGGCAATATCTGTCGATAAATGCACGTGGTGTCGCGACATTTTAAGTACATGGACAAAATTAATTTCACACACTCTCTCGCGCTAGTCTCCATATCCGGAGCATGTCGCCCATGGCTATGTGCAATTATTTTTGTCTAACTACTTACAAATTCCCATCTGCATAATTGACTCAATGGCATGGTGGGAAGTGCCGTGGTAAAGTACATCTGGGGGAATTGTGGGTGACAACTGCAAGTCTACTTCTACAGTATGCCCTTGGTTGGCACGAATGCGCGTGCCTGTGGGGTCGAAGGAGAAGCGTTTTTTATCGTTTTGTTCGACCACTTCTTTCAATTCCTTCTCGGAAATGTGAAATTTATGTTTTTTACAAGCTACCAGGAGTTCTGCGACCGAAACCCAGCCTCCCGGTTGCAGTTCTAGACCTATTCTGTCGGGACTATGTCGTAGATGTTTACTCAGGTATTTGCTGATTTTTACTAATCGATTATTTTTCATTATATTCTCTACATTCGCCCTTGCAGTTCCCTGTTGACGGTACTGAAGGTTTTGATTTGCGATCGCCCGTACCTCTTTGGGGCCACAGCAGCTCCATTTACTATATTATCATATAGGCGGGGTTTTCGTAAGAGGGGATTTCTCTGGGCTAAAGCATCGGATCATCGGAGTCTTCTCGTGTTGTCCGTGAATTGGTAGATTTGATTGTCACAAATATATTCATTGTCAATTGCAATTTGTCAATTGTCAATTGTTAATCGATCGCTCAGACATGGCTATCTTTGACTATTTTAATTAACTGGAAACCGTGCTCCGATCCTACAGCATAATTTTGAATCTGCTATATTAGGGCTCTTCGGTACCTGAGTTGCTAAACTATCAAATAAATACTCGTCAAATTAAACTAAAATTGTTATACTTGAAGAGTAAACATATTGCTGTACTTGACTTCTGGCATTTTTAATGCTTTACTGAAATTGAGGACAAAGTGAAAACTGAGGTAAAATTATCATGGCTTCAAAAGGACAACTCAAACTACTAACAGATTTTCTGAACATCCCAGATGTTAAAGTTACTCATTTCGTACAAGATACATCTCTAGGAAAAATCCTCTCCGTAGCGAGTTTAACTTCAGAAGTAGCCTGCCCTCATTGCGGTCAAATGAGTCAGAAAATTCACTCCTATTATTCACATCTAATTAAAGACTTGCCTATGAATGGTCAAAATGTTTATTTACAGGTAAATAAACGAAAAATGAAATGTGAAAATTGTTTAAAAATTTTTAGTGAGCCTTTGGATTTTTGTGAACCAAAACGCAACTATACTAAAAGACTTGCCGACGATATATTGAATCAGGTAAAACATAGTAATATTAAAAGTGTTGCCGAAAGAACCGGGGTAAGTGAGTCAGAAATTGAAACTATGTTAAAAGATTTAAAAAAAAGTTTGGTAGGTCAAAAACCTCAAGACTTAAAACGATTGGGGATTGATGAAATTAGCCTGATAAAAGGACAAGGTAATTATTGTGCGGTATTAGTAGATTTGGACAATAGTCAACTTCTAGCTTTAGTCCCCGATCGAACCCAAGAAGCCATTGAAAAAGTGTTGCTATCTT
This sequence comes from Hormoscilla sp. GUM202, assembly GCA_005518205.2. Classification (GTDB taxonomy): domain Bacteria; phylum Cyanobacteriota; class Cyanobacteriia; order Cyanobacteriales; family Desertifilaceae; genus Hormoscilla. The sequence continues at coordinate 120,743 of RFFC02000001.1, forward strand.
GGGGAATAGACGTGTTATCAGGCATAGAAGAGGTTAGCATTGATTTATGGCGTCCCTATAAAACTTTGGTAGAAAAATTAATGCCTCACGCCGAGGTAGTAGCTGATAGATTTCATGTAATGAACCAGGTTCAAGAAGAATTAGACAATGGTCGTAAGCAAACAAAAAAAGAAGTTAATAACATGGATGATAAGAAGAAAAAAACTGCAAAACTCAAGGTGCTTCATCACAGTAAATATGTCCTTCTTGCTAATTCCGATGATTTAAATGAAGCTCAAAAAAGCCAATTAGAAGAAGTCAATAAAGAATTCCCGAAGCTGCAAAAGATGCATGAATTAAAAGAAAATTTTAGGAAAGTATTTGAAGAGAGCATAAATTGGTTTGATGGCTTATTGAATTTAGCAGAATGGTTGAAACAATCAGCAGAATTATTTCCCAAAAGTCAAGGAACAATCCGTCGCTGGTTAGTGGAGATAACAGCAGATTTTGAGCAAAAAACAACTAATGGCATTGTTGAAGGTATTAACCAAAAAATTAAGTTAGTTAAACGGTGCGGATTTTGTTTTCGTAACATAGAAAATTTTGAGCTAAGATGTTTATTAGCTTTTCAAAATTAGCAATAGTTTAGCAACCCAAGTACCGAAGAGCCTATATTAGTAAATAGGAGCGTCAAATTATGATAGTAATTATTCTCGATAAAATAAGCACTAAAGTGCTTACTACGAACCCGGAAGCACTAAAGTGCTTACTACGAACCCGGAAGCACTAAAGTGCTTACTACGAACCCGGAAGCACTAAAGTGCTTACTACGAACGGGCCGATCGCCCATTATTTCCTGCTCTTGCTTGACAGAGTAACCTTGACAATATCCGACCGATATTCCAGGCATCATCGCCCCCCCGGTGGTGAGTCCCTTCCAGAGGCAGATTGAGGATTTCTAAGGCCCGGGCCATGCCTACTTCTCGATCCATGGCATTAATAATCGCAAACAGGTTTTTGACATTGATATGCTTCGGACCAAAAGGATATTTGATCGATCGGGCAAGGCATTGTCTCTCGAATTGTCTTTTATCGTACTCTCCATAGCTGGCCCAAACTCGCTGATGGGTGTTATAATTCTTGCGCAGCAGTAAGCAAGCTTCGGCAAAGGAAATTCCTTTATCTACTTGTGACTGGGTTAAGGTGGTCAGTTGGGTACAGAATTCACTTACTTGAGAACGTTCTGGCTTGACTAAGATACTATCTTTTTCTATTGCTTGACCGGAAATGATATCAACTACGCAAATTCCGATCTCGATGATTTCATTTTCTTGACCTGCTGGCGGTTTACCTTGCCAGCAAGTGGCTTCTACGTCTACTACGATGATTCGATCTGTGCGGAATGTTCGAGCGTAAGCAAAGATAGCGTGGTTTCAATGACCCGCTAAACTCGTGACAGCTCAAACTGGTGAGATTAGCCAGGGAACTGTGGAATTATTGTGGGTCCTAACCCCATCCTCCAGATACGGGAGGTACACCGGTCCCAACTGCCTCGGAGTGTTATCGCCGGGGGTGGAAAGCAGGGACTTAAATGAAGGCTATCTGGCAGCCTAAGCCGGAAACGCCACTAGGAAAGGTGCTCATGGTTAACGATAAGTGAAGTTGTACAAGCCTCGTGATCATCAACCAGCGGAATAAGGCTTTTACGCTGGGCCAAAAGGCAATGGTAGGTGTAGATATCCTTGGTCTGTGGATATCTCGTATTACTACAATCCTCCCGGGGTATTGCAACGACCTAAAAGCATCGTATTGATTCCACGGAACGTTATAACCTCAGTGATGCTATCTGCCTCCGGTAGATAAGTTAGATAATAAGCGCAAGCCCACTGGGGAGGGATGTCCTAAAAAGCCAACGCTTGGGGTAATGCCTAGGATATGCCGACATAGGACGGTGATAGTAGAATGCGATTGGAACTGTAGTCTGATGAACTAAAAGCCCGCCGATAGCTGGTTACTGGTAAAACTACTTCTAAAAGAGCGAGCAGAGAGAAATCTCTCGGTTGGTAGGCAATCCACTCGCCACCACGGAATCACACAAGGCTGACGGTAGAGGATTAGTCTCCTGTTGTACGCCACAGGATAAAGATGAAGAACAAGTCGCAAGGGGACAAGGGGGTAACCCCGACAAATCCCTACCCATGACAACGGGTCTATTACCCAGGAGCCGTGTGCGGTGAAAGTCGCAAGCACGGTTTTGAAAGGGAGGGTTGGGAAGCGATTCCCAGCTCGACCCCGACCAGTTTATCTCCCATTTTTACACAAAGGGGCGGGCCCCAGCCCACCCACAAAGATTAATTATCTTTTGCGATCGCCTCTGGTTTCAGCAAGTTTGCCAATTTTTCTTTCGACCAAGTTTGCGTGGGATAGGAGATCGCGAATATCGATTCCAGCCGAATCAACCACGTGATACATTTATATTCATCATCGTCTTCGTTATATTCATCGGGAGGTACTAACAGGATAATTTCCACAAACTCCTCGTCCAAATTTATCGGGATCCCACAGAAACTGTCCTCGGCTTCAATCTGAATTTTGCTCCCGCGATCGAGGGCTTCTTTTAACCGCTGGGACAGAAGATTAGACTTGTTCACCTGGGATTTTTTTGCCAAAATTTTTCTCCCTAAATTGCAAATAATGCTCGATCGAACTGGTTCGGTATTTCTCGCAGAAGGGGCGCCACCGATTTAACTTCTTTGGCGACGCACCTGGATGCGCCGGTCTGCCTTCTGCTTCCTCACCCATGACAAGAATTTTTCCATCTGAGGCTCGTTTTTCAGTTTTTCTATGGTATTTAATTCCTCCGCCAAGCGCTTGTTGTCAAACGTAGCATGGATCTGTCCGTGACAAGCAGCACAGATCTCGACGGTTGGACCGGGAGACTGCTTTTTCCGTTTTGTCCTCTGTCGGGGTACTAGATGATGAACCGTCAGACGACCTACTTCCCTTTCACATAGTTTACACTGCATGATGTTCTTCCTGCAACTACCGATCGCCGATCCCCATTATAATCGAGTTAAGAACTCCCGATCGCCCCTACGCAAAGCTGGGCAACTAACTCCGTGGCCGTGGCCGCACTCTGCAACTGACCGAAATTGATTGTCTCCGGTTGAATGCCTGTCTCTTGCAGGACTTTTTCTACCCCCCGATCGCTCAACCGCATGCCTGCCGTGAGAAAATCCGTACAGGGTTGTTGGTGTCGCACCGTGGGAGTTTCGCTGCGCTTGGCCCAGAAATGACTGATGACATGGAATACATGCCCGGTTCCCCAATCAAAACGCACTGCCACTACAGGTGCTTTATATTTTACCAACAAATCGTGGCTGGCTGCTTCCACACGCACTTTCTCTGGGTCGATCACCTCTATGGGATAGCTTCCCCACAACCACCACTGGGGATCGGCACCCAATACGGCAATTTCCGACCACAAACTATCTAGGTATGGTTCTACTGATATGACTGATTCGTCGGTAGACTCTTTTGTCCAGCGGACTGTATTCGGGAATGCTGGCTCTATGATATAATGCAGGGCCCAATCTGAGGTGACTAGCCATTTGCCCTTCCTTACCCGATCGCCTATTTCGGCAATGAGAGTTTGGTCGTAATCACTAGAACAATTGACAAAAACAATCTTCGGGTCGGTTTTCTTAGCATTAGGATTTACGAGGGCGGGAATTTGCAAACATTTCAATACCTCCTCCACTTGGTCGAAAGTCCCGGCATAGGCAGCTACCTCATCTTTACGAATGCGATCGAGAATTGTCAAGTAGTCGGGATGCTGTTCGGCAAACCTTTGTCGCACCGCTGCTGCGGCCACTTTGTAAGCAATTTCCATTGTACTCATTTCATCCTCTCCTACAAAAGTAAAGTAGGTCGTACAATTCCAAGCTTCGTTGTTAGCCCGCCGGGGGTTCAAACCCCCGGCTAATAGCTAAAGTCGGTTAAAACCGACTGAAAGCCTTATAAATAAATTGTTTAGTCCACAAAGCGTGGAAGAGTCTATCTTATACGATCGGGACGGGAAAGTTATTCACTAGAGACGCAACACTGGGCGTCTCTAGTATAGCTACTTATCATTCCTCACTGGCAGGGGGGTTTCCATAATCTCCATCAGCAACTCCAGTCGCGACGGACGAGACAGCAGCGGGATCAAGTTGGGCAGGGAGTAGTAGTCACCCTTGAAACTAAAGGTATCCACCTGCACTTGCTTTTTTTTCAACTGAGTTTCCACCCAATCATAACTATAACCCACCTTGACAATTACCACGTTCGGTATCACCTTCATTTCGCGGCGGTAAGCATCGTAGGCGTCAGCGAAGTATGGCGCGGTGTTTTCACCTTCATCCGTTACCAAGATAATTTGTTCTGCCAACTGTTTCTTGCGCCGCATTGCCTCTAAACCGCAACCGATACTCGTACCGCCACCTGCGCGGATGTGCTGGAATGCTTTCTCCCAGTCAGTCAACTCTTTACCTTTTGATTCTACTGGGTAAGGCATGGTATCGAAAGCATAGACGAACAAATCTGCTTCGGCCACTCCCGAAATCATTGCTGCCAGGCGCTTGCCAATTTCGATCGCCTTTTCCATGGAACCGGACTTATCAATGAGCAAACCCGTCGGCTTGGCAATCTTACCACGCTTCTTGACTTGTTCGTTGGTCACTTGTTCCAGCTTTTTGGCAGTTTCGGCATCCAATTGGGTAACATCAGCAGCAACCCGCGCTTTGAAGGCAGATACCCGATCGCTCTTTTGGGCCTCTTCCAGTTTACTATCGATCAGGGCCTTTACTTCTGGATGATCCATCGCCCCGCGACTTTGGAGAGACTTGAGGTTATTGATCGTTTCCTGGGGCGACATAGAATTAATCAGTGCCACCAGGACAGTGGGAGTCACCTGCTTGATAGCGCCCACCGCTACGGTATAAGGAATGTTGTGTTCGGCGATAATTTGTGCCTGCTGAATGGGAGTTTCCGCCTTGGCCAACTGCTTGAGCATAAAAGGCAAGCTGCCTTCGGGAGGTTTTTCCTGAAACAGGATCGCATTTGCCCGTTCGCCGGGTTTGATGTGCAAGCTAGCATACAAATGCTTCATCGCTTTGCGACCCCGCACCGCCGCCCGATCGAAGAATGCCGGGTTTTTCTCCCGCTTTTCCAGATAGCGGCGCACCGCAGTTCGGGCCGATCGAGGCAACTTATTGCGCTGCTGTTTCATGAAGTCAACAATGCGTGCCACTTGGTAAGGGGGGAACTCTTGCAGCATGAGAAAACCAGCATCGCGATGTTCCGTCAAGTTGCTAGTCAGCAAGTTACCAATAAACACTTCCTTGTGGTCGCGCACGTCACCATTGCGCTGATACCAAACTGCCAAGTGACCGTAAAACAGCGGGTCAACTTCACAGAACAGTTGGTGAAGTTCTGCGACTTCCTTCAACTCGCGGTGAGGAGTTGTCAGCAGGGAGTTGAGAATTTCCAAACGCAAATCCCGTTCTTCAGTATTCATTTTCACGGTACTACCTCCACCAAATCATGAAGCGAAAGGAGGCAGTTGTCGCACGGGACGGGTAATAGATACCGCGCAAGTTAAGGGTATTTACGCTCCTCTAGTTGGGGCGCGGCGACAACTGCTGAATTTGGACGTTAAAAATCTAGAAAACCGCGCTTTCCCAGTCGGGCGATCGCAGCAGCAGCTTGCAGTCTCGGACAACCCAGAGACTCGGCAATTTTGCTGCTATCGAGTTGCTCGATCGCCCGGGCGGTTTCTAATACCTGCTTGTCAAATGCTAAGTCGCGGAACTCGGAACTCAGCATGGCAACCATCTTGCTAATGACCGTTTTAGCTTTGGTAACGGAGGCACATTGACCCCCCGTACCTCTAGCGATCGCCTGAAAAGCTTCTAAGGCCATATCGCTGCCAGGCATGCAGAGGGCGTGAACGGTCACCCGCTGGTTTTCCGCCGCTGCCGTTACCGACTGGACGTTCAAACCGCTGGGACAACCATCAGGCCAGGCATCCCCGTCATTATTTGTGGAACCCTTGCGTCCTGGTGCTAGGGTTTGCAACCAGGTCCCAAAGCCGTGGGGCGGGGCATCGCCGACCAGTAAAATAAAGCGGCAACTGTGCGATCGCCATTTCATCTGGGTGCAGGCGTCATAGACGCCGCGATAAACTGCTTCCGGACCGTCACCACCACCATCAGCCTCAAGTTTATTAATGTGCTTCTGCATCTGCTGCTTGTTAGCAGTTAGGGGGTAGATGCGGGTAATAAACGAGTTATCTTGAGGAGGGTGGTCGCGGTATTCTACTAAGCCGACTTGCAGGTCAATGCTACTATCAGCAGATAGCAGGCTAAAAGTATCGAGTAGTTGCCGCTTTGCTTCTTGGATAAATGCACCCATGCTGCCAGTGGTGTCCGCGACAAAGCATAGGTCAACATGATTGAGCAGTTCAGTCATTCTAGTCCTCCTTATTTGTCCTGGCGTACTGGCAAGGGCGTTTCCATAATTTCCATCAGCAACTCTAGGCGCGATCGCCTGGAAAGCATGGGCACCAAGTTAGGCAGGGCGTAGTAGTCCCCGGCGAAGGTCAAGGTCTCAACGGATGCTTGGCATTGCCGTAGCTGGTATTCCAGATAGTCGTTATGCTGGCCGACCTTGACGACTACAATATTCGGCGCAACTTTTAACTCCTGGCAGTATCGGGCATAGACTGTAGAAAAATAAGGTTCGCTGTTTTCATTTTCGTCGGTAACGACAACTATTTGCTCGACAGTCTGATGCTGTTGTCGCATGGCTTCTAGGGGCGCACCGATGCTTGTTGCACCCGTGGGGAAAATGCGCTCGAAGGCTTTTTCCCAGTCAGAAAGCATGGAACCTTTAGCAGTAATGGGATGGGCGATCGCGTCAAAGGCGTAAACGAACAGGTCTGCTTCTGTAATGCCGGAAACTAAGGCGGCAATTTGCTTGCCAACTTCTAGGGCCACAGTCATGCTAGCGCTTTTGTCCACGAACAATGCGGTCGAGCGAGTAATTTTGCCCCGTTGCTTGACTTGGACGTTAACCACCTGTTCTAACTGGGTAGCAGTTGCCTCGTCAATAGCTGCAACTTCTGCTGCTTTCATCGCCTTGAAGGCCGATACCCGATCGCTCTTTTGCGCTTCCTCTAACTTGCTATCTATCAGCGCCTTTGCCTCTGGGATATCCATCGCCCCGCGACTTTGGAGAGACTTGAGGTTATTGATCGCCTCCTGGGGGGACATGGAATTAATCAGTGCCACCAGGACGGTCGGAGTTAACTGCTTTATAGCGCCTACTGCTATCGTGTAAGGAATATTGTATTCGGCGATAATTTCTGCCTGGGCGATGGGAGTTTTCGCCTTGGCCAACTGCTTGATTTTAAAAGGCAAGCTGCCTTCGGGAGGTTTCTCCAAAAACAGGATCGCATTTGCCCTTTCGCTGGGTTTGATGTGCAAGCTAGCATACAAATGCTTCATCGCTTTGCGACCCCGCACCGCCGCCCGATCGAAGAATGCCGGGTTTTTCTCCCGCTTTTCCAGATAGCGGCGCACCGCAGTTCGGGCCGATCGAGGCAACTTATGGCGCTGCTGTTTCATGAAGTCAACAATGCGTGCCACTTGGTAAGGGGGGAACTCTTGCAGCATGAGAAAACCCGCATCGCGATGTTCCGTCAAGTTGCTGGTCAGCAAGTTACCAACAAACACTTCCTTGTGGTCGCGAACGTCACCATTGCGCTGATACCAAACTGCCAAGTGACCGTAAAACAGCGGGTCAATTTCAGAGAACATTTGATGAAGTTCTGCGACTTCCTTCAACTCGCGGTGAGGAGTTGTCAGCAGGGAGTTGAGAATTTCCAAACGCAAATCCCGTTCTTCGGTATTCATAGTCATGGCACTACCTCCTGAGATCGTGAAGCGAGAGGAGGCAGTTGTCGCACGCGATGGGTAATAATAAGATACCGCGCAAGTTATAGAAGCTTTTAGACCGTAGTTTGGTTGGTATGTAGGCTTCTTTTGTTAGGGCGCGGCGACAACTGCTAAACAATTCAAAATTTAAAACTTCGCTGTCAGTCCGCCGGGGTTGAAAATCCCCAACTTCGCTGTTAGCCCGCCGGGGGTTCAAACCCCCGGCTAATAGCTCAAGTCGGTTAAAACCGACTAAGAATATCCGTATATCTGTAGGTTGGTTGACGTTAGGAAACCCAACGATGGCATTGCCAACAACATCGGGTGTGGTCAAAAACAGTTGGTACGGGAAGATCCTCGCGGGGGCAGGGCGAAGCATTCGGGAAGGACATCTATCAAGTGATGTCATCACTTGTCGCCCGAATGCTTCGCCCCTACAGTTATCGGCAACAAATGACTATCAACTACTTTTGACCACACCCAACAACATCGGTTGGGTTTCGTGCCTCAACCCAACCTACAGCGCTTTTTCTGCTGTTCTTTTGCCACTTGCTGCCTAATGAACTTAAGTTCCTTCTTGTTACATTGTTGTTTGCTGACAGCGTATACTGGGCTCCCGTACACCTTCCTGGCTGTCAAAGGATCGAGATAAGCCTTCAGCAGAATATCCATCGGTTTTTCCATTGGAGGCAGGTCGGCAAATGCGATCGCAAACCAGAGACCGTCCAACTTGCGGTATTGATGGTAGTCGTCTATCCCTAGGCGATCGACTTCTTTCTGGGAAAGCTGCTTTTGTTTCTTGCTGAAATCCTTGACACGGCAGAGAATTCCCGTATCGGGGTGAACGAAAAATTTAAATTTACTACGGAAACTTTGGTAACTTTTCTGGTAAGGCTCTCCATCAATTAGCACGACATGCAGTTCGACAAAATCCCAGAGATGGGAGAGAACATGCCGTCCAGTTACCGTACTCGCATCCAGGCGATCGCAGATTTGGCTGTAAGTAGTTAGGCAAAATTAATTTTATATTTTCCTCCAACCTCTCGAAGCACATCTTCCACCGCTTTAACTAAACTTTCCCAACTTTCATATGCATCAATATTTAACCATTCGTATTTGATAAATCGCCACAAGATTTCAATGATATTTAACTGTGGAGAATAGGTAGGTAAATAAAAAATGGTCAACCCTTTTTGTTCCCATTCTGCTTGTTGATTTTTTACGGCATTACTCGTATGCATAGACGCATTATCCATCACCAAAACAGTTTTTTTCTCTAATTTTGAACAAAAATCATCTATACATGATATAACCACCTCACTATTAACCCGGCACTCAAATAAGTAAGGCTCTAGTTCATTCTTGCGATTGAAAAATCCTAAGACGTTTAATCTTTTACTATTTTGACTTTTGGCCTCAATAACTTCTCCTTTTTCCTGCCATGCATAAGGGACATATGCATTTAAACAAAAACCGCTTTCATCAAAGAATCTTAAATCAATTTCACCTCGATATTCTTGCTGTTTTAATTTTTTTAATTCTTCCTTTTTTTCTTGATATTCCGTGGGTTCTGGCTCCCCAGCTACTCGTTTTCCGATCCGCCGACATGTTTGCGTTTTTTAAGATCCTTTTAATAGTTTCCTTACTCACTTCCACATCCCACTCTTGTTTAAATTTTTCTTTCACCAATTTTATTTCCTTGGGAAATTCTTTAGCCCAAACCACGATTTGCTCTATCTGTTCTGAATTAAATTTCGGTTTTCTTCCACGTCCTTTTCGATCATATAAGCCGACTAATTGGAACTCTTCCCAAGCATCAAACCAATTATATATTGTCACAAGGGTCACCTTAAATATTTTCATCAATTCTGTAGTTTTATACCCTGAATGTGAGAGCATTATGCAATGTGCTCGTCTTCTAACTTGGTGATATTTACTTTGTGCATAAATCCGTTTGAGGAGATTAATTGTTTCATAGCTTAATCCCTTTATGAATCTCATGGCTAACTTTCACCTCGCTGAAAATATAAGTTTGATTGTTTTAATTCTAGCATATATTTATGCCAAAGGCCAAATATAAAAATAATTTTGCCTAACTACTTAAACATCATCCCAAGGCTGTCCGACTTGAGAATCTACCCAGCGACGTAAGGGGGCGAGATGGTCGTTGAACTCCTTCGTTTCGGATATATCCTCTGGGAGTGGGTTGAATTTGTAACACTTTTTCCTCTCAAAAACTGGTTCTGTTACTTCTTGTAACGGGTGTGGTCAAAAGTAGTTGATAGTAATTTGTTGCCGATAACTGTAGGGGCGTTAGCGCAGCGGCTGCGCAGCAGCTAGCATTCGGGCGACAAATGAGGACATCACAAGATAGATGTCCTTCCCGAATGCAACGCCGGGGCCCCCGCGAGGATCTCCCCGTACCAACTGACGCATGACCACACCCGACGCCTTAACCAACTTAGCTATCTCCCCTGGGAGTCCCGACGAGATTTGAACTCGCATCTTCACCTTGAGGGGGTGACGGCTTAAGCCAATTTGCCTACGAGACTTCGCGACGAGGCTGACGGGATTTGAACCCGCGACTTCCTGTTCGACAGACAGGCGCTCTGGACCAACTGAGCTACAGCCTCAAATGACTATTCAGTTTTCAAGGTACGGTTGAGGCTCTTTTTCCCTCGCTCTATCTATATACTACATTTATGCTACATAAATTCCTGAAAGTCTGAAAAAATTTTTTTGGGGATTTGCTGTTGTCCAGGCGATCGCCGGTTCCTGGGGAAGGCGATCGCCGGTCCCTGGGCAGGCGCGGAGCGCTATGGGGATTTTCTGAACTACAACAGAGGGGAAAACTTATTCAGTTTTCAAGGTACAGTTGGCTTGGGGTGGAGCTTTGAAGCTCTTTTTCCCTCGCTCTATCTGTATACTACGTTTATACTACATAAATTCCTGAAAGTCTGAAAAAATTTTTTTGGGGATTTGCTGTTGTCGATGCGATCGCCGGTCCCTGGGGAAGGCGATCGCCGGTCCCTGGGCAGGCGCGGAGCGCTATGGGGATTTTCTGAACTACAACAGAGGGGAAAACTTATTCAGTTTTCAAGGTACAGTTGGCTTGGGGTGGAGCTTTGAAGCTCTTTTTCCCTCGCTCTATCTGTATACTACGTTTATACTACATAAATTCCTGAAAGTCTGAAAAAATTTTTTTGGGGATTTGCTGTTGTCGATGCGATCGCCGGTCCCTGGGGAAGGCGATCGCCGGTCCCTGGGCAGGCGCGGAGCGCTATGGGGATTTTCTGAACTACAACGGAGGGGAAAAACTTATTCAGTTTTCAAGGTACAGTTGGCTTGGGGTGGAGCTTTGAGGCTTGTCCCCCTCGCCATATTAATATGCTACATAAATAATACATGAGTGTCAAGGGTTTGCCGAAAAATTTTTTTTGCTCGCCGCCGGCGGATGCGATCGCCTGGGCCACGGGAGTTGGGCACGAGGCCGACCGTCCGAGGACCGGCGACTTCCTGTTCTACTTCCAGGCGCTCTAGAGCATCGGTCAAGTAGAAGCTAGATACCGGGTTTCTTGTCCAGCTATCAAGGAGAAATCGATGCTCTCACCGGAGAAACCCGGTATCAGCACCGGCGATATAGGCCAACTGAGCTACAGCCAAAAGTACAGTTGGCTCGGGTACGATGATTGTTGTTAATAGAAAATGGTGAATATGGTGAGTGGTTCATAGCAATTCACCATTCGCAATTCACCATTCACAATAGCGCTCCGGCGTCGCGCACTGCGTATACGCAATTAGCACATGAAAATTAATGCCGACTTAAGTCAACGGGCCGTGGTCTACAGCGAGGAACTGCCGTGGGTGAATTCCCCAGCACCAGCAGTCACGCAGCTTTTAGTCCTTCGGGCTGTCTCCTTTACGCTAAAGGCGGTCACTTACTACCCGACCTCAAGCAATAACCCCCGGGTTCCCAGGCGGTATCCTGGGAACGAGAGCCAATTATTTGTGGCTTTGCACAAACAAAAATAATCTCAAATAGAGGATTGAGTTAATCTCAGGAAATCTCCGATGGCAGTAAAAAAAACTGAAATTTATAGCTCCCTATGGGCAGGATGCGATGAATTGCGAGGTGGCATGGACGCTTCCCAGTATAAGGATTACGTCCTCACCTTGTTGTTTCTGAAATATGTGTCTGATAAATATGCCGGCGATCGGGACAGTATTATTTTCGTCCCAGATGGCGCAGCTTTTGAGAACTTAGTGGCCCTTAAAGGTAATCCCGAAATCGGAGACAAAATTAATAAAATTATTGGTCAGTTAGCAGCATAAAATGGACTTAAAGGTGTCATTGATGTTGCCGACTTTAACGATGAGGAAAAGCTGGGCAAAGGTAAGGAGATGGTCGATCGCCTGTCTCGGTTGGTGGCGATTTTCGACGGGTTGGACTTAAGCGCGAACCGCGCTGAAGGGGATGATTTACTGGGGGATGCCTACGAGTATCTAATGCGCCACTTTGCCACGGAGTCGGGGAAAAGTAAGGGGCAGTTTTATACCCCGGCGGAGGTGTCGCGGGTTGTCGCGAAGGTGGTGGGCGTTACGCCAGAAACCAGGCAGGATGCCACGGTGTATGACCCCACTTGCGGCTCCGGTTCCCTATTGCTGAAAGTGGCAGATGAATCTCCTAATGGCTTAACTATTTACGGGCAGGAAATGGATAACGCTACGGTGGCATTGGCACGGATGAATATGTTTATGCACGACTGCCCGACAGCGGAAATTCGGCAGGATAATACTCTCTCCTCTCCTTACTGGAAAGAGACCGATGGGAGTTTGAAAACTTTTGATTTTGCTGTTGCCAACCCGCCTTTTTCCTATAAAGCTTGGAGTAATGGGGTAGATACTACCAAGGATGAATTTAATCGGTTTGAGTATGGCGTTCCCCCGGCAAAAAACGGCGATTATGCTTTTCTGCTCCACATTCTCAAATCATTGAAAAGTACGGGCAAGGGGGCGATAATTTTGCCTCACGGGGTACTTTTTCGGGGAAATGCTGAGGCTCGCATTCGGCAGAATTTGGTCAGCCAGGGATACATTAAGGGTATCATCGGTTTACCTCCAAACCTGTTTTATGGCACGGGCATTCCTGCTTGTATTATCGTTATCGATAAAGGGGATGCCAGCTCCCCGGGTAACGACCCTCCGCTACCCGGTCAGAGTTTGTTTATGGTGGATGCTAGCAAGGGGTTTATCAAGGATGGCAATAAGAACCGGCTGCGCAGTCAGGATATCCATAAGATTGTGGATGTATTCAATCATCAGATAGAATTGCCTCGCTACAGTCGGATGGTGAGTTTGTCCGAAATCGCAGCTCACGATTATAATCTCAATATTCCCCGTTATATTGATTCTAGCGAACCTGAAGACATTCACGACCTCAGCGCTCACCTCAAGGGTGGCATTCCTAACAGGGATATTGATGCGTTAAATGACTACTGGCGGGTGTTTCCCCAGGTGCGAGATGCTTTGTTTGCGCCGGGAAATCGCCCGGGCTATAGCCGGAGTTTGGTAGCATCTTCTCAGGTAAAGGCGACTATTCGAGATCGTCCCGAGTTCGCCGAGTTTGCCGATCGCACTCTGGCATTGTATCGCGATTGGCGCCAGCACCACGAGCCCCAACTGAAGGCGATCGCCCTTGGGGAGAAGCCGAAAGAACCGATCGCCAAGCTATCGGAGGATTTGCTAGCACGGTTTGCCGACTCTGACTTGCTGGATAAGTACGACATTTACCAGCTATTGATGGACTACTGGAGGGAAACGATGCAGGATGATGTTTATATACTGGTGCAAGATGGTTGGCAGGCGGGGAAGGTGCTGCGGGAGTTGGTGGCGAAAAAGGGCGAGAAGTTGAAGGAAACTCCAGATTTGATCGTCGATAAGAAAAAGTATAAAGCTGACTTGATACCGCCCAGTGCGATCGGGGCGCGGTATTTTGCCGATCGGCAGCAGCAGATCGACGAACTACAAACAGAATTGGATGCCGTCAGTCAGGAGTTAGAGGCGCTGATAGAGGAACATAGCGGGGAAGATGGGGCCTTAAGTGATGCCCAGACAGATGCGGGGAAGGTGACGAAAGCTAAAATCAAACAAGTCATCAAGGATAATCAACAATTATCTATTTTTGACAATTCAGGATCCTCCCTTGATGACGAACAATTATCAATTCTCGAACAATGCCTGAAATTGTTCGATCGAGAGGCGGCGGCTAAGAAAGCAGTAAATAATGCCCAGACGGCACTGGACAAGGCAGTTTTTTCGCAGTATGCTAAATTAACAGAGGATGAAATTAAAACTTTGGTAGTGGATGACAAGTGGCATGGGACGCTAGAGGCGGCAATTACGGCGGAGATCGAGCGGGTGACGCAGCAGTTGGCGAACCGGGTGAAGCTGCTAGAGGAACGTTATGCGGAACCTTTACCCCAGTTGGAAGAGGAGGTTGAGGTGTTGGCCCGCCGGGTAGAAGACCATTTGCAGCGGATGGGATTGACTGCATCTTAGCCCCTACCACGCCCGCCGAACCCTAAAGGGTCCGGCTACAGGAACAAAGCCCGCCTACGCGGGCTTAATTACTTGCATTATCGTTGCACCCAATCCGGTTTTTACAGAAAACCGGGTTTCCGGGCTACTCGTGATTAATTATTGGGAGAAATTAAAGAGATGAATAGGATCGATGGCTTGTCACTATTACCAGGAGATATTGGGGATATCGAGACCAAGGCGGTACTAAAAAAGTTAATTACTGCTCATCAGGCGTTAGCAGAACTGAAAGGTGTGGCTAATAGTATTCCCAATCAGGAAATTTTAATTAACACATTATCGTTGCAGGAAGCTAAAGATAGTTCTGCGATCGAGAATATTATTACTACCCAAGATGATTTATATCGTAGTGACAGTCAGGTTGAGCAGTTTGTAACAGCCGCAGCCAAAGAAGTACATAACTATGCCACGGCCCTACGTGAGGGGTTTAAGCAGGTTCAAAAAACGGGATTATTAACGGAACGTCAGATATTAGAAATTCACGCCACGATCGAGGGAAATAACGCGGGTTTCCGCAAGCTTCCGGGTACTACCCTAAAAAACGATGCAACGGGGGAGGTGGTTTATACACCGCCACAAAGTTATGAAGAGATTAAAACTTTGATGGCTAATTTGGAAAAATTCATTAATGATGACAGGCTTTGTGATTGGAACTCATTGACGAAAATGGCGGTAATTCACCATCAGTTTGAGAGTATCCATCCATTTTACGACGGAAATGGTAGAACAGGGCGAATTGTTAATGTTTTGTACTTAATTAAACAAAATTTACTGAAAACTCCTGTACTTTATTTAAGTCGTTATATTAATCAAACCAAAACACAATATTATGAATTGCTGCAATTGACTCGGAAAAGGAGAGATTGGGAACCTTGGGTAATCTATATCTTAGAAGGGGTCGAAAAAACTTCGCTACAAACAGTTGAGTTGATTGCAGCAATTAAACGGCTGATGCTGTCACACAAGCATTTCATTCGTAATGAACTACCTAAGGTATACAGTCAAGATTTACTCAATAATTTGTTTAGGCATCCTTACACTAAGATTGACTTCGTCCAGAATGAGTTGAGAGTGAGTCGGGTGACAGCAACGAAATATTTAGAGGAGTTGGTGAGAATAGGTTTACTAGAAAAGCTCAAGATGGGACGTGAAAACTACTATATTAATGTTGCTTTATACAACCTGTTAGCGGGACTTTAAGCTGTCGGGTGGGCACCTCCCACCAACAGCAGGCTGTAACCATACTGGGTTCTTGGGCTACCGGTCCGGGGTTGCTGGACTACCGGTGAAATACCCGGCGCAAAAGTGAGATTTACCCAGTCCCGTTAGGGAATATGTATAGAAAATAGATAAAATCTATGCATATCGGAAAAACATGTATAGAAAATGGCTTTTTCTATACATGTTGCAGCACTGAATCAATAATAACAATCAGAAAATGTAATTAAATATATAATATAGTACATTAAGTTATATATGTATCGCACTTATACTCGGAATGGTATAGCCCCCCGATCCCGAGAAGACCAGAAACCGGGTTGATGCACCGTTCCGGAAAAATCTGATTTTCGCATACCCACCGAGATAGTCAAAGAAACCCGGTTTCTCAACTTCCACCGGAATTTCCTATGGGTTCTGACCGCGTAATTTGTGGTTCATCAGATGCACCACATGGTGCTGTTTGGTGGGATTGCTATATACGATATTACCAAATGGGTGCGAGATTCAGGACAAAACCCGGGAGAACTGTTTCCCCTGATAGAGTCACGGGATTATCAATTACTTCCACCTCTTGATTTGGGCGATAAATTTCTACTTGCCTGGTTCTGCGATTAATTAACCAACCCAAGCGCATCCCATTATCCTGGTATTCTCTCATCTTCGACTGCGTTGAAGGCAAGCTGTCACTGGGAGAAAGCAACTCGACGATAAAATCAGGACAAAGATGAGGAAATCTCTGTTGTTCGGAAATCGTCAAGCTATTCCAGCGTTCCAGTCTCACCCATGCGGCATCGGGCGATCGATCGGCCCCCGACGGCAGCTTAAAACCTCCTGATGAATCGAATGCAACCCCCGTCCCATCCGCATCCGCCCAATTAAATAACTGTTGGGTTAGTCTGCCATTGCGGTTGCTAGTTTCTCCTCCCGTAGGTGACATAATAATTAATTCTCCTGTTGCAGTGCGTTCTAGTCTGAGATTCTTATTTGACTGACATAGCTGAAAAAACTCTTCATCTGTCAGTTTCATTACCGGGTTTATGTTTAAGGTTAAGGCTGTCATGTCGATTTGATCTGGTAAATTATCTACCGCTTCTGGTTCGCGAACCCGCTCTCCAGATCCCTGAACCATTAACGCTTACTCGATTCTATGATAGCCTAGTAGGGTGATCGCCGCCCACCAGCAGCAGGCTGTTACCATCTAGGTTCCTGGGCTACCGGTCTGGGTTGGAAGACTACCGGTGAAATGGCGCAAAAGTGAGATATCCCCACCCGATCGCCCTAGATATCGCACTTATACTCCCAACGGTATCGCCCCCCGATCGGGAGAAGACCAGAAACCGGGTTTCTGCGAGAATTTTCGCATACCCACCGAGATAGTCAAAGAAACCCGGTACGAGACTCCCACCGGAATTTCCTATGGGTTATAGCCGCGCAATTTGTGGTGATTTTAAGCAGTTTTATGAGGTCTAGACTGAAGCACCGGAATTTCTGAAACAGCTTGTTTGCAGTTTTTTCTCGCCATGCTATACTAGAGGGATATAGCTGGATGGGTTATAATGAGTGTAATCTCACCTTCAGGCGATCGCACTTATCGGGAGTTCCTACAAGATATGAAAACCCAGGTAGTTCAAAGTCGGATTGAAGCGGCGCGATCGGTAAATAGATCGCTCATCGGATTGTATTTGTCTTTGGGGCAGTTGATTGTGGACCGGCAGGAGGCATTAGGATGGGGTAAGGCAGTGATAGAAAGGCTATCGGCTGACCTCAAGGCTGAATTTCCAGAAATGAAGAGCTTTTCGCCGCGCAATTTGTGGTTCATTAAGCAGTTTTATGAGACCTATGCTGAAGCACCGGAATTTCTGAAACAGCTTGTTTCAGAAATTCCTTGGAGCCACAATATTCTGATTATGCAGCGGATTAAGGATGAGGCGGCCCGCCGCTATTATCTGGAAGCGACTGCTCGGTTAGGCTGGACGCGCAACGTGCTGCTCAACCAAATTAAGGCCGGTGCTTATGAGGTGAGCCGGCAAGAGAAAAGCCATAACTTTTCGACAGCTTTACCGGAATATTTGGCAGATCAAGCAGAGGAAATTATCAAGAACCAGTACAGTTTAGAGTTTTTGGGGTTGACGCAAGCGGTGCGCGATCGGGAGTTGGAGCGAAACTTGATTGCTAGACTCAAGGATTTTTTGATAGAGTTGGGTTATGGGTTTTGTTTTATTGGCAGTCAGTATCGGCTCACCTTGGGAGACAATGAGTATTTTCTGGATCTGCTGTTTTACCACCGCTTTTTGAAGTGCTTGGTGGCGATCGATCTGAAAACCGGACGCTTTCGCCCGGAGTATGCGGGGAAGATGGATTTTTATCTGGAGGTATTGAATGACAAAGAACGCGCCCCCGATGATAATCCTTCCATTGGAATTATTCTCTGTGCAGAGAAGGACCGGTTGGAGGTAGAGTTTAGCTTGAAGTCCAAGACAAACCCGATCGGGGTAGCAACTTATCAGCTTTACCCGCAGGTGCCGTCAGAATATCAGGGACTATTGCCAACGGATTCTGATTGGCAACGATTTAAGAAGTCAGCGTTGCCGTCCGATTTTTCCGGAACGGTGGAGGATAATTGATAAATTATGACATCACGAGAGTTAAGAGAAAAAGGCTATCATATTTTAGTTAGCCATTTAGGACAGGTGGATGCAATTCGCTTTTTACAACAGATGGGATGGGGGCATGGTGACTATACCCAAGAAAGAGGCGAGATTTTGAATTCTGTAACGCGGGTTTTGGCAGGATTTGCAGAGGATTAGAGACAGGAAATAATTATTAATTGACGTGAAATGTTTTTATAGCAGTCGGGTATGATAATGAGTAAGCATCAATTAGCGATCGACAATATTCAAGTGCCAGAAGGTTATAAAAAAACAGAGGTTGGGGTGATTCCTGAAGATTGGGAAGTCATAAAACTGGGAGATATCCTAAAGATTTGGCACGGAAAAAGTCAGCATGAAATTATCGATCCAAATGGGATTTATCCAATCTTGGCAACGGGTGGCGAAATAGGAAGAACCAACACACCACTCTACAGTGAGCCCTCTGTTTTGATTGGAAGAAAAGGAACTATTGACAGTCCTAGGTATATGAACACTCCTTTTTGGACAGTAGATACCCTTTTTTATTCAGAGATTTTCAATAATACAGATGCGAAATTTGTCTTTTACAAATTTCATTTGATTGACTGGTATTCCTATAACGAAGCCTCTGGTGTTCCCAGCTTAAAAGCAGCTACGATTGAAGATATCAATCAAGCATTTCCTGCGTTAAAAGAAGAACAATACGCGATCGCCCAAACCCTATCGGACGTGGATGGCCTGATTGCAGCACTGGATAAGGCGATCGCCAAAAAGCGCAACATCAAAACCGCCACCATGCAGGAACTCCTCACCGGCAAGAAACGCCTGCCGGGGTTTGGTGAGGGGAAAGGTTATAAAAACACTGAGGTTGGGGTGATTCCTGAAGATTGGAGATGCTTACGTATTTCTGAAGTTGTGGTAAATACTGTTAATTCAATAAAGATTGGCCCTTTCGGAAGTTCTCTAAAAAGAGAATACTTAACTAGAACGGGTTATAAAGTCTATGGACAAGAAAATATATACGAGCGAGATATGAGCATCGGGGAGCGATTTATCAATGAAGAACGTTTTATCAAATTAAAATCTTGTGAGATTTGCTCGGGCGATTTTTTGATTTCCATGATGGGAACCGTTGGAAAATGTATGGTAGTTCCCGAAGGAATTGAAAAAGGAATAATGGATAGCCATTTGTTGCGATTAAGACTAGATGATAGTAAGATTGACTCAAGTGTATTGACTTATTTATTTGAATCTAAAATGATTGTTGACCAAGTAAAGCTGCTTGCCGTCGGTGGAGTGATGGAGGGGCTTAGTTCAAAAATAATAAAAAGTATTTATCTACCTTTAGCTTCTTTATTAGAGCAACGCGCGATCGCATCTATACTGTCGGACATGGATGCGGAAATAGCGGCCTTAGAAAAGCGCCGCGCCAAAACCCAAGCCATGAAGCAAGGCATGATGCAGGAACTCTTAACCGGAAAAACCCGACTTGCGGTGAGCGTAGTCGAACCGCTCATCGTTCCCAACAATCCTTAAACCGCAAACCGCCATCTAAAACAACCAGGATAAAATACCATGAGCAACGTCGGACAAAGCGAATTCACTACTCAAAAACGAGTTATCAAACTCTTTGAACAGCAACTCGGTTACTCAAATCTGGGATACTGGCACAACCGCAAGCACAACCGCAACATTGAAACAGAATACCTGAGCCAATGGTTGAGCAAGCGAGGAGATAAAAAAGACTATCTTGATGGAGAAAATGGAAACGACGACCTCTATGGCCAGAAGGGGAACGACGATCTCGACGGCGGAGAGGGGGACGACAATCTCAGCGGCGGAGAGGGGGACGACTGGCTCGACGGCGGAGAGGGGGACGACAGTCTCCTCGGCGGAGAAGGGAGCAACACTCTCATCGGCGGAGCAGGCGCCGATACATTTGTTATCCATAAGAATTACCGTGGCCGGGATATCATCAAGGACTTTACCCCTGGCGTGGACTCCATCGCGCTAGTGGACTCCATCAGCCACTTGGGAGAGTTGGTTGCCCTAGATCTGTCGAACTTAGAAGATCCCGCCACTGAAATCGTCGTCGATGTCGGGGGAAATGGGCGCGTCAGGATTATCGACCAAGAAGGCAACGAGACACTCTATGGCGCATCGAGACACGCTAACCTCCACGGTGGATATGGACACGACACGATCGCCGGTGGAGCTGGAAACGACACCCTCAACGGTGGACATGGAAAAGACGTTCTCTTGGGCGGAGAAGGGGACGACATCATAGACGGTGGAGCTGGACATGGACACGACTCTCTCTGGGGCGGAAATGGACACGACTCTCTCTGGGGCGGAAATGGAAACGATATCCTCTTCGGCGGACGTGACCGCGACAACCTCTACGGTCAAAATGGAAAAGACTATCTCGACGGAGGTTCTGATTTCGACCTACTCGCCGGCGGAGAAGGGGACGACACTCTCCTCGGCGGAGAGGGGGACGACACTCTCCTCGGCGGAGAAGGGGACGACAGTCTCAGCAGCGGAGAAGGGAACAACACTCTCATCGGCGGAGCAGGCGCCGATACATTTGTTATCCATACGAATGACCGTGACCGGAGTATCATCAATGACTTTACCCTTGGTACAGACTCCATCATGCTAGAAGGAAAGTCGAGTGCCCTAGATCTGTCGAGGTTCGATTGGCTAGAAAATATTACCTTCACTAGAATCGCCGTCGATGGACGTAACCGCGTCAGGATCATCGGCGGAGAGGGGAATGACACTCTCCTCAGCATCGCAGGCACCGGGACTGGCACTGAGATGCCGGAGATAATCGTCGGGGACGCGGGACGCGATACCCTCCTCGGAAATGCTGGAAATGATTCCCTCATCGGGGGTGGTGGAGACGATAGCCTCGTGGGGGGTCTTGGAAACGATACCCTCATCGGGGGTAGTGGAGTCGATATCCTCCACGGGGGTAAGGGTGCCGATGTTTTTGTCTTGCCCCGAACGGGTGGCCCGGAGTGGTTGACGACCTGGTCCATCATCCAGGACTTTGAAAATGGCACAGACAAAATCAAGTTACCAGAAGGTTTGACTTTTGAAGATTTAAGCATTGTGAGTTCTAGTGGTAACGGTTGGCGACCGGCTATTTCCGTCAACATTGGTTTAATAGCACACTTGGATGGGATTCATGTTGAGCATCTCGATGCGTCCGATTTTATAGTTAGTTAGTTAGCTAGCTAGTTAGTTAGGCGCTGGTGCCGCTGAATCAAACACCTAACGGAACCAGCGCCAAGCTGCTAGATATGCCTCCGCAGGCCATCCAGCTTCATGCTAACAGGAGATGTCAGGCTGGCCGTGGCTAAAAGCGCCACGCCGGTTTGACACCCTATTAAATTCTCATTCCTAAATCCTGCGGAAGATATCTTAGCCCCGACAGATAAACCGATCGCCGATTACTTCTGGCAAACCCCCTGAACCAGGGCGCATCCAAGCCTTGGGGGAGCAGGGAGCACCCGAGCAGGAAGCAGGGAGATTGCTAGCCCTCCTCCATTTTATTCGGGTGTGGTCAAAACCCGTTGGTAGGAGACGGAGTAGCCCGAACGCGAAGCCAAGCCCTAAAGGGTCCGGCTACAGGAACAAAGCCCACGCTCCGGGCCCCCTCCGCTGCGCAGGGGCTGTATACATGTATCTGAGATGCACCTGGCGATCAACCACACCCATTTTATTCTACACGGAATGGAACTGACATCAGTCCTACGATAGTATTGTATTGATTTGTGGTTTGGCAATAAATGTCACCAAAGGTTTAAATACTGGCACCAATTCCGTCCGACTCACCACTAAGGTGGGATAGGAACGACTGCTGTAATCCGACCCTACGGTGAGAGGAAAGATTGCTTCTTCTTGCAGCGATATCGGTCGGGGTCGAGCTGACAATCGCTTGTCAACCCTCCCTTTCGGAACCGTGCTTGCGACTTTCATCGCACACGGCTACTGGGTAGTTGGCCCTTTGTCATAGGTAGGTTTTTTTACTAGGGATTTCTCCCCTTGACCCTTACCACTCCTCTTTTCGCCCCTTACCCGCCGATTGACGGTCAAACATACCTCTAAGGGTTCCGTGCTTTGTTAGGGGTACTCATTGCCGTGGCTTCCAACTATCACCGTCCTATGTCAGCATATCCGCAGGCATTACCCCGGGCATTGGCTTTTTAGGACATCCCTCTCCTCGTGGCTTGCGCAAAACATCTAACTTGTCCTACTTCCTACTGAGTAGGACAGCACACGAGAAGTTATTTCGTTCCTTGGTCTCATTTCTCGATGCTTTTAGGTCCCTACTATACCCCGGGAGTTATTCGAGTACGATGCTAACCAGGAGTGACGGTTAACACTAACTACCATTTCCCTTTTGGGCCAGCGTAATAGCCTTATTCCGCTGGTTCTGGATGACGAGGCTTACATAAGTTTGCTTGTTCTAACCATGAGCATCTGTCCTAGTGGCGTCACCGGTTCAGGCTACCAGCTATCCTACATTTAAGTCCTTGCGGAGCACCGAGGTGATGTTACTCCTCAGCACTAAGGACCGGTGTCACCCCCGTACCTGGGGGAGGGGAATTAAACCCCCATGAGTACCAAAGTTATCCGGCTAATGGAACCGGACCCGACTTTTACCATTGCTGATTTACGCCGGAACGAATCGCACCACTCTCCTCCAGCAGCTTGGAGAATGGCCCATACTGCCGCTATATCCCAGATTTTTGGGGTTGCTTCTACCCCACCAATGGCAATTCCGGCTGCTACCGTTAGCAGGTTGTAAGTCGCAACTCCTAGCATCCGGATTTTACAGGGAAATTCGGGCGATCGCCTCAGCACATCGGTACTCCTAGCACAGAGATTAAAGAAGTGATTGCTGCTAGGATTATTCTCACTGGTGCGGATGGGACGCTGATTCAGAAATGCTTGATTTTTCGGGAGATATATTTCTGGATGTTTCCCCCAAAAGCCGTGAAATGTTTGCCCGTTCGGGGGCAGATGTACGTAACCAAATACGGGGGTTCCTTGGTAGAGTAAACCTAGAGAAATTCCCCAAATCGGAATCCCCCGCGTAAAATTAGTAGTACCGTCGATCGGGTCAATAATCCAGCACCATTCATTATCCGGGAAAATCTGGGCAGTTTCTTCACTTAACACCCCGTGACTGGGAAATGCAGACGCGATCGCCTCTGTTAGTTCCCCCTCGGCCCATTTATCTGCTTGGGTAACTAAACTCCCATCCGCTTTTTCCGATGCGGTAACCCGTCCAAAATCCCGCAACAGATGATTTCCCACTCTCACCGTCGTCTTTTGAGCAAAATATAAAATTTTCTTCCAAAAACTGTTCATTTGTGAATTGTTATTTGTGAAAAACTCTGAATTTGTGACCTAAATCACTGCTTTTTATCGCCACCTATATTATTTGGGCGAGTGGTCCGAACCATATGTGAAAGAATGCCCAGGATAGATTCCAGATTTTCCAGATAATGTTCGCCTTGTTCAATATAAACAGTAGTTGCTTCTAATCGCAGGAATTTCCAAATACTGCCTGTAGTTACGCTACCATAAATACAAGGAATATCCAGATTTTTCGGGCCGTCCGCGGACCGATCGCTGTTTTTATTTAATACTTGAGCTGCTATCATTTCGGCAATACATTGAGCCATGCCCGATTTAATATTATCATTTTTAGCTTCCACAATAATTACCACTGGAGCATTAATGGATAATAGTTCCGGAGAATGACTGATGATAAAGTCACATCTGCCGTTGAGTCCCCGACTTTTATCCACGGTAAATTCCGAACCAGAGAATATACTTATTTGGCGCTGAAAACTCTTCCGCAGATCGACGAGAATGGGAGCAACAATCAATTCCGAACGGGCTTTTTCCGTGTCAACTCCCAAAGCCAGGGGAATATTTTCTTCCAGGATATCTCTGAGCAAAGGGCTGGGCTTGACCGGTTCTATTGCTTGAAATAGTGCCACTTGCTCCTGAATAGTCAAGTTGAATTTACTTTTTAGTTCCTCTAGGGTAAATTCACTATAAGACATGATTTTACCTCCTCTTCTACCAAGATAACGAAATCAATCGCGAATGTCAAGGGGGCGAGTAATCGATGATGGCCAAGGTTCGTTACTCGTTCCCCAAGCCCGATCGCCTCAACTGGTAGGCTATAGTAATATCGGGAATTGAGCAATTGTGAATTGAGCAATTGCTAACTGGACAACCTCCGGGCAACTCCTGTCGCCCTACGCAATTAATCTAGATCGCTTTCGAGCACAGCAGCGATCGCCTGTTTAGCATTGGTTTGAAACTCCCGCACATTCACCCGCTTCAGCAACTGGGTTGCCAGTATCAGTCCGGCTGCTTGCACTGCAAAAACAAATCCGTAAGCCATCACTGGCATTGTAAACAGTATTTGACCCAAATTCAACATTGCCCCACCGAACACTGTCGCCAGTCCTCTGGCCATCGCCTGGGCTAGTCCCCAAGCACCAATAAATGTACCTGCTGTTTCCGCCGCTGTCAAGTTTAGCATGAGACCGATCGCCCCAGCAGTCAGCACTCCAGAAGTCAGCCCAAACAATAGTAAGCTAGTCATTAGCATACTGGGTTGAGCTGTAAATCCTGACATAATCAGTAACCCCGAACAGACTGCCGTACCCATACAGCCCCAAAAACAAGTCTTCCGCTTGCCCAAGCGCGGTACAATCAAGAAACCCGTAGAACCGATACCCACCAGGGTCCCCATCCCGAAGAAAGCATTCAGCTTGGTTGTTTCCGAGATTGGCATGCCAAACACTTCGCCCCCATAGGGTTCCAAAACCGGGTCTTGCATGAACAAGCTGATACTCATGAATAGCAGAAAGCAGAAAAATATTCCCGTTTGCCGACTTGCGGTTAACACGCGCAGGGCCCGGCCTAATGTAATGCTATCTTCGCGGTTGACTAGAGTCGATCGCGTGGCGTAGAGGGAATATTTCTTCTCCACTCCAGCTGTTGCTAGCAAGGCAATGGCAAAGACGATCGCTGGAACGATGATAAACAGCCGATTGATCGATGCTTTTAACTCTGCTAACGGGGCATCTAAGGCTAATTGTTTCAGCAAGATACTGGCGATAATAGCACCAACTATAATGCCCACCATCAGCATAGACCAGACAATACTGATTAATTTCGATCGCTTGTCATCATCGGAGACATCGAATAGCAGGGCCGCAAAAGGAGTGGAACTAGCACCGAGGGCTAACCCATATATGGCAAACATCACTGCTAGCAGGACCGCCCAAGCGTAGGTTACAGGACTCCAACCCGTCGCTGCGGCACTGTCCCCCAGTTGCCAGACTACTTGCAAGGCCAGAAAAGATGTGACTGTAAACAGCGCCGTGCCGATCCAGATATAGCCCGTCCGGTGGTGGCCTGCGATCGGCTTCGCGTCCGACATCTGACCGAACCAGACTCGGGAGGGGGAGACAAACTGGTGCATGGCGATCGCCCCCGCTGCGATCGACGCTGGAACTCGCAGTTCGTCAATCATCACCCGGTTAATCACGCCCAAGGTCAGCAGTGACATAATACCCAGTCCCATCTGGAATAACCCCAGCCGAAACATGGTAAACAAATTGATGGGGGGAATTGCCTCCCGGTTTAATTGCGACGCTGACTGCGACTTGCCGATATCACCAGTTGCCATTTTTTCACTAAAACTAAAGGTTTACCACTTTTCATCATAAACCAGATCGGAGCATCTCGATCGAAAAGTGATAATCTGACATGCAGTATGAATATACTCCCAAAGGGATCGACTTGCGCTTTCAGCCATTGAATGTGTCATTACTGCAATAAAAAGCGCAGTTTATGACCGTTTGTTGAACAAATGTAAACAGTAGAGGTCCAAAACAATGCAGACTATTAACTTAGGTCCGAATGGTCCAGCCGTCACCCAACTGGGGATTGGCGCTTGGTCCTGGGGCGATAAGCTATTTTGGGGCTACGGCGGTGATTACGATGCTACTCAAGTGCGACAAGCTTTTGATGCTACCCTAGATAGCGGCATCAGCTTCTTTGACACCGCTGAAGTTTACGGCTTCGGAGAGTCAGAATCCCTCATCGGTCGGTTTATGAAAGAGACCGAGGGTCGCCCCCAAATTGCCACTAAATATTTTCCCCTGCCTTGGCGATTCAGCGCTAAATCTATTTCCGAGGCCCTGACAGCTAGCTTAAAACGCCTCCAGCTAGAACAAGTTGAACTCTACCAAGTGCATCAACCTTTCGGCTTCTTCATGAGTCAAGCAACTTTGATGAATAGCTTGGCCGAGGAAGTCAAAAGTGGTAGAATCAAAGCAGTGGGAGTTAGTAACTATCCAGCTGACCAAATGCGGGAAGCCCATAAACTTCTGGCTGACCGAGGTGTTCCCCTGGCAGTGAATCAAGTGCAATACTCCCTGTTAGCGCGGAAAATTGAAAGCAATGGCATTCTGGAAACGGCCCAAGGCTTAGGAGTGACAATTCTGGCCTATAGCCCCTTGGCTCAAGGTTTACTCACTGGTAAATATACCGCCTAACAGGTGCCCACAGGTGCCCGCAAGCTCGATCGCCGTTTTGGCAAAGAGGGTTTGAGGAAAATCGCCCCCGTGCTTTCATTATTAAAACAGTTGGGGGAACAGTATGAAAAGACCCCCGCGCAAGTGGCTCTCAACTGGTTAATTGCTAAAGGTGTGGTGCCCATTCCCGGGGCGAAAAATGCCGAACAGGCGCGTCAGAATGCGGGGGCTTTGGGCTGGAGTTTGAGTCCCGAAGATGTTGCTGAATTGGAACGGGTTAGCAGTCCGATGATGTCGGGGGTCGCTACACTCTCAAGCCTGTAATTTTCTCACTTCGCTGTCAGCCCGCCGGGGTATGCTTACCCCGGCTAATAGCTAAAGTCGGTTAAAACCGATTCAGCTATTAGCCCGGGGTTTGAACCCCGGGCGGGCCGTGAGACTAATCGAGAATGGTGCAAGAGCTGAGTTATAACGCATTAAGAAACCTGCTTTTTTGTAAAAACCTGGTTTCTCGGCTACTACTGGCCCATTACCTATTAGCAATTAAAGCTTGCTCCATCAGCCACTGAGTTAAACCAGGAAACAACCGATAAGCTTCAGTGGCAAGAGATATGGAACCAACTACTTTCTCCGACTGCTTGAACTGAACTGCATCCCAAATTGCTTGGGCAATGTCTTCTGGTTGAGAAACCCAGGATTGTTGCAGCACTACCTGCATCTGTTGGCGACGATTTTCCGACTCGGTTTCGTCAGAACCCCGAAACAAGGCCCGTTCCATGAAATCACTGTTGATTACTCCCGGATGCACTGCACAAACATGAATTCCTTGGGGTGCTAATTCCAGCTTCAGGGTTTCGGTTAATCCCGTCACTGCATACTTACTGGCACAGTACGCTGTCATGTTGGGCAGAGGCATTTTCCCGCCAAAGGAACCCACGTTAACAATACTCCCAGCTTGATTTTCTAGGAAGTGAGGTAGCACTTCCCTAATCGTGTAAACGTAACCCCAAAAGTTGGTATTCATTATTTGTTGCCAGTCCTCTAAGGAAGTTTGAGCCATTGTTCCCGTCAGACAGATGCCGGCATTATTAACGAGTACGTCTATGCGATCGTAGAAAGCCAGCGCTTTGTTAATTAGCGCCTTTACCTGTTCGGCGTCGCCCACATCAGTAGGAATAGCTAAGGCGGAAACGCCTATATCTCTGATTTCTCGGGCCACTGTCCCTAAGCGATCGCCATTCCGAGCCGCTAACACGACATTGTAACCTTTTCGTGCCCACAGAAGTGCTGTGGCTTTGCCAGTGCCTTGAGACGCACCTGTGATTAAAACTGTAGGAGCCATAGTTGTCAGTTGTCAGTTGTCAAGAGTTCCATAACTCGTTTTTGAGTAGTGAATTCACTTTGTTCGACGTTTTATCCTGGTTGTTTTAGATAGCAGTTTGCGGTTTAAGTATTGTTGGGATCGATGAGCGGTTCGACTACGCTCACCGCCAGTCGGGTTTTTCCGGTTAAGAGTTCTTGCATCATGCCTTGCTTCATGGCTTGGGTTTTGGCGCGGCGCTTTTCTAAGGCCGCTATTTCCGCATCCATGTCCGAGAGGATAGAGGCGATCGCGCGTTGTTCTTTTTTGCCAGGAACAGGTAGTAAAATATTTTTGAGATTATTCTTAGATATTCCATATACTTTGTAGTCCGAGAGAGAAACCCCTCCAAAGTCATCCATTACGAGGACGAAACCGTTTCCGTAATTTTCCAGGGCCAGGGGTTTGACCACTCCTGGCAGGTCGAGATTCTTGGCTATGACGTACTGATTGCGGAAATTGACCAGTTCGTTAAAGGTAGGATACTCTGACCTGAGTAACTTGATTACTACCGGTTGCTTTTCATCACCTCGGAGTCCCCGATAAACAATGGTTCTCTGACTTGAGTGCAGCAGTTGCAGGTTGCTGTAGCCAGGGATTATGGTTTTGGTGCTAGTCATGGCAATTTATCAAAACTGTCTTTCTTATCGGTTACCTACTATGATACTGCACCAATGGGGAAAGCTTGTGAAAGTCTCAAGCAAATATATCTCAACTAACCTTAAAGTATATTTTCCGTAATCATTCGTAAATATCCCCAGGGAAATCGCCCCCGGTTTTGATATAATTAATCCGCACCGAGGGAGAAGGCGCTCGGGCATCACCTCACGATCCAATGGGACACCAGTAGGAGAAGTCATCGGTAATAATTCCTTCAGAAACTCGGATTCCCAATCCTCCAGAGACTAACTCATTGTTACCATTATTGTACAGCCAGACTCCCCAAACAGCAGTCATATACTGGCCCGCAATTTCGATCTGAGGAAAGTCCAACAGCTCTTGGTATACATACTCTTGTTCTGTATACCAGGGATCGTTATTATTGCTCCGGTACGCGATCGCGCCCGATCGAACAGCAAAGGAACCTTCACCTTGGCGGCCCAGAATAGGTTTAGCAAAGTAGTCAGGCCCGATCGCATCTGGAGACAGAGAAGTTTTGGGAAAATAGTCAAAAATAGTTGCAGCATCTCGGGCATCAAAAAAATCAGTACCCAAATCATTAATCAGGGCAAATACCCCTTTGGGTTGCAGGGCAAAAGCGGAAGCAAAGTTAACAACTACCACCTTTTTTTCCAGAATTAGTTGCTCTAGGGCCGGCCACAATCTTTTCCCGGCTTCATCTTCATCATAGATGGCCCATTCGATCGGATACCACATAAACAGGATATCTATAGGTTTTCCAGTTCTTTCGTCAAACAGGCAATTGCCATCTTGAATGCGCAGATATTCCAGAGGAAAAACAGCACTCTGGTGCTGCAAGTGACGGCTCAACCATTGCATAGTCCCCATGTCTTCAGGATTGTTCAAGGTAGTAAAGGCCACCCGACAGTCAGCTAGGGGTTTATTTAGATGTAAAGCTGCCCTTTGGAGCTGCTGATTGAGAGTTATCCTTAAAAGTGTTTGAGACTCTGGGTCGGGGTCTTGGCAGCAAAATTATGAAGCCACATGACGATTTCCTTCTGCACACTCGAACCAAAAACTGGGAGTTTGGGGATTAGCTTCGACAACCTTTTTAATGCCAGTCGCTTCGTTCCAGCACCAGTCAAGGCGCATGCAAAAGGGTGCCAGAGAGTCATGCTTAACTAGCTTAACAGCTTCCTGGGGAAAGCCATAGTAAAGTAATGCTTCTTCGTCAAGAGTGCGAATGACTTCCCAAGTTGACATCAAAACCCGACCGACTGACTCGGAAGCTTGCTTAATTTCTCGTACAGTCTGGGGGGATACTTGATGACAGTGATAAAGGGCGTAAGGTACTTGTTGTTTGGCTATGGGTAAACCCGTTTCTCCGTCGATCGGACAAAGATTATACCATGTCATTCTCATGGAAGAGTTAAACAACCGGTCTCGTTGAGGACAGTCAAAGGGATTGTAATTCATTAGAGTTCTCCTTTATCCGCTAGCGCCACCGCGACCAAAACTGCCAAAGCCTCCACGACCTCCTCTAGGCGCGGAAGGAGTTGTTGTACCAGTTCTCCCGGGACGCCCCACCCTACCCGGAGTCCCACCCCCGCCGCTAGGACCTCCGGGGTCGCAGTCATCTGATCGCCGTACTGTTCTGTCGTCACAATTTGACCGATTCCTTGAGAAGGAGTATGGGTTACAGGCTACAAGAAGGGAGGAAATCGCTACTACGACGATTATTTGAAATAAACCTGGTTTGAGTTTCATGGCTAGTTTTCCTTTGTCAATATTAGCGGAACTAATGGCGATCGCGCTTTTGCCCAGAAACCCGGTATGGAGTAAAAACCGGGTTTCTTCATTTTACATTACTCCAGCAAATCCCGCAGAAATGCAACGCCAGCTCGATCGAGATTGCCATCCAGGGAGAAAGTCAGACTGCGAACTCGGATATCGTCATTCTTGGCGTCTAGGGGAAAGCATAGGGGTTTTGGATAGACTAAAACTGCTTCGTAACATTTTGTTGCTTTTGCATAGCTGACCATTTGGTGGAAGTCCCCGATCGCCACTTTATCGCCAGTCTTGTATTTAGTATCCAGGATATAGCGTGCTGCACCTGTTTGAGGGTCAGACAGGATTAAGTCGATCCGAAAATGCCGATTTTTATCCAGGGCGACGCGCTGTTGCTGCTTGACTAAAAATGTTTTGGCTGTATGGTACTTCAGCCATTCGGCGACAAAAAGTTCGTATAAACGCTCCATATCCACTAAAAATGGTACCATGGCGCGATCGCCCTGCTTGTAAGAGGGTCCAGTATTTTCCAGAAAGAATCGACAGAGATGATGTAAAAGTCGATAATCTTGATTCAAACGGTTGTACTGTCGTCCCAGACAATCCGATGGACTACAGGGTAGCATAGTCACCAAACCTGATAAAGTATAATAAGCTTTTCTGACGGTGGGCCAGACTCGTTCCGAACACAAACCACTGCGACAAAGGAGCAACATTGTCCAAGCGAGAATCTGATTTTCCTTGATATCCCTAGTCGGTTCTTGATAGTGGCAGTTGAGCTTGACATTACCAGGGGAGGAGATCGATTGTAGCACGCGCCCCCGCAGGTAAGCCAGTTGCTGAGTTTTCGGCAAGTAAGCCCGATATAATCCTTGACGACATCTGTCTAGGATGCCCTGGGCGAGCAGATAAGCTAATTGCTCGTATAATTCCTCGATGGTTTGACAGTCAATCAGACCTTCGAGCACCCGAAAGCTCTTTAACTTGTAAGCATAGGCCAGCATCCCAAATAAGTCGTGCAATGGCACTTTCGGATGCAGGACGATGCTGAATTCTGGCGTCAAGGGGATATAACCAACCCATCCTTTTGAGGTAAATTGCCAGCGATCGCCTGTTGGGGTATCTTGCAGTTTCACATCTAGTTGACTGCTGTACTTTTGCCGCAACTGGTCAACTACTGACTGGGGAAGATCCTCCCGGGGCAGGGATAGGGATTTATGTTCTGTCAGGAAGATCGTTTTCATGGGGCATCGATCGGGAAAATATTTTATTATCGTAGGGCGGGCGTCTCGCCTGCCCGAGGGATGGTGCGATCGGTGAATCTTTCCCGCAAGTAAATTGAGAATTGCGAATGGAGAATGGTGTATACGCAGTGCGCGTAGCGCTAGGTCGAATGGGAAATAGCCCAATGCTCTATTTTTTATTCTCTATTTTCCATTCTCTATTCTCAATTTGCTTTCACTGGGATGCACCCTAAGAATCGTACTGTTTCAATTACTTCGTTAACCATCATCAGACTCAAAAAACAGGGATGGTAAATCTCGATATCCACTCACTACACGAACAATTTCCACTCCATTTTCAATCACTCGATACAGAATAATGTAACCTTCTATGGGAATCCCCCGCAGTGAAGGTTTTATTTCCGCATAACTGCGTCCCATATTGGGAAACTCAACTAAATTCCGGCATTTTTTCTCAAATTACTCTACAAACGGTTCCCCTGCCTCTATATTCCAACTGACAAAATAGTCAAAAATTCCATCTAAGTCACGACTGGCTAAAGGAGATATAATGTAGTTACTCATTGGTTGTTTTGTTGACTTGCTTTGTGTAATCGATCGCGCAGTCTAGCAATAACTTCGGTTCCATCGATTCCTTCACCTCTATCCAATTGTTCTATACCTAATTCAACTTTGGCGCGAGTTTCTTCTACCCAATGGAGATATTCTCTGTCTCGTTCTGCTAGCAGTTGAAACGCCTTCACTATTACATCATCAATCGTGCGATACTTGCCACTCTGTAGCTGTTGGCGCACAAAGGCTTCTTGCTCTGGTTTGAGAGTTATCGTCATCTTTCTTATGAATAGCTACTATTAAATATACTACCATCTGACATGGAAATCGTCAACCAGGTCTCGATCTATTGCGTTTCTGTCCGTGGGAAAGGGGTTTGAGGGTTATGCCGAGTCTAGTCCATGCTTTTGATGTACCGGTGTCACGGTCATAGGACAGGCGAGAGACTCGTCCCACGTACCGAAGTTCGCCCGAACTACCCGTTTCGGGAAAATATTTTCTGCTGAATATTATCCCAGCGAAACTCGTTAACTTGCTCCATGCGATCGAAGAAATATTCTTCCAGATAGGGTTCGATTTCCAGAAGCCAGATATCGGGAAGTTCTTGGGCTAGGTTATCTGTTAAAAAGAAAGAGATTCCCAGTTCGTAATGCTTGTCGGCGATCGCCTGATTCAACTGTTCCAGTATAGCAATCAAGCCCTCCACCGGAAAACCGGTATTGGTGTGATACCGCCGCAGCACCTGATAGTTGGGGCGCAGTTCGATGAAGGCGAACCGGCGGCGCAGAGCATAATCCACTAGGGCGATCGAGCGATCGGCAGTATTCATTGTACCAATCAGGCGGACATTTGCGGGAATGGCAAAAGGTTCTTTGCTACCAGCTAAAGGAATGGTGCGATCGCGGTACTCCAGCAAGTACATCAATTCACCAAACACCTGAGCCAGATGAGCGCGATTAATTTCATCAATAATCATCACGCACCGACCCGAGCGAGATTTCGCCCGATCGCAGAATTCCAGAAAGCGACCGGGAACCAGAGGATAGGTGAGTTGTCCGGCTTGACTTTGGGGACGAATACCCTGAATAAAGTCTTCATAGGAGTAGGCGGGGTGAAATTGTACCAGTTCCGAGAACCCATCACCAGAGCCAATTAAATGTTGCGCCAGCTTTTGAGCAATGAAAGTTTTTCCCGTTCCCGGCGTTCCCGATAAAATGGCTTGCTTTTTCCGCTCGATCGCCCGTACCCATCGCTCCAATTCCGATACCGTCAAGCCCGTCTCCTCAGCCCATGCAGCTAAAGGATATTCCGGTTGCATCTCACTAGGGGGAGGGCGAAGCATTCGGGGAGTAAATATTTCGCTTATATCGGTGATTTTCTCGCCCGAATGCTTCGCCCCTACAGGTATATTTGCTGCTATTTTTTTACCATCCACAAGCCAGTGACAGAACAGATCGAACAAATCCCCATCTTTGAGTGCGGGCACCCCAGGTTGATGCATCTCCTGAGCCAATTCAGCAATCAGATCCTGTCCCAACTGATTGACAGCAGGATAATCTGTTAACTTATCGGTATAATCCTCATGGCCAAAATAGTTAATTACCTGTAGGGATTGACGATCGATCGCCAGAAAGCGATCGGGTTGCAGGCCATTCAGGATGGGCGCGATCGCGGGAATGGAAAATCTCTGAGAGTATGGTTTGTGGTAAAATTTAATGCAAGCTGCTGATAGTTGATGGGGATGGTTTTGGCAGCGATGGAGAAAATTAACTAGGTTTTTTCCTACTGTCTGGATAATTTTGAGAGCGCAAACATCAAAATTTGTCCGCTGGACCAGCAACTCTCGTCGGCGATCGCGGGATGCCGGAATATGCAGGGAGATTACCTGGTTAACATCAGTCAATTGCAAATCCGTATCCGGGAACAGTTGTAATAATATGGGTTCGGTTTCCGCTGATTCTGATGCGATCGCATGCAACTGATGGTCTCTTTGCTGACGCTGCTTTTCATAGGCGGCTTTTTGGCTGAGACCATCAGCGGTGTATAGATACGAGCTAATAAATTCCTGAAATAGCCGGATTAACTTGCTTTTATCGATCACGATATAATTTCCTCACTAAAATTATAACTTTACCCAATTTTGTATTCAGCCAAATTTTCAACAATACTCACTTCATCAGCTTTCAGATAACGATAACCTTGGGGAGGATAAAATTTCGCCCAACGCTGTCTAATAATTTCTAACTTTACAGGTTTGCTAAAGCGCTGTGGTTTGCGCAAGCAAATTCCAAATCCGACCGACCTACCTTGATAATAGCTATCAAACTTTTTTTTGTCTATCCCCGCTTTATTTTCTACCATCTGCCAAAGATCCTCTAGAGACTTTTCAAGAATTTCTTCTACTACAAATAAACCTAATAAAGCCTTTTCAGGACAAGAAGCATAGACTAAAACGAGATCGCCAGCAATTAATTTGGGACGGACCCGACGCAGCTCTACCGTCTTTTCTCCATTAAATATTTTCTTAGCATACTCTGGTTGCATCGACAATAAGAGGACCGTATTTTCCATGAACTTAAACCTAACTTTCAGTGCCCATCTGATAAATGATAGCAAAAATTTCCGGAGATATATAATAAGGCAACTGCATTGGCACTTTTTTGCCGATAATTTCCTGAACTTTTTTCAATGGGATTGGTTGGCTAAATAATTCTGTATCGCTGAATGCGATCGCCATTATATCCTGCTCCAGATTGCCGTGAGCTACATTATATACATTTTGCCGTTCATAGATGCCCAAGTTGCGGAAGCGCCGATATAACTCCTCGGGTTTGCCGATCGCCACATCGGACAACCGGGAGCAAGCGCGCACGGCACTTACCCCCGTATATCCCCGGTCTTTATCGTCGCTCACATACCAAAGAATTCTCCCAGTTACCCCCAGCTTTAATTCTTTCGGTCCCTTATTGGATTTATAATAAACCGCTTCCCGGTTGATCGCCAGATCCGGTTTCGTCGCTCCAAACAAGGTTTGATTAGCTAATTTCACATCGAATAAGTTATGGGCCCAGAAAGGCTTAATGGGAATGATAAAACTGGGGATGTCAGCATCAATAATCTTCGCAGGAAATAGATAACCTTCCAGCTCCCACATACTCATTATTTCTGTTGGCTTTTTTCCATCTATAAGCAGGTTAGCAAACTTAAGGCAGAAATCATATTCCTGGCCCAAACTATTAGCTAGATCGGTGAGTCGCTGTGAAAGCTGCAATTTGGTTTTCGCAACAGCTATATTGACCCTCAAAAAGCCATCTTTTACATTCACAAAATGATCCTTGTGAATAGCGGTAGCAACTATTTCCGACAAGCGGCGATCGGTTATTCTGGTGAATTGGCGCTGTTCGCGGGCGGAAATTAAGGTCGCCAGAAAAATTAGGTGACGGGCAATAGTAGAAGAGATCGGGCGATCGGCAACTCGTAGCATGGGAATTTCTAGCTCCTGCTGCTTATGGCGATCGTGGACTACTAAAGCAATTGGTTTATTTTCGCCTTCCGTGGCCACCAAGCATTCAAACTTATCTGATTCTGCCACAAACCGACGTAACTTCTGCTGAAATTCTGCTTTCGTTTCACCCTGTGTAACAGCTTGAAAGCAGTCATATAAAATAATTTCTTTGCCACTGTTAATCCGGACATGCCTTAAAAAAGTACCCGCCAGAAGCACGGGCTGATATTCCGTATTTTTGCGGACTTCATCTAATTTAATAACTAGATCCGTAGGGGAGAGAATAGATAACTTAAATTGTTCGTATACTTCGTCCGCCAGAGCCAATATTCTCCGATCTTGGGTCAGGAAAATCTGCACATCTGATGCCATAGTTCTAGCAATATTTCGCAGATCTGATGCTGATAATCTTTCTTTTTCAGCAAAAAAATATTTCAGGGAATCATAAACATTATCTAATTTTTGGCGATCGCAAGGCAAGCGAGTAAATCTTTGGGCAAATTTGTGTTTGACCTTTCTCTCCTCTAGATTACTAATTTTATTAATTTTATTAAAAATTTCATCAGTCAAGCACAAGTTCAACTCATCCTGTAACCAATCAGCTAATAGCAATTGAGATTCCGCAGTGTTCTCATCATCATAAAGCTCGAAAAAAATGCGATCGTCTATTACTACAGATAACTTATCTTCCCGTTGACGAAGGGCAGCATAATTAAAAAGATCGGGATGACCGTAGTCCAGCCACCAATAGGTGTTTAATTTTTTAGGAGTTTTCGCATCTTTATCAAATTGAGCGACAAAACCCAACTTAGGCCAAAAATTTTCCAAGTGATAATCCCGGCGACAGGTTAACCCAATGCCACGATATTCTTTGGTAATGCCGACGAGATGGTCCACAAGCTTTTTGGCGATGCCATAACCGCGATATGATGGATCGACGCACAGATGAACGAGAGTGACGCGATCGAAAGAATTAGAAGGGGAATATAATAAATAGCCAATACATTGTTTGCGATCGAGAGCGACAATTATATGGCCCGAAGCAGCTTTTCTGATAAAAGCGCCTTCGGGAAAAAAGCTCAGAGTTTTTTTATGGGCATCACCAAGGGCTACGACTGTGGGCAAATAGGGGGAGCGATCGTCAATCACTTCCATGGTAATCTGTGGCAGGGCTGTCACTTGCACTCTCCTCTCAGCAAGGTATGTTTTCTGTCGTCAAAATTAAGCGATCGCGTATTCTGTATGTTTTCTGACGTGGGGCGGATGGAAAGCGAGAACGATTTTATCTTTGGGTACTCCAGCGGCCACCAATGTCTCGGTAATGCTGTCTTCCGTGCCGTCAAAATGAATCCATATTTTATCATTTTTGATCTGAACGTGAACCAGACAGTGATGAATGTGCTGTTGGGAATTCCACCCTTCCTTGACGATCGTAAAATGGTTGCGATCGAGACTTTCAATGACAATACTGTTTATCTGACCGTGACTGTAAGGTATACTAGCATAGTCTGACAATGTTTGGTAGATGAGCCGGCGATATGCCTCTACGGTATTCATTCTACTATTACCTCCTGTTTTGAGTCGAATACAATCAGTTTAATGGGGTTGTTGGCGAGAACAACTTGCACGAGTTCTTCTGAGAAGAATTCCTTATAAATTTCCACTCGAACTGCTAGATACAGAATGCGATCTGGTTCCACTCGTGCCAGTATATTAGCATAATATACTGACCCAAGACATTCTCTAGATCTTTAACGAGAGACGGACTGATGAAGCTCTTCACTTCAACTGCAATTTTTTGTACTTGCCGTTCTGCTATCATGATTTTTTCGGCTCCGAGATCTACAAATAGATCTCGTTTACCAATAGTCAGTGTTAAAGGATCGTCGGTTATTGTCCAGCCCTCTTTTTCAATGGCTGTTCTCACAGCATTATGGTAAATATCTTTTGCCACCGATATACTTGGTTTCTTAATTCTAGTCCTCAGTAAATGGTACCCACAGCAGTTCCGAATATCCGAATTTTCGCCGGCGGCGACGCAAAAGCGAGATGAACCCGTCCCCCGGGAGCGCTAAAAGCACTGGGGGACACAGCCCAACTGCGCTGATGTTGGGTAAGGGACATCAACGCAACATACAGTTGCATTATTTAAAGTACCAGAGATCGAGAAAAAACCCGGTGCGAGCAAAAAACCGGGTTGATGGAGATGGGTGTATATATCCAGCGGAACTGGCTGCTGCCGGTGGGAGAGCAGCAAAATTAAGACAAACGTTTATAGGGGCGATCGCGAACCGTTCCGGTACAATCTTACCTGCTGTATAATGCCAATGAGGGGACTATCTGGCAAAACACTGCATACTGAGGGGCACCAAGTCTCCGTGAACCGTGAGGCCTAATAACATTGGCTCATTCGGTTTTATGACATCACCGGTGAGCGCGCAGCGCTCCTCTTGGCGGGCGATCGCATCAACACTGCTACGGATATCATCAAGCACCAACGGAGACCTGTATTGACTGGATTTCTGCTGGACGTAGTTCCAGAGGATATTTCGCACCATCGCTTGATAGCCCTGACGTCCAGCCAGTTGCTTCAGTTGATTCTTCAGTTCCCTTTCCAAACGGATGCTGGTGACTTCCATTTCGCTGGTTGAGGTGCGTGGTAATGTAGGCATGATTTTTTTTCTCCAAAATAAGTGGACTAATCTGTAATCTTAGTGTAGTATATAAAAGTCTAGTTCAAGTAGTCGCTTTCAAAATTTATTCCTGTGAGCCATATATCCACCTTCTCCAATACCCCCTTCTATGCCGACTTCTATGCCGACTCCTATGCCGACTCTGATGCCGGTCGCCCCGGCGATGGGCAATCAGCGGCTATGGGCTGGGAGTGTAAGGGCGGTTATCTATGGCCTTTACAGGTCACAGAGACAGTAAATTTTGGCCAAATTGGCAAAAATCTGCCATCAGCAGATTCGCGGAGATATATAGGAAGCGGGAGGTACGGGCTGAAAACTGTACCGTAATAGGACCAGAAAACCCTAAAAGTTTTCCACGCCCCCGCTTCCTACCAACTGAAGCGAGGGCTGTTTTATGAGGAGTCAAGCCGTGACCAGCGCAACTAATGTTTTGAGCCGATCGGTAGTGGTGTTTTCCCAGGGTTAGCTGCTTGGTACTACCACAATACTGGCAGGTTTGCTTGTCTCGTCGCAATACTTCTCGCAGGCTCACTGGCGGCACTTTCCAGAGCCGTTCGGAACTGGCGAAGGTCAAACGGATATGTTCTGGTACTTAGGACCAACCACAAACCCTAGCTAAAGACTGCGAAAGCTGTTCTGGAGCTACTCAGGTTGGTCAAGCTCACCCGGGTAAACCCGCAATTGGTAGTCTCTGTATCCAGAAATCACATCCAGGCAGTTCACAGGCGAGATGGATTTAGTTACAGCTTTGGTGAGAGATGAGCAACAAAACAGCAGAAAAAATGTAGGAGGCTACTGGCAATGTTGAAACTGACTTATAAGTAGTCAGACAAAATTAATTACATATTTTTCTCCAAAATTTTTTATGATTGTTTCAACGGAATCAACTAAGTTTTTCCAGCAAGAATAAGCATCGATTTCAATCCATTCGTATTTAATAAACCGCCACAAGATTTCAATCAAATTCAAATGAGGTGAATAAGTGGGGAGATGGAATATAGTAATATTGCGTTCTTTCCATTCTTCAATCTTATCTTGAATAGCATCACTAGTATGGACAGATGCTTGGTCTACTACAATTACTGTTTGCTTTTCCATTCTCGTGGGAAAAAATGCATCGATACAAGCTATGACTACATCTGAATTAATATTTTGAGTAGATACATACGCTTCTAAATGATTGTGGCGATTCATTATTCCTAATACATTTAATCTGCGGCTACTCCGACTAGGTACTTCTATATATTCCCCAATATTTTGCCATCCATAAGGGACACAAGGGATTAAATAAAACCCACTTTCATCTAAATAATACAAATTAATTTCCCCCAAATTGTCTAACAGTTTCAGTTGTTCAAGTTGTGCTTTTTTTTCCTCATACTCTTGAGCTGGGGGGCTGACAGCTACCCCTTTACGCATCCGATGCCAACTCATATTCATTGTTTTCAATATTCTCTGAACAGTTTTAACACTTGTTTCAATTCCCCATTCTTCTTTGATTTTAGCCACCACTTTTTTTAATTGCCTCGGTTCTTCTTCAGTCCAGGCTTTAATTTTTTCTTTTTGTTCGAGACTAAAGGTTTGCTTACGACCTCTTCCAGACTTATTATATAGTCCGACCATTCCCTCGGAATCCCAATTTTTAATCCAATTGTAGATAGTTCTATAACTAACATCAAAGATTTCCATAAGTTCTTTAAATTTTTTATGTTCTCGATCTCGCAAAAGTAAACAATGTGCTCTTTGACGAACTCGATCATGGCGACTTTGATGATAAATTCGTAAGAGCAATTTTGCAGAAAGCTCATTTATTTCGCGCATTAAAATCCTTCTTAATTTCTCCTAATTTATCGTCATATTATGTCAAATATATCTGGCCGGGGATGAGCATGAAAACCGACTCCCCGTTAGTTTGACAAAAATCTGCTACATGTACGAGTAGCTATATCTAGTATAACAAGTTTTCTCGATTTTGTGCAATTAATTTTGTCCAACTACTTATTGAAAACGATTTTAAGATGGAGCGTCTGGCTCAACCTCTGGAAGATTGGGTCGAGACACGGATAATGCTGGCGCGGCAAGCGGGTGTAGGCTTTAATATCGAACTCAGCACCGCTTCCTTCTTGCTGCCAATTGATTTGCCTTACCTGTCTAAGTTGCAAGTTGAGCGTGCCGAGGAGATCGCCCTTTCCGCGTGCGATGCTGACTACATCGAAGTTAGCCTGAAAGGAACTTGGATCGCCTCCGAGGCCCAGGGCGAAGAAGGTGTCTTTGTCGTCGAAATGGGCGATCGGGCGGAGTTTTTGCTGTTCAATCTCTGGCAGGAATCTCTTGCTTATGTTTCGGCGATGAAGGACTGAGCTGAGTAAATATAGGGAGAGCATCTGATAGCCCACTTTTTTAATTTACTCACTTCGCTGTAATTTATTGTAGCATTTTACCCTCCTTCCCAGTCTCAGGCTGGGAAGGATTTATGGAGGCTCTGCCTCTAGTTTCTGCTCCTTCCCAGTCTCAGGCTGGGAAGGATTTATGGAGGCTCTGCCTCTAGTTTCTGCTCCTTCCCAGTCTCAGGCTGGGAAGGATTTATGGAGGCTCTGCCTCTAGTTTCTGCTCCTTCCCAGTCTCAGGCTGGGAAGGATTTATGGAGGCTCTGCCTCCTGGCCTGGACTACTTACCTTACTCACGTGAGTATAAGGAATCACTTGAGGCAGAGCCTCAGACTGTTCATTCCCAGGGAGACCCTGGGAACGAGGGAAAACGAGGGAAAATCACTTGAGGCAGAGCCTCAGACTGTTCATTCCCAGGGAGACCCTGGGAACGAGGGAATCACTTGAGGCAGAGCCTCAGACTGTTCATTCCCAGGGAGACCCTGGGAACGAGGGATCGCATCTATCTGAGAAACGCTATAAATTAATTTTAGCATTGTTTTCTTACCCTCGTTCCCAGTCTCAGGCTGTTAACGAGGGAGCCTGGTGGGCGGTGCCCACCCGACATTACAATAATTCGCGATCCAAAATATCTCTATATTGCTGCCACTGTGGTAAATATTTATCCATGTATCCTCTGAACTTTTCGTTATGATATCTCTCCCAAAGATGCACTAACTCATGTACTAATACGTACTCAAGACATTCGATGGGTTTCTTAGCAAGTTCCAAGTTTAACCAGATGCGACCCTTGGTTATATTGCAGCTTCCCCATTGGGTTTTCATCTTCTTGATTCCCCAATCATTCACTTGTTTGCCAATAATTGGTTGCCATTTGTTGAGGAAATCTGGTATTTTCCCTTTGAGTTGCTCCCGATACCATTCATTTAAAACTTTTAAGCGTTTTTCGGTGTCGGTGCCGGGATTTACGAAAAGCTGTAGGCGATCGCGATCCTCCCAAAGCAGTATTTCCTGACGACCGGGACGTTCGATAACTTCCAATTGATACTCCCTACCAAAAACATAATGAGTTTCACCCGTTACCATTTCGCGCTTCTGCACGCGGGGCATCGCTTGAAATTTGGCTTGTTTCTGTTTAATCCAAGAAAGCCGGGAAAAGATCGCCAGATAAATGTCTTCACCGGTTAAGTGCCAAGGGGCGGAAACGCGAACGCGACCGTCGGGGGGATATACTACAATGCGTAAGCTTTTGATTGGTTTGAGCAGTAATTGTATGGATATGCCACCTACTTCTATCTGGCTTTCGCCTGTGAATTTATTTATATTCATCTTGGTTTTTGACTATCTCTAGGATATCTTTTACATTAAGTAAACGATCGCCCATGGATTTCTTTATTTCTATTTCCAGTTCCCGTTCTTTGAAACGATTGCCGATCCAACCTTCTTTTTTAGTATCGCGTACAGCATTATCGATCGCAAGGGCAAAATCTTTATCTTTTCCTAAGTTATCATAGAGCGATCGCTTGGCGGGGGTATCCAGGGATTCGGGATAGGCGGAGGAATTTTCATGAGGTTCCAGGATCCGTTTGGCCAGTTCCTTGACTTTCTCCAGATACTCGTGATACTCGATCGCCTGTTGCCGGCGCTGTGCGATTAAGTCATCCAGCAGTTCTGACATTTTATCGTAATATTCGGGGTTGACAGGACTCTCGGAGGTGATAATTTTACGGAGATTGTTCTCAATTGTGTAGGCCACGGTTTCCCGGTCTTGCTTTAACCCCTCCGGCAGTTGTTCCAAGGCTGCGATCGCCCCATTTTGCAGGATCAGTTGAATTAAACCCAGTTCTTCAAAGTCCGAGACGCTAACAGGATCTTCGGCCCGGATATAGCTGTCCAGGAGGTGACGCATAGCGGGTTCGTAGAGTTTCATGTCTAGGTAGTCACCGCTAGCAATTTTAATCTCTTTACACATTTCACTGTAATGCTTGACCTCGGCTTTGATTTTTTCGGCTTTGACTTGACTGTAACCTGCTTCCGGCATTTCGTTGGCCAGGTTGGCATAGGCGCGAATTAATTCGTTGACGCATTTGTAGAGGACAACCCGTTTGGGTTCGTTACAGAAATAATGTAGGTAATCTTGACGTTTGCCCGGATGGGGAACCGGTTCGCATAAAGCCTCGACCGTTGCGCGGGTTTCTTCCAGAATATCGCGCCCTTTCGTGAGGCGATCGCTCAACAGTCCGGCAATATCTTTAGCATCGTAGCCATCGAAGGCACCAGTGGTGTAGTCAGTCACCGCCCCTTCCAGTTGTTCAAATAGATTCTTATAATCGACAATATAACCATATTTTTTATCCTCGCCATCCAGGCGGTTGACGCGGCAGATAGCTTGGAATAAACCATGATCGCGCATTTTCTTGTCAATGTAAAGGTAGGTAGCGGGGGGCGCATCGAAACCCGTCAATAACTTATCCACCACGATCGGGTGCATCCCAGTTTGGTAATGAGTATTTTTGCTTAGTCGAGCAACTGACGAGATGATGTTAGGCTGAGATACCAGACAAACGTTCCCCCTGAAACGATGAATAGAGAGAAGTTGGCTCAAATACAAACTTATGCCTTGGCCATGGCCGCCTTGTTGTACGAGGAGGCTCAAGCGACTGTTCCAGAGGAATTGAAAACGCTCTCAGGGATAGAAGGCACCATCCGCAGGCAGTGGCTTCAATACGTCGGTCCAGAG
This sequence comes from Hormoscilla sp. GUM202, assembly GCA_005518205.2. GTDB lineage: Bacteria > Cyanobacteriota > Cyanobacteriia > Cyanobacteriales > Desertifilaceae > Hormoscilla. Next base: position 164,618 of record RFFC02000001.1, read on the forward strand.
ATTGCCCTTTTTTTATCCAAAGTAGCAGTGGTACCACTGCCGGACGAGCCAGAGCTTTAAATAGCATTGTGGGCAAGATTTCAATCACCTCCAAACAAGCGGCCTATTTTGAGGTAAAGCCCTATAGCCAGTGGAGCCCCTATCTGGAGAAATGTTGCTTATTGCTAAGTGCAAACTCTTCCTATGAGCACGCCTCGGAAGATCTTAAGGTGCTCACGGGGGGATTTCCATTGGTTCGGGAGAGGTGGAATCAACGGTACACAGAAGGCGGCACGGCTAAAGCTTTCAGGATCGCAATGGAAAGCCGTCAATGTTCCCCAGGTTCTGCTGCATCGCTGCGCTTATCTTAATGGAGTATTCTCAAGGTGACAGTTGCGCAATGAAGTATTTTTACTCATTGCCAAACTGGGATGCACCCCCACGATCAGCAGGCGCATCTGTCCGGGTGCTTCGATAAAGCGCTTTTTGACTTCGCGATCGAACTCTTCAACCCGATACATGGCTTTATCCTCTGGTTCTTGGAAGTGGTCTGCCAGCATCTGGCGGTAAATGCCGTACTGATGCAGTTTCTCCGTGAGACCTGCACCGGTTTCTTCTCCTTTAATATCCGTGGGGGAGGGTTTGTAGCTAGTAATAATGGCGCATTTGCCAGCGAGGTGGGTTTGGCTAAAGAGTTCGTAAGCTTTGCAGGCTTGATAAATACTGGAACAGACTAACATAGCATTGCCCCGCACGTCCATGAGGCGGGGCTTCGTTTCCATATCTAACAGAATGTCCTTAACAATTTGTTCGAGGCGGGACTTGCTGGAGAGGACTTTTTGCAGGGTTCCCCATTTCCGTTTCAGTTGGGTTTTGGCCAAGTCGGACAAACCCCGGGTTTTGGCTTCAAACCACTGGTCGATTTTCTCTGGGGAGGTGAGATTTTGGTCGATATCCCGGGCTTCGTAGCGCAGATCCAAAACAATCTCATCGGCTACGGCTTCATTAAATTTGTAGGTGTGGATGTAGTTGCCGAAGATTTCGGTGCTTTTCTGCTTGTCTTTTTTCAGCAGAGGGGTGCCAGTAAAGCCGATAAACAAAGCATCGGGGAGGATCTGCTTCATGGCGGCGTGGAGTTTACCGGACTGAGTGCGGTGACATTCATCTACGAATACGAACAGGTTGCCTTTGGGAGTGAAATTGCTGGGGACTTGGTTTTGCAAGTCTCGGATAAATTCATCGCTAGCTTTGTTTTCCCGGCTGCCGAATTTGTGAATCAAGGAACAAATCAGCCAGGGTTGGGTGCGATCGAGGGTTGCAATCAGATCGGCACTGCTTTGGGTGCGGTAAATATCTTCATCTACGCCTTTGAATATGCTTTCGATCTGATCGTCCAGTTCCGCGCGATCGGTGACGATGAGAACTCGGGCATCGATGTTATGTTCCCGGATCCATTTTGCCAGCCAAACCATTGTCAGGCTTTTGCCGGAACCTTGGGTGTGCCAGATGATGCCACCTTCCCGGCGATGGATGTATTCCTGGGCGGCTTTGATGCCAAAGTATTGGTTATGGCGACAAATCTTTTTGATGCCACAGTCAAAGATGATGAAGTCGTGGAGGAGTTCTAAAAATCTGGTTTTGTTGCACAGAAGGCTGAGATGCCAGTCGAGGGGGCTGTCGAACGGGTTGTTGCCTGGTTCCTTCCATTCGAGGTAATATTTTTCTGAGGTTTCGATGGTGCCGTAGCGGAGTCCTTGGTTATCGTTGCCTGCCATTACCAGTTGCATGGTGGTGAAGAAGGGGCGGATAAATTCGGCTTTCTGGTTGTCCAGGTTTTGGCGGATGCCTTCGCTGACGAAAACGCTGGCCCGTTTGAGTTCGAGGATGCCCAGGGCGATGCCGTTGACATAAATAACGAGATCGGGACGTTTGTCCTGTGGGCCTTTAATGGTGACTTCTTTGGCGATCGCGAAGTGATTATTTTCGGGATGTTTCCAGTCGATAAGCCAGACAGTTTGGGTTTGTTGTCGGGCCCCTTCTTTGACCTTGACACCGTAGCGGAGGAGACGATAGACGGCTTTGTTGGCGTCATAAAGGTTTTGGGTGTCTGCCAGGGCGGCGGCGCGATCGAGTTCCCGCAGGGTTTTGTTAATCAGAGCACTCTTGCACCACCAGACTATGTAACTCGACAGACGCGATCCACGGTGCGATCGCGTCTAGAGCGTCGGTCCACTAATAATGCTTGACAAATTTGGCAATCCGTGTATTGACGAAAAATCGTTCTTCTACTCCTTTCCCGCTTTTCACGCTCTGGCCCTGTGGGGTCGCTCCGGAGCTCACAATTGTTATGAGCGCTACCAAATTTAGTACATGCACATTTTCTTTTTTTTGTCAAGAACTTCTACTGGACCGACGCTCTAGAAAATTACGCAACCAAGTCCTTAATGCCGGGCAGGCGTCACGGGAAGATTTTCCCAAGGCGCTGCTGAAGCATCTCGGGAAATTTGGCATAGTATTTTTCATTCAAAGGCGATGGATGGGGCAGAGGTAACAGCGTTACTTGCTTTTCATGGGGCTGTCTGAGGTTATCTACGGCTTTCAGGGTTACTTGCAAGCTGGCAGTGTAGCGATCGTCCCGTTGGAAAAAGCCAGTCACTTCTCTTTTAGCGCCATAGGGAATAAACCATTTGCAGGCTTCAGTCCCCAGGGTAATGATTTGATTTCCTTGCCAGTGAATGACCAGCAGACGCTCGATAAAAGGACGAAATCTATTTTTGACGCCAGCTAGATAGGCTTTATTACCAGGGGGTTTGTAAGGTACAGTGTTAGTGAGGAGGACGTGGTCGCAGACAGCTAACAATTCTTCATTTTGGCTGGACTTTTGGTGATAAACGGCGCGGTAAACCCCCTGACGCACTAACCGGCCAGCGGCACCGTATAGCGGTTGACGGGCGTGAACTTCATCAATGCCTAGATCCCGGCCAAAAAAGCACAACTGACTTGCCAAATTGCCAGCATAGAGAATAGGCTGAGTTGGTTTTAAGTTGGCAGCCTGATATACTGGTTCGTCGATGGGAAAGCTAGTACGTTCCGCTTCGGACTGGATCTGGGCAATTAATTGTTCGATCGCGTAGCGTCTTCGCAGACGAATCGATGTCTCCGGAGGTAGTGCACGAGTAGCGGAGGGGGCCCTGTTCTCCGGAGACATCGAAGCAGATGTTGCTGGTGCTGCGGTCCAGCTCAAATTTGAGCGGTCAAACAGACTGGGTTGTTCTTCGTTAGCCATGAATTTCTTGAGGTATGATTCGATCGGTCCGCGGACGGCCCGAAAAATAGACTCAGAGCAGCAAAAATGAGCCAAAATAGAAATAAGCCCATCTGGTGCCAAAGCTTATGTTACCTGATTTTATATTTGCCGATCGCCAGGATGCCGGACAGCAGCTAGCTGAAGTAGTTGCCGTCCAGATGGCCCAGTTGCATCAGGCTGGGGGAGCACCGCCCAGCACAATTGCTTATGCCCTACCTCGGGGGGGTTTGCCAGTTGCCGTGCCGATCGCCCGGACTTTGGGTTGTCCTCTGGATGTGGTGGTGGCGAAAAAGATTACCAAACCCCAAAATCGGGAGTTAGCTATTGGTGCGGTGACTGCCTGCAGACAGGTAATCTGGTCTACACAACTCGTTATAGATGAACCTAGTTTACGGGAAACCCAGCAGCTGCAAGCCCAAGAGAAAGCAGTATCTCAACTGAGCCAACTGGCCCCTAACCGCCCTGCTGTATCCCTTGATACGGGCGAGATCCTATTAAATCACTCCCCATTGCCCAAACAGGATCTGAGTTCGACTGGGGCGATCGCCCTTTTAGTTGATGATGGCATTGCTACGGGGATGACGATGGCAGTAGCGATTAAGGCCCTGCGACTGCAAGATCCCGCCCAAATCTGGATCTGTGCGCCGGTGGCACCCAAGAGATTGCTGGAAGAACTGCACGACTGGGGCGATCGGGTGATTGTTTTAGCCACTCCGGAACTTTTCGGTAGTGTCAGTCGCTTTTATGCCTCCTTTCGGCAGGTGCAGATGAAAGATGCCCTTGCTTGTCTGGAAAAACAACTCGATTGGCTGTTAAAATAATAGATGATTGTAGGTTGGGTTTCCGCACGAAACCCAACCAATACATGTGATGATGTTGTCTATTTATCTCTATATCAGATGGTGGGTCGATGGGGAGCATCTCACTTTTGCATTTGTATTTGCGAATGGCAAAGAGCTAATTGCGTATACGCAGTGCGCGCAGCGCTATGGCGAATTGAAAATGGAGCAATTCTGATTTTTCTTCAGTATTTTCTCTTCTCAATTTTCAATTTTCAATTTTCAATTGCTCAAGAAGCAAAAGTAAGATGCACCCGGTCGATGTCTATCGAAGGTGCCCCTTACAGGGGTATGTTTTTTACATTTCAATTTGTCTGAGGGGGTGAGGGGGTAAACTTCCAGATCGAAGGGATAATTTTCCAGACAATTAATGACATAAATTTGTTCTAACTCCCCCACTCTCCCACTCTCCCCCTCACTTGCAGAAGGTAAATATTAAAAACATACCCTTGAAAGGGGCGGTGCCCACCTTACAAATTATTAATCAATCAATGCTTCCACATCCTGTCGGTAGGCGAGCAAGGCGTGGTTTCCCTTCTGCTCTTTTAAGAGAGGAAGGATAACATCAGATATTTCTGGGGACACGATCGTCTTCAGCTCAAAATTGCTATTATAACCTAAGTTGCGACCTATTTAAAAAAATATGAATTACCCACTTAGACTTTACAGATATTTTGAGGGTTTTTGTAGCCCTAGATACAAAATTATATTTTTATTGTGCTAGGCGGCGGGTTGGCTGTTTAGAGGTTATAATGTACTAAAATAACAGTTAATTGCTGGTTCTGTAGATTATGGAAGATATGATTACAACAATTTTTGTTCTTTGCGACGAGCTACTAAAAGCTTTGAATATAAAAGAAGATCCACAAGTAAAAATGAACAATGCAGAGGTGATGACGGTAGGATTGGTTGCTGCATATTTTTTTGTCGGACACGCTTCGCTACGAGCGCTCTTGTCAATTTATGGTGGAACACAATTATCTAAAAAATCTGTTAAGTAAAAGTAGATTCAATAGGAGATTACATAATATAGGCGAACCAATTTGGATGCTTTTATTCCAAGTCAGAGCGCAAACATTTAAACAGCTCAATCCAGGTCAAGAATATATTATTGATAGTTTCCCTGTGCCAGTCTGTGACAATATTAGGATTGATAGATGTAAAATTTATAAGCAAGAAGAAGATCGAGGATATATTGCAAGTAAAAAACGTTATTTTTATGGATTAAGGGTTCATATGTTAGTAAACAAAAGTGGAAATCCAATAGAATTTCATCTAGCCCCGGCTAGTTATAATGACGTTAAAGTTCTGCAATCTTTTTGCTTCGATTTACCATCAAAGTCTCTAGTTTATGGAGACAAAGCTTATAACGATTATCAATTAGAAGATTTACTAAAAGAGTCGGCAAAGATCAAATTAAAACCTTTGCGAAAAAAGAATTCAAAAAGAAAAGAATCTCCTTGTTTTGACTATATACAAAAAGTAACTAGAAAACAAGTTGAAACATGTTTTAGTCGGATAACTAATTTGTTCCCCAAGTCAATTCATGCCGTTACATCCAAAGGATTTGAATTGAAAATAATTCTCTTTATCATCGCTTTTTGTATTCAATTTTTATAGGTCGCAACTTAAGTTATTATAGCCAGGGATATCACCCATGCGTTTGCCGTGAGAGCCTTCTCCTTGCACTTGATTGATGGTATATCCGGTGATACCTTGCTGTTTCAGTAACTTGACTATCCTTTCTCTCAATACCGTCTCGCTAATGATGGTAAGCAAAACTGCGGGTTTGACGGGGGTTAGGGACTTGCGGGAAAATAAGATACCAGTCAATAGGGGACAATGGTGATATCCCATTTGGGCAAGTTTTCAGAGCGTTGCCAAAAGACTTTGTAGGGTTTTAAGGCATCTGCTAAGACTTTAACCCCAGTTTCATAGGTAGTTGTGACCAAATTAACAATCGGTTTAATACCTTTCCAGGTCATATTGCTAGCCCATTTAACTGCCGTTTCAACTGAATCTAAGATAGCTCCGTTCCAATAGTTTTCCAGTGCCGCCCAACACCGCTCAATCTGGTTGTATTTGCTGTGATACGGAGGGTAGTAAATCAGTCTAATTTTCATCCCAGTGGTTTGGGAAAACTCAACCATGCGCTCGAGCAATTGCGTGCGGTCACTGCGAGTTGCAGAGCCTCCATCCAAATCAATCGCTAACTCTTTGAGATGGGAGTAATGATTTTGATTGTCTTGCCACCAAGCTGATAAGCAATCGACAATAAAATCACTGGTTTCTGCCGATTGACCAAAGTAAATCGAAAGTTGGTCAGTTTCAGTGTTCAAAATGCCAAATGGGACTAAAACTGCTTGCCACTCTGTATCGTGGTCCAAAGCCTGTTTTGCCTCTAGTCCCCGGTCTTTGCCCCCTCGTGAGAGGTTGCCAATTTTGACCTTGGCCTTGCTATCAATTGAGAGTCTCAAGCACTCAGGATTGTCATCAGTAGCTTGGTTCTGACGGAAGACATTCTCGAAAATTGCATCTGTTTCGGGAATCTTCTTTAACGGTGTTGTCTTTTTTGTTTTTTTTAGACTATATCCAAGCCGATTGAGAATCTCTCCGATGGTTTGACGACTGGGCAGTTGCCAATTCTCATACCCCTTCTCCTCAATTAAAGCTTCTCGCACTGATCGGGCACTGATACGCGAATATAACAAAGAAGATTGAAATTTGGGGTCGGCTTGCGCTTGAGCATCGACCAAGGCTCGTATATCTGCTTCCAAGTTGGGAAGATTCTCTTCGCTCTTGTGCCTCCCTCTTGCTCCATAGTTATCTACACACACAATCCCTGTTCGCCTCTCATTTAGACCGAGTTGGACACTGTGGCGATTCCAACCCATCTGAGTCTCTGTTTTCCGAGCTGAACCCTCGAAGTAATCGGAGGCCACTTTGGCCATGTAGTCCCTCTTTTTGTGACCTGTTAGCTTCTTGGCGGCATCCTTGAAAGTGGCCTTGACTTGTTTGGTTAGCATTTATACTCTATACCTCGGAGAGCGGGTTTGCAACAGAACTATACGACTCCTTTGCTATCCTCTATGATAATTGGTATCTTATTTTCCCGCAAGTCCCTTACTACCGTTTCGGAAAAATCGGACATAGGATACTCCACTATCATAGGTTCTCTATTTAGTATCCGCTATCAACTCCACGAGATTTGATAAGTTTTATTACAGGGCGATCGATCTCTGGTACGATATAAGTATGAAAACACGCCTGATCGTCAAATTCTGGGCTTACTCACTGTCCATTATCCTCCTGTGCTACCTGCCAGTCCATGCCCAGGAAGTCAAAAACCCCCTGCCAGAAATGCCAAACTCCCGTTCGCGTAGCGTGCGCACGCGCAGGCCCCCTCCGCTGCGCGAATCGCAGATATTACGGGAACTAGGGAGGGCAGATGTGGTCTATCTGGGGGAAAATCATGATAGTTTTGAGGACCATCAAGCCCAGCTAGAGATTATTCAACAACTAACCCAAAAAAATGGTAAGGTGGCGATCGCCCTAGAGATGTTCCAGCGCCCCTTTCAAAAGGCGATCGACGATTATCTGGCAGGTAAGATAACAGAAACCCAGTTGGTCGCCCAAACCGAGTATCGGGAAAGATGGGGTTTTCCTTGGAAATATTATGCGCCCATTCTCCGCTTTGCTAAGGAAAATAATTTCCCGGTATTAGCCATTAATACACCCACAGAAGTCACCCGGAAAGTTACCCGTTCTGGTTTAGAAGTCCTGACTCCTGAAGACAGGCAGTATATTCCGCCTTTGACAGAAATTAGAACTGATAACGCTGCCTATCGGCAAATGTTGCTAGATGTATTCCAACAGCATCAAGCAGGAGGGCACGGGAATAGCGATCGCTTTGAGCGGTTTTTTCTCGCCCAAGTTCTCTGGGATGAGACAATGGCAGAAGCTATTTCCCAGTTTATCGCAGCTAACCCAGATTATCAAGTTGTCGTCCTCGCGGGGCAAGGTCATATTGTTTACGGACATGGCATTCCGACGCGCGTGGCGAGAAGGTTAAATTATCGTCCGCTGGTGCAGCGTTCTGTCTTGCTAAGGGATGAGGATTTAATAACTTATCAAAGTTCACCTGGCTGTGGCTAATTTTAGCGCCACGCTGGGTTGACACTTTATTAAGGTGGTATATTAGAATGAGAGTGCCTTATTACATTAGGGCGTGTCATCAATCAAATTGTTTGACAGAAATAGCTTGATAAGGTAATGGGTGTTTATCTAGCAATCACAAAAGGTGAGCATGATTATGAAACGCTATGGCTTGCGAGACGACCAATGGAAACGGATCGAGCACCTCTTACCTGGTAAAAAAGGCGACCCTGGTGCTACTGCCAAAGACAATCGATTATTCGTTGAAGCCGTTTTATATCGCTATCGCGCCGGAATTCCCTGGCGAGATTTACGCCTTGCGTTTTGGCGATTTTCGTGTCATTCATACCCGCCATACCCGTTGGTCGGAAAAAGGAGTTTGGAAGCAGGTTTTTGATGTTTTGGCCAAAGACGCTGACAACGAATACGCCGCCATTGATGCAACCATTGGCTCGTGTCCGAGAGCGCCCACCTATGTCGTTGCCGGACAGGCGAACGACAGGGTGGGCGTCTCTGGACACGATCGTGCCCATCAACACAGTGCTGGTGCGAAAAAAAAACACCCGACTCGATACGTGCGAAACTCAAGCCATAGGCCGTAGCAAAGGGGGACTATCAACAAAGATTCATGCTACTTGCGATGCCTTGGGGAATCCTACAGGATTTTATCTGACCCCTGGCCAAGCCCACGATTTACAAGGCGCTGACGTCCTGTTGGATGCCATTGATGAGATTGGCGCGCTGCTTGCTGATAAAGCCTATGATGCAGAACAACGTGTGCTGGAGCGGCTGAAAGAGGCGAATTGCGAGGCGGTCATTCCTCCCAAAAGCAACCGTAAAGAACACAGAGAATACGATAAAGACATGTACAAGTGGCGGCATCTCCGATAAAATCTTTTCCAAAAACTCAAGCAATATCGGGCTATTGCGACACGCTACGATAAAACGGCTAGCAATTTTTGAGGTGCCATCTACCTTGCTGCTGCCGTCATCTGGCTTAATTGATGACACGCCCTAGCACCTCAAAAATCAATGAGCCTTAACCGCTTATTTAACAACCCCGAGGCACGAGTTCCCGATACCGTGCCTATGGCCGAACTTACGGGTGATCGCTACCGAGGTGAAAATGGACACGATCGCCACCGGGCCGGAGATGGAAACAATTTCCTCTTCGGATCTGAAGACGAGTATCTCATCGGCGGATCTGGAGACGACACTCTCTACGGCGGAGATGGAAACGACACTTTCGTCGGCGGAGAGGGCGCCGATATATTCCTTGTCCAGAAGGGTCACCGTGGCCGGGATATTATCATGGACTTTACCCTTGGCGTGGACTCCATCATGCTAAAAGAAGGTTTGAGTGCCTCAGATCTGCGGTTGCACCATGGGCCAGAAGGTACCTCCATTGAAATCGGAGAATACTCTGCCACCCTACTTGACATTGATGTGAGCTATCTCGGTAAATTGGAAAACCGTCCCTATGTGGTAACTCCAATTTCCGACGCGGTGGTTGTTGTCGATGACGTATTCAACCTCGATGTAAGTAATAACTTCGCCGACCTCAACAACAAAATTAATAGCTACAGCGCCGAGGGTTTGCCAGAGGGTTTAACCATTAACTCCCGTAGTGGGGAGATCAGCGGCACCCCTACTACTGAGGGCAGTTTTGACGTGACGGTAACGGTATCGGATACGGCAGGAGGCTTTGTAGAAGATGAATTTGAGATTGAGGTATTGCCTTACATCGAAGGCACCGGGATCGTCGGGGGCCCTGGAAACGATATCCTCTTCGGAAATACTGGAAACGATACCCTCACAGGGCATGGTGGAGACGATCACCTCAAAGGGAGTTTTGGAGACGATCACCTCGAAGGGCATGGTGAAAGCGATACCCTCGACGGGGGTCCTGGAAACGATACCCTCATCGGGGGTGGTGGATACGATCACCTCAAAGGGAGTTTTGGAGACGATCACCTCGAAGGGCATGGTGAAAGCGATACCCTCCACGGGGGTCTTGGAAACGATACCCTCATCGGGGGTATCGGGGGTGGTGGACTTAATGCCCTCCACGGGGGTAAGGGTGCCGATGTTTTTGTCTTGTCCCGATCGGGTTGGTCCAGAATCCAGGACTTTGAAAATGGCATAGACAAAATCAAATTACCAGAAGGTTTGACTTTTGAAGATTTAAGCATTATTGGTTCTGGTAATATCGGTTGGCAACCGTCTATTTCCGTCAACAATGGTTTAATGGCACAGTTGGATTATTGGATTTATGTTTCGCATCGAGATGCGTCCGATTTTATAGTTAACCTAAGTTGCTAGGGTGCATCCCAGTTTCGCAATGAGTAGAAATGCTTAGTCGAACGGGTTCCGAGATGGTGTTAAGCTGAGACAGTCGGTAAACGCTCCCTCTAAAACTATGAATCCTGAAAATTTAGCTCAAATTAAAACCTATGCTTTGGGAATAGCCGCCTTGTTGTATGAGGAGGCCCAAGGGACTGTTCCAGAGCAATTGAAAACACTCTCAGGACTCGAAGCTACAGTCCGTGGGCAGTTGCTTCAATACGTCAGTCCAGAGATTGCCCTTTTTTTATCGAAAGCACCAGTGGCACCACCGCAGGGCGAACCCGAAT
>RFFC02000001.1:175550-304029 GCA_005518205.2 Hormoscilla sp. GUM202
AGCTCCTCATCACGGAGAAGCAAGCGACTTATTTTGATGTGAGAGCCTATAGCCAGTGGAGTCCCTATCTGGAAAAATGTTGCTTGTTACTGAGTGCGAACTCTTCTTATGAGCACGCCTCGGAAGATCTTAAGCAGCTCACGGGGATGAGCGTTTCCCGGGGAACTCAGCAACGACTGGTGCAACGTTATGAGTTTGAATTACTGACAGTTAAAGAAGCCGTTTCCTCAACGAGCGCTCAAGAACCGAAACTGCCCCTTCAGGAGTTTGAGTTGCCCACAGCTAAAGAAGCCGTTTCCTCAACGGGCCCTCAAGGACCGAAACTGCCCCCTCAGGAGTTTGAGTTGCCGACGGCTAAAAAAGCTGTTTCCGAAATCAGCCCTCAAGAACCGAAAGTGCTCGCCCATGAGTTGAAGTTGCCGACTGTCAAGGAAGTTGTTGAGGAAATGAGCATTGATGGGGGGAAAGTACGCTTACGGACCCCGCAAGGGAGACCCTGTGAGTGGCGCGATTACAAGGGCGTTAATCTACATGACCTCGGGGTAGCGGCCTTCTTTCGGGACAATGCAGGACTGGTCAAATGGGTCAACCAGCAGCCCTTGGCGAATCCACTTGTGAGTATCGGAGACGGTCATGATGGCGTTTGGAATTTGTTTGCCGAGATTGGCCCAACCATCTTCCGTCTGGAAATCCTCGATTGGTATCACTTGATGGAAAACCTCGAGAAAGTCGGTGGGTCCAGCTCTAGACTGGCACGAGTGAAAGCTCTCCTATGGTCAGGCAAGGTAGATGCAGCCCTCAAAGAATTTGACGACTGGGAGCATCCACGGGTTGATAACTTCAGGGCCTATGTTACTAAGCATCGTCACCGCATTGTGAACTATGGCTATTACCAAGCCGAGGGAATTTCAATCGGTTCGGGAGAGGTGGAATCAACGATTAAGCAGGTTGCGGCACGGGTGAAGCTCTCAGGAGCGCAGTGGAAAGCTGCCAATGTTCCCCAAGTTCTGCGGCATCTCGCAGCGTAGGGGGCCCGGAGCGTGCTTATCTCAATGGAGTATTCTCAAGGTGAGTCAATCTTGACATTCTCATCATCTCGTGGTCTGTCAAGATAAAATTGACGAATTTTACGGAGATAACCGCTTCCGAGCCTTCCCTTCTCTTATCCGTCATCATTTCCTTGACAGACCAAGGGTCTATTAGTGACAGTTTAACAATGAAGTATTTTTGCTCATTGCCAAATTGGGATGCACCCAGTTGCTACCTATAGAACCTCAAAACCCAAATTAGCCAAAATTGGCCAAAATTGCCTTGTGATTTACCCCAAAATGGCATTTTTGCGGAGAAATTTACCAAAAATGGCTGTCTGGGACGTAAAATTTTTTATAGGTGGCAACTTGAGTTATAGTTAGTTAGTTAGCTAGCTAGTTAATTAGGCGCTGGTGCCGCTGAATCAAACACTTAACGGAACCAGCGCCGAGCTGCTAGATATGCGCTATCACACCAGCACCTCAAAAATCAATAGGAGTACAAGACATGACTTTGAATTCTAATAGCCCGGGTAAGCGCCAGCGTTACGGAGATTCGAGTAACAACATCGTCGGCGGAACTGGACACGACTCCCTCCACAGGTGGACACGACCGCATCGATGGCGGATCTGGAAACGACTCCCTCGACGGTGGATATGGAAAAGACAGACTCTGGGGCAGAGATGGGGACGACACTCTCATGGGTGGAGATGGATATGGACACGACTGGCTCTGGGGCGGATCGGGAAGCGACTGGCTCTGGGGCGGATCTGGACACGACTGGCTCTACGGCGGAGATGGGATAGACGTTCTCTACGGGCAAAATGGAGAAGACGTCCTCTTCGGAGGAAATGATTCCGATCGCATCTATGGAGGCGTTAGCGATACCCTCCTCTCCATACTCGCTAAGGCGCTCGTATTTCGGGATCTAGTTCGGCAAAGACTTCTTCGCCATCAAATACTTCTCCTCGTTCTGAAGCCTCAATGCCAATGGTAATTTCTTTTTGCAGTTCGGCAAGACGCCCCTGGTAGACGATATAGCGGTCCTGTAGCAGTCTCACGGCCTGACTGACTGCATCGCTGGCAGATATGTATTTGCCGCTCTCAACTAATCGATCGATAAATTTCTCCTGTTCCGGTGTGAGAGATATGTTCATGGGCTTGGATCCTTTTTTGAGGTCTTTTATCTATGATAACCTGATTCCTCGACTTTGTCAAGCTTTTGGCAATATCAGCACGAAACCCAACAATCCAGATCCTGTTGGCGCTGAAATTATGCCGGTTGCTAGAGGAAAATTGTCATTCGCGCCAAATTACTTGGCATGCTTTTGCAGCTAATATAGACTATAAATAGCACATACGCAAGTGTTATGACCGGTCCTAACCCCAGCACTGCGTCTGTTTTGATTCTATTTTCACCCTATCATAAACATGAGTGACTTCTATAAACGTAAACTTTACGCACTTTTGCGATCTGGTAATTTTTCCGGACAGTTGCAGTGCCTTCCTGAGTCGGACCATTTAAGCGCGTGGTGGTCGGCATGGGAAAGCGCTTCTGACTCTTCTAGATTACACTTATCAGAGGCGATCGCGTCATCCTCCGATCGGGTAAACTTAGAAGGCCGTGGCCATGCTGCCGGTCAAAATCATACTATTATCAAACATCCCATCAGCGGTCAATCCCAGGAAATCGATCCATCAGTTCCCGGTCTCCAAACGGCCATTCACGACATCCTCACTGAAACCGATCCGGAAAAAGTCTTTTGGTGGTTTTGGCGGTTTTATCCGGAAATTATCGCCCACAATAACTCTCATGCTTTACTGAAACCAGCTCATCATATTATTCCTGACTGTCCCGAGTATTCTTATCGGGCTACCGTTTCCGCTATTACTGGAGCTTTGTTTCCGAAAGAATGGCGATCGGGGGATAACCGCGAACACCCTTATTTGCTATTGTTCACCTTTTCACCGGTGCAGGAGTTTATCCAAGCTTCCCGCAAATTCTTGGATTTCTGGGCGGGTTCCTATATGCTGCACTACCTCGGCGCTAAAATTTGTTGGCATATAGCTGAAACATACGGTCCTGATGCCGTGATAACTCCTTCCCTTTGGAGCCAGGAAATTATTGATGCCCTCATTGTTCGGAAGTTTTCAGACCATGTCCCATTTCAGAATGCTTTTAGCAATTATAGCAACGGCACGCCGGTCGATCGCTTTAACTCCGGTACCTCAACTAGCTTATCTACCGCTGGTTTTCCTAATGTGATTACTGCCCTGGTGCCGGGACAAAAGGCCGCAGAATCCTTGGGGCAGGACTTGGGAAAGGGCCTCAGAAAGGAATGGCAGTCCATTGCCCAGGAGGTGCGAAAACATGTAAAATCAAAGGTGATGGCATGGGCCCAGGAGCAAAAAAATACAGATAATTTCCTCAAGAAATGGTACAATGAATCTTCTGATGACGTGCGCGAGCAAATTGAAATTGAATTGAAGAAGTTACGACAAGGAGGATGCTGGGAGTGGAATCAACTCTGGTCCGCTCAAATAGAAAATACCTGGCAGAGTTACTGGACCGCTGTCCCTTTGGGTAACCCCGATCAAGCTTTACAGATAGATTCTCCTTTTCCTCAAGCATGGAAGGAGAACACCGAAAAGATCGCCCCCAGTCGTTCCGATCGACCTACCCCAACAGAGGCAGAGGAACATGCTTATAATACTCTGAATGTGGGCACCTGGTGGGGAAACGTACAGGCCCGTACAGGTCAGTTAATTCAATCTGTGAAAAATACTCGCACTTGGCAAATAGCTGTCGCCCCAGGGGAACGTTCTACTCTCTCGGGTCAGTTTACTGCTTTACATCCTTTTTTGAATTACGATAAATTTCGAGAAGGGGCCGGAATGCCAGCTCGCTCTATGGCCATTTTTTGGCGGGTGATGGCTGATGTTTATCCCGGTTTGTTTAATGGTTCGGAAAAGCTGAATGCCTTGGAACTTACTAAGCGCATGGCCTGGCAATATGGTGGGGTGGCGCCATCTTTGGGTATTGAAGTTAAGAAGGAAGCAGCATCTGACGCTCTGTTGGATGAGGAAGATCGACGGGCGATCGGGGATAGCAAAGTACAGATCACACCAGACCTGTACTACGAACGGTTAATTCGCTTTCCCAATCTCAGTTCTATTGCTGCTGCTAAATTTGCCGGAGAGAATCTTGACTTGGTTCGCAACTACTGGCGAAATCTCGCTAAACTAATTCGAGACCAATTGCCCGCATATAAAAAAGCCTTTGGATCGCGCACGCGCGGGCGTCCTTTTCAGATTACCAAAACTGATAGTATCATTAATCCCACGGGTGATAACGGAAAAGATTACAATGGGGTTATGTTCTCCAGCAAGTGGCTAGCTGAGGATATGGGGTTGGAGGGACAAGAAGTTAATATTCTGCGGTCTTTGGTCGAGCAAGCTCACAAAAACAGTGGTTTTGGTGACGGTGAGTCTGCTGATTGGTGGGCGATCGTCCTTGCTGATGGAGACGGGATGGGTAAGTATGTTTCGGGAAGCAAGCTCAAGCAGTACAAAGACTATATCATAGCCGAACAAGTATCGGAAGAGTCTCGGAATGCTGAGGGGTGGAACGAACTGCTTGCTACTCGCAAGCGCATGGGACCTGCTACTCACGTCGGACTCAACCGCGCGTTGTTAGATTTTTCCAATCGCTTGGTGCCTTATCTGACAGAAAAGCGCTTCTGTGGTAAGGTGGTCTATAGCGGTGGTGATGATGTCATGGCGGTCTTGCCCCTAGGAGATTTGCCAGAATTTCTGCGCAGTCTTCGCGCTGCTTGGTCTGGCAGTAAAGATCCCGCAGGAGAGTTCCGCAGTCAGGGGGGATATTGGTATCCAAAGGAAGATTTAGAAGGATTACAAAAAGATCGTCCTTACTTTACAATGGGTGAGGGTGCTACCATCAGCATGGGCATTGTCATTGCTTACAAAAGCGTACCTTTGCCTACGGTCTTGGAGAATCTCTGGGTGGCTGAGAAGGAACGGGCTAAGAAAATTCCTGGTAAGGATGGTTTGTGCTTCCGGGTTATTTATGGTGGCGGCAATGTTCTGGAGGCTCTAATGAAGGGAGTTTTGCTGGAACATTGGTGGAATTTTATGCAAGCTGTCACGGACCCCGAGAAACAACTTGACTTGAGTCCTTTACTCTATCGCCTTGGGGAGGATCTTCCACGTCATGGGGATGTGACGGAGAATTTGTTATTGTTTCGCCAGGCGGCAATGGTTATTCTAGACCGCAGCGAGACGGGACAAAACTTAGATCCTGCTACCCGTGAAGCTTTGTTGATTTGGCTTGAGGAATGGGACCGGTGGGCTTGGGGCAACCGGGAAAATTTGGGCTGTAATGCGGAAGATTTGGGCAAGTTGCTCCGGTTTAGCGCCTTCTGGACGGACAAGATGGTACAACAGCACAAATGGAGGTAGAATTAATGTATTGGTATGCGATCGAACCTTTGGACGTGCTGCTGTTCCGAGACGCCAAACCTTTCAGTCCTGGAGATGGTTCTTGGGCGAAGGGACTATTTCCTCCTCTGCCCATAACCGTGTTTCAGGCGTTGAGGTCTGCTTTAAATTTCTATGGGGAAGGCCAAAAAAATAAAAAGCGCGATCTCGAGTTTGTCGGACCTTTCCTTTTGGATAGTGGGGAGAATCTTTGGCTACCGACTCCCAAGGATTTGTTGGCGATCAAAAAACGGCAGCCCACGGAGACAGAGACAGAACAGCAAGATAACTCGGATGATTATACTGATGATTGGCACAGAACTTTGCGCTTACAACCGGCTCCGCGATCGGAAGGTATTTGGCAGCATTTGTGTTTTGACCGGGAGAGTCTGCCGCCGATGATTGCTCCTTTTGACAAACTGTCAAATAATGAAATTATCTTCCGACCTCATCCGTGGATAAAGGCCAATGCCCTGTGTCAATATCTCCGAGGTGAAAATCCCAATAACCCTTCTGACTTTCACGACGACCCCTGGGGTAAGCAAATTCTTCCCCACATTCACATGAAGTCTGGGGAACGACAGGTTAAGGATGAAGAGGGCTATTTTACGGAGGTGGCAATACGCTTAAAGCCCGGGTGGCGTCTGGTGGCCGGAATTAGCACTACATTAAATTCTCCTAATGTGGTACGCTTGGGTGGTGAGGGACATCGGGTGATGATTTCTCGGTTGGATGAAGGTTCTAGGTTTAGTCGGCAATGGCAAAAGTTAGAAAAACATAAAAATCAGCAAACATCGAGTAAATTTGCGTATTTGCTGACTCCGGGCTTGGGGTTAATAGAAGAGAACGGTCAAGCTTTAAGATCTGGGGTTTATCCCAGTTCTTGGAGGAAAATTTTGGCAGGCTGTGTGAGCGATCGGGCCTTACTTTGGGGCGGTGTTTCCCAGATCCGACGCAAACTGTCGGTGGGTGGGCAAGAGACGGTGGATCCAGAATTTGCTTTGCTTCCCCAACGGGCTTTCGTGCCACCGGGTACAGTCTATTTATTTAAGAGTATACCAGAATCTGATGCTTGTTTGTTGCCCAATCAGAGTCAGGGAAAATTTTGGTTAGAGACGTTCAGGAAGTTACATTACGGCATGCTTTTGTGGGGAAATAAAAATGACGCCTAATCTTGTTTATCTGTATTTGCTCTCGCCACTCCATACTGGTGGGGTGAGTCAGGAAGGTAATGTTGTGGGTATCGCCCGGGAAGTCCATACTAATTTCCCCTATCTGCCTTCCAGTAGTATCCGAGGACGCTTGCGGGCGGAAGTTGATTGCGATCGAGAAGATACAGATGCTAGCATTAAAGCCAGAATTCGTCGCATTCGGTTGTTTGGACCGGACTTGAAGGATCTTCAGGATCGGGGGTTTGTAGAGGATTATCAAATCGCTACCAATAGTACGTTGGGAAATTTGGAACAGGGGAGTATTTGGATCGGAGATACTTCGCTTTTATGGATTCCTATTTCTTCCATCAGTCACGGGCTAATTTGGATTAGCTGTCCCCTGCTGTTGGAACGCTGGAGTCGCTTGCAGTTTGGTCAACAGATTGATGTGGCGGAATTGAGTAGTAATCTGGATAAGAAGGGGACGATTTATCTGAAGGATGCTTCCATTCCGGGAAGCAAGTTAAAGGATTTTCCCCAGGGGAAGACTTGGGAAGATTTTGTCCCGGGAGAAACTAGCATTAAGCAGGTGCTGGTGGTTCCCGATCGCTATTGCGAAATTTTGATTGAAATGAGTTTGTGGCGGCAAGTTAAGGTAAAATTAAATGAAAATAAGGTGGTAACTGATGGCAGCTTTCGTTATGAGGAAGCTATTCCCCCTGACGCCCTGATGTACTTCTCTTGGGGCCTGACTGCCCAAACTAAAATCGATCGCCAGGATTATGATGATGATTTTAAGGAGTTGCAGAAGCCTTACGATGAGGATTTTCAAGAGTTATTAAAGGGACGTGATGTTTTGCAGTTGGGTGGACAGGAAAGTTTGGGACGAGGGTTTGTTAAACAATGGATGTCTTAGCCATCGCCCCCCCAACCCGCCGCCCCAACCCTAAAGGGTGGGGCTACTTCCCAGCCGGAGTCTGGGAACGAGTTAAAGAAGAGGTAAAATGATGAGTAATAAATTACAGGAAGAGTCGGCGATCGATGCCTTCGATCCGCGCAGTATTAACAAGCGAGTTTATGAGGCTTTGC
The DNA here is from genome assembly GCA_005518205.2 of Hormoscilla sp. GUM202. Taxonomy (GTDB): domain Bacteria; phylum Cyanobacteriota; class Cyanobacteriia; order Cyanobacteriales; family Desertifilaceae; genus Hormoscilla. The sequence continues at coordinate 183,317 of RFFC02000001.1, forward strand.
GTGCCCTACGCAAAGGTTACGATATAGCTAAAGAATGTGGAAGAGTGAAAGAGGAGGAATATAATAAACGCTTGCGAGAACAAAAAATTCAAGCCCAAGAACTTTATACCTATTTGGCAATTTGGGGGTTGATGCGCTTGCGGGCCGAGGAAATGTCTCGCAATAAGGAGAAGAAGTCTTCTTCTGAGATTACTCAGGATGGAAAACAGGAAATGTTAGACTGCTTCTTTAAGTGTTTGGAACGGGTGGCGACAAAGCAAAATTTGGCTAGCATTAATGGGATCGATACCCTGAATGGCCTGAAAATGGATGATTATTTGGGTCTGACTGGTATCGCTTTGGCCGTGGCCCGGGAATTTAGCTTTTGGGCGGATGCTATTTATCCGGATATTAAGGGAGGTGAAAAAGAATGAATAATGTGTTTCTGCGGGAGAAAAAATCACTGGAACTCGATAATCATGCGAGTTTTGTGGAGTATCTCCGCTGGATGCGATCGCCCTCGCCCACATTAGAGGATAATCATGATAATGATACGAAGGCGATCCTGTTGCAAGAGGCGGTGGGTAAGTCCCGGAATTATCAGCAATATTTTCAGGCGCGAAATGACGCTACTGAGTTAATTGCGGATAATACTTTTGATGTAAAATGCACTTGGCGGGTGCGCGTGGGGGGAATGCGAGGTCCCGAAGATATGCTGCTGCCTGCTTTTGATGCGGCGGGAATGCCTTATATTCCTGCTAGCAGTTTGCGGGGAGTGGCCCGCGCTTGGGGTCTGCGAGAAACATCGGAGGCCGAGGTAGAAAGTTGCTTGGGTTCCCTGGAGGCCCCGAAGAAAGACCGGGCGGGTAAGGTGATTTTTCTGGATGCTTATCCTTTGGCGAAAACTTGGGGACAGCAGGAAGGCGGGTTGGCGATCGATATTGCTAATAGTATCTGGAAGTGGGAACAGTCTGAACTGACCTATAAACCTAACCCGAATTTGTTTTTGTCTCTGAAAAAAACGACTTTTTTGGTGGGTTTGCGGCGTACCAGGCGCTGTGACGATCGGACATTCGATCTGGTTAAAAGCTGGTTAATACAAGGTTTGCAGGTGGGTATCGGAGCTCAGGTGAACTCCGGTTATGGGGAAATGCAAATAAAGGGTTATACACCGCCAAAACCTTTCTTGCAAGTTAGTTTTACCTTGACGGGACAGTTGATTCACAGCTATCAACATCTTACATGGGACCGTCAGCGACAACGCTATAATCGGGAGACGGAAGCAGAAGTCCGTTCCCCAGCCCTGAAGTCCATGCTGCACTATTGGTTTCGGGCTTTGGCCTTGGGGGTTCTCGACTGTGAAGAAGTGCGCGTTCGCCTGGAACCGGAGTTATTTGGGGCCATTGAACCCCAGACCCGAGGTGCGATAAAATGTCGGGTGGAGGAAGTCAAAAGTCCGAAACCCCGCCGTCAAGAACAGAACGATCGCCAATGTTTATCTCAGCAGGGAAGATTGCAGTTGAGTTTCTCCGAGGGAATAGCTACAGAAAAGGAAGATGCGGTTCGTGAGTTGTTCTGTAACTTGACTTGGTTGGCCTTTCACCTGGGCGGCGTGGGACAAGGGGCCCGCCGACCTAAGCATAAGCGCAATAGTAAACCTTACTATCGCGGTTGTCAGTTGCGGGCGACATTAGTAAGATCCCAGGAATGGGATTGGCCGGATTTGCCAGATGAACTTCCTCAGTTTAAGGTATTGTTTCAGGAGAAATTACAGAATTTCTATGACGCCCTGGCACGATTTTTAGGGCGATCGCTTTCTCCTCACAACCCACGTTCTCCTGCTGGTAAGTTCCGCGAGTTCGTCGGGAATGATTGTAAGATTGTTGTTTGTCGGGACGATGGCGATTTCGATACTAGTGATGAGAATAAACCTTTGGCCTTAAGGATATTGCACCGACTCGCACATCGAGGTAATCATAAGTACGATCGGGAATTATGTGGCGATGCCAAGAGTAATCCTTCTCCCGTTTTGATTGCGGATTTAGGTTTATATCAGGTAGTGACCGTATTTGGGGCAGGTGCAAATCGGCGTCGGGAGTATCTCAGGGAGTTGAAGGATAATGTTGACCATTACCTGCAATTATGGCCTTTTAATGGCCCTTGAGATGCAAGAATTAAGAAACCCGGTTTCTTCGAGAAACCGGGTTTCTGGGTACTACTAGTGCGCCGGAAATGCTTGACATGAGAGCGATCGCGCGAGCAGTACGCGGTTACTCACGTACAGTCGATCGCACTATGCCAACAATCAATTATGCTAAAATAGTCAGATAGGGTCGTCCGGAGTTAATTGCCCCATAGTTGAGACAGTTCGATGGGATATACCTCGACCCCACCGGACTAGAGGGACCACAATACACCTGGTGGCGGGTGAAGTACTCTCCATGCAGAGGTTGAAAGCCGCCACAGTTCCGGTATAGCCTGCCGACACGAAAGCCGACTTGGTCATAAGCGTAAGCGTGACATGCTACAAGTAAAGGTGACATGTCCCAGAGTAAGCATGACATGTCCCAGAGTAAGCATGACATGTCCCAGAGTAAGCATGACATGTCCCAGAGTAAGCGTGACATGTCCCAGAGTAAGCATGACATGTCCCAGAGTAAGCATGACATGTCCTAGAGTAAGCATGACATGTCCTAGAGTAAGCGTGATATTCCAGAGTAAGCGTGATATGTCCCAGAGTAAGCATGACATGTCCCAGAGTAAGCATGACATGTCCCAGAGAGTAGGAGTCTTGCGTGATAGAACTATAAGGAGGGATTTAATAATGCTAGACGCCCAAAAATGTGCTGAGCTAATTGGCCAGCATTTCGCAGAGATTACTACCGAGCAGTTTCTGGAAAATCTGAAAAATTCCAGCCCAGAACTGTTCGAGGATGATGCTTTGCCCTCATCCGCAGAATCACTTCTGTCTGAGTCAACAGCATTAAAAGATACTTTGTTAGAACAAGTAGCAAGGACATAGAACTTAAATTAAGAAGCCTGGTTTTTTAACCTGGTTTCTGGGTACTAGCGCGGGAAATGTTTGACATGAGGCCAGATATCCCTGTAATCTAAATAGCATTGACGCCCAATTGTCATTGCAAGGATGCAAGAATTAAGAAACCCGGTAACTCCTGCGAAACCGGGTTTCTGGGTACTCCTCGTGCGCGAGAAATGCTTGACATGAGAGCGATCGCCCAGTAACTGCGATCGAACTATACTGACATCGAATTCGTCGTGCGCGGGAAATGCTTGACATGGGAGACCGATCGGGGATAGGATAAAGAAAGATTGCAGGCGAAGTAGCGCTGGATAACTGCCAGTGGTGGGTGAAGCCCCGATCGCCCGTCTAACTGCCGGTGATTACCAGGCAGATCGCCCCTTCCCAGGGTCTGCAAGAAACAGCGCTGGAACCGGAGGAAATCTGGGAACCTACCGGTGCCAGATCGTAAATAGTTGCCAAATATGTCTTTTCCGTTCGCCGGCGAAGTAGAATTAATGGAAACGCTAAGGCCAAATTAGTTAGTAGAAGTGTTCTATTAATATGGCAGTTGCAGGAAAAATTTGCATAGAGCTTGACAAAAGATGAGATTTTTCCTATACTGATATTGGTCTACAATCTCGACCATCGTCGCCACTCGCTGGGGACGGGAATTAATGGAAACCGAAGACAGTGTTGCGATCGCACGTGGCCAGTGTACGGCGGTCATCACATTGTCATCTTTACCGATAATCTATGGATGCCGTACCGCTACTTGGCCGTCGCCAATGTCATGCGATCGCCCAAATTGTAAATTTGTAAATTCATGTATAGATGTAGGGGCACGACATCAATTAATTATCGGGTAATTGCATCAATCAACAAAGGTCAAAACCCGTCGATCGTTTATAGCACCCTGCGAGGATATCCCCGTACCAACTGTTTTTGACCACACCCATCAACAAACGCCGTGCCCCGGGACAGCATCAATTAATTATCGGGTAATTGCATCAATCAATATCCGCCGTGGGGACAACATCAAAATATCGCATGTCTGGTAGCGTACAGTAAATTGGGCGATCGCCAAGATCGATCGGGCGATCGCCCAGGGAAAAACGGTCCCGAAGTTAACTAATCAGAAAGTGAATCAAAACGGGACACCAGGTCCGATCGGGACAACTGAGGCAATTCCATAATCAAGCGAGCAAAATCTTCTGAAGACAAAGCCAACATTTGTTCGACCACAGCTACCAGGGAAGCATCTATGTCACCAAACCGAAATTTCAACAAATTCTCGATCGTCTGACGACGTTCTTGCTGGGCACCTTGCTGAATGCTTTGCTGAATGCCTTGCTGAATGCCTTGCTGGATGCCTTGCTGAATGCCTTCGCGCAATTTTTCTTCTAATTGAATATCCAACATGGGTGCTAATTGCATAACCAATTTCCTCCCTACTAAATCCAAATCTTGACGTGCGGAAAAATACGAAATCTGAATTTTTAGCAGATTTTGTGCGGAATATTTCATTAGGAGATCGCCAATATAAATCAGGCGATCTCCCATGCAAAAACTGCCCCAAAGTTAACTAATCGTCAAGTGAAGCCAAACGGGACACCAAGTCCGATCGGGACAACTGAGGCAATTCCATAATCAAGCGAGCAAAATCTTCTGAAGACAAAGCCAATATTTGTTCGACCAAGCCTACCAGGGAAGCATCTATGTCACCAAAGCGAAATTTCAACAAATTCTCGATCGTCAGGCGACGTTCCTGCTGGGCACCTTGCTGGGCACCTTGCTGGATACCTTGCTGGATGCCTTCGCGCAATTTCTCTTCTAATTGCATGTCCAAAAGAGGTGCTAATTGCATAACAAACTTCCTCCCGAATAAATCCAAATCTTGACGTGCGGACAAATTTTGATGAAAGTTTAACAACAACTTCAGCGTCATCTCCCGGTTCGGGTGCTCTGGTGGCAGGGCCTTGAGTTCGTCTATTGCCTGAGTTTGTATCCGACCCTTACCCAGGAGCCTCAACCAAAGTGTTTCTGGGATATATGGTAACTTATGAATGACCACAATCGCCGTTCTCAATTTTTTTGGCAGGAAATAGACTCCCGATAGCCAACTTTTATCAAGTTTAGCACCAAATTCAGATAACAGTGCTGTCGATGCAGTGGGGGAGAGCACCCATAATCTGGGTAACTCCTTTCCCTTCTGGCCTTGGCGACGACCCGATCGCTGTTCCTGGCGACAAACATCTCGCAACTTGACCATGCAATCACAGATTTCATCTGCCGTTGCCGCACTATGGAATGGTTCAAATATCGCGCTAGTGGCCGCCATTCTTCCCAGCAATCCCAAAGTTTGGCGCTGTGCTGATTTTTCCGGGTTGGGCACAAACCAAACATCTATTTCCCTCACCTCTGAGGGCACCCTCATAAGTAGGTGTGCATTGGTGGACTGTCTTATGTAACAAATTGTAAACCACATGCCCAGGAAGCAAATTGGTTCACTCTCTGTACTCTCTGTAGCCCTCTAAGTCGGTCCAGTCGGTCCAGTAGAAGTCCTTGACAAAAAAGAGAAAATGTGAATGTCCTAAATTTTGTAGCGGAGATAACAATTGTCAGCCTTCGGAGCGAGACCCACAGGGCCATCAGTGAGGAGCGGAGACGAGCAGAAGAACGATTTTCCGTTGATGTACAGATTGTTAAATTTGTCAAGCATTATGACGCTTTAGTCAGAACTGACATAATTTTGTTAAATTGGCAACATAAAATTATCAATGGCGCAGTACAATGGGATGTGACTATTTTTGATTTTTTACGGGCTGGACAGGCTGGGTGTTGGTAGCCGAAAAATGAGGGCAGTTGATGGTTGCAATGACAGGTTAAATATAGAAATTTATTGTAGAACAGGATCGGAAACATGGGAGCCAGAATTAGAGTTTTTTTGACTGATGAAGAAGATCGAACCTTAAAAGAATTACGTCAGGGCATTAATGTACCCCAACGAGTGAAAGATAGAGCCGAAGCAGTAAGACTTAGCGCCCAAGGGTGGTATGTCGAAAGGATAGCAAGATACTTAGGGTGGCATGTAACAACAGTAAGAGAAGCACTCTCTAGATGGAAAAAGAAGGGTTTAGGTGGATTATGGGATCTTGACAAACCTAAAAAACAATGCAATTGGAGTGAAGAAGACATGGTATGTGTCGAAAAATGGCTCAAGGAAGAACAGAGAACTTACAATGCTAAACAGTTAGTCCTGCGCTTAAAAGAAGAAAGAAATGTGGATATTACAGAGGGTCATCTCCGACGCATTCTTAAGGCCAGAGGAATTTGCTGGAAGCGAAGCCGGTCAAGTCATAAGGCTAAGCAAAAGGAAGATTTAAAAGCAATAAAACAAGCTGACCTCGATATGTTAGAAATGGCGGCAGCAGCAGGGGAAATTGACTTGTATTATGGCGATGAATCGGGATGTAGTCCTTGGAGTGACCCCAGTTATAGTTACTATTTTAAAGGCCAACAGAAGCGGATTGAACAGACAAAGCGGCAAGGGAAAAGAGTTAATATTATGGGTTTTTTTCAGAAGATTGGAACTTTTTTTTATGGTATAATAATAGGAAAAGTCACCAGTAAAACATTTATAAAATTGATAGATGAACAAGCAAGACTTGCAGAAGAAGTTCGACAAAAAACGGGTTAGAGTTATTGTACTAGACAACTATTCAATTCACAAGTCTAAGGAAGTTCAATCCTGTTGGTCGAGATGGGAAGAGCAGGGGTTGTACTTTTTTTTCTTGCCTTCTTACTGTTCGGAAATGAATCCGATTGAATTGGAATGGGAACATCTCAAGCGCGACGAAATTGCTGGACGTATGTTTGATGATGAGTTGGATTTAGCTTATGCAATTATGAATGGTTTGGATGCACGCGCACAAAAATCTGGCTACTCCTGTGAAAGATTTCGTTTCGGTGTCACCTAGTGCATCGGTCCATGAATAAAAATTGACCAAGCAAGAAAATATGTGCGATCGGGCTCTTAATCGTTCTCCGGCTCGTCTTCCACTCTCCACTTATAGCTCTGCAGAAGCTCGCGCTCGCTCCGGCTCTTAATCCTATGGCTACGCTCCCACAAGGGATACCGAGCGTGACCAAATGAAAGCGTAGGTGACCTTCACTTCGGAACCAACGTAGCTGGTACCCAAAATCTGTTCTACTGGGGCGAGGCGAGCGCATGCACAATGCACGTTTTTTGTCAACCCCTTAATACAACGACTGGCTCTAGTTGACAATTTGTTACATAACACAGTCCACCAATGCACACCTACTTATCTATCTGGACTTCCCCACAGCATTTCAGGAACTCGTCCAGATAATCTTTATGAAATTGGTCGTAAATGAATCTCGTCATCTCTCCTTCGGCAGTTAGCGGACCGTAATTATTAATCCTTAACCACCAATATTTTTGGTACATATTTATTATAGCATAGTGCGCTCGCATATCATATAAATATAGGCAACGCGATCGGAAATTAATGTGTAGGGGCACGGATTAATAATTATTGGGGAATCAATTAATCAACATGCCGTGCCCTGGACATAACTGACAAATGCTATCCTAGTACTCATTCGCTGAGACTCGTCACGCGCGGGAAATGCCCGGTCAAGATTCTGTAAATGTGTTTTACTAGAAAATAGCAGGCAGTATAGCTACTGGGAACAAACATGAACGACAAGCAATTCCATCATTTTCCGATCGGACTACCGGCCAGCGGCAAGTCCACCTTCGCCCAACAACTGGCAGAAATAGAGGGTTCGCGCCACGAGATCGTCTCCACAGATAAAATTCGAGAACAGCTATTCGGAGATGAGATCGTCCAGGGAGACTGGCGTCAAGTAGAAGCGGAAGTTATGTCCCGGGTAAAAGAGGCGATCGCATCTGGCAAATATATCATCTACGACGCGACGAACGCGAAGCGACCGTGGCGAATGGACTGGTTAGAAAAGATAGCAGCAGCAACAGGAAAAGAGTTTGCATCTGTATGTTGGTATCTAAGTACGCCAGTAGAAACCTGCAAGAAATGGAATAAATCTCGCCAGCGCCAGGTGCCGGAGATAGCGATCGAGAAGATGTCATCATCAATAGCACAATTTCCCCCCGATGTGGCCGAAGGATTTGTGGCCGTTCATCAAATTAACCCCGCCCAAGAAAAAGCGATCGGGGAAGTAATTCGGGAGAAAATAAAAAGCATCCCGCGCAGCATCACCAACCGCAAGAGTCGCACGGCAAAATACACCTTGCATCGCTATTCCCGGTTGCGAGACTTTGAACGCTTGATGCATTTAATCGCCTTAACGATCGAATATCCGGGCATCGGCAACCTGCAAACAACCGCACCGGAGATCATAGAAAATATCTTCCGTACAGTACCCAAATTTACCACCGCGATCGAGGAAATAACAGCGATCGTCAGTAAAAGGCGGGGGCAAATCTATGCCAACCCCCAAGAACTGGCGATCGACCTAGAATGGTTAGAGAGGAATGGGATAATAGGGACTCGGGAAGTGGATGCGGAAATCAAGGAAGAAAGCGATCGGGCATCGGGTTCAAACTATCCTTGTCACCGGTATTCAGACCGAGAACCATTCGGGAGGTTAATGAAAACAATTCGCTACATAGCCCATCACCCGTTCAAGCATCGGAAACAGGAAGAATTCATCAAAGAATTAGTAAGGAACAAAGTATTGCCAGTAGAGGAACAAGACAACTTCAGAAGGGACGTGCAAGAAGCATTAAAACCCTATCGAATTATCTCAGATTTTCCCATGAAACGAGGATATTTTGTGGGCACGGGAATCTTTACAAAATGGGAACTAGAGAAATTATACGGATTAATCCAGTCGCAAAAGATGCACTTGCAAGACCCCGTAGTAGTAGAGATGCTGCAAAAATTCCGGGAACGGATAGAAGCGAGTAAACTGCTAGAAGTAGAAGCAGCATATCCGATCAGAGTAATCGGCAATCGGGGCATAGTCAACCCGGAGAACTTACCAGAAAGTGCCCTATCGAAGCACTGAGAAACCTTAGAGAAAGCAATTCTGGCCGGGGAACTGTTAGAATTAGCCAGAAGACCCAGATCCTCAAGATTTGCCGGACAGATAGAAGGGCAATTCCTAGCATATCCGATCCAAATTGTGTTTCATAACATCGGGTGGTATCTGGGTTATGAAGTGACAGCAGGAGAAAAAGCAGGATTGCTGGAATTTGAACGTCTGGATAAATTATGCTTGTTGTCCAAGAAATCACAGACGCGATCGCCCGTCGAACAAAAGCAAGCACTCGATCGCCTGACAACGCTATATAAAGCAAGTCCGGGAATCTTCCTCGGGAAGAGTGCGGAAGATCAGAGGAAGTATCTGGATCCGAAGCGGCGGAAATCAGTAGAAATGAAAGTAGAATTATGGATGGGGGACGAAATATTCCAATTCTTCATCGAAGGGAATCAACGTTTTGCCAAAAAGCAGATGAAGATGTCGAATCGTCCGAACGAAGCAACCCAAAAAGGAGATTCGCTATATGCGCTAGAGAAAAGTGGCGATCGGGAATTTCCGAACCAGTTCCAAGTCAAATTACCGAAATGGTCGATCGGTTCTGTAGATTTGAAGCGTTGGATAATAGGATTTGGGGGCAAAGTGAAGGTCGTAAAACCGGAGGAATTAGTAGAGATGATCGAACAGGAGGGAGAAGAAATAGTCAGCAATTATGGTAAATCGTAAATGGGTAGGGTGGGCACCGCCCACCATCACCCTGATACCTTCATTATATCCCCCTCATTGTCAGCCCATCATCGACAGACTCAGGATAATACTGCGATCGAACTTGCCTGCAAAACTAGCATCCCAAAGGGCGTCTATTAAGCGATCGCAGTCTTCGTGCAGCTCGAGTTTCTCAAAATCCACAAGCTGTGAAGCTGCCATGACAAAGGATGCCCATTGTTTCAAGTCATGGGGATGGTCTTTGTGGGCGATAAAACCGCAGACAATATCGTTAGCAGAGGGGGTAACAACGAGTGATGTTTCCGTTCCACTTCGCAAGATTGCTCAGTGAATGCCACGGGAACTCCTACTTCTGATAAGGTACTCAAAGGAAGTTCGCCCCTGATTACGGCAAGAATAACATTTGTTGGTGTAGATTCTGGCTTCATGGTTGTTCTCTCCTGATGACGATTTCTTGACCAGTGATATCTATAGTAGTTTCGGTGATGATTCCCTGAGCAAAAATCCTGACTGTTACAGATTCTCCTGTTTTGGTAATATCTACTGTGGAATCGGGGGTGATTTGCTCGATAACCCTATTGGCCACTACCCTTTGCGTTTCTGAGAGTTCCATCTGTATAAGTGCCTCTCGCACATTTGTTTGGGATCCCGGGGTTTTGGGGTCGAAATGAACGAGTCGATCGGAGGCATTAAAAGCCTTCTGAAGATTAATTTTATTACCTGTGGCATCTATAATGGACTCCATGACTTGGCGACCGTCAATTCCCGGACGTTCTAAGCGCACTATAACAAATTCCCCGTCTTTAATCAGTTCTATAGTGGAATTAACGGTAGCACGACCTATGGCTCTATTGGCAGCAGATATTTGCGCTTCTGGGAGTCCCATCTGTTGGAGTCTATTTCGTGCATCGGTTTTAGTGCTAACTGTATAACTAATATAACACTAATGGAGGTGGGGCGATCGACCGGTGGCAAAAGCGTTGCTCCTCAAGAAGCTATAAACCCGGTAATTACGGCAAAACTGAGTTTCGGGACCGATGTCATAGTAGTGACAATAGGTGCTATAATGATAGACAATCCCAATTATATCCTATATTATGACTACAATACAAGCTCGCAAGCTTTCTCTACAAGATGTGGAACGCTTGCTCGGATTTCAAGCCCGATACAACGGTTCCTTTACCGGGATGTTAACCCTAGAACCCCTGACTGACAGCGAACAACAGGAACTCGATCGCATCCAGAATGAGTTTCTCGCCTATTGGAAAGAGGGGAAAGTCACGGAAGGACAGGTGCGCGTTATAGCGGTTGCACCATTATTGCGGTTAGCCGGTTTTAACCAGCCCCCCATCAAGCTGAGAGTTGAAGAAGATATTGCCCGAATTTATGTTGATGATGAGGATACCTATATTACCGGGCGCTTTGATATCGTCGCGGCGAACAAGCAGAAATCTACAGCAAGTAATACTCCTCTGTGGATTTTGGTCATAGAAAGTAAAAACAGCGCAGTAGCGGAATCTACAGGTTTGCCCCAATTACTCACCTATGCCTTCAAAAGCCTAGAAAGTCAAGCTTCGGTTTGGGGCTTGACTGCAAATGGTTTAGACTATCGCTTTGTCTATATCCAACAGGGAAATCCTCCTACTTATCAATTTATGCCAATTATCAGCTTTTTTGAAGGCGATCGCACCAGACAACTGCTGCAAGTTCTGAAGGCGATCGGCAAGCTGTAGCAGTACAATACCAACGCGATCGCCACCCTATCTACCCCCCTCGTTGCTAGTTTCTAGCTAGCAACGAACCACCCTTCGAGGCGGATGCCTCCTGTCAGATGGAGAGGCCAGATGTGAGTTATAATCAATCTTTGGCGATCGCACTCCCCAAATGTTACAATTATGTTACAATTAGGAGGCAACTATGCAAGTGCAAAGCAACAAGGAAATGGGAAAAGTTTTCACCACCGTAACAATTATCAATCGAGCCGATCAAATTCGGGCAGAAGATGGGACAATTTCACCAGAGCAAATCCGTTCTATAACTCTCAGAAATGTCTTGGTAGACACGGGAGCAACAACATTATGTTTACCAGCGGAGGCGATCGCGCAACTAGGACTGAAAATCCTGAAAGAAGTAGACGTAGCAACAGGTATTGGAAAAGCCAGAATTTTCCAAGATGCCAAAATATCGATGTTTGAGAGAGAAGGAATCTTCGATTGCTTGGAATTACCCGGAGGTCGCGACGCGCTGCTAGGAGTCATACCTTTAGAATCTTTAGGTTTAGAAATAGACTTAAAAAATCAAACTTTGAAACCATTACCCATCAGCCCCACGGAAACATATTTGACGATTTTGTAGCGAAGTTTTATAAATAGTATTAGTCTGTTTTAACTCATATCTTGCACCTGTCGCAACAAGCAGCCTCCGATCGAAAATAGAGGCTAAAATCGCAAGTCTACCAAGGTAGACTAAATCCTTTCTCTACAAGGCTTTCAGTCGGTTGAAAACCGACTCTCTACCTGATCGAGAAAGCGTCTAGTCAACTTTAGTTTACCAATCGCTTTTAGCCTCCGGTCTTCAACGGAGGCGGGTCCGAAGCGATTGGTGCAAGATGTGATTTAAAACTGAATAATAGCATAATCTTCAACTAATTGCCGCATATTTAAAAAAATGCTATTCCTCTAACAGAGACAATTGAATAGCTGAACCATTGACAACATATCTCACTGGGTTCTTAGTTTTTATTACTTTACCCTCTGCCACGGCTCTGTTCAACCACTTCCGCATCTGTCCAACCTGGACATCCAGATCCTTTGCAAGAGAGTTGTCATCTAATGGTCGATCTAACCGATCGAGAATCAATGGTAAAACAGTTGCATAAATACTAGGCTTATTATCCTGAATTTCAGTCTGTAAAACATCTCGATATTCTTCACCTAATGGTTGATTTGCCCCCATCTCAGTTTCTTTTGCCAAAAGTTCTCTCAAATCCTCATTTACAGGGAGTTCTGGAAACTTCTTTGCTCCTTTCTCCAGTAGCGCCTGCTTTCCCTGGGGCAACTGCACCCGCACAAAAACTGGCATATCCTTTATGTTTTCTAGAGCTTCTACTGCACCTGCCCAAGTCCCACCCTTGCCAAAAGCAGAACTAACCACTAAGGCTGACTGTTTTAATTTCTTCTTGATAACCCGGGGATATCTGGCGTCACCCCGTCCCAGCACCCACAGCCCCTGACTTGTCCATTTCTCAACTGCCAAACTCAGCATCATCCCCCGTTCTAGTAGCGCCACTAGTCTGGCTGTATCTACCTTGCCTATGGTATTTTGAGGTAAGGAATTTATCTTTATCGACTCCGCTTCGATATCGATTCGTTTTGCGGCAGCAATTTGGTTTCGCATCAGGGCGAGTAGCGGTGAAATCAGAAGGGTGGGACCAGATCCGCGATCGCGCAGGATGCGAGTAGCCAGAAAGTAGACTAAGCTTTTCCCCCAACCTGTACGCTGGACGACCAAAAGTCGCGATCGATTCTCGATCAGATCCGCGATCGCCTCCTATTGCCCATCTCTAAAGTTAGCAGTTGGGTTATCCAGGGCTTGGCGGAGCAGTGATAGCCCTTGCTCTGCTGTTATCATCTCTACCATCTATTATACCTCTACCATCTATTATACCATTTTACAATGCTACAATTATTTAAATCGATTATTCGAGTGCAGGAGATAAAAAACCGGGTCTTGGCTACCGGGCTACGATCGCGCCCGTGGGGACGGGCGGCCCGACAATCTCGCAACCAGTTACGAATGGCCTGGGCGATCGCCCCCTGACTGTTCTCCCGAGGAGGGGAGGGAGGGCGTCCATCTCTAGCACCATCAATACTAGAAAACATCAAAGCCAAGTGCCATCCATCCTGAGTTTTCGTCAAAAACAGCCAATGAAAGTGCTGAATTTCCAACACCCGATCTTCCCGACTATAAGTGCGTTCCAGAGTAGTAATAAAGACTTGACGAGGGTCTTCTGGAATCGGTTTACCAGGACCAAGAGGTAAAGGCTCGAACTCAGCACGTCCTGCTAAAATCACATTACTCGGTCGAAAAGAGTCACCTCCATTACGATTGCGTTGCATGACGCGATTAGCATAACCAGGTAAATCTTCGATCATTTTATCCATCAGAGGTTCCAATTCAACCGGACAACCCGATTGAGAATTTTCTCCTCGTGTCCGAGAGCCCCCACCCTGGGGTGGGTGTCTCTGGACACGAATGACTTTGTTTGGGGAAAGCCCCGGGGCCACTCCCATCCCTACCAACAAACTTATAATTCCAACCAAACGCCACAGCATATATCAAACCACAGCTGCTAATTCTTCACAAATACGCTGCCAAGCCGCAGCCCGATCGTCCGCCTGAGTAATCGGGCGTCCGATCGCCAGATAATTTGCCCCTGCTTTTGCTGCCTCAGATGGAGTCATATAGCGCCTTTGATCGCCCCCTGAAGCCCATTTCGGACGAACTCCCGGACAAACCAGCAAAAAATCATCTCCGCAAATTTGTCGCAATTGCTGCGCCTCCTGGGGGGAGCAAACCACCCCATTTAAGCCCGTCTCTCGTGCTAAAAGAGCCATCTTTAACACGTACTCAGGCAATTCGATCGGCACCTGCAAATCAAAAGCTAAATCCCGGGAATTCAGACTCGTCAGCAAAGTAATTGCCAGTAGCTTGGGCGGCGGACAGCCAGCCGATTCTGCCCCCTCACCAGCAGCTGCAACTGCTGCTTTCAGGGCACTGCGTCCAGCCGTAGCATGAATTGTCAGCAAATCTACCCCATAACCTGCTGCTGCCCGACAGGCACCCGCGATCGTATTGGGGATATCATGAAACTTCAGATCCAGAAATATCCGCAAATGCCTATCTTTGAGAATTTGGAGAATCTGGGGACCGCAGCTAACAAATAACTCTAGCCCCACCTTCCAAAAGCCCACTTCCGGCAAAGAGTCCATCAGGGAGATCGCCTCCCCCCGACTAGCAACATCCAAAGGAACGATAATTTCACTCTTCACTATCTAGTTACTCTGTAGTGTTTACTAGGCGAACAAATTTCTTTTTACCCACCTGCAAAACCCGTCCCAAAAGTTCAGCAGTATCTGCAAAAGTTATGTTAGCATCCTCTATGCGATCGCCATCCAGGCGCACCGCCCCCCCCTCAATCTGCCTGCGAGCCTCATTACCACTTTTACATAAACCAGCTGCACTCAGGATATAAAACAGCTTAGCAGGAAACTGCACATCTTTTAGAGAAAATTCCGGCACCGCCTCTGCTTGTTTAGCATCTCCGGTTACCAAAGTCAGGGCTGCCTTTTGAGCCTCCAGGGCCGCTTCTTTCCCGTGGTATTGGGTCACGATATTAACAGCTAGCAATTTTTGCCGTTCCCGAGGATTTTCCGGCAGATCGTCCAGCGGTAAATTTGTCAACAATTCAAAATAGGAACCCACAAAATCATCGGGAATCTTCTCCAGCAATGAATACATCGTCAGGGCATCTTCAGACAACCCCACATAATTGCCCAAAGACTTAGACATCTTCTGAGTACCATCCGTCCCCAGCAAAATCGGCACTAGCAAGCCAAACTGCGGTCTTTTACCAAAATAGCGTTGTAAATCCCGCCCCACCGCAATATTAAACTTCTGGTCAGTCCCTCCTAACTCCACATCAGCCGCGATCGCCACAGAATCATAACCCTGCATCAAAGGATAAAGGAACTCATGCAGGTAAATGGGGGTCTCCTGCCCGAAACGTTCGGCGAATCCCTCCTTGGCCAGCATCTGTCCCACCGTCATCCGGGCTAACAACTGGAGAATTTCTCCCAAATCCAACTTAGAGAGCCACTCCGAGTTATAGCGCACTTCCAGCCGCCCGGGCGTATCAAAGTCTATAATAGGACGTATCTGGTCCAGATACGTCTGAGCATTCTCGGCCACCTCCTCCGGAGTCAGCTGACGCCTGACCTCAGATTTTCCCGTTGGATCGCCAATTTGGGCAGTAAAATCACCAATAATCAGCACCGCCGTATGACCAGCATCCTGAAATGCCCGTAGCTTCCGAACTGCGATACTATGACCCAAGTGCAGATCAGTACCGGTCGGGTCAATTCCCAACTTCACCCGCAAAGGGCGATCGGTCTGAATTAACCGCTGTTCTAGATTTTCATTAATGTCGGAAGACTCAGGTCGGTCCGGAAAAATCTCGCTGATTCCCCGGCGCAGCCACCTCAAAGTTGGATCCATAGTTATTGATTGTAAGACAGTCATCGTTCTTGCTTCGGGCTACATTTCGTTATCACCTGTTAACATACTTGCAAAGCAACCACGCTAATTATATGGCACCAGACTGGCCCGATCGCGATCGCTGCGGTCGGTCCGGATTGAGGAAAAACTTGCTTGAGTATATAACCAGAAGTTTTCAGTAAGGAAGTGAAATCAACCGTGTCCTCTAATACTATCGACCACGGACAATTAGAAATCCCACCATCAATAGAGAATTTTGTGCAGGGAGTAGTGAAAGTAGCCTCCGGCACCATCCTTGGTCTGACCATGCTGACAAGTTCTGTGGTTGCCGGAGGACTGGTGGGCTTAGCAGTGAGCTTCCGGAACCTGCCAGATGTCAGGATACTCCGCAACTACGTACCCGAAGAAACTAGCTATATCTACGATATCAAAGGCCAAGTCCTCACCAGGCTCCATGATGAAGCCAACCGGGAGGTAGTCTCCCTAGATCGAATCTCTCCCCACCTCAAGCGAGCAGTGCTAGCAATTGAAGATTCCCGCTTCTACGATCACCCTGGCATCAATCCTAACAGCGTGGCCCGCGCCTTCATCGCCAACTGGGAAGAGGGAGAGGTAGTTGAAGGCGGATCCACGCTCACCATGCAGTTGGTGAAAAATCTGTTTCTGTCTCCAGACCGTAACTTTACTCGCAAGGTAGCTGAAGCCGTACTCGCCCTACGACTGGAACAAATTCTCACCAAACAGCAAATTTTAGAGCTGTACCTGAATCAGGTTTACTGGGGTCACAACACCTATGGGGTACAGACCGCAGCCCAGAGCTATTTTAACAAAAAAGCTGCTGATTTAAACCTAGCCGAATCAGCCCTGATGGCAGGTATCATTCAGGCACCCGAAGGCTTTAGCCCCTTCATTAATTCCCCACTGGCTAAAGAGCGCCAGTTTCTAGTTTTAAGCCGGATGAAAGAATTGGGCTGGATTACCGCAGAGGAAGAAACAGAAGCTAGAGCCCAACCCTTGCTCGTGGGCCGACCAACATCCTTTGGCAAGAGCGAGATTCCTTACCTGACAGATGCAGTGGTCAAGGAGCTATCGGACCGCTTTGGTAAAGAAGCCGTGCTCAACGGCGGCATGCGGGTTCAAACCACGATCGACCTCAATTTTCAACGGATGGCCGAGAGAGTAGTCAGCGAATGGCATACTCAGCTTTACTACCAAGGAGTGTTTTACAACTACAATCAAGGTCAAATCGCTTTAGTTGCTGTCGATCCGCGCACTCATTTTGTCAAGGCAATGGTCGGTGGCCTGGATTTTACCGAAAGTAACTACAACCGTGCCCTCATGGCCCAACGCCAGCCCGGATCTGCTTTCAAGCCTTTTGTCTACTATACAGCTTTTGCTAGCGGCAGATATACGCCTAAATCTATTGTCGATGATACGAAGAAGACCTATTGGGATGGCAAGGAGTATTACACGCCCAAAAACTACAACGAGAAATACTCTGGTCCAGTCAGCATTCGCAAAGCTCTAGAACTGTCCCTGAATGTTCCCGCTGTCAAGATCGGTCAGGCCGTAGGACTCGATAAGGTGATTGAGGTCGTTCGGACTTTGGGGATTAAAAGTCCGATTGAACCGGTGATTTCTTTGCCTCTGGGTGCGGTCGATCTGACGCCTTTAGAAATGGCCAGTGCTTTTGCGACTTTTGCCAACAATGGCTGGCATTCGGATCCCACTTTTATAGTCCAGATAACTGACAGTAATGGCGATGTCCTGCTAGATAACACGCCCGAACCGCAACGGGTGCTCGACCCTTGGGCTGTGGCTACTCTCAATGACGTATTGCAGGGTGTGATTAATAACGGAACCGGGAAGGCAGCTAAAATGGAGGGGCGTCCTGCTGCTGGCAAGACTGGTACTACCTCTTCTTCGCGAGATATTTGGTTTGTCGGCTATGTGCCCCAGCTCTCAGTTGCTTTTTGGGTGGGCAATGATGACTACAAACCTCTGAGAGATAAAGCTACTGGTGGCCAGTATGTCGCACCGATCTGGCGCGATTTTATGCGGCAAGCCCTGGCCAACGAACCAGTGCAAAATTTCCGCAAAGCTTGGGAATTTCCCCGCCCGCGCTAGGATGATTGTAGCGGGTATCACAATAGTCTGTTAGGATGGCTTTTCAATCTCAGACTTCATCCGTTCCAGGGTGAGGTTCATCTGGTCAAACATTTGCTGGGGCGTGATGCCAAATTGACCCAGCTGGGTTTTTAACTGCTCGACCGTCATCTGGGCCATGAAGTCTTGGGAAAGCTCAAAGCGCTTCATAAAGATGCGGTAGCGCTCCATCAAGGCTTCCATTTGCTGGATGAATAATTTTTTGCCTTCGCGGTCAAATTTGCCGTAGTCACTTCCGAGTTGGACGAGAGACTGGTAATCGGAAAACAACTTCTTGGCTTCTTCCTGGACTATATCAGAATCAAAAAATCCCATTGTTCTTGAGGTTGATTTGCTTGAGCGGTAGTGCGCGGTACTGTGCATCTACTCATATTTTAGTGCAGCCTTTCGTTTCGGGAAAATGCGGTTTTCCGTATCATCCGCGTCGGACAGGGGGTGCATCTCATGCTTTGCTGCGGCCATATTCACTCTTTTGCCTAGAAACCAGGTATATGGGAAAAACCTGGTTTCTTAATTCATTCTTGAGATGCTCTCTGCGTGTAACGATCGCCCTCTCTCTTGTCTAAGTATAAATATTTAGATAGGCCAACAGAGGCATTAGATTAGACCAATGCGGTTAGGTGGCCAAAAGCGAAAGCAGGCGCGACCAATGATATTCTGCTTGGGCAAAAAGCCCCAAATGTGGGAGTCATTGCTGTTGTTGCGGTTGTCTCCCATCACAAATAATTGGTCAACCGGAACCTGGGCAGGGCCCCAGGAATATTCTGGCAACTCGGCAATGTAGTCTTCCTCCTGGGGTTGATTATCCAGGTAGACTTTACCATTTTTTACTTCCACAGTTTGGCCTGGTTCTGCAATAATCCGCTTGATGAAGGCTTGATCTGTAGTGTATCCCAGTCTTTGCAGCAGTTTGGGCGGTTCAAAGACTACTATCTCACCCCTCGCTGGTGGACGAAAATGGTAGGATACTTTTTCTACTACAAGCCTGTCGCCCACTCTCAAAGTTGGCACCATTGAATCCGAGGGGATGTAGCGGGGTTCCGCCACAACTGTCCGCAGCAACAGCGATATAATCAGGGCAATTACCACGATTAGGAGATTTTCCCGTTGCCCACGCCATACCCGCTGCCACAAGGCTGTATCTTCTATTTGCTTTTCTGGTGATGTCATAAAACGAAGAAGACGACTTATAAGGATAAATTATCAAGTATAAACTGTTAATTGCAAATTGTCAATTGCAAATTGTCAATTTGCCTCCTTTATACTTCATCCTTTAGCAATCCTATAAGCTGTTGTGCATTTAGGGACTTGCGCAAAAATAGAGTACCAGCCACTGGCCCCCACGCGATCGCCCCATTTTGAATTTATTATTATCGTCAACACAAAAGAAACCTGGTACATTCTCAAGCGCTCCGATGAGCACTGCGACATTGTCCCGATGCTCCCAGACTCCACCTTACGCTCATTGGACAAACAGGAGTAGATCGCCTCTTGGGGGCCTTTTTCTTCCCCACAAGAGGCGATCGCCAAGCGAGTCGGACTGATTCGATCTGGTAAATGTCAACCTATCTGATTACATTAAAAACCAATTGACAATCGCGGATTTTCTCGCCTTTTGGCAATTTCCTGATTTAAAACTTTCAATGCTATAGCATATTGGGGGTCTGCCTTGGTGCCAATTTTAGTCAGATCTCGTCTCAATTGTTGCTTCTGCTCGTCTGTCAGGGCAATCTCCACATCCGGCGCTATGCCCAACTTATTGATATCCCGGCCACTGGGGGTGAGATACTTCGCGATCGTCACTGCCAGACCGGAACCATCTTCCAAAGGCCGCACTGATTGCACCAAACCTTTGCCGAAACTTTTGGTGCCGACGATCAGGGCACGTTGATTGTCCTGCAATGCTCCTGAGAGGATCTCACTCGCACTCGCTGAACCGCCATTTACTAGCACCACCAGAGGTTTATCCGTCAGAGCGCGTCTCTTCGCCCACTGCGCATCACTTTCTCCCTTGCGGTTAACCGTTGAGACTATTCTACCATTTTCCAGCCACATCCGGGCAATTTCCACCGATGCGTAAAGTAAGCCACCGGGGTTTGAACGCAGATCCAAGATATAGCCAGATACATTCTGTGCTTCTAAATCTGCGATCGCATCTCGCATTTCCCTCGCCGCTGGGTTGCTAAACTGCTTCAAGCGAATGTAACCGATTCCCTCACCATTTTGCTCCTGCTGATAACTGTAGTTTACTGGATGAATCTCAATTCGTTCCCGCTCGATCGGAAAATCTATTTCCTCCTCTCCTCGGAGGATAGTC
Organism: Hormoscilla sp. GUM202; assembly: GCA_005518205.2. Taxonomy (GTDB): domain Bacteria; phylum Cyanobacteriota; class Cyanobacteriia; order Cyanobacteriales; family Desertifilaceae; genus Hormoscilla. The sequence goes on from RFFC02000001.1 coordinate 203,848, forward strand.
AGGGTCACGGACGATCCCACTGGCCCCCGGATTAACTTCACCGCATCATTAACATCCATGCCCTCGGTACTCTTACCATCAATTTTGATGATGAAGTCCTTGGCAATAATACCCGCCTTAAAAGCTGGCGTGTCTTCGATCGGAGATACCACCAGCAACTGGTTAGTTTCTTCATCTTGTGACAGATGAATCCCCACACCCGTCAGTTCCCCGGAAGTATCAATTTGCATATTCTTGAACTCTTCGGGATCCATAAACCTGGTATAAGGGTCATTCAGCTGCTCTAGCATTTCCCGGATCGCCTTATATGCTTCTTCCTGGGTCGTGTAATTCCGATCCAGGTACTCGGTCCGCACCGAGAGCCAATCGACCTGATTAAATGTGCCATCGACATAGTTCCGGTCAATTATCTGCCACACTTCATCTACGAGTTCTTTCGGGCTGTCCTGAAAGAATGCTTGACCGCGCAGATGAATACCTGCACTGGCAACCGCTACTGCTGTTAGCATCACTGCCGTTGCACCTACAACGAGTCCTCGTGTTGTCTTTGTCATAAGTTTAAGAGAACCTGATCTACTTTAGGGGGATTTAATTCCAATTTAACACAGGCTATTTTTGCTCTCCTTAATTGGGCTGGCGGTCGTTGCTGCTGCTTTCGGGTTCGGTGAATAATTTTTCCCTACTACAAGTATTCCTATTCGGCAATTGAGAGGTCATTTGTCTAGCACGAGTTTGATATTTTTTCCGAACCGCCAATTGCCGATAGGAGTCCCTCGCCTGTCATGTCTGGGAGTGGATGTCTAAGTCCGATCTTTTTTAAGGATCTATCCAGCGACCGTCTGCCTTAATGAGGTTGATTAATTCTTCAACACCGCTTGATTCGGGGACTTTTTTGATTTCTTCTCTACCACGATACAGAGAAATGTATCCGGGCTGTTTGCCTACATAGCCGTAGTCTGCATCTGCCATTTCTCCGGGGCCATTGACAATACAACCCATAACGGCTATATCTAGACCTGTCAGATGTTTGGTGGCTTCTCGCACAGACGCGAGCACTTCTTCTAGGTTAAACAGGGTGCGACCACAAGAGGGACAAGCAACGTACTCGACCATTGTTTTCCGCAGCCCCAGGGCTTGTAGAATACTGTAGCATACAGGAATCTCTTTTTCCGGAGCTTCGGTGAGGGAAACACGAATTGTATCGCCAATTCCATCGGCTAGCAGGGTGGCTATTCCTGCTGTGGACTTAATCCGCCCATATTCGCCGTCACCAGCTTCTGTGACACCCAGATGCAACGGATAATCCATCCCGAACTCATCCATGCGCTTGACCATCAGGCGATAGGCTGCTAACATGACTGGCACCCGCGAGGCCTTCAGGGAGATGACCAGATTGCGAAAATCGAGAGATTCACAAATCTTGATGAACTCTATGGCTGATTCTACCATACCTGCTGGGGTGTCGCCATAGGTAAACAGCATCCTTTCGGCCAGGGAACCGTGATTAACGCCGATGCGCATGGCTTTGCCAGTGTCTCGCAGGGCAATCACCAGGGGTGCTAGGGTTTGACGGATTTTGTCGCCTATTTCCTCAAATTCCGCCTTTGTGTATTCTGTTCTATCTGACTTGGGCTTTTCAAACACGTACAAGCCGGGATTAATCCGGACTTTATCGACATGTTTGGCTACTTCCAGGGCGATTTTCATGCCGTTGTGGTGGACATCGGCCACCAGTGGCACCTGTTGGTAAGTCTGAATCAGTTTTTGCTTGATTTGGCCTAGGGCTTTAGCATGTGCCATGCTGGGAACGGTAACGCGGACGATTTCGCAACCAATGGAGTGCAGGCGACGAATGGCGGCGATCGATCCTTCTATATCCAGGGTATCTTCGTTAATCATGGACTGCACCACGACGGGATAGCCTCCACCGATGGTGACGTTGCCTACTTTCACTGGCCTGGTTTTTCGCCGGTGGATAGTGGTGTCAAAGCTGGGTGGAATGGATGTGGTTGTGGGTATGGTCAGGGTCTGCATGAGTTGCTGATGTTATCTCTACTTTTCAGATTGCCACAACTGGGGTCACTTTTTCCCAGGAAGTCCGACAGAACAATCGGATGGGGCGTAGTTCCATGCATTGATTGCGGTACAGTGTCTGTAGCTGCCCAGAGTTGCGATCTTGTTGCCCAAAAACTTACACATTTGGGGTAATCCTCAGTACGATCGGGCTATTTTGCGGTGATCGAAATACTCTCGCTCGTTCCGTATTATTGCCATAGCAGGCTGAGTCTTATCTTTAGAGCGGCAAATCCGGTGTATTACTTGCTTTTTGTGAGGTAAGTCCACTAAGCTAGAAAAAACAGTGGATGGCTAGCCCTGGCTGCTAACTATAAGCGCTCGCAGCGTGAGCGTGTTACGCCACGAGCTTTGCTGGCTGCGGCCTGAGCGCGCCAATCTTATGCACTCTGTTATACTTGCGCGGATCTACTCGAGGGGGGGAAGTTACTCAAAAAGCACAAGGATATCTCAATTATTCCCCCCCCCTCGCAATGACATTCTTTAATTGCCTCAAAAAGCGCGGTTTATGACCGTTCAGAGTCTAGTCAGACATAAGTTTTTCCTTACTGTGTCAAGTATTGTCATTTAAACATCGGGATGTGGGAATTTATTGCATTATTATACTGACAAGTTAATGCAAAGATGAGGATTTATGGATCGAAGCTCTAGTAAGGTGATGTTGGATAATAACGAATGGATCAGAGCATTGGGGTTGATTGAATCGAATAGCCGTGCCCTCGCTGCTTTATCCGCTCAAGTCCAATCAGAACGCCGGGAAAATCGTCAGCGAATTGAGTCCAATAGTCGGGCGATCGCGGCTTTAGGTGAGAAGGTGACAGATACGGAAAAGACGGATAAGGAGCTGATCAAAGCCAATAGTAAAGCGATCGGGAATCTGACTCAGGTTATAGGTCAGCTGCAAGATGGACAAGCAATGCTGACAAAATTGCTTTCAGAACAACAGGAACTTCTCAAGGAGTTTAGAGAGATCGTCAAAGAAATTTTGAAAAGATTGGAACAATCGCAAACTCAGACGAATGAAGATTTGGAAACGATCGCCCATGAACTTATCGGTATGCGAGATGTTTTTTTGAATATGCAGCAGGAAGTTTTATCTATGTTGCCGGATGCGGAACAGAAGCAGCAGTCCCAGTCAGATTGATGAAGGGATACCTAAAGGGGATGCACCCGTGAGCGCATCCCCCTATCCGCTTTTATTCAGTAAAGTCAGGAATCACCCATTGGGGTGGTTGCAGGCGTTTTTTCCTGATAGCTTCGTCAGCCATCTCCAGCATTGTATCCAAGGAAGTATCTTTGATGAACTTGGACGCGGACTCTGCATATGAGCGGTGGGGACATTTATCTCCCAAAATGCAGCCGTTGACGCAGGCTTCAGCGCAGTTGATAGTAGGTTCCATTGTCAGTAATTAGTTGCGTAGGACAGACGTCTCGCCTGTCCGGGGGATTGATAGTTTAGTCGGACTGCAATTCCAGGATTTTTGCCCGGGCAAATTTCAACAATTCTTTAGCTTCAGCAGTTGCTGTGGTTCCTGCCTGCACTATTTCCAGCTGATTAATAATACTTTGTAATTTACTCGCGAGTAAACTCCGGTTGGGATTAGAACCAGCTAGGGTTTGCCACTGGGAAATTAAATCTTTGGCCCGTCGGAGTGCCCTCACAGACTCAATTTCGGCTTGTCGTCGAGTTCGCGCTACCCCCAGGTTTTGCTGATATTGAGCTAGTTTTTGTTGGGCATCGACATAGGCAGGATCTGCGAGTGGCACTTGTTTCAGGCGATCGATCGCTTGCTGCCACAGAAGAGCAATTTCTTGCCATTGGGCGGCGGTGTGGGGTGGGTTTTGGGCCGCGTTAGCTGCTGTCCAGCCAAATTGCTTGGCCGCTGCAATTAAGCTATAGCTGCGCTGACTGGCAGTTGCTTGACTGGAAACTTGCTCTATATCCCGTCGGTAGGCAGCTAGTTGAGTTTGGGACATCCTTCCTGCTAGAGTTTGGGAGGGGATTTGATTGAGCAGATCCATTCCTGCTTGCCAAGCGGCGATCGCCTCTTGTTTTTCTGCGGCATCCTGGGCCTGTTGATACTGCTGCTTGGCATCATTGACTGCTGCGGTTCCTTCTGTCAGCAGAGTCTGTGCATTTTGTTCTTGATAAACCTTAGCTTCCATGCGCCCCACCCGTTTGCGGGCTGATTCAAATTCGTCGAGGGTGAACTGCCAAGTACAACTAAACAAGGTAACGCGATGTGCAACTTTTTTGCCAAATCTGATTGTAGGCTACCAACTTGAAGCTCAAACAGCCCTAGATGGCTAGGGTTCCAGCCCACAGAGCATAAAGGCCGCTCGCGGTTGGCCGAGGCTTATCGCCGCGAAGGCGTTGGTAGCCTGATTTTCCGAAGGCACTTTAATGAGGGAAACTCTGAAAATTACTGTATTTTAAAATACTTTTAGATCTAATTTTGGACTAACCCCTTGACAAAAAAAAGTTCCACCACTAAAATTTGAAAATACACAAATTTACCAAAATTGAGGTGAAACAAATGTTTTCTATGGAAGAGTTTATCATAGCTGTTTATTGTTGTGTAGATGACTTTTTGAGAAATATTCAAAAAAAATACCCCCCAAGGCGAAGAGGGTTTGCACCCTCATTAACTGATGCTGAAGTGATTACAATGGAAATTTTAGGATAATTTCTCCGAATAGATACTGACAAAGGAATTTGGAAATACTTTAGACACCATTGGTTACCTTTATTTCCTAAATTAAAAACTCGTACCACATTTACCAGACAGGCGGCAAATTTATGGATGTATAAACAAGAATTACAAAAATGCTTAGCGTGGAGATTAGGAGGTTTCTCTGATTCAATTCATTTAATAGACGGCATTCCTATACCATTATGTGGTATTACCCGTGCCCCTCGTTGTGCTAATTTTTCTGCCGAATCAGATTACGGTTATTGTGCTGCTAAAGATAGTTTTTATTATGGATTTAGAGGTCATTTAGTAATTAATAGTTTCGGAGTAATTACCGGTTTGACCGTGACAAGTGGTAATGGCTCGGAGCGAGAAGCTTTATGGGAAACGGTATCAGGAATTAAAGGTCTTTTAATTGGAGATAAAGGTTATATTAGCGAAGAATTAAAACAGCAATTAGCTGATGTAGGTATTAATTTAAAAACAGCATTACGTAAAAACATGAAGGACAAACGTCCCCGAGATTTGGTGAATTTTTTGATGAGAATTCGACGCTTAATTGAAACGGTAATTGGACAGCTTCAAGAACGGTTTAATATTGAAAAAGTTTGGGCTAGGGATACCTGGCATTTAACCAATCGTTTTAACCGCAAAATTTTAGCCCACACCGTTTGTCTATGGTTAAATCGTCATAGTCATGATCCTTTGCAGTTTGAGAGACTTCTCAGTCAATAAGTTGCACATCGCGTAAGGTACAGTATCTTTGGGGATAATAGCCGAGAAACCAAACTGGCAAGGCATCCAGATGGGATTGTGCTTTTTTTACCTTCTGGGCACCCAATTCAAAATCAGCAGCGCTAGTGGCTTTGTTAACTAGCTGGTCCCCTTGCTCAATAGAGGCGATCGCCCCGCGATAATTACGATCCATGCTCAGATAACTGGGCAGCAGCAAAAGTGGGACAGTCCGTGCCACCGGCCACCTAATCATCGGATAAGGCAAGTTAACGATATAGATCAAGCCAGCTGCACTCAACAACAGGGCCGCTGGCCACTTCATTTTGCTCAAGGCCGACGGTGGACGGTTAGCTTTAGCAGCTGCTTTCAGGGCTTTTTCGCTAAACTGGGGAAACACATCCACAACTGTGTCTCGCAGTTCTTCCTCTTGGGCGGGGTCGCCTTTTTGCAGACGCAGCTTTTCTAAGCGCTCCATCACAATCGACTTCTCGGTTTGGCTTAACCTATCTGTGCCAGCACATTGGTCAACTTCGGCTCGCAGGATTTCAAAAGCACGCTTATTCAGACGGGACATCGATTTCACCCCTACTGCTCTTGTGATGAAAGTATTTTGAGTTTATTATTTCATCGATAGAATATCAACCGCATTTATAACCGTGCCAGTTGTCAATTGTGAATTGAGCACCGGTGATCTATCGGGCATTGGCCTGGGGGCGATCGGGCAGGGCGGGTTGGCCCGTGTCCAGAGACTTTCGTTTCCGGAGACGACCCACCCATGTCGCTGCCAGTAGGCGAGCGGAACTTGATGGAACTTATGCATGGCAGCATTACTCTCGGCACTGGTTCAGTTTGATTAACAAAACTGCTGAAACCCTTACAGAGCAGGTGTTTCTGCCATAGAGGATAAAACAGCTATCCCTTACTGGGTGAGGGTTTCAGGCGATCCTTTTAATTAGACTGAACCAGTGCCACCAGTGCCGCAAGTCCACTAAGCTAGGAATAGGTTAAGATCGAGTCAGCGGCTCCGGAGCGCTTGTCCACTTGCTTCGGCACTGGTTCAGTTTGATTAACAAAACTGCTGAAACCCTTACAGAGCAGGTGTTTCTGCCATAGAGGATAAAACAGCTATATCCCTTACTGGGTGAGGGTTTCAGGCGATCCTTTTAATTAGACTGAACCAGTGCCTCGAGATATCATTGCCTGTGATTAATTTTTGTAAGGAAATACATATCCACTGAACCACGATCAAAATTTTGCCAATCGGAGGATCTTACTTGCGATATTTAAATTTTATTAAAGACTATGGTCTGCGTGCCTTAGAAAGCGAGGGGATTGTAGTATCTGATGAGTCTACAGCTGAGTTGATTATCTCAGCTACTCTCAAGCGGATGTTGCCCCTGATGCTCAAACATGGTACGCGAAAGAAGTATTTACTCTGGACGAATGAACCTCGAGTTGACAGGCATTTTACGAGTGTCGTGCATTACCCATTGCTGCCCAAGTTACACATTCTCAATGTCTACACAGGTATCTTCACACATAATTACTATTGGGTGCCTAAGGACGTTAACCTATTGCCAATAACTAATTTTGAGTTCAATCATCGTAGAGTAGTGGCCTTGATGAAGTACCGAAACAATCGTCGGAAATGGAGCCTAAAACATCAGAGGAGGGAACTTGACTTGTCTTATCTGCGTACCCAGATTGCCTTAGAAGGACATCGGATGGGAGTAGTGGATGTTTATGGTCCGGACTGGCCCTTGGAGATTAGGAAGGGGGAATCTCGCCGTAGGAATTGGAGAAATAATAAGCTAAAAATACTCCAAGGCTATAACTTCAATCTTGCCTTCGAGAATACGAATTGGGAATACTACTGCACTGAGAAAATATGGGATGCAATCCAAGGAGGATGTTTGCCCATCTACTACGGTCAGGGGAATGCTATCTATGAGGATTTCCCCGAGGGTAGTTTCTTGGACTACTGCGACTTCGGGAGTCCTGCTGAATTGTTCGCCTACATTGAGGCTATGACTACTCAAGAGTTTATCAAGCGGATGAATCTCTGCATTGAGACATTCAATACTGCCGTTGAAAAGCAAAAAGCAACAGAAGAATTCCGGCTGAAATTGACCGTAAAGCGGATTCAGGAAGTGGTAGGGGAAGGGTAGGGAGATATTGGCAGGTTTTTTCTACAGCATACTCACTTAAAACAAGTAAGTATGCTGTTGCCATCGTGACTGTTATAAATTTATCTAAAAATTGGCGACCGAACTGTTGCCTAAAATTGCATAACTTACCAAATCTAACTGACAATAAAACTATGTCTTACAGTGATTTTACCCTGACAGAACTGGAAAATAAATTTAACTTGATTATTCAGGAAAGAGTAGAATTGTTTCCGGCAGTAGAACCTGTCAATCCTAGTCCAATTTTGAAAGAGGTTCTAGCAGAAAATATTCCTCTGGCTTTAGAGATTAATACAGAGAAAGCGCGATCGGAGATGATTGTGGCTCCAGTTTTGATTGAAATTAGGAAAATTTTTCAACGCAAAATCAGTTTGTTTTCAGGAAGAGATTTTAATATAGACAAAGAAAAGGGACTGAATGGTAGATGTGATTTTCTCATCAGTCATTCCCCCAGACAGTTGGAAGTTACGGCACCCGTTGCTATGCTAGTTGAGGCCAAAAACGACAATCTTCAATCCGCAATCCCTCAGTGCATTGCGGAAATGCTTGCTGCTCAAATCTTTAACGAACAGAAGCAGAATAATATTCCTTCTATTTATGGTGGAGTGACAACAGGAAGTCTCTGGCAATTTCTCAAATTAGAAGCAAATACTGTTTATATTGAGGCTGGAGAACATTTTATTGGTAATATAGAATTGCTGCTCGGTATTCTCTCACAGATAATTCATACCACTCTGCCCCGATCGATGTCATGCAATTAACAATTTTATCTCAGGGAATAAACATCCTGCTGTTTTGGGTATGGCTGCGGGAAAGTTTGGTTTGAGGATGGCTTGACTGGTATCGGCGATCGCCTCTTCGTAGTCCTGTAACATCATATTTGCGCGAGCACGTGTGAGGTAAGCATTGGCATCCCGCCGGGTTCTGTTGCAACGCTTCGTTAGCCCTGCGGCGTCTTCCGCATGCTCTTGTCCTTCAGGACAAGGCATGCGGAAGACACCGATCGAACATCTGAGCGGTCCTCAGGGCATTAGCTTTGAGGGAGTCTTCCTTTGCTCCCTGTTCGTCACCCATCCGACGAAGAACCGTACTCCGAATTAGATATTGCTTCCCGTCTACCGACTGATTTAAGGGATAATAACTCGGCTGATTAAAATCCGCTTGGCCATAGATTTCATAATTACTTTGCTGCATAGATTTTCTGCCCCTCAGCAACTCATGTTTCATCTTTATACTTTCTGACTACGAAGGAGTTATCATTCTGGTGAGAACGACTTAGTTCCTGAGCTTGATTAACTGCCGTTTTCAGGCGATCGTAGGGACCGGACCATAAATACTCCTTCACTAACCGGTCATATCCTGCTAGAGAACCGAACACGACATAATAAACACCATACAGTTCGCCATTACTTCCAGCTATCTTTCTGAGCACGATCGCTCCTTTCCTCCTTATCTTAACTTACCTGCTGCTTCGGAGACGTTTTTTTGAGGACATTGCTTGATTAATTTATTACCAGATACATTTTTTTGAAGATATCCTGCTAATATTCATAAGTAGATTTCGAAAATTATTCGAGGCGGTTGGGTGAAGATTATCTGTAGAGTATGAGCAATGGTGTGGTTGGGAAAATCGGCTATGAAGCTTGAAGCTAATCGGCATCTGTTGGCCATATTGATAGCATCACATCCAAGGCGATGGGATAGTATACCACAGATCGCAAAAATTAGCACGCAGCTAGCAGTTGCCATTGTAGCAGGCTTACTATGCAACTGGCTGCATGTTCCGGTAGGTTGGCTAATCGGTCCCCTGGTGGTGGGAATTGCCTATGCTCTGATCCAGGGTAACCCCCAACCGCTACCAGCAGCTTTTATGAGCGTGGGGCAAGCAGTAATTGCGATCGCCACTGCTGCGGGCTTTGACTACCAGACATTGGCAAGGGCAACAACTTATGCCCTACCGCTACTGCTATGTATTATAATCACGGGCAGCCTGAGTTTGTGCAACGGCTACCTGTTATGGCGCTGGGCTGGTATTGATTGGGCTACGGTTTTTTTGGGTTCTATCCCTGGTGCCAGTCATAGTCTGGTGGCCATGAGTGAAGAAATGGGGGCTGACGCGATCGCAGTTGCCCTACTTCAGTATATACGGGTGTTGCTAGTAAGCTTAATCATACCAACTCTAGCTAGCTTATTTTTTCCCATCGACGCCATCGCCCCATCTGTAACAACCATACCAACAGAAAGCCACCTAGTAATCTGGTTGAACCTATTGGTCCTAGTTGCCTGCGGCGGCTTGGGAATTTGGGGGGGACGCTGGTTACGCCTGCCCGCAAAGATGTTCTTAGGTCCCTTTCTGGCAGGGCTAGTCGCAGTTTGGACCCTGCCACAGCAGTTACAGATGCCCGATGTCTTTTTCTCAGCAGGACTGCTGCTAGTGGGACTCTCCGTTGGTCTCAAGTTTGACTGGGAAACCACCCGCAAACTTTTCAAAGCGGTTTTGCTGGAGGTAGCTTTGGTGATAGTATTGATTCTGATTTGCCTGGGAGTGGGATATGAGTTTCATCTGGTCACGCAAGTTGATACAATGACCTCCGTGTTAGGTTGCACTCCTGGAGGGATAACTGCCATGATAGCTACTGTTATCCAGCTGGGTGGTGATTCTGGGTTAGTGCTAGCGATGCAGATGACCAGGATGTTGCTGATTCTGCTGATTAGCCCTATTTTAGCGACTTTCATACTGCAAAAGGCTGCTGGTTATGGTTGTGAATCCCAGGGTAAATAGGAATTGCCGGGGTATGGAAATTGGGAAAGGGAAAAAGGATATAAGCAGATTTTTCACAAGGCGCGTTTATTAAATCAAACGCTGCTTATCCACATCTGCATGAGGTTTTCCACCGTAAAAATTAATGCCACCCTCACCTCCTCTACTACAACTAACTTCAATTACTGCGAATTCTTAGCCTTCCTTGTGATGCCGTAGCAATAGCCCCCGCCTGTAGTTCCCGATCGTAACCCATAAGGACTTCAATACAAACCGCAATTAATTTGGGTGTGGTCATGCGTCAGTTGGTACGGGGAGACCTCGCGTGGGGGGTCCGGTAACCGGGTGAGTTAAGTTAAGGGCTGCTTTTTGCCCCTAAGAAGATCGAAGAAACCAGGTCTAGGGCTGCTGACTATCAACTACTTGTGACCACACCCGTGTCAGATGGCTGATAATGCTGGTGTGGAAGGCTCGGTGATCGTCGAGAAGGTGCGGGAGACTGAGTTTAATGTCGGCTACAATGCTGCCACTGACCAGTATGAAGATATGATTGCTGCTGGCATCATTGACCCTGCCAAGGTGGTACGATCGGCCTTACAGAATGCCGGTTCCATTGCGGGCATGGTCTTGACCACGGAAGCCTTAGTGGCCCGGAGGCGGCATGGATGGCATGGGCGGCATGGGCATGGGCGGCATGGGCGGCATGATGTAATCCCAGATCCGCTTTTTTTACTGTCAGACTATACCGGTGGAAGATTTATGGCGTAGACGCACTAAAGTGCGATCGGGAGCTATGAGAACGCAGTAAAATGACAAAAGGGAAAACAATGGACAACGCGGTACGCCGAAACTATCGCTACATCAAGGTGCATCCGATCGCAGGTGCGATCGGGGCCGAGATCCAAGGGGTGGATCTGGCAGAACCCCTCGAAGGTGAAGTCGTTGAGGAGATTCGCCTTGCCTTTCTCGATCACTTAGCAATCTTTTTCGCTAATCAAGAACTCACCCCCCACCAACAGCTTGCCTTCGCCCAGCAGTTTGGTCAGACAATGGAATACCCACTGATCGAGGGACTGCCCGAATGTCCGCAGATAACACCGGTGGTCAAGCTGGAGCACGAGCGGATGAACTTCGGCGGCATATGGCATTCTGATACCACCTATCTAGAGCGTCCGCCGATGGCGAGCATCCTCTACGCTGTTGAAATTCCGCCCTACGGTGGCGACACCCTTTTCGCCAACCAGTACATGGCTTACGAGACCCTCTCGGAGGGTCTGAAGAAGACTCTCGACGGACTCGTCGGCATCAACACCTCGTCGATAGCCCATGCCTTCAAAAAGCAGGTGGATCGCCTAAGCGACGCCGGTCCAGAGCAGGAGGTGATAGTCGGAGCCCATCCGGTCGTGCGCACGCACCCAGAGACTGGGCGGAAGGCCCTTTACGTCAACATTAATCACACAAAGCACTTCGAGGGGTGGACGGCGTCGGAAAGCCAACCTCTGCTAGACTATCTCTTCGAGCACCAAGTCAGACCGGAGTTCACCTGCCGCTTTCGCTGGCAGCGCTGTTCCCTCGCCTTCTGGGATAATCGCTGCACCCAGCACAACCCGGTGAATGACTATCGCGGGTTCAAACGCATCATGCATCGCGTCACATTGGCCGGCGACAAGCCGTACTGAGTTCCAGTCAGCCTTATGGAACCGGGCGATCGCGATGAGCATTTCGCGACATCTTTGGAAAATCCCCGCGACGGGAAAGCCTATCAGGGAAAGACTTCCAGGCACTAGACATCTAGCAGCCTTGCAAATGGTATAACAAGCAACAGAACCCGATAACGGTTGCGTGCTTTCCTCTCTTGTGAGGTAGCGCACTGCGGGTTCCCCCGTCCGTTCGTTAAACGTAAACTTAGTCATAAACTCAGAGCAAATACTCTAACATGGAATATCGATATCACGGTACAGATATAGATGGACCTACCCTCAATCCAGAGGAACTGTACGTTCGCAATAGAAACCTGAACGACCTGATTGGTAATTTGACATTTACCGGGGCCATCTATCACTTACTGACGGGCAAAGAGCCGACTCCATTCCAAGAACAACTTCTCGATCGCTATCTTGCCAGTGCGCTTTCTTCTTTAACAGAGGATGATGCAGTCATAGAAGTAATTAAAACTGTAGTCGCCTCAGGTGCAACCTATTCTCAGACAATTATTGCCGGGTTAATGGTTGACAAAACGAACTCATTTGAACAGACGATCGCTGAGTTTGACCTGGAGGCAATAGGACTGTCTCGAGACAGTCCTATTGGACTATATTATGTCGGTCTAATTCCTTCCTTAATGGTTATTGCGCTCGAAAGGAACCCGTGGATTAGTGATGCGAAAATAGTTAACTTGACTGGGGATAAAGACTATATCGAAGCTGTATTTACGCTCTGTACTAACAGAAATTTTAGCAACTCAACTGAGAGAAAAATATTCAACGATGTTATGGTTAGCTTGCACGCTGGCTGGGGGTTTCTTGCTCCCTCAGTCATGTTACCCCGAGTTGCCACCAGTACCAGGGTTCCTATCCACCAAGCGATCGCAGCTGGTTTTACAGGTGCAGGACCGTCCCATGTTGGAGCCTGCGAAAAAGCAATGGAGTTCTTCACTGCCATCCACAAACACTGTTCGGGAGATATAGAAGCAGTGGCGATCGAGATGCTGTCAGAGCGCCTGGCCAAAAAGGAAAAGATCCACGGTTTTGGACACCCAATGTTTAAGGTAGATTCAAGGAACCCTCGTCTACGGTCAATTATATCGGAGATAGATCTGCGATCGGACTTTGTTCAAATTTACGATATTACGGCACAGTTTTTGAACGAGAAACTGGGAATTTATCCAAACATTGATAGCATTAGCGCTGCAGTATTTTTGTCTCTGGGAATGAGACCCCCCTATGGAACGGGACTATTCCTCTGTTCGCGCACTTCGGCAATGGTTGCTCATATTCTGGAGCAAAAAGATAAACCTCCTTTTGGTGCCACCAGTGAGGAGATTCGCAAATGGTTTGGCCCCTTTGCTGTCGGCGTGAAGTGAAAAAGACCTGGAAAAACCTAGTCTCAGGCTCAAGGCGATCGCGCCAGCACCGATCGAGTCCCGATTGCATGCGATCGGGTGCTGGCGGCGGCTTGAGAGAGGATTGATAAAAAAAAGATTAAGAAAAGAAAAGGTAGGACAATCCGATGACATAATCAGGGAGATTGGTTGTGAGAGTGAGTACACCGCGCTCAGAAGCGATCGGACAGACCGCTGGCAGGGGGATAGGCAGCAAACAGTTGTCTCCCATGGCTAACAGGGTTCGTAAATATAAAGGAGGGAAATGGAAATGGTACAAGATATCGAATTTCAAGCAGAACTGATTAGTGAAATCCTGGATTTAAAAAAGAAGGTATTGCCAGGATACTTTGCAGAACCAAGAATGAAGACAAGGCTTTATGAAGCAATCTGCTATGACGTTCTGCTTTATGACAGATTGTTACGCAAGTACGGATGTCAGCGTCGCGGAGCGATATATCTGGGCGGACATAAGGGGGAAATGCTGTTAGCATTAGTTTTATTAGGATTCAAGAAAATTATAGTAGTCGAGCCACAACCGGAATTATTTAAGCAGCTCCAAGAGCGGATTACTGTAGTCAATCAATTGTTAAGTAGTTACGACAGGCTGATTGACGGCGATCCATTTACCTCGATCGAGGTTTTTCAGAGTGCCATTGGTGCTATAGATGGCGAAGCAGAACTGTATGTGACATCAAAAACGCAGCTAAGTTCGCTCTTCAAACCAAAAGCAGAAGTGTTCAATGAGGAAACGGTTTATTCAGAGGTAGAAGTAAGTAACAAAATTATCGTCCCACTAAAAACAGTTGACAGGATAATAGAAGAGTCTTCAGGAGAGATATCGGAGTTTGATTTTCTGTGCATGAACATTCAAGGAAGCGAATTTAAAGCTTTGGAAGGGGCTAAAGAAACACTCCCTCACCTACAGGCAATCTATCTGGAAAAAAGTCTGGTATCTCGCTATGAATATTGTCCGCGCCCGGAAGAAATTGACGAGTACCTAGTAGATCGAAATTTTGCCAAGGTATGGGCCTACTTTCCACAAAACTATGGAGTCAGTTTCGATCTGTACGTCAATCAGAATTAATCGGCAAATAGCAGCTTTATACGTGAAACTTACTGACAGTATATGACGAGTACGCAAGACAGTAAAATAGCAATATCTAAACAATGGTGGATCCTATTTGCTGTGAGTTTAGTAACGTTCGTGTTCTCGCTAGATGTGCATATTGTCAATTTGGCTTTGCCAACACTGGTAGAGGATTTGCATAGCGATTTTGCCACGGTTGAGTGGGTTCCTCTAAGTTATTCACTCGTGCTGGCGGTCCTGGTGCTTTGTGTGGCTCGCTTGGGGGATATGTGGAGCAAGAAATGGCTATATATAATTGGACTTGCAGCATTTACCGCCAGTTCATTGGTGTGTGGAACCGCCACGACAATTTACTTATTGATCGCAGCACGGATATTTCAGGGACTTGGAGCCGTGTTTATTGCAGTACTCTCGCCCGCGATCGTGACAGAGGTGTTCCCTGATGCCAAGCGAGGACTAGCCCTGGGGATTATTACTAGCACGGGTTGGGCGGGCGTATCATTGGGACCGACGGCAGGAGGAGTGCTTATAGAGCACTTGGGTTGGCGTTCAGTTTTCTTGGTTAACGTGCCAATTTGTTCGATCGGCTTACTGTTGGCGATGCTGACAGTTCCCAGGGGCAGTAGCAATAGGTCAAAAAAGGATTTTGATTTTTGGGGATCGTTGCTTTTGGCGATAACCTTGATCTGTTTTTTACTGGGGATGACACGCCTACAAGAAGAGGATTTAGGTGGTAATATAACCCTGGTTTTACTGGCGATCGCGGTAATTGGTTGCGTTAGTTTTTTGTGGTCTCAGAAGCAATCAGATCGACCATTGCTGAACCTGAGTTTATTTAGATCGCTGGAATTAAGTTTCAGTCTACTGTTAAGTTTTATTGGCTATATTTTTAACAGTTGTGTAATTTTCATTTTGCCCTTTTTTCTGGAACTCGTTAAGCATTATTCCGAACAACAAGTGGGGTTATTGATAGCGGTGCTACCTATATTAGGAATCTGTGTAGGCCCTGTAGCTGGCTCCCTGGCCGATCGTTTTGGCGAAAGAAGCATTAGTACGATCGGAATGACATTATTACTGATCGGCTGCTTGACAATCAGCACCTTTAGCCAAGAGTTGACGGTTAAGGGCTATTTATTGCGCATGATCCCCTTTGGAATTGGTATCGGTTTGTTCCAACCCCCTAACCAAAGTGCGATTATGGGCAGCGTACCTCCACAATATCTCAGTGTTGCCTCCGGACTCTGGTTCTTTTCACGAGCATTAGGTCAGGTTATGGGTATAACGCTGATAGGCATTCTGTTTTCGCGCTTAAGTGCTAGCCAACTCCCAGCAGACACCCCATTTTCAGTGACAACAGCGCCAGTTGAGGCTTTAGTGTTTGGAGAACAAGCAAGTTTTCACATTATCTCTGCCATTCTTCTCCTTGCGGTAGTTATATCTGGATTCCTATGGCAGCGGTACAATCAAGCGCTCAGATTAAGGTAATATCCAGATTAATCAATTGTCTTTTGTATTAAGGGAAAAAATACTATGCTTCTAACAATCGACATATGAATCATAATCATTTGCTGATAATTAACTAAGAACTCCACGCCAAACGCAGGTATCAAGTAGCAGTTTGCTCATTTGCTTTCTATCAGTAATGGTTCCACTCGCTCGTGACTGACTAATTTATATGCATAGACCAGGCAAGCTTGGATATCTTCTGGTTCTAACCAAGCATAACCCTCTAAAATGGTTTCTGGATTGTCCCCTGCCGCTAACATTCCTAAAATATGTTCGACTGCCAAACGACGACCCAGAATTATAGGTTTGCCGTTGAAAATTTGGGGGTTGACAGAGATCCGTTCTAATAGTTTTAGCTCGTCCATCGGTCAAAAATAAATTATTTGTTTTTCTTCCATTATAGCCTCAAGTTACTTGGCCGTATCGCTTGACATGGGCGATCGCTTAGGTTTTGTGAGGAGTGGGAAGTGAGAAGTGGGGAGTGGGGAGAGAACGCCATAGGGTCGGCGGGATACAACCTGTCCCGTTCGAGGGGGAAACCCGAACCGACTGTAGGGATAGGGATCCCCGTCAGTTCCACTTCCACGGGACGATCGGTACCCTGCCCGTACCATGCAGAGTGACTCCAGATCGGGGATAAATGTAAATAAATGTGAATATATAACTATAAAATGAGCAACTATCATCCCCAAAATAGGCAACGCCAATTGTTCCTGTCAAGCATTAGCACTCTGAGCGTTAGAGTGCTAATGTAGCTAATGGAAACATTTAGAGATTGCATATGGCCAAAACAGTTGCATTTAATGAGGAATCTCGGCGGGCCTTAGAACGGGGGGTCAACTCCCTGGCGGACGCCGTGCGCATTACCCTGGGACCGAAGGGGCGCAACGTGCTGCTGGAGAAGCAGTTTGGCGCACCCCAGATCGTCAACGATGGCATCACGGTCGCTAAGGAGATCGAACTGGCAGATCCCCTGGAAAATACCGGTGCCCAGTTGATGCGGGAAGTGGCATCGAAAACTAAGGACATCGCTGGTGATGGCACGACCACGGCGACGGTGCTGGCCCAAGCGATGATCAAGGAAGGGCTGAAGAATGTGGCCGCAGGGGCTAATCCCGTGGCGGTGCGCCGGGGGATTGAGAAAACCATCGCTCATTTGGTGAAGGAAATTGAGAAGGTGGCGAAGCCGGTAGAAGGAGAGGCGATCGCCCAAGTGGCGACCATCTCTGCTGGCAACGATGCGGAAGTAGGGGAGATGATCTCCCAGGCCATGGACAAGGTCACCAAAGACGGGGTGATCACGGTAGAAGAGTCCAAGTCCCTGGCCACGGAACTGGAAGTGGTCGAGGGGATGCAGCTCGATCGCGGTTACATCTCGCCGTACTTCATCACCGACAATGAAGCCATGGTGGCAGAGTTCGAGAATGCACGCCTGCTGATCGTCGATAAGAAAATTAGCTCCATCCAAGACTTGGTGCCAGTGTTGGAGAAAATGGCTCGTGCGAGTCAACCCTTGCTGATTATCGCTGAAGATCTGGAAGGGGAGGCCCTGGCAACCCTGGTGGTGAATAAAGCTCGGGGGGTCCTCAATGCAGCAGCGATCAAAGCACCGGGATTTGGCGATCGCCGCAAGCAGATGCTGCAAGACATTGCCGTGCTCACGGGAGGTCAAGTGATTTCCGAAGAAGTGGGTTTGTCTCTGGACACTGTCAATCTGGACATGCTGGGAACTATCCGCAAAGTGACGATCGATAAAGACACCACCACGATCGTCGCAGGTGGCGAAACCAAGGCGGACGTGGAAAAACGTATTGGCCAAATTCGCCGGCAGTTGGACGAAACGGACTCGGATTACGATAAGGAAAAACTGCAAGAACGCATTGCCAAACTTGCTGGCGGCGTAGCAGTGATTAAGGTCGGTGCGGCCACGGAAACGGAACTCAAAGACCGCAAACTGCGGATCGAAGACGCCCTCAACGCCACTAAAGCTGCTGTGGAAGAAGGTATCGTTCCCGGTGGTGGCACGACGCTGATTCACTTGAGCACTAAGATAGATGGGATTAAAGGTCAGCTGAATGATGAAGAGGCGATCGGTGCGGCGATCGTGACCAAGGCCCTAGAAGCCCCCTTGTGTCAGATGGCTGATAATGCTGGCGTGGAAGGCTCGGTGATCGTCGAGAAGGTGCGTGAGACTGAGTTTAATGTCGGCTACAATGCTGCTAGTGATGAGTATGAAGATATGATTGCTGCTGGCATCATTGACCCTGCTAAGGTGGTGCGATCGGCCTTACAGAATGCTGGTTCCATTGCGGGCATGGTCTTGACCACGGAAGCTTTGGTGGTAGAGAAGCCCGAACCCAAACCTGCTATGCCTGCTGGTGGCGGCATGGATGGCATGGGCGGCATGGGCGGCATGGGCGGCATGGGCGGCATGGGCGGCATGGGCGGCATGATGTAATCCCAGATCCGCGCACCTCGTTCCTACGGCTCTGCCTGGGAATGACTGTCAGAAGCCCGCATACCGGTGATTGACTAGAGGCAGAGTCTATCTTCTCGTTACCAGGCTGAGTCTGGTAATGAGAGTAGGGAGGTTCTGCCTCCTCTCGTTCCCACGGCTCTGCCTGGGAATCAGCTCGCAGGCTGTAACCCGATCGCAGCGAACTTCTCAATTATTAATTATTAATTATCAAACTTCGACGCAAATCCCGTAATTTATAGTATCTTGCGGGTGTAATTAAAAGTGACACTCAATCATGCACCGGCGATGTCGTCAAAACTAATTGGTTGGGCTAGTATAGCTGGTAACAGCATGTTCAGATCCCCGCAGCCAAGAAGCAAAACTGGGATGCACCCTCGCTAATTAATTCAAAGGTAGGAAAATGGTTAATTCCTGACCTTGTTGGGGACGCTGACGGACGATCAGTTTACCCCCGATCGCCTGAAACAGATTTTTGGTCGCGCTAATATTGAGGCTGAGGTTACCAGTTTCCGGTTGGAACATCAGCAGTTGACCCAGACATTTGAGAGTGGGTTTAGTTGTATCTGTCTTTTTATCACTTACCCTACCTTGGCACTGGAGTTGCAACTTCAGCTGGTTGCCAGCTGGCATCACTTTCACTTGCACGTGACTGCCGGTTGGCAGGGTACTGGTGAAGTTTTCGATCGCCCCTGTCAGCACCTGATCCAGCATTGTCGGGTCGCTGACCACCACTGGCATTGTTTGAGGTAGGACCACATCCAGAGTTACATTGCGACGACAGGCTTGCTTTTGCCAACGGGGAATGCTATTATCCAATACTTTGGAGAGTTCTGTCGCTGTCAGATGCACTTTCGCGGGTGATTTCTCCAATTCTACAGCTCGGAAAATTAAATCAAACCGATCGATTTGTTCAGTACATTCGCGGTCAATTGCTTGTATTCTTTTCATGACCTTATCTGGGAGGTCGCGACGCTTGAGCAATAGTCGCGTGAAAGTGCGAATGGTGGTTAAAGGAGTTTTCACTTCATGGGCGATCGCCTGTAACAATTCTACATCTTTGGGATGTTGTCCCGGCTCCTGGGGAATTTCCCGGGGTGGGGGCTGGTGACAATTGACTGTCGTGTGGCAGCGGAGGGGGTCGGTTTCCTCTTCACCCACCCTGTCGTTCGCCAGCTGGCAACGACATGGGTGGGTGGATCGGTAAACGATAGGAGCCTGCGCAGTGCTCCGGGGGCGCGCAGGCTCCCGGACCCCCCCGCTGCACATCGAAAGGGTAGCTTCCCGGCGCGATTGCTGGACAAATTGACGATCTTCTGGTAAGTAATTAAGGATAAGTTGGCTAAACTGCATCACAGTTTTGTAATCGGGAGCTCTAGGAGAAAACTGCTGATAGTAAGTATCCATCTGGTAGCGTTGGGAGGCATTGCCTGTCAGGAAAACGCGCGATCGCAGTTCGTTCCATGCCTTCAGTACCACATCTGGGTCAAAGGAAAATTGGAACCGCCCTGTCCGGGTTGCACCTAAAACCATCACCAAACTAAAACTAGCAGTTAAAACCAAACAAAATGCCTCAGTTCTGAGGGGGTCATTGGGTAGCAGGGGAAAAATTACCGTAGGACAGGCGTCTTTTCTGTCCTTGTCTGGGGCGAGTAATGCAGCAGGAGGTAGCTGAGGGGAATTACTGAAAGTATCCGAGGTAAACAGCCAAGTGGCAAACTCTTTCCCGGTCAAAGTTGGGTCAGATAACCATGGTATTGGTCCCGAAAGAACTATTCCCGACCCTTCCCCTTGCAAGAGGACGCCCAAAGCTCCGCGAGCCCCACGCCAAGACCGTTCTGCCCTTTCGCGGTCCCCGGCGCGTTCTCCATCTGCCGATTTTTCGGTCGAAACCGGGAGCACCCACCCGGTTGTGTCGCATCCTGCGCACAACATGGGTGGGTGCTCCGGAAACGAAAGTCTGCGGACCGTAGAAGGAAATGCGGTCTCAGGAGCCCGATCGCAGTGCTCGAAAACTTCACTTAAGGTTGGCAATATCCATTGATGCATAACTTTTAATCCTACAAAAACTAGCAACTTGTCATCTTTATATGAGAGTATAGGTGTTAACCAAAGATCAAGAGCAGTGTAACCGAACCTGGCAGGCGGGAAAACCCGGCATTATTGCCCTCCTCACCTGGTGTGCAGAACCGCTAAAATAAAGGCAGTTCTAATACCTCGGTTGCATATGCCTGACACAATTACAGATGCTAAAGATTTGTTATCTGACCTGATAGAACGCTACTCCAGGAGCGTGGACTATCTGGCTGTTCGCCTGGAAGCGTCAGAAGAGACTGATATCCTGTTGGCGTTCGACAAAATTGACACCCTCAGCGAAGGAATTTCCATTGGCGGACAGGTGCGGGCCTGCTATAAAGGAGGCTGGGGCACGAGCAGCTTTAACCGCCTAGAGGGCTTGGCGGACAGGATCCAAGAGGCGATCGCCGCTGCCCGGTTGGTGGGGGATGGTGAAACTCTCTTGGCCCCGGTTGACCCGATACAGGATACCGTAACCTTGCCCCTGACAGGTACAGACCCCCGGGACATTCCCATCGCAGAGAAAAAACAACTGTGCGATCGCTACGCCGAGATCCTGCGCAGCACGGACCCCCGCATAGCCAGTATATCAGTCCGCTACGGCGACTGCAAGCAAAGGATCGTACTTGCGACCTCAGAAGGAACTCTGCTAGAACAATCCTGGACAGACATGGAAATGCGGTTTGCGGCCACCGCCCGCAGTGGTGCTACGGTGCAGACGGGCAGGGAAACTACAGGTTCTCGCAGCGCTTACGAAGACCTGACGGAACTGGATACCCAAGTCAGAACTGCTGCCCAACGTGCTGTAGATGCCTTAAATTTACCCCCAGTCAAAGGCAACAGCTATACTGTAGTAATTGACCCCATTCTCAGTGGTTTATTTGTCCATGAAGCTTTTGGTCATCTTTCCGAAGCAGATATGGTCTATGAAAATCCAGACTTGCTGGAAGTGATGACCCTCGGGCGTCGTTTTGGACCGACTGAGTTACAAATATTTGACGGTGCTATCCCCGCTGGACATCGCGGTAGCTACTTATATGACGATGAAGGCACCCCCGCGACCACTACCCAATTAATTAAAGATGGGGTGTTAGTCGGCAGGCTCCATTCTCGCGAGACCGCTGGCAAATTAGGAGAAAATCCTACAGGAAATGCTCGCTGTTTGAACTATCATTATCCCCCGATCGTGCGGATGACTAATACTTGGATTGCCCGGGGCAAGACCCCTGTAGCAGACTTATTTAGCAACATCAAAGAGGGTGTATATGCCCGCAATTGGTTGGGGGGAATGACCAATTGCGAGATGTTTACCTTTACTGCCGGAGAAGCTTGGATGATTCGCAATGGTCAAATTGCTGAACCCGTGCGGAATGTGACTCTTTCCGGTAATGTGTTTAGCACTTTGGCCGATATCGAAGCAATTGGTGATGATTTTTATTGGGATGAATCTGGTGGTTGTGGTAAAGGCGGTCAAGGTGGTTTGCCCGTAGGTTGTGGCGGGCCTAGTTTAAGAATTAGAAATGTAGTTGTTGGTGGTGAAGCTAGTGATCAATGACCAGTACCCTCAACTTCCGGAGTTAAGCGGCGATCGGTCCGCGGACAGCCCGATCGCGCAGCGTGGCGCAGCCATAAAATCGACCTCCCATGACCCTATCCCTCGTCAATGTAGTTCGTAGTTCTCCGTTATCAGATTGCCAAAAATATCAGATAACATAAACCATCCAGCGGGCAATACTTTCATGCTCTGATTTGTAGCAAGGGATATGGAGAAAATTGTGACGGCCCCTTGAACGATCGCGCTCTATAGAGGTATTGTATCACTCGTTCCCTGTCTCTGGCAGGGAACGCGATCGGGAGGCAGATCCTCCTGTAAGGATAAGCACTAAAGTGCTTACTACGAACCCCGAAATAGGTGAGAATGTTCGGGATGGTAGAGGCGCGATCGCCCCCCTTCTCGCTTCAAAGCAGGACTAACCAGATAAAGCGTAGTCCGAATCAGATTTTCCCGCTGGGTAACAGCAGCCATTTCTGCCAAGGGCACCACCCAGATTTTTTCATCTTGCCAACCCAAACGGTAACATATCGCTACAGGAGTATCCCCTGAATAATGTTGCATCAACTTCTCTTGCGCAACTTCCACGTGACGCGCACTCAAATAAAGACACAAACTCGCCTTATGTGCAGCTAGGGATGCCAACTCTTCCGAGGGAGGTACACTCGAAGCACGGCCACTAATGCGAGTCAGAATAATTGTTTGCACCAATTCTGGTACAGTCAGCTCAACGGAGAGTTTCGCTGCTGCTAACTGGAAAGCACTAATTCCTGGGATAATCTCAAAGGCAATATCTGCCTCTGCTAGGGCTTGCATTTGCTCGTGCAGCGCACTGTAAAGACTAAGATCCCCAGAATGCAGGCGCACAACCGATCGAGAAAGCCGCACTCGTTCAATCATTACTGGTAAAATCTCTTCGAGAGTCTGATTTCCAGTACGGATAATCTCCGCATCAGCACGGATATTCCGCAAAATTTGCCTCGGCACCAGAGAGTCTGCAAATAAAATTACATCCGCGATCGCCATAATTTTTGCAGCCTTAACAGTCAGTAAATCTGGGTCTCCAGGACCAGCCCCCACAAAATATACTGCCGGTTCTAGATAATTTTCTTTCAATTCCCAAATCCCCAATCTCTATAATCAGTGGTCAGTTGCCAGTGGTCAGTGGTCAATATTTTTGCTTAGATATCCGCCAGATTGTTATGCTCAACTGTACAGTCCGTATTCGATTCTCTTCAGCAGTTCATCTACCTGTTGAGTTCCTGCATCGGTGTCCAATAGCTCAAATGGAATTGCCCCTGATAATGCACGATTGGGTCTTTTCAGCCAGTTTCTTGCTGTATCAGCATTCTCGAATACTTCTAGTGTACTTGCTAAGATACGGGCAATGCGATAGAGTCTGTCTGAAAAGATAGAGTCAAGAGGCTTGTTCTCTTGCTTGCGCCGTTCTATATCCCGATCGCTCGTTCCCAGGACAGATGCCAGTTGCGCCTCAGAAATGCCGCACTCTTGGGCAACTCGCCCCACAGAGACTATGGGAAACCCCTCACGGATGCTGTTAACTATCTTCAACTCTGGTGATAAGGCGGTTGGTTCTCCCTGTGGATTTTTTCCCACACCCAATATTTCATAAACTTTATTGTTTCCCGCAGCAACAGTGTTTGACCTAGGCATCTTGACATCCTCTAACTATACAGACAATGTTTTTAGTCGGTTTTCAATCATATCTTGCACCATTTTCAACTAGCTAGTCCCCTCCATAACGAGTGTAAAAAAACCTTTCTAGACAATGTTTTCAGTCGGTATGTCAATTTTAACTCATATCTTGCACCTGTCGCAATATCAGCAAGCCAGCAAGTCGTTCCAACCGCGATTGACCAAGGCTTCGTCTTCGATGTGTTTAGCAAATTATGCTAACATAAAATCGCAGGTTTGTCCGACGAGATCGCGTCCATGGGCGTTCCTATTGTGGATATACCACAGATGCGAGTTCCAGGATCTCCAGAAGTAGCAATCTTGGTTCAAAATGGTATAGCTTAGTATTGCGATTGTCCTTGACTATGCAGGCCACAGTTACCACGACAGCCCCCATTCCAGGCAACTACTGGAATTGGCGCGGGCACAAGATCTATTATGTACGAGCAGGAGAACCTGATGGGCAGCGTCCGCCCCTGCTACTGGTGCATGGGTTTGGCGCTTCTACAGATCATTGGCGGAAAAATATCGCCCAACTGTCGGGCGAGTTCCAGGTTTGGGCGATCGACCTGTTAGGGTTCGGACGTGCCGCCAAAGCTAACATTGCCTACAGTGGCGATTTGTGGCGAGACCAACTGCACGACTTCATCACAGAGGTCATTGGTCGAGCAGTTATCTTAGTTGGCAACTCCTTGGGAGGCTATGCTTCTCTCTGTGTCGCCGCGCAGCGTCCTAGCAGTGCGGTTGGTTTGGTGTTACTCAACAGTGCTGGCCCCTTTACTGAAACAGAGGAATCTCCTGTCGCCCGTCGCCAAGCATCACCGAACGCCGCCAGAAAATTGTTAGGCAAGTCTTTCGGGTTGCTGTTTCGCCAACCTTGGGCAAGTTTTCTGCTCTTCCAGTATCTGCGACGACCCTCAGTCATCCGCAAAACTCTGCAAAAGGTTTATCTGGACCAAACTGCGGTCACAGATCGACTGGTAGAAGAAATCTATCGCCCATCTTGCGACCGAGGTGCCGCCCAGGTATTTGCTTCTGTCTTTAGCACCCCCCAAGGAGAAAAGGTGGACGTACTGCTGGAACAGTTAACCTGTCCTCTACTACTTCTCTGGGGAGAAGCGGACCCCTGGATCGACTGCAAACAACGCAGTGCGAGGTTTCGCCAACATTATCCTCAATTGACAGAACACTTTCTACGTGCCGGTCATTGCCCCCATGATGAGGTGCCCGACCAAGTCAATCACCTGATTCGTTCTTGGGCGATCGCCCACCTGTGACCGGCGATCTCCGAGCCGATGTCGGTGGGGTTTCGGACCTCAACTCCACCGACGGGGCGATCGCTGCCGACGGATTTTCACCGGCGATCCATAGCTAGCCTTCTGACTAAAGCCCGTTATTCGTCAATCTGGCAATTTTTCATAAAAACCGCAAAATCCTTGATAGATAAGCGTTTCAGAAGATGGTTAGTACATTCCCGGTCCTTCTGGAGAAATAAATTGTAAAAAAATGTTGCAGGTTGACGAGCAACTATGTTAACTTTAATTACAGAAGGTTGACATAGATGGAGACTTGTGGAACATGGAAAACCAACAAAAAAGCAAGTTTGGCTTTACCGAGTTCGCAGAAACCTGGAACGGTCGTCTGGCCATGCTGGGATTGACGATCGGCCTGGCCACCGAGTTAATGACCGGTCAAGGCATCTTGTCTCAACTGGGTTTGATGTAAGTAAGTGGTTGGTAGAGAAGAACTACCAACCACTGTCAAAAACTGTATTAGGTTAATGTTAATAGGGAGTTGTGAAATGGAAAAGCAAGAAAGCAAGTTTGGCTTTACTAATTTCGCGGAAATTTGGAATGGTCGTCTGGCCATGCTGGGCTTTGCCATCGCCCTAGGGACGGAATTGATGACCGGTCAAGGCATCTTGTCTCAGCTGGGTTTGATGTAATCGTCAGCCAGAGTTAATAATTAAATAGCGTTGAGTTTAAGCATGCCTGTGGTAAAATTACCACAGGCATTTTTGCATAAATTGTTCGTAGTAAGGACTTTAGTCCTTGCCTGAGATAAGGACTAAAGTCCTTACTACAAACATTAGTCAACCCAACGAAATTGATAGGTAGAGTCAGTTGCGCCCCATACCTGATTTCCTTGAGCGTCAAAACCCCGGTCTGTGGTATCCATCCCCTCTGAATGGAGTATAATCCGATTGGTTATCTTCACGGCACCTCGATAATTGGTGGGACAACCGCCTGGTTGGGTCTGGCCAATGTAGCGATCGCCTTCTGGGGAAAGAAACACGCTACAAATAGGATTGCCGATCTCGCTGCTGCTGACAACCCGTTGTGGTTCGGGTCGGTTGCACAAACCCACCAAGTGCGCTGGGGAAGGGGGCTTAAAGGATCGAGATTCGGCGTTGCACAATTACGGGATGATTTAAATAGGTACCGGTACAGAATTATAACGTAGATAGTGCAATAATAACTTAATTGAAAGCCTCAACATTTCTTCGGACTTTGAGTAACATAATGTTTTTCTTTTTAATCCAGCTCGATAATGTCTTAATCGACCTATTTCACATTCAACACGGGTCATGTAGGTTTTGCTGACTATATGGTCAATATATTCAATAAACATTGGATAAACAGGCCATCCATCAGTAACGTATAAAAAGCATTGCCAACATTTTATAATATCCCACATAGGCTTAAAAGTTTCTGCAGAACGATCGCCTAATACCCATG
The DNA here is from genome assembly GCA_005518205.2 of Hormoscilla sp. GUM202. GTDB lineage: Bacteria > Cyanobacteriota > Cyanobacteriia > Cyanobacteriales > Desertifilaceae > Hormoscilla. Next base: position 230,529 of record RFFC02000001.1, read on the forward strand.
TTATAATCCCTGGCTTGAAATGATTTACGACTGTCCATAGCCACTTTTTATTCTTTTTTTTATTGACATAAGTATGCAACTCGTCAATTTCTGCAACCTCCGGAATATCGTAGTTTTCAGGGATTGACGGTAATTCTTTAGCTGCCTGTTTTACCCAATCAATTTGAGTATTATGGCTGACACCAGTTATCCTTTCAATACCTCGAAATCCATTGCCATTAACGTACATTGTCAAACAATTTTTCTTGACATCTTCTGAATAACCGCGCGGATAATAATGTTCGAGAAACTGGCGACGACAATCTTTACAAATTCAATTCTGTTTGCCGCGTCGGTGACCATTTTTATTGATGTTTTCAGAACCACATCTGGGACATTTCATGTTCGACTCCTTTAGCTAATTCTTTCGCCTTACTATCCATGATAACACATATTATGACTAGGTCGAAAACAAACATCATACTATACATAAATTCTGACTGTAAAATTGCAGATTATCATAATCTGCAATAACCCATCATCCCGAAAATGTGCAACGCCCGAGATTCAACTACAGTATCCGCATTACTGGGGGTAAGGCGCAAAAATCGCTGTCGATAAGGCATCACGAGATTTTTCTGTAAGGCTTGTTCTTGATAGAGAAAAATCTCGTCAGGACTATTAAGTTCGCCATTCTCTGTATGAACTGTAACTTTGCAAGTAGTCATCTTGACGTTGGGGGCTTTGCTATTTGCCGCCGCCTGGGCCGAAGTATCCATTACTCCTACCAGATGAGTCGCTACTTCGTCAAGGTGACGAATGCGCTGCGCGCACGCTACGCGATCGACGGGCACCGACTGGGTGCAAGCGGTCAAGAGATGAAAGCAGGTGAGAGCCCCGATCGCCCCTCCTGCTAATATACTTTTTTGTCTCATGCTCCCAAAACAGCCTGATATAGCAGGTTTGATTATCTGGCAAATTGCGCTTTAATGGAAGCAGTACCTACTCGCAAGCGAAAAATGAAGCTGAAAGCGATAGTGAGACTGCTAAAAGAGACTGTGGCTGAATGGCAAAAGGATAAAGTGCCGATATTGGCGGCAGCTTTAGCCTATTATACCGTATTCTCCCTCGCTCCCCTGCTGATTCTCGTCATTGCGATCGCCGGTTTCGCGATCGGTCAAGAAGCGGCGCAAGAGCGGTTGGTAGGTGAAGTGCAAAACCTGATTGGTGCCGAGGGGGCGGCATCGATCCAAAATCTGATCCAAAATAGCTACCAACCCAAATCTGGTATCCTGCCCAGTATCCTGGCGATCGCCACTCTGCTCTTCGGGGCCACGTCGGCCTTTGCCCAGCTGAAAGAAGCACTGAATATCATCTGGCATGTCGAACCGCAACAGCAACGGGGGGGCATCATTGGCTTTATCTTAACCCGTGTTTTCTCCTTTCTCATGGTGCTGTCGATTGGCATTTTACTGTTGCTGTCCCTGGTACTCAGTGCCGTGTTGACAGGAATTAGTAACTGGTTAGAACATTGGCTGATTATACCAGCTTTTGTCTGGCAACTCGGCGATCTGACGATTTCCTTCGGGTTGGTAACCCTGCTATTTGCTCTGATATATCGCTTCTTGCCAGATGTTAAAATTGCCTGGAGCGATGTGTGGATCGGATCTGCCATCACTTCGCTGCTGTTTACTCTGGGCAAGGGGGCGATCGCCCTATATCTAGGCCGTAGCACTGTCGGGTCTGCCTATGGTGCCGCTGGTTCTTTCGTCATCATCCTGCTATGGGTTTTTTATTCTGCTCAAATTCTCCTGTTTGGCGCAGAATTTACCCAAGTTTGGGCAAACCTCTATGGTTCTAGGATTCGATATAGCAGCAGACGGAGAAAGAACGCTCGATGAAAAACTCTTGCAGTTTGGCGATGTAGTGGTAAAATCGGCTATTGTCCTTGGATTCTAGAGTAAACGAATGGCAATTTATTTAGACTCGGCCTCAGTTAGGGAAGCAGAAACAGCCGTAGAAATGGGATGGATTAAAGGTATTACCACAAATCCAACGCTGTTGGCAAAAAGCCGTTTACCACCAGGAACAACCCTACAAAAATTAGCGGAAATTAGCCCCGGTATGCTTTATTATCAACTCACGGCCTCTGATTTAGAAGAGATGCTAGTAGAAGGGCGGGCAGCTTATCATATGATTGGGGAGAAAACCATGTTGAAGATTCCGGCAACTGCCATGGGTTTTCAGGCGGTGGCCCGTCTGTCACCGGAAATTCCCTGTGCGGTGACGGCGATTTATAGCCCCGCACAGGCCCTAGTGGCACGGGAGGCGGGGGCAAAAGAGGCGATCGCCTATGTGAACCGGGCCACGCGACTGTTGGGTGATGGTTTGGCATTGGTGCGGGAGATGGCAAGTGTTCTCAAAGGTAGTAAAACGGAAATTATAGCAGCAAGTATCAAATCCCCAGAAGAAGCAGTAGCAGCATTGCAAGCTGGGGCGGATCATCTTACAGTTCCCTTGAGTTTATTACAGGAGATGACGACCCACAAGTTATCCGAGGAAACTGTGGCTGATTTTGCTGAAAATGGACGGGGAATCTTAGGATGATAATGGAGAATAACGAATTATTAATTGCTGTTCGTTAAGTCTCACGGCCAGCAAGGGGTGGGTGTTGTCTCCGGACGCGAAGTTTCCTCTTCGCCCACCCTGTCGTTCGCCAGCAGGCAACGACATGGGTGGGCGCTCTGGAAACGAAAGTCTCTGGAAACGATAGGAGCGTGGGCTAAGTTCTAGTAGCCGGACCCCTCGTTCCCACGGCTCCGCCTGGGAACGGGTTCGGCGAGGCAAATATGCAGTGTACCCTATCACTCTGGGTACATCTCACTTTTGTAATCTAGCCCCTGCACGCGGAGGGGGCCCGGAGCGTGGGCTTTGTTTCTGTAGCCGGACCCTTAGTTTATTGTAAGCCGACAATAGCTTATTGTAAGCCTGCAAAGCTTATTGTAAGCCAGTAATAGTTTGTTGTAAGCCAGCAATAGGTTATTGTAAGCCAGCAATAGGTTATTGTAAGCCAACAATAGGTTATTGTCCTGCTGTTTCGTGCTGTTGAAATAGCTAATGACAAGAAAACCCTCTGTAGGGGTAAAGCATTTGGGCGTTAAATCTGGATTGAAATCGTCAAATATCGATTCCGAATGCTTTGCCCCGGTTGGAGTCGTTACGGTGGCGATCGCTCTCCCTGCTCCCTGCTCCCTGCTCCCTTTTATTTGCCCATAACCACCATGTAGCAGGGGTTGCGGCAAAAGGCGCATTAATTTTTTTGCCCGTCAGCCCCTAACTTGCCCAAAATTGCTTTATCGAGCAAATTTGGTCGTGCGAAATCTAGGTTTGAGACTGTTGGTGCTATTATAGTATAAAAAACTTGGATGTACCAGAGGAAAATAATGTGTACTTGGGACGGGATGATAGGCTGCCTTTGCAAAAATTGGAAACGTAGACTATCAGCGACTTTCAGTTAAGTGCATGCATACAGTATCATTCCAAAAATGTGCAACGCCAGATTCAAGATGGGCAGTTCTCTTGAGAGCGCGATCTCGGTCACAGTACCCTTGATGCCATACCAACTGGTGCAAGACCACACCCGCTATGAGGTTATTGCTCGCACCGGTGTAACCTTACTGCTCGCAAGCTGCAACCCTATTGCTCGCAAGCGGAGGGGGCCCGGATCGTGCTAACGGGGGGGATTGCTTCGTGCCTCGCAACCAGGCTGCAAACTCCGCCTGCGCGAGGAGATTGAGCATAAGTTATCGCTACGTACCCCCCCTCGCAATGACAAATGTACCTGCCGCCATGCAAAACCTACGAAGTATTGCGGACTATTGATAGTGCAAGATATCGGGTAAAATAATCAAAAGGCTCGATCTCATCAATATGTTTAAGGATAAGTTCCACGAAGCAGTAAAACAAGCTCTTCAAAAAGAACGGTGGACAATCACAGACGATCCACTGAGGTTTCAATATGGTAACGTCAATTTTCAGGTCGATCTGGCCTTAGAAAGAATAGTAGCAGCAGAGAGAGAGGGTGAAAAAATAGCAGTTGAGATCGAGAGCTTTCTCAATCCCTCTGCAATTACAGACTTCTACTCCGCTTTGGGTCAGTTCCTTAGTTACCGCCTGGGATTGTCAGACACTGAACCTGAAAGGGCGCTCTACTTGGCGGTTCCATTGGATGCATATGAAACATTTTTCCAATTGGAGTTTACCCAAGCGGCAATACAATTATATCAGATTTGGCTAATTGTATACGATCCAGTTAATGAGGTGATTGTGCAATGGAGAAGATAACAAAATATCGGGAGTATATTCAGAATCTGTTGACTCGTTACGCTAGTAACGATATCTCGGATGACCAAGTGGAGGTTCAACTGATCTTGGACAAAGTTCGAGATCATTATCAATGGATGAATGTGGGGTGGCAGCATCTTAATCGCGTCTATCGATGTGTGATACACTTTGATATTAAAGATGGTAAAATCTGGCTTCAGCAGAATTTAACCGATCGAAATCCAGCAGAAGAATTAGTTGCAATGGGAGTCCCTAAAGAGGATATCTTCCTCGGGTTGCAGCCTCCCTACAAGCGACAGTACACTGAATATGGCTCTGTCTAATGTGAGGTTATATCATGTCCGATTAAATGCCCATAATAAAAATTTCCTCGCCCGTAGGTTGGGTTGAGGCATGGATGCTGTTGGCGAAATCAGTTTAATTCTCTGAAACCCCTTTTCTACGGTAGACAGCATCAACGATAAATTTGGCTTTCTCCCAACTCGCCAACAGCATCAGGAACGAAACCCTACCCTCTGCGGTGGCGGTTGGGTTACAAGAGCGTCAACCCAACCTACTGCTCTTTGCGGAATATAAGATTTATTAATGCTTACTTACTTTTATGCCACGCCTACCACGAGAACTCAAACCAGGATACTCCTACCATATCACTTCTCGCTGCAATAATCGCGAGTTTCGCTTGACTCGCCTCTCATGTCGGGAACTGCTACTCTATGCCATCAAAAAAGCTCTGCAGAAATTTCAGTTTAAACTCTACGGGCGATCGGGTCCGATCTCGAACAACTCTTATCCAATGGATCCTCCTGTGGCCACCAACGGGAGGCAGGAGCCTCGAAGGTCGGGCGTTCCCAGGCGGAGCCTGGGAACGAGGGTCAACTCAGAAGGGGTGCGGTCACAAGTAGTCGATCGCCGGGTGCATCGGTGATGCATGTAGAACCTGGAAACGAGAGGGTAAAATTTAAGCATTATCCTATTAGTCGGTAAAAACTCATATCTTGCACCATTCTCAACTAGAGGCGGGAGCCTCGATAACTCGTTCCCTGGCGGGAGCCAGGGAACGAGGGTAAAACGAAGGTAAAATACCTTTTCCATAAGGCTTTCAGTGGGTTGAAACCCACTTCAGCTCTTAGCCGTGGGTTTTAACCCACGGCGGGCCATGAGGCTAATCGAGAATGGTGCAAGATCTCAGTTTTAACCGACTTGTTGAGAATGCCACAAGATATCAATTTATCTGCGAACCCGTATTTTTATTGGACGCGGAGACAACATCTGGAAGAGGGCGACGCCGCAAGTAAAGCCAACTTAAACCGGCCACACCTAGCCCGATCGCCAGCAAACTGACAACTTGAGCAATGCGCAAAGGTCCGAGCATCAGACTATCAGTACGCAAGCCCTCAATCCAGAATCTACCCAAGCTGTAGGATATCATGTAAACTAGAAACAACGTCCCCAGTTTCAAATGCGGCTTTCCCCGCAAACCCCGAAAGAATAAAGTCAGCAGTAACCCAAACACCATCAAATTCCACAGGGACTCATACAGAAAAGTGGGATGGAAATATTCAAAATCCATATATTCCAGGGGACGGCGATCTAGAGGAATAAACAGTTTCCAGGGCAAGTCCGTCGGGCCTCCGAAAGCTTCCGAGTTGAAAAAATTCCCCCAACGCCCGATCGCCTGACCGAGAATGAGAGAAGGAGCGACCAGATCCGCCAATTGCCAAAAGGGAATGCGATTTAGGCGGGCAAAAATCAACGAAGCAATTATCCCCCCGATAATAGCTCCGTGAATAGCAATGCCACCCTTCCAAATCGCAATGATATCGGCAGGGTGCTCGGCATAGTTTTGCCACTGAAACAGCACGTAGTAAATGCGGGCGCAGGGAATAGCGCCAATCACCAGCCAAACAGCCAAATCCCCTAGCAGTTCTGGGTCAACCTGGCGGCGCGATGCCAGATACTGGGACAGAAATAGCCCAATCAACACAGCTGAGGCAATCAACAGACCGTACCAACGCAGCACAAATGGCCCCAACTTCAGGATCTCAGAACCTGGAGAGGTAAATGTGAAAGACAGAATAGAAGTATTTAGTATCATTTGGGGAAGGACAATCACCAACAACCATCATTGCACATGTCTACTATCCCCATTGTTGCTCATCGGACCCTGGAAACTGACATCCCCCCACTCTTGGGCGCTTCTTTAGATGAATTGACAGCTTGGGTGCAGCACCAGGGGCAACTGGCTTATCGGGGACGGCAACTACACCAGTGGGTTTATCAGCAGGGGGCCCGTACCCTCCTGGACATATCAGTTTTTCCCAAGCAATGGCGCGAAACCCTAGCAGATGTCCCCATTGGGCGTTCCACAATTGGCCACCGAGTACAAGCACCCGATGGCACCATCAAGTATCTCCTGCAACTGGCAGATGGTCAAATTATCGAAACCGTTGGCATCCCCACCGACAAGCGCCTCACAGTCTGCGTCTCTTCCCAGGTAGGATGTCCCATGGCCTGCGACTTTTGCGCCACCGGTAAAGGAGGCTTCCAGCGAAATCTGAAAAGTCATGAAATAATCGACCAAGTGTTGACCGTCCAAGAGGACTTTCAGCGACGAGTCAGCAATATCGTCTTTATGGGTATGGGGGAACCCTTGCTAAATATGGATAACCTGCTAGCTGCTGTCAGGTCACTTAACGAAGATGTGGGCATCGGACAGCGGTTAATGACCATCTCCACCGTGGGTATTCCCGGACGTATCCGCGCCCTCGCTGCTGAGAAACTGCAAGTCACCCTCGCTGTCAGCCTCCACGCCTCTAACCAACAGCTAAGGGAACGCCTTATTCCCAGTGCTAAACCCTATGGTTTAGAACAGCTATTAGCAGAATGCCGGGAATACGTGCAGCAAACCAACCGTAGAGTCACCTTTGAATATATCCTGCTGGCTGGGGTGAATGACTTGCCCGCCCATGCCTCAGAACTCGCCCGACATCTGCGGGGGTTCCAAACTCATATCAATCTGATTCCCTACAATCCTATCAGCGACGCCGATTACCAGCGTCCGGGGCGTCGCCGAATTCGAGCTTTTGTTAAGGTATTGGAAGAGCAACATATTGCGGTGAGCGTGCGCTATTCCCGGGGACTGGCAGCTGAGGCCGCTTGCGGTCAGCTGCGAGTCTCTCAGATTTAGCCACCCCAGTATATCCCGGGTATATCCCGGGAGCGTAAGCCTCTACCACTTTACCCGTAAGAGAGCAGGTAATCATCAGGTAGTCACAGACTGGGCATTCCGTCTGAGTTTGCCGGTTGCTTACCAGATAGTTGCGTTCAGCATGAGAACCGCAGTTGGGGCACCGAATTCCTTGTGTTACCTGCATTTTTACTCCTCTTTACTATGGCGGTCAAAAAAGTTATCGATCGATTGATTAACATTCATCAAAAATAGTTAACAAAACCTATCTCCAACTCGCCAATTCCCGAATAATCAGTGAGTAGAGACTCTGGTTAGGTTATTTTGACATTATCTGCTTTTCCTGCATGGTTTGCAATCAGAGAAATCCACAAAAAATCCGATCCAATGGTCAAGTTTGTTTACTGGTAATTTCCACAAACTACTTCCGAAGTATATAATTCTGGATATTCGTGAAATAGTATGCTAAATTATCATCAAAAAAGGCATCAAAGCCTTTGCTTCGTCTGGATTTGATGCGATCGCTGCTCTCGAAGTCTTATTGGGAAAGGGGTTCAGGCAAATTAGCTATCATTTTAGCATCCCTTATTGGGAAGAGCCAATACTGTTTTTCCATTGCCCGCTTTGTCAGTTTTACTCCAGTCTGGTAAATTTTGTCAATCAGTTTGAAGACTGATTGTTTCCCTTTGAAGGTCAGAGTTTTTGCAAAGTTTAGCACTGTTTCTACTCTATCGAGTCAACTCCCATTCCAGTGTTGCTCCAACCAACCAAAGGTACGCTCTACGGGATTGTATTTACTATGATAAGGAGGATAATAGGCTAACTGGACGTTCAGTTGAGAAGGGAACGTCTTATTCCCAATGCTAAACCCTATGGTTTAGAACAGCTATTAGCAGAATGCCGGGAATACGTGCAGCAAACCAATCGTAGAGTCGAATGGCACTGAAATAAGGGTGGTTGAAAAAGCTCCAAGGCATGCTAGATAAGCATTATAGCCCTGAAGCAAATATTCGAAGCGCCTGTATTATGTCCAATCGAGCCCTTATTCTCAAGCGCCAATTGGCTCAAAGCACTGCTTGGCCTTTTAAAGAAGTCCTTCCAGAATCAGACATTCAGCAGATATTTGATGAAGAAAAAGTTATATCGCAATAGCGTATTTTAACCGATTGTCACCATCTGGATGTTTTTGATGCAGGCGATCGACTCAGATAAAACCCTTCACAATGTCGTCAGTAGAGTGGTAATTTGGTTAACTGAAGCGAAAAAGCTCCCATGGCTGCGCGATGTGCGATGCGTAGTGCGAATAGCGCGCGCAGAGCACATCGCCCCCAGCGCAGCGCTATCGGATGACACTGGAGCCGGAGGCAAAGCCAGAAAGCGTCTACCAGAAAAAGTTATCGAGCGTCTACTGGGCAAAACTGCTCAAAAGCTAGAGGCGAAAGTGACAGATGACCAGCTTTGGTGTGGCAGACGGGTGTATCTACTAGATGGCTCCTCTGTGATAATGAGTGATACCTGTGAAAATCAGAAAGCTTCCATACCAGCATCCGAATCCAGAGGCGGGTTGTGGCTTTCCCTTAGCCAGAATTGTGGTGATGTAAGGTTTGGTTACTGGAGCAGTAATGAGAGTGTTGATTGAGCCATTTAACAGAGTCCGCAGCAATGCAGGCATCAGTTGCACCATTGCAGGTGTCTCTAGAGGGAACTAGACGACATTTTCGCAATTTTATTGCTAGTCTGGTAAGAAAGAGCAAAAAAGAGGTCCAAAGGCTATAAGTTGGTACCAGAACGTCCCAGAAGAGTTGAGCCGAGAGTCATCAAGCGAAGACCAAAAAATTATCCCCGGATGCGGCAGCCACGTCAAGTCTTGAAAGCCCAGCTAGTTAGATGATGAAGGCTTATTTCAGTGCCATTCACCGTAGAGTCACCTTTGAATATATCCTGCTAGCTGGGGTTACTTGCCCCCACATGCCGAAGAACTCGCCCGACATCTGCGGGGGTTCCAAACTCATATCAATCTGATTCCCTACAATCCTATCAGCGACGCCGATTACCAGCGTCCGGGGCGTCGCCGAATTCGAGCTTTTGTTCAGGTATTGGAAGAGCAACATATTGCGGTGAGCGTGCGCTATTCCCGGGGACTGGCAGCTGAGGCCGCTTGTGGCCAGCTGCGGTCCTCTCAGACTTAGCCACCCCAGTATATACCGGGAGCATAAGCCTCTACCACTTTACCCGTGAGAGAGCAGGTAATCATCAGGTAGTCACAGACTGGGCATTCCGTCCGAGTTTGCTGGTCGCTTGCCAGATAGTTGCGTTCGGCATGGGAACCGCAGTTGGGGCATCGAATTGCTTGTGTTGTCTGCATTTTATTATCACTCGCTTTTACTATGGTGGTCAAAAAAGTTATCGATCGATTGATTAACATTCATCAAAAATAGTTAACAAAACGGATCTCCAACTCGCCAATTCCCAGAGAATCAGCGAGTAGAGGCTCGGTAATGCTGATACTGACATTATATGCTTTTTCTTTTGGTTTGCTATCACAGCACCTCCTGGGGATCGCTGACTGTCAAACCGATCCCCAGAATCTGAATCTCCTTTGTCTGCGGGGGTTTCACCCCATTATACCCTGTAATAGCGGGCCGTAAATGCCCAAATTTATGGGAAATTTTGACATAAAAATTTGGATATGTTTACATAAGTTTATATATAATTGTAAAAGTTGGCTAAACTGGAAACTCCCCAGCAAGACTGAGTTCGTCTAACCTTCTGGGCAGATATCAATTATAATTGGCTAGTAGAAAGGGTTTTATCTATAAATCCCCCCACCAGAGAAATCAGCGCCATACTACTGCGCAGTCTCGAAGGAACCGGGCGCGCGGAGAGCAAATTCCGATTTTATGGGGGTGGCATCCGATGCCCGAGCACCTGCTTTCATGAGACTGTATAGCCCGAAACTCCCTGTCAGAGTGAGTTGACCCCTTCCATCTCAAATCTCAAATTGGTATAACAGAACCAGCGCCTACCTGGTGTGTCGTGGGAAAATGGTATTCGTCACTACAAAAAAACAGTTTTGACTTCTTGCTGAATCACCATGAACTGTCATAGTCAAATTACCCCCAGCATGAGCGGCGAATTGTCGGAGAGTCGCCTTTTCACCCTGTCGCCGGAACTGCTGTGCATTGCCGGTGGAGATGGTTATTTCCGGGAACTCAACCCAGTCTGGGAAAAAACATTTGGTTTTACCAACTCTCAACTGCAAGCTAGTCCTTACACCGAATTTATCCACCCCGAAGACCGAAAGGCCACTATTGAGGCGATCGCCTCTCTGTCAACGGGATCGCAGACTTGCTGTTTTGAGCATCGCTTTCGCGCTTCTGATGGTTCTTGGCTATGGTTGTCCTGGAAAGCAGTGCCCTTGACAGAGGGATTTTGGTATGGTCACGCCCACGACATCACCTCCTGCAAGCTTGCAGTTGCCAAATATCGCAGCATCTACGAAAACTGCGTCGAAGGGATCTTCCAAACCACGCCTGACGGACATTATATCAGGGCTAATCCCGCCCTCGCTCGCATCTACGGCTATGCAGACAGCTCCGAAATGCTCAAGCGGCTGACTGACATCGAGCATCAATTGTACGTTGACCCCAACCGCAGAACCGAATTTCGTAGTCTGCTACAAAAAAACAATATTGTCTCGGACTTTGAATCAGAAGTTTACCGCCAAGATGGCAGCATCATCTGGATTTCTGAAAACGCCCGCAGCGTCCGAGACGAAGAAGGCAACCTGCTTTACTACGAGGGTTTTGTCGAAGATATCACAGAGCGCAAACACGCGGAAGCCGAACTAGAACAGTCCCTTTCTCTATTACGTGCCACCCGAGAATCAACAGTTAATGGCATTCTGGCAGTCGATTTAGAAGGAAATGCGATCGCCTACAACCAAAAGTTTACCGAGATGTGGGACATCCCCTCTGAGAGTCTGCAATTACAGTCCGTTTCGGACCGACTCAGCTTGATGATGGCACAAGTAAAAGACCCCCAAGCCTTAATTGCCAACGTCAACTCATTGTACGACAACCCCGAAGCAGAAAGCTACGACATTCTGGAATTAAAAGACGGTAGAATCATCGAGCACCACCAACTCCCCCAGCGGATCGGAGCCAAAATAGTCGGTCGCGTTTCCAGCTTTTGCGACATCACCGAACGACAAAAAATCGAGCGCATGAAAAACGAATTTGTCTCCATGGTGAGTCACGAACTGAGAACCCCCCTGACTTCGATACGCGGTTCCCTGAGTCTGATTGTCGGTGGTGTCGCTGGCGAAATCCCCCCCCAGGCCAAAGCCCTAGTGGAGATTGGTTATAAAAATAGCGAGCGTCTGGTGCTGCTGATTAACGACATTCTGGATATCGAAAAGATTGAATCGGGCAAAATGGACTTTAAAATAGAGCCGGTTCAACTCATACCCTTAGTAGAGCAGGCAATTGAAGCTAATATTGCTTATGGTGAACAGTTTGATGTCAAGTTTAAGTTACATAATGAATTAAACAATGTTTGGGTAAAGGTAGATAGCGATCGCCTGATGCAAGTCCTCACCAACCTCCTGTCCAACGCCGCCAAATTCTCCCCCCAGGGGGAAACAGTAGCGATCGTCGTTGCTCGGGATGGTCAAAATATCCGAGTGGAAGTACGCGATCGGGGCCCTGGCATCCCAGCTGACTTCCGACCGAAGATTTTCCAGAAATTCGCCCAAGCGGACTCCTCCAATACCCGTCAGAAAGGAGGCACCGGCTTAGGCTTAAGCATCAGTAAAGCGATTATCGAAAAATTCGGCGGACAGATCGGCTTTGAAACCGACATAGGTGCAGGCACAACCTTCTACTTCGGACTACCTGAATGGCAGGAACTGCCGGTCCTAGACGACCAGTACCCAGATCCAGCACCGCTGCGGATCCCGATCTGCGAAAACGATCGGGACACGGCCAAGCTGCTCAGCCTGATGCTGGAGCAAGGGGGCTTTGACACCGACATCGCCTACAGTGGCATGGAGGCCAAGCAGCTACTGGGGCAACCGGACCGCATCACCTACGCGGCCATGACCATAGATTTAGCGATGCCAGACACTGACGGAATTTCCTTGATCCGCGAGTTGCGCCAACAAGAGAATTTCCGTCACCTGCCGATCGTAGTTGTTTCGGCCAAAGCGCAACAGGAGGGGACTGAAGAATTCATGGGCAGCGGGTTTGCCGTCATCGACTGGCTAGATAAGCCCATAGATCAAGGACGTCTGATCGCAGCGGTGAAGCAAGCAGCCCTGGACCGAGCCGATAGCAAACCCCGCATTCTCCATGTCGAGGACGATGCGGACGTGTTACAAGTTGTCTCAGTCATTTTGGGTGATGTGGCAGAAATTAGTCATGCAGTCAATATTCAAGATGCTCAACAACAGCTAGCTACCCAAACCTTTGACCTAGTGATTCTCGACTTGGAGTTGCCCGACGGTTCTGGGTGGGAATTATTGTCCCAGCTGAAGTGTCAGTCAAAATCCCCAGTGCCGGTTGTAGTGTTCTCGGCCCAAGATGTCGGTCAGGAAACCGCCCGCAAAGTGGCAGCTACATTGGTAAAATCTCGCACATCCAATCAGGACCTACTGGATACAATTTCTACTTTGATCGCTCACGGCTAATGGTTAATAGCGCAGCCCGTTCCCAGACGTGGCCTGGGAACGAGGCTAATCGCAATCAACAATGTACAATTTAAAATTTATAATTTACAATGAACAAATGAAACCATTAACCAGGATTATCGTTGTAGAAGATGACCCAGATATCCAAGTCGTAGCGCGTCTAGGCTTGGAAGCAGTCGGAGGTTTCACTGTCAAATTATGCAGTTCAGGATCCGAAGCAATCGCTACGGCACCGGACTTTGCCCCCGACCTAATTCTACTAGATGTGATGATGCCCGGGATGGATGGTCTCAGTACGCTCAAAGCCCTGCGGGAGATGCCAAAAACTGTGGCGACGCCGGTGATGATCCTGAGCGCGAAGGTCCAAACCCATGAAGTGGCACATTACAAAGAGTTAGGAGTATTGGATGTGATTTCCAAGCCTTTCGATCCGATGACTCTGCCAGCAACTATTCTTAATATATGGACACAACATTATGGTTAGTTCACCTGATTGCGTTCGCGAACAATTGAAGATCCTGCAAAAAGAGTATCAGCAGCAATTGCCTAGTCAAATCTTGCAGATTTCGGAAATCTGGCAGAAGCTGGTGTGCAAGCAGGGTCAGGTAGATGACTGGAAAAAGCTTCATTGTCTGATTCACAGAATGGTAGGCAGCGGTGCAACTTTTGGGATGAGTCAATTAAGCGATACGGCCCGTAGAATGGAAGGCTACATTACGGACATGATGGCAATGAAGTCCCATCCAACAGCCGCGCAACAGGCACTAATTAATACTGTTTTGGATGAATTAAAACAGGTGGCGATCGGACCTCAGTGGCAGGTAATAGGAGGGATAGAAGAACGGCATATTTCGGAAAAGATACAACCATTTAAGAAGATATTTATTGAAGAAAAATACCAAGAAAATATAAATAGCAAAAACGTAATTTTTCTGATAGAAGATGACCAATGTCAGGCAAAGGACTTGGCAGTGCAATTGAGTTGTTTTGGATATACAATCAGGACTTTCAAAGCTTTAAAGGGACTGGAAAAGGCGATCGAAGTAATGTCGCCAGCAGCAGTAATAATGGATATCATGTGGCCGGAAGGGCAAATGGCGGGTACGGAAATTATTCGAGAAATACAGGAAAGTCTAAACTCGCCACTCCCAGTCCTATTTATTTCGGCTAGAGATGACCTTCAGGCTCGCTTGCAGGCAGCTTATTTCCATAAACCAGTTGATATTGGCAGTCTGATCGACAAGCTGGATAGCCTGACAGCCCATGAAACCAGGGATCCCCATCGGATTTTAATTGTTGATGACGAGTCTATTTTGGCCAATTACCATGCTAAAATATTGCTCAAGGCTGGCATGGTGACGGAAGTGGTGACAGACCCAATGCAAGTGATGCAATCCCTGGTATATTTTAAGCCGGAGCTGATCTTAATGGATATGTATATGCCCGGTTGCAATGGTCTGGAACTGGCATCGGTGATTCGCCAGCAGGATGCTTATGTGAGTATTCCGATCGTGTTTCTGTCCGTGGAAACAGATGTCGAACAGCAGCTGACGGCGATGCATTTAGGTGGAGATGAGTTTCTGACTAAGCCAATTGAACCACAGCATCTGATTGCTGAGGTCAAAAGTCGGGTAGAACGATCGCGCATTGTCAGCTCGTTTATGGAAAGGGACAGCCTTACAGGACTGCTGAACCATACTAAAATAAAAGAGCGACTCTCAATTGAGGTAACACGGGCAAAAAGACAGCAGAGTCCCATGTCCTTTGCTATGATTGACATTGACTGTTTTAAGGGAGTCAATGATATCTTCGGTCACTCGATCGGCGATCGGGTGATCGAAAGTCTGTCACGGCTGTTAAAACAACGACTGCGCAAAACCGATATCATTGGTCGCTATGGGGGAGAAGAGTTTGCGGTCATTTTACCCGATACGGATGCGAAGGGAGCGGCAAAAGTCCTCAATGAAATCCGGGAGGGTTTTGCCAAAGTGCGGCAACTTGCCCAGGACAACCATGAGTTTTCCGTCACATTTAGCTGTGGCGTCGCTGCTTTTCCCGAATACGGCGAGGCTAATATCCTTAATGAAGCCGCAGATAAGGCTTTGTATCAAGCAAAACGTAGTGGACGCAATCAGTTGGCCGAAGCCTCGCGATCGGGTTGTTAGTAGTTGCGAATGGTTAATTGCGTATAAGCCGCGCCGGGCTATGGAAAATGGCAAATGGCGAATAAACATGAATAAATCGGCGTTGCACATTAAGGGGACGATAGCAGCCAATGGTTGAAAATTGAAAATTGAAAATTGAAAAGCCATTACTTGTCTATTTTTTAACAGTTATAACTATTTCAATTGACCATTCACAATTTTCAATTTTGAATCCTTATCATCTCGTCGTTGTGCAACGCCAATAAATCAATCTACTTTCTCCATTCTGTCAATTAACAATTGCTCAATTGTCAAATTTCTATAAACGTCTTTTTTCAGCCTGAGTTAATGCCACCTGAATATTTTGGCGATAAAGTACCGTTCGGTCTTGAGCAATTTCATATTTTTCATGTTCGGGTGGGACAGAAGCCATTAGATCCGAGGCCCGTTGCCACTGAGCCGCTAAATATAACCACTCAGCGGAAGTGTTAGCTGTTTTACCATCAAGGGCAGCTTTTTGGGCAAGGCGTACCGCTTCGAGAAAAGGCTCTACAGATGCTGGAGATGCCGGCGCGGGTGGCTGAGTTTTAGCTGTCCGATTCTCTGTTGATGACTTGACTTGCGTCTGAGTTTGTGTCGTAAGTAGTTAGACAAAAATAATTGCACATAGCCATGGGCGACATGCTCCGGATATGGAGACTAGCGCGAGAGAGTGTGTGAAATTAATTTTGTCCATGTACTTATCTAGGAATTTAAGTCTCAGCCAATAGTAAAGAGTCAAGCTAGCGATCAGCAAGAATAAGAAGATGAAGCTGGAACCAGGATTAAAGGCACGGGACTGACGCTGCTGGAGATCTAACTTAGAGGGGGGCTTGACCCGTGCAGCGGGCTTACTCCTGGGTTTAGTTCGGTATGCTGCGACGCGCTGGAAAATGTTCTGCTGAGCTAAGGTAATTTTTTGGGACCACAGGAGTTGATCGGGATTTTGGCTAATTTGTTCGAGCCAAAGCAACTGCTGTTCTTGGACGACGCGGCTGTTGATGTTAACGCGACGGATATTTCGCGGCTTAATTGACTCCAGAATCTGCCGGATGCGATCGACCACTAGAGATTGCTCCAGCTGTTCTTCGAGCGCTGCTTCGCACAAAATTTGCAAGACCCCACTGGCAAATATCGCTCTGGTTCTGATCCCAGTGCTTGCCAGTTTGTCGTTTAACAATTGAATGATTGCCGAAACGCTACCCTGGCGAGCTTGAGTCAGGATGTCATCTATCGGATCTATCATGTTCCGTTCGCGCATCAATTTTCTAGTGGACTGCTGCTGGCCTTAAAAATTTTACCTTGCTTTGACACCAATCTAAAACTCGATTCCATGCCCACCAACAATCCGGATCTTGGGCTTGACGCTGGCATGGGATACTACTAATATAGCCAACATGACCTCCGTGGGAGGTTAACACCAACTCGATCGCCCGATTGCCCGCACAGGCAGCTTGCAAGTCTGGCACAATGGTGGGGTCAAACATGGGGTCGTCGGCAGCGTAGAGGATCAGAGTCGGTTTTTGCAGATGAGGTAACAGATACAGAGGACTGCTAGCCTGATAATATTCTTCGACAGATCCAAAGCCTAATCGCTCAATTACGAGTTCCCGATCGAACCCCCAAACCGTATTAACCCGTGCGATCGCCTCTGGATCTATTGACTCTGGGTGCGCAGCGTGGATCTGCCAAGCTAGTTTTTTCAGCTCTCGGGCGATCGTCTTTTCCAAATACTTACCCCAAGGATCTTGAACTAGATAGGAAAGGGAACGATTGGAATCTAGGTTGGGACAAATCACCGCAGATCCACCTATTTCTGACTCTTTTATCCCGATATCGGGCCCCCATGTTGCCAGAGTTTGCCCTGCTTTGACGGCCCATAAAGCCAGTTGTCCCCCCAGAGAGAAGCTTGTAAACCAGAATGGTGCAGGACAACCCATTGCCTTTGCCTGGGCAGCGATGCGGACAAAATCTTCCCCCTCATACAAACCATCTGAGGTTAAGGTAGCAGACAATTGGGCGGTCCTGCCGTGAGCACGCCAATCAAATAGTACCACTCCGTAGCCCCTCGCAAATGCCTTGCGCCCCAGCAGTTGCATATTCCATTGGTTTTCCAGGGATCCTGTAATTCCATAGGTAGCAATAATTGTGCTATGAGCGTTTTCTGGGATGGCAACCAGACCAAAAATCGGCACTGCTCTCCTCTCCGCCTTCGCTGACGCGCTCAGGCTTCGGGATGCGCCGCCAGCACCGACAAAGATTTTCTCTTGATAAAACGGTTCCACCACAGTAGTAGTCCTCTGCCAATGACGGCTTGCCCAACTAGCGGTGTAGATGGTCATTAATAGACCATTTCTCAGCAACCAAGGTGGATTGTATGCCATAGGGCCCATGATGACTGATGCTTAAGGATATCTTTAGATATTTTTACATCACTATGTTTATTTCTGCCCGCTCCTCTGCTGTTACTACCGATCGCTGGCGATCGCCTGGATGCGATTATTGGTCATCACCGGACCTGTAGTCTGTCTCGAAAGCGCGTGGCACGCGCCATGTTTATCCCACCGTCTGCTGTTGCTCTGGCCGAGTCGAGATCATCTCGAGAGACATGTTCTGGACAACTCTACGTATAACCGATGGAGGGCTCAATTTCAGATTTCTTTAAGGAGCGCTTAACAAATTACCGAAAATTTGCTTATAATCTGTATAGCAATCTTAGGATATCTCAAACTATCCTTATTAATCCTTTACAATTAGGATATTTGACTAATATTGTTCAATATAAAATCGATCGGATGACTGCTCTAGTTCCGATCGATTCTTCCGCAACTGACGATAGCGCCAAAGGAGTAGGTGTAAAATGATGCCCAGAATACTGATAATTGAGGACGATCCGGCAATTTCCGAATTAGTAGCAGTAAATCTGGAAATGGCTGGATATGACGTGAGCCAAGCGCTGGATGGCCTCAAAGGCCAGGCTCTGGCTCTACAGTTGATGCCAGATATGATTGTCTTAGACCTGATGCTGCCCAAGGTAGATGGTTTCACAATCTGCCAACGCCTGCGTCGGGACGAGAGGACTGCGGATATTCCCGTTTTGATGTTGAGTGCCCTCGGTCAAACCCAAAATAAAGTGGAAGGGTTTAATGCCGGTGCCGATGATTACCTGACCAAGCCCTTTGAAATCGAAGAAATGCTGGCGAGGGTGCGGGCCCTGCTCAGACGCACGGACCGTATTCCCCAAGCAGCTAAGCATAGCGAAATCTTGAACTATGGCCCCCTGACCCTGGTGCCAGAACGATTTGAGGCGATTTGGTCCGATGAAACGATTAAACTGACGCACCTGGAGTTCGATCTGCTGCACTGCTTACTCCAGCGTCACGGTCAGACGGTCTCTCCCAACGACATCCTCAAGGAAGTTTGGGGTTATGACCCCGATGATGATATTGAGACGATCCGGGTGCATATCCGGCATTTAAGAACGAAGCTGGAACCGGACCCCCGCCATCCCCGTTACATCAAGACTGTCTATGGAGCCGGTTATTGCCTGGAGTTGCCGAGCACCAGAAACTTGACTCAGGTTATGGCCACATCGGTATCAGCTTAGCCAGCGGTGGGATAGCTTTTTGTTAAACTATCCCTTTGTAGGATATCTATCACGGGTAAATGCCTTGCTAGACGAACAAGCTAAAAAAACAATGCTGCGGAAGATTCCCCACGGACTCTATATCTGTGGGGTCTGCGATGGTGAGGAAGTCAATGGTTTCACTGCAAGCTGGGTGATGCAGGCTTCCTTTAAGCCGCCCTTGGTGGTAAATTGCGTGAAGCAAGATTCCAAATCCCATGCCATGATTAAATCTAGTGGTGTCTTTGCCCTCAGCTTTCTGGAAGCGGGAAAAAAGGACTTGGCCCAGCAATTCTTCAAGCCCCAGCGCCGTGTAGGTGACAAGTTTGAAGATGTGGAGTTCTATCTGGGAGAAACTGGCTGCCCAATTATCCGCGATTCTCTGGGATATGTTGAGTGTAAGGTAGTGGGTGCGGTAGAACAGGGCGACCATACTGTCTATGTTGGTGAGGTGATTGCTGCGGGCATCCACAAAGAGGGCGAACCTCTCATACTGGAAGATACTGGCTGGAATTACGGCGGTTAAGGTATGATGGCTAATGGTTCATGGTTGATGGCATGAACTATTAGCTAGGAAGAGTTAGTATAAGGTAAGTGGACTATGCCTTTGATTAAAGTTCAAACTTCGGCCCCGGCTCCGGAAAAAACCGAAGTTCAGGGGATACTGCAAGTGCTTTCGGCTAAGTTGGCAAAGCATTTGGGTAAACCGGAATCTTACGTCATGACGGCTTTTGAACCAGATGTGGCCATGACTTTTGCTGGTACTTTAGAGCCGGTGTGCTATATCGAGATTAAAAACATCGGCGGCATGAGTCCAGCTCAAACTAAGTCCATGAGTCAAGATTTTTCCCAGGTTATTTCTGAAAAGCTGGGCGTCCCGCAAAATCGCACTTATATTGAGTTCGCAGGAGCCCAAGGATCCATGTGGGGCTGGAATGGTTCGACTTTTTAAGTAGGGTAGGGTGCATCTCAAGACAAGAATGATGCACCCATAAACTACAAGCATTAGAATTATTTAGCGGACAGATGATTGAATCAGAAATACTGGAAAAACTGCAAGAAACATCCATAGTCGATCGCATCAAAATTATTGAAGCAATTCTGCGATCTGTCAAGAATGATATGCGTAAGGATTCGGAACAAAAGAGTTTGCCTGGGGAGTATCCCCTCCGAGGAAAAGTGATTAGCTATGACGAGCCTTATGAACCGGCGGTAGCAGCAGAAGACTGGGAGGCACTAGCACGATCGTTCTAGATACTCATATGTGGATGCCGATCCAGCAGAGCAGATAATCGTCGCAACGGCTAAGGTTTACAGCTCATTATTACTTACTCAGGATCGAAAAATATTGAATTATTTTGAAGTAGAAACATTTTCACAAACATGATGATGATTAAAACACGGTTCGGCTTATTCAATACTTGAATTATGATCGGGGAGATTATACCCAAGAACGCTATGAGTAGCTATACAGAACCCCATGAAACGATGCTGTAAAAAAATTTAGGCGTGGCACAACGACGGGATAATACGGGTTGAAAATTGTTAATTGTCAATGGTAAATAGAAATAGTCATAAATAGCCATAGATGTATGTCTGAACGATTTTCAATTTTCAATGAAACAATTTTCAATTTTCAACCATTGACTGCTATCATCCCCTCAATGTGCAACGCCGTAATGTGTAAATAGTCTGTCCGCGTACTTACAACCCAGATATCTATGCAAACCTTATCCACAACAATACAGGTCCATCAACTCAAACCATTTGGAGCGAAGCTGACGAACGTCGATCTAGACTCCCCGGAGCAACGCGATCGCATCCAGCAGCTGCTCTACGAGAACGGGGTGCTGATCTTCCCTGCCGACGCTAGCGTCGGCGCTAAACCAATCCACGCCGATGCAAGTCTGCTAAAGCTGGTAGGGCTTTTCGGGAAGATCGAGAACTACCACCCAGTAATCAAAAGCAAAGACGCTGCAGGCATGGTGCAGAGTATGGAGACCGGCGGCACCGGGATTCCGGCTGATTCCTTCCTTTTCCATTCAGATATAAGCTGGCGAGTCAACCCATCCCGTGCTGGCCTGCTATGTGCGAACATACTGCCTCCCAGCGGTGGCGACACCTGCTTCCAGAATGCTAACCAGATGTACCACAGGCTGTCGCCGGAACTAAAGGAGCGGCTGCATGGTATCAACGCTATCCACTCTTTAAAGGGGGGTTATTCCCGGGTAAACCGGGACGTGAAGTCCGATGTGGTATCGATTCATCCAGCCGTGATTAAGCATCCCGAGACAGGTGTGCCACTCCTCTACCTGAACGAGAACTTCACTGTGGGGCTGGTGGGGATGTCGGAAGAAGAAAGCAATGGGCTTCTGAAGCGCGTTTTTGAGGAGGTAAGCAGTCCAGACCAGATCCTGTCGCACTCATGGACTCTTGGCGAGGTAGTTATCTGGGACAACCTCGAACTGCAGCACCTGGCCAGGGCCGACTACCAGGGCCTGCGCCGAATGTATCGGTTGCTGGCGCAGGACCCATACCTGCGGACGGAGCGGTACGTAGGGGAAACGGGGCAGGTAGAGGAGGCCAAGCGCAATATCGAGTACTACCTGAAGCGAGATGACAATCGCGCTGGCTACGAGGAATGGGCGGTGCGCTACGAACATGACGTAAATCAGGCTGGCTACAACATCCCGCGCACTGCTACCGACATTCTCGCGCAGCATCTCGGTGCCCAAAGCAATGGGTCGGCTCCACGGATCCTCGATGTGGGCGCTGGCACGGGATTGAACGCTTTGCACCTGATGCGGAATCACGATCTCACCAACCTAGAGGCGATGGACATATCCACGGGGATGCTGTTCGAGGCCCGTCGCCGGGAACTCTATCGTGCGTATCACGTGGAAGATGCCAATAAACCTTTCCCGATGTCCTCCTGCCAGTACGACGCCGTGCTGTGCGTGGGGGGGCTCGCGGCAAGCCAGATTCGAGCGCAACCCGCGATTTCCGAGTCCATCCGGGTTACCAAGGAGGGCGGACTGGTGGTTTTGTCGATGCGCGAAGCTGATAGCGAATACATCAACGAGATCCGTCGGCTAGTGGCTGCAGGGGTCGCCGAGGTGGTACAGGAGCACTCGTTCGTCGGAATCGAATCAAACGAGAAAATATGTCACTGCATCTTCGTCCTGCGAGCATGTGGCAAGGAGGATCTAGTGGTCTGTCAAGGAAATGATGATGGATAATAGAAGGGAAGGCTCGGATTAAATTGAAATCGTGGCATTGGAGGAATTATTAGCCACAAGGGCGCGATCGAGCTTTACAGCGCTTTTCAGGTTGATAGACTACGTACCAGTAGCCAGGATATACATATTCCGAGGCTTCCCATTTTAAACACGTATTCTATATTCGCAGAATTCCGCTGTAAGTTATCCAGGGCCAGTTCTCCCAGATAATTCAAGGCAGTATGGGCCAGGCCGAACTGACCGATCGTGGTCTGGGTTCCCAGGCGTTTTAATTCTAGTAACTTGGCACCCATCTGATTCAGATTTGTGGCGTCTTCTATGGTATCAGTCGATCGCATCCAAATTATTGAAGCAATTCTGCGATCGCTCAAGAATGATCTGCGTAAGGCTTCGGAACAACAGATATTACCTGGTGGGTAGGCTATCCAGGTAGTTCTACGACGATCGGGACGTGCCACCACAACCGCGAAACTTGCCTGAGAAGAGGTCAATCTATGGGTAAATAAGTGGTTGGGGTCGAGCTGGGAATCACTTCCCAACCCTCCCTTTCAAAACCGTGCTTGCAGCTTTCACCGCACACGGCTCCTGGGTAATAGGCCCGTTGTCATGGGCAGGGATTTATCTGAATTACCCCATTGTCCCCTTGCGATCTGTTCTTCATTCTTATCCCGTGGCGTACAACGGGAGACTAATCCTCTACCGTCAGCTTTGTATGGTTCCGTGATGGCGAGTGGATTACCTGCCAACCGAGAGCATTCACTCTACTCGCGCTTTTAGAAGCAGTTTTACCAGTAACCGGCTGTCGGCGGTCATTTAGTTCATCAAACTACAGTTCCTACCGCTTCCTACTATCACCGTCCTATGTCAGCATATCCCAGACATTACCCTAGGCATTGGCTTCTTAGGACATCCCTCCCCAGTGAGCTTGCGCCTGTTATCTAACTTATCTACCGAGTG
This sequence comes from Hormoscilla sp. GUM202, assembly GCA_005518205.2. Classification (GTDB taxonomy): domain Bacteria; phylum Cyanobacteriota; class Cyanobacteriia; order Cyanobacteriales; family Desertifilaceae; genus Hormoscilla. The sequence continues at coordinate 253,732 of RFFC02000001.1, forward strand.
GTAAATAGCGTCACTGAGGTTATAACGTTCCGTGGAATCAATATGATGCTTTTAGGTCGCTGCAATACCCCGAGAGGGTTGTTGTAATACGAGATATCCAAGGAAAACGAATATCCACACCTGCTATTGCCTTTTGGCTCCAGCGCATAAAGCCTTATTTCGCTGGTTATATATGACGAGGCTTGTACAGCTTCACTTATTGTTAACCATGAGCACCTTTCCTAGCGACGTCTCCGGCTTAGGCTGCCAGATAGCCTTCATTTAAGTCCCTGCTCTCCACCACCAGCGATAACACTCCGTGGCAGTTGGGACCGGTGTACCTCCCGTATTTGGAGGGTGGGGTTAGGACCCACAATAATTCCACAGTTCCCCGGCTAATGTTACCGGTTTGGGTTGTCTCAGGCCTGATGGCCTAGATTACACCCGAACGTCTCGCACTTACCCATAATATCTCTCGAAGACCAGCATAAACTACCATAAAGAAATATTGGTTCGTTGTTGCGGCAACAGCGCCAACAGCAGAGATGATATAGCGCTGTTGCCGCAACAACTTCCTTATACAGCTATAGTTGGTGCCTAACCTAGCTTGCGGACAATCACCAGGTCGTGGCTACAGCTTTTTAAAACCTGGATCCGGGTTTTTTCCACTTCAGCCAGAATACCCTCATCGTAATATTCTTTAAGTTTGTTGTAATAATAGTCGTTGTCTTCAACCATTAAATTCATCGCCAACAAACCCTGGGGTTTCAAAATCCGAATCAGTTCGGAGAAAGCATTTAATGGCACCTGCTTGCGGGTAAACACCCCGCAAGACACCAAGGCATCAAATTCCTTGTCTGCAAAATCAATCCTTTTTCCCAACTCCGCGCGTTCTAAGCCTTTATAAATCTTCAACTCTTGCGCGACTTGCAAAGATTTTTCGCTGATATCTATTCCATGCAAGTTTGAAAAATTGTAATAATTCAATTCCTTGCCCAACAAACCTGTCCCGCACCCCACGTCTAATATTTTGTCGGTACTCTGCAAGTAAGATGTGAGGGTGTATACCAGATGATTGAGCAGAATTTTCCAGCCGTTGTCATGGTGTTCCCGGTCATAATCCGATACCCAATTATCGTATTTTGATACGACTTCATTGATATCCTTGAAACTGGTTGTTAAACCTTGGGGATAATCCACCCGGTTCTCTTCCGCGATAATTTTGTACAATGTATCCTTGACGATGTAACCCATCAAATTGATGTCTTCCCGGGTAAATGACAAGGATATCCGCAGGTCACAAGCACAAGATATAATCTCATCTGTTTGTTGTAATTCTGGCATTTCGGCAAAGGAGTATTGCCAGTTCTTGAAATAACGCGCGTTGTCCAGGCGTCCAAAGATTTGGATTTTTACCCCCCTTTCTGCCGTCCGCTTGACAAATTTATCGATTTGTTCTGCCGTCAGATTTAAGAGGGTAAACTGAATGCTGTCTGGCGCTCGTTTTACTCCTTTCAGGGGCGATGGGATATAGATGTTATCCCCAACCGCCAAGATGTTTTCCAATTGCCTGTACTTTTGGTTGTACTCATTGATTTTGCTAGACAATGTGGGAATTTGAGACCTGACGACTGCCGCCGTTAAGTTATTCATCCTCAAGCTGAAATTGGGCACGTGGGGTTTCAGTTCTTCAAACAACTCATCGTCAAAAGGCCGCGAGCTATGTTTTTTGTACAGCCGCTCGTAAGAACCCGCTGCTAAAATACAATAGGCGGCTACGCGATCGTCAGAAGTTGCCACTAAGCCCCCTTCTCCGGAATTGATTAATTTATAGCTTTGACTGCTGAAACAGGCGATCTTGCCATGGTGCCCAACCATCTTGTCTTCACCCAGCTGGCGATCGTACCATGTAGCACCCAAGCTATGGGCGCAGTCCTCGATCAAATATATTCCGGCATCGTCGCAGATTTGGGCGATCGCCTCTACATCCGATATCTGTCCCCGCATGTGAGACAGCATCAAATATTTGGCATCGGGATTCTCTGTAATTTTCCTCTTCAAGTCCTCTATATCTAGCAAATATTCCCGATCGCATTCTACATAAACCGGAACTCCTCCTGCATGGACGATGCTACTGGGAACTGCTGTGAATGTGAAGGCGTTGGTCAACACCTTGTCTGAGTATTCCACCCCTGCTGCCTTTAGGGCCAAGAACAGGGCGCTGCCACATGAATTTACTGCTACCGCATATTTATGCCCCGTATACTCGCAGAATTCGCTCTCTAACAAAGCTACCTCTCTTGCCAGTTCCTCTGAACCGACCCTGGTATCTGTATCTTCAGCAAACTCTCCATCAAAATTGTACCGGTACAGCCTGCCTGTTTTCATCAGTTCCACTGCCCGGGATATCCCCTCTGCGGGAACTGGATCTGGGGTCTTAAAATATTTGGTAAATTTCATTCCTCTTTGTTCCTTCTCGCAAGCTTTTGCCTGTTTAATTCTCAAGGTATATATCTCCGCGCGGTCAGGACTTGCGTTTTTCACACAGTAAATCGCTAAACCATTGACCGGGAGAGGGTTTGGGCTAAAATTTTCCCCCTGTCAAAAAGCTCAATTCCTTCCCCTGTAGAGTATATCTCATAGGGCGCATCCATCACATATGGCCCCACCAAGCAGGTCATGGAAAGCATTTTAGCCCCTGCCCGACTGCTCGGGATCCCTAATCCCTAACCCCGCCCTCCGCCCCTTGTCCCCCAAGTCTTCGGAGTCCCCCTCCCCCAACCTCACCGATACGCCCGATCTCATACCCTTCTCACAACCCCTCCTTATATTACACTTATTTGAGAAATGCTATATCTGCCTTCTTTAGATGCTCTCATTATCTACTCTACCTTGGCATCAGTTTGACCATACTTATATCTCTCGGACTGTGCTTCTGGGGGGTATTACCCCTCATATACTCATCTTACTTTCCACTATTTTGGCCTTGGAGATCGCCGGTTTATGATATTGTTTCACCGGTATGTGTTCACTGTATCACCGCTACCAAGAGTGACGAGGATCCGGGGCGGGTTGTTTTATCTCGCGCAGCCTTGCGCAAGAGCAACAGTGAAACCCAACCTAATAGACTTCAATGTACCTCATCAGCTTGAAAAATGCTATATGCCAACAGTACTCGCTAATTGCTGATGGCATATAGCTAATTGAGTTCAATTTTACCCGTAATATTCCGTTCAATTCTTCCTTGTCTATTGACAAATATGAGATGCACCCAATGTCAACGAACCATTTGCCCAGGTTAGGCAGATTTTGGAGCTCCTGATTACTTAGTTGTGCAACATTATTCTATCTTTTACCCAGTAATCTTTTTATTTCTGGGGATGATAGTGATATCTCCTTTTGAATTTCATCACATTTTTGTTTTTTCAACACAGCTACTTGGGCATCACTTTCCACTCCCGAGGCGATCGCCCGAAGTTTGAGGTCATGTGCTATTTTGATTATCGTACCGAGAATCGTGGCATTGGGAGCATTACTAGCTACAAGTTCCCGATCGAGCTTTAAGTTATCCAGGGCCAGTTCTCCCAGATAAGGCAAGGCAGTATGGGCCAGGCCGAACTGACCGATCGTGGTCTGGGTTCCCAGGCGTTTTAATTCTAGTAACTTGGCACCCATCTGATTCAGATTTGTGGCGTTGGCAATGGTATCAGCAGCTACTTCTAGTTCTATATATTTAGGATCGACCCCTGACAATGGTTGCGCAATTTTTTCCAGGAGATCGTTCGCTGCAAAAAGTTGTTCTGGCAGGGTTACTGCTACCCGTAGATGCATCCGGTCTTGCTGCCAAAGTTTGACTTGCTGACATGCTGTTTGCCACACCCATTCTCCCAAAGCAAGACTCAATCCTGTTTCTGATGCTAGGGAAATTATCTTTGTTGGCGGTATTGTTCCTTGTCTGGGATGCTGCCAATGCCCGATCGCCTTGACTCCGACAATTTTCTTTTTCCGCAGATCCACGATGGGTTGATAGTAAACTTGCAGCTGACGCAGCTCCCAAGCTTTGTAGAAATCCGCTGCTAGTTGCAAATCTTTAGCATCATCAACTCCGAACATGGGGCGGACATAGATTTTGCAGCTATTTCCCCCCGATCGCTTGGCCTCTCTCATTGCTACATCTGCTTGTCGCCGCAACTCTTCTACCTGACGCCCATAGGGGTAAAAGGAAATCCCGATTGTTGCTGTCAGCGGAATCGATTTGCTTTGGATGTAGAATGGTTGGGCAATCTGTTTGAGGATCTTTTTTGCCGTCAATAATGCTTCGGATTGGGTGTTAACTGGAGATAGAATAATGGCAAACTCATCTCCAGTTAATCTCGCTACTCCTGCTCCTTCCACCGGCAGCGCTAAATCAACGGTCTGCACGAAATTAACTAACCGTTTTCCTAGTTCTTGTAAGATGACGTCTCCGTTATGATAACCAATGGTATCATTGATCCGCGCAAATCTATCCAGGTTCAACAGCAGGAATGGCACCTGTCTCTTGCTGGGGCCTGTTTGGGCGATCGCCTGATTGAGATAGCCCAGTTCTCCTGTTAAAGCTGACTGGTTTGGCAGTCCCGTTAAGGCATCGAAGTGTTCTAAATTTTTCAGTTGCTGGGACAGTTGCTGGAGCAGTTTATTTTGCATCGCTGCTCGCTCTAGTCTAGCTTCTACTGCTCCTAGCAATTCGTCCATTGTAAACGGTTTGGTCAGATAATCATCCGCTCCCAGTTGATCCCTTGCCGCATATCCCCAATCAAGATGGGAGGCGTCTTCTCAATCACCGATTGACGATGCGTATCCATATCAAAAGCATCTTGATGGGCACGCAAAAACCGGAGACGGCGGTCTTTGAGACGATTATATGGTTTTTGCGACGGTGCCTTTACCAGGCAATGACCAACTCTTAATGCTGCCCACCGTTACCGGTACAGTATCTACTACGTCCAACGTGAAACGGAAGACCCGGCGCGATCGCCGCCCGTTCTCGGGGTCGAAAAAGGTTAATAGCACGTCCCAGCAATCGCTGTTGATGCGACAATAGGGACTTTTCTTCACCTCAATGGTGTCGAGTTGCCGCCCCGAGGCGATCGCCTGGGCAAAAGTAGATGCTGCCTGAAAGAAAATTCCAGCTTCGTTTGCTTATCTTCGATCCCGGTCAGGCGCGGCGGTTGGACAAAATAGACTTTGCCATCCCTCAAGGTCACTCCAGAAACTGGCAGCACTGCTACTGCCCCGATAACTGCCGGTACAGCAATAGCTATCCCTAATTGCGATAAAAGTTTACAGTTCTTCATATTTTGTCCCTTGAAACCTCGTAAATCCGTTGATTGTTGGCCCTGTTGTTTAAAAAAATGTTGCATCAGCGACCCATCCTCTCCGTAATCGGCTAAAACAGAAAAGGAATGTGGAGGCAAATGATATGACTACTATTTCTAATCTTGACCTCAAAAGCCCCAAGTGGCAAACGATCGTCCTTTTCACCTTGGGCTTCTGGCTGAGTAGCTGCCTGGTTTTGGATTTCGTGATTATGCCCAGTATGTATACAGCGGGTATGATGAGTACACCGGGATTTGCCACAGCCGGCTATTCGGTGTTCTGGCTATTTAATCGCATCGAGTTACTCTGTGCAGCTTTGGCACTGACCGGTTTGCTAGTTGTAAGTAGAACTACTCAGATATCGCCAAGCAAAAGCCGCACTGCTATTATCCTATCTGTACTACTTCTGGCTGTTGCCTTGATTGACACCTACAGTTTGACCCCTCAGATGAGTGCTATGGGACTGGATCTGAATCTGTTTGAACCGGCTGAGGGTCTTCCGGCTGGGATGATGCAGATGCAGTTCGGTTATTGGGCATTGGAACTGTTGAAGCTAGTGGCTTGCGGCGGGATACTTAATTTGTGCTATCCCGGTCAGATGCAAGAGTCGTAAGAAAATAAGTTTTCTTTGATTAAGAAATCTTATTTTCTCGTTCCCAGGTTCTACCTGGGAACGGGTCTTCTGAGGCTCCCGCCGACCATAAGCGCAGGAGTGCAAAGTCAAGTCTGGAATATGTTTAATAAAACGGTATTATTTATGACTGGAGGCTCTGCCTCCAGAGTGCGTTCCCTGCCAGAGACAGGGAACGAGGGAAAACGAGGGAAATGGTATTATTCATGATTGGAGGCTCTGCCTCCAGAGCGCGTTCCCTGCCAGAGACAGGGAACGAGGGAAAGTTTCTTGGAGCGGAATTAGCAATTGCTCAATTTTCTATTTCCCGGTTGAACCGGACCATTTCCCACGATCGCCCGCCATACACCCCTTCGATCTGCTGCTGGCAACAGGCGATCGCGAAGTCGTTTATTTCTTCCGCTTCAATACCATACAAGTCTTGAAACACATCTGCTTGTACCCGACAGAAGCGAGGGCGATTGGGATATATCTGACATTCTCTGGTAGAGTGGTCGAAGTTAACGCACCAGCCATCACCACCCACCAGAGACAGATATAGTTCTAACTCTTCTGGTGATAAATACTCTTCTAGGTCTGGCCGATCGGCTGGATCCAGCTGGCAGCAGGCTCCACATTGTTTTACGCAACGCCAAGTTCCCATCTTCTGTTAGTTGTCAGGAGGCTCTACCTATTATTGTACCACAGATATTTATTTTGTCAATTATTTAGCTCGCCAGCCACAGACAAAAGTTGCGCCGGAAGCAGGAAGATAAAGTTTTGTAAAGTTTATGAGCAGCTTTGGGGCGATCGCCCAGTATAATGAGAAATTGGATTTTGGTTCGATCTGTGGGTTAATCAGGAAGGAACAATGGACTCGATCGTAAATATATTCAGCAACATTAATTTTGAATTAATCGCCCAACTGACCATGTTAGCGCTGGTGGTCGTCTCGGGACCGGTAGTCATCGTTCTCCTGGCGGCACGAGGGGGTGACATGTAGTCGGGAGTATGTCAGTTGTCAGTTGTCAGTTGTCAGTTGTCAGCACTGTCCCCGTCCAGAGCTAATTCTGTCGAGGAGCAAAAATACTTATTTACAAAGTTGACATGCTCCCGATGTAGTCGCTGGATTGATGGTTGATGGTTAATGGTCCGCCTGCCCCAACTGTAGGGTGGGCACCGCCGGACGTTCAGGGTTTATTACCATACAATTGTCAATTAGCCATCAACAATTAGCTGTCACCGGGTAGTCGGACGCCGATTAATTCGAGTTCGACGCTGCGGTTGCCATTATAATTATTTTCTCGCAGTTTGTAGGCAATGTCAACTTGGGCTGGTAAGGGAAAGTATTCTCCCCATCGCCAGGCGATCGCCTCTCGGATCCTAGTTTCCATCTTAGTTCCCAATCCTGTCTCCTGCCCTAAGGTTAACTTCAGATGACTTTTGCCGACAATTTTTTGTTTAAAGACCCGGACGTTGGGGGTCCAAAATATCGGGGCCGAGTTTTCTATGCCGCAAGGATGCAGGGCATCGATTTGCTGATATAATTCTAGATTAATTTGATGAAAGCTGGCTGGGCTGTCAATCTTGACCAAGGGTCTTAAATGTTCGGGTTGCAAGCAGCTGTAAGCAAATTCTCGCAGGCGAGTTTGAAAGGCTTCTAGATGTTCGGCCCGCAGGGAAAAGCCCCCCGCTGCTTGATGTCCGCCATATTTGCCCAATAAATTATCGCAGTATTGTAAAGCCTGAAAGACATGAAATTCCGGAATTCCTCTGGCAGAACCACGCAAGTGAGAGTCAGTTTCATAGGTGCCGAGAAAGACGGGGACGCCGTAACGTTCTACGAGGCGGGAGGCGACTATCCCAATTACTCCATGATGCCATTGGGGTTGGACAATGACTAAGACTCTCTCTTGTTGGCAGTTAATTTGGTTCTCGGCACACCAGGCGATCGCCTCCTGTTCAATTTGGGCGCACATCTCCTGACGCTTCTTGTTCAGTTGTTCGCATTGCCTTGCCCTTTCCCTTGCTATCCCTTTGTCAGTTGTGGTCAGCAGTTCGATCGCGATCTGGGGGTCCGCCAGACGCCCGACGGCATTGATCCTCGGCCCCAGGCGAAAGCCAATATCTTCGGGTCTTAGGGAGTGCTGCTGATTGACTCCAGAAACGCCGATTAAGGCTTGCACTCCCGTCAGCTGGGATTGGGATAGATGTTGCAATCCCCGTTTCAGCCAGCGGCGGTTGACTCCTGTTAAGGGCGCTAAGTCGGCAATGGTTCCGAGGGTGAATAGTTCCAGGGATGTTTTGTATAGTCCGTCCTCTTTTCCTAGCTGCTGGGCTAGTGTTACGGCTAAGATGTAGGCGATACCCACTCCCGCTAGTCCCCGATAGGGCGATGCTGCTGATATTAACTTGGGGTTGAGTATGGCATTGGCAGGGGGTAGTTGGGGTGGGATGTCGTGATGGTCGGTGATAATTACTTTTATACCAATCTCACGCGCTCTCTGGACGGGTTCGACGGCGCTAATGCCGTTGTCTACTGTTAAAATTAGCTTTACGCCTTGGGTGTGGAATTCTTCCACAATGCGGTTGTTGATGCCGTAGCCTTCCTTCATGCGGCTGGGTATGGCATAATCTACTCTTGCCCCTAGGTATCTTAAGGCCCGCAGCAGCAAGGCGGTGCTGGTCATGCCGTCCGCGTCGTAGTCCCCGCAAATGGCGATCGCCTCAGTAGAGGCGATCGCCTCTTGCAGCAGTTCTATACTCAAAGCTAAATCTGGGAACTCCTCTAGAGGATGAGGCAACAGGAGTGAATCTGGATCTAAATATAATTTGGCTTCTGCTGGCGTCTGAATGCCGCGATTAATCAGCACTTGGGCTAGCAGGGGTGGGAGTCCCGTTGCTTGGGCTAACTGGTGGATCTTGCTTGGCAAGATCGGATATATGTGCCATCGCTGGTTGGGGAGGTGAAACGATCTGCTGTCTTTTACATGCATCGAAGCTTCCTCAAATTTACAGCTCGAACCCTAAAGGGTCCGGCTACAGGAACAAAGCAATGTCCGGAGCGATTTTTTTCGCGTTTTTCGCTTGCGCAGCGTGGCAACCTTCCGGCGCGGGCTAGATTACATGCATCTAAGATACACCCGGCTATCAACTACTTGTGACCGCACCCTCACCGTGTTGCTGGGAGTGGCCATTCCTGCTTGGTTGAAGGCGATGACACGATACTTTTCTCCCGCTCTTGCCAGGGTAATAATCGAGGTCGATGTCGATGTGGCCAGGGTGCATCCCAGTTTGGCAATGAGTAAAAATACTTCATTGCGCAACTGTCACCTTGAGAATACTCCATTAAGATAAGCGCAGCGATGCAGCAGAACCTGGGGAACATTGACGGCTTTCCATTGCGATCCTGAAAGCTTTAGCCGTGCCGCCTTCTGTGTACCGTTGATTCCACCTCTCCCGAACCAATGGAAATCCCCTCGGCTTGATAATAGCTATAGTTCACAATGCGATGGCGATGCTTAGTAACATAGGCCCTAAAATTGTCCACCCGTGGATGGTCCCAGTCGTCAAATTCCTTGAGGGCCTCTGGCACCTTGCCAGACCAGAAAAGGGCTTTCACTCGTGCCAGTCGCTGGCCGGACCCGCCGATTTTTTCCAGATTTTCCATTAAGTGATACCAATCGAGGATTTCTTGACGAAAGATGGTCGGACCAATCTCGACAAACAGGTTCCAGATGCCATCATGGCCATCCCCGAGACACACAAGCGGATTCGCCAAGGGCTGCTGATTTACCCATTTGACCAGTCCTGCATTGTCTCGAAAAAAGGCCGCTACCCCCTGGTCATGCAGATTGACAGCCTTGTAATCGCGCCACTCACAGGGTTGACCAAGGGGAGTCCGTAAGCGCAATATCGGAAGTATATCTAGCCTTGGGTGTTCTACCGAGATTGGCAAGGGATTCTGGCAAATGAGTCAACTCAAAGGAAGGAGTGCGCTCTTTGTCCTGGTCGATGCTGATTTCTTCAATGGCCTCGGAGACCGTCGGCCACTCTTGCTCTGGGCCAGACTCTTTCTCTTGTGAATGCCTGATTTCTTCAATGGCCTCGGAGACCGTCGGGAACTCAAAATCATGGCGCTGCACCAGCCGTTGCTGAGTTCCCCGGGAGACGCTAATCCCCGTGAGCACCTTAAGATCTTCCGAGGCGTGCTCATAGGAAGAGTTTGCACTTAGCAATAAGCAACATTTCTCCAGATAGGGGCTCCACTGGCTATAGGGCTTTACCTCAAAATAGGCCGCTTGTTTGGAGGTGATTGAAATCTTGCCCACAATGCTATTTAAAGCTCTGGCTCGTCCGGCAGTGGTACCACTGCTACTTTGGATAAAAAAAGGGCAATCTCTGGACCGACGTATTGAAGCCACTGCCTGCGGATGGTGCCTTCTATCCCTGAGAGCGTTTTCAATTCCTCTGGAACAGTCGCTTGAGCCTCCTCGTACAACAAGGCGGCCATGGCCAAGGCATAAGTTTGTATTTGAGCCAACTTCTCTCTATTCATCGTTTCAGGGGGAACGTTTGTCTGGTATCTCAGCCTAACATCATCTCGTCAGTTGCTCGACTAAGCAAAAATACTCATTACCAAACTGGGATGCACCCTGTGGCCACCGTATTCTAAATGTCGAATTCCGGATCTAACTGTTCTACCTGATAACCTGCCACTTGGCCTCCTGTTTTCTTTATCTCTAGTCCTTTCTTGCAGAATAGACGAAAAGCGTTTGGGAAAAATTTGCTCTGCCGACAGTATGTTATCGTGATTGAAGAGGCCATATGTGAGATAGAATTGACTTATTCTTGGCAAAAGTAAGCTTAATGTCAGAGAGAATTGACTTATTCTCGCCAAGACTAAGCCTATTGAGGGCGAAAATCGACTTATTCTCGGTCGGAATGAATTTATTCTCGGTCGGAATGAATTTATTCTCGGTCGGAATAAACTTATTCTCGGTCGGAATGAATTTATTCTCGGTCGGAATAAACTTATTCTCGGTCGGAATGAATTTATTCTCGGTCGGAATGGATTTATTCTCGGTCGGAAACGAGAGATTGTGGGTAATTACATGGTCTGAGCTTGGCGGAGAGATTGGATAGTGCCGATCGCCTGCTGGGCCACCCGATCGATTTGGTCTTTGGTATTAAAGCGTCCGATACCAAAGCGCAGGGAAGCAAAAGCCAATTTTTCATCTCTACCCAGGGCGAGGATCGCGTGGGAGGGAGCAATTTTGGTGGAGGTACAAGCGGCACCAGAGGACACGGCGACTGTGGGTTGCAATCCTAATAATAGGGCCGAACCATCCACGCCTGCAACGCTGACATTCAGGTTTCCCGGGAGTCGGGTTTCGGGATGTCCATTCAGATAAATCCCCTCTAACTCACTCAAATGCTGCCATAATCTCTGTCGGAGTTGCCTCAGGCGTTTGGTCTCGGATGGCATTTCCGCAAGTCCTAATTCTACTGCTGTGGCGAACCCGACAATTTGGGGAGTATAAAGAGTACCAGAACGCATACCCCGTTCCTGTCCGCCCCCATGCAGTTGGGGAGCAATTTTGACTCTGGGGTGGCGGCGACGGACGTATAATGCGCCAATGCCTTTGGGTCCGTAAACTTTGTGCGCGGTTAAGGACATTATGTCTATCTGCATGCTTTCCACGTCTAGAGGTATTTTCCCGATCGCCTGTGCTGCGTCAGTATGGAAAAGCGATTCATGGTGACGACAGAGTGCGCCTATTTCCGCCAAAGGTTGGATAACGCCAATTTCATTATTGGCCGCCATGACAGAAACCAGAATAGTATCGGGACGGAAAGTTTTTTCCAGTTGAGAGAGGTCGATTAAGCCATCCCTGCGGACAGGGAGATAAGTGACTTCAAACCCCAGGGACTCCAGGTATTTGCAGGGGTCGAGAACTGCGTTATGCTCTGTTTCCAGAGTAATAATGTGACGCCCTTTGCTAAAATAGGCTTCAGCCACTCCTTTAATGGCCAAATTGTTGGCTTCCGTCGCGCCGCTAGTGAAGACGATCTCTTCTGGGGTGCCGTGAATGGCGTCGGCGATGGTTTGGCGAGACTTTTTGACAGCTGCTTCTGCTTCCCAACCGTAAGCATGGGTAATGCTGGCGGGGTTGCCAAAATGTTCCGTGAAATAGGGTAGCATGGCCGCAAGTACGCGATCGTCTAGGGGGGTAGTGGCGTGACAGTCCAGATAGATGGGACGAGTAGACATGGTTAGCGATTACGGTATACAATTCATTTCTAGATTAGTCTCCTGGTCCGCCGTTCAAACCCCCGGCTAAAAGCTAAAGTCGGTTAAAACCGACTAATAACATAATGCGGTAAGGACGCTCAAAATGTCAAGCATGGGGATTTTCTCTGACGAGGTGACCGATTTTTTTCAAGATTTTCAGAACAGTATACAATACATTCTCACGACGATGGGAGAGTGTGAGCTCATCCGACAAAGCATACTGGGGCTTGTCTTGCTTGGATAACTTGATAAACAAGAAATTATTGCCATTGGTCACCAAACCATAAACTGTCGGAGTTGGATGGGGGTTTGCCATCATATAGAATAAGGCTTGGGGGATGCCGTTGAGCAAGGATAAGCCGGCATTTTTTGATTCGATCGTCAGTAACCATAAATGGTCTTGCAACACGACGATATCAAGGCGACCGCGCACGATTTCATCTCGGTCTGCTACAGCAAGCTCAACTGTCTGTTCATCTAGGATATCAAAGGGAAGTTGATAGAAATCAGTCCAGACTAGCATGGGACCTAGTACGGTCATTTTAACCATGTTTTCCGAGATTTGGCGGCGCTTAATCAAGCTGATATAGTTGAGTTTGACTCGGTCTAGCGCTTGTTTTTCCAAATCAGTGATGTCCGGCAGGTTCTCGTTCCACTCGGGAACGAATTGTTCATCTTCAGTCTGGGTGAGGCCAAATTTGCTTTCAACATCAATGATGTTCAGTTTTTGGGCTGGGATTATTTCTACCATAGTAAGATAACTCCGATCTCATCTACATTAGATTGTATCACATCTTGACTGAGATAGCATAGCTAGCGAAACAAAACCGACAGTGCTTATGAATTTTGACCCCAAAATCTCAAAATGTGCTTGACAATTTACAAGTTTATGTTCATAATAAATTTATTGGCTATCAAGTAGAGATCGTCGCGTCTCTACCTTTCTGGCGGGAATTGTTAGGTGAAAATTATTGGATGGCAAAATCGGTGTACTTGCGCATGGAGGGGGGATAAAATGCTAAGACTATGTCCTGCTTGGGAACTCCCAATTCTACTAAGGCATTGGCAATTCCGTCTTCTGTGCCATCCTGGTGAATCCAGATTTTACCATCTTTAATAGCTAAATGTAGCACGCAACCATAGTTACGCATCTCGCGCTCCGTCCACCCCACATGCACTAACTGGTAACGATCGCGTTGGCGATCGAATATCAGTTGCTTCTCAAATTCGCATTCAGTAGAGTTAGGGGCCGATCGCTGCACTTTCTCTGTGAGTAGCTGTTGAATGTACTGCCGATACTGTTCTACTGCCATAGAGTAATCTCCTCCCGATCTGGATCGTAAATCACAAGACGCAACTGACTGCGTCGAACGGCGGTTTTAATGAACTGCAAGCTGAAAAAATCTGCGTATATTTTAAAGGGAACTGCAAGGTACAGCACCCGTTCTGGATCTTTTTCTGACAAAGCATAGAGATAATCTATGTATTGCCCGTGTGCGGTATGGAACTCTGAAATAAGCGATCGACCGAGAAAGCTTTTGATTTCAACTGCGATTTTACTGCCGTCCCGTTCTGCACCAATAAGTTGCTCTGCTCCCAAATCGATGTACATTTCCACACCACCCACGGCGATTTCATAGGGATCGTGGGTGATGGTCCAACCATCCTTCTGGAGTGCAACTTTCACAGTGTCATGAAAGATGTCTTTGGCCATGTCTTATCTGCTGCATCTACTAGATTTATTGTATCTCATCTTAGGGGAGATCCTCCTCGTGCCCCTCGTTGCTAGTTTCTAGCTAGCAACGTTTCCAGGAGGCAGAGCAGACTCTCAGGACACGAGGCAGAGCCTCAGAATGTACGTTCCCTGCCAGAGTCGGCTCTGCCTGGGAACGAGGCGAACAAGGATTAGTGCTACGATCGTGACTTACCAAACTACATCCGATTGGGTACTCTTGAAAAACATCAGTTGGCCAACCTATGTAGCCATGCTGGCAGAAATGGGGAGGGCGGAACCAGACTCGGGATTCTACATTCAGAACGAACCGCTGATGAGAAACAAAAAAGAACTTGACTTGACCAAAGACCCCCCTCCTGACTTAGTGCTAGAAGTAGATTATACCTCATCTGTTGACAGACAGATAATTTATGCCGCTTTGGGAGTTCCGGAACTGTGGCGCTACGAGGAACAAGTAGCGTAGGGTTCCCGGAGCCTGCAGATTTACCAAATGCAAGCAGGACGATATGTACCCTGCACGTGCGATTTGTTCCGGTATAAACTGAAACACAGTGAAAGCCGGGTCGGTTCTATAAGCCGACAACTTTGGTATCATGAGGGTCCAAACCCCTCCCCCCAAGTACGGGGGTGACTCCGGTCCTTAGTGCTGCGAAGTGACATCATCGTGGTGCGGAGCAAGGACTTAAGTGTAGGCCATCTGGTAGCTCAAACCGGAAACGCCGCTAGGGAAATGCTCATGGCTAGAAAAAACGAACCTACTTAAACCTCGTTAACATAAACCAGCGAAAGAGCTGATACGCTGGCCCAAAAGGGATAGGAAGCAAGGTATCAACTTTTTGTAGTGGTTGATAGCGTACTCCATAAAGCTCCCGGGGGAATGTAGGGGCCTAAAAGCATCAATAATGATACCAAGGAACAAAGTAATCTCCAGTGTGCTATCCACCGGGTATGTCTGTTGGGTGGATAAGTTAGATGATAAACGTAAGCCGCTGGGGAAGGGATGTCCTAAGAAGCTAATGCCTAGGGTAATGCCTTGGATATGCAGATGTGGGACGGTGATGATAGGAAACAATTGGGACAAGTAATTCTGATTAATGTTACGGTGGCCAGCTCCTAAGGGGAGTTTAGGTTATAACTTCCTGGTAAAACGGCCCAGTAAATAGTGATACTAAAGGTTTGTCGGCAGCTCCACTCACAGCCAGGATAGGGATAAACGAACAGATTGTAAGGCAAACCAGGAGCAATCTTGGCAAGCTGCCCAAGGAAAGGGCCTATCACCCAGTAGCCGGATGCATTGAAAGGTGCAAGTCCGGTTCCGAAAGGGAGGGTTGGGAAGCGATTCCTAGCTCGACCCCGACCGGGATCTCCTACCTTTGCCAATCTGCCCCTGAGGGAAATACCTAGGTTTCTAGAAAAAAGTTGGGAAATAGGGGAACTGCCCTAGACGCGAGTCTTTCAAAACTTGGGTCAGACAGCAGTTGGCAGAACTTCCATGAAATGTGCTAGCCTAGATGGGGTTAAGCTAAAGACTAAAGCAATTCGGAGCCTTGGAGCGATGCCAAGTCAACAGGACACAACGCAAGTCACATTTTATTATGACAATGGAGAGTCAGAAGCCTTTAATCTACCAGTTCCGCCCGCCGAATTCAAGAAGCAAGTCAATCTGTTGTTGGAAAGACCCTGGTTGACATTCCATCTGTTCGATCAAACAGTATTCATCTGCATGGCCCGGGTGGTGAAGGTGGAGGCTTCACCTCCTCTGTCGGAAATAGTGGGAGTCGGGGTGTTTCCGAATGCAGATCGGGTGACGGCTATGCAGCGGGGTGCTACCGGCAGATTTATTTAGTTTGTTGTTAATTATTGTGGAAGTAACATTGATGTCTACTGTCAGTTTAATTCGGGCCTCCTCCTATGAGTTGCAAGAACTGCGGCAGTCTGTGTTCCAGATGCTGGAACCTCTGGGAGGAATAGAGGCTATTGTCAAACCGGGCGATCGGGTGTTGCTGAAACCCAATTTGCTGACTGGTTCTCGTCCGACGAAGGAATGCGTGACGCGCAAAGAACTGGTGTACTGCGTAGCCCAACTGGTGCAAGCAGCTGGAGGCAAGCCGTTTTTGGGAGATAGTCCCGCATTTGGCAGTGCTAAAGGTGTGGCGAAGGCAAATGGTTATCTGGAATCCCAAGCCTGCCCAGAATTGAATTTGCCGATTGTGGAATTCCACGGCCAGCGCTATGAGACTGTCAGCGAAGAATTTAATCATCTGCGCCTGTGCAAAGAGGCGATGGATGCTGATGTGGTGATTAACTTGCCTAAGGTAAAATCTCACGCGCAGCTGACCATGACGATGGGGGTGAAAAACCTGTTCGGTTGCGTGCCAGGGAAGATGAAAGCTTGGTGGCACCTGGAAGCAGGCAAAGATAGCGCCCGCTTTGGGGAAATGTTGGTGGAAACGGCGCGGGCAATTAACCCAGATTTGACGATTATTGATGGTATCATTGCTCATGAAGGTAATGGTCCGATTAATGGCGAACCCCGTCATCTGGGAATTTTGGGCGCTGCTACTAATGTGTTTGCCATAGATAGCTCAATGCTAGCAATTCTTCAGGTTGACCCCGCAACTGTGCCGACCGCAGCAGCTTGCCAGCGACTGGGACTCTGGCAGGCGATCGGGGATATTGATTTTCCCCTGCTGCACCCCGAGGAACTGCTTGTTGATGACTGGAAATTGGCAGCATCTCTCGTCCCGATCGATTTTGGGCTGCCTCGGGTGCTCAAGTCTACCTTCAAGCATCTCTATATCCGCTTTATCAAAGAGCCGATCGGTGCTTATGCTGGTCGCTAAAAGGTAGTCCAGAAACCCGGTTTCCAAACTCACATCTTGCGCTTTTCCCGATAGCCCGCCGGGGGTTGCAAACTCCCGCGTTCCCAGGCGGGAGCCAGGGAACGCCGGGGTTTGAACAAGAGGCGGGCTAACAACGAAGCGAAAGAGGAGATCGCCAGGCAACCGGTTAGAACGGGCGATCGGGAATATTTGGCGTGTAGTTTACCCAGAGGCAGAAGGTGATAGAATAGAGATGCTTGACTAGAGGCAGAGCCTCAAATTGTCGTTCCCAGGCTGCGCCTAGGAACGAGAGAATTTCAGCCCGCGCAGGCGGGCTTTGTTCCTGTAGCCGGACCCCTCGTTCCCACGGCTCTGCCTGGGAACGGGTTCGGGCCTTTAGGGTTCGGGCGTTCTAACGAAGAGAAGAAAGATGAATCGTCGTACAATAGTGCTGATAGCGTGCGATGTTTTAAGGTATAAAATGTAACTCAGTGAAATTCTGGTTGGTTCCATTAGCCAACAACTGTGGTATTCATGGGGGTCCAAATCCCCCCCTCCAGGTACGGGAGAGACTCTGGTCCTTAATGCTGCTGTCGTGTCCAGAGACTTTCGTTTCCGGAGACTTTCGTTTCCAGAGCGCCCACCCATGTCGTTGCCGAGCAGGCTCCCGACAGGGTGGGCGCTCTCGGAAACGACCCACCCATGTCGTGCGCGGTCCCGACACGACAGGGTGGGCGCTCTCGGAAACGACCCACCCATGTCGCTGCCAGCAGGCTCCCGACAGGGTGGGCGCTCTCGGAAACGACCCACCCATGTCGTGCGCGGTCCCGACACGACAGGGTGGGCGCTCTCGGACACGAGAGTGACATCACCTCGTAGCGGAGGGGGCCCGGAGCGTGTGAAGCAAGGACTTAAATGTAGGCTTGCTGGCAGCTATCGCCGGTAACGCCGCTAGGGAAGATGCTCATGGCGAGAACAAAACGAACCTATTTAAGCCTCGTTACACTAATCCAGCGGAATAAGGCTTTACACGCTGGCCCAAAAGGGAAATGGTAGTTAGTGTTAGTGGGTGCATCCCAGTTTTGCTTCTTGAGAATTGAGAATTGAGAATTGAGAATTGAGAATTGAGAATCGAGATCTGGGCTATTTTCCATTCTCCATTCGCAATTCTCCATTCGCAATTAGCATAATTTAATGCCAAAATGCAAAAGTGAGATGCTCCCGTGTTAGTTGTGTAATCTGACTAACATCGTACTCAAAGAACTCCTGGGGTATTGTAGGGGTCTAAAAGCATCATAATGATACCATGGAACAAAGTAACCTTCAACATGCTGTCTACCTGGAATGTCTTGAGGGTTGACAAGTTAGATGATAAGCGCAAGCTATTGAGGGAAGGATGTACTAAGAAGCCAATGCCTAGAGTAACGTCCGGGATATGCTGACGTAGTGCGGTGATAATAGGAAAATAACCGGAACTAGTAGTCCTGATTATGACACGGCGGCCAGATACTTAAAAAAAGGGAGTTAGGTCATGAGTTTCTGGTAAAACGGTCTTGTAAATTGGTGATACTAAAGGTTTGCTGGCAGCACCACTCACCAACCAGAATAGGGACAAGGGAACAGGTTAAGAGGCTAAACAGGGGTAATCCTGATATAAGCTATCCATGACTTGGACCTCTTACCCAGTAGCCTCCTGCGGTGAAAGTCGCAAGTCCGGTTCCGATTTTTCTGAGGTTTGTAGTGAGGACGGAAGTCCTCACTACAAACCTCAGTAAGGGAGGGTTGAGAGGCGACTGGAAGCTCGACCCCGACCATGTATAAGCAGTTTATCCTGGGGACCGGTTGGGCTTTATGGCTGTAATGCAATACCGGGGGTTTCTCAGCAGGCGGTGGAGGTGGCGCTCTCCCAGGAGGAACTGCATCAAATCGCTGAATCAATTACTGTTAAGGTATGGGCGGGTGATGCTCGTGGTTCGGGCACTTTGATTATGAAGGAATCCGGGCGTTATACTGTTCTTACTAATGACCACGTCATCGCAGTGGGTTCTCCCGATCGCATCGAGACGAATGATGGGAAAATATATCCAGCGACTGTGGTGGAGAAGGTGGATTTTCAGGGGAAAGATTTGGCCCTGTTGCAGTTCAGCGCCGAGGCTGATTATTCCATAGCTTCTTTGGGTCATGGCGATCGCATGTTTCCCAAGCAGCAGGTGGTAGCTGCAGGTTTCCCCTACCAACAAGAGGAGTTGGTTTTGTCAGAGGGGTCTATCACACTTTTGCCAGATAAAGCTTTTGAAGGGGGCTACCGCATCGGCTACAGTAATGATATCCAAAAGGGGATGAGCGGCGGTCCGGTTCTGAATGGCGCAGGTAAGATGATTGCTATCAATGGGATGCACGCCTATCCGTTCTTCGATCCTTATGTATATGAGGATGGTACGAGACCCGAGGATAAACTGGAACGCCAGAATATCCGCAGCTCTAGTTGGGGCGTTCCTATTGCGACTTTTGCTCAGTTAGCTTCTGATTTCGTGCCCTAGACTCTGGCGCAGGATATTCAAGATATTGCCGTATCCCTTGCGGGAGCGCAGCCATACAAATTACCGTGCGGATTGATTTTGCGTCGGGGAATGGTTGCGAGGAAAGGGAATACTTATTAGCGACCTGTCCTGATTGTCAAAGTAAACGAATTGTCAAAAATGGCAGTATTCACCTGAGGGGGCGACATGAGCGATAGATTGACCATTCTTTCATTTTTATGAAGCTCAAACCCTTATAAATACGTCGTCTGTCGGCCCAAAACAGCATGGATATTGTTGGAGATTATGGGCTGAAATCATTACCCAGTAAGTATTTCAGCTTGGATGTCGCCCTCCCAGAGGATTCACAACAAGAAGCAAAAATATAAGTATAAAGATTGCGGCAGACAATTTGTTGAAAACCCTACTAAAAAACAAATAGCAGAAGAAACTAAAAAAAAGTTCTCTTGCTAGAAATAATTTATTTGGCTGGTATTGCCAGAATCACTGGAGTTTGCAAGCTATGGCTTCAAAAATATGTTAATAACGCCGTGTGCAACTTTTTCCAACCAACGAGATTTAGGGAGTTTTGAGAACAACATTTTCAGCCAAAGACCACCAAACCGTTATTCTTCCGTAGAAAGTTGCACATCGCGTTGTTAATAAGAAATATGCGGATATCTCCCGCGAAGGTTTCAGGCAAGCAAAAAGGGAAATTGACGATTGAGTGTGATGAAATGTGGTCTTTTGTAAAAAGTAAGGATAACAAACAATGGATAAGGTTGGCTCTTGATACAAAAACTCGGGAAATAGTTGGAGTTTATGTTGGGGCTTGATGTCTCCGGAGACATCGAAGTAGTCGTGAATCCGCAAGAGAGTTGTGGAAATCTTTACCTCCTGTTTATCGACGCAGTTTGTTATATCATGTCCGCTCGATTGACCATAATTAGCCGTCCCCAAGCCTGCCCCACCAAGAGAAATTGGTTAAGCCTCTCATCAACTCTTTGAGATTCAAGAGTTGACGGCAGCGCTCAAACAAGAGTTCTGACAACTCGTCAAGGACATGCGATCGCTACGATTTGCTATCGGTTCATTGGTCAAAGGCCATAGTCTTTCTGCTAGTTGTAAATAGGAGTGAATGTGGCGGAAGACCTGGTACTCTCAATCTATAGCGAACCTAAATCATTTGTGTAAATTTTCGGGAGGGGCGAACGCGGCGGAAACCGCAAGCCTTGTAAGGATTTCATTTAAATTACCTCAGTTATAGAGAGTGCGAAGTTCTCTGAAAATAGGACCTATCCTAAAAGCTGAACCCCTTGCTCCAAAAGGCAGCCCGCGAATTGCTCATCGGAGGTCTCACGGGCCCAAACCCGCTTATGACAAGCAGTTCCCCAATCGCGTAGCGTGGCGCAGCCATAGAACTTCGCACTGTCCAGTTACAATTACTAATCAACTAATCATCCAAACCAAGCCGATGAGCGGATTTGAACCGCTGACCGTTCGATTACGAATCGAATGCTCTACCACTGAGCTACACCGGCACATACTTTTTCCTAGTATAGCACGCTTTTTGCTATTGTGTGCTTCCTGAGAAAAATTTTCCAGACAATATTAACCTAACAACAACAGATGAAACCTATAACAGACCCAGCAGGCTCAAACAAGCCAACACCGAACCCACCAACTGGCTCCTCGGAACCCTTGACAGGCATGAGAAACTACGATAGAACGCATGTAAAGGGACACGGCAAGCTGAGTCCGGAAAAATCTGCTCGACTCAAAGCAGAAGCGAAAGCACCTTACCTAGGTCTGCGGCAGTTTGTCTATGTAGCTTTCGGGGCTTCTGGCTTCATCGGTGCCTTAGTCTTTTTAGCACAATTGCTGGCAGGGCGCAATGTCGGAGCCGCCCTACCCAACTGTGCCCTGCAAGTCGGGGTTGTTGCTCTCATGGTTTGGCTGTTTCGTCTGGAACAACGGGCCTCTCGCCCCAAAAAACCCTAGGCGCGGTCGATGTCTCCTGTGTGCCGAGTCCCCTGGGACAAGAGCACAACAGGAGATATCGAAAACATAAGCTGCGCTGACAGGATCTCGGCCTGGACTATGTTCTCCAACCAGCAAGGAGCTCCTGGGTAATGAGTGAAAAATGTATTGTAATATACATTTTTCCGCTATAATCAAGGCTGAAACCCTTGATTTGGCGTGACTATAAGCTTTACTCATCACCCCAAACCCAGGAGACCCACCAGCAACCATTAACAATAAACAATAAACTAGATATAGATGTTCTGGTGAGAGTAGTTATGCGCTTAAAAATTTTATGGTTCCGTTATGGATTATTTTTGGTAGGCTGCGGCAATATCTTACTATCGACGCTCCCCGCAGAAGCATCTGAACAGGTAGTAATGAATTATCAGATTTTCCAGCGTTCCGTGTCCGTTAGCGAATTAACTACCTTTGCTGACACCGGAGAACTCTCTAACCAGCTGGAAGCCTATATGGACACCGCCAAACAAGACCCCGACAATCTTCGCCGCACCCTCACCACACCGGTCCCAGTCAATCTCATCTTTCTCGATCTGGTACTCAATAGCCAGATGGGCGAACTGATCCTCGATCGCCTCAGTTTAGCAGTGCATACCCCCTCCCATCAAGCATCTCGGCAAGCCTTACGATCGGCCCTCATCCTCTCGGCCAGTGACGACGGTCAAATCACACTCATGGAAACCATTCAAAAATACCCTATCAAACAAGTCCATCTTGAAGGCGATCGCCTCACTGATGCTTACAATCAGCTGACCCGCTTAGCCAGACCCATCCAAGGCATCTTGAATATTATCGATCTTTTCTGATTAACATAACATAATAATTCCCATCCCCGAACAGGGATGGGAATTACCACCCTCGTTCCCTGGCTCCCGCCTGGGAACGGTAAGCCTTAGTAAGCCAGAGTTTCTAAAGTTTCCCGCAGGTAAATGCGCACCTGCTGCTCTTTACTCAGGCTCTGGATCTCGGCGTCTGCACTGCGTTCGCTTCGCCAACGCTCAAACCCCGAACTAGAGGCGATCGCACCTTTGAGGTTTTCCCATATTTCCGCATCCGACTGCGCTGGTGATAAAGTCAAACTCGACATAAACTCCTCCTAGCTAGTGAATGTACTACTATGAAAATCAACTCATATTAAAAGCATTCGCACTCATGGAGCGCTTTCAATATTTTTGTTGCACTTCGGACGGGATGATGGAGATAGTTGCAGAACTCTCAAACTTAGACTACAAGCCATTTTCAGTAGCGTAGCCTGTGCAAAAAAGGGCATCATCCCCAAAATGTGCAACGCCTATTTTTATTTCCTTTTAATATAACTTAATTTTCAATTAGCTTCTGTCTCATCGATCACATTTTTTTCCCTAGCCAGCAGATATCAGCCACAAATTCAGAGCCAGTCTTCCCTGTATTCCGAGGGGGCGTATCCTCTTGAAGCATCCATCCCGGTCAGATATCCCGCTCATCCCTCTCTAAAATGAAGGACATTCCCCCTGCCCCCTGCCCCCCAAAGCGAGCGATGCGCCCATCCCGTTCGCGCACTGCGTGCAGCCATGGGAGTTTAAGCTCCGGTAGCCACACAGTTACTACCGGAGCCCAGCCATCTACCGCACCAACGAGCGCATGCCTATTTTGTTGAGAGAGTACGTCGCTTAGTCACCATCCGGTAGGTTTTGATGATATCATTTTCCGCCCAGTCATTGAATTTGTCAACACCGATCCCACACTCGAAGCCAGCACTAACCTCCTTAACATCATCCTTCATCCGTTTGAGCGAGTCGAGAATGCCTTCATAAATCACATTCTTGCCGCGATCGACCCGCAGATTACAGTTGCGCACCGCCTTACCAGAGATCACATAGCAGCCAGCGACCACAGCCTTACCCACATTAAATACAGCACGCACTTCCACAGAGCCCAGTTCTTCTTCGACCATTTCTGGATCCAGCAGACCTTCCATCGCTCCCTGGATATCGTCCAGCAGACTATAGATGACATCATATTCGCGCACGTCTACACCCGCATCGTCAGCAGCAGCTCGGGCCCCACTGGCAAAATTCGTGTTGAAGCCAACGATCACCGCATCTGACGCCGCCGCCAGATCCACATCCGTTTGCGCGATCTCCCCCGGAGCGGCCAACAGCACTCGCACTTGCACTTCATTTTGAGGCAGCTGTTTGAGCGATCCCAAGATCGCCTCCACCGAACCTTGAACATCTGCCTTCAAGACCAGGTTTAGCTCCTTGAGTTCGCCCTCTTGAGCGCGGGCGCTGAGACTATTGAGAGTGACTCGTCGGGATGCCATTGCCTGTTGCCAACGAGATTCCTGTTGTTCGAGGATCCGCGCTTGGGCGATCGCCTTAGCTTCTTTTTCGTCAGCAAACACCAGGAACTCATTCCCCGCAGACGGCACATCCCCCAGTCCCAAAACCTCCACCGCACAAGAAGGGCCTGCCGTTTCTACCCGCTGACCGCGATCGTCTATCATTGCACGGACCTTCCCGATCGCCGCACCTGCTAGCAGAGTATCTCCCACCCGCAGCGTTCCATTTTGCACCAGTAGCGTCGCGACTGGACCTTTCGCCTTATCCAGATGCGCTTCTATCACCGTTCCCTTTGCCACCCGGTCTGGGTTAGCAGAGAGTTCTTCTATTTCAGCTACCAACAGAATCATTTCCAAGAGCGTATCCAGATTTTCTCCCTCGATCGCGCTCACTGGCACCATTATCGTCTCGCCGCCCCATTCTTCTGGCACCAGACCACGATCCATCAACTCCTGCTTCACCCGATCTGGCTGGGCACCCTCCTTGTCAATTTTATTAATTGCCACCACCAGCGGCACTTCCGCCGCCTGAGCATGACTAATTGCCTCAATTGTTTGAGGGCGCACCCCATCATCAGCCGCCACCACCAGAATCGCAATATCTGTAACTCGTGCCCCTCGCGCCCGCATTGCCGTGAAGGCTTCGTGACCCGGAGTATCCAAGAAAACGATCTGAGCTTGAGACCCTCCATGTTCCACATCCACATGATAGGCACCAATATGCTGAGTAATCCCACCAGCTTCTCCCTGTGCCACCTTAGTTTTTCTAATCGAGTCCAGCAAAGTCGTTTTTCCGTGGTCAACATGGCCCATAATCGTCACCACCGGTGGACGACGTTGCAAGTTTTCCAAGTCTGCCTCATCCAGCATCTCCGTTACTTTCCGAGCCTCAGACTCAGCCGACGCCATTTCCACCTCCACCCCTAGCTCTTGGGCTACTAGACTTGCCGTCTCTACATCCAGGGTTTGGGTTACCGTCGCGGCAATTCCTTTATAGAACAGCCCCTTGACAATCTCCGGAGACGGCACAACTAGGAGACTCGCCAGCTCTTGCACTGTCAGTCCACCTTTAAGCACAATTTTCGATGGCTTTTCTTTTGAAGCCTGTTCCCGATGATTGCGAGCCGATGTTTTCTGACTCTTTATTCCTTCTTTCCTCTTGTGGCTCGGTCGTGCTGCCGAAGCTGCCAGTTTACTTTGATGAGTTGCACTTCCCTTCGGTTTTGCCGGACGCACCAATGACAAACTGACTTCCACAGGGGCTAGCAGATCGTCATCGGAATCTAAATCAGAATCTAAATCGGAATCTAAATCGGAATCTAAGATGATTATCGGACGCCGCTTAGCCTTTGCTGGCGCTTTTGAGACCTTTTTACTTTCTATCTGTTCATCCTCTTCCTTTTCGGACTCCCGTTTTTTCACTCGCTTAGGTGGACGTGGTACAGGTCGCTTCAGCTCCCGATCTTTAGTATTCTCATCCGCCTCTGAGCTGTCGAACACGTCTTTTCGTAATACCAGCGATGACGATAATTCCTCATCCAAGCGATCTGTTGGGGCTGTCGTTGGACGCATCGGGCGGGGCCGTCGCAGTTCTACCGGTTGCGTCCCCGTTGAGGATGCCTCATCTCGTAGTCCACTACGAATCTTGGAGCCTTCCCGCGATGCCAGTCTGACTATTTTTTTGCTCTCTACTGGTTTTAATGGCGGTTTATGAGGCTCTGTCCAATTTTTGCTTGCCGATTGTTTCTCAGACGTATCCTGTTTCTTCTCCTTATTTTTGGACCGTTTTCTTATCGGTCGATTAGACACAATTGTCTCCGCATTTTCCACCCCCTTTCCTTTCTGTTCTGATGAGGACCCCGGAATATTCTTGCCTTCTTCCTCTGCGATTTTCTTGGACTGATTAAATTTATTGTGGTCTTGTTCTTTCCGGTACTGCTGCTTATTTCCTTCCCGATTCCTTCGTCCCTTTGGCTTTTCCGACCCTTCACCAATAACGCTTATGGCTGGCCGATTCTCTCTTTTTATTTCTTGTCGCTTTACTGGCGGACCAATTAGTTCCGGCTTTTCTTCCACCTGCCTATCCACTGTCAATTCCCGAGTTGGCTCCGACGCCGGGCTTTTTTCTTCATTCCGCCCGATTGATTCGGTCGTGTCCAGAGACGCCGGTGGGCGCTCTCGGACACGAGCAGCACCTCCTTCCGTGCGGGGTTTGGGGGGGGACGGAAGTTCAACATTCGCCGCCGATAACTCACTACTTTGACTTGGATGCTGATGAACTGGTTTCTTCGGAGCCCTTAGCTTCTGAGGCTTCGTTGCCCCACTCTGATTGTGAGAACCATGATTCAACATCGGCTTACTATTTGGGCGAATTTCCAGAATCTCTTGCCGTTTTTTTACACAAGGCGGCTTGTCTGGTGCTGATTCTGTGTCAATTGATGCCGAGCTGACACTGGCAGATTGAGATGAGTGGCTGACTAATTCTTCTGGGTGTTTTTCTGCGTGGGCACGAATGCGTTCAGCATCTGATGCTGATATTGTGCTGCTGTGGCTTTTCACTGTGATGTTTAGCTTCTCGCAAACTTTCAATATGTTCTTATTCTCCGAATCCAATTCCTTTGATAGCTCGTAAATTCTTACTTTGCCGTTGTTCATCCACTCTTCCTCTTTCCTACCTACCAGTTTTCACATCATGGCCTGCCTCCCGATCGAGAAGCGACTACAATTTTTTTTGCTCCTTATCACCAGTCTCGCGCCCTATCGGTGTCTCGTGGGAGCGCTATTCGCACTACCCACGAGACACCGAGTCGTGAGTTCCTGATTTTACACAATCTCCAGGGGCCGAGTACGTCAAGCGATCGAACCCTAATTGCCCCTCTGCCAGTAGACAAGCAAGATCCAAGCGGACTCATGCTTGTCTACCATATTACCAGCAGACTCACTTTTGGGTTGCCAAGCAGACGCTGTTTTCCTTGCCTCTGGGCTATCATCTGATGAGACAGCTTTCACTGTCTGCGGACTGGGGGCCCCAAGGGACACCGTCAAGCAACTCGATTGCATACAAACCTTTTTGCTTTCCTTCCCACCCGCCATGAGGCAATAAAGTTTACTTCCTCTTTTTATTTTAATACCATCACAGCCATTTGGATCGCCACTCATCCTGGTGAGCTACTGGTCCCAAGGCAAGCGGTGCCAGACTCCCTTATCCCAAATGCATAAAATAATGCTACAAATGAGAGACTGAAAGCGTCGCCCTGAGCGGGTTTCCTTTCTCGGAGATTTTTCAAAATTGTTAAATCCCTTTCCAGTCACCGCCACCCCAGCCTGCCCCTCCTCAGACAGTTGATCGGCTGCAGTCAGGCTGTTTCGGGGATAGATCTCCTGGACCAGCGGCCAGTGTCTCCTGGGTAGTGCGAGTAGCGCGCTGCATCTCGTGGGTAGTGCGAGTAGCGCTCCCACGAGATGCAGCACCAGGAGACACCGCCCCTAAGCGTTCCCACAGAGTTTGGTATATTTCTTGGGGGACTCTGGCTCTCAGGGCCTTCCCCAAGCGATTTTTCTTCTGAGCTGCTTTGAGGCACTCCTGCTCTGGACATAGATAGGCCGAACGCCCCATGCCCAGATCTAATTGTAACTGTCCAGAAGGATATACTCTGACAATGCGCCAAAAAGCTTCTTTGCTAGCTACCTTCCGGCAACTAATACAACGGCGATAGTTGGGTAACATGATTGGAAATGGGGATTGGGCAGTTATGGATGGAAGACGCTGTCAGTCAATAGTTATCAGCCATCCATCACCAATCATCAGTCTCCGTTTCCGGTACTGATGGATCCACAGCTGTCTCTACAACATCTGCTTGGTCGTCAGCGGCCACCCGATCGGGGTCTGATGTTGCTACCGGTGAGAGTGAATCCGGTTCAACTTCCAGTTCCAGCTCTTCGTCCGAGGCGAGATCTTCAAGTTGACGAGCCTCTACTATAGCTGCAATCTTGAGGCTTTCGGCTTCATGGTCGTAAGAGGCGTTATCTTTGATATCAATTTTCCAACTGGTCAGGCGAGCGGCCAGACGGACGTTCTGTCCTTCCTTGCCAATGGCTAAACTCAGCTGATTTTCCGCCACGAGGACATGAGCTTGACGAACATCCGGGTCTACTAAATACACAGCATCGACACGGGCGGGACTGAGGGCGTTGGCAATATAGGTAGCTGGGTCAGGGGACCAGCTGATCACGTCGATTTTTTCCCCCCGCAATTCATTGACCACCACTTGAATGCGCGACCCTCGGGAGCCGATGCAGGCTCCTACTGGGTCTACATCTCGTTCGAGAGTATCAACAGCAATTTTCGTGCGGGGGCCCACATAACGAGAAGGAGGATTTGCTTCCCGCGCTACTGCCACAATGCGCACTATTTCATCCTGAATTTCTGGCACTTCGTTGTCGAACAGATACACCACTAAACCGGCGTCAGCTCGCGACACTAGCAGCTGCGGGCCTCGGTGAGAGCCGGAGCCCACTTTTTTCAGATAAACCTTGAAGGTGGCATTAGCTCGATAGTTGTCGTTGGGCAGCTGTTCCGGCTTGGGCAGTTCCGCTTCTACCTCTGGCTGGCCAAAACTACTACTAACTGCCACGATCGCTGATTGTCTTTCAAAGCGCAAGACTCTAGCTTGTAGTACTGTCCCTTCCAGGTCTTGGAACTCTTCTTGAATCAGCTTACGCTGTTGAGCTCGCAGTTTTTGAGCCAGCACCTGCTTAGTCTGGATCGCCGCCATCCGACCAAAATCTTTCCGATCTGGCGTGACATCCAATATCACGGTATCTCCCAACTGGGCTTCGGCAGCGACTTCTTGCACTTCTTTGAGTGAAATCTGATGATCTGGGTTGCTGACCTCTTCGGTAATACTTTTAGTGGACAGGATTCTAAATCCTTCCTCCTCGATGTCTAGTTCGATTTCAAAATTGTCAAAGTATTCTTCATCAAAGTTGGCGCTATTCAGCCCTTGAGTGCGACGATCGCGCTCATATCCCTTCATCAGCGCTTCTCGCAGCGCCGCCTGGACAGCGTGTTTCGGTAAGTTGCGCTCTCGACTGATACTGTCGATCATATCTTTTAGTCCTGGCAGATTTACCATTGACATTTTTTGTTCTGTCTCCCTAAAAAATGACTGCTCTTTGATGATTGTTAGCGGCTTTCATCTAACTCCACCCTGGTAATATCCTGGCGCGAGATGGCGATGCTTTTTCCTTTTTGATTCAAGTAAACTGCTGTCTCATCCCTACCCAGCAACTGCCCTCGCCACTCCTTTATACTTTCGGCAGCAGCTTTTGTGCTGACAATGACGGCAAACCCTTTGAAGGCGATAAATTCTCGATCGCTCGTCAGCTGTCGTGATATGCCAGGACTGGAAATCTCCAGAACGTAAGCATCTGATAGAATTTCATTACTATCTAAGGTTGCCGACATCGCTCGACTCATTCGTTCGCAGTCATCTAAACCGGTATCTTGTTGAGGATTCCGGATGTCTACACGCAGTACTGGGGGCTTTTGGTTCGTCTGAAAAACTGCTCCTACCACTTCTAATCCCAGGGTAGATGCCACTGGTGTTGCCAAATCCATAATTTCTGGAATTAAAGGATGATTCATCTGTCAACCCCCGCAAAACAGCTCTAACTTCCATTAAAAAAAAGCGGGTATTTACCCTCATGGTGAGCAGCGTAGGGTTCCCGGAGTGTGCCCACACATTTGGTAACAGACCCACTTAGGCGTGAAATTATGCCTGACCTCCACGACGCCGTTCCACATCATTACGGGGCTACTAGCGGCCTAGTCCCGTGGGTGCCTTCGAGTTATTTTCTATCATAACATTCCCGTTCGTAGTTAGCGCTTTAGTGCTTCCCAGGCGCTTTCGCGCCTAGAGAGGGGGGAGAGGAGCTCAGAATTATTTTCCTATAGTATCACATAAAAGTTTATTTGTCAAGTTTTATTTATGGACCTTCGAGACGGATACCTACTGGCGGTAGTTAGCAGGATCTGGCGATATCCTCCACCGACCGACAGGCGAGACGCCTGGGGAGCATCCCACTAATGCAATGAGTAAATATACTTAGGAGAGGAGCCAAGTAGTGAGATCATTAGCAAAAGGGTAGACAATGGGCTAAAATAGGGATGAAACTCACCCGCCAGAAGCATTCCGATGACACAAAAAGAACTCCGCGAACTCAACCAGGCTCTGAAAACCATCGCACGCATTTTGTACAAGAATACACCCTCCGAGCGATTGCAAGATTTTGAAGGTGTGTCGCAGTGCGCGACCATATGTTAGAGACAGTCGGACCGGAGTTAGGAAATTTTTTTTATCCGAAGCAAGTCAAACACAAAGTGGACGGAGTCGCTATATCGATAGCTGCATCGGAACGCTGAGGGTAACGAGCAAGCAAGCACAGCGTCTTGGTCTAGCAGCCCGCACCCGCATCAGTCCGCACTTGGAACGATGCTCCCTGCTGCTGACAGCAAACGAGTCCTATGCTCACGCCGAACAAGACATCTTTATGTTGACAGGAATGAAAGTCTCGCACAGCACACAGCATCGGCTCGTTCATCGCAGTGAGTTCCCTCTTGCCTTGGCCAAAGAGCCAGTGAAAGCGGTGAGCGCCGACGGGGGCAAAGTGCGTTTACGGACTCCCAAAGGAGAGCCGAGCCAGTGGAAAGACTACAAGACGGTAGCTTTGCACTCACAGGTATGTATGGCAGCGTTTCACGACAACGAGTTCCTGGTTAATTGGGTCAAGGGGAAGCCACTGGCTAACCCGCTCACTTGCATCGGAGATGGACATCCCGGAGTCTGGAATTTAATCGACGGCTTTGCTCCTCCAGAGTGCAGACGCGAAGTCCTTGACTGGTATCATCTAATGGAAAATTTATATAAAGTGGGTGGCTCTCACCAACGGCTCAAACGAGTTGAGACCGTTCTGTGGCATGGTCTCATAGATGAAGCAAAAGCGTCCTTTGATGGTTGGTCAGCTCCACAGGTTAACAACTTCCTAGCTGATCTCGACCAGCATCGCTCTCGTCTACCCAATTACGCAGCTTATCAACAGCTCAAAATTGATATTGGGTCGGGAGCTGTCTCCTCAACGATTAAGCGTATTGGTCGGAGGCTCAAGATTTCTGGGGCTCAATGGAAATCTGAGAATGTCAACCAGGTGTTGAAGCAACGTTGTGCTTATCTCAACCTTGACCTCAATACTGCTTAAGTCTTTTTACCTACTGCAAAACTGGGATGCTCCCAGACGCCTGTCCTACGCTGGGCTAGGATTTGCTACCTTGCTGGAGTTGCCTGGTTTGTTCCAGAATTTGCTCGATATCCTCCTGGGATAGGTGCTGGACGTAATTGATCTTAACCTCTTCCAGGAAGTCGTAAATCAGGGATTCGAGTTCTTGCAAGTTTTGCTTTTGTTGAATTTCCGAGCCTAAAGCTTGGCCGAAATGCTGCACTAGCTTGTTTGTCAGTTCACCACCGACGGGGTCGTTGATGATGGCATCGTAGAGTGATTGGGATCCTTCTGTGAGCATCTGAGAGACCTGTGTCGCTATCTGTAAGGTTAACTGAGCGGGGAGCTGATTCAAGCCTGGTAAGGCATGCAGACCTTGGTACACAGGAGATTGACTGAGGATGCTTTCTATGTTATGGTTCAGCCAGGCTCTTAAGTCTGGCTCTATCTCTGGCAACACTTCGTAGAGAGTCAGTTGCACTAGACGTCCTGAGATCGCTTCTGCTTCGTTAATGTTGTTCAGGTCGATGTAGGGGCGGTTGACACTCTCAAACACCTGCCGTGCTAAATCACCACTCTTGACTGACTTTTGTACCTGGTTTATCGTTTGCACGATCGCGACTTCTGTTAGCTCTCCAGCAAAGCTAGCCACAAAACCTCGACTGAATTGAGCGCGGACTGGTTCGAGATCGATTAACTCTGCGTCGTTCAGCCGAATAGTCACCGGTATGACTCGTAGCCAGCGGAAAAATGGCAAAAACAAAAAGATATCGTACCAGCGCCACAACATGGCCTCTTGCCAGCCAATGCTGGTATACTGGCGGCTGATGTAAAAGGTCCGCGCCAGAAACTCTAGGATAAAAAGTATAGCAAAGGGTAAGTCTAGTTGCCAGAATTTATCGGTAAATTCCCCAGTTTCGTCGCTCGACCGAAAGTAGTTGGTTTCGATCAGGGGACGAATCTCTTCCTCAAAGAACCCTAGTCCTTGTGCTGGCGATGCTGTAGCTAAATATTCTTGGCTCCAGAAAGTCTTGAATACTTCTTTGGATGAATCCTGTTCATTGTCAATTAGGTCGCGCATCCTATTTTTAATCTTTTCCAGGGTTCCACTCTTATTGGCTACCTGAAAAGGATTCTCTTCAATCATTTTCACGCTTCTGACCCGCAGTTCTTCCAAGAGAGCTTCTGAGGAGGGCGATCGCACTCCTGTTTTCCTTATTTGAGCTTCTAGCGCATCCACCTGCTGGAGATACGCCGCCGTATCTCGGTGGGGTTCAATCCCCTTAACGGGGTCATACCAAGAGGCGATCGGTGGCACGGGAGCTTTAATGGTGCCGCCAACTATAGGAATGGGAATATTACCCTGTAGCCAGAAATTCCGCATGCGGACGTAACTCATATCGAAGGCCACCAAGGTCAAGTTCCCCACCGCTACGATCGCCATCAATCTCTCAAACCAGAGGTTGCGGCGGCGCCGTTGTTTGCCTTTACCAGTAGGTTTGCCAGACAGTAACGGTTGGGATGACATAGCGATCGCGGTTATTTGTAATGGACCAGGTCTGCTGCTCAACTGCAGCTAAGATAACTATACTGCGAAGGATACCTTTGCTCTTAGGGCCATATCTTGCTAACAAAAGCGCTAAGCAAAAACAATGTAATAAAGCGCAAGTCGATTTTTCGGGCCGTCCGCGGACCGATCGCGCAGCGTGCGCGCAGCGCATTCCCTTTCAAAGTATACCAACTAAGGAACTACCCAGGTGGTGGCAGTTCTTCTATTATTGTGAATCTGACATGATTGATGGCTAAATCCCCCAAGGACAATTCCTCTTTATTTACAGGTTTGCCGTTGCGCAACAGCTTTTCAAAGGAAATTCCTTTGCCTATTTCTATATGATACCATGCTAATCCCATGAAAAATCGGGTCAGGTGGGGACCGTCTTCGACATCATCGGGATTTGATTCCATCGGCACCCAGCCAAACCCGGGGATGTAGAATTCTAACCATACATGATTGAAGTCTGGTATCAGCGGGACTCCTTGCTGGGACGGGGTTGCTGGACATTTATACCGACCGATCGTCCGGCAGGCTATGCCATTCAAGCGTGCTAGTCCTAGTAACACGCCGACGTACTCCCCGCAGGAACCGATGCCTCGTTCTAGGACTAGATCTGGACGATCGATCTTTGGTTTGATCCCGTAGGATAGTCGATCGTAGACGTAGTTTCTAATCGAGATCATCTGCCGCAGGAAGTTTCTTTCCCTCCCGATCGCCTCTTTGGCCGCCTGCCGGACTGTCTCTGTGTCCATCGCTAAGTCGTCATCATCCACCAGATAACGCTTTTGCAGTTCCCGGTCTAATGGGGGGATCTCTTCTAGGTCTAGAGGAACGAAATTATATTTGATACTCCTGACTTCGATCAGGGCTTTCCAGCCAAATATACGCCCTTCATGGGGTTTGAGGCGATCGAACTTAAATACGGCCACCCGCTGACCATCTTCGACTTCTTCCCTGAAGGGTAGGCCAATGGGTTCCACTTGCCTGACTTTTTGCCGGTGGGTTGACGCTGGCAGGGCAATCCGCCATTCCAGATTCTCTAAATAATATTCCTCTAGGGGGGAGAGTTCCTCTACATAGGACATCTCGATCAGATAACCGTTGGAAATGGCGTAATGTTGAGCTTGGTTGTAGTAGTAATGCAGGGGATGGATGAAGGTACGATCGCGCCATGTTAACTGGTAAGATGGTTCGGAGTTGGGGTCATCCCGAATGTAAGGCTCCTCGCCAGCATAGGCCACATAGAGAATTTCTGCTTCTGTGTCTGGCCCTCTGTGAAATGTCAGAGCTGTCGGACTTTCAAAAGGGGTGAGGACGCTAAAGATAATTTCCCCAGTCCCCCGGTCCAAGCAGAAGACTGTTTGCTCCTCCCGGTCCGCCACCCAGAGTTCTTCTCCCTTGATGGTGATATTCTCTACTCCCACCCCTGGCGCTCTGATCCTGGCGATCTCCGACGTCCTGTTGCGGTCAAATATGAGGATGTAGCCCAACTGCCGACATGTGACATATACTATTGACTCCAATACCGCTACGCCATTGACCTCATAGGGTAAAGTTGTAAATACCTTGGGTGTCAGATCCCCCCAGTCGCAGTAATACACGCTCTTGTCGAGAGCGAACCATAGGGTCTTCTCCCAAATGGCCAACCCTGTGCCGTACTGGAAGTGGGGGTAATGATAAGGGTTGAGGATAATGGCATTGTCCCTCGCCCTATCTATCTGTAGCAGATACCCTCGCACTGAGTCTAGGGCCACCAGCAAGTCGCCATCGGACGCTAGACCCTGCAATGCGTATACTCCTAGGGGTCTAATGGTGCGACGCCACTGTGTGGTAAGTTTTTCGGGTACAATTGAACTGAGAGGATCTTTAATATCTGACATCTTCTAAATTCCTTTTTTTGCTATTCGTTTGTTTCTACCCTAGGATTAGTCTGGGACCGAGATGGGTTTGCAGCATAGTATTACATCCTCAACAATAGGCTATAGTATAGCAGATAACGTTTCATCAGACAATTGCCCGAGATTATACTAAGTAGTCTGACATAAGTTTTATGTACTGTGTCAAATTTTGTTAAACTAGCTTAAACCACTTGTCTGGCTTTCGGGCTATTATACTGACAAGTGACAACTTCCCGACAGGTGTCTCGCCTGTCGGGAGCGGGCGCATCCAAGGTTTGGGGGAGTAACAAAAATAAGGCATCAGGAGATGTTGTTCGGCTCGCTCACGATTCCCCCGTCGCCCCCCTGTTCCCTGCGCGCGAGTCGATGTCTTAGGGATTTTACTCTTTGTCCACGATCGAAAGGTCATTCACCGCGATATTAAACCTTCTAATTTAATCCGCCGCGAGTCAGATGGCAAGATCGTTTTGATTGATTTTGGGGCGGTCAAGCACATTGCCACTAATATCAACAGACAGAATAATTTTACCCTTGTTGGCACTCCTGGCTATATGCCGCCGGAACAAAACATGGGAGAACCTCACTTTTGTAGTGATATCTATGCTTTGGGCATGACGGCGATCGCTGCGTTGACTGGGGTTGAACCTAATCATTTAGGCCGCAATGCTCAAAGGGAGGTGGTCTGGCGCGATCGGGCTTCCGTTAGCTCCGGGTTGGCCGATATTTTAGACAAAATAATGCGCTACAACTTTGTCGAGCGCTACCAAACTGCTCAAGAGGTGCTTGATAATTTACAAAAGCTCAAAACTGGTCATGTTCTGACTCAGGTCAGGCAACTTTACCCCCATCCGCCTGAGAGTTTCGCTCTCAAAGGCGACTTTACCAATTTGTACATCGGCGACTTTAATGGGGACGGTCAAAGCGATATACTCCGTCAAGAAAAGGGCAGTTGGGACGACGATGCCCATATGACTGCTCATGTACTCTTATCCCAAGGCAACGGCAACTTTACCCGCAGCACCCTGCCGGAGAGTTTCCTTCTCAAGGGCGACTTTACCAATTTGTACATCGGCGACTTTAATGGGGACGGTCAAAGCGATATACTCCGTCAAGAAAAGGGCAGTTGGGACGACGATGCCCATATGACTGCTCATGTACTCTTATCCCAAGGCAACGGCAACTTTACCCGCAGCACCCTGCCGGAGAGTTTCCTTCTCAAGGGCGACTTTACCAATTTGTACATCGGCGACTTTAATGGGGACGTTGGGACAACGATGCCCATCTAACTGCTCAAGTACTCTTATCCCAAGGCAACGGCAACTTTACCCGCATCTTCCTGCATGAGGGTTTCAATCTCAAGGGCGACCTTACCAATTTGTACATCGGCGACTTTAATGGGGACGGTCAAAGCGATATACTCCGTCAAGAAAAGGGCAGTTGGGACGACGATGACCATACAACTGCTCAAGTACTCTTATCCCAAGACAACTTTGACAAGGACAACTTTACCCTCATCACCCTGCATGAGCATTTCCTTCTCAAGGGCGACTTTACCAATTTGTACATCGGCGACTTTAATGGGGACGGTCAAAGCGATATACTCCGTCAAGAAAAGGGCAGTTGGGATAACGATGACGAGATGACTGCTCAAGTACTCTTATCCCAAGGCAACGACAACTTTGACAACGACAACTTTGCCCTCAGCACCCTGCCGGAGAGTTTCCTTCTCAAGGGCGACTTTACCAATTTGTACATCGGCAACTTTAATGGGGACGGTCGGAGCGATATACTCCGTCAAGAAAAGGGCAGTTGGGACGACGATGCCCATATGACTGCTCATGTACTCTTATCCC
The DNA here is from genome assembly GCA_005518205.2 of Hormoscilla sp. GUM202. Taxonomy (GTDB): domain Bacteria; phylum Cyanobacteriota; class Cyanobacteriia; order Cyanobacteriales; family Desertifilaceae; genus Hormoscilla. The sequence goes on from RFFC02000001.1 coordinate 289,994, forward strand.
AAGGCGACGGCAACTTTACCAGCATCCCCCTGCCTGAGAGTTTCGAGCTCAAGGGCGACCTTACCAATTTGTATGTAGAAGATTTGGATGGTGATGGTAAGGATGAGATTCTGGTTCAAAAAAAATATCCCCGAGGGGATCGGTCCCGCACCAGTCGGGTATTGTCCTCGAATGATGGGGAAAATTTCACCGAATATCTGCTCCCCTCAGCGCTTCAGGTTAACGGTCAAAGCGGGCAACTGTATATTGCCGATTATAAGGGCAATGGGCAAAACGATGATATTCTGGTTCAGCGTTTTGGTTTCGACGAAGCGCTCCGATACAGCCTTACCCTGGGGAGCAATGACTACCTTCAAGGGGGAGCAGGAAACGATACCCTCTCAGGGGGTAATGGAAGCGACGGGCTTTACGGACACGGGGGCAACGACAGCCTCTTAGGGGACAGCGGTAATGATACCCTCTATGGCGGAGCTGGAGACGATCTCCTCAACGGGGGTAAGGGACGCGACATGCTTTACGGCAATGAGGGCAGTGATACTTTTGTCTTGGCCCAGGGCATGGGCTGGGATACTATCAGCGACTTTAAGAATAACACGGACTTTATCCAGTTAGGAGGAGGCTTGAGTTTTGCTGATTTAACAATTGCCACTCATGGCAATTTGACTTTCATTGAAGTCACGGCTTCTGGGGAACGGTTGGCAACTTTGCCGGAAATCGATTCTACGCTTATTGGTGGGACTGATTTTGTTTAGTTACGGTAACGCCGTTGTTCTCACGCTTTAGCGTTTACTACGAACGGCAAACGCTAAGAGGCACGCGGAGGGAACCCTCCGCTGCCAGGCTTCATAATAATTTTCAATCATCTTCTCTCCCGAGAAGAGCTATTATTTCCGATCGAGTAATACCACAGCATAAGCTGCTATTCCCTCTTCTCGTCCCACAGGTCCTAACTTCTCATTAGTAGTAGCTTTGATGCCAATTTGGTCCGGTTTTACTGCCAGAACACCTGCCAGGCGATCGCGCATCTGGGCAATATGGGGCTTAAGTTTCGGACGTTCCGCCACCACCACCGAGTCAATATTTCCCACCTGCCAGCCCCGATCGACAATTAACTGATTTACCTGCTCGAGCAAAACCAGACTATCAGCCCCCGCCCACTGGGGGTCAGAAGGAGGAAAATAATGACCAATATCTCCCAGACTCAAAGCCCCCAGCATCCCGTCCATAATTGCATGGGTCAGGACATCAGCATCAGAATGTCCCAGCAGTCCCAACTCATGGGGAATATTCACCCCTCCCAGAATCAGCGGGCGTCCCCCACCCAGCTGATGGATATCGTAGCCGTTGCCAATTCTGATATTCATTCGGTTATCTTTTCCCTCGAGCAAAACCTAGTTTAATTTTACAATGCCCAGTTACCAGTGAAAATTAAGAAACCAGGTTTTTTGCTCATACCTGGTTTCTGGGTCGTGGGTACTCGTCATCTGGCCGAACGGCGAACGGGATGATATTGATTGTTAATTGTTTTAATCCTTACTTGGATACCGACCAAGAACGGACTTCCTCTAACATGATTCCCCCTCTCGTGTCCGAGAGCGCCCACCCTGTCGCTCGCCTACCCGGCAGCGACAGGGTGGGCGTCTCTGGACACGACACCATCAACCCGCCATTGTCCCAGAAGATTGTTCGGAATCAACACTGCCGTAGCGCCGATCGTAAAATAAAGAGAGTAACCCGCCATCAAAAACTATCATGGGCAAAGTCGTAACCACCCTGACCATCACCAACCGCGCCGACCAATCCGCCGCAGCGCGAGGCTTTATCCCTGAAGCACAAATCCGTTCGATCGCCCTAGACAACGTACTCATCGATACCGGTGCTACCACCCTCTGCCTGCCCCCGCAGGCGATCGCCCAACTGGGTCTCGATCTCCTGAAAGAAGTTGATGTCATCACCGCCGCAGGACTTAAGAAAGCCAGAATCTTCCAAGACGCCAAAATTTCCTTACTGGGACGAGAAGGTACCTTTGAATGCTTGGAACTACCAGGACAAGGAGATGCCTTATTGGGAGTCATTCCTCTAGAAGCCCTCGGCATCGAACTGGACCTGCGCAACCACCAACTGAAAGTCCTCCCCACCGAATCCACTCAAACCTATCTGACCATTCTCTAACTTAAGGTTGGTCCTGCACGGGGGCCTCAGAACCAGATTTTTCCAACCAAGCAGCATAGAGGTCTGGACGCCGTTGGCGGGTGCGTTCCAGCTGCTGCTGATATCGCCAGCGCTCAATCTGGCCATGATGTCCTGAGAGCAAGACATCCGGGACTTTCCATCCCCGAAATTCTGCTGGCCTGGTATACTGAGGATAATCTAGCAATCCCGACTCAAAGCTCTCAGCCTTGAGGGATTCTGACTTGCCCACCGTCCCGGGTAACAACCGGACCACGCCATTAACGATCGCTAGTGCCGGTATTTCCCCACAAGTCAGGACAAAATCCCCCAAAGACACCTCGCGGGTGACTAGATGTAGCACTCGCTCATCGAAGCCTTCGTAATTACCGCAGAGGATTATCAACTGATCGTAAACACTCGCCCATTCCTTCAACAAGTGCTGAGTTAGGGTTTGACCTTGGGGCGTCATCAGGATAATATCTCTTTGGGGCAACTCCGGTAGGGACTCCACCGCAGCAAAGACCGGTTCTGGTTTGAGCAGCATGCCAACGCCGCCGCCATAGGGCGTATCATCCACTTGGCGATGGTTATCTGTGGTAAAATCCCGGGGATTGACCAACTTGACTTGCGCGATATTTTTCCCTAGCGCCTTACCCAGCAGTCCAGAACTGAGGGGCGAGGTGAAAAAATCGGGAAATAAGGTGACAAGATCGAATCTCACGGTACGGTCACTTGACAAGCAGGATGTCTTATTATATTCATAAGAGGTCATACTTAGCAGAGGAGTTGCCGATCGTGTCCGCTCGCTTTCGTTTCCAGAGACACCCACCCATGTCGTTGCGATGTGCGATGCGCAGTGCGATTAGCGCGCGGCAGAGCACATCGAGAGCAGGCGAACGACAGGGTGGGTGCTCTTGGAAACGAACCACCCATGTCGTTGCGATGTGTGCGATGCGCAGTGCGATTAGCGCGGCAGAGCACATCGAGAGTAGGCGAACGACAGGGCGATGTGCGATGCGTAGTGCGATTAGCGCGCGCAGAGCACATCGTGGGCGTCTCTGGACACGACCCTACGATGCGCGAGGGACGCGCCTTACGCACTGTCCCTCGCGCAGGCTCCCGGACCCCCCGCTGCCCGCTCGTCCCCAATATGGCTTCTCCGATGTCACTGGACAAGGGTGTAAAAATAGAATATCACCCTTGTCCAGTGACATCGGCAGCGTTCCCAGGCGGAGCCAGGGAACGAGGATCCATACCTGGACTTTGGAGACAGGCAGGAAAAATTAGCTCTCCAAGATGGGACCACCTCACGTTCCCAGGCGGTCCCCAGGGAACGAGGTGGAAAATTATTGATAATTGTTTAACTAATTGTCAGCAGCACACGCTCCGGGAACCCTCCGCTGTGCCGGAAAAATCGGACGGCGCTCGCTGGGAAAAAAGCGATATAAGAAGAAAACTCAGGAGGCTGTTCGCTTGAAGGTACCACGGACAAAGACAATGTTGCAGATGAAATCGCAATCCCACCCGCAGCAAGTGAAAGAACCCCAAGGCCGACAGACGAAAACAGCCATCATGATCATAGGTGGTGCAGAAGATAAAGTGCATGGCAGGGAGATACTACATACTTTTTTTGCTCGTGCTGGCTCAAGGGCGGCGAAAATAGCGATAGTGCCGTCAGCGTCCCGAGAACCAGGGGCGATCGGGGAAAGATACTGGCGAATATTCGCGGAAATGGGTGCCAAGGAAATAAAGGCGATAGATATCCGCGATCGGGCCCAGGGAGATGACCAGCAGTGGAAAGAATATGTGGCAAATTGTACAGGGGTATTTATCACGGGAGGGGACCAGCTGCGACTATGTGGGTTGCTAGCGGATACGCCAGTGATGGAAATAATTCGCAGTAGAACCTTGGCTGGAGAAATAACTCTGGCTGGAACCAGTGCAGGTGCAGCAGTGATGGGACAGGATATGATTGCTGGCGGAGGAAGTGGTGAGTATCCAAATCGCTCACTGGTAGACTTGACGACAGGTCTAGGGATAGTGCCAGAAGTGATAGTGGACCAGCATTTTTATAATCGCAATCGGATGGGACGGCTGATGAGCGCGATCGCAATATTCCGCTATAGACTGGGAATGGGAATAGATGAAGATACCTGTGCGTTAGTAGAAAGGGATGGTACAATAGTAGTGATGGGGAAAGGAACGGTAACGATCGTAGACCCAGGGGAAATGGAATACACAAATGAACCATATGTGACGGCGACAGATCCACTGAGTGCTTACAATCTGCGAGTACATATCCTAAGTCATGGCGATCGCTACAATATTCGTTCCCGGAAAGTGATAATGCCAGAACATCGCAAAAATGTTAGTTAACTATTGAAAAATTGGCGACTGGATATGAGAAGAGAGGAAAAGTAGCGCTGTCGAGGGAGACACGGCAAGGTAGGAGAAAAAAGGTTCATGGTGAACAGTTGAGAGAAGAAGACAGCGGTCGCGGCTGAAAAGTTAACATAAAACTAGGGCACGGGTGGGACAAGCAGTGTTACCAAAGAAAGAGAAGCGGCAAGCAGTAGAATGTTGACAGCATGAAAAGATAGCAAACCGCATTCCCAGGCGGAGCCAGGGAACGAGGGCATCGTAAACAATTCAGTCAACAAAAAAACAGCTGCTGAGGCTCATGAAAATTATAAAAACCCTAACATTACGCGGTCCAAATTACTGGAGCATTCGCCGCAGGCAACTGATAGTTATCCGTCTAGATTTAGAAGAACTGGCGGACAGGCCATCAAATGAAATCCCAGGTTTCTATGAGGGATTGAGGTCGGCGCTGCCAAGTTTAATCGAACATTACTGCTCGCCAGGGTGCCGGGGAGGGTTCCTGCAACGACTGGATAAGGGCACTTATATGGGACATATAGTAGAACATGTAGCCCTGGAACTGCAAACGTTAGCAGGCATGCAGGTGGGATTTGGCCGGACGCGGGAAACGGCAAGCCCAGGGCGGTACAATGTGGTGTTTGAGTATCTAGAGGAGAAGGCAGGTCGCTACGCAGGCAGAGCAGCGGTCCGCATGTGCAGGAGTATAGTAGACAGGGGCAGCTATCCAAAATCAGAGTTGGAGCAAGATTTACGGGATCTCAAAGAGTTGTGGGCCCAAGCAGCAAAGGGCCCTTCAACGACGGTGCTGATAAAGGAAGCAGAGGCGCGAGATATTCCCTGGATGCCTCTGGCGGCACGCTTCATTATCCAGTTGGGTTATGGAATAAAGCAAAAAAGACTGCAAGCAACAATGAGCGATCGCACCAGTATATTGGGAGTGGAACTGGCCTGCGATAAGGAAGGTACGAAAAGAGTGCTAGAAAATGCCGGGGTGCCAGTGCCCCAGGGAACGACGATATCCTACCTGGAAGACCTGGAAGATGCGATCGCTTCTGTGGGGGGGTACCCGGTGGCGATCAAACCCCTAGATGGCAATCACGGACGGGGAATCACGCTCGAGATAGAGGACTGGTCGGAAGCAGAATCCGCTACGCATGCAGCCATTGAGGCTTCCAAAAGCAAAAAGGCGATCGTGGAGCGCTATTATCGAGGACGAGACCACCGGGTATTGGTGGTGAATAGGAAGGTGGTAGCGGTGGCAGAACGGGTACCGGCCCATGTGGTGGGAGATGGGAAGTCCACAATTTCAGAACTGATCGACGAAACAAATCGAGACCCAGCTCGGGGGAAGGGCCATGATAATGTGCTTACACGCCTAGAAGTAGATCGCACCAGTCTACAGCTATTGGATAGGCTGGGCTATACCCTCGATAGCATCCCCAAAAAAGGACAATTCTGTCCGTTGCGGGCAACGGCGAATCTGAGCACTGGCGGCATAGCGATCGATCGCACTCCCGAGATCCATCCGGAAAATATCTGGTTGTGCCAACGGGTAGTAAAAATAATTGGTTTGGATATAGCAGGACTGGATATTGTCACGGAAGATATCAGCCAGCCTCTACGGGAGACAGAAGGTGTAGTGGTGGAAGTGAACGCGGCACCGGGGTTCCGGATGCATGTCTGTCCCAGTCAGGGGATTGCGCGGAATGTGGCGGCCCCGGTGCTGGATATGCTATTTCCCCCGGGAACGAGTAGTCGCATACCGATTATCGCGGTGACGGGAACGAATGGGAAGACGACGACGACCCGGCTGATTGCCCATATATTTAAGCAGACGGGACAGACCATCGGCTATACGACCACGGATGGCACCTATATCGGCGACTATATGGTGGAGAAGGGGGACAATACCGGTCCCCAGAGTGCGGAGTTGATTCTCAAAGACCCCACAGTAGAAGTAGCGGTGTTGGAGACAGCGAGGGGTGGGATTCTCCGGAGTGGCCTGGCCTTCGATGGGCATGATGTCGGGGTGGTGCTGAATGTGGCCGCCGACCATCTGGGCTTAGGAGATATTAATACGATCGAGCAAATGGCTCAAGTGAAGGGGGTGGTAGCAGAAGCGGTCAGGCCAGAGGGTTATGCAGTGCTGAATGCAGACGACCCCTTAGTGGTAGGGATGGCGAAGCGGTTGCAGGGGAAGGTGGCTTATTTCTCAATGCACTCAGACAATCAGATACTGCAACGGCATGTGGAAAAGGGCGGTTTGGCAGCAGTATATGAGGAGGGCTATCTGTCAATTTTGCAAGGGGATTGTCTTCTGCGGATAGAAGAGGCGGTCCAGGTGCCCCTGACCATGAAGGGCCGGGCGCCCTTTATGATTGCTAATGCCTTGGCTGCATGCTTGGCAGCTTTTGCCCAGGGAGTGGCGATCGAGCATATTCGGGCAGCTTTAAGCAGCTTTGTGGCCTCGACGGCCCAGACCCCCGGACGGATGAATCTGTTCGATCTGGGTGACTTTAGTGCCCTGATCGACTATGCTCACAATCCCCATTCTTACGAAGCCCTGGCGGGTTTTGTCCGGAATTGGCCTGGAAAACGGATTGGGGTGGTGGGAGGACCGGGCGATCGCCGGGACGAAGATTTCGTCACCCTGGGCAAGCTATCGGCCAAAATGTTCGATCGGATTATTGTCAAGGAAGATGACGATACCCGGGGCCGTCCGCGCGGGGATGCAGCAGATTTGATCTCCGAGGGGATAGAAGCAACTGAAAGTGATTGTCGGTATGAAAAAATTCTGGATGAAACAGAGGCGATCGAGACAGCATTGGATATGGCCAGCAAGGACAGTCTGGTAGTAGTGCTGCCGGAAATAGTCAGCCGTGCGATTCGCTTGATAGAGGCCCGACAGCCCCAGGTGCGGGATAAATATTCGAGATCGGATTAGGAATAACCTCGAAACCGGGTTGCTCTTGTATAAGAAAAACCCGGTTTTTTGAAGAGATTTTAGACTTCCTTATCCTTTTCAAGTGAGGAGGCATCGGTAGAGGTAGTTTCAGGCTTGTTCATCTCATCCTTGAAGCCGCGCAAAGTTTGGCCCAAAGCTTTACCCATCTCGGGAATCTTCTTGGGACCGAAAATAACAATAGCAGCTATGGCAATTACACCTACTTCGGGCAATCCGAGTCCAAACATAGCATTCTCCCATCACTAGACTGAGTTAAGTATAGTATACTAACTCAAGTTGCTACCTAGAAAAATATTGACTTCTCAGACAGCAATTTTGGCAATATTTATGCAAAAAAATGTAGTTTAGGAGTAAAAGACAAGGCCAGAAGCGCAAGGATGGGGGAATTGGGGTGCTGAGGTTCTGTAGGTAGCAACTTAAGTTATACTAATATAAAAATGAAGAGCAGTAAACAGAAAATAATCATAGAGAATCTGATCAAAATCTACGGAAATAATCCTCGGAAAGCCCTGAAAATGTTTAGAGATGGTGCGACGAAAGATTATATATTAGAGAGGACGGGAAATGTGGTAGGGGTAGCGGATGTTTCTCTGGAAATAGGTGAGGGGGAATTATTCGTGGTCATGGGGCTATCGGGTTCGGGAAAGTCAACATTGGTGCGCTGCATTAACAGTCTAATTCCTGCTACTAGCGGCAATATCTATATAGATGGCGAAGATATTGTCCATGTCAGCGATGAACGGATGCGGGAGTTGCGTCGCACGCAAGTGACAATGGTATTCCAGAGATTTGGTCTGTTTCCCCACAAGACGGTAGCAGAAAATGTGGCCTATGGTTTGAAAGTGCGGGGAGTAGAAAAAAAACAACGCCGACAAAAAGCTTTGGAAACTTTAGAGGTAGTCGGTTTAGCCCAGTGGGCGGACTACCATCCATCGAAACTGAGTGGGGGAATGCAGCAACGGGTGGGTTTGGCCCGGGCGTTAGCAACAGATGCTCCCATATTGTTGATGGATGAGGCGTTTTCGGCTCTGGATCCTCTGATCAGGCGGGAGATGCAAGATGAACTCATCCGACTGCAACAGGAATTGCATAAAACAATAGTGTTTATCAGTCACGATATTCAAGAGGCGCTGAAACTGGCCGATCGCCTGGCAGTGATGAAGGATGGATATGTAGTCCAGCTGGGAACCCCCGAAGAAATAATTAATAATCCAGCGGATGACTATATTAGAGCATTTATTCAGGATGTTAACCGCGCTAGCGTGATTAAAGTAGGCGCGATCGCTCGCAATCCCAATTCCTTTATGCTAGAAAGTAAATTAGTTAAGGCGGCGATGATAGAAATGAGCGCCGAAGATCGAGAACAAAAGTACGTGCTGGATGGGGATGGCAAACCAGTAGGATTAGTGACAGCAGCTAGACTGGCCAAGGCCCTGGAAGTAGGGGAAAATGATATTGCCAAGGCGATGGCAAGAGATTTCCCCAAGGTAGATAAGACAACTAAGCTAGAGGAAATTTTTCCCCTCTGCCAAGGGGGAGAGGCGATCGCGGTAGTGGATGGTAAGGGAAAATTAGCAGGAGTAGTAGAACAATCAGATGTTTTTGCGAATATGGTAAATTAACGTTTGGGGGTGAAGGGTAGGACTTGTGTCGCCCGTCCGGGTAGAACTCAGGAGGTTGTAATTTTTGAGTTATAAAAATGAACAATTTTAATTTGTATGCCTTACCGCCAGGGAGCGTATTAAATCCATTTGAAGGGTATGAAATACCTGTAGGAGACTGGATAGAAGCTGGGGTTGATTTTCTGGTAGAAAACTTTCGACCGGTATTCCAAGCAATTCGCTGGCCAGTAAGTATTGGTTTGGAAGGAATAGAAACAGGATTGAATGCAATCCCACCGCTGATATTTATCATCATTGTCGGTCTGTTGGCATGGCAAATAGCTGGACGAGGAGTGGGAATATTTAGCTATATAGCCATGTTAATTGTGGGTTTTTTGGGGGTTTGGGAAGAGTCAATGGTGACCCTATCCCTGGTAATTACAGCCGTGGTATTATGCGTGATAGTAGGCATACCCATAGGCATTGCCTGTGCCAGGAGTGACAAGGCAGAGCAGATAATCAGACCGATACTGGATGCCATGCAAACCCTGCCGACCTTTGTCTATCTCGTGCCAGTGGTGATGCTATTTGGAATTGGTCAAGTACCGGGAGCGATCGTCACCTTTATATTTGCCGTACCGCCTCTGATTCGCCTGACTAATATTGGCATCAGACAAGTTTCTCCAGAAGTTGTAGAAGCGGCCCAGGCATTTGGTTCGACGCCCAATCAAGTGCTGTGGGAAGCACAGATTCCTCTGGCAATGCCAACTATTCTCGCAGGTGTAAATCAATCGATTATGATGGCCCTATCAATGGTGGTGGTAGCGTCGATGATTGCTGTCGAAGGTTTAGGGCAAATGGTCTTGCGGGGAATTGGCAGACTAGATATTGCACTTGCCTCTACGGGTGGAATTGGCATTGTGCTGGTGGCAGTGATGCTCGATCGCATCACCCAGGCGGTTGCGAATAAGCCCAATAGTAAGCTATCTTGGAAAGAGCGCGGACCGATCGGGGCCCTGCTACCACTACTAACTAGCAAAAAGTGAGACTCAATAAGCAGATGAGAACAAGAAAACTTGCATTAGCCACAGCCCTAGTGGCCTTACTAATAGGTGCTTGCGCCTGTAGTCCCAAGTCCGAAGAGACTGAAGGAAAAGCAGCGAAGATCGGCTACGGTTATGACGTTCAAGAAGAAATATTCCAGACAGAAGTTATTAATATAGGTCTGGAGAAACTCGGCTATAGGGTGGAAACAGGCATACAACTCCCGCCTCCAAGCATGCATATAGCTGTGGCTAATGGCGATGTTGATTATGCGGCTAATCACTGGTATCCACAGCAGAACAGCTTTTTTGAAAATGCCGGGGGCGATGAGAAATTGTCCCGTGATGGAGTGATAGTAGACAATTGTCTCCAAGGTTATGTAATAGATAAAAAAACGGCAGACAAATATAAGATAACTAACCTGTCAGACCTGAAAAAACCGGAGATTGCCAAACTATTTGATACGGACGGGGATGGAAAGGCAAACTTAATCGGCTGCAATGCAGGTTGGGCTTGTGAATTAGTGATCGAGCACCATCTGGAGGCTTACGATCTCCAGGATACTGTCGAACAGGAACGAGGGACTTACTTTGCCTTGATGGGAGACACTATTGCCCGTTTCCAGGAAGGAAAGCCGATTCTCTATTTTAGCTGGACTCCCTTATGGCTGAATGCTGTTTTGAAAAACGGGTCCGATGTGGTATGGCTGGGAGTGAGTTTTACATCTTTACCAGCAGATCATGTAAAGGAGGCTCGGGAAGCTGTCATAGATGGAAAAAACCTGGGATTTTCCATCAATCAGCAGAGAATATTAGCTTCTAATCAATTTCTGGATGCTAACCCAGCAGTGCGACGCTTCTTTGAACAGGTTGAGATTCCCATTGCCGATGTCAGTGCCCAGAACTTGCGGATGTACGATGGTGAAGATACACCGGAAGATATCCGCCGTCATGCCGAAGAGTGGGTGGCTAATCATCAAGAACTGTTCGATCGCTGGGTGGCAGAAGCGAAAAAAGCCGGTCAGTAAGTCGGGGAGATCGCGTGAGGGCAGTGAAACCGGGTTTCTTTGACAAACTAGCGCTCGAAAAGCAGGATCGCTCGTAGAAACCCGGTTTCTTGTCGCCTGGGTGCCGTGGCAATAGGAGGAGGCGTGAGATGCACCCAACCGCGATCTGGGAAGAGTTCCCTTTCCCTCTCCGGTCCGTCCACCGGTAAGATGCGCTTCGGTGGGATAAGGCGTTGTTGAGTTTGCAGGTCGCGGGCCAGCAGGGTCCGGCGTCTGGCATTTCGGCCCAGTTGCTGGCCGATCTCATAGCGATCGGCCAAAACTCTACTAATCATTATTTCTGCTATCCTAGTGAGCTGATATGCTTAATCCTAGATGCCCGAGCTGCTGGATTGACCTATTTTAATCATTTTTTGTGATGTCACGAACGTTAACTACTTCCCTGCGAGAACAACAACATCCTCTGATGCGCCAGCTAGCTGACTGTCTGGAGGGCGTCTGGCGCAGTCACCTGAACCTGAGTCCTTACCACATACCCGATGAGTTGGGCTATGTGGAGGGACGTTTGGAGGGAGAAAAACTGGTAATCGAAAATCGCTGCTATCAAACCCCCCAGTTCCGCAAGATCCACCTGGAGTTGGCGAAGGTGGGCCAGTCCCTGGATATCTTGCATTGCGTCATGTTTCCCCACCCTAATTACAATCTACCCATGTTTGGCTGCGACTTGGTGGGGGCCCGGGGACAAATTAGTGCGGCGATCGCCGACTTGTCTCCTGTCAGTCCCAACCGCACTTTGCCCGACGCCTATCGCGAGGCCCTGGACGCCACCCCTAAACCTGAATTTTCCCAACCCCGTCAACTTCCGCCCTGGGGAGAGATATTCTCGGAGTTTTGCTTGTTTATCCGACCCGCAGACTCCCAGGAAGAGGCCCTGTTTCTCCAGCGGGTGGAGACCTTTGTGGATATTCATTGCCGGCAAGCGGCGATCGCCCAGCCGGTGGAACCGTCGCAACAGAGTGAAATCCTCGCCGGTCAGCGCTATTATTGCACTCAGCAGCAGCAGAACGATAAGACTCGCCGGGTGCTGGAAAAGGCTTTTGGTTCGGAATGGACCGATCGCTACATGACTTCAGTGCTATTTGACTATGTTGAATATCTGGCCTAGCTGCTGGGATGGTGAAGGGCGAACAATTCCAAATTCCCAATTGACAACTGACAACTGACAACCTATAACACTTGTCAATTAGCAATTGGCAATGAATGGGTCTCCTGTACTTATAGTGATAAGCAAAACTTATATATACGCAAAATCAAGGGTTTCAGCCTTTTTCGACCACCTATTTTGTATCCGGCGATACATCGATCGCCAAAAGTCCAGGAGAGCCCAATGAATAATAATTGAACTGCTGTTTTCAGGGATAAAATCATATAATGGACGAGCTGTTTTTGAATACGCTTAGCTTCCTGTTTGAGACGATAGAATTTATTCAGTCAGAAGAAGAGGAGGAGATACCAGAACGAGACATAATTTGTCTGCAGATAGAAAAACTGATTAAGAAGCTAGAGAAAGAACAAAAAGTTACAGAAGATATCAGAGTTGAAGTAGAAGCATTGAAGTCAAAGCTGCCTGTTGTTGAAAAGTGGTATGAAGATGATGAAGAGTATTATTATGAAGATGATGAGGATGAAGATGATGAAGAGTATTCAGAAGAAGATGAGTCCGATGAAGATTTAGATGATAAGGATGATTTAGATGATGAGTACGTTCTCGGGGAAGATGATGAAGATTGGAATGAGTACGATGAGTATTACTAGGTCAATAGTTGATTAAAAGGACAAGAGGATTCATACTTTACAGTTCATTTGTATGCTTCACAAGGATTTGCCGACCGAGTCGGCAAAGGTGACAAACATTTTTATTCTGCCTGGGATAAGAGGGCCTGTATTCTGGGATGTGCTAGCAGCTTTTGCGCGTCTGCTAGCAGTTTTTCGCCCCAGAAATATTTTTCCTTGAGATATTTCAAATCACTCACGCCCTTATCCAACTTTAGTGCTTCTTCCGCTGTTGCTAAACCTCGATCGATATCACCCCGATCGTAAAGTGCAACTGCGAGCGCCATTTTAATTCTTGCATGTTTTTTGTCAATTGCAACCGCTTTCTGCCACTGATTGATGGCTGCTTCTCTTTCTCCCATTTCGTATTTAATTAAACCAACGATCAAAAGACCCATCTTTTTCATTTAGGGAAATAGCTTGGTTTAAGTTGGAAAGCGCTGCGGGATAATCTCCCTGTCTATGGTGGACAACACCACGAACAAAGTATGCTTCGGCGAAGTTATGGTTGAGTTCGATCGCTTTGTTTGCATCTGCTAGCGCACCTTCAGCATCTCCCAAAATTATGCGAGTCAACGCACACAGATTGTAAAACAGGTATTTTATCCTGCTATCGAGAGGGCTTTCAATGGCTTCATTGCAGGCATCAAGCCCATCTTTGTAACGATTTAATTTTTTTAAAGCCACGATTCGCCAAAAATGAGCAGCAGAGTCCTTGCGATCTAAGGAGATCGCCTTTTCCAAGGATGCCAGGGCATCTTCGTATTGTTTCACTGAGGATAGCACTATACCTCGCCAACGCCATGCTGGTCCAAAATCTTCCTTGCCTTGAATCGCTCTATCAAATGATTCAATAGCTTCTTGCTCTTCATTGTATGATAATGCTATTCCCCGTGCATACCAAACTTGATAGAGACTGGGCATCAGTTGAATGGCCCGGTCAAAAGCTGCGATCGCCACCCCATCCCAGTCCCGACACGACAAGGTAAGCGCCCTCCGACACAAATCAATCACTAAAATTCTCCCCGAGGGG
>RFFC02000002.1 GCA_005518205.2 Hormoscilla sp. GUM202
CTCTTCAAGTATAACAATTTTAGTTTAATTTGACGAGTATTTATTTGATAGTTTAGCAACTCAGGTACCGAAGAGCCTGATTTTTTTGCCCCCAAATTCAAAATGCATCTCGGGGCTGTCTGGGGGATTCTGTGCTTTTACCTCCAAGACGGCAGACATACGCCGTTTACCACCGAAGATGCCTAGCCATTTGGCCATTGGACCTTTGGCACCGTCAGCGGCAATCACGAACGCTGCTTGTTCCGCAACTGGTTCCTTGCTGGTACTGACTTGCCATCTGTCATGGGAAAATTTGATGCCAGTAACTTCTGCATTGTCTTGCAGTTCGGCTCCCTGCTGCTGAGCTTGCTCGATCAGAAAATGGTCGAATTTGTCTCGCTGTACCATCCACATTGGTTCTGCTCTTAGACTCACTTCTACCGCATCGGACATCTGCCAGCTGTAACGAATTTGGTCTACTTTCAGGGAAATCGCAGGTTCAAAGTCAAATTCAAACCATTGGCCGATCGCGGGTGACACCCCGCCGCTACAGGGTTTATACCGAGGCAGTGTTTCTTTTTCCAGGATTAATACCGATCGTCCCCGCTTTGCCAAATGATAGGCTGCTGTTCCACCGGCTGGTCCAGCACCGACGATAATGCAATCATACATAATACTGAGTTTTGACTCCTATGTAAAAACAATTCTCTGGCAGATGTTTGAGTATAATTTCGTATCTTTCGCTTCCCTTCCGGGTTATTTGGCGGATAATTACTGATGCTTTTGTCCTCATTCCCTGACTGAGTACAACTATTATAGGTGATCGGGAGCATGTCAAGTTGGTAAATAAATATTTGATATTATCATTCTTAATTACATGTTACATGACAAGATAATAACTAACAACAACTAACTATTAGCAACTAACAACTAACAACTGACAACTAACAACTGACATGCTCCCGAGGAGCGCGCCGGAACGTTCCAATTCCTTGTTGCACTGAATGCAAAGCTTTTGTCAAGAGATTATAATGGTCGATCATCAGGTTTAATCCATCTGTGCTACTATGAATTGGCAAGTTCGCATTCTCTACGCTAACGGAAATCAGCAAGTGCTGCGCTCTTTCAAGAAGCGAGAAACCGCAATCAGATGTGTTGATGCAATTTATGCTGCTTGGGGTTATCCGATGCACCTTGCCTATGTTGTCCGTCCCGCCGATTTTTCGGACTGTACTCAGGCCGATCCTGCTACTGTCAGATCGTCCGCCTGACCCCGACTGCCGATCCCGTAGGACCGGTAGCCCGGTGCAGCCATGTGTTTTATCCGGCGATGTCACTTGACAAGGGTGTATAAATAGAATATCACCCTTGTCAAGTGACATCGATTGTCGGTTTTTAGAGAGTGGGGTTCGATCGCTTAGCCTCTGGGCAGGATAATCCCCCCTAAATCCTTCACCCCTTTGGACTGATGGGAAGGTAATCGCCATCAAACTGTAGTAATTTCTTTTTCTTTTTTGGCCAGTAATTCGTCAATTTCGGCGATATACTTGTTAGTAAGCTTTTGAATTTTATCTAGCTTGTCCCGCTCTTCGTCTTCAGAAATCTCACCTTTTTTTTCTTGTTTGCGGACAGACTCTACCGCCTCCCTGCGGTTGTTCCGAATCGAGACCTTGCCTTCTTCTGCGTACTTAGCGGCGAGTTTGACAAATTCCTTGCGCCGAGCGCTCGTCAGGGGCGGAATATTCAGTCGAATTACCTTTCCATCATTATTCGGCATCAGACCCACATCTGACAGAGAAATTGCTTTTTCAATCAGATTTAAAATCCCCTTATCATAGGGTTGAATCAAGAGCGTACTGGCATCGGGCGCACTAACGTTCGCCAGAGACTTGAGAGGCGTTGGGGTGTCGTAGTAATCTACCATCACCTTGTCCAGTAAGCTGGCATTAGCCCGACCTGTGCGGATGGTATTAAAAGCCCGTTGAGTCGCCTCAACTGCGCTATCCATCATAATTTCAGCTTCATCTAAGTCCATGCTAACCTCACGATCTACCCTATTGAGATATTTTCAGCCATTTCTAATCACATTTATAGTACTCCGATGTGCGAGGGGCATAAAGATGTCTCCACGCCTTGCGCCTCGTTTTCAGGCTCCGCCTGGGAACGCACTACTCCGGAGACATCGTCTGAGCCATACCCCTTGTCGCACATCAGGGGTGGATTTTTTTTCAGATCGTGGTATCACTACCGCCGACGAGCGTTCCTACTGGTTCTCCCTTGACGGCGCGACGGATGTGGCCCGGCTGGGAAAGGTCAAACACAATAATCGGAATCTGGTTATCTTTGCATAAGGCGATCGCCGTACTATCCATCACCTGTAAATCTTGACTCAGTACCTGGCCGTAGGTAATGCTAGCAAAGCGTTGTGCCTCTGGGTTAGTCTTGGGGTCACAGGAGTAGACACCATCGACCTTAGTAGCTTTGAAAATCACCTCAGCATTGATTTCTGCGGCCCGGAGTGCCGCTGTCGTGTCCGTGGTAAAGAAGGGATTTCCCGAGCCAGCACCAAAGATGACCACTCGTCCTTTTTCCAGGTGACGCATGGCGCGGCGGCGGATGTAAGGTTCCGCCACTTCCTGCATGGAGATCGCCGTTTGCACCCGCGTGGGCACTTGCATTTGTTCCAGGGCATCCTGGAGTGTCATCGCATTCATCACCGTCGCCAGCATGCCGATGTAGTCTGCCGTTGCCCTGTCCATTCCGGAAGCGGCTGCTTTGATCCCTCGGAAGATATTGCCACCCCCTACCACGATCGCCACTTGGACTCCACTGGCTACTACCTCTGCCACTTCGGAGGCGACCTTTTGCACCACCACTGGGTCTATCCCGTAGTCTAGGCTGCCCATCAATGCTTCGCCGCTCAGTTTCAGTAAGACCCGCTGGTAACCTATCGACATGCCGTCACTATTTTCTTAACTCAAAGAACCTCCCGTGTCTCCTAGGAGCTCCTTAAGCACTACCCAAGAGACACGACCCACCGATTATTACAGATCCCGATCGCCTAATTTGTCAAGCTTCATTTATAATTCTTTAGTGGCGCCATTGAATCTCGCTGCCCACTGGATCTGTAGAGGCTATAGTGACTGGTTCTCCCTGAAGTACCTGGCCGATCGCCTGACGTAAGTAAGGCACCTGCACTGGGGCGGCATCCCAGTTTTGCTTCTTGAGAATTGAGAATTGAGAATTGAGAATTGAGAATTGAGAATCGAGAATCGAGATCTGGGCTATTTTCCATTCTCCATTCGCAATTCTTCATTCGCAATTAGCATAATTTAATGCCAAAATGCAAAAGTGAGATGCTCCCCAATTCTCAAACTTGACATGCTCCGGTTGCTGCAAGGCGATCGCCTGTAGAGATAATAAAACTTAATATAGAAATTAATATAATTTAACATTTGGGTAACTAATAATGAGATATTTATTGGTAAAGTAGAGAGAGTCTGACTGCTGCCAAGGTAGATATCCTGTCCAACGGTGAAGAAGAGATGAGCAAAATATGATTACTATTCTGTGTTTCTTGACAAGTATGATATCCTATCAGATCATACCTGTCAAGGGACCGGGGATTGCAGTAGAAGGGAAAATAGATGAAAACGATCGCGATTATGCCCAGTTCTACCAGACTCAAAGGTGGCCGATCGCACGGCCCAATTAGCCGCCCAGAAAATTTAGCCGCCCTCACCCGTGAGGGGCCCGGCTACACGAACAAAGCAATGTCCGGAGCGAAAAATCTAGATTCCCCTCAGGGGCGATCGCCCCTCAAGAGGTGAGAAAGTATGATATGATTGTTAGATGATACCAGAGATTAGCTATGAAGACAGAAACCATTACTTTTGAAGTTCCTCTTAATCTACTGGCAGCCTTAAAAATAGGCAGCGCTGAGTTAAAACATCAGATCCGACTGCTGGCAGCGATCGCTTATTTTCAAGAAAAAAAACTATCTCTCGGGAAAGCGGCAGAATTGGCCGGAATTAACCGCCTGGAATTTATGGAAATTTTAGCAAGTAAAGGGATAGTGATTTTCGATTATGATGAATCGGAACTGTGCGGAATGTTCGAGCGTAAGCAAAGATAGCGTGGTTTCAATGACCCGCTAAAATTGTGACAGCTCAAACTGGTTACATTAGCCAGGGAACTGTGGAATTATTGTGGGTCCTAACCCCATCCTCCAGATACGGGAGGTACACCGGTCCCAACTGCCTCGGAGTGTTATCGCCGGGGGTGGAAAGCAGGGACTTAAATGAAGGCTATCTGGCAGCCTAAGCCGGAAACGCCACTAGGAAAGGTGCTCATGGTTAACGATAAGTGAAGTTGTACAAGCCTCGTGATCATCAACCAGCGGAATAAGGCTTTTACGCTGGGCCAAAAGGCAATGGTAGGTGTAGATATCCTTGGTCTGTGGATATCTCGTATTACTACAATCCTCCCGGGGTATTGCAACGACCTAAAAGCATCGTATTGATTCCACGGAACGTTATAACCTCAGTGATGCTATCTGCCTCCGGTAGATAAGTTAGATAATAAGCGCAAGCCCACTGGGGAGGGATGTCCTAAAAAGCCAACGCTTGGGGTAATGCCTAGGATATGCCGACATAGGACGGTGATAGTAGAATGCGATTGGAACTGTAGTCTGATGAACTAAAAGCCCGCCGATAGCTGGTTACTGGTAAAACTACTTCTAAAAGAGCGAGCAGAGAGAAATCTCTCGGTTGGTAGGCAATCCACTCGCCACCACGGAATCACACAAGGCTGACGGTAGAGGATTAGTCTCCTGTTGTACGCCACAGGATAAAGATGAAGAACAAGTCGCAAGGGGACAAGGGGGTAACCCCGACAAATCCCTACCCATGACAACGGGTCTATTACCCAGGAGCCGTGTGCGGTGAAAGTCGCAAGCACGGTTTTGAAAGGGAGGGTTGGGAAGCGATTCCCAGCTCGACCCCGACCAGAGGTAGAATTAAGGGGAATTGCTGCGAGGCGACATAGGTGAAGATCAGTAATACCACTTATTTGATTGCTTTTGCCAAGATTGGTCATCTATCTTTGCTACAAAAGATGGTAGGGACTATAGTGATTCCTACTGCCGTAGCAAATGAAATTGCGGTCTACCCTCAAGGGCAACTAGGGTTTATTGACTTAAACCAAGAAAAATGGATTAATGTCCAACCAGTAGCCTCTGAACAACAGCTAGATTTGCTCCTACTCACCCTGGATCCAGGAGAAGCTGAGGCGATTGCTTTAGCTTTAGAGCAACAGGCGGAACTGCTGCTAATTGATGAGCTGACGGGGAGGAAAGTTGCACAATCACTGAATCTCAATGTTTCTGGGTCTATAGGCATTTTAATTCGTGCGAAGCAATTAGGAGAAATTGCTGCTGTGAAACCGTTTATAGATGCAATGCTCCAACAGGGAATATTATAGCAAGAAAATTATTGATGAGGTGCTGCGGCAGGTTGGAGAAGCGTGATTAGTAAGGAGTAGGGTCAATACTTCTCAAATAAGCAAAAAGCAGGAAAAGAAAAAGTAATATTACTTTTCCTAGAAATCAAGTATTTACTCCCACAAATGATGCGTTTTGAGAGGGTAAAAACTATGAATCTCATTGTTAAGGATCTCGAATTATTTCAGAACATCGAACCAGAAGCCGTGGCCGGTTATTTAGAAAATCAAGGCTGGCAGCGGCAAAGACAGATAGATGACCAGGGAATTATTTGGGAAAGTAATGGGAGGACATCCTCTAACGTTCATCTGCTTTTACCGTTAAATCGAGAAATGTCTGATTTCCCTTTAACTATGAATTTGTTGGTGGAAAATTTAGCCAATATCGAGGGTAAAACGCAGTTAGAAATTATCCAGACTTTAATCACTAACTTGCCGAATGTTGAAATCCAAGGGTTGATTGCTGGGATTGAATCACCATTAGGCGATCGCCTGAGTGGAGAGATTACTTTAATGGGAGTGGTAATTAACAAGTTGCATAAGATCGAAGCAGAATTGTTCGATCGGGACTATGTTCTGGCGATTAAAGCTTATCAAGAGCGTTTGCCCGTATCATGTTGGGGAGATTTGGTCAAGAAAAATAGTAGTTTAATTTTGAAAAATATCCGCAATTTTACCCTTGACGCTGCTTGGTTTAGTTAGGATCGTTTTTGATGATATGGAGTAATTGGTAGATATCATATCTTGCACCATCTTAAACTAGAGGCTCTGCCTCGGGTCGCTCGTTCCTGGGAACGAGGGGAAGGTGAAAATCGATCTGAAGATGAAAGAATCTATGGTTAAGAATTTAGTGTTCATTGGTGGCGGCCACTCTCACGCGATCGCCCTGCGCCTCTTTGGCCTCAACCCATTACCAGGGGTGAGCCTTACTCTGATAACGGACCGTTCCCATACCCCCTATTCTGGCATGCTTCCGGGTCACGTGGCAGGCTTTTATAATTTCGATGAATGTCACATTGACTTGCCACATCTTTGTCAGTTTGCTCGATCCCAGATATATATCGATCGGGCAATTGGTTTAGACTTAGAAAATAATCGGATCCTCTGTGCCGATCGCCCAGCAGTAAGCTTTGATTTGCTATCCATTGATATTGGCAGCACGCCAGCCAAAATATCCGTACCCGGTGCAGCAAAATACGCTATTGCCGCCAAACCCGTACCGCAATTTTTGCAAGCTTGGAATCAACTAATATCTGAGACCGCAGAACGGAGAAAACCGATAATTATTAGTATTGTTGGTGGTGGCGCCGGGGGTGTAGAACTAGCGCTGACAATGCAACAACGCCTGAGAAAAGTTATCGGCAGAGAAAATGTGAAGATTCATTTATTCCATCGGGGCAGGGAATTGATGAATTCTCACAATCTCTGGGTGCGCCAACGTCTGGAGAGAATTCTGATTCAGCGCGGTATCCAGTTGCACTTACAGGAAAATGTTTGCGAAGTAAAACCAGCAGGAGTGATGTGCGAGTCGGGTTTGACCGTTGAGTGCGATCGCATATTTTGGGTAACGCAAGCATCAGCACCCAGTTGGTTGGGGGAATCGGGGTTGACAACGGACTCGAAAGGTTTTATCCTCGTAGAATCTACCCTGCGATCGGTCTCTCACGGGCAGGTATTTGCCGCTGGGGACATTGCCACGATGAAGAATTATCAGCGTCCGAAAGCGGGAGTATTTGCAGTCCGTCAGGGAAAACCATTGTTTGAGAATTTGCAGCAGATGTTGCTGTCCAAACCTCTACAACCCTATCTACCTCAGCAGGAGATTTTGGGTTTGATTGGCACCGGTGATGGACGGGCGATCGCCTCTCGGGGGAACTGGGGTTGCGGTCCCTCAAAGCTGCTGTGGGTTTGGAAAGATTATATCGATCGCAAATTTATGCGCCTGTTCGGCGACTTGCCGCGAACGTAGGGTGGGCACCGCCCACCATCTCTTACTGGTCGTGTAAAAAATTCGGCTGTAAACATGCAACAAGATTTACAATTAAATATGTCAGAAGGTAGGGTGGGCACCGCCCACCATCCGCTACCGGTTGTGTAAAAAAATCTGCTGTCAACATGCCACTAAATTTAGAATTCAGTATGTCAGAAGCTGCAAGTATTAAAGTAGTCTCCGGCAGCGATCGCACCCTGGATAAACAGGAAATAGACTCTCATGAAAGGCTAGTTTTGTCCGATCGCGATCGGGATTTGTTTATATCAGTGATGTCAAACCCGCCTAAACTGAATGGTAAACTAAAAGATGCGATCGCAGAATATCAAGAACAGTACGGAAATATAATGATCGATGACATGTAACTTTGTGCATAGGCGATCGCCCGTTCGCTCGCAATTTTCGTGCTTCTCTAGTTGCACATAAACTTTGAAAACTGATGCGCGACTTGCTATAATAAGGATAGTAGAGAGGATGTAGCCATGAGCGTTATTATCACTGACGAAATTTTAACCAAAATTCGCATGACTGAAGCTGAAATGCATCAAGAAATCGCTGTCATGCTTTTCCAGAAAGAAAAATTCACTCTTGCTCAAGCCAGCCGCTTTGCAAATATGCATCGCATTGCTTTTCAACATTTACTCGCAAGTCGTCGCATTCCAGTGCATTACGGTGTGGAAGATTTTGAACAGGATATTAAAAACTTGCGGGAGATGGGCAGACTATGATCGTTATCAGCGATACATCCCCAATCAATAATCTTGCAGCAATCAACCGACTCGATCTTTTGCAACAACTTTACGGAACTGTTTTCATTCCTGATGCTGTTTATAGAGAACTAACCGAGCCCAGTTTTCCTGTTGCTGGCTCGACTGAAGTACAAACGCTTGATTGGATTGAAACTCGTGCTGTTACCAATCGTACCTTAGTTGATTCACTCAGCGATGAACTAGATATTGGAGAAGCTGAAGCGATCGCTCTAGCAGTTGAAATTCAAGCAGAGCAAGTGTTGATTGATGAACGTCGCGGTCGGCTTGTGGCAGCTAGACTTAATCTTCGATACACGGGAATATTGGGGATCTTGGTGGAAGCAAAAAGTCAAGGTTTGATTGCTCAGGTTAAGCCATTGTTAGATGCTTTGATCGACCAAGCTGGGTTCTGGGTTGCTGAAGCTCTATATAACAGCGTTTTGCGGCTTGTTGATGAGGAACTTTAATTTTGGTGGCTTACAGATCTGAGGACTACAAATTGCCTATAACCAGCGAATATTCTCGCTTTGGCATCCGCCTCGAAGGGATGTTTGGTTCCCTGGGAGACACAGGGAACCAGTGTAAAATCACCGAGGTTGGGTTTCGTGCCGAAACCCAACCTACGGCTACCGGTTGAGTACAAAAGGTAAAGAAAATTGGGAGTTGACTTTTTATTCAAGTTGAGCTATAGTAGATCTATGTGGATTTTGCATAAATACCGGGAGGTGGAATGACTGCTACCTACAATGAACCAGCGCTATCCTTCGACGAGTTGACATTACATCTAATTGCCAGTGGCGTTATTAAACTCTACGAAAAAGTCAAAGATGGCGCTGCGCCAACCCTTCCTTATCCCAAAGAACTCCAGCGCGGTCTCGATCGACTCGTGTTAAGCTGTTTGCGTCAAGCGGAAAATCCGCCACAGGGAGTTCCCGACTTACTTGCCTGGTGCCAAAAACCCCTGTCAAATTGGCCGATTAAATTGTCAGAAGATGCTGACACGGCAAACAAACTGCTTGATGACCAGATTCCTACAGGCATTTGCGACGAATGGGCGATCGCGAGTGGAGATGTGGAAGCGGAAGCGATCCAGAAACAGTTGTTGCTAAATGTGATGCAGGTGTGCAAATCAGATGATGCCCCTGATGCTTATGTTGCTTTCCGACGGTTGCTGATTAGCCAACCCGTACTAACAGAATTTGAACTGCTACAGCATTGTCTCAATGATTCGTTGCAAATACTGGAAGCACAGATTAAAACAGCCTACGAACTGGTGCCTGAATCTTGTGCGGTTAATGGTCAGTTACACTGTTGCTCGAATTGCGGTAATATTATGCTCCGCACTGTCAAAGGAGATTTGATTTGTGCTGAAGATCGCTGTCGTACTCAAGGGTTTAAAGTTGGGCGTCAGGTTTCCCAAAAAGAGGGAGTGCTTTGGTTGAAGCGAGGACCACGGCGGTTTGTAGCGGCACCCGGTCGCGCCGAACTGCGATTGGCAGATAAACTGGAAGAGTTGGAACTGGAAGTGAAACTATGGCCCAATTTTGACAGCTACGATCTGCGGATTGTTTTCCCAGATGGAGATGCCTGGGCGATCGATGTTAAAGATTGGAAGGATCCTTTTTTGTTGGCACGGAAAGTTAAGCAGCAAGAGCCGCCGATTCCCAGCGACCCACCTTGGACGCAAGCTTACTTTGTCTTCCCAGACGATCGCAAGCAACAACGTTCCGATTATAAACGAGCATTTTGCAATCATACACGGCTTCCCAAGCAGATTAAGGCCAAGTTTGAGAAGGAGTTAATTAAAGATGTAAAACGCAAGCTAGAGGATCCATCCAGTAGAAGCTAGAAAATTCCGGAATTGAGTAGCAAAAGTTTGTTTACTGAAATAGTAGGCTTTCAAAGGTTACTACAGGCGATCGCGACCAATACCATGTGAGTGTCGTGCAGATTTTGGCGGTTCGTCAGAACAAAACTTTCATCCACTAAGGAGAAATTTATGCTTGATATTGAACGCTTAACAAGTGACTTTATCACCCTTTCTGAAACCGATAGACAACGGGTTTTAGATTTTGTGGCTACTCTCAAGGAACGTTACGAACAAGCACCAAAACCGTTGGATTTAGAAAATTCAGCGTTTGTAGGAATGTGGCGCGATCGCCTAGAAATGCAAGATAGTATTGCTTGGGTTAGAACCATTCGACAACAACATTGGCGGAATTAATATGACTCAAATTCTCATCGATACGGATATTCTCATTGATATTAGTAACAATGATGAAACAGCAAAATCACGCTTGCTGCAAGAAAGTAAAACATCCGTTTTAATGATTTCGACTATCACGGTAATGGAATTACTGGTTGGATGTCGGAATAAATCTGAATTGAACTCAATGGAGCAATTTTTAGCTCAATTTCAGGTATTAAAATTGAATAGTTTAATTAGCGATCGCGCTACCATGTTACTCGAAGAATATGTCCTCAGTCATGGTTTGCTGATTGCTGATGCGTTGATTGCAGCGACCGCAATTGAACATCAAATTCCGTTACTGAGCAAAAATCAACGGGATTTTCGTTTTATACAACAACTTGATTTGCTCTCATACCCTTAAAAAAGCCGAAAGAAGAAAGCCAAAAACCTGTAGTTACTTAAAAAAATGTTACAGGATAGTGTTTTACCCTCGTTCCCTGGCTCCGCCTGGGAACGAGTTCTAGAGGCTCTGCCTCTAGTTGACAATGGTGCAAGATATGAGATAAATCAGAGTGATTGCTAGAAACCGGGTTGAGGCTGTAGCGATCGACAATATCTAAATGCTCCGATCGCAGAAAACCGGTTATCAGTACCGACGTTCTAGGGAGAAAGAAGTAAATGCGCGATACAAGTAAATGGCGAGGGAGTCTGAAAGCAATACGCGATCGCCTGAACCAAAGAGCAACAGAGCTAAATTTTACCACATTTTGCGATATCGAATTGGGACTTTATCTATTGTCTCAGTTGGCACCGGATGCTCCGGCTATTGCCCTATGGGTGTTGCTGACGGGCTATCCGTTTCCCGTGGCGTCAGCAGCAAACTGGAGTGAACAACAACATCGGATGCTAGGTAATGCCCGCCATATTCTCACCCAATTTAGAAGCAAATACAGTTGGGAGCGATCGTTGCAGCGATATCGTCAAGTAGACGAAATTGTGCGCGGTTTTGATGTAGACGAGAACCTAGAACAGTTTTCCTTCCGGGAAGTCAGCATTTGTTCTAAACGCAATGAAATCTACACAAAGACTCTTGAAGAACCTCTACCCCATCGGAAAAACTCGGTTGAATGGGCTACTGCTGGGAATTACGAATGTAGCGATGGCAAGTATCGAGTCACTGTCGATCTGGCTGAGGAATTGGTATTTCCGCAACCGGACGGTCACGACTTGACGGGGAGAAATCAAAGACAGACAATTACTGTTACCTGGCAAGATTTGCTGGAGACTGCTCAATGGATGGATACTCAGTCTGACGGAAAGTGGAAAGAACGTCTATCCAGGGTACGCCTAGACCTATTTGACTCCGATGACACCCTCACTCGTGCTGATAAGCTAACATTTAATGGCTTGATGCACCTGATCGGGATGGTGTCTTCGGGGAAATCAACTTTAATGGATATCTTGGCAGTTTGGGCTGCTAAACATGAACTCCACATAACGATCGTCGTCGGAGACGTGATCTCGGCCCTAAACCGCGCTCGACTATTCGATCGCTTAGGTATTCCCGTTGCTCCCATGTTGGGTGCATCCAACCGCGATCGCCATACTAACCGCTTGCACCGTGCCTGGAATGCCGAACATCCCTTAGAAAAATTCAATCAGGAACACGTCGGTTTCCGGTGGCTGAGTACCGCTTGTCCTTTAAGCGAACTGCGTCGGGATGTGGCAAAACCTTTCTTAACGGGCAAACAGCCTTGTCTGGCACTCTCTGGCATCAGCGAATCAGATGATGAAGAGCAAGAACAACCAGATACAAACAAAACCTATGCCTGTCCTCTCTATAGTGCTTGCCCGTTTCATCAGGTACAGCGGGACTTGGTGGATGCCAAAATTTGGATTGCTACCCCAGCTAGCTTAATTTACAGTCGGGTCGCGTCACAAATAAACCAGGAAAGCATTCGTTTTTCCGAGTTAGTATATCGTCGCAGCGACTTGGTAATTGTCGATGAAGCGGACCAAGTGCAAGTACAACTCGACAGTTTGTTCAGTCCCGGAGAAAAGTTATTCGGTCAGAAAGGGGATGGGTGGTTCAGTCAAGTTCAGCAACCCGTGGTGCAGCAGCTAAATCAAGGGGGACGGGGACAATTGATCGATCCGGATGTCGATCGCTGGTGCAAAGCCCATGACATGGTGCAGACGGCAACGAGTCGCATCTATGCCCTCATCCTGAGTCAACCACAACCAGCACTCAGCGAGTGGATAGATCGGGGAGAATACTTTACAAACTGGCTAATTCTAGACAAGTTGACGATCGCTCTTTCTGGCGCTCCCGAGAAGACACGGAACGAGCATCAAGGCTATCGCAGACTGATGGAAGTATTTAATAATTACATCGAAGATCCCCTCGGCGATCGCAGCAACAACCCTCTGTGCGAACTGACTCGACTGGCGATCGCGGTTATAGATGACGATCTGCTGCGCCTGCGCCTGGGTGAATGGATCGATGGGAATAAAGAGCCTGATGTCACCTTGACAGAGGAAGGACGAGAACATGCTATAGTACAAATGGAGTTTGCAATCTTAGTGGCAGTGCTGCAAAACCGACTCAACCGGATGTTGCGGGACTGGAAACACGTGGAAGTGCCTCTGAAGTTACAAGAGCAAAGTTCGATGTTGTTCTACAGTCCGCCCAGAGACTATGAAGGAGTGATTCCCGTGGCACCGATGGGTAACGTGCTAGCTTTCCAATATCTCAGTTCCAGCGACAGCGGACCGGGAGATTTGCGGTTTTTCAAGTGCATGGGCGTGGGACGCTGGTTCTTACTGCACCTGCACGAACTATTTGCCAGTGATGGCATTGCCGGACCATCAGTTTTGTTGCTTTCAGGAACAAGCTGGGCCGGAAAAGCACCGGGATATCACGTACAGGTGCCGGTGGCGGGAGTGCTGCGATCGCCCGAGGAAGAATTACAGGCAATTCAAGAGAGCTACTTTGAATTCAGTCCATTTTACGATCGAGAGAACAACCCAATTACTGTTTCTGGCAGCCACGATCGAGAAGGGGCACTCAAAGAACTGCTCAATCAATTGGCAAAACCAGGCGGTTTAGGCGGTCCGAGTAGACTAGAGCAAAAACGAGATGAACTAGAAGTTGGGCGTCAGCGCATCCTACTGCTTGTCGGTAGTTACGATCAGGCGAAACTGGCCCAAACACATCTGGAAAACATTCAAGCTGAGTGGCGCGGGCGAGTTCTGCGTCTGGTTCGCGATGATGATGAGTTTGGTACGCAATGGAGTAACAATAACCAAGGAATACAGCGGGGACTCGTACATCAGTTTGCCAAGACGGATGCTTGGATTTTGATTGCACCCTTGATGGCGATCGAGCGCGGGCATAATATTCTCAATGATAAGGATAAAGCTGCCATTGGGGCGGCTTATTTTCTCGTGCGCCCCCATCCCCGTCCCGATGATATCAGCTATGCCCTTCATTCTATCAATCGTTGGGCGATCGAACATTACGCCGACATCCCATGGCTGACCGCTCAATGTTCCGATGGGCAGGATGGTTTGCTTACACTAGATCGAGTGGGGGAGAAATTCCGTGAAAAGGCTTACTATCGCTGGCGCCATCTCATGAGATTACCAATGATTTACAGCAGTCTGCCCGAAAAGGAGCGAGAAGCTGTAACATGGAATCAGTTGGTTTCCATCTGGCAGGCGATCGGGCGTCTGATACGGGGTGGCTGTCAAGCGGAAGTCTTTTTCTGCGATGCTGCTTTTGCTCGGCGCACTGCATTCAATGATAATATAGGCGACGAACCAATAACCAGTCTGTTAGTCAGCATCAAAGAAGTGTTGCGTCCTTATTGTGCCACCGACTCTGAGAGGGAAATCGTGCCCCGAGAACGGGAACTGGTGCGGGCACTCTATGAACCATTTTATAAAGCTATTGAAAAGATAGGAGGCATAAATGCCGAGCTATGACCAATTACGGACTCTTTCCTTTCGTCTGCCAGAGGGCAAACCCCTGAAACCGCAGACTTTTCAGATTCTCAAGTTTCCTGAAAAATGGAAATCAGAGCTAAGGAATTTACAGGCAGAGATTACGCGCCGTCCCGTAGATAAAACTAACGTGCCGATAAGTTCGCTGAACAAAGCCCTCCGGGCACTGGTGCCAGACCTGATCTACATTACTCCTAATGCGGCTAAAAGTAAGGTGCAACCTTGGCTGTACAGTGCAATGCCTATCGATATACCGGCGCTGTATTTAATTTTTAATGCTTGGGTAAAAACGCAATTTGATGGTAAGGCTTCCAAGAAGCAAATTGCTGCTTTGCTGAAAAAGCTGCCAAAAGAGGATTTGCAGTGGGAAGCAACGACAGTGAATGTAGGGACCTGGACGACAGCAGCTAACGGCACGGCAGAACTGGGAGGCAATAATAGCTTTATCTTGCTGCCCCACGTTTTAGCAGCCAAGTTGAGTCAAGACAACATATCGCTTGAATTTGGTTCGGATCTTCTCCGCTTTCGACGCGCACCCCTGTCTATTGGCAGCAAGGGGGCTGAACTGGTTTCTTGGCCGCCACTCGATTATCCTGACAAGCGTGGCAGTTGGTACTGGTCTGTTGTGATTACCTTTACTCTTCAGACAGTGCCTTTCCAAAGTTTCCCGGTACTCCACTGCGACCTGAGTCTGCGGCGCTGGGTTAGTCGGCCAAACAGTAGTATTCCTGGTGGCGAAGAAACCAGCGTTTATCTACTCACTAAAGTTCCTTGGCTTAAGGGACTGCACAATTCCAACAGTTTTCAGGTAGCGCCGATCGGATGGACGCGCTTGTCAGGATCAGAACAGCAACAAGATAAGTCGCAGTACCGCCTCAATTGGGGCAGCAATTTAGTACCCTTATTAGACAGGTTGAACCTTCAACAGCCCTTTCCTACTCCCGAGGCGATCGTGGCAGATCCGACCTCAGCACTAAACCTGAATGCTAGTCCTAATGAAGCGGTGGTTTTCCGAAACGGGATCAAACCCGAACATCGGGTTGATGCCGGTTTTTCACCAGCAGACCGTCGCCTGCTTGCCGAACAGATTGCGGAATTGATAGCACCAGAGTGGGAATTCGTAGAAGCCCCTCAGAGGGTTAAGTTTCATGTTGATTCTATCCCGAAACTAGAGTTGCCGGGACTTCCAAAAGATGGTGAAGAACTAGAAGAAGCTAAGATGGAGACGCTGAAAGAAACTCAATCTGACATCAGGGGTGCTATAAGTGAAGCAGTCAGCGATCGCCGCCTAACAATAGAAATCTGGTATCAACGGGAGACAACACGCGATACTTTGATAAAATCTGTCAGTCATTGTCTGGGAATTCCAGCATCCGCCTCATTTCCCTACAAATTTCCCGACCTGGAATTTACCCTGAATATACAGGCGCAGCCATTGGGTGCCCTTGGTGATGAGTTGCAACTTAACTCCGATCTCAAGAATAAAAAGGACATCCGCCGACAAGCAATTATTCAGCGCGGTAAAGAAATAGCAGAAAAAGTTCCCAATGCATCATCGGTAACTGTAGCCTTGATCGAAATCGCAGGCAAGGAGAATTTTAAGAGCGATCGCGATCCCTACAACGCCCTCAGGCGGGGATTTGCCATCGCTGGACGCAATACGCAATTTATCAGCACTGATAATCCCAATTTGTCCCATAGTTCCATCACTGGATTCCTCGATCTTCTGCGTCAACTGGGAGTACAGGTAGGGCCTCCAAAGATAGTTCTTAAAAAAGATAGAAAGAAAAATACGCTTGCGCTCAAATTGCCAGAAGGGCTCAACTATGTTGGTTTGTGGTTGATTAAACAGAATGCGCCAACCAGTGCTGATGGTACTACTCAGCGAGTGCCAGTGATGGTTTACATGGCATCGAACACCACGGAAATAAAGGCGATCGCGCCTGGTTTTGATAATTGGCTACCTTATCGAGAGGCACTGCTAAAAATTGCCCGAGAAGGAGTCGATGGTAAAGGACAAGCGATGTCCTTCATCGAGCAGAAACTAAAGGGTGATGTTTTGCCACTGGGAGACACGCTCTTGCTCTGCCATGCTCAGAACCTGCGAAGCACTTGGTCCTGGTTGAACAATGGACAGATCGCAACCGAAACTGTGGCTTTTGGCAACAATGGAAGTTCACTCGAAATTAATCGCCTGAAAGGACTTCGGATCTTGCGCCTTCGCGATAGTCAGAGTCACGAAACCCCAGAGTGGTATGCTCAAAACCCGGATCAGGAGAAACAGGGGTTTGCCGAGGGCGTTTTTCAAATGGGCGATCGAGTGTTTGCTAGCACCGGCAAAAAGCCCGTGCAGTTTAGTAATCTCAGCGTTAATCAATCGAAAGCAGGAGATAAAAAATCACCTAATACATATTACCCGAATCCTGGTTTAGTTGAAATAACTGTTGCCTGTCTTCAAACTGGAGATGAGGTATTTCCCTGGGCAGCGCTGACACATGAACTGCGACATATTGCACTCCAATATAACGAATACCTCAAACTTCCCTTACCTCTTCACTTGGCAAAGCAAATTGAGGAGTATGTCTTGTTAATGGAGAATGAGGAGATAGAGGATGAGTAATTGATTCTACAACCGGAACAAGACTATGCGAACTCCCTCCCAGGGAACGGGCCGCAAAACCACACCCGTTTTAAACCCCAACGTCGAGGTTTAAAACCCCAACAGAGAGGTTTTAAACCCCAACAGTGGGGCCCCGGTGCCGGTTGAGGT
Organism: Hormoscilla sp. GUM202; assembly: GCA_005518205.2. GTDB lineage: Bacteria > Cyanobacteriota > Cyanobacteriia > Cyanobacteriales > Desertifilaceae > Hormoscilla. The sequence goes on from RFFC02000002.1 coordinate 17,184, forward strand.
AAAAGTACCCTCCCCAGGACCGGTGCGGTCGTGACCTGAGGGTGACAGCTACTCTTTCCCCCGATCAAATGTCGAGATCGCTCCAGCCTCAAACCCTCACGATCGCCTTCAGCCCAGATGGCAAGACTTTAGCCAGTGGCAGTTTGGACAATACTATCAAGATTTGGCAGGCTGGGTCTGCCTCCAGTCAATGTCCTTTTTGCTAGTTTCTAACCTAAGTTGCGACCTATTTAAAAAAATCTGAATTACCCACTTAGACTTTACAGATATTTTGAGGGTTTTAGTAGCCCTCGATACAAAATTATATTTTTATTGTGCTATGCAGCGGGTTGGCTATTTAGAGGTTATAATGTACTAAAATAACAGTTAATTATCGGACCGGGTTCGCCTCGCTTATTCACCCTGCGCAACATAATAAGCAATTTGACTGGCATGTTCTCCCCCAGCAGAGCCTTAAATGTGCCTTCCCAGGCTGCGCCCGGGAAGGAGAGGAATAAGGTTTTACAGCAGGTCGAAGGATTGCATGTGCTCTAGAATTGCTGGTTCAGTGGTACGGGTGGCATCTTCGCTTACTGCACCCTCGATCAAAGCCCGATCCTTGAACCCGAGAGCATAGCGCAGGAATAAAATGCCATCAGTTAACCCTCCTGCCGTGCCATTGCCATCTACATCTAACATGGTGTCCCCCACTTCGTCCAAGTAGGCAACAATTTCCTCAGTATCGCGGGTGGCACCTTCACCTAAAGCATCTTTAGTCAAAGTCTCTCCCCTCAACTCGAAGAGATAACGTATGGCTAAAATGCCGTCGGTTAACGCATCTATAACTCCATTGCCATCAATGTCCAGTGTAGGAGGTAGAGTACGCGAGGTTAATGCAATTGAACTGGGGACAAAGTTGCTATTTGCAGGTAGGTGATCTGGGTTGGCACTAAAGTTGATCCTCGTTTCGTTAAAGCCTGGTAGCGCTGTGAAGTTGGCCGTGTAGAGGGTAGGATTAGAATTGTTGGGCCAATTTCCTTCTGCATCTATCCAAGCTTGCAGGATGTATTTGTCTGTGTTCGGGTCGCCGTCCAAACCCCCATTGGTGACAGGATCGTCCAAGACTGCACTTGTAGGTTGTGCACCGAAAGAAAAGTGCGAGGTCAGACCAGTGACTGGATCGAATGCTACTTGAGAACTGTCCCAATGCATGTGAAAGACTATTCCTGTGGTGGGAGTTTCCGCAGGTTCGGTAGAGTAGTTGACATCAAAGCTGACGCTCGTGTTTGGTACTACTGCTTTGGTCGGTTCTGAAGGGGTGAGTTTCAGTTGAAGGACATCTTCAGGAGCCGAGGTTACTGTTATGTTCGCGTCCGGAGTGTCCGGAGCGGTGGTGTCTTCGTTGACGTTAATGGTAAAATTCTCCGAGTAACTCTCTCCTCCGGCATCGGTAGTTTGAACTCGGATGCTGTAACTGGACTGAGTTTCAAAGTCTGGGGAACTGTTGATTTGCAGTTGGTCCCCGACAATGGTGAAGGCAGCGTTATCCGTATCTCCCGTACCCGCTACCAACTGGTAGGTAAAGGTATCCCCTGTGTCGGGGTCGGTGGTCGAGAAGGTGCCGATAACAAAGTCCGCGACGTTTTCGTCGATGCTGTTGTTGCTGAGGTTGATGTCCGTGGGGGCGGCATTAGTTGCCTCAGAAAATTTAATTACATAGATATCATGATTGCCATTACTGGTCAAATCATTGTTGCCGTCTCCGTCGATGTCGATGCTGCCGGAGAACTTTCCTGTAGCCCACACATTACCATTGCTGTCGGTGGCTATGGCATCGCCACCGTCACTATTCGTACCGCCGATATTTAAGGCCTTAACCAAATTCCCCTCCTCGTCGAACTTGGCTACATAGCTATCATTTTTGCCATTACTGGTCAAATCATTCTTGCCGTCTCCGTCGATGTCGATGCTGTCCTTGAAAGCTCCTGTAACCCACAGATTATCATTGCTATCGGTGGCTATGGCACTGCCCTTGGGACCGATATCTAAGACCTTAACCAAATTCCCCTTGCTGTCGAACTTGGCTACATAGGTATCAATGGGTATAATAATGCCATCATAAGAGCCATTGGTCAAATCATTGATGCCGTTTCCGTCGATGTCGATGTTGCCCTGGAAATATCCTTTAACCCACGCATTACCATTGCTGTCGGTGGCTATGTCAACGCCCGAGTCCACATCGCTACCGCCGATATTTTTGGCAAAGAGCAAACCCCCCTCCGAGTCGAACTTGGCGAAATAGCTATCTTTCTTGCCATTACTGGTCAAATCATTGATGCCGTCTCCGTCGATGTCGATGCTGCCGGAGAAAGAGCCTGTAGCCCACACATTACCATTGCTGTCGATGGCTATGCCATGGCCATAGTCCTCACTGCTACCGCCGTACTGGAAGGCCTTAACCAAATCCCCTTCCGAGGAGAACTTGGCGAAATAGCTATCATTTTTGCCTGCGGTATAAGGCGTCAAATCATTGATGCCGTCTCCGTCGATGTCGGTGCTGCGGTAGACATGTCCTTTAGTCCACACATTACCATTGCTGTCAGTGGCTATGTTATTGCCCCTATCACTATGATAAATATGCTTACCGCCGATCTTTAAGGCCTTAACAAAATCCCCCTCCTCGTCGAACTTGGCTAAATAGTGCTCTGTATTAAAACTGGTCAAATCATTGATTCGACGACTACTGGTCAAATCATTAATGCCGTCTCCGTCGATGTCGATGCTGCCATGGAAACGTCCTAACACCCACGCATTATCATTGCTGTCGGTGGCTATGCCGAAGCCATTGTCTCCGACCCCCCAAACACTACTGCCGAAATCATAGGCCTTAACCAAATCCCCATTGCTGGAGAACTTGGCTACATAGCTATCCTCATAGCCATTACTGGTCAAATCATTGATGCCGTCTCCGTCGATGTCGATGCTTTCGAAGAAATCTCCTGTAACCCACACATTACCATTGCTGTCGATGGCTATGTCCTTGGCGTCCTCCTGCCAACCGCTACCGCCGATCTGGAAGGCAACCGAAGGTTTCAAGTTGAAGACACCACTATCGGCTTCCTTTACTGTTGATTTCATTTTTTTGAACCTCATATTGTCTGAACATCTTGTTTTCTGTCGAACTTGGGAACGCCCTCTGAAGGCGGGATCTGGAAGTCAGAATCTCGTTACATGCTTCCAGTCCTGCAATAAAAGGTAGGGATGTTACTATCTCCCTTGATTTCCTGCTTTATCCGGATATCCTAGGCAGGTTGTTTTCCCGAACTGAATACAGCTTAACTTAGGTACTTGCGGGAAAATAAGATACCAATCAATAGGGGACAATGGTGATATCCCATTTGGGCAAGTTTTCAGAGCGTTGCCAAAAGACTTTGTAGGGTTTTAAGGCATCTGCTAAGACTTTAACCCCAGTTTCATAGGTAGTTGTGACCAAATTAACAATCGGTTTAATACCTTTCCAGGTCATATTGCTAGCCCATTTAACTGCCGTTTCAGCGGTGGCGGATGCTAAAGCGCAACGAGAGCACTTTCTGGGCGGTGTGGTCAAAACCCGTTGGTAGGAGACGGAGTAGCCCGAAGCCAAGCGCGAAGCCAAGCGCGAAGCCTTGCCCTTTAGGGCCCGGCTACATGAACAAAGCCCACGCGCGGGGCCCCCTCCTCGCAGCGGAATTGGCCTGGAGTGTGCAGGGGCTATATACATGTATCTGGGCAGCGTCCGGTTCGTTACCCGGGGATCTGGCACCTGGCGATCAACTACTTTTGACCACACCCCTTTCTGGGCGGTGCGCTCGAGATATAGGTCGGAAGCGGTGAGGTAACTACAAAACAAAATCATCTTGAGTAAGAAGCCCAGAATCAATTCCCGACAAAATTGCCAACACTTCCCGAGAACCCGCGACTTCAGTTTCAATGGAAGTCGAACCGCCCTGAGAGACAAATGTTAAATCAGTATAACTCAAACCTCCTCCTAACTTGATAAGGTCCGTGCCATCGTCAAAGTCGTGGATGGTATCCTCGCCCATGCCCGAGGCTAAGATAAAAATATCCGCACCACCGCCTCCGGAAAGAGTATCGTCTCCGTTACCCCCATTGAGGGTATCGTCTCCGTTACCCCCATTCAGGAGATCGTCTCCATCTTGGCCATTGAGGGTATCGTTGCCCCCTTCCCCATTGAGGGTATCGTTGCCCCTGTATCCAGAAAGTGTGTCGGCGTCTTCAGTGCCCGTGATGATAGACGATACCGTAATATTAAATATATCTTCTGCCTCGCCATTCCCATCCGATGCAGTTACCGTCACCGTATGAGTGCCCGAAGCCTCAGGCGTGGTAGCAGGCGTGCCACCGATCGCCCCACTAGAGTCAATAGTTAAACCGTCTGGCAAACCATTGGCGCTGTAGCTGCTAATGTCGTTGTTGATGTCGCCGAAGTTCGCGCTGACATTGAGGCTGAAGCTTTGACCGGAAGTAGCATCCACGTCGTCAATCTCAGTTACCAGATAGGGAGGGTTTCCTTCCAGACTGAGGTCTCTTAGGCCGATTAACTTAGAGGGGATCGTACCGCTCAGGGAGTTGTGGTCCAGCAAGAGATATTGCAAACTGGTGAGCGCACCTAATTCAGAGGGGATGGTACCGCTCAGGGAATTGGTGCTCAGGCCGAGATATTGCAAACTGCTGAGGGAGCCTAATTCAGAGGGGATCGTACCGCTCAGGGAATTGGTGCTCAGGTTGAGATTTTGCAAATTGGCGAGCGAGCCTAATTCAGAGGGGATCGTACCGCTCAGGGAGTTGGTGTTCAGGTAGAGATCTTGCAAACTGCTGAGCGAACCTAATTCAGAGGGGATGGTACCGCTCAGGGAATCGGTGCTCATCAAGAGATATTCCAAACTGGTGAGCGAGCCTAATTCAGAGGGGATCGTACCGCTCAGAGGGTTCAGGTTCAGTGTGAGGTATGTCAAATTGCCGAGCGAGCCTAATTCAGAGGGGATCGTACCGCTCAGGGAGTTGCGGCCCAGCTTGAGTTCTTGCAAATTGGCGAGCGCACCTAACTCAGAGGCGATCGTACCGTTCAGTCCTTTGGATTCCAGATCGAGTTTCGTCACCCGCGAGTTCTTAACTGTCACCCCATCCAACATCCTGTTAACAGTTATATCAAGGGGGAGGAGACCATAATCCTCATCGACCCAATGTTTGTGGATCTCTTCAAAATCCCAATGGTTATTATTGAGAGCCTGCAGGGTTTGATAATCACTCGCATTGATGAAGAAATATCTATCAAGCTTATACGATACTGCAATATTAAATTTATCTGTTACGGAGCCTCCCGCATCATCCGATGCAGTTACCGTCACAATAAAATTGCTATGTTCAGGCGTAGTAGGCTTAGTAGTAGGGGTGCCACCGATCGCCCCAGTAATGGAGTCAATGGTTAAACCGTCTGGCAAACCGCTAGCGCTGTAGCTGGTGATGTTGTCGTTGATATCGCCGAAGTTCCCGCTGATATTGAGGTTGAAGCTTTGATCGTAAACAGCAACCACGTCCTCAATTTCAGTTTCCACATAGGGGGGGTTCTGCAATTGTTTGTTCTTTGCTGGCAAAGACAAAGCCTCGATACTTTCGGGTATCGTACCGCGGAAGTGGTTATTCTTCAGCCAGATATTTTGCAAATTGGTGAGCGAGCCTAGTTCTGAGGGGATCGTACCGCTCAGGTCGTTCTGCCACAGATAGAGGTTTTGCAAACTGGTGTGGGTGCCCAACCAGGAAGGAATGGTGCCGCTCAGGGGGTTCGCGGACAAGCCGAGGGTTTGCAAATTGGTTAGAGACTCTAACCAGGAGGGGATCGTACCGCTCAGGGAGTTGTTGTGTAGGCGGAGTTTTGTCAAATTACTGAGCGCATTCAACGAGGAGGGGAGCGTACCGCTGAAAGAATTGTTGATTAAAAATAGATCTTGCAAACTGCCGAGCCCACCTAACGATGAGGGGAGGGTACCGCTCAGGGAGTTTTTCCTCAGCCAGAGCTCTTGCAAATTGCTGAGGCTCTTTAACTCCGAGGGTATGGTACCGTCGAGGGAGTTATTATTCAGCTTGAGCATTCGCAAACTGTCAAAATCGCCCAATGAGGACGGTATCGCACCGGCGAGGGAGTTGTAGCTCAGGTCAATTTCCGTCACTCTCGAGCCCTCCACCGTGACTCCGTGCCAGGTATTCACTACGTCAGCATCGGGGGGAGTGTCGCTGCTGACATCCCAGTTTGTCTTGTTGTTCCAACTATGTCCACCAGTCTGGTTATACAGATCCTTCAGGCCTGCATAATCATCGCCATGGAGTTTATTGTTTTCATTTTCATCGGTTGGCATTGTTTTTCCGAAGTTCCTCTATTCTAGATCTTACACTATTTGATTTGATTTTACGTTCCCGACCGCCATTTTTGGTAATTTCTCCGCATGCCATTTTGGGGTAAATCACAAGGCTGGTTGGGGTCGAGCCAGGAATCACTTCCTAACCCTCCCATTCAAAACCGTGCTTGCAATTTTCACCGCACACGGCTCCTGGGTAATAGGCCTTTTGTCAGCAGTTGGGACCGGTGTACATTCTGTACCTGAATGATGGGTATTTATGCCCATCACGACCACATAATTACCCGGCTAATGGCACCGGATAGAGTTGTCACGAGATGTGCAGGCTCATGGAGCTTCACTTATCTCATTTACACTCGAACGTCTCGCACCTCAAGGCCAATTTTGGCTAATTTGGCTTTTCATCATCTCTGGGTTTCGCCGGTTCCTTTTGATGTTTCCACCGGTGACCAGCTTGCCCGACAAGTTGTCAGGACTGATGGAATCCTGCATGCGGTCTCGGTCAATAGGCTTGTGACGAGGTCATAGGTTTTATCCCTACCTGAATACAGCATAACTGACTTGACTGCGTGTTGTAAACCCCTGTTAATTCATTTATACTTATACCTCTAATAAGCTGAGCTTATCTTTAGCCTGGAGGCCATGTCATCTGTCGCCCGCCCAGAATATGCAAGTGCAGGTGGTATACGGTCTGACCGCCGTCGGCCCCATTATCGATCGCCACCCGGTAGCCATTAGTTAAGCCAGCAATTTCGGCCACGCGCTTCACAGTTAATAGTAGATGTCCCATCAGGGCCTGATGTTGGTCTCCAGCATCGGCAAGCTTGGGTATGGGTTCTTTAGGAATCACCAGGATATGCACCGGCGCTTGCGGGTTCATATCTTTGAAGGCCAGGGCCAGGTCATCTTCATAAACAATATCGGCTCCTGGCCTCGACGGCGGAGCACATAGGAGTCCCAGAAATCACAAGCTCACAAAAGGCTCCGCCTCAGATTGCTCGTTCCCAGGGAGACCCTGGGAACGAGAAAAGAGTCTCTTACCAACGGGTTTTGACCACACCCTCATGACCGGGGTCTCCCCGGTCACATTCCTTTGAGGCTCTACCTCCTAGCCTCGACGGCGGAGCACATAAGAGTCCCAGAAATCACAAGCTCACAAGAGGCTCCGCCTCAGATTGCTCGTTCCCAAGGAGACCCTGGGAACGAGAGAACGAGAGACACGAAAATAGTACAGAGTTCCAGTCATCAACATAACGAGAGCTCGTAGCAAAGATCGTTCAGGGGCCTCCCAGTCGTTGGATCCCCCCTGGCGAAAAACTCAAATTCGGCCCTTATGGTACAGATTTTCCGATAGCTTTGTCAATCGTATTTATACTGAGATACAAAAATTTGACGAAAATACTCAGCGTGCAAGGTAATATAGTGCGGGGTGTGGTTCCGAAGTAGTTGCATTAGTAGTGGGCGGCGTCCACCACCAGAGCAGGTGTAACCAACAACAACCAACGGACGCAAGACAGGTGCGGTCAAAACCCGTCCATTACCGGTCCCCAGGCACCCGTTTTCCTTCACCGGTCCCCAATCACCCGTTTCCGTTCACCAGTCATGACTAGCTTTCTTTACAAAAGTTTACATAGATTTGGGTTTTTATTAGACATTGTAACTTACAATAATTGTAGTTAAACTTTCTTAAATATTGTAGAGAGGATAAATCTTGTACCCCCTTCCCAGTGGCGATCGCCTGCTTGGGCCGGCTGCAAATAAAAACTCACGGGCATGCATTTAGGGTTACGGGGCCGTGCAAACCTCTGGCCTGTGCCACCTGAGAGACATGACATGCAGGGCAAGGCCACCACCACCAAGGGCAGGAAAAGTGAGAAAAACAGCAACAATAGATAACCTTGAAATTAATGTCAAAGGTGATATGAAGACAACAGAGAATGGAGTTCAACTCAATACTATGTCCGAAGAAACCGAAAAGTCAGTACCTTTACCCCCTCTCCCAGGGAACCGCCCCATTGAATCAAGCAGTCTGGAGGTGCGCAATACTCTGGATCCGAGGGAGAAACGCCCGATCGTCTCCAGCAAAATGGAGGTATCTCAGACATATATGGTCTCGGGTAACCGCCCCGTTGCTCACAGTAATATTGATTTTGACAACAGATTGACCCTCATGGGAAACCGCCCGATCGCCTCTAACCAAATTGATTCCGATGACCTGATGGGTTATCTAGATTAAACCCCTAGGGGGAATAAGGAATCATTTTCCTCATTTTTAGCTAATTTGAATGAGTAAAATTTAACTGTTAAGAGAGAACAGGGAATGGGGTAATGGGATAATGGGATTTAACTAGACGCCAACGTCACCAACAATTAAGGCATCAATACGTCCTATCGCGCCGCACCATGCTAGTGCTGATGGGTTTTGCCTGTGCCCCGGGTCTGGAAGCTTTGCTGACCTATAGCAATGAAACCTCAAGACTTACTGTACCCAGAAATCGGCAGATCCCATCCTTGCCCCAAGGCGATAGACTTATAGCCAGACTAAGACGTCAACAGCAGCTTGATAATATTACCCCCAAAGCAGACCGATTTCTTACTAGCCCCATCTCCCTCTATTTTGCCGATCGCCGCAACCCCCGATCGCCCTTGATTCCCATTGCGATCCAGCTGGGACAGGTACTATAAAACCAGGGGAGATGTCCGTCAGGATGTTGAGCTGCAAAATTGGCTCCAAGCTTTACGAACCCCCATTAGCGATGGCGGTTTGGGAGTAGTGTCCCTGCCAGAACGTCTGACTAATCGCAACCAGTTGATAAACCTGCTCGCGCAAATCATTTTTACTGTTGGTCCTCAACACTCAGCCATAGCCTGCCTGCAAGACGATTACTCGACCTTTGTCCCCAACATGCCTGGACCCATCTATCAGCCGCTCCCTAACGTCAAAGGAACAGTTGGTGAAGCAGATCTCAGTGGATCCCTGATACAGAATTAACTCTTGTTCAGCAGCAAGTCCTGATACAAGTCGGCATCAAGCTCGATCCAAATGCATTTACAAATTTTGGCGATCGCAGTTTTCAAGACCCCCGGGCCATTCGGGTTCTGAGAATGTTTCGACATCGTCTCGAAAAGATAGAAAAAGTAATCGAACAACGCAATCAACGTCGAGGGGAATGCTACCCCGGATTTCTACCCTCTCGCATGGCTAACAGCACAAGTTCATAGCACGACGCGCGGTAAGGACTTTAGTCCTTACTACGAACGACGCGCTACAACAGTCTAGGCCGTGACCAATTCTCGTACTACGGGACGCTGACTATGGCGAATTCCCTCGATCGCCTCGGCATAATCGGGGGCTTTGAACACCGCAGAACCAGCAACAATCGCATTGGCACCGACTTCCAACACTTGCCAAGTATTACTTACCTTCAGACCGCCATCCACTTCAATCCAGGGATCCAGTCCCCGATCGTCGCACATCCGGCGCAGCTTGCGGATTTTATCCACCACCGAGGGGATAAAACTCTGGCCCCCAAAACCGGGGTTAACACTCATGATCAGCACCAAATCGCAGAGATCCAGGACATACTCAATTAATTCTAGGGGTGTCGAGGGATTGAGGACCACACCCGCCTGCTTACCCAGTTCCTTAATCTGACCGAGAGTGCGATGCAAGTGCGGAGAAGCGTTATGCTCGGCATGGACGGAAATAATATCCGCACCGGCTTTGGCAAAATCTGCCACATATTTCTCCGGCTCCACAATCATCAAGTGGACATCCAAAGGCTTCTCCGTCACAGGACGCAGAGCATCCACAATCAGGGGACCTATGGTTATATTAGGGACAAACCGACCATCCATGACATCCACATGAATCCAGTCAGCACCAGCTGCATCGACAGCTTGCACTTCCGCTCCCAGACGGCTAAAGTTGGCTGATAGAATAGATGGGGCAATAACAATGGGCTTGGACATGGCAATAGATGTTCTCCTGCTTTCTAGATGTAAGTTTAACAAAATCTTTAGGATTACCCGGAAAAAAATGTAAATTCTCCCTATGCACTCACCTCGAGCAAGCCGTTCATGAGTTGTGCAACTGGGATATTTCAATGAAAGCCTTGTCAGATAAGGGTTTCATCTGCATTCGCTGCCAGGCAAAAATTTACACAATGATTTAGGTTCGCTATAAGTAGTAAGGCATAATTGTTTTTATATTGTCAAGTAAAGTCAACAAGGCTGTAACCCTTGCTATGTGGCAATTTGAAGCTCTCTTATTCAAACTACGAACCGCGTAGCGTTGCGAGGTACGAAGCAATCTCGAACTACGAACTAAGTACCTGGACCGACTTATTTACACATTACTTTCTTGCAGTATCTGGTTGGAGCGCATCAATTATGTGTAATTAATTTTGTCATACTACTTACTTAACATGTGGGAGGATCTGACTTGAACGGCCAGAAGCTATGGAAAAAACTAGCATCCCTGATTTTGGGACTGAGTACAGCGTTTCGATGTCTCCCGGGAGGGCTACTCGCACTACCCGTGAGACATCGACCTGTACCTGGGCCAGTGCTGGCATCAGAAGATTTATCAGTAGGATCCGCCGGGATCGATGCCCTGCGCCTGCACGCAGCGCCCTATAACTTGCGAGGTCGTAAGATAGCGATCGGTCAAGTGGAGATTGGCAGACCAGGCAAGTTTGGCCTCGACAAAGCTGTAGCCCAAAATCGTGTGGTTTGGCCAGCGCGGGTGTTCTTTCAGGATGATGAGGCCCAAACTAATAAGCATGTCGATCGCCACGCCCAAAACGTGGCCAGCATCATGATCAGTTCAGATAAAGCCTTTCCCGGCGTGGCCCCAGCAGCGAGGCTATACTCAGCCGCAGTAGGTCGGATCAGACGCAGCGGACAGCCCCAGGAATGCTTGTCAACTCAACATCTAGCGATGCAAAATAGTGGCGACCTCAGAGGGATAAACTTTAGTTTTGGCGAATCTCTGCGTCAAGACCCCCGAACAAATGCCGTTCTGGATGGCAACGCCCTGCTGACCCAATGTATTGACTGGTCAGCTAGGGTTCACAATGTCCTGTATGTGATTGCTGGCAATCAGGGCCGAGGCGGTATTTCCATCCCTACCGATAACTACAATGGCATCAATGTGGCCTTTAGCAGGCGGGAACGGGGACGGTTTGCCAAAATCGACTTTGCCAATATCGGCGACCCGGAAGTCGGGATTGCCAAGCGGATTATCGGTCAGGAGACTAACATAGACAATCGGCGATCGATCGGTTTAGTAGCACCGGGCAATCAAATCCCCTTAGTGAACCTAGACAGTAGCATTAGCCGCGCCAGCGGCACCAGTTTTGCCGCCCCCCACGCAACTGCTACCTTGGCCCTACTACAGGAATATGGAGACAGGCAAATAGCCACTTCAGGCCAAACCTCAGTTCAATGGACTCTGGATGCCCGCCGTCACGAAGTCATGAAAGCAGTAATGCTAAATTCTGCTGATAAAATAGAAGACCGGGGTGACGGGTTCAACCTGGGTATGAGTCGCACCCTTCTCGATCAAAATCACCATTCTTGGTTAGCCTCCGAAGCCTTTTACAATCAAAAAATTCCCCTGGATATTCAAGTAGGATCCGGTCATCTAAATGCCTATCGTGCCTACCAGCAATTTAGTCCCGGTCAGTGGGGTCCAGAAGCGCCAGTGCCCCCGGTAGGCTGGGATTACAATACAGTAGAGGGGAATGACAGTACCTTTAAGGATTATATATTAGATCGACCCTTGGCGTCTGGGAGTATGGTGAGTATCACCTTAGCATGGAATCGACGGGTAGAACTAGAAGATGCCAACAATAACAGCGAGTATGACCTTGGGGAAACATTTCAGGATAGGGGCTTAAACAACCTGGAACTATACCTGATGCCAGCAGCAGAAAATGACATCAGAAAAAGCATTTGGTCCTCAGTTAGCCCAGTAGACAGCGTAGAACATATTTTCCACCGCATTCGGACCGCAGGCCGTTATAAAATCCGCGTCCAGTATCGCCAACAGGTTAACGAACCAGAACAACCCTATGCCTTAGCCTGGTGGACAGTCCCATCACCTTAATGAAGAAACCAGGTTGTTTGCGAAAACCTGGTTTCTGTAGGATGCAGGTGAAGATGGCAATCGTCAGAAGAAATTTGTTGCTAAAAAAGTAACAAGTTCGTGATTAGATAGCGTTTACAAAATATTTGCTAGACTACCGCAAAGCTTCAATCGAACGGCTACAGGAAACCAATTTTTGGATATCATCTAGCTTGCTTCAATCCCTTCTGGAACAGAACTGGTCTAATCCCTAAGCAAGAGTTTCGTAGTTATCGATCTGATGCTTATAGTAGTTATCTTGTCTGTTATGAAGGGAAAGCTTGAAATTATTATGCTGTCTACATTTCTGGAGAGTGCGAAGTTCTCATAAAAAACGACTGACTATCAAGGCTGAAACCATTGCTTGGCTTACAGTAAATTCAATTCAGGACTTTGGTCCTCTCGCCTTTAGATCGCTGAAACCCTTAGCATACAAGAGTTATTCAAGGGTGTAGTACATTTTCCGTGCCACATAAATTTGAGAAACTCTATATGTAATCAAGGTTATCTGAGAATAAAATAACATATCAAGTGGGAAGATGAACAGAAAAAATGTGAAATTAGGAAGAGCGATAGCCTGCGTGATATTGGTGCTAAGTTTATGGGGATGTGCAGCCATAGGAGATGTTGATGGCTCAAATGCTAAAGTGGACTGGACTCACATCCGGAAACAAAAACAGGCAGCAGAGATGAGAGAACAGAAGCTGATAGAAGCAAATACCATATTTGGTTTCAAACTGTTTCAGGAAATTCTCCAGACGGAAGGCGATCGGCAGAATATTTTTGTCTCCCCAACCAGCGTGGCGATCGCCCTTTCGATGCTATCCAATGGTGCAGAAGGTACGACCTCAGAAGCAATGGCAAAAACTCTGGAGATACAGGGTATAGGTGAGATTAACAGAGGCTATGGGGCCCTAAAAGCAAGCCTAGAAAACCCCGACCAAGATGTACAGCTAACCATTGCTAACTCCCTGTGGGCAAGGCAGGGGGTGCCCTTCAAAGCAGAATTCATTCAGAAAACCAAGCAATTCTATGGTGCCAAGGTAACAGATTTAGATTTTGAGGACAAGGATGCAGCAAAAGTAATTAACGGCTGGGTGGAAAATAACACGCAAGGCAAAATCAAGCAGATAGTAGAGGAAGTAAAACCAGATGATGTTTTATTTTTAATCAATGCTATCTACTTCAAAGGCAGGTGGGAAAATGAATTCGACCAGTACAAAACAGTCCCTCGACCATTTTATTTAGGGGATGGCAGCCAGAAAAGCCATCCGAGGATGTCCCAGACAGACGAATATCGATATTACGAAACCGAGGAGTTTCAAGCAGTCAGCTTGCCCTACTCTCAAAGACGCCTGAGTCTGTATGTATTTCTGCCTCGGAAGCAGAGTAATCTGAAAGCATTTTACCAGCAGATGAATGCTCAGAATTGGGAAAAATGGATTGTGAAGTTTAGCAAACGAGATGGGAGGATCGAGCTACCGCGCTTTAAAATCGAGTATGACATAGAACTGGACAGGGTACTCAAAGCCTTGGGAATGTCGGTAGCTTTCGACCCCAGGAAGGCGAACTTCTCAGGGATGAGTGAAATCAAAACGAACATCGATCGAGTCAAGCACAAAACCTTCGTGGAAGTGAACGAAACAGGAACAGAAGCAGCAGCAGCGACATCCATAGGTATTGCAGCTACATCAGCACAAATACCATTAGAACCATCATTCCAGATGATTGTCGATCGCCCCTTCTTCTGCGCTATCCGCGATAATCAGACTGGTAGCATCTTGTTCATGGGGTCGATCGTCGATCCAAAGTAGAGCAGTTCGTAGTAAGCACTTTAGTGCTTCGGGGTTCGTAGTAAGCACTTTAGTGCTTCGGGGTTCGTAGTAAGCACTTTAGTGCTTCGGGGTTCGTAGTAAGCACTTTAGTGCTTCGGGGTTCGTAGTAAGCACTTTAGTGCTTCCCAGGCGCGAAGCGCCTAGGGCAGGAGGAAATGGGGAGCATATCCAGAGCAGAACGGATGCGTATTGGGTATCCTGGGTTTGTGGTGTAAAACTTATAGATACGCAAAATAAATGGTTTCAGCCTTTTTTATTGCGCCAAATTGTATAAGTAGTTAGACAAAAATAATTGCACATAGCCATGGGCGACATGCTCCGGATATGGAGACTAGCGCGAGAGAGTGTGTGAAATTAATTTCGTCCATGTACTTATGACAATACATTTTCCGCTATAAACCCAGGAGAGCCTGCGTATTTTAGCTGGAAGACAGAAGCACCTGCTATGGGGATGGTGGTGACAACTGACAACTAACAATTAACAACTGACAACTAACCACTGACAACATTAAATTTTATGAGCAGGAATGGGGACCGGTTTGAGAATAAAGACCTCAAGCGATTACAACTATTTATTTATCTGATTCCAGTAATCGGTTTCTTCCCCGCCCTCTGGACCCAGTACCGGCGCACAGGCGATCGCCGGCAACAAGTCGTGAGTCGTTTAGCAGTGGTACTGGGTTTGCTGTGGGTAGTCAGTCATGGGTTGGTGGAAACTGGAGCGAGCACTTTTGAGTCATGGAGATTACCTTGGTTATTAACCAGTAGTCTGCTGACTTCGAGCTATTTTATGATATCATTCTGGCTGATGGTACGTCTGTGGCGACGCCAGTCTCCGCGCTTGCCTGGAGTGAGTCCCTTAGGCGATCGTCTTCCATAAGGTCGTAGCTTGCCGCATTATGTAAATACCTAGTCCGAATTATATACGGCAAGTGGCAAGGCTTACCTTGGCATCAAAGGGAAAAATAATGAGGTTAAAGGGTACTAATTACAGTAAAAACAGCCTGTGAGGAAGCAAGTGACCGCTAGAAAAATTATCAATCAGAATAATCTGGTATCTACTTATTTAGAACGTGCTGGGATAAAATTGGCTCAAGCCAGTACAATCAAGTGGATATCGATCGGCTTGGGCTTAGCAGGCACGGCCATGCTGTCAGCAACAGCAGGAGCCTTGCTAGCAGTGTCTCTAGTCAGTACTCCCCTGATGCAAGCCAAGCTGAGTCCCCAAGAAGCGAAAGTCTTTAAAAGTGGAGAGCGCATTGCCAGTGGTGATAATTTACAGCTACCAAAACTGAATCGTCCGGTCAATATTTTGGTGTTAGGGATCAAAGTCCTGACCTCAGACCTGGACGAACCACCAGAAGTAGACCTAGGATACCATGCTCTAGTTAACAGCTTCGAGGGTCTGAGCGATACCATGTTATTACTCAGGTTTGACCCCAGGAGTCAGAAGCTAGTAGCGCTTTCAATCCCCCGGGATACTCGTTCCTGGGTAGAAGGATATGGTATGCGCAAAATCAATGTAGCTAATGAATTTGGCGGTCCGGCCATGTCAGCAACCTCTGTGAAAGACCTGCTAGGAGGTGTAGAGATCGATCGCTACATCCGCGTGAATATCAAGGCAGTGGAAAAACTGATTGATGCCTTAGGTGGGGTGACGGTCTACGTGCCTTACGACATGAAGTACCAGGATGATAGCCAGCATTTGTACATTAACCTGAAAGCAGGAGAGCAACATCTAAATGGCGATCGGGCGCTGCAATTTTTGCGTTTTAGAAACAACTATTTAGGGGATATTGGTCGCATTCAGCGGCAGCAAATACTGATGCGGGCGTTAATGGATCAAACTATTAACCCTCAAATCATCCCCCGATTACCCAAAATTATGGAAGTGATCGAGTCTGACATCGATACTAACTTGAGCATCGAAGAGTTACTGGCGCTAGTAAAATTTGCTAGCCATACAGACAGATCGAAAATCCAGATGTTGCTGACTCCCGGCAGATTTAGCGACCCCAAGGAATACAAAGTGAGCTACTGGTTGCCAGATTATCACAGCATCGACCAGATGATGCACCAGCATTTTGACTTTGGCGATCGCGCTTCTGAATCAGAAGAAATCGATCCAGCTTACCTACGGGTGGCGGTTCAAGACAGCACGGAAGATTGGGCAGCAGTTGATGATTTTATCGACACCATGTATGATGAGGGCTATAGTAACATCTATGTCAGTGGTTCTTGGACTGAGCCATTAGAGGTGACTCGGATTATCGCTCAATACGGAGACATCGATAGTGCGAAAGCTATTCGTCGCCGACTGGGTTTTGGAGAAGTGCGAGTTGAGAGCATTGGTCATTTGGAATCGGATGTGACAATTCAATTGGGTCGAGATTGGCTTGCGATCAAAAACGAGTTGCTCCGCCAATCCGATGCTTGGTAAGTAGGCGGGTATAAATAAACTGAGCATCCAAAAACCAGGGCTGTTTCATTCTTTCCGACCACCCACGACGATGGTATTAGTCAGACATTTGCGGCTTCGATCCAATCGAGTAAAATCGGATTAACGAGCGCTGGCAATACTTCTCGGTTAAGGATATAGGTTGTCCGGAGCGAGGGGGGATCTACCGCCAGGGTAAGCGAAAGAATCATGCTTGGGCCATCTATTCTCAAGTTTCATGAGAATGATTGCCTTCTTCGCACCGGAGAAGGCACAGTCCACTCGCAATTTTCTTCGATGTCTCGGGAGAGCGCTATTCGCACTACTCCCGAGACATCGAGGCTCCATACCACATGCACAATTTTTCTTGCGCTTGCCCTGGGTGAATGTGGTTAGACATTGGGGTATATTGGGCATTCTAATGGCAGCAATGTTTGCGCTCCTACTCTTGGTACAGAAGCGTAAGGACATCTCTGTCTAGAGATCCCATACAGTCCGTCCAGTAGAGTAATCCTTAAGTCATACCCAAACAGTATGGAGCCGGTGGTATGCAGTTTAATTCTTGCTTTTTTACATCGATCGGCCTCTACACCTGTCAACTGTTTTAGTTCACTGAAAGTCAAGCGAACAAGAAAAAATATTTTAATTTTGATTTTTACCCTGCAACTCCTCGATCCAATCGAGTAAAATCGGATTAACGAGCGCCGGTGCCTCATCTTGGGGGCAATGTCCCACACCTGCCAGGGGAATAAACTTCTCTACTGCTGGAAATTCAGCTAACTGACGCCCCAGGTCTACCGGTTCCCACGGGTCTTCCGTTCCCCAGAGGATCAAAGCGGGACATTTCAGTTCGGCTAAGAGATCTTCGGGAAGCGGCCCAGTAGAATAGCGGGTGAAGGCGACAAACACATCGACAGCACCGGTATCTCTGGCGGGTGCCATCAGCAAGTCTACCAGTTCGTCGGTGACAGCTTCTGGACGCTTGTAGGCTTGTAGGAGAATCTTGCGCACAACTTGGGGCTGGGCAATTTGATTGAAGAATAGCTGCCCAATACATTTGACTGCTAGCAGATTTTGCAGGATGGGGGCTCCAAATCGTTGATGCCATGATAGCTGGTGTCGTCTGCGCTCGTGCAGCCGCCGCAGGGAACAGTCGATCAACACCACTCCATAAGCCAGATCTGGATAATCTACAGCTGCCTGCATCAGGGCAATACAACCAATGGAATTGCCTAGCAAAAAAACCCGATCGCTCACGACTTCCTGACAAAAATCAGCAATTTGCTCTCCCCAGGTGGCAAAGGTATAGTCGATATCTACCCCAGGAGTAGGTTTGGCGGAACCGCCAAAACCGATCAAGTCGATCGCATAACAACGGCAAGCAGTCCCCAGCACTGGCAAGTTTTTACGCCAGTGGGCGCAGGAAGCCCCAAAGCCATGCACCATCACCACAGCAGGTCTGGGAGCGCTACTCGCACGTTCCCAGGCGGAGCCGTGGGAACGAGGGGGGGGACTGGTAATTCCTTGAGTTTGATAGCGGATGGGAAAACCCCGCCAGATCCAGGAATGAGTAGTAGTACTGGCAGTGTCTGCAGATATATTGGTCATGATAGCGATCTATAATAAATTGAATAGGCAAACGCTAAAGCGTTTACTACAAACGGCAAACGCTAAAGAGTATAACCTAGAAAAGGGGGAGTACAGATCGGCGAAGAGTCACCTCGTGGGCTGAAATTGCTGATAACTGGTCGCTAGCCCACCGTTCCGGAAAAATCGGAAAAATCACAAACCCCGAGCACATTGGCGCGAGGAAATTCCATGCAAAAAACTGCGGCAAACATAAACTGCCCCAATCCAGATTGTCAAACTCCAAATGACGAGAAAAATAATTTCTGCTCCCAATGCAACAGTAGGATACCAAAACGCTATCTGTGGGCTGTCAGCAAAGAAGGCTGTCCATCGACTTTGGGTGACGGACGTTATATACGTAAAGTAGATCGGATTTTTCTGGACGCCAAACCCGGGGAACCGCCGGAAGCACCCCCAGATGAGATTCCCTCACGGGCAGTACCCTATCTGAGACTTTTCCCCTATCGGCTGCATGTCCCCCAAGCCTATGCACTGGTATCAGCAGGTTCTGGCTCCGGAAAATCGATCCTGCTGCTGGAAAAAGGACCGATCGACATCTCGAAATTAGAGTCGGCTGAAACTGATAACCCATTATTGCCAGAATTAACTAAGGTCTGGAAGCAGGCAAGTGTCATGCGCCAGTTGAATTGGCTGTGGCAGATAGCCCAGCTGTGGAAGGCCCTCAGCAATCAGAATGTAGCACCGACATTGCTAGAGGAAAATCTGCTGCGGTGCCGAGGTCCCTTACTGTGTCTGTTGGAGTTGAAATCAGACCAGAAATCTCTTAGCAGTCTGAAAAATTTAGGTAAACTATGGTCGAAATGGGCCCCCGATGCCCAACCAGAAATTGCCGAATTTATGAAAAAACTATCTAGTCAACTGAGCAAAGAACAACTGGAATGGCAGGAACTGAGAGCGCAGTTAGATTATGCATTAGCTCATTGCTCAGCGGCCCAATCTGTCCAATGCCAGATTGCTACCCTCAGCGATAAGGGCCCCACTCGCGGACGCAATGAAGATGCCTGTTATCCATCCAGTGGTAAGGTACTAAAGCCAGCAGACTCGAACAATGCTTTGACGATCGTCTGTGATGGCATTGGCGGACATGAAGGGGGCAATGTGGCCTCAAATCTGGCGATCGACACCATCGGGGATCGAGTCAATCAGCTTGCCGGATCGGGTGGGAACCGGTCAAACCTATATCAAACACTAGACCAGGCAATCCGAGATGCCAACGATCGGATTAGCGATCGCAATGATAATGAAGACCGGCAGGATCGGCAACGCATGGGCACAACTGTGGTGATGACAGTAGTGCAGAATTATGAAACCTACATCGCCCATGTGGGAGATTCTCGGGTCTATTGGATTACAGAAGATGGTTGCCATCAAGTAACCCTAGATGATGATATCGCATCTAGAGAGGTACGTTTGGGCTATGCTTTCTATTGGGATGCCTTGCAACAGATTACATCCGGTTCCCTGATCCAGGCATTAGGTATGAGTCCCTCTCAGACGCTGAACCCGACAGTAGGGCGGTTGATATTGGAGTCCGACTGTGTTTTTCTGCTCTGCTCAGATGGGTTGAGTGATAACGATCGGGTAGAGGAACATTGGCGGTCAGATATTCTGCCAATTATACAGGAAAACGCAGATCTGGCGAAAGTAGCTAAGCGTCTAGTAGATATTGCTAACAATGAAAATGGTCATGATAATGTTACGGTGGGGTTAGTCTATTGTCAAGTGCAGCAAACAGAGCGAGTTGTACAGCCTTTAACAGAGCTAGGAACATCAGCTCAACTCTCTCCCTTCGAGGATAAAGCAGAAATTTGGCAAGCTTCTCTATATAGAAACTCGGATCCTACTGGTGCGACGACTTCTATAGCAGTAAAGGACAGAATTCAGGGGCCCAGATATGGTAGATGGGCTGCTAGATTAGCAGGGATTTTAATCTTGATAGCGATAATAAGTGGAGGGATCATCTGGACTTACTTAAAATATCCATCATTCAGGAAATTGGTTCACGAGCGGTCAGATGAAATTATATCAAAGTTCGATCGGCTCAAAAAGAAACTTCAAGATGGATTATTACCAGCAGTGGATCGACCTGATGAAACTCCACCACCAGAAGAACTACCACCAGAATAGCCCCTACCAGAAGAGCCACTGGATAATATACCACCACCCATATCAAACTGATAGTTGTAGTGCCTGGTGGGCGCTTCGTTGCTGGCCCTACATTTAGCTATGACTGCAAGTCAATGGGCAATAACCAGATTAAGATTTAATGCGAGTGGCAAAATTATGCGATCGGGTAGGAGAAAGTTCCCTAGCCTTAAGAATAGCTGCTGCTAAGAAGGCATAGGACAAAGCTCCGACTAAAGCCAAAACCCAAGAACCCAAGACTCCCGAAGAGTTCCAGAGAGCATGCAATATTGAGGCACTTAGATAGCCAATTAAAAGAATGCGCCAACGCTTTTTAGGTCTCAAAACACTCAGCCCAATAAAATACCCGAAATAGCCGCTGTATGCCATATGTCCGGCAACGGAACCTAAAACTCTCGGAATTAGAAGTTGCAAACCTGCCAATTGTCCGAATCCTTCCCCTGCCTGTCGTGTCACTTCAATGACAATACCCGGGACATACTGTCCTAAAGTTTCTATCAGGGTAAAGCCCACCGCAGAAGCACTTCCCAACAATATGCCATCCAGGGGTTCGCAAACGCCAATCCGTTGTCGCCAGGGGTAACTTAACAGAAGTCCGAGGAAATAGGCAGCAAACACTGGCAATGCTTTAAGTAACTCCTCTAGCAAACCCGCCCCAAAAAAGTGAGCGATTAAGTTAGAGAAAAAATTAGCATTTGAGGGCAAGCTAGCGACATCGCCGGGTAATAAATCACGAAAAACGATGATAAAAACATGCAGAACGGGACTCACTATCATCAGGATAGTGAGCAGGGCGGCAGCAAGTAGTAGCCACCAAGGCTTATATTTGCCGCATAGTTGGTAGACAAAGTAGAAAGCTGCCCCAGATAAGTAAGCTGCTAATAATAGGGCGAAGGCGACGAAGTTGCCGATCGTGGCAAACATCGACACCACTTATACCACTGTGACAATACCAGGCACTAGATAAGCTTTCGCGATCAGGGAAGGTCCAGTTGAGATAATGGGCAGAAGCTGGGTGAGAGACACGGAACCTGTCGTTCTCGGGGCTGATGCTTGAGTAGGAAGGGATGTCCCTTGCACCTCGAAGACTAACTCGGCGATGTTCTGACCTAGCACGATCCGATCGCCTGGCTGCAAAATTTGGCATCCTGAGATCCGTTGGTTATTTACATAAGTACCATTAGCACTCTTCAGGTCACAAATTTCCCAACTGCCTGCCGCTGCCAGGGGACAGACGGCAGCATGACGCCTAGAAACACCACTATAAATAAGTGAATCAAGAATAATCTGGCAGCTAGGGTCTCGTCCGATCGCAACCTCCTGACGACTGTTCAGCTCAACCGTCTGTGACTGCTCGCCAAGGCTGGTCACAAGTCTTATAAATCCTTTATCAACTGGATTGTTCGTCATACTAATTTTATATTTGATATTGCTGCGCAACTCAAGGATCCTAATTTTCTGTTCTCTTTTTGCTCTTTATATATGCTACAAATGTCGGAGATGGTAGTGATAAATATGTAGTGATATAACATTTTATCCCTCTATTAATCCTTGCTTTTCAAAGGGATAATATAACATTTTTCATTACCATTGATAAGTTTAATTTATCAAAAATATCAGAGATAATCATGTATAATTAGTTGTCACAATGCTATATTGTTATTGGTAAAAACAATGTCTAAATTTATGAACACATCATCAGATTTATGCTTGCGACCTTCTTGTCCCCACTGTCAAAGTGAGCGAACAGTAAAAAACGGTAGTACTCATAACAAAAAGCAAAAACATAAGTGTAAAGACTGTGGCAGGCAATTTGTTGAAAACCCTACCAATAAAACGATATCATCAGAAACAAAAAAGAAAATAGATGGCCTTTTACTTGAGAGAATTTCTTTAGCTGGAATTGCACGTCAAGTTGGAGTTTCAAAAACTTTGCTCCAAGATTATGTTAATAAAAAATATGCGGAAACTCCGCGTGAGATAAAGGTTTTAGACAAGCCAAAAGGGAAAATGACTATTGAATGTGATGAAATGTGGTCTTTTGTGGAGAATAAAGAAAATAAGCAATGG
This sequence comes from Hormoscilla sp. GUM202, assembly GCA_005518205.2. Classification (GTDB taxonomy): domain Bacteria; phylum Cyanobacteriota; class Cyanobacteriia; order Cyanobacteriales; family Desertifilaceae; genus Hormoscilla. Next base: position 39,843 of record RFFC02000002.1, read on the forward strand.
ATTTGGTTAGCGTTAGATACAAAAACTAGAGAAATAGTTGGAGTTTATGTGGGCGCTCGCAGTCGGGAATCGGCGTGGAAATCTTTACCTCCTGTTTATCGGCGCAGTTTTTTACACATATTTTTGGGAAGCTTATAACACAGTAATCCCCAAAAAACGTCATAAACCAGTAGGTAAAGAAACTGGAAAAACTAATCATATTGAAAGGCTAAACAACACATTAAGACAAAGAATTAGTCGTTTGGTTCGTAAAACATTATCATTCTCCAAGAAACTAGAAAATCACATCGGAGCTATTTGGTATTTTGTACATTATTACAACAAATGTTTATCGGGATAGATAATGCATCACTACATATTTATCACCACCGTCGGAGATTAACTAGATTCTACCATCGGTCCTGTAAGCCGTCTCGGTACGTCGGGCTGGTGCTTCGGCGCCGTGTTCCTCGGGTAGTGCGAGTGGCGATCCGTGTCCCCTGGGTAGCGATCCTAGGGGTCGGGGGACACGCTTCGCTGCCCAGGGGGAGACGGCCTGCCACGTGGTCACTTGATATGATAATATTTATATACCATCTCTGACAACTGTAGCTCTCTATGTAAACTGTAGCTTTCCTAAATAGAGATGTGTCACCATCCAACTCTTTGGTAGACTGGTAAAAACTGCTACACCTTGAATCTTATATAAATGGTATTAAATGTCTCAGTTTGAGTATCCAACCCTCAGTATTGCGATCGCCCGGATGATGGCAACGGCGGAGAGTTTCAACATAGAATCGGCACATTTTGCCATATGGGTGCTCAAGGCTCCTTATTCAGCGGGCCACGTTCACCATGACTGTATATGGCCAGAGCAGCTGAGCAGAACCTGGCAAGTATGGCAGGAGATGTTTCAGATGCAAAGGTTGCCACCAGCTGCACGTGCCACCAGTGCATGTGGCAGAAATGGAATCAATCCTAGAGGCGATTTCATCATCCGGGGGTGGGACATCAAGCTATAGTAGCAGACTGATGCAACAGCTGGGGATGGGACTCTGGCAGTGGGTGTATAATAATGGTCGGGGTCGAGCTGGGAATCGCTTCCCAACCCTCCCTTTCAAAACCGTGCTTGCGACTTTCACCGCACACGGCTCCTGGGTAATAGACCCGTTGTCATGGGTAGGGATTTGTCGGGGTTACCCCCTTGTCCCCTTGCGACTTGTTCTTCATCTTTATCCTGTGGCGTACAACAGGAGACTAATCCTCTACCGTCAGCCTTGTGTGATTCCGTGGTGGCGAGTGGATTGCCTACCAACCGAGAGATTTCTCTCTGCTCGCTCTTTTAGAAGTAGTTTTACCAGTAACCAGCTATCGGCGGGCTTTTAGTTCATCAGACTACAGTTCCAATCGCATTCTACTATCACCGTCCTATGTCGGCATATCCTAGGCATTACCCCAAGCGTTGGCTTTTTAGGACATCCCTCCCCAGTGGGCTTGCGCTTATTATCTAACTTATCTACCGGAGGCAGATAGCATCACTGAGGTTATAACGTTCCGTGGAATCAATACGATGCTTTTAGGTCGTTGCAATACCCCGGGAGGATTGTAGTAATACGAGATATCCACAGACCAAGGATATCTACACCTACCATTGCCTTTTGGCCCAGCGTAAAAGCCTTATTCCGCTGGTTGATGATCACGAGGCTTGTACAACTTCACTTATCGTTAACCATGAGCACCTTTCCTAGTGGCGTTTCCGGCTTAGGCTGCCAGATAGCCTTCATTTAAGTCCCTGCTTTCCACCCCCGGCGATAACACTCCGAGGCAGTTGGGACCGGTGTACCTCCCGTATCTGGAGGATGGGGTTAGGACCCACAATAATTCCACAGTTCCCTGGCTAATGTAACCAGTTTGAGCTGTCACGAGTTTAGCGGGTCATTGAAACCACGCTATCTTTGCTTACGCTCGAACATTCCGCACGGCCAGATTCAGAGTAGTTTCTCTCAAAGTTTGGGTATCGCCATTGGCCAAAATAAACCACTGCGGCTACGGCTGGAAATCCGAGACCCAAATATGATCGGCCTACCTTGGGAAATTATGCAACGTCAGGCGGGAAAACAGGTGATTTCCCTATCTGAGCAATTGTTATTTAGTCGCACCACCAGCGATGTTGACCCGCTGCCACCCAGACGCAACGACCAAGTGTTAAATATCCTACTGGTTTTTGGTAACGCAACGCTGGCAAGCAGTCAATCCTGGCAGCAGGGGGATGGACAGAGAAAAATATTACCAGACTGGCCTTGGCAGCAAAAATCAGATCGACCGTTCTTGCAGCTGGAGCAGGAAGCAGCTGTAGTGGCTGAAATTCTGCAAAAATCAGGACAATCTCAACCGGCGGGAGTTGGCCAAATGCCAGTGCCCTGTAATGTGGATACCCTAATTCAGCCTACCCCAGCTGAATTAATAGCACGTCTGGAAACAAAAGTCTACAATGTGTTTTTCTATGGAGGTCACGGTGTCCCAGCTCCAGATGGTGGGTTGCTGTTTTTACAACCGGATGTTAAGTAGTTAGACAAAAATAATTGCACATAGCCATGGGCGACATGCTCCGGATATGGAGACTAGCGCGAGAGAGTGTGTGAAATTAATTTTGTCCATGTACTTACCATGTCCGGCATGGAACTGGCTCAAGTATTGACTCGCTCTCGGGTGATATTGGCCGTGTTTAATGCCTGCTGGGGCGCTCAACCGGATACTGACGGAGATCGGGTGATTCCCCGTAGCAGCTTGGCGGAGGTACTGTTACATCATGGGGTGCCAGCAGTTTTGGGAATGCGTGAGGAAATTGCCGATCGAGAGGCCCTCAGTTTTATTCAGGCTTTTGCTGGGGCCTTGGCGAATCGCCTGCCGATCGATGGGGCGGTGGCAGCAGCGCGGCAGCAGTTGGTCACCCTTTATAAGTTCAATCAACCTGCTTGGACTTTGCCAGTTCTGTATATGCATCCGGAGTTTGATGGGGAACTAATTATGCCTCTAGAGGAAGGGGTGACTGAACTACCAGAAAATTCTCTGTCCTGGAGGCAAAAAAATCAGCCGCTCGCGCTCCTCCGGTCTTTAGGAGATACAGCCCAGGTATGGCAAGTTACAGGGGGACTGATGCGAGTAGGCAGGCGACCGGAGGGTTCTACTGCTGACCTCACTATTGTACCTCATCTTTATGATAAATGCTGTATCTTCCTAATTAAAAATATATTTCGGAATCGGTTACGGAAACAGCCGCAATTAAGATGTAGCTACCCATACCCAGTTAATAGAGCAGTGCCCTCATAGTGTTATGAACGATAAATATCTCCCCTCAACCAACTCCCTTGAAGGAGGCGAAAGAAGATTAAATAATCTTTCTCAAGAAACACAACCACAGGATTGTTTACAGCATTTATCATAAAGATGAGGTACAATAGTGAGGTCAGCAGTAGAACCCTCGAAAACCATGAAGCCCTATTCAGTCGATCTCCGCCAGAAAATTATAGAAACCTATGAAAATGAGGAGATATCACAAAGACAACTAGCCAAAAGATTCCGAGTAGCATTCAGTTTCGTTATCAAAATTCTCAAGCAGTACCGGTCCACTGGCAACTTGAAGCCGGGTATTAGCACCGGTCGTCCCCTCAAGCTCAACCAGTCCCAACAGGAAAAGCTCAAAGTTTTAGTAGAGGAAAATAATGATTGGACATTGTCAGAATATCAGTCAGAATTAGAAAAACAGACGGAGGTAAAAGTCAGCCGTTCCACAATAGACAGAATGATTAAACGGTCGGGATTGACCGTAAAAAAAAAGGCATTACATCCGACGGAAAAGAGAAGTTCTCGAGTTCAGCAGTTAAGGTTAGACTACTGGAAAGAGATAGAAGGAATTGAGCCTACTGACCTCATTTTTCTGGATGAATCGGGCTGCAACCTGGCTTTAACACGGATGTATGCCCGCTCACAATGTGGTCTGAGAGCTTATGGAAGTAAACCCAGTAAGCGAGGACAAAATGTTTCAATAGTTGGGGCAGTTAGTCTCAATGGGATAGTGAGTTCATTGAATATTTTAGGTGCTTATGATAGCTTAACATTTGAGGCATTTGTGATTCGACACTTAGTGCCAAAGCTGTGGAAAGGAGCTTGTGTTGTGATGGACAACTGTACAATTCATAAGGGAGATGTAATCCGACAAGCTATTGAAAAAGTGGGGGCGCGGTTAGTCTATCTTCCTCCTTATTCGCCAGACTTCTCTCCAATTGAAAATATTTGGTCAAAGCTGAAGAGTTATCTCAAGAAACTAGAAGCCAGAACCTATCGGGCCTTAGTAGATGGCATTCAGGAGGGCTTTGCTACCATCAACCTGCAAGATATCCACAACTGGTTCACCCACTGTTGCTACTGTACCTCACCATTTTGATAAATGCTATATATTCTCGATCTGAAGCTGAGATTGAATTATTCCAAGCCCTTTGCGTTACCGAATATACTTATCCCTGGAGTTCGCTGACCAGAGAGTCCCAAACCTATTTTACTGAACTCGAAGCATCTACCGCAAGCTTGACAGACAGACCAGAGCCAGAAGTGGCGGCGGGTGCGCAAAGATTTTTCGCCCATCTCGATCGACTCTGGGATGCTGCGACACCCGAGACAATGGCTCATTTATTTCGCGCATTAAAATCCTTCTTAATTTCTCCTAATTTATCGTCATATTATGTCAAATATATCTGGCCGGGGATGAGCATGAAAACCGACTCCCCGTTAGTTTGACAAAAATCTGCTACATGTACGAGTAGCTATATCTAGTATAACAAGTTTTGTCGATTTTGTGCAATTAATTTTGTCCAACTACTTAATAGACCCGTTGTCATGGGTAGGGATTTGTCGGGGTTACCCCCTTGTCCCCTTGCGACTTGTTCTTCATCTTTATCCTGTGGCGTACAACAGGAGACTAATCCTCTACCGTCAGCCTTGTGTGATTCCGTGGTGGCGAGTGGATTGCCTACCAACCGAGAGATTTCTCTCTGCTCGCTCTTTTAGAAGTAGTTTTACCAGTAACCAGCTATCGGCGGGCTTTTAGTTCATCAGACTACAGTTCCAATCGCATTCTACTATCACCGTCCTATGTCGGCATATCCTAGGCATTACCCCAAGCGTTGGCTTTTTAGGACATCCCTCCCCAGTGGGCTTGCGCTTATTATCTAACTTATCTACCGGAGGCAGATAGCATCACTGAGGTTATAACGTTCCGTGGAATCAATACGATGCTTTTAGGTCGTTGCAATACCCCGGGAGGATTGTAGTAATACGAGATATCCACAGACCAAGGATATCTACACCTACCATTGCCTTTTGGCCCAGCGTAAAAGCCTTATTCCGCTGGTTGATGATCACGAGGCTTGTACAACTTCACTTATCGTTAACCATGAGCACCTTTCCTAGTGGCGTTTCCGGCTTAGGCTGCCAGATAGCCTTCATTTAAGTCCCTGCTTTCCACCCCCGGCGATAACACTCCGAGGCAGTTGGGACCGGTGTACCTCCCGTATCTGGAGGATGGGGTTAGGACCCACAATAATTCCACAGTTCCCTGGCTAATCTCACCAGTTTGAGCTGTCACGAGTTTAGCGGGTCATTGAAACCACGCTATCTTTGCTTACGCTCGAACATTCCGCACGGACTGATTTATCTGAGATTGAACAGGCCCGCTTGTGTTTAGCTTATACTCGCTATATTTTGGCAGATCGGGATGGGAGCATCCCAGTTTGGCAGTAAGTAAAAACACTTAAGCAGTATTGAGGTCAAGGTTGAGATAAGCACAACGTTGCTTCAACACCTGGTTGACATTCTCAGATTTCCATTGAGCCCCAGAAATCTTGAGCCTCCGACCAATACGCTTAATCGTTGAGGAGACGGCTCCCGACCCAATATCAATTTTGAGCTGTTGATAAGCTGCGTAATTGGGTAGACGAGAGCGATGTTGGTCGAGCTCAGCTAGGAAGTTGTTAACCTGTGGAGCTGACAGCGGTTTTCAAGTTTATAGACTACAGGAGGATATGTGCAAATGTGTTTAATTTTACAACAATATATTTTCGGGAAAGCTGTGCATACCTGCTCAATTATGTAGGTTGTAAATGGCAATTATAGCGCTTTACGGACTACATTGGAGCCTTTTATTTAACCATTGAATAATTGATAACAGCTTGAGATGCACGACTGCTTACCCTTAAGCATCGTGGTTGTAAGTTCTGGTAAGATATCTAAACTTTACTTAGTCAAATTTGAGCGCAGCTTTTTTTCCACAAATGAGCGTGCGTCGCTATTAACTAAAGTAGCAGCAGTGAGTAAACCAATGTTGCAAATGCTCGGCAGTTATCATGTCAATACCTTTGGAAATAGCTGCTTCTATTTCTTCGCGAGTTTGAGGCTTGATTTTTTTTAACAAAGATTTCAGTTGTGACCACCAATTTTCTATGGGATTAAAATCCGGCGAATAAGCTGATAAATATACTAGCTTTGCTCCTACAGACTCGATAGCTTCTTTGACACCCTTAGCATAGTGAGCTGGTAAGTTGTCAGCAACAACACAAGCTCCTTCCCAGAGCTGAGGCACTAACATTTCTTTGACAAAACCGAGAAATACATTGCCATTAGTTCCACCATCAAAAGTCATAACAGTTTTTCAAAACTAATTGCTCCAATTAAAGTAAGGATATTACCATGAGGATAAGGAGCAACTCCATAGGCTCTTTTACCTCGTTCCGAACGAGCATAACTTTGTGTTATTCCCAACTGGATTCCTGTTTCATCTACAAAAACTAAATTTTTGAAATCGAAGGAAATAATTTTCTGCCAATATTCAACTCTGTTTAGTTGTATTTCATCGGTTTGGGCTTTGGGAGCATATGTAGTTTTCTTTTTGCGTGTGATATTGTGTTTTTTCAAGAACCGACGTAGCAACACTCACTCTTAAAAGAGTGTCTTTTTCTAGACGTTCGCAAAGCTGAGATAAAGTAAGATCGTTACATTCTTCAAGATATTTAAATATCAGCTCTTTATAAGAATCAAGTTTAGGTTTAGGACCACCACCTATAGGTAGGTGAGCAAGCCTACCGAAGTTAAAAAATTGTTTGATAATTCTGTAAACAGAACTTAAACAAATGTTAAATCTCCGAGCTATTTGACGGAAAGTTCCTTCCCCATTGATATAAGCAGAAACTATTTTTTGACGCCGGTCCATAGAATAAGGCTTCATAAATTTGACTTGTAAATTTGACATTTTTATCATATTGTATCATCGCTAATGCCCACAAATTATTTATAACCGACCCCAAAACATACATACTTGCATTTTTTCAGGTTTTCGATCGCAGATTTGAACCGGTCCTGTAGCAACACTATTTACAAGATTCTATTAAAGACAACCCTGAGTTGTTGCAATTGTTGCATGTTGCATTCGATACTTTAAATATATTTGTTGACATTGAAGCCTGTAGTCTATAAACTTGAAAACCGCTGTAAAACTATTGCAACTAGGTCTATCATCTCGTTATTGTACAACGCCCTTTTTTCTTTTCATCTGCTTCGAGTTGGGCGATCGCTCTTGTTTTGGAGCTATTGGATCTGCTGTAAAATCAGCAAAAGCATCATCCAGCTTCATGTTGCCCGTCTTCACCCCAACTTTAGGATCCCTGGGAGCCGACCGTTCTGAGTCCGTTGATGGCACATCAGCAAAGAAATCATCAAACTCATCCACCGTCAGCGCCTGATTTTCCTCTGAAAGGGATTCTCCCGTTCCCGAAACCGAGTCGGAGAGCTGAAGCTCTGGTGCCGAGGTTCCCTCATCTATATCTGACAAACCCCAATCGTCAAATCCCCAATCATTCCCCGATATCTTCTCTTTTGTGCGGGTAGCGCTCCCAGAAGATATCGAAGAGGAGGGGAGTGATTCATCCCTTTTCGTTTCTGGCCCTGGATCTGCTGAGCTTATATCATCTAAAAACCCATCCAGACTCACATCTGACGAACCTTCGATATCTCTGAGGTAGTGCGAATATCGCTCCCCAGAGATATCGAAGTCCCGAATCGCCTCATTATCGTCCTTGGAGTCTCAGTCGGTTCCTCTAGGTCTTCTTCCTCTGGGAATAGCTCCGCCAAATTATCGATCGCCTCTGTTGCTGCCGCCGTTGGCCTATCCGCCGCCGCCGTTTCAGCGCCAGACCCCCCCTCGGAAGCAAACAACCAGTCCTCCAACGACCTTGCTGTTTCCGGGACAATATCCGGAGCTGGTTCTTCCTCTTCTGCAAACAAATCTTCCGCCAATGTTGCAGTTTGATTTATCGAGGTTTCGTCATTCGAGCTGCTCCCCTCGTTCCCACGGCTCTGCCTGGGAACGCTGGCTGTTTCTTGATTTGACTGGGTGAGAGATTCGCTACCCGTCGCCAAAGACTCTGGACCAAACATCGCATCGAATAAATCATCATCATCAGCATCTTGCTCTTTTCTCGGGGTCTGTTCCGACTCTGATGGGACATCGCCTTTACTCGGCTTTTTCCCCGAAATATCCTGCCGAGGAGCGATCTGGTTTATATTCAGCTTCTCCAGCAACTCTAGCGCTTCTGTCAACTGCTGAGACTGGCTTGACGAATTTGGAGCCCCTGCTCCTGGCGGCCTTTTTCTTGCTATAGTAGGTTCTGATGCATCTGGAGCCAAATCCTCGAAGCCCTCTATTTCCTTAGATTGTAACTCCTGAGTCGCCGACCAACTGAGTTCTGTTTCCGGTTGAGCGATTTCCGGTTTTTCCTCTGGAGCATTAGCCTTTGGCAGTTGCAACCCTGATTCAGTGACCTTTTTACCCGACCTTTCTGGTCGAGATTGCACAAAACTCGAAGCCTCCCGTCCCAGCTGTTCTGCCAGAGTACTAATCAGGGCGCTAAACATCACCTCCCCCTGGTGCCCCAAACTATACATTTTGTCTATTCCTTGGGACAGAGACTCTTGATAGCTGTTAATATTTCTCTGGATCGTCTCGAATACTACAGCGATGCTTGAGTCTAGCTTCGTCAATAGTTGGTCGGACTCAGCTTGCAGCATACGCATTTGAGCCAGACGGTCCGAGGGAGTGAGTAGGGAGTGAGAGGGGTAGCTAGAGTCTGATAATACGCGATGTGCAACTTTCTACGGAAGAATAACGGTTTGGTGGTCTTTGGCTGAAAATGTTGTTCTCAAAACTCCCTAAATCTCGTTGGTTGGAAAAAGTTGCACACGGCGTCTGATAATGGTTCCAGTTCCCTCGTGTAACTAACCGCCTCAGCTTCCAGACTCCTCATGATCTGGGCTACCTGCAAAAATTCCCGCATCAGCTGTTGTTGTCCAGCTGCCTGCCGATCCATATAATATTGCTGTCGCTGATTTTCCAGCTGCCTGATTTCCCCGAGCAGATCGCTTCGCTGGCGTTGCAACGCTTCGAGATCCCCTTGTATTGGTTCCATCAGACTATTGCGCAGGTCTTGCACCACGGCATGCATTATTTGCTGATTCAGGGCTCCAGGTGTTACCCCGCCCCGATAAGGAGAAGGCGATGTCTCTGGGGTAGCGCTTTTAACAGTCGCTGGTGATGATAGCTCCGCACCTAGCATACTTCTCCGAGGGCCTGATGCTTCTGGTCTTTGCCCAATTTGAGTCCGAGTATAATCGCCATCTGCTTGCCGATGGTGCGGTGTCTGCTCCCTCGTTCCCACGGATCTGCCTGGGAACGTGCTTCTAGCGCTCCCAGGATATGCAGCACCAGGAGACCCAGATGATTGCAGGGATACCAGATAGCTGCGCACTCGCTCTAGTACCCGCCGTTGTCTTTCAACATCTCCAGACATCACCCAAGGTAGGCTAGGGCTTGCTTTGCGGAGGACTGCGTCTATTTCCGCAATCATTGTTTGGAGTTGGTCATTGCCAGATGTCACAGCTTCTCTAAAGGTGCCTATCACTTTCTACTTGCATCTTACCACCGCTAGTGCGTGAGAATAACTCACTTATTTCATGTGCTGCGTTTAACCCTCACAAATCGGGTAGTGGGTCACAAGTAGTGATGTTAGCACAAGAAAGCTCAGACGGAGATCGCAATAGTGGCATCCAACGGCAAGTCAAATAACGATATTTCAGGCATTGACGTCCCAGCCGAAAAATTGAAAATGCCACATCCCCACACCTATTGGGACAGACTAGCCATCACATCACTACATGTTTATCACTACCACAAATCGTTCCAAGTATATCTGTGCAAGTATAACAGAGCACATCTTTCGATGCGCTCAGGCCACAGCCAGCAAAGCTCTTGGCGTAACGCCGCGAGCGCGTATATAGTGCGTCCTATACATTTGTGCAAATTTTATGGAGTGAAAATAATGGCTTAAACTATTGCAGGGTAAGGCTTTCAGCTAAAAATCCAGTTGCACAACTCATGAACGGTTTGCTTAAGTTAGCAGCCAGGGCTAGCCATCGGTCTGCTTTTTCTATTTTAGCTGATAAGTACATGGACAAAATTAATTTCACACACTCTCTCGCGCTAGTCTCCATATCCGGAGCATGTCGCCCATGGCTATGTGCAATTATTTTTGTCTAACTACTTAACGCTGCTTTATAGCAAGCAAAAATGCGCAATTATTAGTAGTGCGCGAGCGCATCTTGTTTATGACGTAGCCCTTCGTTTTGCGCCACTTCGCTACTCCTCGTGCGCCTGGTATTATTTTCCAGTTTATTCCCTAACCCCTGATGCCAGCAACTTTTTGGTGCGAGTGCCACTCATCAAATACCGAGTTACTATAGTTTCTGGAATAAATATCTATAGATTACCGATATCTAGCATTTTAGCAATTCGCAAGGGGTAAAAGATTAGGAGAGATCCTTGCGCGATCTGGAAATGCATTATATTATTTAGGGGGTGGAATGATAGTTGATATAAATCCTGCTTGCACCGATGGAAAGGTCCAAATAGTCACCGGCAAGTCTAAAAAGCCCCAACCGGGCCGCTATAATTATACCTCCAGCGTTCACATTGGCAGAAGGCCCTATGGTAGACAGACTGAACACCCGCGAAGCAAGTGCAGAAGAAATTCGCTCGGCTCCATTGTTTGAAGGATTACCCGATAGTTCGATCGAGCGGGCGACAGCTCAGGTTGTGGTGCGCACCCATCCATCTAATCAGGTGATTTTGCTGGAAAATGACTGGGGAAGTTCGGTGTACTTCATTCTAGATGGTTGGGTGAAAATTCGCACCTACAATCTGGATGGCAAGGAGGTGACGCTGAATATTATCGGCAAAGGAGAGTTGTTTGGCGAAATGGCTCCTCTGGAGGAGGTGCCTCGCTCGACAGATGTGATCGCCCTGGTTCCGACTAGGATAGGTAATATGCCAGCCTCGGATTTTGTCCATCTGATCAATACCGAACCGAAGGCGGGCATTAGATTAGCTCAGTTGATGGCACGACGTTTGCGTCAGGTAAACCGGCGTCTGCGGTTGCGGGAATCGGATAGTACCTCGCGGGTGGCAGATATTCTGCTGTTTCTGGCCGATGGACAGGGCAAACGCACTACCGAAGGAGTGGAAATTCCTAATTTACCTCACCGGGAACTGAGTAGTCTGAGTGGACTGGCACGGGAAACGGTGACCAGAGTATTGAGTAAACTGGAGAAGAAAAATCTGATAGTGCGCGATCGCGATATCCTTTGCATCCCAGACATTCACGCTCTGGAGCGGATGATGGTATAACTCTATTGCCCAGGGGCATGAGATAAAATGGCACCGGAAAAAACGCCACCGGACACCGACAGTCCCGAAGCAGGGGAAAAACAAAATCAAATGGCACCATTGCCGCTGGTGGAGGCGGCATTTTTAGCCAGTACATCGAGCATGATCTGGCTGGTGAATTACTACTTTCCGATGGGACCGGTGTTGCGAGTGTTTTTCCCGGTGCCGATCGCCCTGGCATACCTGCGGCGGGGAACTCGCACGGCCTGGATGACGGCGACGGTATCGGGATTGCTGTTGACGGTGCTGATGGGACCGACTCGCAGCATTTTGTTTGTAATTCCTTTTGGTCTGCTGGGAGTGCAGCTGGGGGCCCTGTGGCGACGGGGGTCTGGCTGGATGATGTCGATTGCTTTGGGTACGCTGCTGGGCTCTTTAGGATTTTTCTTTAGAATTTGGCTGGTGTCAATCCTATTGGGAGATGATTTGTGGGTTTACGTGACGGTGCAAGTAACGGGTTTAATAGACTGGGTATTCCTGAAGCTGGGATTGCTTGTCGTGCCTAGTCTATCCCTGATTCAGGCGATCGCGGTAATTTTGGTACTGGCGAACAATGCCATTTACATGTTCGTAGTTCATCTGGTGTCATCCCTGCTGCTAGAACGTCTGGGAACTCCCATTCCCCCGCCTCCAGAATGGGTGCAAGTTATGCTCGACTACGAGGATTGATTTTTTCCTCTCCCTATGGCCAACTCCCCCTATCTGTATCGTGTTTATACTCAGCTACAACTCGGTCAGCGGTGGCTAGATAGGCATCGGGGGCGACGGCCAGTTTTTGCTTGTATTTTAGGATTTACCGATACGGGTCTGATCCCTGGTATTTCAGCGGCTGGTGCAACCCCAGCCGCTCGGCGATATACTTGCCTGGCGGATGCCGAGTTTTTGTACAATGGGCCGACCCGAGAATATAAATATCCTTTGCCGCCGTTGGATGCTGGGGTTTCACCCGTGCTGATTTCCCGGGCCGTGGTGGCCGCACTGGATATCCCGATTTATCTGTTCAATGGGGGTTTGCCAGAGCTCCCGTCAGTGCCGACAATTGATTTAGGTGGGGCACCTGCACGTTGCCTGACTACTGGCAAGGCCCTAGAACTAGGAATGGTGAAACAGCTTTGGCATCAGGGACTCAGCTGGGGAGAGAAACTGGGTCGCTCTGCTGAGTATCTGATTGTCAGCGAGTGCGTGGTCGGGGGAACCACTACGGCATTGGCCCTATTAACTGGCTTGGGTATCCCTGCGGCAGGTAAGGTCAATAGCAGCCATCCTACCTGCAATCATGCCCAGAAGTGGGAAGTGGTACGAGCCGGGTTGGAAGCTGCCGGTGAAAAAGCACTGGCCACTGACCCCCTAGAGCTGGTTGCCGCAGTGGGAGATCCGATGCAAGTTGTGGCTGCTGGTATGGCGATCGCCGCTAGTAGAACTACCGGTGTTATGTTAGCAGGGGGAACCCAAATGTTAGCGGTCTATGGCCTGATGCAGGCGATCGCCCGCGAGTATGCTTTAGCATGGCAACCGGAACAGGTCGTGGTGGGCACCACCCGCTGGGTTGCCGAAGACCCCACCGGCGACACTGTCGGTCTAGCTAACTCCATCGGTTCTGTACCCTTGATCGCCACCCTGCTGAGTTTTGCGAGTTCTCGCTTTCCGCAGCTTGTGGCATATGAGCGGGGTTTTGTCAAGGAAGGCGTGGGATGCGGCGGATGTGCGATCGCGGCTTCTCTGTACCAAGGTTGGAAGCAGATGCAACTCCTCCAAGAAATTGAAGACTTAATCGAGATCGTCGCCAGGGAAAAATATGTAAATTGTTAGTTGTCAGTAGCACAGACTTCCTAGTGAGGTCACGGTAATAGACATGAAAACTAACAACAAACTCCGGCGTTGCACATTTTTGGGATGATAGCAGTCAATGGTTGCCGTTCCCAGGCTCCCGCCTGGGGACGGCAATTTTCAACCCTTATCATCCCGTAGTTGTGCAACGCCCAAACTCCTATGAATGTTTTTTAATCTGCCATTCGATAATTTTTCATTGCCATTGGATGACTAATCTGTGTCATTGAATGATTTTTTTCTGCCATTGAATAAATTACCCCTGCCATTGGATGATTATTCAGCGGGCCGTTTCCAGAGATGCCCACCCTGTCGTGTCGCTCCCGCGCACGACATGGGTGGGCACTCATGGCTGGCGCTCCCGTGAGGGATACGGAAACGGTTGATTGCTTACCCTGCCTCCTCCTTGCTGCGACCGCCAACCCGGCGAGCGATCGCAAACCTTTTCAGGTTTAATTTGTTGCGTAGGTATATTGCGCACCCGCTGCTGACCTGTTACCTACTGAACGTGGGTTCTCTGAGATAGGAGTTGTTCTTCTAACGCTGCAATTCGATTGTAAGCAGCAGTAAGTTGAGCTGTCAGTCTTTGGATCTGGATTTCGGGTGATACCTCTATATCGACGCCGATATCGTTATTTTTTGGATAATTATCATCCACAAGCACATCCTTGTGATCCATCATTGCATGACCTAGGCTACTGTCTTGATACTTGTATCGAATTACACTTGGACTGGATCGGTCTGGTTTAACGGTATTTAAACTCTGCTCGGACACCAGATGGGCAATTTTATACTTTAACTGCTCGAGACTTTGAGACATAAGATCGACTTTGATCGTCAAAGCGGCAATTTGCTGTCTAACTCGTTCCATGGTGTTCTCCAGTAGTTCTGCTGATGAGTGTTTATTATCCTAAAAAATTTTTGATAATAAACTTGATAACTTTTTGAATTATTTAACTTTTAGTAATAATTCAGCAATAAATACTTACATTTATGAAAATGGTTGCTACAGATGGGTCGATCTCAGATGCGTGGATATTCACCGGTGCTCAGTGGCGATCTCAGACTTGTGGCAGATGCCCGGTGCTGAGAAACCCGGTTTCTGAATGGCAAAATGGGGATAACACCGGCAACTGGCAAGCTAAGGTAAAAGTGAAAAGTAAAAGTATTGAATGTGAGTATGAATCGTCGGAGTTTTATCCTAGGTACTTGTACAGATGCTCTGGGTCTGATGGCGGGAGCCTCACTATTGGCAACAGTAGCCGGATGCAGGGCCCGACAGCAGGACCGTCTGAGAGTCAAACTGTTGAAAAACTCGATTCCCGCCCAGATGTTAGGTCAATTTCGCAAGGAACTAAAACAACCCGCAGTCATGGATTTTACTCCTGTAGCTCAGCTTGAGGAGTTGTTTAAATTGCTGTTGCAGCTTTCTGGTGCTGAAGCGCCCAAAAAGCCTGGTTTACTGACACGACTTCGTTTCTGGAACTCTAAACCTGAACCCACTCCTGACTTGGTCACTTTGGGAGATTACTGGCTACAATCAGCTATTGACAAGAATCTAATTCAACCCCTGAACCCAGAACAACTGCATAGGTGGCAGGAGTTGCCAGAAATCTGGCAAGCATTGGTCAAGCGGAATGACCGAGGTGAAGCAGACCCGGATGGAAAGGTTTGGAGTGTTCCCTATCGCTGGGGTAGTACTGTGATTGTCTACCGCCGAGACAAGTTTAAGTCTTTGGGATGGGAACCTACTGATTGGAGTGACCTCTGGCGCGAGGAATTGAAGGGTCGCATCTCTCTTCTCGACCAGCCTAGAGAAGCGATCGGCTTAACCTTGAAAAAGCTGGGCCACTCTTATAATAGTGAGAATCTGTACGATATTCCTGCTTTGGCAGAGGAATTGCATAAACTGCACCAACAGACTAGGTTTTACAGCGATGATGCTTACCTGCAACCCTTGATCGAAGGGGATACCTGGGTGGCACTTGGGTGGTCAACGGATGTCGGACCTGCGATGGGGCGCTACAAGCTTCTTGCTAGCGTGGTGCCCCAGTCTGGCACTGCTCTCTGGGCAGATTTGTGGGTACGACCTGCCTCTGTTACCAACGGTGACAACACTCTAGCAAACCAATGGATTGATTTTTGTTTGCAAAAAGATAAAGCTGGTCAATTTTCCTTGCTCGCTAAGGCATCATCCCCCTTGCTCTCTGAGCTCAACCCTGCTGATTTGCCTCAAGCTTTACAAGATAATCCTATTCTACTGCCCGATCGCGCCATTCTGGAAGCAAGTGAATTTCTCTTGCCTCTGCCAGCAGCTACCGTTGCCCAATACCAGTCTCTGTGGAGAAAAATTCTTTCTTATAATTAGGGACTTGCGGGAAAATAAGATACCAGTCAGGAGGGGACAATAGGGATATCCCATTTGGGCAAGTTTTCAGAGCGTTGCCAAAAGACTTTGTAGAGTTCTAATGCATCTGCCAAGACCTTAACCCCAGTTTCCTAGGTAGGGTTTGCTGAAAAACTCAAAAAAACATGGGACATGGGATAGAAAGGAGTCAAGAAATCAAACTCACTCAAATATAAGCTGTTTTTGTCCGCACAATAAATTGACATAACAAATTATTATGACTCGGATACGAAAAGTGGAATTTTGGTAAATTTGACACAAAAAAAGACATATCTTATGCCTCAGCTTAACCAGATTCATCACTAAAAATGTGAGGGCAATGGACGTTTCTGAGGTTCCAGCCAGTTTAGTCATTACTCGTCCACTGAGGTTTGTAGTGAGGACTTCAGTCCTCACTACAAACCTCAGAAAAATCGGCTAAATCTCCCTTGCGGTGAGGGAAGTCGAACCTTCGCGTCCGGAGACACCCACCCATGTCGTGCGCGGGAGCGACACGACCGGGTGGGTGCTCCTGGACGCGACTCTGCCCTGTCCTATCCATTAACCTCTTAAGGCAGCCAGCGGGGGCGAAAGCCTCTCCAGGGCAGTTCTTGGGGTTGCAGTTGCTGACCCTCTTGTGGTGCGATGTTTACCAGAGGTAGCAGCCAGAGACTACTGCTATTCGGGCCTTGATTCTGACCGATGGCCTGAGCAGCATTAGGGTTAGTAATAGTTTGATCGAATAGCAAAGCCAGACCATCAGGCGACAGAGAAAAATGCATATCTCGCCGATCAGTCGGTAAAGCTAATAAAGGTATCTGATTGCCAGTCTTCAGATCAATAGCAGCGAAATAAGGCAACTCCTGGTAGATTTCATCAGACTGGACCAATTGAGATAGCAAACAATAGAGAATAGTTTTACTCGGGTCAAACTGGCAGCTAGAAATAGATCCTGTAGTATCTAAAAGTTTTTTAGGCTCAGAATTAGTCAGTAAAAAAAGCGACCTAGTGTAATCTGGATTAAACCTTACCATTACAGCAGAGCCATCTGAGGCGAAATCCAGAACCATACCAAAATTGGGTAGAAAATCGATCGGTTGTACCTCTCGTGTCCGATTCTTCAAACCATCCACAGACCGTGAGCGCCCACCCATATCGCTGCCGGAGAGGCGAGCGACAGGGTGGGCGTCTCTGGACACGACTTCCAAGTCAGGGTCAAGTGGCAGAATAGCGATACCTTGTCCTTGGGTCATGGCGATCGCCCGACTATCGGGAGTGATGGTAAACTCTCCTCCGGGTTTGCTGTTGAGAGGTTGGGGTTTTGTCCCTGGACGAACTACCCACAAACTCACATCTCCTGAATTTCGCCGGTTAATGCGTTGCACCACAATTGTCTGTCCGTCTGGAGACAGGTCAAACTTGAGGTTGCGGTAATCCTGATTATCTAATACTGTTTCGATTATCCCAGCTTCTGCCTGCCTTTGTTTATCTTTCTGCCGACTCGATGCTGGAGTTATACCTGTGGTCGCGGTATATAATTTTTGTTCCAGGAACCCTTGGTCTGCGTCTAGGCGATCGCTGGCTGCAAACAGGATCTGATCTCGACTTGGGTAGGGCTGAAAATCCATCACTACCAGCTTTTCTGGAGTCAGAATTTCTTTTGACTGCTTAGTCAGATTATATAATACCAACCGTCCTGCTTCTTCCCCATCAACCCCGATGTAGGCAAAAGCCCGATCTCTGCTCTTAAATTTTCCCATAAAGGGCTGGTTTGCTACAGTTTTTTCCTGGCCTATCAGCCTATCTTTAGCCCCCAACAGCTGCAAATTAAAACTTGTACCATAGGGAACCGGATTAGTTAAAGTATAAGCCATTTTCCGTCCCGCCCAACTAATTTTTCCCGGCAGCGGCGGCTCGATTTTCATGTTATTCTCTACGCTTTCACGATCCATAGGCCGATTGAATGTCAAGATAAAAGCAGTATCCTCAGCACTCACTGTTTTATCCTGCCAGCTGAAATTCCGCACTCGCGCTGCTGTATACACCCCATTCATTAACAGAATTACTATTACAATACTCAGAGTTGTCATTAGGGCGATCGCCACCCTGTCTAGCGGTTGAAGTGATTTTCGCTCGAGCATTTTTCTTGCGAGTTAAAATTGTCAATTTACGATATGCCATTTTACATCCTCCATCCTTCCTAATAATTATAAGGATTTTCTGGTTCTGAAATTGGTTTCAGGGAGTCAGCGGCGATCGTCAGTTGGCGTTTCCCCTCTAAAGTTTCAGCAATCATTTTACCTTCTATTTCCCACCAGGTATCTGGGGGGTAATCATTGCGATCGGTCCGCGGACTTTCGTTTCCGACCGAAAAATCGGAATTCAGCTTAACAGGTAATCCTACTGGGTAAGCATCCGCAGCACAGCAAGTAATCACAAAGCGAGAAATCAACAGATATTCTGCTGGCAAGGTCGGAAGATGCATGACAAAACCATTCACTTTCACCTTTTGGCCAGCATAGGCGTCAGGTTCGGGATAGACATTGAGAGTCCGGACCCAATCGATCAGCGATCGCCCTTCTGGTGGAGTCGCATTTATAAATGCTTGAGGTTGAGATTCTGTCACGGGCAAGAAATCGTTTACGCCTCGCTGTAGGGCTGTTTGACTGGAAAACACTGTCGGTTCGATCGAGAAACCCGCAATGGCCGTTGCTAATAATATTGTGCTACTCCAGCCCGGAGGAAATGCGCTCAAATGTTGAGAGTTTGCGGATCGCGCAGCGTGGCGCCAGCCATACCGATAACGCCGTTTGCGCAGCAGTTCCCTGCCCTGCAACCCACTTACTAGCAGCAGACCCAATCCCGCCACGATCGTCAGCCAATGATAAGCTGGGTGAATCAGCAGATTTAACTTGTTAGTCAGCCATAATTTCAGCAGCAAAACACTCCAGGCTGCGATACTGAAAATATCTAGCCACGGCCTCAGGTATTTTGACCTTTTGACCATAATCCCTCCTGTGCTAATATAGCATTTGATAAATCAAGGCGAACACAAAGGTTAACTGCGCCGCCAAGGCAAATAAGTAAAATATAGCTCTTTGCTTGAAGATTGACAACATCAGACCAATGCTTTTCAGGTCAATCATCGGGCCAAAGACGAGGAAAGCGAGCAGAGAACCACTGGTAAAGGCGGAGGCGAAAGATAGGGCAAAAAAGGCATCTACAGTAGAGCAAATGGATACCAGGGCTGCTAAGATCATCATAGCCAGAATCGAGGTGACGGGACTATTGCCGATCGAGAGTATGACCTCCCGGGGCACGGCGACTTGAAGACAGGCGGCGATCGCACTTCCGATCGCCAACATGCCTCCCAACTCCCGGGTTTCCTGTATAGTATTGTCCAGGAACAAACGCAAGCGTTCTGATAAAGGTTTGCTCTTCACCCCAGTAGACATTTGTAACTCATTGACGCCCAGAGGTTTACCGGGTCGATCGAGGATAAATGTACCGGACTGCAACAAGGGCGACGGGGCAGACACCGCACTGTAGCGTTCGGGCATAGAACGCACCATACTCGGTTGCAGTAAAGGTCGCAAGTCAGCTTGAAAACTGAAGACCCAGGCCACAATAGTCGCGATCGCCAGAGAAAACAGGACTCGCAGGACAACAATTTCGGGCTGGTCTCGGAACGCCGTCCAGGTGGACCAAATCACGATCGGATTAATGGTCGGGGCCGCCAGCAAAAAACCCACTGCCACCGACGAAGGCAACCCCTGCATCAGCAGGCGACGAGCTACAGGCACATTGCCGCACTCGCAGACGGGGAACAAAAAACCAATCAAACTTCCTGCTAAGGCACCCAGTAGGGGGTTTTTGGGGATGAATGCGGCCAGTTTGCGCTCATCGACAAAAAATAGCAGTAAGCCTGAAAGCAACACCCCTAGCAGCAGGAAGGGTATGGCCTCTACGAGCAAACTGAGAAATACAGTAAAACCACTGTGCAACTTATTCATGACCCTTGGTGTGAGCAGATGAAGAGCCCTATGGCTGCACGCTCCGGGACCCCTCCGCTACGCAGTGCGCGATCGGCGTCGTCGGGTGCGATTTACCCAAAGCGCAATTATACCATAGATCGTGGCTCGCTATACATTCGAGATCGTAATTGCTCAAGATATTGGTGGTGAAGGAATATGGGTACTGCCGGTACTGCATAGTTACTCGGGCCATCGGACTGGAGTGAACAGCCCTTGTACTGCCTCGGAATGCCTAACAGGACAAGAGCAATTTTTGAGGAGCGAAAACTTCTCAAATGCTTACGGGGTGGGGGGTTTTGACCTCGAAGTGGTGAGTCGGCAGCCGAGCGCCCGAATATGCAGTTGAGATGCGCGACAGCTGATTTTTTTCAAAATCCCGCGCCCAGGGTTGACAAATTCGATAAATAAGTAGTAAGTTGGAAGACATGACTAAGAATTGGCTTGCTGACCTCGACCAAGACACAGAGAATCTCGACCCAAAAAGTCGGGAAGTTTTGCAGCGGTTACTCAATTACCTAGAAGACCTATACAGCCAAAACCTTGAATTGAAAGCTGACAATCAACGATTGAGAGATGAAATAGCCGCGCTCAAAGGGCACAAGGGAAAACCTGACATCAAACCTCAAGCCAAAGCTGATACTTCTAAAGCTGATACTTCTGCGGAGGCCAAACCAGAGCAGCCCAATAGTCGAGAGCGAAAAAAGAAAAAACCGAAAACCCCCCCCCAGGAACGTCGCCAACTTATTCATATTGACAGAGAAGAGGTTATCAAACTGGCTCGGAGTAACTTGCCGTCAGATATCACCCATAGAGGCTACCGAGAAGTAACAATTCAAAATATTATATTTAAAACAGACACGGTTATTTATCGACTAGAAAGACTCTATTCACCTAGTACGGAGAAATTTTACGAAGCCCAGTTGCCGCAAGGATTAAAAGGCAAATCTTACGGGAGTGAACTCGAAGCATTTGTTCTCACTTTGTATTATCAGTTACGAGTGCCAGAAGAAAAGATTCTTAAATTGTTGCAGTCTCAGGGAATAGTAATCTCGGCGGGAAAAATATCTAACTTAATAACTCGGCAATATTTAAGAGAATTTACTGAAGAACGAAATGCTATTTTAGAAGCGGGACTGGGCAGTACCAGTTATCACCAAATTGATGATACGGGGATGCGGGTTAATGGGAAAAATTGCTATGTATTCACACTCTGCAATCCTTACTATAGCAGTTTTTTTACCAGAGAGCGCAAAAACTCTGAAACAGTTCTCCAAATGTTAAACGAATTGCAGTTGGATCCAACTGAATTAGCAGTTGTTCAATCAGATGATTTAGTTGACAGTATTTTGCCTGACAAGAAGAAAAAGCAGCTCGGGGACTACATAGATATTTTGGTGGCTGATGACGCGGGACAATTTCACAACCAGACGAACCATCGTAGTTTATGCTGGATTCATGAAGGACGACACTACGAAAAGCTGACTCCTCTGGTTCCCTCTCATCAAAAAAGCCTGGCACAATTTCTCTCTTATTTTTGGATTTACTATTATCAACTCAAAGCCTATCAACAGCAAAGCACAGAAGAGCAGCGACAACAAAAACTGTTGCTTGAAACCGAATTTGACAAATTGTTTTCCCGTCAAACCGGATACAGTGCTTTAGATCATAGAATTGATTTAACAAAACAGAAGAAGCCTTATTTACTATTAGTTCTAGATTTTCCTGAAGTTCCTCTTGACAATAATGAGGCAGAGCGGACAGTCCGGGAGTATGTGATTAAGCGCAAAATCTCCAATGGAACCCGCACTCTACAGGGGACTCAGGCGTGGGAAGTGTTTTTGGCTCTGGTTGACACCTGCCGCAAAAACGGAGTGAATTTTTATTCGTACATTAAGGATCGAATTTCCAAATCTTTCAAGATGCCAGCGTTGTCCACGCTAATTCAACAGATGCAGCCGCCAAAACCAACATAAACATAAACCATTGACTCCAAGTCTCGCTTGTGTAGTTTCCACCTAAGCACCAAGGGTGTTACAGCTCCTTGTTATAAAGGACAGACTCATTAAGTGCGACATCAGCTCCTGTTTAAAAAGCTGCAGGAGCTACTCTCGTGTGGAAATCACTCCCCACCAACATATTGAGCAACTTCTCGAGATCGACTGTCTCTATTGCGGCGAGCAGTCACCCGCGTCGGCGCTGGGAGGTGCGTTCTTCCGCCGTGTTTTCGGCCACAACTTCATATAAAATCGCCTGTTTATTGTCGAACGAACCTTTGCGCAAAACCCTTCCCAAACGCTGAATATATTCTCGCTGGGATCCCGTACCCGATAAAATAATGGCGATCCTGGCGTCGGGAACATCAACACCTTCATTCAAAACATGGGAAGCTACCAGGGTTTTGTATTCTCCCTGGCGAAAGCGAGTTAAGATTTCGTGGCGTTCTTTGACAGGAGTGTGATGGGTAATGGCGGGAATGAGTAATTCCTGAGAAATGCGATAAACAGCGGCGTTATCAGCAGTAAAAATTAGGATACGTTCTGTAAAATGCTGGGCGAGTAAGTCCGTTAGCAACCGCATTTTTGCATCAGTACCCAGGGCAATTTCCTTGGCTTTCCGATGCGCTAACATGGCTCTACGTCCCTTTACAGAACGACAACTGGCTTGCACGAACATCTGCCAACCTTTGATGCTACCTAGGAAAATGTTCGCTTGTTGGAGAAAGTCGTTGCGTAGGGCGATCGCCCTATTATAACGATCGCGCTCTTGTTTGGACAACTTCACCTTGATCTGCACCACCTGATGTGAGGCGAGGCAGGTGCCCTGCAAGTCTTCAACAGTTTTATGATATACTATTTTTCCCAGCAGACTTGTCAGATCCCGATCGCGTCCATCCGATCGATCGGGAGTAGCAGTCAACCCCAGGCGATAGGGAGCAATAGTATATTCAGCGATCGCGCGACTAAACTCCGTAGGCAAGTGATGACATTCATCGCAGATCAACAGAGCATACTTAGCTCCCAGGGCCTCGGCATGAATAGCCGCACTATCGTAAGTAGCCACTAAAATGGGGGTTCTGTCTCGGGAACCGCCGCCCAGTAACCCGACTTCAGCATCTGGAAAAGCCGCCTTCAGGTGAGCATACCATTGATGCATCAAATCTAGGGTAGGCACGACAATCAGGGTAGTGCGAGGAGTCGCTTGCATGGCCAGTTGGGCCAGATAAGTCTTCCCCGCCGCCGTGGGTAACACCACCACCCCTTGACGCTTGGCCTGCTTCCAAGCTGCCAGTGCTTCTTGCTGATGGGGGTAAGGTTCTATTCCCACAGCCCGAACCAGTTCCACTGGATGAAAATCCTTGGCCTCATCGATAAAATTCGCCCCTTCCGCCTGCAACGCTTCCACCAGCGGGCGGTAGTGAAGGCCCAAAATGCGGAACTTCTCGATCCTGTCATCCCAGGTAGCATAATCTATCCAGGCTTTCCCCCTGGGTGGTGGATGCAGGATTAACGTGCCGCGATCGAATGATAAAGTCGGGGTGCGAGCCATCGCTAGTGAGTGTCAGTGATTAGTAATCGTAAAATCGGTTATCTGGAATTATTTATAGATAGCCGGGTGCATTGATGATGCGTACACCGTAGCCCCTGCACGCTCCAGGCCCCTTCCGCTGCGAGGAGGGGGCCTGGAGCGTGGGCTTTGTTCCTGTAGCCGGACCCCTCGTTCCCTGGCTCCCGCCTGGGAACGGGTTCGGGCGGCGAGGCCTCCTAACATATAAACAAACCGGTTTCTGCTGCTACACAGAAACCGGTTTTACCTAAGGCTGAAGCTCAACTACGAGCCGATCGTAGATCGAGCAGCCAGTCTAATTATGAACCGAATTGGATCGCCCTCATGATCTCGTCTTCGTCGGTTATTTCTGGGTCTGTCAGGATGTTCAGGTTGAAAGACATGTCCGCGATCGTCAGATTAAACAAGGCACTACCGCCGGACCTCGTCACCGATACACCAGTGGAATTATCTTGGAAAGCAAGCCTGATAGTATCCTCCTCAGTAAAGTCCAAAATAAAATCTTGCTCACTCATGGTGCTGTCAGAGTCGGCCAGGAAGTGGAATTCATCAGCACCTGCACCTCCGGTCAATTCATCGGGGCCGCCCCCGCCAATGAGGGTGTCATTACCGCTTCCACCATTCAATTCATCCTTAGTAGCTGTGCCATTGCTGCCAACGATGACGTTCGGATAGTCATTGCCAGTTATTTCACGAGGGGTGTTAGCGTCATCAGCAAACACCCTGACAGTCACCATTGCTGTGTCCATACCTTCGTTACCATCGCCGATGGTGTAAGTGAAGGTCTCTGTCCCAGCAGTGGCGTTGGCAGTATAGATGATCTGGTCATCGTTGATGACGGCGTTGCCATTAGTTGGGCTGCTGACGCCAGTGATACTCAGAGTATCGCCATTTGGGTCGGAGTCGTTTAGCAACACCGGAATGGTGATCATTTGACTCATGATGGCGATCGCATAATCATCGTTGGCCATCGGGGGTTGAGGGCCACCGACTGTCACCGTGACAGTGCTCGTGGCCGTATTTCCGGCTAGATCGCTGATGGTGTAAGTGAAGCGGTCATTAGTAGCGGTGGCACCAGTAGCCGCCGACTCATGCGGGCTGTAGATGACATTACCGCTCCTTAAGGACACTGTACCCGCAGCCATAGCGTTAGTTTGGCTTCCTACGCCAGTAACTGAGAGGGTATCGCCAGTATTTGGATCATTATCGTTGTCCAGAACATTGATTGTAGTAGTTGCCACCAAGGAGGTACTGTCAGGAGCCGCAGTCGGTGCATTATTGTCCAGCACCGTCACGTTCACTGTTGCCGAGTCCATGCTGCCCCGATCGTCTTGGATGGTGTAGGTGAAGCTATCGTTACCAGTGAATGTGCTAGCGGGAGTGTAGAGCACCATGTCATCGCTGATGGCGACAGTGCCATTTGTGGCCCCGCCCACGCCAGTCATCGAAAAAGTGTCATTAGATGAATCTGGATCGGAGACGTTTTGCAGAACATCGATCATTACCGGAATCGCCTCAATCGCAGTTGCCATGACATTATCAGCGACTGGGGGCTGGTTCCCTCCTACCCTCACATCCACTGTTGCTGATGCCGTTCCTCCAAAACCGTCGGTGACGCTGTAGGTAAAGCGGTCTACCCCCACGAAGTCGGGGTTGGGAACGTACATGACATTGTTGCCATTCTGCTCGGCATCCCCGTTGATTGGTTTGCTCAGGCCCACCAGTTGCAGGATGTCAGTGGGACTATCTGGATCTTTGTCATTCTCCAGAACCATTACCGTAGCAGTTCCTCCCTCTTGGATGGTGGTAGTGTCATTCTCAGGCTCCGGTGCTTGGCTGGGTTCGATTTTCACCATGACTGTGGCAGAATCTGTACCTGTACCATCAGCAATGCTGTAGGTGAAGGTATCCGTTCCCATAAAGGTATCCGTTCCCGCAGTGTAGATCACCTGACCTGAATCGACGGTGGCCGTACCGCCGTTAGCAGGAGTACCAACGCCGACGATTGAGAACGTATCGTCTTCCGGGTCCCTGTCGTTGTCCGTCAGTGCCGAGAGGGTTGTAGTCCTGTTGACGATCGTGACAGAATCAGCCTCAGCTATTGGAGGCTGAGGACCCCCGACCGTCACCGAGACAGTGCTCGTGGCCGTATTTCCGCTCAGATCGCTAACCGTGTAAGTGAAGCTGTCAGTGGCCGTGAAGTTCTCCGTGCTCCCGCTGGATGTGTATATCACCTGACCATCAGTCAAAGCAACATTCCCCGCATCATCGTTGGTTTGACTTCCTACGCCAGTAACAGAGAGGATGTCACCCATATTGGCATCCGTATCGTTGCTAAGAACGTCGATGGTAGAAGAACCTGTCGGCAGGGCCGTTGCAGTGTCAGGCATCGGAGTCGGTCCATCATTCGCTACTACTGTCACATGTACTGTCGCCGAGACAGTAGCCCCGCTTGTGCCATCACCATCAGTGACGCTGTAGACGAAGCTGTCAGTACCAGTGAAGGTCGTATTGGTTGTGGTGTAGATCACCACATCATCATCAGATATAGTCGGCGTACCATTGTCATGGATAGTGACCGTACCATTTGCCGCCCCGCCCACGCCAGTAATCGAAAGGGTGCCACCATTTGGAGATGAATCTGGATCAGAGTCATTGTTCAGAACATCGATCGTTACCGGAATCGCCACAACCGCAGTAGTCGTATCATTGTCAGCATCTGGGGGCTGGTTACCACCGATCGTCAAAGTGACAGTAGCACTGTCCGCAACGCCAACTGAGTCTTGGATGGTGTAGGTGAAGCTATCCGTGCCTATGAAGCTCGGACCCAAGTTTGGATTAGGGGTGTAGATCGCTTCGCCATCCGTGACCGTGACGCTGCCAAAGGGAGAAATAGCATTCCCGCTCACGCCAGTAATCGAAAAACCGTCACTCGCATTCGGATCGGAGTCATTGTCCAAAACATCGACCGTCGAAGAACCCCTTAATGGAATAGTCTCAGTATCGTTAACCGCTACGGGTGGCAGGTTTTCGCTGACTGTTACAACCACATGAGCCGAGTCACTACTACCCTGACCATCGGTAATGCTGTAGGTGAAGATTTCTGTCCCCACAAAGGTTGAGTCGGGCGTGTAGACTATCCGGTCATCAGTGGTGTTGGCAGTGCCATTGTTATTTATGCTAGCGCTGCCGTTGGCGGGATCGCTGACACTAGTAATTGACAGGGTGCCACCATCCATATCCCTGTCATTGACCAGAACGGGGATCGTGACAGCAAATCCCCGCAAGGTCATGGTCGTGTCATTTTCAGCCCTAGGTGGCTGCGGGCCACCGAGATTCAAGGTGACCATTGCTGTGGAAGTCGCCCCAGTTGCATCCTGGATGGTATAGGTAAAGCGATCGGTACCAGTGAAGTTCTCACCTAAGTTCTGATTTGGAGTATAGATCGCGTTGCCATTGACGACTGAGAGAGCGCCCAGACTTGGAGAATTGCCCCCTGCACCAGTAACAGAAAGCCTGTCACCTCTCGTTATATTCGGGTCGGAGTCGTTGGACAGCACGTTGATGGTGGAAGTGCCTGTTATCGGGATGGTCTCATTGTCATTAGCAGCCGTCGGTCCCTGGTTGGCTATCACCGTTACGCTGACTGTGGCTGAGTTATTACCTCCTTGACTATCGGTGATGCTGTAGGTGAAGCTGTCTGTGCCACTGAAAGTTGCCTCTGGCGTGTATACTATCTCGTTGCCACTGAGGCTGAGGGTACCTCCATTTGGGGTTTCGGTGCCGATGGATGGTATGGAAAGGCTATCTCCATCTGGGTCAGTATCGTTAGCTAGCACGTCGATAGTGACATCAGTTGCTGAAGTCGTGACTGCACTGTCATCCGCTGCTACTGGAGGTTGGGGACCGCCCACTGTCACGGTCACCCTGGATGATACTACCCCCTCGTTCCCGTCATCGATCGTATAGAAAAATGTATCTACACCCGCGAATGCGCTTCCTGCTGGATTCCTGCCTGGGGTGTATATCACCTGGTCTCCACTAATCTCCGCGCTACCATTGAGAGGGTCGCTGATACCTACAATACTCAATCGATCGCCATTCGGGTCGCTGTCGTTCTCTAGCACTGAGATCGAGGCCGTCCCTTCTACTGGGATCGTGGTCATGTCTGGGGCCGCGATCGGGTGTTGGTTTTCCCCCACCGTCACGTTCACCGTCGCCTGGTCCGTACCGCCATTGTTGTCAGTTATGGTGTAAGAGAAGCTGTCCGTGCCAGCGAATGTCGCTTCATTGGGGGTATATACTACCTGGGAGTCAACAATCCTCACAGTGCCGTTGGCACCATCGCTGACGCTAGCGATCGAGAGAGTGTCGCCATCGGGATCGGTGTCATTTGCCAACACGTCGATACTGTTGGCAATACCCGCGATCGCCTCTACCGTATCCGCCACTGCATCAGGAGGCTGGTTGCCACCGACCGTCACCGTTACCGAGGCTGTTCCTGTCTCACCACGACTGTCAGTTATCGTGTAGATAAAGCTGTCTACCCCTGAGAATGTTGACTCTGTGGGGTTGTAGACCAAAGTATCGTCACTAATTTCCACAGTCCCGTTTGCTGGACTGGTTACGCCAGTGATTGAGAAGGAATCTCCATCCGCATCCGAGTCATTGGCCAAAACTGGGATTACTGCTGTCCCACCCTCTGCGATCGTCGTCGAGTCTGGTACTGCCTCCGGGGGACTGGCAAAGATAAAGTTATCTTCACTCAGCTGTCCGCGAGTGATTCCGGCCAGAGTGAGAGTGAATAATGGAGTCTGAAACCTCACCCCGCCAATTATTGGGATTGCTGCTTCTAGCATCTGTGCAGCGGTCAGTCCTGGAAATTCTCTAAGATCCAGAGCGTCTGACGTTTCAAACCCGATCGCCAGGTAATTAGTTGCTGGTTCGTCGCTCCGAACTATCCGCACTATATCGTCTTCAGCTAAGGTATCTAGCAGATTTAAGGGTTCCTCTGCTGTGAGATTCAAAGTTGCCATGTTTTTGTTAACTCGCTAACTGCAATATCTCTTAGATGCATAAGTAATGCATCTTTTTGATTGCCATTTTTTTACTTATCTACCGAACACCGGTCATCTGCCACCAACTTTTCTGGGGCCTTCAAAGGGGGTTTAACCCCTTTGCTTCCCCATTTTAAGACCCATGACTCCCTCTGTGCAGAGTCGGTTCTCAACTATACAGTTCCGAATTCAATACTATCACGGATTTCATCCTCAGTTGTCTGCTCTAAACCGCTCCTCACACTTAAGCCGATCACAAAATTTTCAGGCATAAAATCAGGCTCTGTATTAGCATTGTTCAGACCTATTGTAAAGAACCCCGGAACGCCGAAAGTTCCAATTGCAACATCACCCTGGACAACCTGCGTTCCAGGAGATACCTCAAAATCAAGCAGAATCCTATCCATTCTCGGGTCAAAATTAATAATCGTATCTCCCGCCATGGTAGTCGTTTCCAAGCTCCCGTATACGAATGTATCGGCCCCTTCGCCTCCATCCAAAATTTTCGGACCCACTCCGCTAATGATGATGTCATCGCCGGCATCGCCATTGATCCTTTGCGACTCAAGATTATCGCCACCCCGATCGCTAGCAATCAGCAGGTCATTACTGTCTGTCCCATTCAAAGCATCGTCATCTGGCTCAAAATTTATCGTCACCATTGCCGCAGATGTCTCACCCTGGCTATCAGTAATCGTATACAGGAAGCTGTCAGTATCGCCAGTGAAAGTTGAACTTGGCGTGTATTGCACCTGCTGGTTATCGTTAACGATCGTAACAGTGCCGCCGTTCTCGGGAGTGCTAATGCTCTCTACGGTAATTGTATCACCAGCGTTGGGGTCTGAATCATTAAGCAGAACTGGGATGGTCAAGGTCTGTAGATCCTGATTAACCATGACCATGACCTGGTCATCCTCCGCGATCGGGGGTTGATTATCCGGTTCCACTGTCACTGTTACCGTTGCCGTGTCCGTCAACTCACCGTCCGAGAGCGTGTAGGTGAAGCTATCCGTTACTAGCGCATCTACTGCGGGCGGCGTATAGATCACTGTCTCTCCATCCAGGCTAACTGCCCCGCCTGCTGTCGTTTCTGACAGTCCCGCGATCGCCAGCGGCGCGTTCTCCGGATCTGAGTCATTATCCAGAACCGCGATCGTCGCTGGTGTTCCTTCTGTAGCTGTCGCTGTGTCATCCTCCGCGATCGGGGGTTGATTATCCGGTTCCACTGTCACCGTTACCGTTGCCGTGTCCGTCAACTCACCGTCCGAGAGCGTGTAGGTGAAGCTATCCGTTACTAGCGGATCTACTGCGGGCGGCGTATATATCACTGTCTCTCCATCCAGGCTAACTGCCCCGCCTGCTGTCGTTTCTGACAGTCCCGCGATCGCCAGCGGCGCGTTCTCCGGATCTGAGTCATTATCCAGAACCGCGATCGTCGCTGGTGTTCCTTCTGTAGCTGTCGCTGTGTCATCCTCCGCGATCGGGGCTTCGTTAGGTACTGGCTCAACCGTGACAGTAACTGTAGCAGTGTCTGTCAACTCGCCATCACTGATGGTGTATGTGAAGCTGTCAGTACCTGTGAAACCAGAAGCGGAAGTATAGACCAGAAAGTCATCTGTTAAGTCCAAGAATGTGCCGTTGCGATCGAGTGTTATAATACCACTCTCTGTTGTTGAGGTTGGGAAGTCTGTCAGGGATATCTCGTCACCATTCGGGTCAGAGTCGTTGTCCAGCACCACGATCGGTGTTGCAATTCCCTCAGTAGCGACGATTGAGTCCTCCACCGCTGATGGCGGTTCGTTACCCGGTTCTACTATCACTGTCACTGTCGCCGTGTCCATCAAATCCCCATCGCTGATGGTGTAGGTGAAGCTGTCCGTCGTCGTTTCGGACAGTTCTGCTAGTTCATAGACCAGAACATCATCATCAATGTCGAGCGTTGCGCCCAACTCTGTCGTTGCTGGTGCTCCCGCGATCGACAGCGGGTCGCCATTGATGTCAAAGTCATTGTCCAGCACGGATATGGTCGCTGCTATTCCTTCTGTGGTGGTGGCTTCGTCATTCGTTGCCACCGGGGCTACATTTCTCCTTTCTACTGTCACCGTCACCGCTGCCGTGTCGGTCAATGACCCATCACTGATGGTGTAGGTATAGCTTTCGGTTCCGGTGAAATCTGCGGCTGCGGTATACACTAGGGTATCATCTGTCGGGTCAAATGGGGTACCGCTGTTGTCGATGGTAACTGTTCCACCTTCTGTTGTCTGGGGAAAACCGACTATAGAGATCTCGTCGTTATCTGGGTCCGAGTCGTTCCCTAGGACATTGATTGTTACTGCTTCTCCTGCGATCGCTAAGGTCGAGTCATCTATTGCGGTTGGTTCGTTCCCTTCTACCGGCACTATTGGTCCTATTGGCGGGCGATCGGGCGTTTCTGGCAATACTGGATCTGAGATTGTTGGTTTTTGCTGCTGTCCCGTTGGCAGAGTCGGCGCTATAACGAAATTCGCTGCATTGTCCAGTTGGTCCAGGGTCACTTGTTGCACTACGGCTAAATACGATCCTGTCTCTGAGTGGACGATCGCTATTCCTTCTGTGACTTCCTCGAACTCCAGATCCTCAAAAGTTAAGCCGCCATCTAGACCGATCGAGTCTTCGTCTAACATAAAATCTGCGAATAGGTCTGCATCCGTGACTTCATCCCCTTCGCTGGTGCCATCACCTATAACCGCCACCACAAATATATCCGAGCCGTCCCCACCAGTTACGGTATCTGATCCTAGGTCTCCAAACAGCGAGTCATTCCCTTCGCCACCGTATAGGCTGTCATTGCCTTTACCTCCAAACAGGATATCATTGCCTAGGTCTCCAAATAGGCTGTCATTTTCCTGGCCTCCAAACAGCCAGTCATTCCCTCGGCCACCGTAGAGGATGTCGCTGCCTAAGTTGCCCCAGAGAGAGTCATCGTCCTGTTGACCCCATAGGCTGTCATTGCCTCGACCACCAAAAAGGCTATCGCTACCCTGGTCTCCAGATAGGCTGTCCTCATCTTGGTTGCCATACAGGATGTCGTTGTCCATGCCGCCGAATAGGATGTCGTTCCCTTCGTCTCCTACCAGCTGGTCATTACCTTGGTTCCCCTGTATATTGTCATCACCCTCCATACCACCTAAGGTGTCATTCCCCTCCAAGCCACGGATTATGTCTGGGTCTGGGGTGCCCTGGAGAAATTCAAAGCCAGCTGTGCCTGTTAATGCCATTCCTTCACTACCTCACTAAACCTCGTTCATTTTACACTACATGCTATTACCCAAAAAAATAGCTATTTTGCTCGCCACCTAATTTTTAGGCTCATTTGGCTGTTTTGGCAGCCACCATTCTAGTTGTCATATTTCCATATTTGTCCAGTATCCTCAAGAACATGGGGCCTGAGTCTAGATTGAAACGCGAATTAATCTGTACATACAGTTTTTTTTTTCCATTCCGCACGAGTTCAGTTCAATTTGTTTTTTTTCTCCTCTAGACAATTTAGCTTTTGTTCTATTTAACTATCTAGTGATTATACTTGCTTTTATGCTTGCAATATTGATGAAAAATGGGACTACTCAGGCGGGTTTTATTCTGCATTCAGGTTAAGTTAAAGAGCAGCGGTGCAATAAGACTTGTGTCAGCAAAAGATGATATTGTTGCTGGTTGACGGTGTAGGCGCCAAAGCGGGCCAGATGAGAGTTCATGATTTGGGCATCGAACATGAGAAACCGGCGATCGCGCAGCCTTTGCACCAGTTTCACCATTGCTACTTTGGATCCTTCGGGGATGTGAAAGAACATGGATTCGCCGATGAAGGCCCCGCAGATGGCAATGCCCAGGATGCCGCCAGCAAGGCGATCTCCTTGCCAAGTTTCAAAGCTATAGGCCCATCCAGCCTGATGGAGGGCTTTGTAGATTTCTTGGAGTTGGGGGGAGATCCAGGTGGATTCTCTGTCGGCACAACCGGCAACTACTGCATCAAAGTCCCGGTTAATGGCGACGCTGAAGCGTTCTTGCTTGAGCACTCGCTGGAGGGATTTGGGATAGCGAAAGCTTTCGTCTAGGGGAATGATAGCTCGAGATCGACTAGTATGCCAATCTAAACTATCTCCATCCTCATTGGCCATGAGGAACCAGCCTTCGGCATACCTTCGAATAATCAAGGGAATGTCAATTTGCATTGTATGGTAAGTTTGTAGTAAGCACGCTTCGTGCTTGCCTGGGCTAGCGCAGCGACATATCTGTTGGATATATGTAAAATACATTTGCTACAGATTGAGCGAAAGGGCTTCCTACAGATATTTATTCGCATTATTTAATATAACATAAAATTAAAATGTCTTATGTCTGAACCGATTCGGCCTGTCGCCCTGCCTCCTGCGACAGATGCCCAGCAGGAGGGGGAATGGTTAAAACAGACCTTGCACCGGTGGCTAGATGCCGAGTTCCTTCCAGAACCTATTAATCGGCAAATTGCTCGCCGGGCCGCAATGGTGTTTGTCCGCCAGCGCCTGGAAGGGGAAAACGATCTTGGATCTCTGGTGATTGCTATTGTGACTGAAATGCAGGCTTTCGATTTTTCCCAGAGTTTCTATAGTGAGTTCGCGATCGCCAATGCTGTGAGCGATCTACTATTACAGAGTCTGGGCATCAATACCTGCTGTGGTCAATAATTGTTTTTGATAGTCACATACTGTCACATTGATAGGGCAGGTTGGGTTTCGTGCCTCAACCCAACCTACGGTATGCTACATTTAGTTACCAGCTGGACTTGACTACTCCTGGTAGCAGCCCTTGGTGAGCCATTTCTCGAATCACGTGGCGGGATAGCCCAAAGTCTCGGTAATACCCCCGAGGACGCCCTGTTACCCAACAGCGATTCCGCAACCGGCTGGGGGCACTGTTACGCGGCAGTCCTTGGATTTGCTGGCGAATATCCATTTTTTCTTGCTGGTTGGTAGTTTGCCGCAACTGTTCTTTTAATTCTTGTCGCTTGTTTGCGTACTTGTCTACCAGAC
The DNA here is from genome assembly GCA_005518205.2 of Hormoscilla sp. GUM202. Taxonomy (GTDB): domain Bacteria; phylum Cyanobacteriota; class Cyanobacteriia; order Cyanobacteriales; family Desertifilaceae; genus Hormoscilla. Next base: position 73,559 of record RFFC02000002.1, read on the forward strand.
GCTGACGCTTTTTCTCTCGCTCTATTATGCTTTTTTTGGCCATGTCTTGCCTGAATACCTCTGTTTTTTGACGCTATCCTCCATCTTATACTATTAATGAGGCGATCGCGCGCGTTATATAGGAGTTCGCAAGAACCTCTTCGATCTACAGCGTAGCGTGCATGGTTGTTGTCCATAATCTTCATATTTTGGTATTCTTGCCAGCAACAACTCAAGAGAAAACTGCATAAATTTTGAGCCTTGCTCGAGCGTTACCACATGTTTATTTATTTGTCAACTACTTCTACAGCGACCAAGCTCTAGGAAAATTAGCTGAAGCTCATGCTCAACAGGATCCAACTTTTAACAGCACCATCGGCTATACTCGTCTCAGCGCAGCTGAAGCCATTGCACAATTAAAAGAGCTCTTTTTTCCTGGTGAGCAATTACCTTCTGTCAGCACTATGGCTGAGGTTCTCAACGGTATGGGCTATCGCCTGCGCCAGTGGTAAAAGCCAAGCCTCAAAAAAAATCCCCGAAACAGATGCGATCTTTGACAATATTAAAGCCAAAGCAGAAGAAATAGCTTCAAAATATACATCAGGTCAAGTAGTCTGTCTGTAGATTCAAAAGCCACTGTCAAGATTGGCGAGTATTCTCGTGGGGGCTTGACGCGAGGAAATTATCAAGCCGCAGACCATGATATGGATATTGGGCAATTTTCATTACCTTTGGTAGCGACTATAAAACTAGCGACTCGTGTCCGAGAGCGCCCACCCATGTCGCTGCCGGGGAGGCGAGCGACAGGGTGGGCGTCTCTGGACACGACTTCATTGTTGATTGTCTTGAACAATGGTGGCAAAACCTGTCCAGAGCCAAAAGAGAGTGAAGTGATTCAAATAAAAATTGATAATGGTCCCGAAACTAGCTAGTGGTGTTAGGACACAATTTATCAAGCGAATGGTGGAATAAGGTGACAGCATTGGCAAGACAATTCAATTACTCTACTATCCCCCCGATCGTAGCAAGTATAATCCTATTGAAAGCTGTTGGGGCATTCTCGAACTTCATTGGAATGGAACTGTCAGACGTTGAAACTATGCGCTTCTTGGGCTAAGAGCATGACATGGAAGGGACTTCATCCAATTGTTAACTTGAGTCCGATCGCGCAGCGTGGCGCAGCCATAGGTTTACTAAAAAGGAATTTCATTATCCAAGAAAGCGATGCGTCATATTGAAAAAAGGCTTGAACGTAATCCCCTTTTGCCTAAATGGGACATTTCGATCCGTCCAGCCTAACAGGTACCTTCTTACTGGAAATCACCTAAGCCTTATCAGGTCTGCATCCTAGCCTTCATGTCGCCCCCCCAGGTTAAAACCGACTAATCCCATAACTGCTTAAATAATTATAACATTGCTTATACAAAATGGTATAACTGGAGAGTGCGAAGTTCTCTGAAAATAGGACATATCCTAAAAGCTGAACCCCTTGTTCCTATAGGAGCCCGGAAAAAGCGAGCGGGCCCAAACCCGCTTCCAATAAGAGCAGTTACCCAAAGAAATTCGCACTGGACAGTGGTATAAAATATGCTAATAAATCAGGTTTATAAAGTTTTACAAATAATTTATAATTGCTATAAAATTAATGCAAGCAGCTTATTTACCTCGCCGCGCTCAATTTTCAATAGATAATACATAATTTACTGGCTTGGGCGGGGGCAAAGCCGGTAGCCCAGAAACCATATTTTTTTTGAAAAAATATGGTTTCTTAATACAAAATGGAGATTAAACTATCGGGACTTTGAGATTTTATCAGGCAAAAAACGGCTTCTTAGCTTACGTGGGTTTTACGTCGCGGGTTATCAAATGGCTGAAACCATGAGCCTGGGTCGAGCGAGACCAAGCGCATCCTCTCCGCACGAGAGGAGAGCAGACCCAACTGTGGCTCTGTGAAAGGGTTTGATGCCATTTTACATTTTTTCTCAAAGTACCGCTATTACCTCGCGAGCAAAACTTGCCCAGCGGACAAACTCAAATGGTCCGGCGATCGAACCCCACAGCCGTTCGTTTGTTTCCGGGTCGCGCCCCCTGTCCAGACTGATAAGTTTCTGTTCGTAAACTTCAAATTCACTGTCGAGATAGCTAGTTTTACCTTCGCGAACCACGATGCAAGCTTTTCCTGGTTCTACCTGGGCTTTGAAACTGTGACCTGTCCATTCTACCAAGAAGTTACAGCCCGGGAGTTTCTCTAGTTGGTCGGCGGTTAGGGCTGACAGGCGATCGCGATCGCGGCAAGCCCCGTAAAACTTCTCTTCCTCTTTAATCTTATAGTTTTCCAGTTCAATGCTTTCTCCCGTATTGACGAATTTCAACACTCGGGTCCGATAGGGTTGTTTGAGCATGATATCATAGGCTTGTTCTAGATACAAACTCACTCCGTCTAACAATTCTAGGGGCAAAGGACGCATGCAAACGCGAATGTGGGCAAACAATGGAGGATTTTCAAAGGTTTGCTCTTGGTTGCTGAAGTCGGCTGCCATCCAGCGAGCTAGGGTGGTAATATCGGTAGAATGAGTCATGTCAGTTGTGAATTGTAAATTGTCAGTTGTAAATTATGAATGATATTGAACGCATGCAGCTTTCTTTGACGGGGCTTTCCGTTGGAGATGCATTTTGGGAAACGCTTTCTCGGCTTTCGTCGCTTTTATGGAGACTAGAACTCCGCGAGGCTCCTCTACCGCCTGGGCATTATACTGATGATACAGAAATGTCTCTCTCGATCGTGGAAGCTCTTTGCCGTTGCTCTCAGATAGCGGGACTTAAACAAAAACTTCCCGCTAAAGCGGCTGAACTGGCTGCCTGACACAAGTGGCTCAAAGCTCGCAATCACGTCCTTTGCGAGAAAAGGGGCAGAGTGCTATGCTTGCGCTAGAGTCACTACACAACTAGCTCAACAGCAAGCATGTCTTACTCTACCCAACTTTATAATCAGCTATTAAACTTTTTGCGTCAATACAGCCGCTACCGCGATCTGCGCCATCTCAGAGCATTGGTAACCGCCTTAATCTGTAGTGGTCAGTTGAGCCTTCCAGCCTGGGAGCCTTATGTCCCGAGCCGTGCAAAACTTGCCCAAAGCTTTGAACGCCGGTGGCATCGCTTTTTTGGTAATACGCTGATTTGTGTGAATTCGCTCTATATCCACTGGTACTACTAGCCTTGAAGGGTTGGCAGTCGCACCGTCTGCATCTTGCCATCGATACCACAGTGGTATGGAATCGCTGCTAGCATCCGGTTTGCAAGTAAAATCCTGCTTGCTTAAATCTTTCAATTTCCTTTCGATAACACCTAACTCTTTTTTAAATTTTTTCTCTAAATTATTCAGATCCGCTTCTCGACGTTTTTGGCTTTCAACAACTAACCATCTTTGTTCTATGCCTCCATAATTTTGCTTAACTTCTGCATAACCATATCCCACGGCTGCTAAAGTCTTTGTATCCATCTCTCTGACTAGCTTTTGGGCTACTTTTACTGTCAGTGGTACTCTCGTCAGCCACTCAATATTACCTAAGTATTGTAAATTGTCTTGCGTGTATAATGCTGCTGCATCGATGTCTCTGGAGAGCGCTACTCGCACTACTCCAGAGACATCGAAAGCTACCATCAAACCTGAAAACTCAAAATTTTTTTTGAATTCTTTTATTGTTTCAGCAAACTGACGCAAGCTCTGATTGATTTCCATCTCCCATTTTCATCCATAAGGGAATATCGCCATCTCCTGAACAAATCAACTCCATTGTAAATTGTTTCAAATCAGGTCTCTCGAGTATCCATGAGTTATCTTTATTGGTCTCGGCTCGACAACTTCATCGTCTGACAATTTATACTCGTCCACACACCACACCGCAGGTTTGTGTTGTACATAAGTTCGCCACTGTTGATAAGTTGGCTCTAAACTTTCTGTAAACCACCCTATCTCAACAGCAGAGTTTTTCCACATTGTCCTCGAAAATGTGCCAGAATGTGAAACCTATCGCGGTATAGAACAGGCTGCTAATATTCCTTTTGCTACAGATACCGAGCAGGTGGCGATGTTACTCGGTTCCGGTATGAGGGTTTCTGCTCAAGATACCGTTCCTTTCGCCCTCTGGTGTGCCGCCCGCCATCTCCAAGATTATCTAGCAGCTTTGTGGACAACTGCGATCGGTCTGGGGGACATGAATATGAATTGCGCGATCGTGGGTGGGATAGTTGCCCTCTCGGCAGGAGAGCGTGCCCACTGCTTGGATCGAAGCGCGGGAACCTTTGCCAGATGATTTTAATTTTTCAGTCCCTGGAGGCTAAATAAGAGAAATTGAGTTACTTGGTCATCTCGGAAATTGTCGTCGCTGACGAGAATCAAACTTTTGCTGCCATCTGGCAAGCGCGGTCCCAGGGTCATGCCTTCTAGGTTATCTAAGGTGATGCCCAGAGTATTTAAGTCTAGCAGCAGTTGTTTGCGGATGGGGTTAAGTCCTGTCAGATCGCCTTTGAGACTGGTAACGCCAGAAATATCACTTGCTGCACCAGTAGCTACCTGAAATATTTTGGCACTGAAACCTAAAAAGCCAAAGGAACGCTCTAAGCTGAGAAAATGACCGCCTCGATCGATTGCTACGATCTCAGCTAACCCATGAAATAATGCTCCTGGAGGTGGGGGGTCTAATAGATAGAAATGTTCGGAAAGCACTTGGGGTCGTCCATAGCCAACCAAATAATGCAGCCAACGGCTTCTGGCATTCACCATCCCGACGGCATCTGGATCCCGGTCTTGTGCTAATGCTGACTCTGTGGCGACAAACAGGCGCAATGGTTCTCCTGCACTGGGGACTGTACCAGTGGGATTTATGGTTAAGGCTTCAAAGCCGCGATTCTCTTGGACCCCTTGCTGTTGCTTGTCTCCCACGCCATCGGGGATATAGCGCTTTGGAATTGGCAAACGCCTTTGCCAACGCCCAGTTTGTATGTCAAATTCTTCTACAGCAGGAGCAATATCAGTGCCAGCAATGCCTTCTGTGGAGATAAATATGGTTTTATCTGGAGTGATGGTGATTCCTTCTGGATCGATCGCGCCCCAGGGATAGTAATTCCCATCCGGACCGATCGGAAATGTGACCTTTTCGATTTCGATATCCGGTTTTTCCGGATCCAGCCTCAGGGTGTAAAACCGGGCTGGGGCTCCTTCGCTGCGATCGTCCGATAATGCGTAGATGCGATCTAACCTGCGATCGTAGGCGATCGCAGATATTCCGCTAACGGGAGTATCTGCAAAATTCGTCTTGGGCAATTCATAGGATCCCAGGAATTCCAGGGATATGCCTAAAAATATCCGCTCTTCCGCACTCACCTGGGGCAATTCACATCTGGGAAGCAGACTCGACAGCGCAATCGCGATCGCCAATAGCCAGAGCAAATATTTACCCTTACCACTCATCACCCGTTCCTTCCTCAACATTGCACATTTTGAAGACGATACACTTTTTGCACCAGCAAAACGCTACTGAAAGTTGCTTATAGTCTAGCGCTCGCTAGCATAAATAACCACCCAGTCTGACAATAATTGCCTCAGAAGGAGCAAAAGCCGCCTTGCAACAGTAGCAGACAACGCTCACCGCAGCCTCCTATAAACGGCTAGCCCTCAATGAGCATCCTTTGGGATTATTTATTTCCATGTTTGACCTCGAGCAGACTTTGATTAAATCACACCCTCGCTACCAGAAGCCTCTTACCTACGGGGCTATAGCCTCCTAATTATGTCCAGAGTAGAGGTCAATAGGGATAGGTAAAATTTTGGTAGGTGGCCAGTGTTCGGTAGTGTCATGAGGATGCTATGGCCAATGCTGCCGGTGGCTAGACCTGACGGCGATATACTCGGGGTAGTGCTCCTACGATGTCTCGGGAGTAGTGCGAATAGCGCGTCCCCAGAGGATTCTGTTGGCGAATTAACTGGGGGGTATCACCCCCATGCTGCTCACACTAGCTCAGAAGAGTTACAATGGATAGAAAAACTCACGACTCAAGACCACCAGAGTGAGCTGTATACCGCATAACCGTATAATTACTTATTCATCCCTCACAGCAATGGATTGTGCCCCCAGAAACAGTCGCGGTGGCTAAAGCATCGTTTCCCAAAGGGAACATATACATAAAAATGTTAGAACAATTAGGACAGCTATACACAGACAACTACTTTGAGTCTCTTTATCCCAGATCTGGACAATCAGCCATGTCAGAGCGCAAAGTTAGCCATAGTCACAGTCATGCAATTTGCCGAAGGGTTAACAGATCGACAAGCAGCCGATGCAGTTCGTTCCCGCATTGATTGGAAGTATGCTTTAGGGTTAGAACTAACTGACTCTGGCTTTGACCATACAATATTGAAGGAATTTCGGGAGCGACTAATTGCCAAAGAAAAAGAAAATCTACTGCTGGAAAAAATGCTCTTAATATTAAGCTCCCAAAAGCTGGTAAAAGCAAGAGGACAAGCGCGGACTGATTCTACCCACGTTTTGGCAGCCATTCGACACCTTAATCGCTTAGAGTTAGTCGTCCAAACCTTGCGCCAGGCGTTAAATGAACTCGCCACCCACGCTCCGACATGGCTGCTTACATAGTCGGAAACTGCCCTGCTGCTTTCGTGGAAACTTGACAGGGGCGATGGGAATATCATACCACCCCTGTCAATGAGACAGGATGCTTTGATTTTAAGGCGATCGCCTGACTTAATCCACCAGTGAGAACCCGGAAGCTGACAAGACTGGCGCCATCGTCTTCACCAATTTATCCCACCATTACCTGACCTGCAAGTAATCAGGGACACAAAAGCCAGAAATCTTTCAGGCTGCTAATAGCTGCTGCCCCATTATCCCTTGATAGTACCGGCGCAACTGCCTAGTCGCGGCATCCCAACCCCAGCGTTCTGCTTCGGCCCGGGCATTGCGCCGCAGGGTTTCTCGTTGTTCCCCATTTTCTAGGAGACGCACTGTGGCTGAGATCGCCCCTTGTGCGTCCGTTGGATCGAATAGATAACTGTTCACCCCATCGGTGACAATATCGATTATCCCACCAGTACCGGCGGCCACCACGAGACACCCAGCGGCCATTGCTTCTAATAGCACTAATCCTAAGGTTTCCGTGCGGGAGGGAAAGATAAAGGCGTCTGCTGAGGCAAAGGCTGAGGCCAGTTCCACACCGTGGAGATAACCGACGAAATGAGTGGGCGTATCGGCAAAATGGGCTTCCAGGGCCAGGCGATGGGGGCCATCTCCGACTAATGCCAGTCTGGCCTGAGGAATTGCTTCTAAGACTGGTTTGATCCGATCGATTTCTTTTTCCGCACCCAGACGTCCTACATATAGTAGCAAGGGACTTTCAGGATGTCCTTGGCTGAGGCGCGATCGCATTTCCTTTGATGCCAGTTCCGGATCGAACAATTCTGTATCCACGCCCCGCTGCCATAGGTCTACTCGTTCTATCCCGTGCGATCGCAGTTCTGATACCATTGCCGTTGAGGTACATAAATTCAGGTCAGCTTGATTATGGGCCCCTTTGAGCATTTCCCAGAGCACTTGTTCTAGCATTCCTAAACCATAATGCTGTAAATATTTTGGTAGATGGGTATGGTAGGATGCTACCAGGGGAATATTCAGGGTCTTGGCATAATATATCCCGCCTAATCCCAATATTGCTGGGTTGGCTACATGCACGATATCAGGCTGAAACTTCTCCAGGACTTCGCCAATTTCTGGGCGCGGAAACGCCATTTTTAACTCCGGATACCAGGGTAGGGGCATCCAGGATAATCCATGAACTTGGGCCCCTTTGTATTCCGTCAGCCCTCCTTCGGGACAGAATATCAGTACCCGATCGCCGTTACGTTGTAAGTGGTCTACTGTATGACGCAGGCGCGTCACTATGCCGTCTACTTTGGGCAGAAATGTTTCAGTAAAAAGAGCGATGCGCATAATTGGTTATCGGTCATTTTCTATCGTGTCCAGAGACTTTCGTTTCCAGAGCGCCCACCCATGTCGCTGCCGGGCAGGCGAGCAACAGGGTGGGCGCTCTCGGAAACGAGTTGGTCATTTGTCAGTTACCCAGGACAAATGACCAAATACAAAGGACTAGCCTTTCCAAAGCACTTTCGGCATAATTTGGTCAATGTCTACCCGATCTTTGTACTTGGTGGCGAAGTTAAGCAGGGAGTCTAGCAGGGAATCTGAGAGTTTATGAGGCTCTAAACCGAGATCGATTAGTTTGGTATTTTTGGCATTGAAGTAATGTTCTTCTAGCTCAACTCTGGGGTTTTCCAGGCGATCGATCTGTACCTTGAGTCCCATCGCTGCACCTGCTTCCTTCACCTTCTCTGCTAGGGAGCCGACGCTAAACATTTCTGTGAATTGGTTGAATACTCGGAATTCTCCGGCGTCGGCGGGGTTGGCGATCGCCAATTCTAGGCACCTTACCGTATCTCGAATATCCAAAAAGCCGCGAGTCTGACCGCCTTTGCCGTAAACAGTCAAGGGATGACCGATCGCTGCTTGGATGCAAAAGCGATTTAGGGCGGTTCCAAATACGCCGTCGTAGTCCAGGCGGTTGATCAGCAACTCATCCACTTCATCATTATCCGAATCTGGGTCCTTTTTAATTTCATCTGTCAGGACGCCGTAAACAACCCCCTGATTCAGGTCTGTGGCCCGCAAACCCCAAATCTTGCAGGCAAAGTGGATATTGTGGCTATCGTGGACTTTGCTCAAATGATAAAAGCTTCCTGGTTGCTTGGGATAGGGCAAGGTATCCTTACGCCCATTGTGCTCGATCGTGATGTAGCCTTCTTCAATGTCGATATTCGGCGTGCCGTATTCTCCCATTGTCCCCAGCTTCACCAGGTGGCAGTCGGGGAAATCTTCTTTCATGGCGTACAGTATGTTCAGCGTCCCCACCACGTTATTCACCTGAGTCAGGACGGCGTGTTCCCGATCGATCATTGAGAAGGGGGCCGAACGCTGTTCGCCAAAATGGACGATCGCCCCTGGTTTAAACTGCCCCAGTGCCTTGCTGAGAAAAGCGTAATTGTTGATGTCGCCGATGTAGAGCACGATCGTTTTGCCAGTCTTCTGCCGCCAGCGCTGGATGCGTTGCTGGATGGGCGCGATCGGGGTCAGGGCTTCCACCTGCAGTTCGTTATCCCAGTGACGCCGGACCAGACTATCTAGGATACCAACTTCGTAACCCTGCTTAGATAGATACAGTGCGGTTGCCCAACCGCAGTAACCATCGCCACCAATAACCAGAACTTTCATATCGATCAATTAATTGCTTGCCAATCTTCGGTCAATTTAGCAGGTTTGGGTCACCTTTGGGAAAACTTGCTTTTCCTTTTATAGCATAAATGCCTATAAAATTTAGCTTCTCTTTTCTGCAACTGCTTCAGTAGGACTGGCGTCCTTTTGGGTCTGCTTTCTACCGGTGACATATTTAATTTATACCAGTGATATGGATTAACTACCGGCAGTAGCATGATTGAGCGCATCCCGAAGCCAGACCAGAAAGATGGCAGCATAGCGGCGGCGGTCCTTTGACACGCCCTAGTTAAGTAGTATGACAAAATTAATTACACATAATTGATGCGCTCCAACCAGATACTGCAAGAAAGTAATGTGTAAATATTTCTGTCCAGGTACTTAACATAACTTAACATAAAAAATCAAAAATATAAAAAATATATAGATCAGAGATTACAAAAAAGTCTATTATCTTTGAGTACGTCAGGCTAGTATTAGCCTAGCACCTCAAAATCAATGAGCGCACAACAGACACCTACTAACTCCTCACAGGAACCTCAGTCGGGCATTCTCCGGCGCGGAAGAAGGTCGAATGACAGCCTCCACGGCGGAAATGGGAACGACACCCTCCACGGCGGAGATGGATATGGACACGACACTCTCTCGGGCGGAGAGGGAGACGACTATCTCGACGGCGGAAAGGGACACGAATCTCTCGCCGGAGGACATGGAGAAGACTCTCTCGACGGCGGACATGGAGAGGACACCCTCTACGGCGGAAAGGGGAACGACACCCTCCACGGCGGAGATGGATATGGACACGACACTCTCTCGGGCGGAGAGGGAGACGACACTCTCATCAGCGGAGAGGGGAACGACTCTCTCATCGGCGGAGGGGGCGCCGATATATTCGTTATCCATGGGGATCACCGTGGTCAGGATACCATCATGGACTTTACCCTTGGCGCGGACTCCATCATGCTAACAGGAGGTGTGACTGCCCCAGATCTGCGGTGGCATTTTACGCTAGAAGGTATCTCCATTAAAATCGAAGGATACTCCGTTGACCTACCTGGCATCGTTGGTTACGGTGTGGCGTCCGTACCGGTGATTGTAGCGTAACGTAATATTCTTTTATAGGCGTTGCACAATTACGGGACGATGGGCATTCATCCCCAAAATGTGCAACGCCTCTTTATATTCCAGGTAACTGCTAACTGTGTTTACAATGGCACTCGTTCAACCAGACGCTATTCAGACACCAGCCTTTCCTCTAGACCTGTTTGAGGCGATCGCCGCCCCTCGTTCCCACGGCTCTGCCTGGGAACGGGATGCACCGGTTGAGTCTCCGGACGAAACCCAACTTACGCACTGCCCATCATGGTGGTAATAAACCGGTTCGCTTGCGCCGGTTCAACCAGACGCTATTCAGACACCAGCCTTTCCTCTAGACCTGTTTGAGGCGATCGCCGCCCTGAAACACGATTGATTAATTATCGGTTGGTCTTGTGCGTTTCGGTGACGGCAGAAGCGTGTTCCAGAACGAGAAGGCGATCTCCCTTGACAGGGGTGATATTCTATTTATACACCCCTGTCAAAGGACATCGGGGAGACAACAGGTATTGGAGAAAGTTCAAGTCTTTGAGGCGAGAAAGTCAGTCGTCAAAATTTAACTTGGGTCGTGGGAGGCGGAGTGCGGTAATCCTTTTCTGCAATGGGTCATGGATACATTGCGCTGGGTTGTTCTTGTTGTGCTGCGGCCCGAAAAAATTATCCAGTCATCTGGATGCACCGGTTCGTACAGCCATGGAAATTGGGAATTGATTTTTTGGGAACTCCCATACAGAAAATATTGAGCGCGAAAACAAAGATTGCTCCTACCGCTGGCAGCGGTATTATACTTATAATGAGAACAGCCATATAGCGTTTTTAAATCTGGTGAGGTATAGCATAATGATGCTACCACGCTTTGGTGCCAATAACGCTGCGCTGGGAGCGCAGCCATAGAATGTCAACACGACTGTACCTCACGCGAGCGTAAAATCCGCTCCGGAACCCAGTCAACACTACGCTCGCTCGTCATGAGCGAGAACGGCTAACTCCGGATGCTGCTCTAAACTATTGTCGCGGGTTATCAAATGGCAGCAAACCCGCGAGCCTGGGTCGAGCGAGACCAGGGAGACCCCACTGTGGCTCTGTGAAAGGGTTTGATGCCATTTTACGCCTATTTTTTCTTCTTCGTCCCGATAAGCAGTCACTTTTGTGAGGTAGTAATGGTGCTCGACTATCCCGATATTGACATTACCCAGTATATTGAGCACTCGCTGCTGCATCCTACCGCTACCCCCCAACAGGTAGCCCAGTGGTGTGAAGAAGCAGAGCAGATGAATTTTATCACAGTCTGTGTAGCTCCTGCCTATGTGCGTCAAGCTGCCGATATCCTCCACGGTAAAGCACCCAAAGTCTGTACTGTGATTGGCTTTCCCGCTGGCGCTACTACCGCAGCAGTCAAGCTATACGAAGCTATGGAGGCTGTAGAACATGGGGCAGTTGAGCTAGATGTCATGCTCAACCTAGGATTGTTGAAAGCCGGGAAATCTGAAGCAGTCCACCGGGAAATTGCCCAAATCTGTGAGGAAACTGGTCAAACTGTTAAGGCTATTTTGGAAACAACTTTGCTGACAGACGCGGAAAAACGACTGGCAGCGGAAATTTGTTTAGATGCTGGCGTGGCTTTCTTGAAAACCTGCACTGGCTGGAATAAAGGGGCCACAGTGGCAGATGTGCGACTTCTCCAGCAATTAACTAAGGGACAAGTAGGGATTAAAGCATCGGGGGGTATTTGGAATCTAGAGCAAGCCTATAACCTAGTTATGGCCGGTGCTACCCGATTGGGAACCTCACGCGGTCCTGATTTGCTGACTGGGTACAAACTCGCTTCAGAGGCTGATGGCTAATGGTAATGCACGATTAACAATGAACCATTAGCAATAATTAACATGAGTCGTACTTACAAAGCAACTGGAATTAATCTCAAAGGGATGCCCCTGGGAGAGTATGACCGGCTGTTAACGATTTTAACCCCTGAGTTTGGTGTAATTCGGGCCGTGGCACCGGGGGCCCGGAAGCATAAATCTCAATTCGCTGGCCGGAGTGGGTTATTTGTGGTCAATCATCTGCTGATTGCTCAGGGACGTAACCTCGATAAAATTACTCAAGCCCAAACGCTGGAATCCTATCCAGGTTTGTCTGCAAATCTGACTAAGTTGACCGCTAGTCAATACTTGGCAGAACTGGTGCTGCTTCAAGCTTTGAGTGGCCAGCCCCAAGAGGAACTTTATGAGTTACTCAGCGAACATCTCCGACGCTTGGAGAATGCACCAATACATACTGTCATCGCCCACTTAACCCAGGCGGTCTTTCACCTACTGGCGATCGCAGGTATCGGTCCCCAAGTGCAGTTGTGCTGCATTACCCAACAGCCCCTCACCCCAGATTTTACTAACCCTAACTGGTACGTTGGCTTTAACGTGCTAGCGGGTGGCACTGTTATGGCATCAGCGATCGGCCCGCGGACGGTCCGAAAAATCGCAGATCGGCTTCCTGCTGCCAGACCACTCCCGCAGGCGATCGGCCTGCGGACAGTCCGAAAAATCGGCCCGCGGACGGTCCGAAAAATCGCACAGAGGACCGAGGAGGAAGGGGCTCAAGAGTCGGCTAAGTTAGAGTATGATAACCAAAGTGGCCAAAAAATGTCAAGCCAAAGGGCGCTACATGCGCGCATCAATGCCACCGAATTAGCCTTGCTCCAGCAGCTAGCTGCTCCGGAATTGCCTAAGCAAAAGATAGTAACCAGCAATATATGGCGCAGGTTAGAACAAATTCTGCGCCAGTATGCCGAATATCATTTCGATCGACAGATCCGCGCTGCGGCCTTAATAGATACTTGTTTTCCAATATGGTCGGGGGAGGGCTAGGAATCGCTTCCTAACCCTCCCTTACTGAGGTTTGTAGTGAGGACTTCCGTCCTCACTACAAACCTCAGAAAAATCGAAACCGGGCTTGCGACTTTCACCGCACCCGGCTACTGGTTGGTAAGCTGTTGTCATCAGTAGGATTGCTTGGGGTTACCCCGGTTGTCCCTTACCTCATGAAATTTTTACCCCTTATGATAATGCCTAATTATGGGACCGAAGAACGATTGACACCTCTAGAGTGCGATTCGTTCTAGCCTAACGTAATCAAATACGGAACGCTAGCCCAAGAAATTGGGAACTCTGACAGCATGGGGGTTAAATTCCCCTCCCTCTAGGTACGGGGGTGACACCGGTCCTCGGTGCTGCGAAGTGACATCATTGTGGTGCTAAGCGAGGACTTAAATGTAGGATAGCTGGCAGCTATCGCCGGTGACGCCGCTAGGAAAGATACCCAAGGTTAGAGCAGGCAAACATATGCAAGCCTCGTTAAGTAAAACCAGCGGAATAAGGCTATATACGCTGGCCTAAAAAGGAAATGGTAGCTAGTATTAGGTCGGGGTCGAGCTGAGAGTCTCCTCTCAACCCTCCCATTCGGAACCGGACTTGCGACTTTCACCGCAGTCGGCTACTGGTTGGTAAGCCGATGTCACTGGTAGCCGTTGATTGGATTACTCCTTTCTGGCCTTGTCCCATGAAATTTCTCCCCTTCTGGTGGTCGTAATTGACTAAATTTATGCCTAACCCGGGCGGTTCGTGACGGGAGAACTGCCAAACCCATGAGTGCCACTCTTTATTAACATGAATCCCTATAAAATAGGAATGCGCTAGTTTTTACCTGGTCAGGGCTTTAGTCCATTATATTTACCTTTCGGATTTCTCCTCCGGCTCTGTATCATGTTTAGGGTTACTTTCTCCCAAGACTTCTTACCATATCCGTCCTATGTCAGCATATCCTCGAGCGTTACCTCGGGCATTGGCTTTTTAGGACATCCCCCCCCCTGTGGCTTTCGCTTATCATCTAACTTGTCTCCCTCCCTTCCTACCCACCCGGAGACAGCACACAGGAGGTTATTTCGTTCCTTGATACCATTATTGATGCTTTTAGGCCCCTACAATACCCCGGGAGTTCTTTGAGCACGTTGTTAGCCAGAAGACAAGACTAACACTAACTACCATTTCCCTTTTGGGCCAGCGATACAGCCTTATTGCGCTGGTTCATCTTAACGAGGCTTAAATAGGTTCGCTTTTCTAGCCATGAGCATCTTTCCTTAGCGGATTTACCGGCGATAGCTGCCAGTTCTCCTACATTTGAGTCCTTGCTTCACACCGCAGTGATGTCACTCCGCAGCATTAAGGACCGGTGTCTCTCCCGTACTTGGAGGGGGGGATTTGGACCCCCATGGTACCAAAGTTACTGGCTAATGGGACCAGCCAGGCTTTCACTGGTTTTTCAGCTTATACCTGAACGAATCGCACGTCTTTCTAGATGGCTAGTATAGTACTCAAACAGCTCCCGGGGTAGAGTGTGGACCTCAAGGTATCGTGAAATGTTGTTAGGGAACGAAGTAACCTCCCGTGCGCTGTCTGCTCAACCGGGCAGACCAGTTAGATGTTAAGCGTAAGCCACGGGGGGAGGGATGGCCCAAGAAGCGAATGCCCGGGGTAATTCCTGGGATAACGTCTACAGTAATGTAGATGATGCTGGGTAGCCAGCGCTGACGTGGGTCGGTGATACTAGGAAACTGCTGGAATGAGTAATCCTAAAACGCCACGGAACTAATCCGAAACGCAAGTGGAGGATAAGGTATGGATAACTGGTAAAACTGACTTGAGAATGGTGATCCTAACGGTTATCAGAAGAACCACTCACCAAACCAGGAAAGGGAAGAAAAGACAGGCGGCAAGGGCTAACGGGAGCAATCCCTATAAAGTCTACCTATGATAAGGGCCTAGTACCCAGTAGCCGGATGCGGTGAAAGTCGCAAGTCCGGTTCCGAAAGGGAGGGTCGGGAAGCGATTCCCGGCTCGACCCCAGCCTATGAGAGAAGCACAACTATCCACTCTGGAATTGGACTCTGATGATGAAAAACATGATAATCCCCCAGAGCCAGAACCTCCGACTGGGTTCGGTGCTGTACTGAAAAACCGGAATTTCCTCACACTCTGGAGTGGTCAAGTATTTTCCCAGCTAGCAGATAAAGTGTATCTAGTGCTGATGATTGCTCTGATTGCAAGCCGCTTTCAAAACGAAAATCAGACAATCAGCGGCTGGGTATCAGCGATTATGATTGCTTTTACCATCCCAGCGGTGCTGTTTGGTTCCTCGCAGGAGTGTTTGTCGATCGCTGGTCGAAAAAGGCTGTGCTGGTATTGACAAATATCCTGCGAGGGATATTGGTGTTGATAGTGCCACTGTTGCTATGGTTTTCCCAGGGGGCAACAGGGGCTTTATCGTGTCCAGACGCAGAACAGTCGGCAATTCCACTGATTGTAGAACGCTGTCATTTGCTGCCAGCAAACTCCCTGTACAATACGGGAAGTTGATCTGGTATATTTGTATATGTTTGTGCCAGTGCGGGATATTCGGTAGAATCACCTCCTCTGCCCATGGACAAAATTACTGGTAACATTGATATTGGTAAAGAACTGGTGGTGGGTGGCTCTTATTGTGTCGCAGGTCTGCTGCTGTTGCTGCTGAAGACGGGGGAAAAACTGGCCCCAACAGACCAGGAACATCCCCATGTTTGGCAAGATATCCGGTGCGCTATTTGGGAGAAAACCGGCTCGTCCGCAACGCCCTACTCCAACTGGTAATTTTGTTTTCAGTGTTTGCGGCCTTAGCAGTTTTAGCCGTGCGGATGGCAGAGGTAATCCCGGAGATGAAAGCCGAACAGTTTGGCTTCTTGCTAGCATCTGCTGGGATCGGGATCTCGCATGGCTGCGCCACGCT
This sequence comes from Hormoscilla sp. GUM202, assembly GCA_005518205.2. Taxonomy (GTDB): domain Bacteria; phylum Cyanobacteriota; class Cyanobacteriia; order Cyanobacteriales; family Desertifilaceae; genus Hormoscilla. Next base: position 89,782 of record RFFC02000002.1, read on the forward strand.
GCGCGATCGGTGCGGCCATACTCGGTAATTTTGGTCAGGGCATGGGGCTAAGAGCCCAGCTGAGTCTGATTGGTTCGGTAGGTATGGCAGCATCCTTAATTATCCTCTCTCTATGTACCCAACAGCTGTGGGCTGCCTTGCTTGTAATTACCTGTTTGGGAGTCTTTGCTGCTATGGTGGGCGTGCCGATGCAAACCACTATCCAGGCACAAACCCCTGAAGCTATGCGGGGGAAAGTATTCGGACTTCAGAATAATGCTGTCAATATCGCCTTGAGTCTGCCCTTAGCTCTGGCTGGCGTGGCAGAAACTTGGTTGGGATTAAATGTGGTGTTTTTGTCTTTGGCTGCCCTGGTACTCGCAGGAGGGCTCTCAACCTGGTATATTGCCAAAGGAGTTAATACTCCAGAGTCCGCTGTTTAAGTTAGCTTCTAGCGCTCCTATCGTCGCACACTACGTATTAGCAATTAGCGCAACTGGCAAGAGCTGAATGCATATCGCTTGGCTTGGAAAAAAATCACCTTTCTGTGGCAATGTTACCTATTCGCGAGAGGTAACCAATGCGTTGCTAGACCGGGGATATCAGGTGAGCTTTCTTCATTTTTCTCAGTCAGAATCCCCTAGTAGGAGTACCTCAAGCAGGTATGCTTATGCTCGCGCCGATTTTTCCGGAACGGTGCCCAGTCAGCTGCCAAAAACTGCCTCATACAAGGGTAACGGTAGGGACGACCGCGAGAAAAAGGAAGTTCACGGATGGCCAAACTGGATGGTGGAGGTTTCTCTTCCCTGTTTGTACAAATCCACGATTTACACTATTCCTACTCTCAAATCGAGCCAAGTGTTGGCCCGCGCGCTCTGGCAGTTGCAGCCTGATTTAGTACATGCTTCCCTGACTTTGTCTCCTCTGGATTTCCTGCTACCGGAAATCTGTCAAGAGCTTTCTTTGCCCCTAGTGGCGACGTTCCACCCGCCCTTTGACCACAAAATGCGCAATTTGAGTTCGGGCACTCAACACCTGACTTATCAGCTATATGCCCCCTGTCTGGCGAACTACGATTGTGTAATTGTCTTTTCTCAGATTCAGCGGACTCTCTTGGTGCGCCTGGGTGTCCCAGCCCAGAAGGTAGCTGTGATTCCTAATGGGGTAGATGAAAAGAAATACTCCCCCGGACCTGCCGATGTGAAGCATTCAATAGCTGCTTCCCGTCTGTTTGTCTATCAGGGCAGAATCGCTACAGAAAAGAATGTAGAGTCCTTACTTAAGGCTTGGAAGCAATCGGATTTGGGAGATGACTGCAAGCTCTTAATTATCGGGAATGGACCATTGGCAGCTTCTTTAAAAATGTCTTATGGCCCAGAACTGGGGATTATCTGGTTGGGTTTCATTGCTGACGAACAAAGGCGGATAGATATCTTGCGGGGTGCAGATGTATTTATTTTGCCTTCTTTTGTAGAAGGGCTTTCCCTATCTCTGCTGGAAGCAATGGCTTGTGGTGTCGCCTGCATCGCTACAGATGCTGGTGCTGATGGTGAAGTCTTGGAGGGGGGCGCTGGTGTGATCTTAAATACTAATCGCGTTACTTCTGAGCTGCGAACTCTTCTGCCTCTGTTTCACGACCACCCGGAGTTGACTATGCTATTGGGGCAAAAAGCCCGACGCCGCGTGCTGGAACGCTATACTCTCTCTCGCAATATCTCTCAGCTGGAAAAGCTTTATGCCCAGATATTACAACAGTAGCAAGTACAGCTGACTGGCACTTAAGGTGGAGCATGTTAATGCCTACATTTCGCGCTACAAATATAATATATACAGTGCGACATTGGTCTTCTCAAGTCTTACACTATCACAACTATAGACAAATATAAGACTGGTTTCCCTTAAAATACCCGGGTCTCCTGTACTTATGGTGATAATTTTTTCTTATCAGAGAAGCAAGCTAATAAACGTAAACGAAAGTTTTCAAAGTTTGTAAAACCGTATCCTTGACGCTTAATCAGCTTAATTTTATTGTTAATTCCTGACATTACTCCACTTGTTGCATGACTAATAAAATAATTACAAATCCAGGTGACTGCTAATCATTTGAGCAGACAACTTAGCATAAATTAACCATTTTTTTAGTTGACGTTTAGCTGACTTCAATGTCTTGCTGGTTTCATAGATAGAACGAATTTCTTCTTTTAGCTGATCTGCAATGTTTAAACAAGGAGATTGTTCTAAAAGTACTTTGAGTTTTCCCTGGTCTTCAACATCAAGATCTGCACCTATGCTTAACAATAAATATTTACTGCGTCTTTCCGTCACCGGTTCTGCGTAATTTGTTTAATTCCCGATTTACATGCTGCATAACATGAAATCGATCGTAAACTATTTGCGCATTTGGAAACATTTTTTCTACAACTAAGGGATAACCTCCCCACATATCTATACTGACTTCTGTAACTCCTTCGCGAACCTCTAAGTCAGCAAGGGTTTCAATGATTTCATCCTGTTTGTGAGAATTGATTACTTCTAATAACTCTCCTGTATCTATATCACTAATTACCGTTACAAAATCTTTGTGTCCTTTGCGTAAACTAATCTCATCAATACTCATACGTTTTGGCCGATCCCATTTTTTTTTACTAGCACTCAGTAAATCAAAGATACTTTGAACCTGATTTTCCGTCAAATTTTCTTCTCGACTGACTTGCATAACTGTAGTTACTTTAACTCGCTGATATATACTCTTGGTATCGACTGGTTTGACGTCTTCGCCAGTCAATAAAATCTAATTGCACCGGAAAAATCGGAAACATAATGTTGACAAGAATGACAATAAAATTGCCGATGAGGAATTTTTAAATATCCCTCCAAAAACTGACAAATCTCTAATTAAACTTTGACGTTGTTGATGTATTTTTGTGATAGTTTCTCCACAAGTATTTTTTCATTAAGCTAGCGAATTTGAAAATAGTTGATATCAGATAGAGCAACTTTCAACAGTTGCATTGGGAAAATTCAATAATTTATCGAGATTAAAATCCATTTCGTAAATCCTCAAACGGTAACACTGTATACATTTTACACCAAGAACCCAGGAGAGCCAAATACCCAAAAATTTATACCAACTAATAATAAAAAAACATACTTGACATATTATTACTAAAATTTTCCTCTTATTGCTCACTATAAAGCTACTCAGAGATAAAATTTCCCTAAATTATACTCATTACTCTATCTTGTGTTTTTACATAATTTACACCAGTAAATAGTACCGCGCTCCATGATGGGGGAAAGAATTTATTGCGTGTGCAAACGCTCCTCATTAATATTTTAAATCTGTTTAATGCCGTGATATACATAGATATGTATGGATTGAAAACATTGAAAATGAATACGTAAAGTTGGTTGATCCGTCAGGCGACCTAACTGATTTTTTACTCCTGAATCTGTCCGTTTAAGCGTCTGCCTTATCTGCCTCTCTGCTACCTTATACACTAACAAAGATAACGCCATAATTAAACCTAAAGCTTCAATCCTTTTTGGGGGGGGATCAACTTAAGCCGGGAAAGCTAGATTAGGCAAGGGTTGCGGCTGATGTGTCTTTTTTGACCGTCGAGGTAAGGGTAACTCCGGCATCCTCGGAGAGGCAAAAATTATCGGGAGAAACCCGGTTTCTTTAATCGAGAACGAGGGAAGATCGGGTAGGAGGTCATCACCTTTGTTTCTTTTCAGCAGCGGGCGCGGGAAGGCAAAAATTGTCGGGAGAAAGGTTTCTTTAGCTACTGACCTTTTACTCGCTCAACCCAGCCTTCCAGATCTTGATAGTATCGTCCTTACTGCCACTGACTAAAGTCTTGCCATCGGGCGCGATCGCCACGGAACTGACCGTACCTGAATGTCCGGTGAGGGTAGCGAGTTCTCTGTTGGTCTCCAAACTCCAGATCTTGATAGTCTTGTCCGAACTGCCACTGACTAAGGTCTTGCCATCGGGCGCGATCGCCACGGACATGACATAGCTTGAATGTCCGGTAAGGGTAGCGATTTCTCTGTTGGTCTGGTAACTCCAGATCTTGATAGTCTTGTCCGAACTGCCACTGGCCAAGGTCTTGCCATCGGGCGCGATCACCACGGACAAGACCGCGTTTGAATGTCCGGTGAGGGTAGCGATTTCTCTGTTGGTCTGGTAACTCCAGATCTTGATAGTCTTGTCCGAACTGCCACTGGCTAAGGTCTTGCCATCGGGCGCGATCGCCACGGAATAGACCAAGTTTGAATGGCCAGTGAGGGTAGCGATTTCTCTGTTGGTCTGGTAACTCCAGATCTTGATAGTCTTGTCCGAACTGCCACTGGCTAAGGTCTTGCCATCGGGCGCGATCGCCACAGAATAGACCCAGTTTGAATGACCAGTGAGGGTTTTAACAAGAATCGCCTTTTTCCAGTCAACCCGTGGGGTGGGGCGATCGGATGGTTGAGTTTGAGTATAATCTTGGGAAGGTCTATTTTCCAGATAAGTCAATACCGCAATAGTTGCACTAATTATGCCTGAGAAACCAGCGATTATCCCGACAATTATCGCAAATCTCTGAAGGAAAGTCCAAATATCGTTATTGTTTTGAGACATGACTATCTCCGGGCTAATTGCTAATTGCTAATTGCTAATTGTGTTGCTCGTTCCCTTGAGGCTCTGCCTCCAGCTGGACCCGCTGCCATATACTGGAGGCAGAGCCTCGAAATTCCGTTCCCAGCCAGAGACGCCAGAGTCAGGGAACGAGAAAGAATGTTGTAATCAGGGAATGAGGAAACCCGGTTTATTGGGAGATCGCGTAGTCACCATAAACCGGGTTTATTGTGTAATATTATTAGTCTGTTTTAACCTACTTGGCGCCTCGAAACCTGGCTCCCGCCTGGGAACGCGGGGGTTTGAACCCCCGGCGGGATGACAGCGAAGCGAGTGAATTACAGGTATTACCCATTCAGGGTTGCCTTAGTAGTCACTTCCTCGATCCGATCGTCCTCTCCCGTTAACAGCAATACATCTTCTGGTTGGAATTTCATGGCGTTATCTACAGGATTATACAGTTTGCCATGTCGGCGCACCGCCCGCACTACTACATTATAATCAGTCTGTATACCTGCTGGCTGCATTCCCACCAAAGGAGACTCTGCTGCTAAACTCACCCAATGACTAGATTCCTGACTAATTTGACAGCGACCCAACATCAAATCTTGAAAAGCTGCCAGTTCCTCTGGTTCCCCAACCACCAGGAGTCGATCGGGCGATCGCAAAGTGGTCAGACCTTTGGGATAGTAACTGATGTCATCTCCTTGTTGAATTGCCATCACGGTCACCCCGGTCCAGTTGCGGATATCTGCCGTCGTCAATGTACTCCAATCTAAAGGCGATCCTTTCTGTAAAGTTACCCATTCGCCGTGCAGTTCTGGTGCTGCATCGGTCAAAGCTTGCAGCTGCTTCCTCGGGACGCGATCGGGTCTCACGCTGAGATAATGATCCGTGTGAATAGCCTTAATTACAGAATGGATGTTGGAGGGATGTTCTCCCAGAGTTGACAGCATATGTGCCCCCATTTCCAGCGCTGCTTCAAATTCCGGTTGCACTACTTCCCGCGCCCCCAACTGAATCAGCAGGTCAATTTCATGATTCTGGTGGGAACGGGCCACTACGTCTAGTTCGGGGGCAAATTCTAAGGCCCGTTTCAGTAACAACCGCGTACTGGCAGGATCCGGGAGGGCGATCGCCAGGGCTTTAGCTTTTTCCAAATGGGCCTTCTCCAATACCAATTCCGAATCAGCATCCCCAAAAATATAAGGAATTTGCTGATGTCTCAACCTTTGGATGGCTGCTTCGCTATTCTCCATTACTAGGACTTGATGCCCCCGATCTTGCAGGATTTTGACAATCACTTGTCCGACTCGTCCGTAACCTGCCACTACTATATGATCGCGCATTTTTTCGGGAATTGATAGGGCTTTAGTGTCCCGAAACCGCCGCAGGTAATTTGCCAGAAAGGGCAGTTTTGCCAGTTCGTCCGCTATCCGGGGAGACCATCTGATCCACAAGGGTGTTAGCACTAAGGTTATACCTGTCGTTCCCAATAGCAGCAGATACTTTTCCTCAGTTATGAACCCTTGCTGGAAACCGATAACCGCTAAGACAAAGGAAAATTCCCCGATCTGATTTAGTCCTAAACTGACGATCGCAGCCGTTTTGAAGGAGTAGCCAAAGTTGAGGACGATCGGCAGAATAATCCCGGATTTTCCTACCATGACAATAGCGACTAGACCGAGGATAGCGCCAAAATTATGGAAAATAAATACTGGGTCTATCTGTATTCCGATGGAGGCAAAAAACAGACTAACTAAGGTGTCCCGCAGGGGCAATATTTTTGCTAAAGCTTGGTCTGAGTAATCAATTTCTGATATCATTAAGCCAGCGACAAATGCCCCCAGTTCCATAGAAAGACCGATCTTTCCTGTCATCAAGGCAACTCCCAAACAAAGAACGATCGCGGTCAACAGAAAAAGTTCGCTACTCTCAGTCTGGGCGATGCGTTTAATCAGTCGGCGAACGAGCCACCGGCCAGGGACTAAAGCAGCAGTCAGGAACAGTACCAATTTCAGCAAAGTACTCAGGATAGCTGCGGTAATATTTGCCGGATCCTGGAGGGCGGGGAGAATAGCTAACATCATCGCTAAAGTGAAGTCTTGGGCAATCAAAATTGCCATCATCACTTGACCATGTCGAGTATGGGTTTCTCCCCGTTCCATCAGAGTTTTCAGCACTACAGCAGTAGAAGAGAGGGAGAATATAACTCCCAGAAATATTCCCTGGGTCAGTCCCTCTGCCCAACCAATGAGGGGGGCGATGAAGGCCACAACAGCGATCGTCAGACCAATTTGCAGTGAACTAGCTTTCAGAAGAATATCCCGAAAGCGTTTGAGTTCGGTGAGAGAGAATTCGACACCGTAGCCGAATAGCAAGAAGATAATGCCAATATCAGCGATGTGTTTAATTTCGCTGGCATTATTTAACAGCTTGAGACCAAAGGGGCCTAAAATTAAACCGCTAGCTAAATAACCTAAAAAGACGGGTTGACGCAAGCGGTGGGCCACGTAGCCTCCCAAAGCAGATGCTCCCAGGACTGTGGTAATATCTAGAAGCAAATTATGTTGTGCTGCTGCCATGTTCTGTTATGCTGGTTTGTTATGCTGGTTGTGTCGGTTTATTTATCATAGCGTAAAACCGATCGCCTTGGGGTTACTGACGAACATTTACAATTATCCTTTCTCAGCTTTCCCCAGCCAGTCGCAAAGCCTCCTGGATCAAACTCTCTGACAGCCGAAACCCGGTTTCCTGCAATGAGTACAGCAGCGGCTTAACTTCAGGAATGACCCCTCTTTTCTTACCGCGTAGCAGCATTCCTACCGTACCAGTCACTTGCAGTCCTAGTTTTTTTGCTACAGCCCTAGCTTTTTTCTCATCCAGAATAACTACCACATCCTTCAGTTCGATCGCGAGGGCAATAGCTTCGGCTTCCCCAGGATGTATACTCTGCTGCAAAACGGTAACGAATGCGGTATTTTGTACTGCTTGCACCCTCAGCCAACTCAGATTTATCCCCACCTCAGTCTGCACGGCTGGAGGTGCAAACACAACTGGAAACACTTGAGGCAGTATTTCCAGTTGTCCAATTCTTTGTAAGCCTATCAAACAGGTAGAGTTGGTTACAGCTTTGTCTCTCACAGGTTCATCTCTCTTTCTAAGTCTTCAGCGGGATAGTCGAACACGGGTATCTCCATTTTACCTAACAACTCCATGAAAGTTGGTCTGGAGTACCCTGCTAACTCTGCCGCTTGCCCTAGGGATAGCTTTCCGGTTTCGTAGAGTTTCCCCATCAGCAGCAACTTCGCTTCCTCGACGGATACATCGTAGGGCAATTTTACTCTCAGTTCGTTATTCATGGTCAACTCCTGAAATTAATGGTTGAGTAACTGACATGCCAGCCTTGATTGATGATTATATCACAAAAATACAGTTTGCACCCTCAGCCAACTCAAATTCGATCGACAAGAATCTTTATCTCCTGTCTAGTTTGCCGGGGGAAACAATCCGTTAAACTCATATCTTGCACCAGTCGCAATAACCCGCAGACGGTTAAAACAGAGGCTAAGAGCAAAAGTCCACAAAGCGTGGGCTAAATCCTTTCAGCGACAAGGCAAGAGAGTGGGTTTTAACTCAGATATTGCACCAGTCGCAACAAGCCGCCTCTAGTTAAAAATAGAGGCTAAAATCGCCAGTCTACACAAAGGAGACTTAATCCTTTATCTATAAGGCTTTCAGTGGGTTTTAACCCACTTTAGCTATTAGCCCGGGGTTTGAACCCCGGGCGGGCCATGAGGCTTATCGAGAATGGTGCAAGATCTCAGTTTTAACCCACTTAAGCTATTAGCCGTGGGTTAAAACCCACGGCGGGCAAGGAGGCTAACCGAGAATGGTGCAAGATCTCAGTTAAAGTAAAGTAAGGTGGGCGGTGCCCACCCTACATTTTGCGGATACAATTTTGGTTGGAAAATTTTAGCTAAAATTTAATTCCGATTCATAGACTAATTTCCTCCATATCTTCAATATTTTCATTGGTGGAGAAAGATGCCCCGACAATTATGCTCTTCAATGCTAATTTCTCTAGCAAGAAGTTTACCACTTCAGTGATGCTGCCCCCCCCCATCAATATTTGGATCGGCACATCCACCCCGATTTCAGTATAAATCCTGTTCTTGAGTTCGAGATTCATCAGCGAATTAAGACCCATTTCAATTAAGGGCTTCTCTAGATCTAGATTGTCGTCGGGATTGTAGTCGGGCTGGATTTCTAATGCTTTAAGAACTTGAGCTTTAACGTAATCTACCATCAGTTCGGAACGTTTGCTGCCAGGAGCATCCTCTAATTCTTGCAGCAAATCCAGCCTTTGAGTTGGTAAATCCTCTTTTACAGCTTTCGAGAGCCTGGCCATCTTTTCCCGTTCTACCAAAATCCGGCGCAAAATTTTGCCCGAGGCTGATTTGGGAATTTTGTCGGTAATTTCCAGCCGACGTATCCTTTTGTAGGGCGCAACTTTGGCGGCGACAAACTCCATAATTTCCGACGGCGTAGCTTCCCCTTTTAGTACCACAAAAGCTTTTGGCACCTCGCCACTACTCCGGTGAGGGCTGGGAATCACCGCTGCATCAGCAATAGCCGGATTTGTCAGCAATACTGCCTCTAGTTCTGCTGGGGCTACCTGATATCCATCACACTTAATTAATTCCTTAATCCGATCTACGATATAGAAGTAACCTTCTTCATCGGCATAACCAATGTCCCCAGTGTGGAACCAACCGGAAGAGTCGATCGCCTCTGAAGTTGCTTCGGGATTATTGAGATAGCCTTTCATCACCTGGGGTCCGCGAATCCAAAGTTCTCCCCGTTCCTTGGCTCCCAAGGGCTTGAGTGTATCGATATCGACAATCTGACATTCCGTATTGGGTATGCACTGACCTACCGAACCGGGCTTGATTTTGCCGCCTTCATCCAGCACCGCTATGGAGGCCGGGCTTGTTTCCGTCAAGCCATAGCCTTGCTTGATTTTGCAATTGAGGCGCTCTTCGCATTCTTTGGTAAGTTCATTACTCAGAGGAGCGGCACCAGACATAATCATCCGCAAGCTGGAAAGATCGTATTTATCTACTATAGGGTGCTTGGCTAGGGCCAGCACAATTGGCGGCACTAAAGGGGCGCGGGTGACTTTGTACTTTTGGATTATGGTCAGAAAGCTTTCTAGATCGAACTGCGGCATAGTCACGATTGTAGCACCGCAATACAGGCTGTAATTGAGGAACGTTTGCAAGCCGTAGATGTGGAAGAAGGGCAAAAGACCGATAATTGTGTCAGCCTCGCTCATCGGCTCGCAACTTTTGACTTGCTGATTATTGGCTAGAAGATTGTAGTGGGTGAGCATGACCCCTTTAGGCAGCCCGGTGGTGCCGCTGGAGTATGGCAATACAACCAAGTCTTCCCGAATATCGATCGGCACCTCTGGCAGTTCCCCAAAGTCTTCCGATAGCACTGAAAATGGGGTTGCACCAGCAGCCTCCCCAAATACGAACAGTTCTTCCACCTTTGACTGACTGGCTGCTGCTAATGCCCGGTCTATTAGAGCCGGCACCGTTAGCAAATATTTGGCTCCGGCATCATTGAGTTGGTAAGCAAGCTCTTCTGGGGTATAGGATGGATTTACCGTGGTGGTCACTCCTCCCAAAGTAGCCACAGCATGGAAAGCGATGGGATATTCCGGTAAGTTGTAACTGTACATAGCTAAAACATCGCCCTTCTTAAAACCTCGCGCCGCCAGACTGCCAGCAACTTTACGGATAGAGTCTGCTAACTGTCCGTAGGTAATCTTATCGTAAGTTAACCCATCAATCAGGGCAGGTTTGTCTGCTAATTCTCTGGCCCGTTGCAAGACAAATTCTGTCAGTGTCAGATCTTCTCGAATGGGTACATCGGCATAGGGGCTACGAAAAATCATCCTAGTTTACTCCTTGCCCAGAGGGCATCTCTAATTTTTAATTGCCGATCTAGCATAGCACTTTTGGGAAGCTGCACAATCGATTTATGTTAAAAAATGTATACTCTTCCCAGTCAGTGTTTCGCGATCGCTGATTGCTAATTGCTAATTCTGTAGTCATATATGACAGGCTATTGGTAACTCGTCATGGTACATTTTGGGCCTCATATCAGGTGGGCGGTGGCCAGGGCTGAATATTATTGCTAGGCACGACCCTATTGTACAGCCCGAACTTGGCACAAAAGCGCGCTCCGCGATTTTTATCGCTTCGGTGCTAGCATTGCGATCGCTGCGATCGCCACTTCCGGAAATGCCCATAGGGAAATATTTGCATGATCTTTTAGAATTACTTGGCTTTGATAACCCTTAGGACTCGGTTCGCGAAAAACGTACAATTGACGATTATTAACATCTAATACCCAGTAATCAGCAATTCCCGACTTAGCGTAAACTTTGGCTTTTAATTCCCGATCGCTCCTGAGAGTGGTATCCGCGACCTCAATAATCAGATAAACTTCACGAGGAGTCGGATGGTGGTCTTCATAGTATAATGGATCTGGCATGACCACGGCAATATCTGGTTCGGGTTCCGAATAATCATCTAACCGCACGGGATCTTGTAGCCGCACCAACACCTGTTCTCCCAGACGAGTTCTCAGTAAGTTATCTGTGCGTGCAACTGCTGCACTATGAGGGGTTCCTTTCACTGGCTTTTTGATTATCTGTCCTTCAATTAATTCTACCTTTTCGTCTGGATCGATAATTCCCATTTCTCCCAGGCGATGATATTCTTCAACAGTCAAACGACGAATATCTACAAGCATCTTTATCTCCTGTATATTTGGCGGGAAACTATCCGTTAAAGTAAGGTGCCCACCCTACAATTTTAACAATGATCTAGCCCGCGCGGGCTTTGTTTTTGTAGCCCCAGGTTTTAACCTGGGGGTGGTGGCGGAACAATTTTAACAATGATCTAGCCCGCGCGGGCTTTGTTTTTGTAGCCCCAGGTTTTAACCTGGGGGTGGTGGCGGAACAATTTTAACAATGATCTAGCCCGCGCGGGCTTTGTTTTTGTAGCCCCAGGTTTTAACCTGGGGGTGGTGGCGGATTTCAATCTGGAAGGTGGTGGGCAGTGCCCACCCTACGAGTTTACACAGCAGTCAATACTTTATCTACAGATTGTACTTGATTGAGGAGATTTTGCAGTTCCTCTCCTTCAATAACCTCTGTTTCTAAGATTTGCTGGGCAATTTTCTCCAACAAATCTCGATTGCTATTCAGGATATTCAAGGCTTTCTGATGAGCAGTTTCGACAATTTCCTTCACTTCATCATCGATCGCCTTAGCGGTTTCGTCACTTACCATCCGACGGGGGTTCATCATCCCGCCATTTCCCAGAAAATTATTCTGGGAATCTTTCTGGTAAGCAAGGGGACCTAACACCTTAGACATCCCGAAAGTTGTCACCATCTGTTCTGCCATATCTGTGGCCCGTTGCAAGTCATTGGAAGCACCCGTGGTGATGCTGTTAAACACAATTTCTTCTGCGGCACGTCCCCCTAGCAATGTGGCAATTTCACCTCGCAGTTCCCCTTCGTCCTTTAAGAAACGGTCTTCCGTTGGCAACTGCAACGTGTAACCTAAAGCTGCCATCCCGCGCGGGACGATCGAGATTTTTGCCACCCCAGCAGTACCGGACATGGCCGCACCCACCAAGGCGTGACCGACTTCGTGATAAGCAACGATCTTTTTCTCCTTTTCATTCAGGACGCGGCTTTTCTTTTCTAAACCTGCCACTACCCTTTCAATAGCTTCCTTAAAGTCTGCTTGGGAGACAGTTTCCCGCTTATTCCTGGCCGCTAATAATGCTGCTTCATTCACCAAATTTGCTAAGTCCGCCCCTGCAAAACCAGGCGTCTGAGTCGCGATCGCCTTCAGGTCCACGTCCGACCCCAACTTCACCTTCCCGGCATAAATTTCCAAGATTTTCCAGCGTCCCGACAAGTCCGGACGGTCTACCAAAACCTGGCGATCGAACCGTCCCGGACGTAACAGGGCCGCGTCTAAGGATTCCGGGCGGTTAGTAGCAGCAAGCACGATGACAGTGGCATCCCCGACAGCAAAACCATCCATCTCCGTCAGCAATTGATTGAGGGTCTGTTCTCGTTCGTCATTGCCGCCGTAGAAACCGCCCGTAGCCCGAGACTTGCCGATCGCATCAAGTTCGTCAATGAAAATAATACATGGGGCTTTCTTCTTCGCCTGTTCAAACAGGTCGCGGACGCGGGCCGCCCCCGTACCTACAAACAGTTCGACAAATTCCGAACCAGAAATACTGAAAAAGGGCACCCCCGCTTCACCTGCTACAGCTTTCGCCATCAGCGTCTTACCCGTACCGGGAGGGCCCACAAGCAGCACTCCCTTGGGGATACGGGCCCCAATAGCAGTAAACCGCTGGGGAGATTTCAGGAATTCGACAATTTCCTCTAATTCCGTCTTAGCTTCTTCCACCCCGGCCACATCATTAAAAGTGACTTTGTTCTCATCGTCTTGGACATAGACTTTCGCCTTACTCTTGCTGATCGAAAGAGCACCTTGGGGGCCGCCGCGGCCAGCGCTGCGGCTGAGGAAAAACTGCCAGATGCCGATAAATATTAATGGCGGAATTACCCAGCTTAGGAGAGTAGTAAACCAGCGATTCTGTGGTGGTGGCGTCGCGGCGAACTGAACGCCTTTATCCTCTAGCCGTTGGGGCAATTCCATATCGAAGATCGGCGTAGTAGACAGCACTTGTAATGGTTGATTGCCATCACCTTTGAGCTGGTAGCGGATCTCGTTTTGACCCAAGGAAACTGCTGCTACTTGCCCATCTTCCACTTGATCGATGAACAAACTATAGGGAACGCGAGGAATTGACGGACCGAACAATTGTGGCAAAAGCAGGTTTGCCAGTAAGAATGCACCCGCCAGAAAGAACAGTATATTGGCGATCTGGCGCGATCGAGGCGGTTGGGGATTGTCTTTTATACTCATGATTTTTGCTTATTTTGCAAACATATCCGTAGGGTGGGCAATGTCCACCTGAGTAAATTGTAATCCACCAAGCCACATCTGCACTAGGGGAGGAAACCGATCGGGAGTAGAGAGATCGCCCCGTTTGTAGTAAGCGCTAAAGCGCTTTCCTGGTGGGCGGTGCCTAGGCTGTTCACTTTGTCCGATGGCCCGAGCAAAAAGTTCATGCAGTTTTTGTGTAAGGCTATCAGACCGTGGATCGCTTGTTATATATGGATTGTAGGCTATAGACGCGAACGCGATCCCGGCATGAACGATCGGACCGGAAAAAGCCCCAAAATAAACACCCTAGGCGGTGCCCACCCTACGAGTTACTACGAGTTACTACGAGTTACTACGAGTTACGGACTTGGTTTAACAGGTTTTCCAGTTCCTCGCCTTCGATGACTTCGGTTTCGAGGATGCGCCCGGCGATCGCCTCCAGCAAGTCCCGATTATTATTGAGGATAGCTAAAGCTTGCTGATAGCCAGCTTCCACGATCTCCTTGACCTCATCATCGATCGCTTTAGTAGTTTCATCACTCACCATCCGCCGAGGGTTCGTGCCGTTTTTCCCCAGGAAGTTCTGTTGATGACCATTTTCGTAAGATAGAGGTCCTAAAACTTTACTCATACCATATGCTGTTACCCTCTGTTCTGCGATCGCTGTTGCTCGTTCCATGTCATTAGAAGCACCGTTCGTGACATTACCAAAGACAATTTCTTCGGCGGCTCGTCCCCCCAGTAGCATGGCAATTTGCTCTCTAAATTCCAATTCGTCGGTTAAAAAGCGGTCTTCTGTGGGCAATTTCAGCGTGTAGCCCAAAGCTGCTATCCCGCGCGGGACGATCTATATTTTCGATACTTTACCTCCTCCTGGCATCAACGCACCGAAGATCGCGTGACAGACTTCGTGGTAGGCGACAATCTTTTTCTCTTTTTCATTGAGAACCCGGCTTTTCTTCTCCAAACCCGCCACTACACGTTCGATCGTTTCCTTCAAGTCTTCCTGGGCTACAGCAGCCCGTTCTAGGCGTTGGGGCAAGTCTGGATCGGGAATAGGAGTAGTAGCCCGAATTTCTACCTGGTTGCCCTCTCTTTTCAGAGCATAGCGGATTTCGCTTCTGCCCCAAAGCACCTCTACCACCTCTCCCCTATCCACCTGGCCGAGAAACTCGCTGTAGGGTCTTAGAGGCAATTTGGGACGCCGCAACTGCGGTAAAACCCAGTAATTTACCGCCACTACTATACCTGCCACTCCTAACAGTAGGATGCCTATTTGCTGCGTTCGGGGTAATTTTGGCTTCTTTTTTATTCCCATACTTTCTCCATATCTTGTTTGTAGTCAGGACTTCAGTCGGGTGCATCTCATATTGGCGTCGCCCTCACCCTTTAGGGTGAGGCTACCGGAACAAAGCAATGTCATTGCGATTTTTTTCGAGTTTTTCGCTTGCGCAGCGTGGCAACCTTCCTGCGATGTCTCCTGTGTGCCGATAGCGCTGCGCTGGGGGCGCAGCCATGTCCCCTGGGACAAGAGCTCTGGCAGAGATATCGAAGCGGGCTAAATTACATATATTATCAATGTACCTTTGCGAAAGTGAGATGCACCCCTTCAGTCCTCCACCTGCCTGGCATTTTGAGGACTTTAGTCTTCACTACGAACATCGAAATTGAATATCTTAAACTGATTTTAGTCTCCTCCGGGCATAGAGAGCAACTGCCACTCTCCTGCTACTTTACCAAAGACTGCCCGATTTTCTAAGGGACCATATACGTAACGATTGTAGACGTAACCTCTTTCCCCATTGGGTATAATTACTGGAGTCCAACCGTATATCGGGTCAACCTCTCGGCTTTTTTCTACCTCTTCTTGCCATTGTTTTTCCGCCGCCGGACGGTCAAGCTTGACTACTTCGTTGGAAAGGCTGCTAATCACTTCGCTGTTTAAAGATGGTCGCGATCGCACGTTAACGCCTCTACCGACAACTATCGCGTGATTCAATTCCCAGTCCAGTCCCGAGGCGGATGTAGGTGCTGGGTACTGACGATAAAACTCTTTGGTAACATTAGAACAAATCCAAACCGTCGTCCCAGGGTCTACGGGATAGTTATCGCTAGCTTCTGCCGCACAACTGTTAGCGATCGCCTTTTCCAGCAAGGACCAGAAGCGTTCGTCAGGGTTTTCCAGGCCCAGTTCCTCGATCCGTCGCGGACTATTGAATCCCAAGGATATGCCATCTGCTGGTAAAATCGAACGGATAAAGTAGGCATTCCGTTCTGTTACACCTTGCCGCAGTTCTTGACGAAAACTATAGAACTCGCTACCTGGTTCCACTTCATCATCCAGGTCAATTGGTTTCCGTCCCAATTCCAGCTTTTCCTCCTTGGGTGTAGCTGGTTTTTCTGCGAAAGCTTCGGGTGCAGGTGTTGGTTTTAACTCAGTCTCTCTCCTGTTGCTGGTGGCAGCTGGCCGGATCGTCGTAGGATCTTTGTGCAGTATAGTTGCTAGGGTTGCCCCGCCTAATGCTGAGGCCATTATCCCCCCTGCAATCACCAAGTAAAACTCTTTCTTGATTTCCTTTTGCCACTTATATTCTATCATTTTTTCCTGACTCTTGCTAACTGTTAATGGTTAATTGTTAATGGTCGATCGCTAGTCGGCATCTGGCGATTATGGTCTCCTATATCTATTTTATACATAATTTTTCACGCCACGACCTAGCGCCATTTTTTCTATATGGTTTGAATGGCTAGCTAGAGATTTGGTTCCTTGGCTGTAGTAATTATCTTAACTGCTAAATTTTCTATTATAACATTTTCAGTAATAGTTAGCCTAGCTTATTTTTTTCCTCAAATGTAAAGTTTTGTAACCACAAGCCGTTTGCGGTCACAAAAGAGGGGTTTTGCCTGAGTAAGAAATAAAAATCTGCTACAAATGAACGAACTTCTTGCTCAGATAGGATTTCCTTTCGTAGTAATTATTCAAAATGGTATAACCTATCTGGCGGCGACGATCGAGGCCCAGCAACCCTTCTACGTGCAAAAAAATAACTATGGCTGCACGCTCCGGGCCCCCTCCGCTACGCAGTGCGCGATCAGCACCGATCTCACTGCTTGGGTCTTGGTATTAAACTACCTCAACTGCAAACTTCGATTACGGCATTATGGCTACCGATCCTGATACCCATTATGCTGAAGCAACCGGAAATCGGCTAAAGTCCTATCTGACTGACGTAATGGCGATCGCCAATCCCGTCACCGGTGAAGTAGATATGCCCACAGTCCAGCGCAAAAGCGAAGCTGCTAATGAACCTGCAGTAGAAGTGGTATACTCTCCAACCGGTCCTACTTGTCCCACTGGATATGAAAATGGTTAACTTATTTCTGACTCAATGGCTCTCTCTGTTCGCGCAGCGTGGCGCAGCCATGAGTTTTGGTTGGAGGCTTTCGGGACTGTGATTGGAGGCTCTGCCTCCCAGAGGCATTCCCAGGCGGAGCCTGGGAACGAGAGAAACCATTACAGTCCGCGCAGGCGGACTTTGTATGTGTAGCGGCAGGTTTTAATCTGCCGATTTTTATGTGTAGCGGCAGGTTTTAACCTGCCGATTTCGTCTGCTGACTGGTACTAGCCGATTTTTGGGAAATCATCTGCCATGCCAACTTGGCCGCGCCTACCATTCCCGCCCGGTTGCCCAACTGTGCGACTAACAGCTGCAAACCTTCACGAGAAATCGGCAGTACCCGCTGTTCAATTTCTGATAATGTTGCTGGCAAGAAATATTCGGCACTTTCACTAATGCCTCCGCCAATCACGATCGCCTCTGGGGTGAGAATGTAAATTAGGTTAGCCAACCCCGCACCCAGATGATGTCCGTAGGTTTTCCAGAATTCCAATGCTTGCCTATTGCCCACTTTCGCCATGTGGGCGAGTTCAGCAGGAGTCAAGCTAGTCCGCCTGCGCACCGCTGGCACGGAGACATGCTGTTCTAAAGAGCCGCGATTACCACTATTGCATTTGTGACCGTAAAGTTCGATGGTAATTAACCCCAGTTCCCCAGCGGCACCGCGATGACCTGTAAACAGCTTGCCATCCAGGATAATCCCACCACCCACTCCCGTACCGAGGGTAAGCATAATCAGATTCTGAAACTGGCGTCCGGCACCGGTCCAGGCTTCTCCCAAAGCCGCACAGTTGGCATCGTTGGCCAGAATTACTGGCAGTCCGGTTTTTTCTTCTAGCCAGTCCGCGAAAGGAATGTCCTGCCAAGAAACCAGGTTAATGGCGATTTTCGATATTCTACCAGGGCCATCCACGGGACCGGGTAAGCCCACCCCGATCGCCAGACATTCCTGTTCGGGATCCAATTGGGCGATCGCATCTACTATCACCTCCAAAACTGCTTCTGGTAATTGGGGTTTGGGAGTGGCCACCGTCATCGACTGACGACAACTGCCATCGGGGCCAAATCTACCTAGCTTAATTGCCGTTCCCCCTATATCAATACCGATCGCTTCTAGGCGATTATCGGGGTTGGACAAAACATCTGTTTCCATACCGATCCTGTTCATTGCACGTACACATATCCGGGACAAAATTGATGAAGTACGGCAGATTGCTTGCAGCATAAGGGTCGTGGCTGAATCTCACCAGATAACACGAAGGCAAAAGAGAAATGCTATCTATAAGGTCAGATATCAGAATGCTGTCGCACCTGGGGGATTAACAAACTCATTTAAACCTTCTCCCAGCAAAGATAACCCGACAACCATTAATGTCATGGTCATGCCCGGAAAGAATGCGGTCCACCAAATGCCAGTGGGCAAGGCATCCAGGGCCAGACGTAGATCCTGTCCCCATTCTGGCACCTCTGAGGGCAGTCCCAGTCCCAGAAATCCCAAGCCTCCCAGCGTTAGAATAGCATCAGCGGCATTCAGGGTGAACAAAACTGGTACGCTCTGAATTACATTCAGTAATAGGTAGCGAGTCAGGACTGTCCAGGTGGAGGCCCCCATTGCTTGGGCCGCTTCGATAAAGAGTTCGGTTTTGACGCTGACTGTGTGGTTGCGCACCACGCGGTAATATTGGGGAACGTAGGAAATGCTGAGGGCGATCGCGGCATTAAACACCCCCCGCCCCACTACAAATGCCAGAGTCAGGGAAAGCAGCAGCCCTGGTAGAGTATAGATGGTATCCATCAAGAATAGTAACAGCCGGTCTAATCTACCCCCGAGATAGCCGCTGACTAAACCCAGGGGAACGCCAACAGCCAAACTCAGGGCCGTCGCCAACAGGACGACCCGCCATGCAGCTTGGGTGCCAAACATGGTACGAGAGAAAACATCGTAACCCTGGCGCGTCGTGCCAAACCAATGAGACCATGAGGGTGATTCATGTACCGGGTTAATCAAAGATTCCGTCGGATCCTGTATCCATCCCCAGGTCTGGAATAGGGGGACCAAAAGGGCGATCGCCACAAAAGCTAGAGTAATAGCAGCCCCCACAGCCATCAGCTGCATGGAGAGGCTGGGGCGTCGGGAAATCCGCAAAAGTCTAGTAAAATTTATTCTGGTTATGGTCATCCGCTAACCAAATTACAAATTGCTTTGGATCGTTTCCCGGTACTGACTCTTTTGCTTGACGCCTTGATATTGATGGATTAATTCCTTGTCCTTGAAGAACTGAACGGTGGGAGTACCGGTGACACCAGCATTTTCAGCAATCTCGGGATCTTGTTCGATGTCAATCTCTACATAGTGGATCTTGTTATCAAACTCATCTACTACCTTACTTAAGATGGGTTTGAGAGTGTGACAAGGACGGCAGATAGGCGTAGAGTATTTTACCATAATCAAGCGATCGCTCTCATGAAAAAGCTTGCGCAGGGCATAACCCCCCTCATGTCGCGTCGCTGCAATGTCAAAGGTATCAGATTTTTGAGGACTAAAGTCCTCACTACGAACAGAGTTTGTAGTAAGCGCTTTAGCGCTTTCAGTGTTTGTAGTAAGCGCTTTAGCGCTTTCAGAGTTTGTAGTAAGCGCTTTAGAGCTTTCAGTGTTTGTAGTAAGCGCTTTAGAGCTTTCAGTGTTTGTAGTAAGCGCTTTAGAGCTTTCCCCTTGATGGAACTCCTGGGCCAACCCATTAGCAGAGAGCCATCTTTCTGCTAACATTGCCCCCATACAGCCGCTACCAGCAGCAGTCACAGCCTGACGAAACTCGCGGTCTTGCACGTCACCGACAGCATAGACCGCCTCCACGCTAGTTTCCACCGAACCGGGTTTAGTCACAACGTAACCCACCTCATCCAGTTCCAGTTGACCTTGGAAAAGTTGAGTATTGGGGGTGTGACCAATAGCATAGAACAGACCGCCAGCAGGTAACTCACTAATTTCCCCCGTCTGGTTATTTTTCACCTTCACCCCTTGCATCTTGCCATTAGCACCGAATACGTCCACTGAAGTTGCTCAATATGTTGGTGGGGAGTGATTTCCACACGAGAGTAGCTCCTGCAGCTTTTTAAACAGGAGCTGATGTCGCACTTAATGAGTCTGTCCTTTATAACAAGGAGCTGTAACACCCTTGGTGCTTAGGTGGAAACTACACAAGCGAGACTTGGAGTCAATGGTTTATGTTTATGTTGGTTTTGGCGGCTGCATCTGTTGAATTAGCGTGGACAACGCTGGCATCTTGAAAGATTTGGAAATTCGATCCTTAATGTACGAATAAAAATTCACTCCGTTTTTGCGGCAGGTGTCAACCAGAGCCAAAAACACTTCCCACGCCTGAGTCCCCTGTAGAGTGCGGGTTCCATTGGAGATTTTGCGCTTAATCACATACTCCCGGACTGTCCGCTCTGCCTCATTATTGTCAAGAGGAACTTCAGGAAAATCTAGAACTAATAGTAAATAAGGCTTCTTCTGTTTTGTTAAATCAATTCTATGATCTAAAGCACTGTATCCGGTTTGACGGGAAAACAATTTGTCAAATTCGGTTTCAAGCAACAGTTTTTGTTGTCGCTGCTCTTCTGTGCTTTGCTGTTGATAGGCTTTGAGTTGATAATAGTAAATCCAAAAATAAGAGAGAAATTGTGCCAGGCTTTTTTGATGAGAGGGAACCAGAGGAGTCAGCTTTTCGTAGTGTCGTCCTTCATGAATCCAGCATAAACTACGATGGTTCGTCTGGTTGTGAAATTGTCCCGCGTCATCAGCCACCAAAATATCTATGTAGTCCCCGAGCTGCTTTTTCTTCTTGTCAGGCAAAATACTGTCAACTAAATCATCTGATTGAACAACTGCTAATTCAGTTGGATCCAACTGCAATTCGTTTAACATTTGGAGAACTGTTTCAGAGTTTTTGCGCTCTCTGGTAAAAAAACTGCTATAGTAAGGATTGCAGAGTGTGAATACATAGCAATTTTTCCCATTAACCCGCATCCCCGTATCATCAATTTGGTGATAACTGGTACTGCCCAGTCCCGCTTCTAAAATAGCATTTCGTTCTTCAGTAAATTCTCTTAAATATTGCCGAGTTATTAAGTTAGATATTTTTCCCGCCGAGATTACTATTCCCTGAGACTGCAACAATTTAAGAATCTTTTCTTCTGGCACTCGTAACTGATAATACAAAGTGAGAACAAATGCTTCGAGTTCACTCCCGTAAGATTTGCCTTTTAATCCTTGCGGCAACTGGGCTTCGTAAAATTTCTCCGTACTAGGTGAATAGAGTCTTTCTAGTCGATAAATAACCGTGTCTGTTTTAAATATAATATTTTGAATTGTTACTTCTCGGTAGCCTCTATGGGTGATATCTGACGGCAAGTTACTCCGAGCCAGTTTGATAACCTCTTCTCTGTCAATATGAATAAGTTGGCGACGTTCCTGGGGGGGGGTTTTCGGTTTTTTCTTTTTTCGCTCTCGACTATTGGGCTGCTCTGGTTTGGCCTCCGCAGAAGTATCAGCTTTAGAAGTATCAGCTTTGGCTTGAGGTTTGATGTCAGGTTTTCCCTTGTGCCCTTTGAGCGCGGCTATTTCATCTCTCAATCGTTGATTGTCAGCTTTCAATTCAAGGTTTTGGCTGTATAGGTCTTCTAGGTAATTGAGTAACCGCTGCAAAACTTCCCGACTTTTTGGGTCGAGATTCTCTGTGTCTTGGTCGAGGTCAGCAAGCCAATTCTTAGTCATGTCTTCCAACTTACTACTTATTTATCGAATTTGTCAACCCTGGGCGCGGGATTTTGAAAAAAATCAGCTGTCGCGCATCTCAACTGCATATTCGGGCGCTCGGCTGCCGACTCACCACTTCGAGGTCAAAACCCCCCACCCCGTAAGCATTTGAGAAGTTTTCGCTCCTCAAAAATTGCTCTTGTCCTGTTAGGCATTCCGAGGCAGTACAAGGGCTGTTCACTCCAGTCCGATGGCCCGAGTAACTATGCAGTACCGGCAGTACCCATATTCCTTCACCACCAATATCTTGAGCAATTACCGTCCACTGACTCGGTATGCCAGTGGACCGTGATTTTGGGGTTATGCAAGACTCGGTCTTGCATGGCCTTAGAAGCCCGCATCTGGTCCCGGCGCACTAGCAGATGCACGTGAGATCCATACTTGGTCAGATAGACTACTTCTTCTGCCGCCGTGTCACCAGCACCAATTACCACCAACTCTACTCCCTTAAATATAGGACTGGCACCATCACAAATCGCACAAGCCGAGATGCCCTGATTCCAGAACTTTTCCTCAGAGGGCAGTTCCAATCGTTTTGCTGTGGCACCGGTGGCGATGACAATGCTGTGGGTGAGTAATGCCCGTTCGCGCGATCGGGCAGTAAAGGGACGCTGGCTCAAGTCAACAGATACCACATCTTCAGTATATAGCTCCGCCCCCCAGCGCACCGCTTGAGCCTTCATTCTGTCCATCAGTTGCGGGCCCGTAATGCCGTCGGGGAAGCCAGGAAAATTCTCCACTTCCGTAGTTGTCATCAGCTGACCGCCAGGAAGACCGCCCATTTGGTAGCCTTCAAAGACGATCGGTTTGAGGTTGGCACGACCAGCGTAGATCGCCGCCGTGTAGCCAGCAGGACCAGAACCAATGATTACCAAGTTTTCTACTGTCGGGCTTGCCATAGCAGTTATCCCAACTCATAATGACTACGACTAATATCCCACATTCCGCACGACAAATTGTAATCTATCATGTATTACGAAAAAAATCATTTTGTGCCACAAATGTAGTACGTAGTGAAGAAGGTATCTGAGTATAAATACTCAGACATGCTCCCGATCTGCCCCAAAATCCCTGGCATTGAGTTATAATGGAACGTGTTTGAAGTTCAGATACAGAATGATGGAAATTACCAATCTAGATCATCTGGGATTAGTGGCCGGAATCATCGATGACATAGGAATAGAATTGATAATTAACCGGCGATTGCCAAAACACTCATCAGAGAAAATTAGTTCTGGTCAAGTTGTTAAAGCAATGATAATAAATGCCTTAGGATTAGTGTCAGCACCATTATACCTGTTTTCCAGATTTTTTGAAGGAAAAGCAATAGAACACTTAATTGGAGTTGGAGTCAAACCGGAATATTTGAATGATGATAAATTGGGAAGAGTTATGGATGAGCTATATGAAATAGGAATTGGAGAAGTTGAGATAGCGTTATCAGTATTAAAAAAATATCAAATCAAAAGGGAAACAGCACATAGAGATTCAAGTTCATTTCATGTTCATGGAGAGTACAAAACATCATCTGTAGTCGAACCTAGGCCAATAAAAATAACTCATGGATATTCAAGAGACCATAGACCAGATTTGAAACAATATACAATGCAGTTAATTTGTTCAGGAGATGGAGGTATTCCTTTATGGATAAAGATGGGAGATGGAAATGCCTCAGACCAAAAAGAAATTCCTTTAGCAATAACAGAGTTCAAAAAAACTTTTGAATTTTCAGGGTTAATGGTAGCCGATGCAGCATTATATACGCAAGACTGCAAATTTTAGGTGATATCAAGTGGTTATCGCGAGTGCCACTTACTATTAAAGCAGCCAAGAAGTTGGTCACGGAGGCGGATACAGAGAATTTTATTTCTTGCGAACAGCCAGGATATCGTTACCTAGAAGTAAGGCAAAACTATGGAGATATAGAACAAAGATGGCTAGTAATTGAAAGTCAGGAGCGTCGGGAATCAGACCTCAAAAAATTGCAGGATAAAATTGACAAAGATTTACGTGTTGCCAAAAATAAATTAAAAGAATTAAGTTGTCGTGAATTTGCTTGTGCCCCGGATGCTATAGTAGCGGCAAATAAGCTATTAAAAAAATCATTGTATCATCAACTAACGGACATAACAACTCAATCGATTTTCACTAAGTCTGAGAGTGGAGAGTCTGATTGCCACTATCAAGTCCAAGCAACTATTAGGGAATGTCTCGAACAAGTGCAAGAGAAAAAAAACCAGGCAGGACGCTTTATTTTAGCAACTAATCAACTCGATGAATTAGCGCTAAATCCCGAAAAAATGCTCTCCATAAAAACGAGCAGCGTGGAGCGTTGTTTTAAGTTTTTTAAATCGCCCATGTTTTTTGCTGATAGTGTATTTATTAAATCGCCAAAACGCATTGAAGTTTTAGGTTTAATTATGGCCTTATCTTTGTTAGTGTATAAGGTAGCAGAGCGACAGATAAGGCAAACACTTAAACGAACAGGTTCAGGAGTAAAAAATCAGTTAGGTCGGCTGACGGATAGACCAACTCTTCGTTGGATATTTCAATGTTTTCAGTCAATTCATATCTATATCGATCGCGGGAGCAAACAGATTTCCAATATTAATGAGGAGCGGTTGCACTTTTTGAAGTTCTTTCCACCAGCATGTCAGCGGTACTATTTGCTGGAGTCAATTATGTAAAAATACACATTCAATAATGAGTAGAACTTAGGGATATTCATCTCTGAGTAGCTCTCTTGTGAGCAATAATAGGGAAATTTTAGGAATTTTATGTCAAGTAAGTTTTTGTTGTTGGTTGGTATAAGCTTTTGGGTATTGTAAGGGACGTTGCGCCGGATATTTGTCTGTATTTGTGATAGTGTAAGAGTTGAAAAAACCAGTGTTTTATTTATGTAGTACACTTGTCGTGCGGAATGTAGGTAATATAGTTCAATTGATGAAAAAAAGCAATCAAGACTGTCTGCCCCCGTAGGTTAAACTGTAGGGTAGGCACTGCGGTAGGCACTGCCCACCATCGGGTATAATGCTTTTGGGGTTTTGGTGAAAAATGCCTAGCAATTAGGAATTATGCAAACGGACAACAAAAATCAAGAAATCCGAGATAAAATACGTCAGCAATTTGACAGCGCTCCTTATGGCAACGTACCGCTAGATCTATCTCCCAAAAAAAATGCAGCTTTGCTCTATCTTCACAATCTAGTTACCCCTTACCATCTCAGAAATCAAAAGATTATCAACCCAGAAGGGAAAGTAATTCTCGACGCAGGCTGTGGCAGTGGCTATAAATCCTTAGTTTTGGCCACGGCCAACCCCGGGGCCAAAATTATCGGTATCGATATTTCCGAGGAGTCGCTGAAACTAGCACGCCAACGCTTGGCACACCACGGGTTTGCGGAGGCAAAATTTTATGCTATGCCTTTGGAGGAGTTACCTAGCCTGGGGATAGAGTTTGATTATATCAACTGTGATGAAGTCCTTTACCTGTTGCCTGATAAGTAGTTGGACAAAATTAATTGCACAAAATCGAGAAAACTTGTTATACTAGATATAGCTACTCGTACATGTAGCAGATTTTTGTCAAACTAACGGGGAGTCGGTTTTCATGCTCATCCCCGGCCAGATATATTTGACATAATATGACGATAAATTAGGAGAAATTAAGAAGGATTTTAATGCGCGAAATAAATGAGCTTTCTGCAAAATTGCTCTTACGAATTTATCATCAAAGTCGCCATCATCAAGTTCGTCAAAGAGCACATTGTTTACTTTTGCGAGATCGAGAACATAAAAAAGTTAAAGAACTTATGGAAATCTTTGATGTTAGTTATAGAACTATCTACAATTGGATTAAAAATTGGGATTCCGAGGGAATGGTCGGACTATATAATAAGTCTGGAAGAGGTCGTAAGCAAACCTTTAGTCTCGAACAAAAAGAAAAAATTAAAGCCTGGACTGAAGAAGAACCGAGGCAATTAAAAAAAGTGGTGGCTAAAATCAAAGAAGAATGGGGAATTGAAACAAGTGTTAAAACTGTTCAGAGAATATTGAAAACAATGAATATGAGTTGGCATCGGATGCGTAAAGGGGTAGCTGTCAGCCCCCCAGCTCAAGAGTATGAGGAAAAAAAAGCACAACTTGAACAACTGAAACTGTTAGACAATTTGGGGGAAATTAATTTGTATTATTTAGATGAAAGTGGGTTTTATTTAATCCCTTGTGTCCCTTATGGATGGCAAAATATTGGGGAATATATAGAAGTACCTAGTCGGAGTAGCCGCAGATTAAATGTATTAGGAATAATGAATCGCCACAATCATTTAGAAGCGTATGTATCTACTCAAAATATTAATTCAGATGTAGTCATAGCTTGTATCGATGCATTTTTTCCCACGAGAATGGAAAAGCAAACAGTAATTGTAGTAGACCAAGCATCTGTCCATACTAGTGATGCTATTCAAGATAAGATTGAAGAATGGAAAGAACGCAATATTACTATATTCCATCTCCCCACTTATTCACCTCATTTGAATTTGATTGAAATCTTGTGGCGGTTTATTAAATACGAATGGATTGAAATCGATGCTTATTCTTGCTGGAAAAACTTAGTTGATTCCGTTGAAACAATCATAAAAAATTTTGGAGAAAAATATGTAATTAATTTTGTCTGACTACTTATATCTGTGGGCTTGCAGGCAATGAAGTCCGTGCTGAAACCCGAGGGCATAATTCGCGCAAATCTCCATAGCAGCTTGCAGCGTCAGCCATTTTTCCGGGCACAGGAATTTTTCCGCATGCTGGGTTTAATGGATGGCGCCCTCCACAAACAAGAGATTGAACTGGTGCGGGAAACCATGAAAAATGTCAAAGACCATATCTATCTTAAGATCAAGGCTTGGCGCTCAGATTATGAAACCAACGATGAGCTCGTGCTGGCCAATCACTTGCTTCAGGGTGACAAGGGTTATAACATCCCAGAAATGTTTGCGGCCCTAAGATCCGCTGATTTGGAGTTCGTCAGCATGGTGCAGTGGCCGGAGTGGGACTTACTGGCTATGTTTAAGGACGTGGATGAGTTACCGATATCCGTGGCCATGGCGTTCGGCGAGATGTCTGCCGAAGAGCAGCTCCATGCCCACGAACTGCTACAGTCTGCCCAGCGTCTGCTGGACTTCTGGTGCGGTCATCCAAATGAAGGTCAGTCCTTTATGCCAGTGGAGGAGTGGACCGAGTCAGACTGGCGACAAGCACGAGTACATCTACACCCCCAGCTGAGAACTGCCGAACTGAAACAGGAGCTGATGGCTCATCTGACACAGCTCGAGGGACTGAATATAAATCAGCATCTGCCCATTGCTCAACAGCCCGTCGTTCTCCTAGACAGTGCGGTGGCTGCATGCATCCTACCGCTGCTAGACGGCGGGCTACCGATGATGTCACTGGTGGAGCGCTGGCTGCAGATGAGGCCGCGAGATCCCGTGACCCTGGAGTCAAGCACGGAACCGGAAGCATTTGCAGTGGTTAAGCAGATGTTGAGCAGCTTAGCTCAGTTTGGGTATATTCTGCTGGAACGCTGACGGGGAGGGCGTTAGAGATTTTTTTTACGGGAAGTGATATGAAAAGGGAAGAAAGTGGGTAAGTTAAAAATAAGGAGTTAGAAGCAAAGGAGAGACTACTCATGAAGACTGAATTTAAGACCAAATTCCTGCAACACTTGATCGATAAGAAGCAAGACAAGGGCTTCACGCTGATTGAACTGCTGGTGGTGATCATCATCATCGGGATTCTGTCCTCCATTGCCTTGCCCTCCTTCCTCGGCCAAGCAAACAAAGCCAAGCAGTCCGAAGCGAAAGCCTATGTCGGTTCAATGAACCGGGCACAGCAAGCCTACTACCTGGAAAAAGGTGAATTGAGTGACAATCTTGATATTTTGGGTCTTAGCATTCAGACAAAAACTGCTAACTACACATATGGCATAACTGATGGGGGGACAGGCAGTAGTGCTGTAACGAACTGGGGTACTGCAATTGATAAAAATGCAGTACTGAAGTCCTATGTAGGAGGGGTAAATAGAGGCGGAAGCACCGTTGCTGTCGCAACCACGTTTACTGTCTTGTGTGAAAGCGACAAGGCTAATGAAGCTAAATCTGCAGCAACATATGACGAAACAACCGGTCCAAGTTGCCCTACGAATTATACAAAGATTTAATCTCTAGAGGCTGAGGTTTGAGCTAATAGATTTTCAAGATTTTTAGAAGCGGGCAAATTACTCTGTTCGCTTCTTATCTATAGCAGTTAAGTTAAATGCTACAAATAAACCAGGAAAAATAGGGAATTTGTTGTTAATTAATACAGATAGACCATTCTTGATAACTTGAGGATTGTGATGAGTGAGGATGTGGCCACGATTATGGCTCGAGAGCAGCCACCCTTCATTGAATATATAATAAAAGGAGAATATAGTAAAGCCTGCAAGCTTTATCAGCAGGCAATTGAAGCCGCTCCAGAGGTGAGGTCAAACTATTGGTATTTGGGATTGGCGCTGCTACTGGAAGGGAAAGAAGTAGAAGCCCAAGTTACTTGGATGCTAGCCATAGGAGAGGCAGAGGCAGAAGAAGTTGAGGAGTGGACGGCGGAATTAGTTGAGGTTTTGCAGACAGAAGCAGAGCGTCGGGAAAGTTTATTAGATTATGAATTAGCCTGGGCAATAAGGCAGCATGTACGGGAAATTAACCCCAATGACATAAATAACATTTTAAGGCTCGTGCAACTTTCCCTTAAGCAGAAGATGTTAACTGAAGAACAGTTGACCGAGTGGGGAGTAATAGAGACGCTCAAGTCAGATCCAAAAGCAGAAGTTAAGTACGATCTATTGTTAGAAGTGTTGCAGGTTTTTTTAGAGGAGGCCCCGCTGGATCCCCTGCTAATTGAGTTTGTAGAAGCCTGCTTGCCTCAGATCCGCGAACCTCTACCTTTCATTAAAATATCGATAGAGGGCTGCGTAAGGATTTCTCAGAATCTACAGCGACCTGACTTAGCAATAACACTGGGCAAATTATGTTTAAGAATAGCTCCCGAAGATGCAGATATATGCATGCATATATCTGCTTACTATCAGAATGCCGGTCAGTACGATCGGGGAATAGAAATGGCGAAAAAGGGCTATTCACTCATGCAAACATTACCAGGTAAACTGTACGCAAACCATGTACTAATTCGGGGGTTAATGGGTGCTGGCGGACGTTGGTCAGAGGCAGTTGATGTCTGGGCTCGACAATTATCATTAGTAATTTCCATGTGCGAGGAAAAAACTTACCTTGATGATTTAGCAATATGTTTTCACATCTACACTACAACCTATTTCTTCCCCTATTTTAGAGACGCTCCAAGAAATAATCGCCAGCTTCGTAATCAGGTAGCACAGTTGTGCCAAATTCATGTAGAACTCCACGAACAAGAGAGAATAGAGCGATACCGCAAAAGATATTTATCTAGCTTAACAACTAATAGTACAAAACCGTTGAGAATTGGGTATTTATCTCATTGCTTAAGGTCTCATTCGGTTGGCTGGCTAGCTAGATGGCTATTTGAGTATCACGATCGCGAAAAATATGATATATATGGCTATTTTATAAACTATGGAGCGAAGATAAAAGACCCGTTGCAGCAGTGGTTCGTCCAGCACGTGAGTTATGCCCGCAAACTAGGTCTGACATGCGAGGAAGCAGCAGAAAAAATTTGTGAGGATGAAATAGATATTTTGGTCGATCTCGACAGCATGACGCTAGACGTTGCCTGTGGGGTGATGGCAATGAAACCGGCTCCAGTCCAAGTGACGTGGTTGGGTTGGGATGCTCCGGGCATACCAACGGTAGATTACACGATCGCAGATCCCTATGTGTTGCCCGAGGATGCTCAGGATTACTATAGCGAAACCATCTGGCGACTGCCCAAAACCTATATAGCGGTAGATGGGTTTGAGGTGGCGGTGCCAACGCTGCGACGCGAGCAGTTGGAGGTCGAGAGCGATGCTGTGTTGTATTTGAGTTCACAGAGGGGGTATAAGCGTCATCCAGATACAGCACGACTGCAACTGAGGATTATTAAAGAGGTGCCGAATAGCTATTTCTTGATTAAAGGTTCGGGCGATCGAGATACAATTAAAAGCTTTTTTATCCAGATGGCGGAAGAAGAGGGGGTGAGTCCCGATCTCCTGCGGTTTCTGTCAGCAGCGCCATCAGAAGCAACTCACCGGGCTAACCTAGGGATTGCGGATGTGGTGCTAGATACTTATCCCTATAATGGAGCGACGACGACGCTGGAAACCCTATGGATGTGCGTGCCCTTGGTGACGCGAGTGGGAGAACAATTTGCGGCTCGTAACAGCTATACTATGATGATGAATGCGGGCATCACGGAGGGCATTGCTTGGACAGATGAAGAGTATGTAGAGTGGGGGGTTCGCTTGGGGGAAGATCCAGTGCTGCGACAGCAAATATCCTGGCGACTGCGCCAGTCACGACAGACAGCACCCCTGTGGAATGCCAAGCAGTTTGCCCGCGAGATGGAGAATGCTTACGAACAAATGTGGCAAAGATATGTGGAATCTAGTAATGGTAATAGGTAGCACTACCGGAGTCCCCGATCGCGTAACAGGGCCTCAGCCCAAGCAGCGTCTTCTGCTTGCAGCCTGGGCACCGGCTCCCTACTGTAATCTACTGCTAAGTGATATCTGGCCCGCTCATATACCCCATTTAACAGAACTTGTAACTCTAAAAGCGGCTCTGCATCTGGTGAGTCCAAAGGTAAGGTAAATGAAGGAATTTCCTCCCGGACAGTGAAAGTATACAGATCGGCTAGAGGACGGCGATCGCCCCTACAGATCGAAATCCGATAATCTGCCGATGGCATTTCACCTACAATGGGCAGGGGTTTCCCACCTCTGAGCAAATCAATCTCTACCAAGTGCGTTACAGAAGCCAGCACTTGTTGCCGCTTCAGTTCGTATAGCCGGCGTCCTTCTTTAGATCTTTTATTGGTAGGGGAAAGAACTTCAATAACCGTTACTACTGCACCGGTTGGTACTTCGGTAATTTCTAAATAGCTTTCTCTCACCTTTACTGGCGGTAAAGTCGCTGCTTATGAAGTGCAAAGGTTCGATGCGGTTAATCAGATGTGGCCAAATGTGGCCACTGCGATTGAAACCGAGACTCTGTTAGTGAATCAACCTGTGGAGGAAACCTTACAGTATCGCGTTATTCCTGTTAACAAAACTGGCGCTGGAACCGCTAGCGATGTTGTTCGGGTGGTTTTGTAACTGCTTCTGCATGTCTGGGGCTTTTCAAGATCGCCTATCTCTGGTGATGCCCTCACCCTAAAGGGTGGGGCTACATGAACTAAGCCCGCCGGCGCGGGCTCTCCTCCTAAAGCGCTCGACTTTGAAAGACGATCGCTGCGGCAGCAGGATGGGGTATAATAAATATGAGGCTCGCAGATGAACGGTGAACGATCGCAAATAAAGGGCCCATCAGGTTACCAAGGTAGGAGAGATATGTCAGAAAAGCCAATTTGGCATCGGGTTCTTGCTATAGTAGGGGGAGGGGCATTTATCGGCTCGACAGTGTTTGCCATTACATCCGTATTCCGCGATGCGCTGACACAACCGGTCTCAAGTGAAACGACAGAGCCGACAATAGAGGAAAGACTGGCAACGCAAGAGAGAGGGTATGAAAAAGTTTTACAGCGAGAGCCGCAAAATCAGGTAGCATTAGAGGGACTGGTGTTCGTGCGGCTCCAGATGCAGGATGCTAGAGGTGCGATCAGACCTTTGTCAAAGCTAGTGCAGTTGTTTCCCGAACGTAGGAATTATAAAATATTATTAGAGGAACTACAAGAGCAGGTGGGAGAGAGTCAAGCAGAAACAAGATCGTAAAAGAAAGGACAGAATTGAGAATTGAGGAAAAAATAAAATGAGCAAAAATATCATAGTATATACAGACGATCATGGACTTGGCGGAGTGGCACAATACAACCACCTGATTTTAAATGGATTGGCAAAGCGGGGTTACCAGGCAGTTTGCGTCCAAACAAAAACATCAAATCCTCTGGTGACGAGTCAAGTGGAAATGGGAATTAAACACATATGGTTAAAATTTGATACAGTTGAAGAGTTTGGGAAAAGTTTAAATAATCACGCAGAAGTTCAAAGTATTTTTAGAAGTGCGCAGCCAAATGCAATTATTTTTAGCGACTCCTGTCCTTTTTCAAATTTTGCTGCTAAGCAGGTTGCTATGCAAATGGGAATCCCATATATAGTAGTGATAGGGTTTGTGGCACCATACCTAGCAGAAAGGTTTGCTGCCTACTTAGAGCAACTAAATCATCAATATAAGCAAGCAAAAGCGGTTATTGTAAAGTCGAGAGAAAACCTGAAGTTATTACATCAGCTATTTAGATTACCACAAGAGAAGGGAAAAGTTATCTATTCAGGACGTCCAGAGGAGTATTTTATCACCGGGTATCCATCAGTTCGCGAAGGTCTGCGCCAAGAGTTTGGTATACCATTAGATGCAGTGGTTTGTTTTACAGCAGCTCGCTTAGCATCGGTAAAGGGCTACCAATATCAACTAGAGGCAATTAAATATCTAAAGGAAAATCCAGTATGGGATAAAATTTATTTTGCCTGGGCAGGTGCGGGAAGTTTAGAAGCTCCACTGAAGAAAGAAGTAGAAGCGCAAGGGGTAATTGAAAAAGTAAAGTTTTTGGGAGATCGTTGGGATATCCCAAATTGCCTAGATGCAAGCGATATTTTTGTTTTGCCCTCGGAAGCTGAAGGAATGCCATTGGCAGTAATAGAAGCAATGGCAAAGGGATTACCAGTTATTGCTTCAGCGGTAAGCGGTATCCCAGAACAGTTGGGCGATACTGGCAAGTTGCTAACCTCTCCAACAATTGATCCGCGAGCTACAGTAGGAGAGTTAGTCAGGACTATTGAAGCTTGGACTGAGAATGTAGAATTACGTCAAGAAATTGGTCAGGCTTGCAAGAAGCGAGCAGAAAAGATGTTCAGGGGAGAAAGAATGGTCAAAGAGTACATGGAAGAAGTAGAGCATGCTTTATTACCTGCGGGAGATTATGTTTCACCAGGGTTGTCAATCATTAGACCCGATGAAAACTTCCCAAACATGATAGCTGTGGACCCTAGTAGTTCGTCCTGGACTTACGCACGTAAAGACATTCCACATAACAGATATGTAGACAAGCGAGAGCTAGCAGTAGGATTTACTAATAGAGATGAAGCTCATATTCTTTACAATAGTGCGCTCCAGTTTAAGGGGAAGAGATGTTTGGAGATCGGCTGTTGGTTAGGATGGTCAGCCTGTCATTTGGCTTCAGCAGGAGTTGAACTAGATGTCATAGATCCATTGTTAGCCAGATCGGAGTTTTATGAAAGTGTGAGTAGTTCGCTCAAGGCAGCAGGGGTGTGGGAAAAGGTAAATTTAATAGCAGGCTATAGTCCCAATGAAATAGAAGAATTGGGGCAGCAACAGCAGCGCAAATGGTCAGTGATTTTTATTGATGGTAATCACGAAGCACTAGCACCTCTGAATGACGCGATCGCATGCGATAAATTTGCAGAACAAGATGCTTTAATTCTCTTCCACGATCTAGTATCACCAGATGTAGCGCAAGGATTGAACTACCTGAAGGGAAAAGGTTGGAAGACAATGATCTACCAAACAGCTCAAATCATGGGAGTTGCTTGGCGCGGGGATGTTGAACCAGTTATCCACCAGCCAGATCCACGAGTTCAATGGCACTTGCCAGTGCATCTGCAAGATTATTATATCAGCGATGGGGAAACTTCACAGTCAATCGGGACAGTAGCAAGGTTAAAGAAATCCAGCAGCGCTAGCGAGGATGAATTTCAGTCGATTCTTGCGTATATAGCACCCTACAGCCTTTTGAGTAAAGCGCGATTATTCTCGCTCTACTCTTTAGCAAAGCAAATTTGTTTAGAGGATCTACCTGGAAACTTTGTGGAGTGTGGAACCTGTAAAGGGGGATCGGCAGCACTTTTAGCTGCTGTTATCAAACTATATAGCCAGCGCCCGCGATTGCTATACGCCTTTGACACTTTTGAAGGAATGCCAGAACCTATAGATATCGATCGGCATAATGGCATACATGCAAATGTGACCGGGTCTGGTGCAGGGACTCTAAAGGCTCCAATTTCCGAAAACTTAGATATAGTTTGTCAGTCTTTAAATGTAAGAGATATCGTTGTACCCGTTCAAGGAATATTTGCTCAGACTCTTACAGAATTAAAGTCAGAGATAGGCAGAATTGCTTTTCTACACGCTGATGCTGACTGGTACGAGTCAAGAATGGATATATTTAACAATCTGTATGATATTGTTGTTCCTAACGGGATCATACAGGTTGACGATTATGGTTATTGGGAGGGTTGTAAGAAGGCTATCCATGATTTTGAACGTAGTCATGGTGAATCATTTGCTCTTCACGTTATTGATGATACTGGAGTGTGGTTCCGAAAAGAAGATGCTACTACTAGCATTAGAGAGGCAGCGGCGGAATACTCAGCTTCCCAGAGTCATCGGGTTGAAGAGGTGATCGCCGATCAGTTGTCGTTGCCTTGCGAACTCAATAAGATTCCAGATTGGTTGCTAAATGACTATATTCAGTGCATATTTAAATCTCCAAGCTTGTTTAAGAAGAAAGGGCAGGTGAATAGATACTACAACCACATGCAGAAATGGGTGAATTACATACACAGCAATGTTGTAGGCAGCCATAATTCAAAGATTTGGCAGCAGGTGGCGTTATCATTTACTCAAAATGCTAACTTTATTCCTCTATATTTTACAGATAAAAACCTGAAAGAGGTCTATACAAAACGTGCTGACATAATGGAGTTTACCCTCAAACAATTCGGCCATCAGGTTGATTACGATTTTCCTGAACTAGCTGCAGATAGAAAAAAAATACGCCTGGGCGTGTTGGTTGTCAAGTTTGTATCTGGGACAGAAGTATTTACTATAGTATCTGCTTTTGAGCATCTAGATAGAAATAAATTCGAGATTATTTTATATGCCCTACAACTAGACTCTAATCCAGTAGAGCAGTATTGTCGAGAGCGTGCAGATCGACTGGTTCAATTACCCAGCGATTTACTTAGTCAAGTACAAACTATACGTGCAGATAACCTGGATATCCTTCTGGTAGGAACAAATGTTACGGCAGTAACACACCAGATTACTTTACTAGCGTTACACCGATTGGCTCGTCTACAGCTCAGTATATTTAACTCTCCTGCGACAACAGGTATGCGAACTGTAGATTACTACATTTCTGGTAAATTATCAGAGCCAGTAGCGGATGCACAACAGCAGTATCGCGAACAGTTAGTAACGATTGAAGGCTGCGGTTTTTGCTTTAACTATACAATCCAACCAACACCTGCAACGCTTCAACCTAATAGAGATAACCTCGGCATAACGAAGCAGGCTGTAGTATTTATGTCAGGCGCTAACTTTAATAAAATTATTCCCGAATTAAGGGAGAGTTGGGCAAAGATTATTGCCGAAGTGGCCAATTCTGTTTTAGTCTTATATCCTTTCAGTCAGAGCTGGAGTTCTTCATATCCAGAAAAATTATTCTTGAACTGTATGAGGAAGATATTTGCAGAACAGGGCATTGAGGAAAATAGACTGATTTTATTAGAGACTATCCCCAGTCGCTCAGATGTTAAAGAATATTTGAAGCTAGGTGATGTATATCTAGACTCATATCCTCATTCGGGAAGTCACACAGTAGTCGATCCTTTAGAAGTTGGATTACCTCCTATAGTTAGGGATGGTAATTCTGTAAGATCTAAGCAGGGCGCAGCAATCCTGCGAGAAATAGAGATGCCAGAGTTGATCGCAGCAGATGAAGAAGATTATATCAGATTAGCGATCGCTCTAGGAAATAACCCAGAATTACGCAAAGAAAAGAGCGACCATATCCAGGAAAGAATGCGGGGTAACCCCAGATTTCTGGATAGTCGCGATTACTCTGCTCAAATGGGAGCTTTATTCCAAGAACTACTCCAAAAATACCAGACGGATACTCTCAATAAAAACTTCCGGTTAAGGGATATCAACCTGATTATATTTCCTGACTGGAACCAGTCAGAAGAATCCCTCTACCAGGATTTCGCCAGTGTCATTAGCACCCTAGTCGCTCGCCCGGATAAAGGTCATGTAACCCTCTTGGTAGACACCACCAACATTTCGGAGGAGGATGCGGATATGGCTCTATCCAGCATAGTGATGAATCTCATGATGTCAGAAGATTTAGATGTTGATGATGGACCAGAAATTACACTAATAGGACAGTTGAGCGAAATGCAATGGGAAGTGTTGTTGCCCCGCATCCATTCTCGCATGGTGTTGGAGAACGAAAATCATGAGGCGATCGCCCGCGTCAAGGCGACAAACCTCCCCTGCTGCGAACTCGACAATCTACCCAATATCAGTTTTTTAGCATCTTAGCTTGGTTGATGCCTTAATCTTCTGGTGGTGGGATAATCTGTAAGGATCCCTCAGGAGATATTTCTATCCTTCCGCCTAGGGCCCTGATGCGATCGATCGCAATTTGGCGAGTGCGATCGTCTATGGCATTATTTAATACCATAGTCCAGGCGGAAATCTGAGCTGTTTTACTATCGGGGTTACTGGCTAAGTATGCCGCTGTTTGACGAGAAATTGCTGCTACAGCTTGGCTTTCTGGGTCAGAATAATTGCTAGCCCAGTCTGCCGCCATCTCAAATGACTTTTTCGCTGCTTTACCATCTCCCAAAAATAATAACTCGTCAATGGCTTTATAACGCCAAATGTAATAAGATTTGGGAGGTACTTGGGGATCTAGTAACTTTAATACTTTGTCAAGCATAGCGACCGATCGTTCTGGCATGCCTGCATAAAGCGATACGCTAGAAGATAGGAAAAAATAAGCATCCAGAAAGCGGGGATCGCGATCGAGGATCGCTTCAAAATATTCCGGACTCAGACTGTAGCCTGTTTGGGCCCGGGCGGGTTCATCTCCAAAGTAGATTAAAAACTGGACCATAGTCCAGTTGGCTATTAAGTTATCAAAACCAAATCCTGGCATCTGCTGGAGTATTTTTAGTTTAGCTTTTTCTGCTGCTACTTCCCTCTGCACTTTTTCCGGTGTTGCTATGTTTTGGTCTGCTTTGAGTTGCTTGAGTTGCGGTTTTTGCAAAAGGGCGATCGCACCTCCGCACAACAGGGCCATTCCTGCTGCGGCGATCGCTTGACTTAAGTTCTCTCTAGCATCGTAATTCATAATTTGCTAATTTAAAAATGTTATCAACTATTATTTTAACCGCAACGTACATTCTAGGATAAACCTTTGGGCGTTGCACATTTTCGGGATGATGGGTTATTGCAGATTATGATAATCTGCAATTTTACAGTCAGAATTTATGTATAGTATGATGTTTGTTTTCGACCTAGTCATAATATGTGTTATCATGGATAGTAAGGCGAAAGAATTAGCTAAAGGAGTCGAACATGAAATGTCCCAGATGTGGTTCTGAAAACATCAATAAAAATGGTCACCGACGCGGCAAACAGAATTGAATTTGTAAAGATTGTCGTCGCCAGTTTCTCGAACATTATTATCCGCGCGGTTATTCAGAAGATGTCAAGAAAAATTGTTTGACAATGTACGTTAATGGCAATGGATTTCGAGGTATTGAAAGGATAACTGGTGTCAGCCATAATACTCAAATTGATTGGGTAAAACAGGCAGCTAAAGAATTACCGTCAATCCCTGAAAACTACGATATTCCGGAGGTTGCAGAAATTGACGAGTTGCATACTTATGTCAATAAAAAAAAGAATAAAAAGTGGCTATGGACAGTCGTAAATCATTTCAAGCCAGGGATTATAACATGGGTATTAGGCGATCGTTCTGCAGAAACTTTTAAGCCTATGTGGGATATTATAAAATGTTGGCAATGCTTTTTATACGTTACTGATGGATGGCCTGTTTATCCAATGTTTATTGAATATATTGACCATATAGTCAGCAAAACCTACATGACCCGTGTTGAATGTGAAATAGGTCGATTAAGACATTATCGAGCTGGATTAAAAAGAAAAACATTATGTTACTCAAAGTCCGAAGAAATGTTGAGGCTTTCAATTAAGTTATTATTGCACTATCTACGTTATAATTCTGTACCGGTACCTATTTAAATCATCCCGTAATTGTGCAACGCCAACCTTTGATTGTCGAGGGCATAGGGTTGAATTTCTAGGGCCCGGCGAAAGGCCCCGATCGCATCCTGATATTCTCCCAGGGCGGCGTGGCACAACCCCAGTCCGTGCAGTGCCCCAAAATGCACCGGGTTCAGTTCGATCGCCCGCTGACAGTCGGCTAGGGATTTGCGGTACTCCCCGATCGTATAGTATAGTACGGCCCGTCTATTCCAGGCTTCGGCAAAATCTGGCAAGTCTGCCACCAGCTTTGTCAGCAGCAGTTCCGCTTGAGGCATGTCTCCTGCTTGCATCATTGTTTGCGCCCGTTGCAGCAGTTCTAATCCTAATATACCCCTTTCCCTAAACCAGCGACTCCACAGTTCTTGAGTGGCTCGCTGGCGCACTGTCTCTGAGGGGTTTTTCAGGTCTGACAGTAATGCTTCGATTTCTGGTTCGTTCCCGGACATGTTTCTTCCTATATGCTATGGGTTGCTAGAAGGCATTCCTGAGGTGAGACTCCCCCCTTTGGTAGATCTCCCGGGCGTAGTCCGTCCAAGTTCCTTGCCCCCAGTAACGAAAACAGCTAGTCTGAAGTAACAGGTTGTAAAGCAGTGCTTGACGATATTCGGAGGACTGGGTAAATTTTTCCCCTCCCAATGGGTCTATTTTTTCGTGAAACATGGCGCTGAGTTGATTCATCGGCCCTAACACGTTCTCGTACCCCTTTACCCAACTGATGCTATTTGTCCAAGATGCTCCCTCTATATGATAATTGGGATTGTCTTCTTTGATGCAGGCGATCGCCCGTTCTACTGCTGCGGGGGTGCAGTTATCTGGGTCCACTCGCGACCAGATTTGATGTTGACCTACTGCCTGACAAGGGGGATAATTTTCCGGCTCGCAACCGGCGGCGGCTATTAGTTCTAGATATTCCGTGCCGTTGATTCCCACTACACCCTGATTTTGGGCTATTTCTTGCCACGCTTGCTGGAAGGCGGGGGGAAATTCATTCATCATCACCCCCCCATTCTCGCCATCCCCTATTTGCGTGACTAATGAGGGTACTTCTATATCCCCTAGCTGCTGTTTTCCCCGGGTTTTGGCTTCATAATAGGGCTGCATCTGACCTACCAGTTTTGTATCGGAACCCTGGGTTTTGATTAAGGCCGTGATGCTTGTGGTTTCTCCCCGTCCATTCCGGGCGATCAGACGGTTGGGCAGGTATTTTTCGGGGATGGGTTGGCCCTCCAGGGTTTCTACGGTATGTTCTTGCACTAATAGCCAGCGATAGCCACTTTCCTTCAGGGCTTTGATAAATTCAAACAGGGTGTCCGGGTGGTTTGGTAATGCCATCTCTGGCGGCGAAAACCCTTTGACTCGCCCTAATGCTTCATAACCAAATATGCTGGCAAATTGCTGTTGCCATGCTTGGACGTGCAGTTTTATATCGGGTATGGGGGTGGATGGCACTACTGCATGACTCCACATTGTCCCCAACCATTCTACATGGGGTTGATAGGCCCGATCGCAGGTTATGCCCTGGAGCTTTTCTATGATATCTCCCCGTCCCATTTGCCGCAAGCCCCACAACAGATTTCCGGAATAGTCTAGCATGACGCGGGGATTGCAACCTCGTGCTACCAGTTCCGGTATGATATCACCCATGCGGCTATAGCAATTGGCAAATGGACCCGCATTGTGATTGTCCCCTTCTTGGGGATGTTCAAACATGTATTGCAGGTTGCCGATCAGTTCGCCATTTTCTCCTGCGGGGATGGTGGGTTGGTGCATGTGGAGGGCGATCGCGAAGGCGGCGGTTACCTCTTCTAAGCGGATATTTGTGCTGGGTAAAAATACCGGTTCTGACTGTTGCACGACGGAGTTGATTTCTGCACCGCATATATTGGGCAATCCGTCAATTATTTCTGGTAGGTTGGGCAGGGTTGGGGTGGGCATTGGGTGAAACTCCGCTTGGGGATAATATGATGATAGCGAATCTTTTTCTTCTTGTGCTGCCTTTAACCCTCACAAAGCTAATAAACGCCCTGTGCAAGTACAACATCAGCATCAGAGATAGTGATAACGCCATCTCTGATATCGAAGGCGACAGCCTGCAAAGCTCTCAACATTATGTTGAAAGCGCCTACCCAATCCTCGCAGCGGAGGGGGCCCGGAGCGTGCTTTCTGGCCGCAAGCCGGGCATTTGTGGACTTTGGAACCACCTAGCTTTTTGTGAACGTGGCCACACTTGGGACAAGTTTTGCTCGTGTAGGCTTCATTACAGCGAACGAGTAGCACTCCTTTCCGCTTTGCTGCCTGTCGAACGTGAGAAGCAAACCTACCCATAGCCCACGTAAGCATATTTATAACCGACTTTCTGTTAATCTTACGGTTGGCTTTGACGACCATTTGCGAAGTTTGATAAGTGGGTAGAAATATCAGCTTGTAGTGATTAACAAGCATACTTGCAGCTTTCCGATGTATGTCATCTACTAGCGAGCGAATCTTAAACCGTAACCGCTCGATTGCTTTGTTCAACTTGTACCGCAAACGCTTATTTGCTTTGCCAATGGCTTTCATTTTTCTCCCAATTATTTTGTCAAGGTGCAGGCACAGCCTGGTTAGCCGCCCGATGTCTCCCTTGCCAATTTCTAGAAGATTTTCGCCATCGTAGCCAGTCAGGAAAGTGCGGTTACCAGGGTCGA
Organism: Hormoscilla sp. GUM202; assembly: GCA_005518205.2. GTDB lineage: Bacteria > Cyanobacteriota > Cyanobacteriia > Cyanobacteriales > Desertifilaceae > Hormoscilla. The sequence continues at coordinate 130,659 of RFFC02000002.1, forward strand.
GCGCAATTACTCGATCGGAACCTGTCGTTACCTCTGGAATATTGAGGAAAGCAAGCAAACCATTGCCCCCGCTGATAAAGTAGCTCAGTCCCGTATACGCAGTTAGCTGGTAATTCGTAACCTTTAGCAATTGCGAATTGTAAATTACCAATTTTCGTTTTGGACCACGTTCCGTTTTTGTATGCATTATTTTTGAACTGAATAGCTTGAGACTTATTTCTGCAAGAGCGAAATCGTAGGTAACACTTGCCTGCGTTGGCTTTGCGGGATTGACGACTAGCATTTATCGCCTCAAAAACAGCTTCTTGTCTGGTATTACCTAAGCACTTTGTCCACTCGTTTTCAGGTAAAGTTTGTAACTGCTGTATGTACCGATCTAAAGACTGACCCTCGGATAAAGAGCGATTGTTGTTGTAAAACTCAACGCACTGATTGTAAACCCAGCGGTAGGCAGCCAGCCATTTTTTCCAAATAGCATGTAAACCAGGCTCGGGAAATAGCGGGATTTTTATAACGCTGTTCGGCGTAATGTTCTGGCTACGCTTAAACGGATTATTCCCGTAACGAGTGGATTTATTCTTTTGAGTATTTTCGTTTACCGTATAGCCTCCAACTGAAGCCACCTCCGATGGACAGCATATCTTGTACAAGCTTTTGTTCTTGGCCCAGTTGCTGCGAGTTGAGAACCACGAGTTAGATTGCATTGTATTGGCATAACTACTCAACCAGTTCAAATTACAATTTCCCGACTCTGGAGTGGTGGGCAACGACAAGCCGCTGGATATCCTGCTTGACAATTCGTTCCAGAATGGATTTAAATTGTCGCCGTCTAAAATTGAGTCGGACGACAATTTCTCAAACAGACGCCGCCTCTGGATAGTATCCGTGCAGGTACGCAAGTTGTCGCTTAAAATCGTCACGTTGGGAATGACTTGAGACCCTCGCGTAACAAACAGTTGTAGTTGTTGGCAGTTTTTGCCGGAGCGGTCACCTCTGTTCCCTTTTGATGAATCTCCGCTGCCCACTACGGTACTCCGATATTTTACTTTCTCGTTCCCATGGTCTTCGGGATTCTTAATGTACTTCCAGAATGTTAACTGCCTAGGCTGGTCTTTAGTATTCATGATTCATTTATTTGTGAGCATTTATTGCTCCTTTCTTACTTGACCTCCGGAGGCTTAATTAGCTTTATACTTCTCACTATAGTCGCCTCAGAACTCCACCAACAAACGCAAAAACACGGGAATCATAGAATCTTTTTGCTACCGCTACATGCCCAAATAACCCAAATATGAGAGATGCGTAAGTTTTTGGGCACTAAATCGCTGCTCAAGAGAAAAGCCACCGCCGCCGCCCGAACCCGTTCCCAGGCAGAGCCGTGGGAACGAGGGGTCCGGCTACACAAACAAAGCCCACGCTCCATGCCCCTTCCTCGCAGCGTAGGGGGCCCGGAGCGTGCAGGGGCTTGATGGCAAAATTGAGATATTCCGAACGGCCAGGAGCTGCGCTTTTTTGATCGGGAAAAATTTGTCCGGAGCGAGGGGGGAATATCTTTACAGAGCCTTATGTTTTAGGAGTAACCCCCCCGTTAGCACAGCAGCGTAAGCGTGCGACGCCGGAGCGCTAGCAATCTCCGGCGGTCTTTCTGGGTAGAAGATTGCTAGCTGCTGCACGCTCCGGGAACCCTCCGCTGCGAGGCTGCGCGAACGGGGGGCGCCAGGAGCCCCCCTCGCAATGACACATTCAATAGTCACAAAAAGCGCAAGTCGATGGTTTATCATCAACCCGCCGATCGGACGGAACGATTAAACGCGATGCAGGCCCTGTTAGCTTGTCCGATCGCTTCCATCGGCACCGTAGAAAGCCCAAAGATGTCAAAGATGCCCAGTTGACTTTTCCCATCTTAGTAACGGAAAATGTTTATCACTGCGGCTACCATGCGGGGGTGTGGTCAAAAGTAGTTGATAGAGTAAAGCAATGAGCGACTCTAACCGGTAGTGGGCAGATCCGGGGTGAGGGGGTATAAAAGGTAATCAACCTAGCTATATAATAGACACTTATGACAAAAACCCGCTCCCTCAAGGTTCTGCTCTCATAGCGGAAAAGGTTCTTCTATCGGCGATAAAAGGATCTTCTATCGGCGATAAAAGGATCTTCTCTCGCCGAGGAAAGGATCTTCTCTCGCCGATAAAAGGATCTTCTCTCGCCGAGGAAAGGATCTTCTCTCATAGCGGAAAAGGATCTTCTCTCGCCGAGGAAAGGATCTTCTCTCATAGCGGAAAAGGATCGGGTGTGGTCAAAACCCGTTGGTACTCGGCGGACCCGCCGGAACCCGTTCCCAGGCGGAGCCGTGGGAACGATGGGCCCGGCTACTAGAACTTAGCCCACGCTCCGGGCGATGTGCTCTGCGCGAGCTAGAAGCACTGCGCATCGCACATCCTATCGTTTACCGATCCACCCACCCATGTCGTTGCCTGCTGGCGAACGACCGGGTGGGTGAAGAGGAAACGACCCCCTCCTCTCGCAGCGTAGGGGGCCCGGAGCGTGGAAGGGGCCCTCCGCGTGCAGGGGCTATATACATGTATCCGGGCAGCGTCCGGTTCGTTACCCGGGGAGCTGGCACCCGGCGCTCAACTACTTATGACCACACCCGGTCCGGGAGCCTGCACCTGGCTATCAACTACTTTTGACCACACCCACCATGCGGAAAGCTCCTTTGGTGCGGCAAGTTATTTGATTGTCCGCCCAGATGGTAATGTTTTGGTAGATTTTCCCCGCTGGGCCCCGCCCCTGGTCCAGCGTTTGCAGTCAATGGGCCCGATTAAATATATGTATCTCACCCATCGAGATGATGTGGCAGATCGTCGGAAATATCGGCAGCATTTTGGGTGGATCGCATCCTGCACCAAGACGAAATTTCTGCCGGGACTCGCGATGTCGAAATTAAGCTGAGTGGCACGTAACCATTTCAGCTAGCGGATCACCTATTAATTATCCCAGTTCCCGGTCACACAAAAGGTCACACCGTGCTATTATACAAGCATAAATTCCTGTTTACTGGGGACCACCTGGCCTGGTCTGCGAGGTTAAACCAACTGATTGCTTTTAGAAATGTTTGCTGGTACTCTTGGTCAGAATTGATTAAGTCTATGGGCCAGTTAACTAATTACTCATTTGAGTGGGTATTGCCCGGTCACGGACGCCGCTACCATGCAGATGCTGAGACCATGCAATATCAGTTGCAGCAGTGCATTGAATGGATGGAAGCTTCCTAGGCGCGAAAGCGCCTAGGAAGCACTTTACTGCTTACTACGAACGAATGAGTTACATTAACTGTAAGGCAAAGTAATAAAGTATGCAACCCATCACAAAATGGAACAAGGTGACGCCAACTAAGTTGTAAGTTCGGTTGTAGATCAGGCCAAATATGTTGCTACCTATCCAGGTCACTACTATCACCCTTGTCCCTAAGTGAAAATGTGCCATCGCGAAGAGCAGAGAAGTAATCAAAATGGCATAGTAACCTTTTTGGTCTTGGAAAAATTTTTGTAGCGCTATTTGCAATGTAGCTCGGCCAAATTCTTGCACCCAACAATGTATGAAATAAATTCCTGCTGTGAGCGGGATATAAATTTGCAGGAACTTTTCTCTTAATTGCAAATCGGGATTGATGAAGTCTATTAACCAACTTAGGCTATAAGTGCCAAGTATGCCTATAAAACTGAAGATCAATCCATCCAAAACCGATTTTTTCAGATTTTTGCGCGTGACTCCTATTTCAGCTAAAGACAATTTCAATTTCTTCAACGCTAAAAATATCGGAAAGATCGTGAAGATGAAAAGATAGGCCCAGTTGAACAATCGGCTAGCAACGTTATAATTGGGGAAGAAATCATCCAAGACCGCATTCAAGATCGTGATGGCAAATAAGAAAATTACTGTGGAAACGAAGAAAACGCCAAACTGATTGCGTTCTTTAAGCTCGTCTATCTGCTTTTGGATAGCGATGATGTGGCGATCGCTCAAGGAGCGCAAGTAGTCGTTCACTTGATGAATTATTGTTGCACCTAAAATGTTGAGGGTTTCTTGAGGGTCGTTCACCCGATCGAGCAGCGCTTGTTTCGACAATACATAAACTGCAATCGGAGTGGCAGCTTTGACCGAGCTACTTCTGGGCGATCCATCCACAAATGACATTTCGCCAAAACTTTCACCTGATGACATCTCTTTGAATTTAAGATTGTTCTGGGTATTGGGTTCGATTTTGTAGAGATCGACTTTTCCGGAAATCAAAAAATAAATATCTGTCGTGCTTTCTCCTTCTTTGATAATATATTCTCCCTCCTCATAGGACCTCAACAAGCAGACCTTCTCTACTTCTTGGCGTTGGCGATCGTTCAGATTTGCTAACAGTTTAAAATTCTCTAACATTGACAAATTTCCCAGACTAACAAAAGCTAACCGGTCATAATCATCACCTCCATAATACTATAAGAGGCGAACTCAGCAGGTAGGCACAAAATAAACCAGCCTATGTTAAGAAATATCAAATAGCTGAATCTCTTTCTGGGAGAGGCTTTCAGCCAACTTAACAAAAATTTCCTGTCGTTGTGTTACTGATAGGGTTTCTCAAATAGATGGAGTACGGCAGAATCTAGGCAGGGAAAGGCTTTTAAGGGTTAACCCCGGCAATTAAAATCTGGTAAATATTTGTTTAACTATCTGAAGTTACGTGCTTTGGCCTAGTCCTAGGACAGGCGAGACCCCTGTCCTAGGTTTGACAACTAACTGCTACACCGCCAAATTTTCATAGTTTTGTCATCACTGCTACTAACTATTGTCTGCCCCGACAGACTGATGGCGAGAGTAAGAATCCTGTCTGAATGACCCGTAATAGTGCGGATGAATTTGCCTGTATTCAGTTCCCATATTTTGATCGTTTTGTCACTACTGCCACTAGCAATAATCTGTCCGTCAGCACTAATAATGACAGCATTTATTTCCCCAGAATGCCCTTCTAAGCTGCGGATTAAATTTCCCGTACTCAGTTCCCAAATTTTGATCGTTTTGTCACTACTGCCACTAACGATTATCTGTCCATCGGGGCTGATGGCGAGGTTGTTGACACTGTCAGTATGGCCTTCGAGGCTGTGAATTAATTGGCCTGTACTCAGTTCCCAAACTTTGATCGTATTGTCATAACTACCACTGATGAAAGTTTGACCGTCGGGGGCGATGGCAACAGAGTTGATCTGCCGGAAATGACCCTTAATAGAGCGAATTAATTTACCAGTATGGAGTTGCCAAATTTTCAGATTTTTGTCGCGACTGCCGCTGACTATTGTCTCGCCATCCGGAGTTATAGCCAAGGCAGAAACCCAGTTAGCATGTCCTTTGAGGGTGCGGAGCAATTTGCAGTTTTTCAGTTGCCAAATTTTGATGCTGCTGTCGCGACTGCCACTGACGACGGTCTCCCCATCGGGGGTAATGGCGACGGACATAACTGGCAAGGAATGATCCCTGAGGCTGCGGATTAATTGGCCAGTTGTTAGTTGCCAAATTGTGATGTTATTGTCCCGACTGGCACAGGCTAAACTCTGGCTATCCGGGCTGATGGCCAAGGCATTAACCAAGTCAATATTATACCCTGTAAGGGTGCGTACAGAACGCCAGTTGTTGTCTGCTTTCAGTTTTTCAAAGGCTTCATCTGCTAACTGTTCCATCTGATTTTCGTAGACGGTGAGTTGCGCCTGCTGCATCTGTTGCAGGGTGGCGATGTAGGGTTGAGCCCAGTTTTGTTCTTCTCGGTCAAATTCTGAGAATAACTCGAACAGTTGCGGTTCGTAGCTGGGGTCGATATTCAGGTAATACCAGTCTGCGACAAAGGCCCCTAGCAGCTTGTGAACGGTGACGATAATTTCCCCGATCGCGCGGTGGGCGTCTCTCTTAGAGTAACCAACCGATCTGAGGGCTTGCAGGGCATCGGACCAGTTCCAAGCTGGCATGGTAAACAGGGCCACACCACCAGAGAGGACTGCCCAAAACCCAAGATGAAAAATCACTTCATCATCATTAATGTCGCTGTAAAGAATCCCGGTGGGGACGGGATCCAAAAGCTCGGGCAATTTTTTCACCTCACAGGAGGCGATCGGCTCTAGGAAATAGTCGCCATAAAAATGAACGGGGCGGAATTTGCAGTTATGGGGGTAATGCTGACCGAGGAATGAGTTAACTTGATTGCTGAGGATAATTCGCAGATGATTGTGGAAGGATGCCGGGCATTCGGAACTCAGGAATGGGGGTGCAAGCAAGATCGGCAAGCGGTGTTGTTGCTGGGCCTGTTGCAATATCTGCTCGGTTTCGGTGCGACTTAATTTAGCAAACCAGTTGTCTGCTTGCCAAATGGCTGGCATCTCCTGGAGTTTAATAGCAATTTTCTGTAGTTGGGACTCCCGGATCAGGTCCCGTCGCAGTTGAGACAGTTGCCGTCGTGCTTTGAACTCTTGTGCTTGCAGCAGGTTGACTGCTTCGATGTTGTTGGTGCTTAACTGTTGCTCGATATCGGCTTGCAGCTGCCAATATGCTACCATTGCTTGTTGATAACGGGGGTCATCTTGGATACTCTTGGGTAGGGTTGGGGCGTTAGATGCTGGTTGGTTTGGATCGAACGAGACTCCCGCAGTTGCTCTGAGTTTTTCCGTGAGTCCTTCCACAGCACCTTCGAGTAGTTCGTACAGGACATTAGATATTGATTTTGGTATCGACATAAGCTTTGGTGAATGTTCCCTTCTGGCTTGATTCTCTGTAGTTTAGCAAATCATCGCGCGCCGGATCTGCATTTTCTCCCCACTGTCTATCGGGCTTTTCTGGACCGCTTATTCCTCTTGTGGTATAATTGCACTTTCGCATTGTTGAAAAAGATCGTGTAATATTCCCAAAATCCCTGATAGGTTACTGATAGAATAAAGTAATGTTTCATAAACTATGCCTGCCACAGTCAGTTTGTAAAATTTCCACCCTTCACCATTAGTAACTATGCCAAAAATATCTATATTTTTACCGAGTTGTTGATTATTCCATTGACAGGCTTGCATTTCCACCATACATTGAGCCAATCCTTTTTCAAAGTCATCCTTTTTGGCTTCAACTACACATAAAAATGGCGCTTCTAAATAATCTTTATTTTCTGTAAGTAAATAGTCTACATTACCTGTTAATTCATCACTTTCTAAAGCCGCACCTTTCCAAAATATGAGATTTTTAAATCCTTCTAATCCTTCTTCACAAATCGCATCAATTAATAATTCTTTGGCTTTTTCCGAATATTTCAAATTAAACCTGCTTGTCAGTCTGGCTAGACGTTGATGAAAGAACTCACTCGGTTGCACTGGTTGCGCTTCTATATCCCATCGGGATAATTTGGTAATCTTAAGTTGCTTGAAAGCTTTTTTTTCATCAAAGCTGGAAAATATTTTCTTTTTCTGTTTTTCTGTCATGGTTATTCCTAGGATGTTGCGTCAAACGGATCCCATGTTCGTTGTCGCCGTCAGGTGGGCATTGCCCACCCTACATTTCCCATAGCGCTACGCGCACTGCGTATACACAATTTGCCATTTACAATTGAATCAAGCAAAGGTAGAATATCCTAAATATGGGGGAACGTCCTGCAAGCGTCCGGGACCAACTGCTTGCAATGCTTCTTTGAGGATAACATCACCTGTATAGAGGGCGCGACCGATAATTATGCCGTTTACTCCCAGGGGTTCGAGTGATAGCAAACTCAAAAGGTCGGTGATGCTGCTAACTCCGCCAGAAGCAATTACCGGAATATCAACTGCTTCGGCAACTTCTCTCAATGCTGCCATATTTGGACCCTTGAGAGTTCCATCCCGTTGAATATCTGTATAGATAATAGTAGCCGCCCCCTGTTCTGCCATCTGCTGGGCGAGGGATGTTGCTAATATTTCTGATGTTTCTAGCCAACCCCTGGTGGCAACTTTTCCCTCCCGGGCGTCAATGCCGACGATAATTTGTCCGGGAAATTCTCGGCATAACTCCCCTACTAATTGGGGCTGTTCTACGGCCACCGTTCCGACAATTGCTTGTTGTACTCCTAAGGAGAGGAGGTTGGCAACTTTGGCATAGTCCCGCAAACCGCCTCCCACTTGTACTGGCACTGGTATTGCTTGGACAATGGCGGCGATCGCTTTCATATTAACAGGTTTACCGGTCTTAGCACCATCCAAGTCTACCAGGTGGAGTCTAGTAGCACCTTGGTCTACCCACTGTCTAGCTACGGAAACGGGATTTTCATCAAATATTTGCTGTTGTTCGTAGTCTCCCTGATACAAGCGCACGCATTTGCCTTCTAGTAAATCGATCGCGGGTATTACATCCATATTTCACTATCAGTTATCAACCTCGGCTCGGCCTGCTAATGGCAATGAACAATTTACCATTAGCAATTAGCCATTAACATTTAGCAATGCCTTCTTCACGGGCGCAACGTTGCACCGCAGCAGCTACGACATTAGCAACGCGCGGATCGAAGACGGAGGGGATGATGTTTTCTCGGTCCAGATCGCTGGGGGCGATCAAGGAGGCGATCGCGGCTCCTGCTTCCTGATACATTTTAGTGGTAAGGGCGGATGCCCGACAGTCTAAAGCCCCCCGAAGCACTCCGGGGAATGCTAACACATTGTTAATTTGATTGGGATAGTCGCTGCGACCTGTAGCCATAACTGCCACATCCTCTGCGACTAACTCTGGCTGAATTTCGGGAATGGGGTTAGCCATGGCAAACACAATTGGGTTTTTGGCCATCGATCGCACCATTTGTGGGGTCAAGAGACCGGGACCACTCAGACCAATGAAGACATCTGCACCCTGGATGGCCCCGGCCAGGGTGCCGGCTGCGGACACGGCAAATTCTTGCTTTTCTGGGGTGAGGTCGCCGCGCTGGGTGGAAAGAATTCCCTTGCGATCGCACATCAAGATAGTCTTGGCCCCAGCTTGGCGCAGCAAACGGGCGACGGCCACTCCCGAGGCCCCGGCACCGTTAAAGACGATCCGCACCGACTCCAGGGATTTTTTCGCCACCTTCAGGGCATTGTACAAAGCTGCCAGGGTGACAATAGCAGTGCCATGTTGGTCGTCGTGAAAGATGGGAATATCTAATTCCTGTCGCAGGCGCCGTTCGATTTCAAAGCAACGGGGGGCGCTGATGTCTTCCAGGTTGACACCGCCGAAGACCGGGGCGATCTGCTTGACCGTTTCGACAATGGTATCTGTATCCTGGGTGGCCAGGCAGATGGGGAAACCGTCAATGCCGCCGAATTCCTTGAACAGCATCGCTTTGCCTTCCATCACTGGCAGGGCCGCCTCCGGACCCAGGTTCCCTAACCCAAGTACGGCACTACCATCGGTCACAATGGCGACGGTATTTTGCTTGATGGTCAGGTTGTAGACTTCTTCGGGTTTTTCGGCGATCGCCCTACAGATGCGACCCACGCCGGGGGTGTAGGCCATTGCCAGATCCCCCTGACCTTTGAGTGGCAGCTTACTGCCGACGGTGATTTTGCCCCCTTGGTGCATGTCGAAGGTGCGATCGGAGACCTGGAGTACCTTAATTTCCGGCAGGGCCTTGACCGCTTCCACAATTTTCTCGCTATGTTCTGTACTGGAGGCATCTACGGCGATCTCCCGCACTGTCATCTGACGGTTGCGATCGATCAAATTAATTTCGTCCAGGTTGCCCCCCACAGAGGCGATCGCCTGGGTAACGCTGGCCAAGGATCCGGCGCGATTAGGCAATTCTAGGCGAATCTTCAAGCTAAAGCTAGAGTTGGGTGTCAGTTCTGTCATTATGTCGGTGGTTAATGGTCCGTGGTCACTCGGCCTGGTACGTGGTTCCGAGATTAGGGGAAAGATAAGTTCAGGACTGTGCTCAAAAACACCAATCAGCTTACCATCACCAAGGCATCAAGGACATGGTACGGGATTCCGCTATGTGCGATCGCCGGTGGTCCCTCTGTCCGTGCTGCGGCAGCTTGCTAATTGCGATAGCATGAAAACAGTAGCGTTCGAGGAAGTAAAATGCTCCTGGAAGAGAAGCTTCATATATCGTACCTGCCGACAGCAGAGGAATTACCCCATACCGATGATGTTCCAGTGGATAGCGAACTGCAAGATAAAATCTCTCAACTACTCGATATTATCCTCAATTTTATCTGGGCCGATCGGTCGGACTGGTTTTTCGGCAAGGATATGGGTTGGTACTACGATCCCGACCAACCCTATATCGCCCCAGACGGCTTTTTGTGTTTGGGCGTCCCGCGAGTCAAAGGTACCAATTTGCGCCTGAGTTACGTCAGTTGGGAAGAACGGGGGGTCGTGCCAATTTTTGCCTTGGAAATTGTCTCCAAAACTCCCGGGGGAGAGTACAAGCGCCAGAAAAATATTTACGCCCAACAGGGAGTTCTTTACTATACGATCTATGCCCCGTTGCGCACTCGCAAGCGGCGACTGTACATCTACCGCTTGCATCGGGGCAAGTACGAACTGCTGCCAGATAATCCGGTTTGGATGCCAGAAGTGGGATTGGGAATTGGTACAGAAAGGGGAACTTATCAAGGTATATCGCGGGAGTGGCTTTATTGGTACGACGATCGGGGGCAGCGATATGCTACTCCCGATGAACTGCTGGCGAGATATCGGCAATTGTTCGGCGAACTGCCGATAACATAGCTAGAGTAGCAATGTATATTCTAGAATATTTATTTCTTTTGTGGCGATCGCCCCCAGCCTCCAGCCTAAAGACTGGGGCTACACAAACAAAGCCCGCCTGCGCGGGCTATTGTATTGAAAATCCGCGCATATTTCCAATTTGGCTTAGCCCTCGGCTTTAACATAAAGGCATTTGAATAAAATTAAATCGCCCCGTTTGTGGAGGATCCTTTTCACAATCTGGTAAATTCCTTACAGCAGCCTCTATTTTACCAGGTTCCGAACAGCATGCGATATTGAAATCTAACAGCAAATCCTCTGGTGATGATAATTCTTCTGACACCAAACAGATTCCGCGACCCATAGATATTGCCAACTGATCTGTGATTATATAGCGATCGTGCTGAAATTGTTCCTCTTTAGTTTCCTCTTTAACACTTAACTCAATTTTGGGGTAAATAATTTTTAAGTTTTCTTCCAACTCCTTGAGTTTTATTTTCGCCTCGTCAACCTTACTTTTAGATAGTTTTTCCGTTTCTAACCCACAGTAAACCTTAAAACAACCTTTGCGTGAGTTATTTGCAAATACCTTCAGCAGCCATTGTAGCATAGATTTATATTTGGGAGCATTATTCTTCTGCACAATAGACCGTCCCACATAACGATCGTATATTTTTACGTGTTTGGCATATCTAAACATAGGAAGAATAATTTCCTGCTCGAACTGCTTTAATTTTACTCCCTTAGCAAAAACGCGATCTGATTTTTCCATAACAGCGCAAAACTCATCCTCGATCGCGTACTCATCTGAATTTACGACTTTTACAGAAAAGATATCTGCCATCTGTGTCTTAGCACAAGAATAGCAATTCAGGCGAGCGAGTACGAACTCTGGTAAATGCTGCGTAGTGATGCGAATATATGACTGGCACTGTTGTTGGGGGCAATTTGTGTTAATTGTATCATCTATGTCAAGTTCAACAAAACGATTAGTCTTGTCAATCTTTTTCAAGATTGTTTGAATTTTCTTACTATACTTTGGCGGCCATTTCTTTACCATGGCTCCGATATCATGATTAAGGCGATCGCGATCTTCTATCAAAAACACGCCTTTTTTTTCTAGCTTACGGAATAATTCGATCGTCGAGTTGTAAAAAATACCTGATTCGTCAGGATTCGCCGTTATAACAGAGGGTAGGAGTACAGTCGGGACTAACATATCAGCCAAACATCTCGTTAAAGTCTTCTTCAAAAAATCCATCCGGCCACTCATCGATAAAGTCGCCGTCTTCGTCAAGTCTCAATGACAAGCATTTGGAGCCTTCCGCCCCTCGATCTACATATATTACAGATATATCTTCCGGTTTGAGTTCTCCTTTTCTAATTAACTTCTGAAGCCTGAGCATGAGGTGTTCGCTGTGGGTTTCTATGATAAACTGATTATTGATACGTGGCTTAATACATTCTGCCAGCAAGGAACCCAGTTCCGCTTGCAAGCGGGGGTGGATGTGAATTTCTGGTTGCTCGAACAGCAGAGTTGTGTTGCGAGAGAGCATACTCTGAACTATAATTGGCAAAACTTGACTGATGCCAAAACCGACATCTTGCAGGCTGACATTGACTCCTGTATACTCATCGACTAACTGCAAGGCAAAGATATCGCTGATTTCATCGGTTTCCGCGTTGATGAATTCGGCCACCTTAAATTCGTATCCTAAGTCGAAGCGCCCGAGTTGATCGTTCACCTGCTGGAGGAGTTCGGAATTTTTGAACAAAATGTCTGGCAACATTTTTCCCGACTTGCCCACCTGTCTGCCTGTGTTACCGCTAAAAGTGTAAATCCTTTCTGGGTACTCCCGCAAGGGTCCGATGTATGTCATTTCTTCAAAGAGCGATCGGCATGCTTTGCTAGCTAGTATAATCAGATCGGAAATAATAGGGGGATTCTTGGGTTTGTAACTAAGGAAACTAGGGAATAGCTCGTAAAAATTAGACAATTTCCATACTTCTGAAGGAGGAAAGTCTTTATTATACTGGTCATTGGATCGGACGGGTAAAAATAACCGGCAGTACAGATAGGAATCAATCCAATACTTTGACAAATCTTCCTTTGCTTTATCCAAACTGTAATCCTTAAAATGCTCCCCTAATCTAATCAATGATTTTATCAAAGACAATCTAGCTTTTACTTCTTTTATATTAGTAATGTTCGCTTCCAAATACCCATACACTTTCAATTCTAATTTTTTGATTCCTTTTATATTATCAATTCCTTCTTTTTCTGCTTCTTCTATAATTTTTCTTAACCCCTGTTCAATATCATATAAAATATACGGCCATTTTTTTTGCCATCCTTTCTGATGTTCATGTAATTTATACTTCTGAAATATTCTCTGTCCCTCTTGAGATATATTATATTTCATCATCCTTAATTTTCGCCCGTACCATCTACCCCAAAGTTGATGATCGTAATTTATCTGCTCTCGCTTTAATGTTGTTTTCTGGGTGCTCTCACTCTCATCTGGCCTGCTATTTTGCTCTAAAGGTCTATAGCAGATCAATGAAGATGGATCGTCACCCATAAACAGCTCGATACTGGATAGCACTACCTTCGATGTCTCCTTATCATAGGCAAAAGTAACCTGCAATTCTAAAATTGGAGCCAACTCAAAATCTTTGGGAACGATCTTCCAAAAATCCTCTTGGAGTTCTAGTTTGTCCAGTTCCAGCTTTACCTTGAACGAGAAAGACTGACTGACATCGTGCCGGTGGACGAATTCCCGATAACTGCCCAGGTTGACGAGATTGCCCTTGGGTAACAATACCGTATCGGGGTCTTCAGCTTCCTGGAGAGTCTGTTTGAGCAGTAGGAGTGATTGCAGCACCGAACTCTTGCCAGAAGAGTTGGGACCGTAGATCAGCGTGATGGGTCGAATCGGAAGTTTCTCCGGTCCGGCAAATGCTTTGAAATTGGTCAGTTGGTACTCTCGCAGCAATATTCTACTCCTTTTCGCGCACAACTTGCTTCATGAATTTCGGTCTGGTGGGCGGTACACACCCTACATTCTACAATTGTATCACTCCCTGTCTGCCATCAACCCTGTTTCTTAGCTTTTTCTAGGATTGCCCGATCGCCCTGCACCGGTCAGCCACCATCAAGTACACACCCTACATTCTACAATTGTATCACTCCCTGTCTGCCATCAACCCTGTTTCTTAGCTTTTTCTGCCCGATCGCCCTGCACCTGTCACCCACCATCTAGTACACACCCTACATTCTACAATTGTATCACTCCTTGCGGTCTGGTGGGCGGTGCCCACCCTACAATTGTATAACTCCTTGCCTGCCAGAAACCGGGTAACTCCTCTCTTACTCTGTTTCTTAGCTTTCACTCCGATTCCCCTTCGCCTTCAGACCTGCCAACAGCAGACTCGTGTCCGAGAGTACCACAGAGTAGTATCTCTGGACACGACTTTCGGACACGACTTCCCCAATTATTTTTCTTTTCCGACTTGGGTTGCGGGCGATGTTTTTGACAAAATCCTCGGTACTTAGCAGCGCATTCATCTAAAGTCTTGCCCAAGGACATAAAAGCCAGATGCCATTGAGTAATGCCATCATCCCCCTCGTAAGGTCAGAATTAGGAATGCTTTGCCCCTACAGAGAGGTTTGTTTATTAGCTATTTCAACAGCTTTACTTTGTTGCAGCCTTACAATAGTCTATTGCAGTCTTACAATAGTCTATTGCAGTCTTACAATAGTCTATTGCAGTCTTACAATAAGCTATTGTTTGCTTACAATAAGCTATTGTAAACCTATTGGGTGTTACAATTTTCTGACGCTCGGCGCCAGCAGCACCTGGCGGAGCCTGGTAACGCAGGGTTTGAACCCCCGGCGGGCCGACAGCGAAGCTATAAATTTTGCTGCACCATCCAGACTAAAAAGCCCAGAATTTGTTCTACGGGCGGTAATGAATAAACCGATAGGTCGATGGTAGCAGTTTGACCTTCTAGCTTCAGGAATTGCCATTGAGTGCCATTGCTGACACTGCCGTATATCGTGGAAATCTGTTGGTTATGTTCCCGGTTAAAGAGCTGTGCTGCTACCATTTCTGCTAGGCATTGTCCTAATCCTGTTTTCAAATCGGCTTGCTTTGCCTCTACAATTATTACAACTGGAGCTTCGATCGCCAGCATTTCGGGCGATCGACTCAGCAGGAAATCGCAACTTCCTTTTAATCCCAGACTTTCGTCTACCGTGAAATCTTCCCCTGAAAAAAAACTTACTTGTCGATCGAGAAACCGTCTGACTTCAACTAAAACCGGAGTTACAATTAGCTCTGATTTTGCTTTTTCACTCCCCGATGCTACTGCAATAGGAATAGTTTCTGCCAGGTATTCTCGCAGCGCCAGAGAAGGTTCCACAGGAGGAACATCGAGTAAGAAGCAAACGCTTTCAACAGTCGATAGGTGCAAAAACTCTTTGACCTCTCGAACTGTGAAAAATTGGCTATAGGAGGTTGGTGGTTTTCGAGTTTGGTTCTGCATGGTTATCTTATCGCACTTAACGCTTCATTCGCCCCAAACCTGTACGAGAAAAGTCCTGTTTCGGGGACCGTCTAACTCAAAAAATAACACTGATTGCCAGGTGCCCAAAGCTAACTTGCCATCAATAATAGGAATCACTTCCGAAGTGCTTAACATCATTGCCATCAAGTGCGAATGGGCATTTATGGGTTCGTCATCGGGAACATCTCGCAAATGCAGGTCGTTATGCAGATATTTTTCCGTGTCAGGCACTAACTTTAACAGATGCACTTTCACATCTTCTAGCAATCTTTCTTCATTTTCATTGATCGCCAAGGCAGTGGTTGTGTGTCGCGAAAACACGGTTACCTGACCGCTGATGACGGAGTTCCTGTCAATTACTTTCTGGATCTGAGGGGTAATGTTGTAGATGCAGATCCCTGTTTCTGTCTCTATGTAAATTATCTCATTGATAATCTTCATTGCTTTTCTTCGCTTCCCCATCCTTTATGTAGTATTTTCAATCATCCACTTGAGAAAGGCCAGAATTTGCCCCACAGGCAACAGCGGATAATCTATCAGATCTATTGTCACGGTTTTGTCTTGCAATTGCAAGAAGCGCCAGGCCGTGCCATTACTCACCGAACCGAAGATCCGCGACATTGGCCGTTCATTCTGATGATTAAACAGTTGAGCTGCTACCATGGAAGCAATACATTGCCCTAACCCAACGGTCAGATCCGCCTTCTTCGCTTCCACGATCGCCACCACCGGGGCTTCGATTTCCAACAACTCTGGGGACTTACTCAATAAAAAATCACAGACGCCGTTCAATCCCAGAGACTGATCTACCGCGAACTCTTCCCCAGAAAACAAGCTAATTTGCCGATTTAACACCCGTCGGACTTCCACTAGCACTGGAGAGATTAAGAGTTCCGATCGGGCTTTTTCGCTGCCTACCGCAGCTAAGGGGATATTCTCAGTCAGGATTTCAGCGAGTAAGGGAGACGGTTCAATGGGCGGGATATCTGGGAAAAAGCGTACCCCTTCTACAACTTTCAAGCTAAACTCTTTTTTTACCTTACCAAGGGAAAATTGACTATAAGACATAACCAACTCAATGATTCTCTCTATCAGGTAATTATATACTATACTCGTGACCCTGGTCACGATGGGAAGCACTAAAGTGCTTACTACGAACGACCGGAAGCACTAAAGTGCTTACTACGAACGACTGGAAGCACTAAAGTGCTTACTACGAACGACTGGAAGCACTAAAGTGCTTACTACGAACGACTGGAAGCACTAAAGTGCTTACTACGAACGGTATATTTAAAGCTGGCTATTATCGTTCGGGCCAGAGGCGTTGCCACCAATAAGTGGGTCTGGTTTGAGGGAAATCTATTCTATCTCGGATTTCCTGAATGTCCCATCCAGTTAACTGGGCTAATGTCCGGGCTTCCCGTTCCAGGCGTCCTGGCAATGACCTCCGATATTCTCGCCCAGCTTCACACTGCATCTCTCCTGTAAATGGATGGCGTAAGATGTAGCGTCCCTGGAAGAATTGACTGTTGGATGTCTCCTGAAACATTAAATCTTCGGGGAATCGATCGCGGCTATAGCGGACGTGGATGCGGCTGATAAAAACCCTAGGAATTCTTCTAGGACTTACGGTCGAGTCCAGCCAAAATACCCCCGCTTGACGGAGTTCTTCTGGATTGAGGGGGTCCGCCGAACAAGGGTCACAGCTACCCATATCCCAGGCATATTCCAGAAAGGCGACTTTTCGATCTTCTCGATTATAAGCTGTTTTGAACATGGCTTGATAGAAATCCCCAAATTCCTTTTTGACGAAGATGGGAATCTCCACATTGGAGGGAATTTCCACTGTCCGGTAGTTGGTAATCTCCGCTTGCCCTTTGGGTGATAAGATATAAACTATCAAATCTTGCTCGCTGTTGGCGTTCATCATCCCCAGACGAATGGGTAACATGAATTTGGGCGATTCGTAAGCCATCATCAGCGGTCGCAGGTATTGATACTCCGATTCTTCAAATTCGGCTAGATTGACTTTGGCGACGAAGAATTTCATCCCTTGGCGGATGTAGGGTCTGAGTATGCGATCGGCACCCCTGGGAACTCGGTATCCATTCCGGTTTAACCAGGTTTGCAGTCCGTTAGATTCTTTGGCCGAGAGAATCACGATGTCGTATTCTCCGACGCTAAATTGGGATTCTACGGTCACCCCGAGGGCATCGTCTCCAGTAACTCCGCCGGAGTCAATTGATGCTTCTGGTGCTGACCCAACCCGATCGTATATGCGGGGAGGCGCACAAGGGTCTGGGTCAAAATATTCTACCAGTCGGGGGGCACTGAAGGCGTCTAGTCGCTCGATAATTTGCGGGTCGCCCACATTAACTTGGTCTTCTCTCAGGATGACCGGAACGGGCACGACTAAAGCAAAATCTTTCACATCCCCTTGATAGTCGTTCGCCATTGTTAATACCGTGCGATCGCCATCACGGGCAATAACGACTTGAGAGGCTTGGTTGTAAAGACTGGTATCGGCTTTAGCGACATAGAATCCGCAAAATGCCCCAGCAACTGGAGTATAGCCGAGCCATGTCACTAATGTCAACAGCAGCGCGATTGCGCTGCGCGCACACGGCTGCGCGATCGGGAATCGAAATCTTTTCATGGGAATTGCTTGTGGGTTAGGGGTTATACCAATTTTACCTCTCGTTCCCAGGTTCTACCTGGGAACGGTCTTCTGAGGCTCCTGCCTCCTCTTTTTCAAGTCTCTCATTAATCAAATGCTATTATCCTTCCATCGGAGACCGATAACTTACCTCAGGAATTTACTCCCGATGGCGAGGGTGCCTGCTAAGACCATTGTACTGTAGTGGTCTGTCCGCAGCAAGAGGCTTAAACCTAGGGCTGTGATGAGGGCACTTTTGAGGTTAGATAGGGAAGAGGCCCAGCGGGGGCGATCGCCGTCCGGGGCCTGTTTGGTCGGGAATTTCTGGGGTTCGATCCGTTGTCTGAGGGTGTTTGCTATCCACTGAGTACACAAGCAGGTGGCGATCGCGACTATAATGAAGTCGGGTCGTAAAGTCCAGTCTCTGGTGCCGATGCCTAGGGCTAGGAACAGGGATAGAAAGAGAATTTGGTTTTCTCTGGGGTCAACTTGCTGCATGATTACCTCACCGATGGCGATTGATGCTAACTTTTATTATGATAGCAGGGGTCGGAATGTCAAGGTTACAGAAAATGTAACCGAACCAGAAGACTGCTTCTGATACTATCAACAAAGCCCATATTGAGTCAAGATGCCACGAACACCTTGAAAGAATCCTATCTAGTTGATGCCAATGGTAATACCATTGGGGTACTGCTGGATATAGAATATTACTAGCAACTGCTCGCACAGTCGGAAGAGCTAGAGTCAATTCGTGCCTATGATGTTGCTAAGGCATCAGGCGATGATGCCTTTCCTTTCGAGCAGGCGATCGCAGAAATAGAACATAATCGCCAATGAATTACAATATTTTCATTTTGCGGTCTGCTCAGAAGCAATTGAATTGCCCACTTTGGCTTACGCACGAGTCCGGGATGCCATTTTTGCTCTTGCCGAAGATCCCAGACCTCCAGGCTGTTTGAAGCTAACAAATCGTGAAGGTTGGCGCATCCGAGTGGGCGATTATCGGGTGATTTACGAGATTGACGATACCGAAAACATTGTTACAATTCTTGATGTCGATCGTCGGCGCGATGTTTACCGCCGATCGCCATGCGTGCCCGATCGCGCACAGTAGAGTCCAGCAGTTGCCACAACTGAGGTGCGGCAAAGTCAGCGATCGCCATTTTTGCTCCCACTGCTAAAAGAACTTCCCGGGAGTGGGTAGAGGTAATGCCAATGCTATAGATACCTGCGGCCACAGCGGCAATCATGCCAGAAGGAGAGTCTTCAAAGGCGATCGCCTCTTGTGGGGAAACTCCCAACCGACTGAGGGCCAGATTATAGGGGGCTGGATCTGGTTTAGCTGCGATCGCCTCATCTCCCAGCACAACTATATCAAAGCTATCTGTCAGTTCGAGCACCTCTAACATAAACTTAGCATTGGCACGGGGAGCATTAGTGACCGCAGCAGTTTGCAACTTATGGGTATCGATCCAGGATAACATATCCAGCAGTCCTGCTAAGGGTTTAAGACTCAAAGCCAATTCCCGAAACCGAGCTTCTTTGTCCTCAGCAAGTTTCTCTCCTGCAGTTTTTGTAAGCTGGGGGAGGATATCCTCCACTATAGCTGAATTTTGCCGTCCGCTGATGTGACCTCTGTAGAAGGTTTTATCCATTTCTATGCCATAGTCTTGGAGGATATCCTGCCAAACCTGGTAATGGAGATGGTCAGTGTTAACTATTGTGCCATCCAGGTCAAGTAAAATTGCTTCGATCGTCATGTACCGGGACTAAGAGTAGGGTGGGCAATGCCCACCTTACCACAATTTAACCCCCCTGACTGAGGCAAACGAAAATCTACTTGACCGTTAGTTACTGTTAGACGAGACCCGCCCCCAAAGTACATGAGCAGTCAGTTGTTTGCCATCATACATAATGGGAGGGGTACTCAATGACAGCCGATCTCCCTGACACCGAGACCCTCGCTTGGATTATCCGGATGCGCTGAACTGGGCCTTGGAGGGCGTTTCCGTATATCGGGGAAATGTCAGCGGACAGAATATCCGCAGGTTTCTCAAAAATTTTGAGCTGGATCTAGACAACCATGGGCCAGCAGTTGTCCGGCAAGGCTTTGTCAAGTGGTTCAATGGAATTCTGAGAAATCAAATCGCTGGGATATGGGAGAGAAAAAGGAGACAATTGCTATGATGTACAAACTAAACATCATTATCGAAAAGGATGAATATGGCTATTATGCTTATTGTCCAGAACTTCCAGGCTGTCAAAGTGAAGGTGAGTCCTGGGAAGAGGTAAAAGCTAACATCAAAGAAGCTGTTGAACTTTACCTAGATACGTTAGAGGAGTCAGAAAAACAGGCACTTTTAACGAGAGAAGTCTTAGCAATGACTTTGGAGGTGCAAGTTGGTGAAGTCGCCCTTAAGATTGAAACTCTCCGGCAGGGGGATGCGGGTAAAGTTGCCGTCACCCTGGGACAAGAGTACGTGGGCAGTCATCTGGTCATCGTCGTCCCAACTGCCCTTTTCTTGACGGAATATGTCGTCGCGACCGTCCCCATTAAAATCGCCAATGTATAAATTGGTGAAGTCGCCTTTGAGAGCGAAATCCTCCGGCAGGGTGATGGGGAACAGGGAACAGGGAACAGGGAACAGGGAACAGGGAACAGGGAACAGGGAACAGGGAACAGGGAACAGGGAACAGGGAACAGGGAACAGGGAACAGGGAACAGGGGGAAGGGAACAAGCGTCGCCGCCCTCACCCTTTAGGGCCCGGCTACAGGTACAAAGCCCGCGCGGGCTGCATTACAAAAGTGAGATGCACCCGAATGCCCGGGGTCTCGCCGGCGAGGCGATCGAGATGTTTCATCCGCTTACTTTACTCTATCTTATCTTATAACAAATTTTCACGTCCCCGACAGCTATTTTTGGTAAATTTCGTAAATTTCTCCGCATTTTGGGGTAAATCACAAGGCCATTTTGGCCATTTTGGGCTAATTTTGGTTTTGAGGTTCTCTAGGTGCCGGTTATGCTAAGGTAATGTGACCGGCGCTAGGTGATGCCAAACCTGCGCCCACTCGACATGCATTTTAGCACATCACCTGTTTCTTGCCACTGCCAAGCCCTCGAAACTTGCTTGACGAAAAGACGAAAACATTCGCTTGCCCCGGGCGGGGAGACCATCCGACCCGGGCGGGGAGACCATCTGACCCGGGCGGGGGGACGAGACGATCCGGGCGGGGAGGCGATCTGACCTGGGCGGGGAGGCGATCCTTTTCTCGCCGAGAGCAGAACCTTTTCTCGCCGAGAGCAGATCCTTGGCGAGAGCAGAACCTTTTCTCGCCGAGAGAAGATCCTTTGATGCTATGAGAAGAGAAATTTTTCCCTTGAGGGAGCGGCTTTTTGTCATAATTGTCTATTATAGAGCTAGGTTGATGAATAGCGGGCGATCGTCTAGTGCTGCTTTCAACCGCTTTCAACCGAGTACTGCTTTTTGACCCGAATGGTTAAGAAATTCTGAAGTTGCCTTGTCCAAATCTCTCGATGGTCTACAGGTGCCGGCAGGTGGCGACTGCGGCTAAGATGGACGCAAATGGTTTAAGTTTCATGGGTTAGCCTCCTGGTTCTGAGCATCCGAAGGTATAGTTGGGCTATCTTAGAGATTATTATACATCGAGAATTCTGCCCTACGATGCAAATTATAGCGGGACTTAAACAAAAACAACTTCTAACTAAAGCAGCTCAATCCCATGTATAATGGGCATTATACGTCAACGAGCACGGTTTTATGATTATGCAAATATACGGAGTTTGACGATTGCTTATTTTAAGTAAACATACTGTCGATATAAGTTTATTTGCTACATTTTTTTTGCCTTTACTTAATGAACAGACAAAATGAAAGAAACAACTGCTCAGGCCATGCCACCTTGTTTTGACAGATGGTGCCGTCGCGAAAGACGATTTATTCGCTCCGCCTCTTGTCGGTTTGTGCGCTGGTTAGGTAATAATGTTGATGTATTTGCCGCTCACAAAGCGAGTTTTGGCCCATTAGCAAGGTGCTGGCAATTTCAAAGGTCAGTTGTTTGAGTTCCCCAAACCAGGTAAAGCTACCCATACTTTCCCATTTTTCCAGATAGCTGAGGGTAATGTCTTCCATTGTAGTCAGGTAATTTGCTAAAGGACCGTGAAAAGCGGGCATTAGCAGCTTCCGGTGTCTCCCCCTCGTTCCCACGGCTCCGCCTGGGAACGTGCGACTAGCGCTCCCGGGAGACATCGAGATCCCAGGAGACACCAGGTAGACCAAAGCTGCCTGGAGGTAAAGGTTTTTCTATTTTTGTCATATCGCGAGTGCTATTCGTGCAATTTGACAGCGGTTCTGATAATCTGTCCTGCTAACATGGCCGCCCCGAAACCATTATCTATATTAACCACGCCAATGCCAGCAGCGCAAGAATTGAGCATTGCCAACAGGGCAGCTAAACCGTTAAAACTAGCACCGTAACCTACACTGGTAGGCACGGCAATCACGGGACAATCTGCCAAACCCCCGACTACACTGGGCAAGGCCCCTTCCATTCCTGCTGCTACGATTAACACATTAGCAGCATCAATAACTTGGCGGTTACTCAACAGGC
The DNA here is from genome assembly GCA_005518205.2 of Hormoscilla sp. GUM202. Classification (GTDB taxonomy): domain Bacteria; phylum Cyanobacteriota; class Cyanobacteriia; order Cyanobacteriales; family Desertifilaceae; genus Hormoscilla. Next base: position 153,242 of record RFFC02000002.1, read on the forward strand.
GATGGATGCCAGAAACCCCCACATCCCAGAGGCGCTGCACTTGAAAACCGCCCAGTTCCGCTGTTACTGCCGCTTCTTCTGCTATGGGTAAATCTGCTGTTCCTGCTGATAATATCCCTATTTTACCCGGATGCTGCACTTGAGGCGTCCCTAGAGCACATATTCTGGCAGTCTGGTAATAGCGTAAGTCAGGTACTTTTGATTGTACTTCAGCATAGACATCTGGTTCGATCCGCGTTGCCATCACTACAGCCGTGCGATCGCGCATCACCTTGATAATCTCAGCAATTTGTGCTGGGGTTTTCCCTAGTCCCCAGATTACTTCTGGAAAACCCGTTCTCAAACTGCGATGATGGTCGATGCGGGCAAAATCTCCCACCGGTTCAAAGTCAAAATGCTTAAGCCGATCTAAAGCGTCACCTGGGGTTACTTGACCAGCTGCGACTGATTCTAACAGAGTTCGTAAGGCTTCAGGTTGAGTCACGAGATTGTTAATTGTTAATGGTTAATATAAATACTCACTTCGCACTTCACCCGCCGGGGGTTCACCAGGGGTTAAAACCCCTGGTAACCCGCGTCATAATGCGGTAGCTAGTTCATGTAGGGTGGGCAGTGCCCACCTTACTGTAGCATGGGATTAGCGGGCGATCGGGCACTGCCATCCGAGCCACCTCAAACAGCTTTTCAGGTAAAATGATAGCACAGTGGTTTGACTCCAAACTGCATACAACTTACATTTTGCACCAGAAGTCCTGATAGAGGTAAATTGTCATGAACCAACAGACGAGCTGGATTATGTAATTTTACCTGACCGGTGTTCAGACAACGAATCCTAAACTTTCAAAAAACTCTTTCAATACGGAATAAATTTCACCAATATCGGAAAGCCACTCTTCTTTCACAATCCTCACGAATGGCGATCCCATTTCTGTATCTATCGTAGCTATGTTAAATAACGGGTTCTCCCGATCTTCTTCTATCAAACCTTTCCTGAGAATATAATAATGAGGCTCTATTTGAAATAGTTTATAGTAAACATATTCCCAATAAAAACTTTTTTTCACGCGAATTAACTCATACATGTCCAAGCAATCGAACCATAGATCAGTAACAAACGCACCTACACCATAATTATTCTTGTTATCCGACCTCCTTTCAATCTCCAAAGTTATTTTCATTTCTTGCATAAAAATATGCTCATAACCGTTCAGAAAACGCTGTTCTCGATCCCAATCAAGATTATGTTCTACAAAAATCTCTCCATTCCCATAGGAATAAAAAGCTGTCATTTGTTCAAGATTTTCTAAAATCTGTTCCAAGTAATAATTTTCATCTGGCGTTCGAGACAGCTTCGCTTTTATTATTTTCTGTTTTGCTTGCTCAAAGGCTAACACTTGTTCCTGTGACGCTTTATCTATAGCTGCCATATTTTACCTCCTTCTTTTCTAGCCCACTATATCTATGATAACAAATATCCGATCGCACTGTTGGGCACTGCCCACCTTACTGTAGCAGGGGATTGGGTAACGGGCGATCGGGGGATGCTTGAGCAATCATTGTGCCGCACCCTGCAACCATTGCGCCGTTGTCTGCAACCATTGCGCCGCTGTCTGTAACCATTGTGCCGCCACGCGAGCGCTCGCGCGGTACATTTCAATAATAGCCCAGAAACCAGGTTTTTCCCATATACCTGGTTTCTTAATTCTAATCAATTTTCACTTCATATGAAGAACACAGACAACTGCTTCGATGTGCGATGCGCGCGCTATTCGCACTACGCATCGCACATCGACTGGACGTTCGGGCTGCTCACAGGCGATCGAATTCAGGTAAAATGGTAGCACACTTACATTTTGCACCAGAAGTCCTGATAGAGATAAATTGTCATGAACCAACAGACGATCGAGGTAGTTGTACTGGAGAATGGACAAGCGCCGCCCACCGGGACTACCACTCCACCACGCAAGCCAAAGTGGCATGATACAATTAATTACATAGGAAATCCCGATAATTTCTGCCGCCAAAATCGGGAAAAATATGGTCCCTGCTTCAAAACAGGTGTCTTTGGTGGCACTACGGTCTTTGTCGGGTCTGCTAAAGCAATTCAAATGGCATTTAATGGGGACTTGAAATATACAGAGATTGCCTTGCCACCCACGACAATGGACATGTTTGGTCCCTACAGCCTGTTTCAGCGTCCTGACTTACATCGCCAGCGCAAAACTGCCCTGGGACCGGGCCTGACTGGTCGCGCCCTTGATGGATATACGCCCCAGATCGATGAGACGATCGGGCGTGGCCTCCAGGACTGGAGCACCCCCAGTAGCATAGCACTCTACCCGGCAGTGGAGAAGATCTGTTTTGACGTGCTCGTCCCTCTGCTGCTGGGAGTCAGCTTGAATGACTCCGATCGGGCGACCTTCGAGGGTCTACCCGTTTCCTCGAAGGCAGAACTAAAGGCTTTGTATAAGACATATTTTGATGGCTTCTATGGCTTGTTGAAGTGGAAGTCTCGTTTCACAGCCTATGGTCGGGGACTCAAGGCACGGGCCGCGCTGATCGACTTTATGAGGGCAGTGATTTGCAGGCGGTGGGTAGAGGGCCCAATTAATCCTACTGCGGACTTTCTGTCGATGATGCTAGCTGGCCAGCAGGAAAACCCAGATGGGGTATTTAGTGATGACCTGATAGAGAATCAATGCCTACTACAGTTATGGGCATCACACTACGAGATCTCAGCGCTGGTATGTTCTCTGATCTACCAGCTGGGGCGACACCCACAGGTGGTGCAGCGGCTGCTCGAAGAGCAAGCAGAGGTGATGGGTATACAAAGCAATGTCAACAGGTTTGAACCGGAGCATTTGAAGCAGATGCTATTTCTAGAAGCGACTATCAAGGAGACACTGCGCATCCTACCTCCGAGCACAACTGCTAACCGTCGCCTCACTAAGTCTGTGGTGCTGGATGGGGTGCTATACGAGAAGGGCTGGGTTCTGATTGCCGAGCCGCGAATTGCTAACATGATGGCAGATCATTTTCACAAACCGGAGCTATTCGATCCCGATCGCTTCGGACCAGAGCGTGGCGAGGGCAAGATGTATCAGTTCATTCCCTTTGGCGGTGGCGTCCACGCCTGTCTGGGAGCCCAGATGACGATGATAGTCACTAAGCTGTTCGCCTCTCATTTGCTGCGCCTGTTTGACTGGAAACTGACGGGGTCCGCCCAGTTCGTGCAGTTTCCTCTCAGGAAGATTAAGGATGATTACCAAATTGATATTGTACGCCGAGTGTAAATATCATCTCAATCCCAGAATTAAGATAGAAGCTATAAACGGGTGTGGTCTTGCACCAGTTGGTAAAAAAATACCACACCCACACTTCTGGTGGGCGGTGCCCACCCTACGAATGCTGCTATATCAGCTACCAAGCTCTAGGAATTCCACATCCCTAATCAATTTTCACTTCATAGATATTCCAGAGTCCCCAACTGGGCAGTCCCGAGTATTTTAAACCGCTGACCCGATCGCGCACTGCCATCATCGCCACCTCCAACACCTTGAAGATTGCGGGGAGTTGCTCCTGGACTACTTGCTGAAACTCAGCATAGATCATTTTGCGCTTTTCTTCATCTAACTCCAAATCTTGCTTTTACATAGTTGAGTTTACTTATGCACGTACTTAGCGCCGGTGGAAGGAAAGGGCTACCAACGTAACGCGGGACTTCTTCGCCCCCGCGATCGGCCTCTACCGCTGTGGGCCGGAACCCTTGCACCGTGGGCTGTCCCGGCTTAAGTTGGTAGCCAATGAAAGCAATTAAAAGTACCTCTGCGATACCAACAATGAGGTGTCCGAGGTGATAAAGTTGAGCCGCGTGCATGGATTTGTTCCCGTAATTTAATATCTACGATCTACCCTTGCGGGTGCAAGCATCATGGAAATTCAAAATTCAGATATGAGTGACGCTCTCGTTCAATACTTCTCGGTTAAGGATTTTATTTGTCATTGCGAGGGGGGGGTACGTAGCGATTAACTTATGCACTAATTGAGTTAACCCCCCCCGAAGCAATCTCCTCGCCCCGTCTGAGATGAAGAGCACCAGGAGCGTTGTCGGTGAGATTGCTTCGGGGGGGATCCTGGCAGGGATCAGAAGAATGCTCGTGATTGAGCCCCCCCCTCGCAATGATAAGTTATTAACCGAGAAGTATTGCGCTCTCGTTGATTGCTGTATACATGGCGTTGCACGGGAGATGATACCATTTTTTGCACCTGCCGTGCAACGCCATATATCTTTCACATCCAGCAACAATCTACGATTCTGTTTTTAACTTCTGCTCTGCCAGTCCTTTGGCATATACCAAAGCAGTAAAAATTATTAAACCTGCTTCCGTGCCCCCGATGTCATGGAGGATATGAAATAGAGCGTTGCTTTGAATTTGAGGATCTGTGTAGGGATTTCCACCATATTTATCGAGTAAGGCAATGAAGCCTAGGTTCACGCCTACCGAAAATATAGGAAATAAGACGATCTTCCAGGTCCGCAGCAGGAGGTAGCCTTGGTATGTCAGTACAGCAAATACAAGGGTGAGAGCTACATAAATGGGGATTTTATAGTCGGGGTTATCAGCTTTGTAGCCCAAAGGATAGAGAATTGATACTACAAGCAAGCTGATAGCAAACAAGACATTGAGCAGTTTGGTTGTTACGGGATTTTTTTGAGCTAGGCCATCAGCCCAAAGGGCAAAAGCGGAAATCAGAAAGAAATAGAACATGAAGTTGAGCATGGTGAACTGGTTTTGGTAGTACCAGCATTGGGTAACATGCCAACCTATTTCCGAGGCGATCGCCACCATGATAAAAGCCAATCCCAATTGGGACGCAAAAATCATTCTGGGAGGCTGTCCGAGGATTGCGAGGCTTTTGGCAAATATCCGCATGGCCAGAGGAATCACAGCAAAGACTAACACGTGGGTGATAATCAAGAAATATTTCCATCCCCCTGTAATGCAAGTACGAGTCAAATCTGAGGGAACATCTGCTTCTCCGGGTAAGGTGGCAAGAATGTAAGCAAACCCTCCTAAGCCAATTATAAAGCAAAGAGCGATATAAATCAAGTCGAAGCTAAAGATTTTTTCATCCGGGGCTTCTATTGCCTCGGTAGGAGGTGGGGATTCGTCTAATTGCATAGAATGCTCCTAATAATTGGTTGCGATACGGCTAACCTGCATCTAATAGAACTTCACCCTTCACGTCAACCCGTCCCCATGCAGCCGAGGAGAACTGGTATCTGTATTTTCGTTCTCCTCAGAGAGCACGAAAAAGCTGGGGTTGAAGTTCTCTGCGCTCGCTCTGGATAGATTCATTTTGCTTCTTCTTTATATTAGCAGATTTTTTTCTCTCCTGTCAAGACCTGTTTGGGGATTTGCCCAAAATTATGTGGCTCTCCTGGGTTTCTAGGGTAAAATGTATAGCCAAATACATTTTACCCTTATAAAAAAGGCTGAAACCCTTTATTTCCCGTTGTCATAATATTTACTTATCACCCAAAACCCAGGAGACCTAATTATGTAACGCTCTGTAACGATACTCAACACTTCCGATCTAGAGTACGATCTGGTCTATTCTGCAAGGATGGGCACCGGTTAGACTTACTTCGACAGCGCCCGATCGCCAGTTATCAAATATCAACTGCCGCTGTCTGCAATCATAATAAATCTCTAATCAATTTTCACTTCATAGATATTCCAGAGTCCCCAACTAGGCAGTCCCGAGTATTTTAACCCCGTGACCCGATCGCGCACTGCCATCATCGTCACTTCATTCACCAAGAATATCAGAGGCAGTTGCTCCTGGACGAGCTGCTGAAACTCCGCATATATCTTTTTGCGCTTTTGTTCGTCTAACTCCCGGGCCCCTTTGACAAACAGTCGGTCTATTTCCCGTTCCCAGTCGGAAACTTGCCAACCTTGAATGGATGTTTCTCCTGGTTGCGGTCCTTGATTGAACAGATGGGAACCGCCGCTGCTGGTCCAAAGATTGGCGCCATTGTGCGGTTCTACCCCACCCGTAAAACCGATTATATGAGCTTCCCAATCCCTGGTATTGGTCAACTTGCTGACTAGGGTGTTGAAGGCGAGCGGGCGAAAATCCACCTGTATGCCTATTTTACCCAAATCTTGCTTGACCTGCACCCCGATCGCCTCGCGAATTTTATTTCCGGCATTTGTCAGCAGGGTAAAGCGCACCTGATTTCCCTCTGTATCCAACAGTAACCCTTGTTTGTCATACTGAAATCCTGCCGATCGCAGCAACTCTTGCGCCTTTTCCAGATTGTATTCATAAACTTTTAACCCCGCTTCGGGAGAGAGAAAGTAAGGACTTTGCACGGAAACGGGAGAGTTTTCCCGGACCCCTATGCCGCGAAAGATGTTATTAACCATCCGCTGGCGATCGAGTGCATGAGCAACGGCCTGTCTAAATTCCTTGCTATTAAACCAGCGGGACTTGACTGGGTCTACAAAATGTTTCCCCTTTTCATTTTTAGCTTGATTAAGATTGAACGCCATAAAGGTCGTACTCGAGGACGCTCCGCCAATCTCAATCCTAAACTTGCCGCGCTTTTCCTCGCGCTTCAGCAAAGAGAAATATTCCGGACGCAAGGGACGGGCATCTCCCATAATATCTAATGTCCCCGATCGAAATTGCAGCAGTTGGGTTTCCGTCGATTCTACCACTTGCCAGACAATCCGGTCAATGTATGGAAGTTGATTGCCCTCTGCATCTTGACGCCAGTAATAAGGATTGCGGGTAAAGATTACTCGTTCGCTGGGATTATAACTTTCTATTTTGTAAGGACCGTTGACTACAATCTCTGATGGTTTCGTACCCGTATGCCAAGTGGAAGTAAACTGAGGATTTCCCTCCCCATCCAGGGAATTCACTGATTTTTGGAGCACGTGAGCTGGTAAAATGCTCACTCCAGTCGCTCTCAGGAAGGGCGCAAATGGTTCGGGAAGGGTAAATTCCACCAGGCGAGGATCGCCCAGTTTTCTGACTGTAGGAAATGAGCGCCTTTCCCCTATGCGCAAGGGATCTTTAGCATCCGTAGGAATGTCCGGGTTAAAGACCACCTGCTTGTAGGTAAAGACAACATCATCCGCTGTCAGGGGTTGACCATCAGACCATTTTAATCCTTTTCTGAGGGTGAAAACAACTCGTTTCTTGTCTGGGGATATTTCCCAAGATTCTGCTAAGGCGGGTTCTATTTCCCCCGTGATGCCATTTTCCCTAGTCAACCCCTCAAAGGTGAATAGGAAAACATTCGGAAATTCCTGATTCAATGCCGGGTTAAAGGTTTTGGGGTCCCCCAGGGTAGCAAGCACCAGTTGAGATTTTCTAGGTATTTCCCGTGGAGTGCAGCTGACGATACTCAGCTGGGTAATCACGATTAAAGCGATCGCGCCTATAATTTTTTTTATCCCCATTCTCTATTCTCCATTCTCCCTCATTCCCTGGATCCCGCCTGGGAACGTCATTCCCTATTCTACAATTTGCAGTTCGTGAATGTTCCAGAATGCACCCCCAAGGGCGGAGTATTTGATTGGTTGAACGCGATCGCGCACGGCAGTCATGGCCAAAGGATTAACCAGATAGATAAAGGGCAGATTTTCCTGAGCGATCCGTTGAGCTTGGGCATAAATTTCCTTGCGCTTAGCTTCATCCAGTTCCCCAGCACCTTTAATATAAAGCCGTTCGATTTCCAATTCCCAGTCAGAAACAGTCCAACCATCTATAGGAGGTTGACCCTCTTGGGGGCCCATATTAAAAGTATGCAACCCACCTTCAGTTAACCAGAGATTTGCTCCCGCATTCGGTTCCACGCCACCGCCACCAATAGCGCCAATGTAACTGTCCCAGTTTCGCTGACTGTAAACTTTGTCTATGAGAGTATTAAAACTGATGGCTGTGAAATCTACCTGCATGCCAATCTTACCCAAATCTTGCTGAATTTGCACCCCGATCGCCTCCCGGAGTTTATTGCCAGCATTAGTCATGACTGTAAAGCGGACCCAATTTCCCTGGACATCAAACAACTCTCCTTCCTGATTATACTTAAATCCTGCCGAACGCAGCAACTCCTTAGCTTTTTGAGGGTCATAGTCATAAACCTTCAGACCTTGTTCGGCACCAATATAGTAAGGACTTTGCTTGTAAATGGGGGAAATTTGCGGTTCTCCCAGTCCCCGGTAGACATTGTTAATCATTTTCTGGCGATCGATCGCGTAAGCGACTGCTTGGCGAAACTCTTTAGTATTAAACCAGCGGGACTTAACTGGGTCTACAAAGGGTTCGCCTTTTTGATTTCTTGCTTGATTGAGATTAAACACCAAGAAAGTCGTAGTCAGAGTCGGGCCGCCGAGATAGATAGTAAACTTGCCTCTATCTTCTTCTTGCTTCAGCAGAGAGAAATATTCGGGGGAGACGCTGAGGGAGTCCAACCCGCCAGAACGAAATTGCAGAAAGGAGTTATCTGTTGATTCGACAATTTCCCAGGCCACTCGCTCAATATAAGGCTGAGAATTTCCCCGATCGTCTTGACGCCAGAAATAAGGGTTACGGCGAAAAGTGACTCGTTGACTGGGAACATAGCTCTCCAGAGTATAGGGTCCATTGCAGATAATTTTAGCAGGATCGGTATCCGTTCCCCAGGTAGAGAGAAACTTCGGGTTTCCCTGAGAATCATAACTGTATACTGCTTCTCGCAAAGCATGGGCGGGTAAAATCGGCACCCCCGTGTTGCGCAAAAACGGAGCAAAAGGTTGAGGGACAGTAAATTCTACCCGCCTGTTATCCAATTTTCTCACAGTCGGGAGCGCCCGTTCTTCACCAATTTTGAGAATGTCTCTGATATCCGTGGGAATTTTTTCGTTTAAGTAGATATAATTGTAGGTAAAAACTACATCATCTACGGTCAGAGGCTCTCCATCCGACCATTTCAGTCCCGATCGCATAGTAAAAACAATCCGCTGATTATCTTCCGAGATTTCCCAAGATTCCGCTAAAGCAGGTTCAATTTTCCCCGTGATGCCATTTTGACCGACTAACCCTTCGTAAATCAGCCCAAAAACATTCGGTGCGCCTTGACTGAGGACATAGTTAAAGCTATTGGGGTCGCTCAGAATGCTCTGCACCAAACGGGGTGTTTGAGCAGCTGCGGTTGTGAAGTAGGTCGGGTTGCAACCGCTAAGGGCGATCGCCGTTATCAATAGGAAAACCACAAGTAAGGTCCGCAAATTATTAAACATCATAGTCAAGTATATCGTCATCTAGGTTTGAGATTGTAGCCAACCGATAAAATCTTGAGTCCGACTGAAATAATCACTCACTCCCGCCTGACTCAAAGCCTCTCTGACTTTCGGCGTACCAAAATCTTTAACATTGCCACTTAGGAACACTTTTCCCGACCTAGGATGCTCGCGTGCGTGTCCCAAGATGCAGTGTAAAATCAAGTTATCAGTACGGTCTTCAATGATAGTTCGACTCACGCTTGACTGTAGCATCTCGCCAGTTAAGGCTATTAGCTCTACTTGACTAGCTATCTGGTTAAATGCTTGAAATAGATGCTCCTCAGTTTCTCCAATTAGCGTCTGATTATCATCGCGAACCTGTCGTAAATGGAAGAGGATAGACTGCGCCGTAGGCGAGATAACATTTCGCTGTGCCCTGTTGATTTGAAGATCCAGTTCTTGCTCAAAAATTTTCCGAGACTTTTCCTCCTGTTCTAACACGGATAAAGCTTCCAGACAGCAAATGCATGGAATTGCTATCTGCACTGACTCTGGCGGGTTTTGCAGCAGAGTCAATGCTTCGGGGTCGCGTCCTGTGGCAATGCTCATCAGGAAGTTAGTTTCTATGTAGAATATCAATTCTAATCTCCACATCTGATTTTGTCTGTCCACCGTCCAGCAGCGGTAATAAACCGCTCGCTTCCATTTGTTCTGTTGCTGGAGGTATTTCTGACTTCCAGCGATAGGCCAAGTCATCCAGCCACGATTCTACTTTTCCCACAAGGTAGCGAGCATTCAAGTAGTAGGGCGACTTCTGCTTGTTACCAATTTCTGGGTCATAACGACAGAGCACCTCTACTACTTTCAGCGTACAAATTGGTTCGTACAGGTTGGCACTGTCTATAGCATATATCTGAATCTCTTCTTTGTCAACCATCATCCCAAAGGGAATTACCCCTTGAGCTGCTTTCAGGTAGCCAATGAACTCCTCTTTGTCCAGTTGCGTTATCTCTCTCCCTGGGGATTTAATTAACATGATTACTCTCTCCTCAGAGTCGATCGCCACGCTTTGAAAGACCCGGCGCAGGGCGATTTCCCATTTCCCCGATCGGCCATTATATCCATTTACCGTGCTGGTTGCCGGGAGCACAATCCGAAATTTCGTTCGCCTCGCCGCTTCCTCATAAGTTTCCATCATTTTGTCTCCTCATTGCTGATGCTAATATTCTATCATATCCTGTCAGGTTTGAGATTGCAGCCAACCCAGAAAATCTTGAGTTCGACTGAAATACTGATTCACCCCAACATGACGCAAGGCTTCTCTAACTTCCGACGTGCCAAAATCGTTAACATTGCCACTACAGAACACCTTCACTTCCGTAGGGCGATCGCGGGCATGTCCCAAGATACAGTGTAAAATCAAGTTGTCAGTACGGTCTTGAATGATAGTTTGACTCAAGCTCGATTGTAGCATATCATTCCTCAAGGCAATTATTTCAGCCAGGGCCGCCATCTGGTTAAGGGCTTCAATTAGGCGCATTTCAGTTTCTCCAATTAGCATCTGATTAGCGTCGCGAGCCCGATCCAAATAGAACGGTAAAGACTGGGCGGTAGGTGAGGTTATATTTCGCTCCGCCTGGTTGATTTTAATGTTAAGCTGTTGAGCGAAACTACGACGATATTTTTCATCCTCTTGCAAGACGGATAATGCTTCCAGACAGCAAATGCCTGGAATTGCTATCTGGACTGACTCTGGGGTATTTTGTAGCAGAGTCCCTGCTTGAGGGTCGCGTCCCGTCGCAATGCTCATCAAAAAGTTAGTTTCTATGTAGAATATCAATTCTAATCTCCACATCTGATGAAGTTGTACCACCTTCTAGCAACTGCAATAAACCGATCGCTTTCATTTGGTCTACCGCTGGGGGTATCGGAGATTTCCAATTATAGGCCAAGTCTCGCAGCCACGATTCAACTTTTCCAGTCAAGTAAGACCGCCCCAGACCAAAGGGCGACTTCTGTTTGTTGCCAATTTCTGGGTCATAACGACAAAGCACCTCTACTACTTTCAGCGTGCAAATTGGTTCGTACAGATTGCTACTGTCTATAGCATATATCTGCATCTCTTCTTTGTCAACCATCATCCCAAAGGGAATTACACCTTGAGCCGCTTTCAAGTAGCCAAGGAAATCCTTTTTGTCCAGTTCGCTTATCGCTCTACTTTGGACGTCAATTAACATGACGATTCTTTCTTCAGAGTCGATCGCCACCCCTTGAAAGACCCGGCGCATGGCGATTTCCCATTCACGCGATCGCCCTTCTATCCCATTTGACGTGCTTGTTGCAGGGAGAACAATACGGAATTTCGTTCGCGTCGCCGCTTCATAATAATTTTCAATCATCTTCTCTCCTCATTGCTGATGGTGATATTCTATCATATTCTGTTAGGCTTGAGATTGCAGCCAACCCAGTAAATCTCCTGTCCGACAGAAATACTCACTCACCCCAGCCTGACGCAAAGCCTCTCGCACTTCCGACATGCCTGTGTCCCCCGGGAGCGCTACTCGCACTACCCGGGGGACACAGCAAAATCATTTACATTCCCGCTCAGAAACACCTTCACTTCGGTAAAGCGATCGCTTGTGGACCAGGATGCAATGCAGAATTAAATTATCCGTACTATCCGTAATAATAGTTTGGCTCCTGCTTAACCGTAGCATCTCAGTATTTAGCGCAATTAACTCAGCCTTTGTCTCAATCATGCTTGGGCTTCAAACAAACTCGACTCTACATCCTTAATTAGCGCCTCATTCTCCGTGCGTTCCTGTCGTAAGTGGAACAATAGAGACCGTTTCAGGGGCTCAATGGAATATATCCAAGGTTCCTAAAATACTTTCGTTGTGCTTATCTCAATGGGGCCCTTTCTAAATGATGTTTTTACAAAATCAAGATGCACCCAAAGCCAACAAATTTTATCATAGATAAAAGTATATGATAAGTCACAGATGCAAAAGTGAGATGCACCCGTTGGCTCATGTCCAGATCGGAGAATTGGGATTTGCGATCGGGAACAACCGATAATTCCCCTTCTAAGGTGTATGTCCAGTCATGATAAGGACAGGTGATGAATTTTTTACCTTTACCAACTGCTCGTAATAACTGAGTTCCGCGATGGCGACAAAGGTTGTGAAAGGCTCTTAATTGCTTGTCTTCGCCATAAATAATCAGAAGATTGTTTAAGTCCAGCTTGAACTGTAATATCTTCTCCAGCTGCGGTTACATCTTCCACAAAACCCGCAAACTGTTAGGTGCGACAAAGATGTATTTTGGTTCCTTATCGAACCATTCTTGAGAAGTATAAGCTTCTACGGGTAGAACGGGCATGGTTTTTGTACTGTTCATCTTGCCTAGCCTCCTTTAAGTAAAAGTTGTGGGTTGTCAGTTGTGGGTTGTCAATGCAATAATTTGGAATTTTATTGACATTGGAACTCATGACGAGGTATACTAATCTATAACTTAAGTTGCTACCTATAAAAATTGAACACAAAAAGCTATGATAAAGAGAATTAATTTTAACTCGAACCCTTTGGATGTAACAGCATGAATTGATTTAGGAAACAAATTAGTTAAGCGACTAAAGCATGTTTCTACTTGTTTTCTAGTGACGTTCTGTATATATTGAACCCAAGGAGCTTCTTGTCGTTTTGAGTTCTTTTTTCGCAAAGGTTTGAACATGATATTTATTGACTCTTTCATCAAATCTTCTAATTGTTATAAATTTTATCTCCATAAACTCTCGATTCTGATGGCAAATCAAAGCAAAAAGATTGGAAAATTTTGACGCCATTACAACTACCAGGAGCCAAATAAAATTCTATTGGTTTACCAGTTTTGTTGACTAACATATGAACTCTCAATCCATAAAAATAACGTTAATAGCTGGCGATATATCCTCGATATTCTTCTATGGCTGCGCCACGCTGCGCGATCGGTATAAATTTTACATCGATCGATCCTAATGTTGTCACAGACTGGCACAGGGAAACTCTCAATAATATATTCTTGACCCGGATTCAATTCTTTGAATACTTGAGCCATTGCTTGAAATAAACACATCCAAGTTGTTTCATCAATCTTATGTAAACGAAGATTTAACCTACTTTTACTTAACAGATTTTTGATATAGTTATGTTCTGCCATAAATTGACGAGCTCTATCATGATGCCCTCCAAAAAAATAAGCAGCAACTAATCCTACTGTCATCACCTCCGCATTAGTCATTTTTACTTGTGGATCTTCTTTGATATTGAGTGCTTTGAGCAGTTCATCACAAAGAACAAAAATTGTTATAATCATATTTTCCATAATCTACCTCGGAAGCAATCAACTGTTATTTTAGTACATTATAACCTCTAAACAGGAATGACTCCCGGAAGCATAAAACTAATATTTCTGTATCAGAGACTACCAAAAACCGCAAATATCGAAAATCTATAAGTGAGTAATCTATTTTTTTTAAATAGGTAGCAACTTGAGTTAATCTATAATACTTCTTTCTCAACCTGACAGTAAGAGGAACTGGTGAAATGAATAATCTTTCATGTCGTTGAGTCGCTTGACTATTGCCCAAGCCTGCCCGATCGCCACTTGCTGTATAATTATTACTACCCATAAACGGGCCCAATCTGCTAAAAACTAACAACTAACCACTGACAACTAACCAAATCGATGTTAATCTCAATAACTCGCAATACATTTGAAGAACTGATTCCTACATTTGCTACTGGCAGCCAGTACCAATATTATTGGGGAAAATTTCCAGATTTTCTCAGACGCCTGTTAATTTCAGTCATTGGCGTCGTGATTGTCTTTTTTGTACGCATCTCGCCTTTTGGTCAAAGCCTTGGGATCCTTATATTTGCCGTTGGCATTACAGTGGGAACTTATTGGCTGTGGGGTCCCATCTTCTGGGCAAGTCGGAGGAATATAATGTATCGGAAATACTCCTACAGCGGCTTCTGGCAAGGTCGAGTACTCGATGTTTTTGTCACAGATGACGTGATCGGCACCGAGGAAACGGTGAACTCACGGGGAGAATTAGTGATCGTAGAAAACCGGGAGCGCAGGCTAAACTTGGAAGTGAGCGATGAGTCTGGTTTCCAGAGCCAGCTACAGGTTCCCATACGCCGCGAATATCGATCGATCGACGTGGGGATGGTGGCCCAGATGCTAGTAGTCTCCAATAAACCAGACCTCAGCCGCATTGCCAAGACCTCAGATATCTATATTCCCAGTCTTAATCTGTGGGTGAGTGACTATCCGTACCTGCGGCGGGACCTGTTTGTCGAAGTTAGTCGCAAACTGCGATTGCGATCGGGCAGAGACTCCCGCCGCCGTCCGAGTAGAACATCATCCCAGCGGACCAGGATGGAATAGAAAATTAACTCATACCTACGCCTTCTTGGCTATAAGCTTGCCACGCTAGTTCAACCAATCCATTGATAATAGCCGCTGCCACCACAGCACTACCTTTACGTCCTTCTATGCGAATGTGAGGCACCTGGGAGTCATTCAGCCTGTCTTTCGTGACATCCACTTCCACAAAGCCAGCTGGTGCCCCAATCACCAAAGCTGGTCTAATCACCTCAATCTCAATTAGTTCTACCAAAGCTGATAGGGCCGTCTGAGCCTCGCCGATAACAAATATCCCCTCTGGGTATCGTCGCGCCAAGGTTTCAATGCCCCAAGCGGCCTTAGTTTTTTCCCTTTGGGGGCGCGTCAGAGTTTCCATGCTGCAATAGACAGGGTTAGCAAAGGTGTTCTGGATAGTATGTACAATCCCTACCTGTACCATCGGCACATCTACCACAATAGTAGTACGAGCCGCTAACGCAGCGGCCCCAGACTGTAAGGCTTGGTCAGAGAATTTGATCAGCGACTTATATTCAAAGTCAGCTGTGGCATAAATTACCCGGCGGATAATCTCGTACTCCGCCGGTGAGAAGCTATGGGATCCAATTTCTCGGTCAATAATTGCCAGACTTTGGGCATCTGTTATGTGCCATTCCATATAGCGATTAATTGCCAGCTATCAGCTACTAGCTTATCAGAGCCTGGATCTAGTTGAGCATTCAGGTTTCAGATGCCGAAGATTGGCTAATGGTGGGGGAAAGGTAGGCAACCATTACACCAAGCAGAAAACCCATCACATTCCGAAGTAGGGGCAGCCAATCCGTCGTCCTGGCTATCACCGGTCCTATGCCGAAGGCGATAAACAGGATGCCCCACAGGGGTGAGAACATCAAAGCCCACTGCCATGCAAACACCTGTCCTGGTTTCCGGGGAATAGCGGCCACACCACAGACCAGTCCGCCAATCACCGAGGTAATCAGGGTGAGAATCCATTGTTCTCTGGGTAGTCCTGGCACTACTCGGCAACCTCCCCGAGACAAACAAGTTTTGACTGATTCTAGAGATTGAATGATGGATTGGTCTTCGCCATTCTCGCGCACGAAGAACTGGTTGCCATAACGGGTTTGCAACTCCACCCAGAAGGTACGAGGTAGGAGTTTGTAAACCTCATCGCCGAGGTTAAAATTGAGGATATTGCCGCCTCGTAAGTCGGCAACCAGCAGCACAGTTTTTTCATTCAGGTCCCAAAAATCTGCGATCGCCCGCCCCGGCGTGCGGTCAAATTGGGTCAAAATTCGCAGTTTCCAGCCTGTTGACCTTTCAAATGCTTCTAATTCCTGGACCAGTCTTTCTTCTTGTATATCGGTCAGGGTTTTGCCTAAGTCTATTATCGGAGTCTGGCGATCGGGGAGTAATTCGGGATTATTATATGCACCGGCGGTTGCGGGGGCGTGAGCCCAGATTGACAAACCCAGCACACCTGCCATCAGCGATACCAAAATTCTCTTAAAAAACTGCTTTTGCATAGGAAACTCGATCATTACTTCAACAACACCCAGTGTGAGTCGTCGCCAAATTCCCAGATTTGTTAACGAAACTTTACACTTGTTTACTTGATTTTAATATTTTTTGCTGTGAGTAACGACTTCGTTCAGGATTCATCCCGCCGATCTACAGGTGCAGGCGGTGTCTCCTGGGTAGTGCTCCGTTCGCAATCGCTCCCAGGAGACACCGGTTGAGATGAGGGTCGGTCTGACTCTGGCTTCGGCAAATATTGACTGGGCAAATAGTCAGCCTCTCGCCGCGCTTGCGATCGCTCTGCACCTTCTAGATCGCCGGTGCGTTTATGACCGTCAGCTGGCTCAAAGTCGAGGGCAGTTCCAGCTGACGAAGGCAGAGGATTGCGCTGCGCGCACGCTACGCGATCGGGAGTGTGGCGATATTTAATAGCAGATTTTTTCTTTTTTGTCAAGGTTTTCCAGCCAGCCTTAAGGCCAGCCCAGACGCTTTTGGTAGTTACCTGGACTTTTTGTGCTTGCTTTTTAGCAGTATCGATGCTGTCATCGACTTGTTGGACTACCTGAGAGGCACTTTGAACTCCTTTGTTCACCTCATCGGTGAGATCGCTGATTTCCAGACCGGTCAGACGGATGGACTCTAGGGTGGGAGGCAGTTCGCGGCTGAGAGTGTCAAAGAGCTTTTCGGCACTGCGAGCAGCTCTGGCCAACTCCTGTAAGGCGGGCAGGGCCGCCACCAGCACAGCGGTGAGGCTGACGGCAACCAGTAAGATAGATAGTCCTAGCCAAAAGAGGGGATCGAGCACAAAATTGACCTACAGCGATGGTTCCTGTTGTTGAGAAAAAAGTCTATCTGTCTCTGATGGGGTGTCCCCAGGCAGTTGTTCATTAGGATCGTCGGACAGATCTTTGGGATCGGAGGCATACTCCTGAGAGAGTGCTTCCTGTTCCCTGGCTCCCGCCTCGATCGCCACCGCGATCGCCAGTCGGAGTCGTTCGAGAGTCTCCTCCAAATTGCGCAGTGTTGCTTCTGAGAGCTGGTCTGCCTGAATTTGGACATTTGCCGAGATATCCTCTGCCAACTCTGGCAGAGCTTCAGCTGATTTTTTCAATAACTGCCGCGTCTGTCGTCCGGACCGAGGTGCCATCAGGATGCCAGTTACACCTCCAATCACAGTACCTAACAACAGACCCCTGATGAATTTTCCAGAACTGTTTTTTGACATCTTAGGGCTAAGCCTCGCTGTACTCACATTGATTTGGGGACTGCCGCAGTCGGAGAGCGCCTTCTGCATCTCGCGAAGGCCGCGCTACTCGCACTACCCAAGAGATGCAGCCCACCCCCTTCTAACTTACTTCTATCTTCTGCGATCGCAAGTGCGTCTGTGTATGGAAACCGAAATATCTCAGCGCCAATGCTGCTTACCTACAGCTGGTAAGCGGTAATTGGTCCGATTTTTCTGGAACGGTGGGGCCCGCCTACAGCCCCGATGGCCAACTCCCAGGACCAGACTGACAATGGCTAAAATCTGCTGCACTTGCTTGACTTGATTCATGAGACTGCGATACTGCCGCCGCAGGGCTGACGTGCCTCGTTGCCCTTTAATAATGCTATGGGGAGCAGGGTGGAGTATGGCATGAGTTTCGAGTTCGGCTGAGATTAACGCATCTGCCACCCGAGAGAGAGTTTGCCGCAGTCGCCAAACTCGGAAGGCAACGAACAGGCAGAGTAATGATATCAGTAGATTCAGAGCTATGACTATGTAGAACATTTTTCACCCTTACTAGCGGCAGCAATGCTTTTATGTTTTAATTTCCCCGAAGAGTTAATCAGCCTACCGTAACGGAATATGTCAATATTTTCCAGGGGTGGCAGCCGTTTCCGAGAGGGCATCTCTGGAAACGGCCCGACCGTCGCGACAAAATCATGGTCAAATCTATGCTTTATGTTAATCCCGCTACTGGCAATGACAGAGGTGCCGGTAATCAATATTCTCCGTTTAAGACCCTGACCAGGGCACTCCAGCAATCGAGGGGCGAAACTAGGATTCAACTGGCACCTGGGGTCTATAATCAAGCCAGTGGTGAGATTTTTCCCCTGATCGTGCCAGCTGGGGTGACAGTTTTAGGGAATGAATCGGACAAAGGCAAGGGGATTGTAATTGAAGGCAGTGGCAGTTATTTCTCCCGCAGCAAAGCCCGTCAAAATATTACCATAGAGCTGTCCGATGATGCCCAATTGCGGGGAGTCACTGTGACTAACCGGGCCGGACGGGGGACGGCGGTCTGGATTGAATCTACGGCCCCTTACGTGGCTAACAATACTTTAGCGAATTCGGCCCGGGAGGGGCTGTTTGCTACTGGTACGGCCCATCCCGTGATTGAGGGTAATCTGTTTATTAGAAATAACGCTAACGGGATATCGATCGCCAAAAATGCGAAGGGCGAGATCCGTGGTAATGTCTGTCAAGATACTGGTTACGGGATTGCCATTAGCGATGATGCTGCGCCTGTGGTGGTTGATAATCGGATTTTTGCCAATCGCTCTGGCATGGTACTTTCTAATCGATCGCGTCCAGTCCTGCGCAATAATACAATTGAGAATAACTCGAAAGATGGTCTGGTTGCGATCGGTAATGCGATCCCGGATTTGGGCAGTCCTCAAGATAATGGTGGCAATATTCTGCGCGGTAATGGTCAATATGATTTGCATAATGCTACTAAGAAGATGCTGGTCTCGGTGGGAAATCAGATTAATCCTACCCGCGTGAAAGGCTCGATCGATTTTGTTGCCGTAGATCTGCCGATCGCCCCTACTCCCAGCCCCACTCCCACTCCCAACCCTACTCCCACTCCCACTCCGGCACCAGGCAGCGAAACTGGATTGACAGATATTGCCCGACATTGGGCGGAAGTCTTTATTGCTGCTATGGTTAGTAAGGGCTTTATTAGTGGTTTCCCCGATCGCACTTTTCGACCAGACCAAAGCATCACTCGCGCCCAGTATGCCGCTTTGATTGCTAAGACTTTCCCATTGCTTTTTAAGCGATCGGAGATTTACTTTTGGGATGTTGACCCTCGTTTTTGGGCCGCATCGGCGATCGGGCAAGCCTCGCGCATGGGATTTATCTCTGGTTTTCCTGATGGTTCTTTTCGTCCCGAGCATAATTTGACTCGCGTTCAGGCGATCGTCTCTTTGGTGAATGGTTTAGGCTTAACTGGGGGCAATACTAATTTACTTTTTGCTTATAGCGATCGGGCCCAGATTCCCAGCTATGCTACTGATGAAGTGGCTACTGCTACCCAAAGGTGGATGGTGGTCAACTATCCTCAGAAGAATATACTTAACCCCATGCTGGATAGCACTAGAGCTGAAGTTTCAGCCTTCATTTACCAGGCTTTAGTGGCCACCAACAAGGCTCCGAGAATTTCTTCTCCTTATATTGTCGAGCCTAACTTTTAAGCTACCACTGGCAAGCATCGACTGGTGTGGTCAAAACCCGTTGGTACTCGGCGGACCCGCCCTCACCCTAAAGGGCCCGGCTACACGAACAAAGCCCGCCTGCGCGGGCTATATACATGTATCGGGCGATGCACCCGGCGATCAACTACTTATGACCACACCCAGCATCGACGGACTGAGAAACCGGGTTTCTCGCTGTTTAGCCCTCTGGTTTCCTGGGTTCTTTCTATGACCGGCACTACGGCTGTCCTGATAAATGGATAGCGGACTCTGGATCTGGGATTTCTGTAAAGGATCATTACAAACAACCAAAATTGTTGCGTAAGACGGATATTCTCAATCTAGTATGCTAAATTGATGCTAAAAGCACTAGGAAAGTAGACTACGCAAGGGAAAATTTTTCCAGATTTATGAACCCATATCCTTTACTGGAGAGTGCGAAGTCCTCATACAATCCGACGAGCCCAGATGAAATCCATAAAGACCGCAAGTACAGAACTTCTGCACTTATCTAACTAAACATCAGTCTAGGATTGTCAACTACGATATTTACGCCGCGTGCAACTTTTTCCAACCAACGAGATTTAGGGAGTTTTGAGAACAACATTTTCAGCCAAAGACCACCAAACCGTTATTCTTCCGTAGAAAGTTGCACATCGCGTATATTTATCAATCTTTGGGCATTCCGATTGGTTATGGAGAGGTTGAGTCTACGGTCAAACGCATTGCCTCTCGTCTCAAGCTCTCTGGGGCACAATGGCTATACGTTCGTCAGTTAACCAAATGCTTCGCTTACGCTGTGCTTATCTTAATGGCGCTTTTTATATCAGTACAATTACTTAGGGCAAAACTGGGATGCTCCCTTCTCTACTTCCTTCGCGAGATTATCGATATATTGGTGGGTAAACGCTTCAAGGTTAAAAAACAATTTCGCCAATATGCGAGCCATGACCGAGGGGTAGGTGAGGGCGTAGGATTCTTCTATCATGGTTCCTGTGCTATTTTCCGAAAGTAGGTGCCTTGCACGGGGCCCGATAATCTGAGTTCCAGATTAGTCGGTCGCACCCTATTCAAAATAGTGAAATGTATCGCGCGTTTCCAGAGATGCCCACCATGTCGTGTCGCTCCTGCGCACGACATGGGTGGGCACTCTCGGAAACGCGCTTCGCCTTTTTTGGGGTATTCAATGAAGTGGGTGTTGTCAACAATTTCAACTCGATTTAAGTCATTTCGCCACTCAGGTTGCTCCGACCAATTTGTCATTACTTCCCATACCCTTTCAATAGGGGCGTTAATTTTTCTTTCTACCCGTAGGTCTTGGTGTGCGGGTAAGGTTCTGCCCCATAGATAAACAATGGCAACAAATATCAGTATGGATAGGATAATGATGAGGGTGATTTTCATTTGCGCTCGTGAGGACTAAAGTCGGACACAGGTTAAGAACTTGACGAGAATTGAACCGTTATCTAGTACCGGTAGCATCTGACAGTGGGCAGGGCCCACCCTACTTTTCTGACCATTCGCCATTCGCAATGGGTCTCCTGGGGTTTTGGTGATAATTTTTACTTATATATACGCCAAATCAAGGCTTTCAGGCTTTTTTATGGGACAAAATTGTATCTCAGTATACAATTTACACCACAAACCCAGGAGAGCCTTCGCAATTAGCAATTATACTCCAAACGGTCAGAAACTGAGCTTTTTAGGGCGGTAACGTTCTTCTCCCTCGTTCCCACGGCTCTGCCGCCGTCTTCCGCATGCTCTTGTCCTGAAGGACACGGCTGGCACGCTCCGGGAACCCTCCGCTGCGCAGTGCCGCGATCGGTCCGCGGACGGCCCGAAAAATCGGCATGCTCCAGACACCGGCCTGGGAACGTGCGCTCGTCGTTCGCGTAGGCGTAGCCCGGTGCGCTCTCGCAGCGGAGGAGGCCCGGAGCGTGGAGGGGGCCCGGAGCGTGCAATCCCTTTCAAAGTCTAGTAATTTGCAATTATACTTTGATATTCGCAATAAAGCGGAACGAGAAACCATTGTGCCCGCAACAGGTTAAGATGCTAGTCTGACAACCCCTAAACCGGAAAGTGTAGATGGCAGAAACATTATTCTTCAACGCCCTGCGGGCAGCTATAGATGAAGAAATGGCCCGTGACCCATCAGTGTTCGTGCTTGGAGAAGATGTGGGTCTTTATGGCGGCTCCTATAAGGTTACTAAAGACCTGTACCAAAAATATGGCGAACTTAGGGTTCTCGATACCCCGATCGCGGAAAATAGCTTCACTGGTATGGCAGTAGGTGCGGCTATGACTGGGTTGCGTCCGATCATCGAAGGTATGAATATGGGCTTTTTGCTCCTGGCCTTCAACCAAATCTCTAATAATGCTGGCATGCTGCGCTATACCTCTGGCGGAAATTTCAAAATTCCCATGGTGATCCGGGGTCCCGGTGGGGTCGGGCGGCAACTGGGTGCGGAACATTCCCAACGACTGGAAGCTTATTTCCAAGCAGTCCCGGGTCTGAAAATCGTGGCCTGCTCCACCCCCTACAATGCTAAAGGACTGCTAAAATCAGCCATTCGCGACGATAACCCCGTACTCTTCTTCGAGCATGTCCTGCTTTACAACTTGAAAGAACACCTGCCACAACAGGAATATCTGCTACCCCTGGATAAAGCAGAAGTGGTCCGCACTGGCTCCGATGTGACTATTCTGACTTACTCTCGGATGCGCCACCATGTCCTGCAAGCCGTGAAAACCCTGGAACAAGAGGGTTTAGACCCAGAGGTGATAGACCTATTATCTCTCAAACCCCTAGACTTTGAAACCATTGGCGCTTCTGTCCGCAAAACCCATCGGGTGATTATCGTCGAAGAATGCATGAAAACTGGTGGCATTGGCGCAGAATTGATCGCCTCCATTAACGAACGGTTGTTTGACGAACTGGATGCGCCAGTGCTGCGGCTTTCTTCCCAGGATATCCCTACCCCTTATAATGGCACCCTGGAAAACCTGACGATCGTCCAACCCCCGCAAATCGTGGAAGCGGTACAGAAAATGGCGACTTTACAGATTTGATCTGGCGATAGTTTGTAGGGTGGGCATGGCCCACCAGATGCTACGGCTACTAGATAACTGTTCCATTGGTCGTAAGTTCTTACTTGAGAGCGGCAAATCTGGTATTACTTGCTTTTTGTGAGGCAAGTCCACTAAGCTTGAAATTAGCAGACCGATGGCTAGCCCTGGCTGCTAACTATACGCGATGTGCAACTTTCTACCGAAGAACAACGGTTTCTCGCTCTTGTGCTGAAAATTTTGTTCTCAAAACTCCCTCAATGGGGTGGATTGGAAAAAGTTGCACGCTGCGTAACTATACGCGCTCTCGCAGCGGAGGGGGCCCGGAGCGTGTTACGCCAAGAGCTTTGCAGGCTGTGGCCCGATCGCGTCATTTGATGCGCTCTCTTATACTTGCACAGATCTACAAAGGAGGAACGATATGACAAACGAACCGTCGAATGATTATACGACCAGTCTCAACAGCCGGGCAGAACTCTACATGTCCCAAGGGCGATATATAGAAGCCGAACCCCTGCTTACCGAAGCCTTGGAGATGAGAAGGCAACTGCTGGGGTCGAAACATCCCGATGTGGCCCAAAGTCTCAACAACCTGGCAGTACTCTACAGGTTCCAAGGGCGATATATAGAAGCTGAACCCCTGTTTAAGGAAGCCTTGGAGATGAGAAAGCAACTGCTGGGGTCCGCACATCCTTCTGTAGCCACCAGTCTCAACAACCTGGCAGGACTCTACGAATCCCAAGGACGATACGCCGAAGCCGAACCTCTGTACAAGGAAGCCTTGGAAATGTCTAAGCAACTGCTGGGGTCGAAACATCCCGATGTGGCCACCAGTCTCAACAACCTGGCAGAATTCTACAGGTTCCAAGGGCGATATGCCGAAGCCGAACCCCTGTGTAAGGACGCCTTAGAGATGTCTAAGCAACTGCTGGGGTCGAAACATCCCGATGTGGCCACCAGTCTCAACAACCTGGCTTTACTCTACAAGTCCCAAGGGCGATATATAGAAGCCGAACCTCTGTATAAGGACGCCTTGGAGATGAGAAAGCAACTGCTGGGGTCCGCACATCCCGATGTGGCCAACAGTCTCAACAACCTGGCTTTACTCTACTACTCCCAAGGGCGATATATAGAAGCCGAACCCCTGTATAAGGACGCCTTGGAGATGAGAAAGCAACTGCTGGGGTCCGCACATCCTTCTGTAGCCACCAGTCTCAACAACCTGGCAGGACTCTACGAATCCCAAGGGCGATATATAGAAGCCGAACCCCTGCATAAGGAAGCCTTGGAGATGAGAAAGCAACTGCTGGGGTCTGCACATCCCGATGTGGCCACCAGTCTCAACAACCTGGCATCACTCTACAAATCCCAAGGGCGATATATAGAAGCCGAACCCCTGTTTAAGGAAGCTGTAACTATTCTGATTTCACAACTAGGACAAGATCATCCCCTTACTCAGAATGCTCAGCAGAACTACCTGATGTTTTTACAGCAAGTCGCTCTTAAAAATCGGCAAGGGGAGTCATCTAACGAGTGGGGCTACAGCGGCGGGACTACTAAGAAGAAAAAGAAAAAGAGCAAGAACAACAAAGGCTTCGGCAGTTTTAATCTATAGCCAGTAGGCTCGCCTGTATATACCTTGAAAGGGATTGCGCTGCGCTCCCGCAAGGGGTACGACGAGCGGAAAGAAAGCAACTGCTGGAGTCCCTACTTGTTAGATTTGTGAGGGTTAAACACAGCACAAGTGGTAGTATGCGAAAACAACGTTCAATATTGGCTCTGATTCTGGTGCTGGTAGTTGCCGCCATGACGGTATTGGTGCAGTTTGAAACCAGACTGGGATTGGATCTGAGGGGGGGCGCTCAACTAACCCTCCAAGTTAAGACGACCGACGAGGTGACGGAAATTACTCCGCAAGTCCTGGAAGCGGTAAAGCGCGTCGTGGAAGGACGGGTGAATGCCCTGGGTGTTTCCGAGTCTGTGGTGCAAACAGTGGGTTCCGAACAGCTATTAGTGCAACTGCCAGGGGTGAATGACCCGGCACAAGCAGAACGAGTCTTGGGTGGTACGGCCCAGCTAGAATTTCGCCAGCAGAAGCAGGGAAGTGAAGATGAGTTTGCCGCTCAATACCAGATCCTCAGGATATTAGAATTACAACAGCTCGATCTCAGACTTAGCGATGATGCTGAGGCGATCGCCCAAAATCAGGCGGCAATCGACAGCGCCAATGAGGCGATCGCGCCTTTGTTTGAGCGCATCGGTTTAACTGGCAACAACCTGGAGGATGCTTTCGCCCAACCCCGTCAGGGTGGCAGCAGTTGGGAAATTATTATTCGCTTCGATAGCGCCGGGGGCGATAAGTTTGCGGAAATGACCAAAAACCTGGCGGGTACGGGTCGCAGCATTGGCATTTTCCTGGACGACAGGCTGATCAGTGCGCCCACGGTAGGAGTAGAATTTGCCGAAACAGGGATTATCGGAGGCACTGCCTCGATTACTGGGAATTTTACCGTCGAATCAGCCAATGACTTGGCAGTACAGTTGCGAGGTGGGGCTTTACCCGTCCCCGTAGAAGTGGTGCAAAACCGGACTGTAGGTGCTACCCTGGGACGAGATAGTATTTCTAGCAGCATTAAGGCCGCGATCGCAGGTCTGGTGGCAGTGTTAATCTTCATGGTGGCCTACTACCGCCTGCCCGGTCTGATTGCAGATGTAGCATTAATTGTCTACGCCCTGCTGACCTTTGCCGCCTTCAAGCTATTGGGTGTTACCTTAACCTTGCCCGGAATAGCCGGTTTTATCCTGAGTATCGGCATGGCAGTTGATGCCAACGTGTTGATTTTCGAGCGCACTCGTGAAGAACTGCGCAGCGGCAAGAGCTTATATCGTGGAGTAGAATCTGGTTTCTATCGGGCCTTCTCCAGCATTTTAGATGGCAACGTGACTACCTTGATTTCCTGCATAGCATTATTCTGGTTGGGGTCGGGTCTGGTCAGAGGTTTTGCTCTGACTCTGGGACTGGGGGTGGTGGTGAGTATGTTTACTGCCCTAACCTGTAGTCGGACCCTGATGCTCTATGTATTGCAATTTCCCGGGTTGCGCAAGCCAGAACTGTTCTGTCCTAATCTGCAATTGTCCGCGAAATCCCAATCAGGAGCAACGTTATGAGATTAAAGATTATCAAACAACGCGGGCTCTGGTGGTCAATTTCGGTGGCGATCGTCCTGGCCGGGATGGTGGCCATGGGCATTTCTTGGACGCGATCGGACATCGGCGCACCTCTGCGTCCCAGTCTGGATTTTGTCGGCGGTACTAGGCTACAACTGGAACGGGACTGTTCTCAACCCAATAACTGCGATCGGGCCATTGACCTGGCCGCAGTGCGAGGGGTGATGGCAACTCAGGGTTTGGCCAATAGCAGCATCCAAATAGTCGGCGAACGGGGTAACGCCCTGAGCATTAGAACCAAAGATTTAGATGTTTCCGAACGCACCCAACTGCAAACAGCCCTAGAGGAGGAGCTCGGGGAGTTTGATCCGCAAAAGACCCAGATCGACACCGTCGGTCCGACCCTAGGACGACAGCTGTTTACCTCTGGTCTGTTAGCCCTGCTAGTCGCCTTCGGAGGCATTACATTTTACCTGACTTGGAGATTCCAACTAGACTACGCCTTTTTTGCCTTCGCGGCCCTGTTCCACGATGTCTTTGTTACCCTAGGCGTATTCTCGATGTTGGGTCTAGTGCTGGGATTAGAAGTGGATAGCTTGTTCGTCGTGGCCCTGCTGACGATTATCGGCTTCTCCGTTAACGATACTGTCGTGATCTACGATCGGGTGCGGGAGACGATCAAACTCCACCCAGACCAGCACATCGACCAAGTGGTAGATGATGCCGTCAATCAAACTCTGACTCGGTCCATCAATACCACCTTAACTACCCTACTGCCATTATTGTCCATCTTCCTGTTTGGCGGCGAAACCTTGAAATACTTTGCCCTCGCCCTGATAGTTGGCTTTATCTCAGGTGCCTATTCTAGTATCTTCATCGCTAGTACCCTGCTAGCTTGGTGGCGAGA
This sequence comes from Hormoscilla sp. GUM202, assembly GCA_005518205.2. GTDB lineage: Bacteria > Cyanobacteriota > Cyanobacteriia > Cyanobacteriales > Desertifilaceae > Hormoscilla. Next base: position 180,056 of record RFFC02000002.1, read on the forward strand.
ACGCACGGGTCAAGCTATATTGGCATCAGCGGTTACTGCCGAACAACCCGATGGACTAACCTCTTCTGATGAGGCATAACTATAAACAGATGGAAACTGCAAAAGAGACTTCATCCCTGACAACGGATGCTATCTTTAAGGCGCAAGTCCAAAGGTTACACCACCTGACAGTGGCTCTCAGGTGGTTGGCGATCGGGTTGCTATGGCTCACTGTCGGTTCCCTGAGTCTCTGGAGTTTGCGATCGGAGATTGACCTGTTGCGATCGCATTTCACCTGGGCAGCAGTGCGCTACGGTATGTATTACAACCAGATACCAGCTCTAGGTCTGGGTTTTTGTATTGCCACCACGACAGTAGTCCTAGTTTGGCAAAGCCGTAATATTCTGCTGGGAATGCCACCCCAGTACAAAAAGAGTCTGGAGATGGGGGTTTGCCGCATTCGCAAGCAGGGTCCGACTCACCCCTTGTGGAAATGGGTTTGCCAAAAATGAAGTCGTCAGTTGTTAGTTGTCCGTTGTGGGTTGGTAGTTATCAGTTTACCACTAACCGCTAACTACTAACTGCTAACTCCTAACCACTGACTGCTAACCACTAACAAATCACCAATATCATGGATAAATTTTTACCATTTGCTTACTTTCATTATCAATTTGTTCCTTTTGCTGAGGCTAAGATTTCCATTGCCACCCATGGGTTGCATTATGGAACTGGAGCCTTTGGTGGAATGCGCGGGATACTCGATCCGCAAAATCCACAGCAAGTTTTGCTGTTCAGATTAGACCGCCATTGCCAAAGGTTGAGTAATAGTGCTAAATTCTTACACTACGACTTGCCAGCGGATAAAATTAAATCAGTTATCGTTGATTTTGTCAAGAAAAATCAGCCTACGAAAGCTTTCTATATTAGACCCTTTATCTACACCTCAGGTTTGGGACTTACTCCCAGACTCCATAAGATTGAGAAAGACTTTTTTGTTTATGGGTTGGAGTTGGAAGATTATTTGTCTCCCGAGGGAGTAAACTGTCGCATTAGTTCTTGGTATCGACAAGAAGACCGCAGTTTTCCCCTGCGAGGTAAGCTGAGTGCAGCCTATATTACCTCTTCTCTAGCTAAGACGGAAGCTTTTGAGTCTGGCTTTGATGAAGCGATTTTAATCAATTCTCAAGGAAAGGTCTGTGAAGCGACGGGAATGAATATCTTTCTGGTGAGAAATGACTCACTGATTACCCCTGGGTTTGAACAGGATATCCTGGAAGGAATCACGAGAGATAGTATTATTAAGATGGCGACGGACCTGGGGATGAAAGTCACGGAACGCCCGGTGGATAAGTCGGAACTCTTGATTGCGGACGAGGTGTTTCTCTGCGGGACAGCTGCCAAGATTACTCCGGTAAAACGGATTGAAAATTATCAATTGCCCGCAAGCAAACCGATTACGGAAAAACTGCGAGAAAAACTGACGGCGATTATGGAAAATCGCGATCCTAATTACCGAAACTGGATCTACCCAGTCTTTCTAGTATAAAATTTAAAGCACAGCATTTGAGATTGGTGGATGTAGGATATTTCTGGCGTATGGGAATGGAAATTACAAATTCTGTTCCCTGGCCGGGCTGGGAGATAAACTGCAATTGATTGCCATGTTTTTCGACGACTATCTGATAGCTAACTGACAATCCTAAACCCGTACCTTTGCCTGGTGGCTTGGTGGTAAAGAAGGGGTCAAACAGGTCTGATGCTTCTACTTCTGACTGGATTTCAGGTACGGGCTGCTGATAGTGATGCCAGTAAAGGTTTCCCAAGCGTAACAAGTCTTGCCTGTATCCTTTGACGTGAGTCAGATTGCCAGTAATGAAACTGACGGGGTTGTTGATTTCATGGGCAATGGCACTACCCCACTCGCAGCGGAGGGGGCCCGGAGCGTGCGAAAAATCGCACATCGATCTCTGCTTGGCAAAGTGTTAATTCACCCAGGGTTGATTCTAAACTGAGTTGCGACTCTTGTTCGGTGTCTTCCCTGACTGAAAAACTATCTTTGAAAAATCTGTGATGCACTATACCCATTTGACATTTCCTAGTCTATTAGCTGCGACCTATCCAGCTTTTTCAGCCATATTAGCTAGATTGACACAATTATTATAGTAATACTAGGAGGATTTGTCCAGAGCGAGCAAATTATTCCTTTGGAGGATAGGGAATTTCCCTAGCCTCAGTTCCGGAAAAATACCAGGTAATCATCAGAGAATGAACTTATCGGGAATTTGCTGTCTGTCCGACAAAAGGCGATCGCACTAATGATTTCCTATTCAAGTAATTTGTATTTCTGATAATCATGCCCCAACTATTCACATATAATCTCCCCCAAACATGTTTGTTCACAGACTGCGATCGGGGCATCAGTTATCAGTTGTCTTGACAACTAACAACTAACAACTAACAACTGACAAGTAACAACAGACTACGACTCAGCATTAGCTTGGTTAGGTTGTATCTCGGGACTGGGAATAGGTGGATCCTGAGGGGAATCGGCGATCGGGGTTTCACTGCTTTCGGTTGCATCCTGGTCACCAGTCCATTTGTCGAGAATATCTTCGATCAATACTTCTCTGAGCCAGGTTTGAGCAACAACAGCCAGGGGCAATGCTAAGATCAACCCTAGGGGACCGAAAAAGGCGGTAAATGTGATTTGAGCTAACAGGGTTACAGCAGGGAGTAGGGAAACATTTTTCTGCATGACAGTGGGACTCAGCCAGTAGCTCTCAATATTCTGAATCACCAGATACAGAATCAATACAGCACCTGCCTTTCCCAGAGGATTCTTGTCCAAAAGGGCGACTGTCAGCGGGGAGATCACGCTTAAGATGGGTCCAAAATTAGGAATAAAGTTGAATAACCCAGCTAACAGAGCATGAGCTAGCACTAACTTTACTCCTAAGAACCACAAACCGATGCCACAGGTAGTAGCAACAAAGAGCGAATTGATGACAATGCCTCCAAACCAGTTTCCCAAGGCCTCTTCACATTCAGAGAGAATGTCATCTACCCGGCGGCGATAGAAGGAAGGAAACAGCCGCACAAATACCTTTCTGTATGGCTGGGGATTGATCGACATCATGATTGTCAGCACAATCACAAGCAACAGTTGACCTACCGCAATCAGGGAATTGGAGAAAAAGTCATAAAAGTTCCCCAACAGCTGAGTCACAAAGGGCTGTAGTTCTTGGATTAAATTGGAAAGGTCTGGCGGTTCTGGCATCCACTCCGGGCGGTTACGACTCAATTCATCCAGCAGGATACCAATGCGTTTCAACCCGTTAGGTAATAGGTCGATCAAGCTTTTAATTTGCTCGATAAAGGGTGGCACAACTAGCAAAAAAAACAGCAGGAAAAACAGTATGGTACAGCTCACGATCGAGATAACTGCCATGTTCCGGCTCAAAGGAGTATATCTCTGTAACCGCTGCACGCCACGATTTAATGCTGTTGCTAATACTACGGCTGTAAATACCAGCAAAATAATATGTCTAATTTCCCAGAGAATATATAGGGATAAAACTAGACTGAAAAAGCCCAGCCATTGACCGATATTCACAAATATACACGCCTCCTCAACTTTCACTTCCTCCCAGGTGGGTTAATATCCGATTATATCACAATAACAATGTGGGTAATCGGAAGCTGTCGGGTGGGCACCGCTTCTGGACCGACTAAACTAAAACTTAGAGGACCGCTACTATTCGCCAGCCTAAAGAAATCTGGTTAAATCGAATTCCTGTTCTGACTGCTGTGGTTTATCCCGTTCAGCTTGCATAATCAATAAAAGTTGTTCGGTATAATCTACTACTCCCCGCAATTGTTCTCGCAATACTTCTAGTCCGCCATTGGCATATTCTTCAAATATTTGGATGCGTTGTGACTCATATTTGGGGTCGCCCGAGGAGAGGATTTTGGGGTCTTGGGTTTCCACGATCGCCAGTATTTTCATCATCACATCATATCCTCTGGAGGCAAATATTTCCAGTCCGATCGGGCCCGGTTCTTTTTTGGCAGCTGCACCCAGGGGCGATCGCTTTTTCCGCTTGGCCCCCAAGGCGGCGGCAAAGGCCATCACATCAGCATAGGTCTGGAATGGTCCGGTGGTCTCGCTCTCGTCTAGTAAGGCTTTCACTAAATTAGCCTTGTCTTTAGCAATCTTGATTTTGTTAGTGGTCATTATTTGAGGTTATGGTTTATGCTAATATTAACGCGACGTGCAACTTTCCACGGAAGAATAACGGTTTGGTGGTCTTTCGCTGAAAATGTTGTTCTCAAAACTCCCTAAATATCGCTGGTTGTAAAAAGTTGCACACTGCGTAATATTAGCATAAAGATACCGTTCGCCGCCATTGAATCTAAAAAACTAGGATTTGTGCTGAAAAACAAGATCAATGCCAATCACAGAAAATCACCTCTCGGAAGAGATGTTGCCGATCGAGGATGCGCCGGAAAGTTTCAGCAAGCTTTACGTGTTTGGGGACAGCCTCTCGGATCCGGGCAACCAGCTGAGGGTCACGACATTCGTGCAGCCGTTAGAGCCGACTTTAGGGATCGACTTCCCGATCGACCCCCCGACTCCGCCCTACTTTCAGGGACGTTATTCTAACGATCCCATCTGGTGGATTATCTAGCTGAAGGTTTGGGCATAACGGTTACTCCCTCCTCGGAATTGTCGGTATTATACCCCAGAAGACCTATGCCTTCTCCGATCACGGTGACGCGCAATGGTCCGATCGTTAGCCCCTTCTTTAACGGTACCCTTAATGAGAACAGCGTCAACTTTGCCTTTGGTGGCTCCCAAACGGGAACAGCTGGATCTGGAGAATTTGGTGATTTCATACCGGGGGTGCTGAAGCAGGTTAATTGGTTCCGGAGGGACTTGGCCCGTGAGGGCGTGAGGGCGGACTCGGAAGCACTCTATATTCTGTGGGCGGGTCCCAATGATTACCAGAGTGTTCTCACTCCGGTTCCGCTTTTCTCAGCGCAAGAGTCGGTCGGCAATATAGAAAGGGCCCTGTCGGCACTCTACAACCTCGGTGCGAGAAATTTCCTAGTACATAATTTACTAGATTTAGGAAAGACTGCTCGCGCCCTCAGTCAGGGGACGGAAGAGTCAACCCGTCTCAGCACCGTGACAATATTGCATAATTTCCTTTTGGAAGATACTCTCAGTGATTTGAGACAGAGAAAAGGAATTAGCAGCTTACAACCAAGCTAGAAATATTTATCAGACATGGGCAACAAGCATTGAATTTCTTTAACCAAGCCCTGAACCATCGGGAGAGAGCCAGCATTTACCTCTATAACGATATTGGTAAAGTTTACTCCGCTTTAGGAGATTTACCCAAGGCTTGAGAATTTTTTAACAAAGCCTTAATGTTGCCGAATAACAGTACCGAAGCCCAAGCAGAAACTCGGTTTAGGATCGCCGCAGTCGAACGCAAGTTGGGCAATATCGACAGGGCCCTAACCCAGATAGAAGCGGCCATTTCTCTGATTGAAGCAGAACGGGTCAGGCAGAATTCTCCAGAAGTACGTCAAGCATTTTTTGCCGAGAAACAGGATTATTATGAATTCTACATTGACCTGTTAATGGAACTGCATCAGCAAGACCCGACAAAAGGATATGATGCCCGGGCATTGAATATTAAAGAACGTTCTCAAGCCCGCCGAAGCCAACACCGATATTCGCAAAGGGGTCGATCCGGAATTGGCAATCCAAGAACGCAGCTTACAGCAACAATTGAATGCCGTAAACTGACCGAAGGCAGCGCCAACCTCAGCGGCGGTCAGCGTCAGCGCTTGGAAATTGCCCGCGCTTTAGTCAACGACCCGACTATTCTGGTGATGGATGAGGCAACTAGCGCTTTAGATATAGAAACCGAGAAACAGTTGGTGGCGAATTTGCGCCAGCGTCAATGTAGCTGTATTGTAGTTGCCCATCGTTTGAGTACCATTATTGATTGCGATGAGATTATTGTCTTCGATCGCGGTTTGGTGGTACAGCGCGGCACTCACGAGCAGTTGTGCGCCGTTGAGGGGGTTTATCGCGATCTGCTGGGCGCAGAGACTGTCCAGTAATTCTATCTCTTCGCTGTCGGCCCGCCGGGGGTTCAAACCCCCGGCTAATAGCTAAAGTCGGTTGAAACCGACTAATATAATAATGCTTAAACAGGGTGCATTTCACTTTGGCAATATGCCAGCAATATTCGCTAATTGCTAATGGATAATTGCTAATAGTGCATCTCATTTTTTGCCGTAGTGCGTAGGTTGGGTTTCGTGCCTCAACTCAACCCCTGTATCTGGTGCATAGTGCATATTAGCGAAATCTCACATTTTCCCATTGGAGACGATGTCAAAATAAGTTAACTCAACAGGTTTTCATAAGAGGTGAAAGCAATTTTGGCCGACACGATCTCAATCCTTGCTGTCGCCAAAAAGCATCTGTCCACGTCCCATCGTTTTCCGATCATCGCGGCACCGGGTTTTTAGTATAATCTATTTTTAAGTCGTAGCCGCCAACCTCATATATCTTATTTTTACTTTTGGTTTAAGTTATTATTAGATTATAATCTTATCTCGGCAGCTGGTCAACTTTTATGGCCTGGCTCCACCGGCACCTCATCAAGAATGACCCAGATCGCCAGATCGCCAGATCGCCAGATCGCCCCCGCCATTCGTTTCGCCTCGGCCAACCTACCAATTTTTCTGGTAAGGTGAGGAAATGTCTTGCGGTGATGGGCGAAGCGGACAGATCGACCATAGCTAAACTAGAAATAAGCGGTTTCAGTTTCTTCGGTATCAATTCTGGCAGTAATCCTAATTCTCGCGAGATAACATTAAGAGTTAATCCCATCACCAAAACCCATGCAGAAGCTGATGCTTTTCAGCAAGCAGCAGACGCAGGAGTTAGAGGTCGGAAAGCTCGTTTAATCGTAGACCGCGACCTTTGTGCTGCTTGCGGGCTGCGTGGAGGAGTCAATTCTATGGCTTGGCAATTAGGTATAGAAGAATTAGACATCGTTACCCCTAGTGGTAGCAAAACGATAATGGTTAAACCACCAAAAACAAGGAGAAAATAATGTTTGTATTAGACTTATCCGTTGAAAAATGGGTTGGCCCTCTCGATGAAGGCCATCTCATCGACAACCCAACTTGGCAACAAATAGAATCAGCGATCTGCGAATTAGATGGCAAAACCAAAACTTTAGTAACTTTGGGGGCCGATGAAGAAACTTACATGACTATTGGTGGCGGCAAAGGAGGTAAATATATTGTTAGCGTCACTTTTGATAACATCGATTTCTATAACTCGGTCGATCGCTCCCTGGGGTCGAAAATGGAAAAACTGGTTGTTGGCGGACAATTGGGGAATTATCCAGCTAAAATATCTGTAGACCTACAGACTGCTTTGTTAGCAGCTCAAACTTTTGCCCGATCGGGTGAACTTGAAGAGTCAGTGACTTGGGAAAATTCGGAGTCCTTAGCGATGGTGGGATCTGCGAGGTAAGATGGCGGGAAGACGATCGCTTTTACCTCGATCGCCCCCGCCGTTCGTTTCGTTTCGCCTCCGCCAACCTACCAATTTTTATGGTAAGGTGAGGAAATGTCTTGCGGTGATGGGACATTACTGCTAAGCTATTTACAGTGGGTGCTACCCCGTTCCTTAGCCCCAGCGCTTCCTATGGCTGTGTCACCAGATACCGGTCGTCGGTGCGCGATTGGCGCGGTTCGGGGGGTTGTCGGGTTGGGCGATATATGGTATCATCTAGAGTAGATTATCAAATCCCCCAGATGACTAGCTCCCAGAGCAACTGTAGTACCCATAATTACCTCACTAAAAAATGTCAGCGAAAGATATATTTCACAACACGGTGCGTTTAGCTTTAGAAAAAGATGGGTGGACAATTACTAAAGACCCCTTATTTTTAAAACCTAGTACGCGAGTTAGAATATTTATAGACTTGGAAGCCGAAAAGTTTATTTCAGCCGAAAAAGGCGAATCTCTGATAGCGGTGGAGGTCAAAAGTTTTGTAGGTTTATCGACAATATCAGAATTTCACATGGCTGTAGGTCAGTTTTTTAACTATCGTACAATCTTAGAAAAAATCAATCCCAAAATTATTTTGTATTTAGCTATACCCAAAGATGTTTATCAGAGTTTTTTTACAGATCCGTTAGTCCAATAAATAACCGAAAAATTGCAGATGAAATTGTTAGTTTTTGTAGTCAAGGAGCAGGAGATAGCGTTATGGAAAGAATAGACTATCGCGAAGTAATCGAAAAACTTATTCAGCAACACGCGACTGAGGGAAATCAAAGTGACTGCGCTGCTGACCAAGTTGTTTTCGATCGCACCCGGGACAGCTATTTGTTATTATCAGTGGGATGGGATGACGAAGAAAGAATTTATGGATGCTCGATTCATATCGATATTAAGGATAAAAAAATCTGGATTCAACAAGATTTCACAGAGGAGGGAATAGCTAACCAGTTGGTAGAATTAGGCGTACCCAAAACCGATATAGTTTTGGGCTTTAGAGCACCGGTTGTGCGACAATTTACGGGATTTGCAGTGGCGTGAATGATTCTGCAAACAATGACTAACCAAGCATTCCGAGAACTCACATCCATCCTCAATCCTACGATCGACTCTCACGAGGGAGATAGCCCGTTGTTAATCGCAATGGGGGCGGTGGCCAAAGCATTAGGCATTACCATTCGTCCGCCCAAGCATAACACGCGCGGCGTTAATTCCCCGGAAGCTATTGCCCGCGCTTCTGGGTTTCAAGTGCGGCCCATTACTCTTGATGAGGGTTGGTGGCAGTGGGATAGCGGCCCGATGTTAGGATTTATCGCAGCAGAAGCAGAAAAACGCCCGGTGGCGCTGTTGCGGAAAAACGGTGGTCGGGGATATGAAATCTTTGACCCCGTTAGTTTTAAGCGCATTCCCGTCGGTGGCGCTACCGCTAAATATCTGGAACCCACTGCTTATGCCTTTTATCGACCCTTCCCAGATAAGCAACTGGACGCGAAAGATATTCTCCAATTTGCCTTTCGACGCCGATCGCCCGATATCCTTAATATGGTTTTATTTGGAGTCTTGGCTTCTTTGTTCGGAATGTTAAGACCCCAGGCAACTGCCCTCCTGATAGATTATGTGATTCCCGATGCCCGGGGGGAGTTGCTAATGCAAATAGCGATCGGGTTGTTGGCGGTTAGTTTTGCCGTGACCGCACTAGAACTGACTAGAGGTATGGTGACTCTGCGGTTGCAAACTACTATGAGTGCGGACACCCAGGCGGCGGTTTGGGACCGACTGCTGAAATTGCAACTGTCGTTTTTTCGCCAATATGCCACTGGAGATATCTACAACCGGGTGTCGGCAATCTCTCAGATGAGCAGTCGCCTCAACAGCACCATTATGACAACCCTGCTGACTGGCTTTTTCTCTCTGTTAAATCTGGGTTTGTTGTTTTACTACAGTTGGTCCCTCGCTTTGGTAGCTTTGGCGGTTGCTGTCATTACTAGCGTTCTCACCATCATTGTTGGGATAATTACTCGCCAGAAGTTCCGATCGTTGCAAGAGTTGAGCGGTGAAATTGTCGGATTAATGGTGCAAACTATCGACGGGATATCCAAGCTGCGAGTGGCGGCGGCCACAGACCGGGCCTTTGCTCGTTGGGCCAAGAAGTACGGCCAGCAGGTGCAACTGCTCCTCTCAACTCAACGGGTAGAGGATTTTTTAGCATTGTTTAATACGGTGATGCCTGGGGTGACTTCGATGGTGTTGTTTTCCTTAGCAGTAGTCGTCATTAGCCAATCTCCCCTAGGGGATGGGGGCTTGTCAACGGGGCGGTTTGTGGCTTTCAATGCCGCTTTTGGCACCTTTATCGGCGGCACCACCAGTTTCAGCAATACTGTCATCGATCTGTTGCAGATTTCCGTGTTGTGGGAACGGACCCAACCGATTTTACACGCTGTACCGGAAACAAGCCGCCAGGGGGCCGACCCAGGAGAATTGTCCGGGGCGCTGAAGTTGGATAATGTCTCCTTTCGCTACGGGCCCGTTCGCAATCGCCCTTTGGTGTTGGATGGGTTGACTTTGGAAGCTACACCGGGGGAATTTATCGGCATTACCGGGCCCAGTGGCAGCGGTAAGTCCACCATCGTGCGGTTATTGCTGGGGTTTGAAAAGCCAACATCGGGGGTCGTAATGTATGACGGACGAGATTTGGCGACTTTGGATCTAGCAGCGGTGCGCGGGCAGTTGGGGGTGGTGTTGCAGAAAAGTCGCTTGATGGGGGGTTCCCTTTGGGAGATTATTGCCGGGGGGGCAATTATTTCCCTTGATGAAGCTTGGGAGGCGGCGGCGATCGCCCAATTAGCTGCCGATATTTCCGAGATGCCCATGGGGATGCACACGGTGATTTCTGAGGGTGGGGGGAACTTATCCGGGGGGCAGCGGCAGCGGTTGTTAATTGCTCGGGCCTTGGTTCGCAGACCGAAGATTATGATTTTCGATGAGGCGACTTCAGCTTTGGATAATCGCACTCAGGAGTTGGTGACTGAGAGTTTAGAAGGGTTGGGGGTGACGCGGATAGTGGTCGCCCATCGGCGGAGTACAATTCGGGGGTGCGATCGGGTTTATCGGGTAGGAGTTCCGGGGTAATTTCCTGTAAGTGGCGCTGCGGTGTCTTCTGGGAGACACCGCGCGTTAAAATTATCATCAAATAGTTCATGAGAGTCAATCTATGATGACCACCCAAGAAATCGCCGAACGTTCTGTAAGATTGGAAGCGCGAGTCACCAGTTTAGAGGCCGAACTGGCACAAATGAAACAGATCCTCTCCTTATCCCTTACTCAGCACAACCCTTGGTGGTTAAATGTTGCAGGTAGCTTCCAAAACGATCCTACCCAAGATGCAAGCAATTCGCCTCGGACAAGAATGGCGTGTGTGTGGTCAAAACCCGTTGGTAGGAGACCTCGCCGCCCGAACCCTAAAGGGCCCGGCGGTGTCTCGGTCGCTACCGCGTCCTTCAGGACAAGAGTACGCGGAAGACGCCGGCTACATGAACAAAGCCCCAGCTCCCCGGGTAACGCCCCCTCCTCGCAGCGGAAGGGGCCTGGAGCGTGCAGGGGCTATATACATGTATCTGAGATGCACCTGGCTATCAACTACTTATGACCACACCCGAATGGCGTCAGGAAGCTGAATATATTTGAGATAATGTGCAGTATATTCTCGATACCGACCATTTGAGTCTCATCCAGCGCAATGGACAAGAAGTAAAGCTCATCGGAGCCAAGTTAGCTACTATCGAACCCTCCGTAGAACTTGCAGTTATAACTGGTCAAGGGTAATTTTGTAGCTCCTGTATTAGGAGTCAAAAGGCACCAAGGAGTTTGTCTGGGTTGGGGGTAACGGGTCGTGGCCGAACGACGCGATCGCGTCGTTCGGCCTTAAAGGGAGATTGGTACATTGGCACGTTCTTGAGTTAGAATAGCAGTAAATAAGTTAAGATAATGATGTAGCAATCGGCAAGAAATCAAAAACCATGACTATTGCAGCTATTAAAACCCCCTCTGTTGTTTATCCCGAACCAGACGGCGAACCTATGGCAGAAAGCGATCCCGCCCGTAAATATCTAGTTTATGGCGTTGAGGCCCTCCAACAATATTTTCGTCACCGCCCGGATGTTTACGTTACGGGCAATCTCTGGCTATCTTACACCCAAGGCGTTCCTAGTGCGGCGGTCTGTCCCGATGTATTTGTAGTCTTTGGGGTAGAAAACCGCGAGCGCCAAAGTTACAAAGTCTGGGAAGAAAATGGCAAAACACCAGATTGGGTTCTGGAAGTGACTTCTAAAAAGACCTACCGTAAGGAAGAACAAGAAAAACCGGACATTTACGCTCAAATGGGGGTCTCGGAATATTTCCAATATGACCCGACGGGAGATTATCTCAACCCACCGCTGAAAGGACGGCGTTTAGTGGGCTCGCGCTATCAAGTTCTCGCTCCCTCGCGCACAGAAGATGGAACGACTGCTTTCTCTTCTGTTGTGTTAGGATTGGAGATGCGGCTGCTTCCGGATGGTCGGTTGCGGTTTTTCGATCCTGAAACTGGAGAGTATTTACGAACTCCTCAAGAGTCGGAACAAGAGCGAGTGCGGGAAAAAGAACTGGTCGCACAAGAACGAAAACGGGCCGATCGCGAAAAAGAACTGGCCGCACAAGAACGAGAACGGGCCGATCGCGAAAAAGAACTGGCCGCACAAGAACGAGAACGGGCCGATCGCGAAAAAGAACGGGCCGATCGACTGGCCGCCCGATTGCTCGAACTAGGAATAGATCCTGACCTTAAGAATTAATTGTCACCCAAGTTGCCGACCTCGGTGGACAAAAATATTTACAGATTCACTCCTAGTTGGCTTAACAGATCGATGGTGGGCATCGCCCACCATCGATCTTGAGTTAGAATAGCAGTAAATAAGCTAAGATAATGATGTAGCAATCGACAAGAAATCAAAAACCATGACCATTGCACCTCAAAAAAACCCGATCGCTTATCCCGAACCAGACGGGGAACCGATGGCAGAAAGTGACGCGACCCGCAAATATCTAGTTTATGGCGTTGAGGCCCTCCAACAATATTTTCGTCACCGATCGGATGTTTACGTTTCGGGGAATCTATGGGTATCTTATGAGGAAGGGGTTCCCGAGGCGGCTGTCTGTCCGGATGTGTTTGTAGTATTTGAGGTAGAGAAACGTCAACGGGAAACTTACAGAGTCTGGGAAGAAAATGGCAAAACACCAGATTGGGTTCTAGAGGTGACCTCTAGTATAACCCAGCAAGAGGACGAACAAGATAAACCGGAAATTTACTCTTTAATAGGGGTTAAAGAGTATTTTCAGTATGACCCCACAGGAGATTATCTCAACCCCCTGCTGAAAGGACGGCGTTTAGTGGACTCGCGCTATCAAGATATGATTCCCTCACGCCTTTTTGATGGAACAGTTGTTTTTGATTCAGCCGTGCTAGGATTAAAGATGCAGCTGCTTCCAGATGGTCGGTTGCGATTTTTAGTTCCTTCCGGTGGAGAGTATTTACTCACTCCTGGTGAGTCGGAACGAGAGCGAGTGCGAGAACGAGAACGAGCAAACTACGAAAAAGAAAGGGCCGATCGACTCGCTGCCAAATTGATTGAACTAGGAATAGATCCTGACCTTTGAGATTAAATTGGGAGACTGAGCTAATATAGCATTTCTCAAATTGATGTGGTATAGCACAATAGCCTAGAAGTCATTGCGAAAAATCGCAATGACTTTACGTTTACCCTTGCGGGCGAGCTTAACCCACCTAAGTAGCTTTGAACAGCAGGAGCCGTCTTTAGCTAGGGTTTGTGGTTGGTCATACAATCATATACTCGGCGCGGGCTCAATATTTGCTCCACGCTCCGGGGCAACCGGCGATGAAGCGGCTACATGAGGGAACGGCGGTTATTAAACTAAGCAAGATTGTCGCCAATCCTGCTCGTCTTCAAAACCGGACGTGAGATTTTCACCTCATCCGGCTCCTCGGCCTTCCTATCCCGTTTCCGGGTGCGGCTCTCAGTACTGCCATCTATTCTCGTTTTCTGATGATGGCAATAATCATGGAGCAGTTGTAGATTATCGTACCTGTCCTTACCGCCTAATGATTTCGGCAGGATGTGGTCAACTTCCCACTTGTCTCCTTCTATAAACAGCATTCCACAGTGTTCGCATTTACCTTTTTGTTTGCTCATGAGCTTAATCACTCTCGAGCTTACTAGGGGGCTCTTGCGTAATCTTTTGCTCCAGTACACGAGATTTCCATCCATCGGGCTGGCTGCTCCTTTCACTTTTACGTGTCGTATGACTTCCGTATCGGAGTGTAGGAGTAGTTTTATCCCCGTTTTATCCATGAAGTTCCACTGTCGGCTGCCTTCAGCTTTCCAGTATTTCTTCGCTACCCATGTGTCCGCCTTATTTGGATGCCTTCTTTTGCCCCATTTCCATATTATATCCCACAGGTAGTTATCCAGTTCTCCGAATACCTCCTTGCTTACCACCGTTCTGTGATAGTTGCACCATCCCCGGATTATTGGGTTCAGTCTGCTTATCAGTGCGGCCTGTGGCGCAGCCTTATGATTGTCTATCACAGTCTTCAACTTTTCTTTGTGGGCCTTTATGGATTTGTCGTTTGGCTTTATTAGGGTTTTGTATCCTTTCCCGGTTTTTCCACTTCGGTATTTTCCTACCTTGTATTGGCGGATGTTGATTCCAAGGAAATCAAAACCTGGCTTATCCCCCTCAAGTGTGTGGACTATTCGTGTTTTTTCGGGTCTCAGTTCCAATCCTATTTTGCCTAACCACTTGCTGATGACCTCTTTTGCCGCATCAATGACCTTCCGGTCTTTATGCATTATTACAAAGTCGTCCGCGTATCTCACTACTCCTAGTTCTTTTTGCTTTACTACGTTTCCGGGCACGATTTTTCTTACCTCTGTTTCCATCCCATGTAGTGCTATATTTGCTAGCAGAGGGGATATTACTCCACCCTGTGGTGTCCCTGCATAGGTTGGTTGGTATTCGCGCCGGTCCATCACCCCGGCCTTTAGCCATTCACGGATTTTCTTCCGTATTGGTGTGGAGTTATTCAGTTTTTCGAGTAGTGTGTTGTGGTCAATTTTATCGAAGCATTTTGCAATATCCGCATCCAATACCCATTTGGGTTTTTGACTGATGCTTTTGAATATTGCTTCTATAGCATCGTGGCATCCTCTACCTGGTCTGAACCCGTAGGAGTTCGCCTCAAACACCGCTTCCCATTCGGGCTCTAATGCTATCTTGACTAATCCTTGTAGGGCTCTGTCATAAATCGTGGGTATCCCTAATGGCCTTTTTTCATCTTTGCCGGGTTTAGGTATCCATACCCTGCGGGTCGGTTTGACCTTTTTTCCGTCATTGATTCTTAGCTGCCTCACCAGTGGCTGTCTTTCGGAGGGCTTTAGCGCAACCACGCCATCTACTCCTGCCGTTTTCTTTCCCTGATTCTGTTGGGTTACCTGTCTCACCGCAATCATCTTTGCGGACCATGACCTCGTGAGTAATCCTTGGAGCTTGCGTACTAGCTGTTTGTTTCCACGTTGAGCCGCTCTGTAGATACGCTTTTGAATCTTGAATACGTTCTTTTTTAGCTTTCGCCAGGGGACCGCATTCCAGTCATATACTTTCCTTTCGGACGTACACCGTGACATATGAAATTCTACTAACCTCCACATTTTGGTTAACCGTGAGGGCGTCAGCTTATCCTATCCATTACAGATAGGCATGCTTCTCCTCTCAATCTTTCCCAGTTGTGACCTGCTAATGTGTTGCAGATGTTGCGCCTTCGGTGGCTACTCGACTATCGACCTAATCGAGAGTACATCAACTGGTTTATCTCGTTCCTGCCGATGATTGTTTGTGACCTTAGAAGGTGTCCATACGTCGGGTTTATTGTCAGTGCTTGTTGGTCAGTGAAAAATCTGCCAACGACCATTATCCTTGCCCTTTTGGGCCCAGTGTATAAGCCTTATTCCACTGGTTTCTGTTGACGACGCTGCAACACTTCGCTTTATGCTCCTCATAGCCACTTGCTCAACGTTGACCGGTTTAGGCTACCAGTCATTGACGCCTTTTCACCCCGCTTTACGGATTGATGCCATCGCTACCGTAGGGGTGATGCTTTTACCCCTGCACCTGGGGAGAAGGACTTGCACCTTCATCATCTCTGGGTTTCACCGGTCCTTTCCAGTGTTACCACCGGTGGTCGGTTAGCCCTGCAAGTTGTCAGGACTAATGATGTCCTGCTAGCGGTCTCGGTTAATAGGCTTGTGACACAGTCATTTGACGCATCATTTTCCATTTTGGACCTTGACGCTAAACGATTCGCACTTCTCCCACAGACTAGAGCTGACAGATAGCTTTCAGGACTTGTAGCAACTGAATTGCCGAGGAAGATTTCATCAATTGCAATTCCGGCATCAGCATATAAGTAGGGGGATTTCCCTGCTGGATATACACAAACTGATAATTCCGTCCGTTGGTCGTCAGCCCCCAAGTTGAGGTTTGACGATCGAGGCTTTTATAGGCGTAAGTGAGCAGTTGAGGTAAACCTGCCCAAGAGTCAGCTAAACTGGGTTTAGTTTCAATTACCAAAACCCAAAAGTTAACATCATTTGCGGTCTGTTTCTCCTTGTTGACTGCAATAATATCAAAGCGACCTGTAATGCTAGTATCTTCATCTTCGATGTTAATCCTGTCAATGCCTTGTTCCACCCTTAACTGGATTGGGAATTGATAAAAGCCGGCTAGTCGTAATAAGGGGGCAACGGCAATAAACCTCACTTGTCCTTCTGAGGCTTCTTTTTCTTTCAGATAGAAACGAAAGTCATGCCGGATTTTGATAAGTTCTTGTTGTTCCGCTTCCGTTACCGGTTCCAGAGATAAAAATGGTGCAAATTCACCATCATATAGCTCTTGAAATCCGAAAAGCAGCTCTACTTCGTTCAGAGTGATTTTACTTGCTTGGATAATTGTCATGGTTCAGTCTAGTTGTTTACTGATTAGATTATAGCAGATGTAATTTATTTCGTCCAGGCGATCGCCTGGTGGGCCGCCGCCCACCAGAGTAATTACAGGATTTTCTCCAAACCGTAAACCAATGTCTTCAACTGCAATATTTTACGAATTGCGAGCAACACTCCCGGCATATAGCAAGAGCGATCGCTCGTATCGTGACGCAAGGTATATATTTGCCCCTGGGCACCAAAAATAACTTCCTGATGGGCAATCAAACCCGGTAACCGGACGCTATGAATGCGAATCCCTTCATCAGCCAAACTCCCCCGGGCCCCAGCTAACTTTTCCGTTTCTGTCACCGAGGGTGGGTTGAAAGTTTTGCCCATTTCTGCTAGCATCTGAGCAGTCTTAACGGCGGTACCGCTGGGGGCGTCCGCTTTTTGATTGTGGTGCAGTTCGATGATTTCCACGTGATCGAAATATTTAGATGCTTGCAGGGCCGCTTGCTGCAACAACACCATGCCAATGGAAAAATTGGGGATAATTAAACATCCCGTACTAGCTTTATCGGCAAATTCAGCTAACTCGGCAATTTGTGCGGGACTCAAACCCGTAGTCCCGACCACAGGCCGAATGCCATAGGCGATCGCCGATCGGACATTGTCATAAACTGAGTCAGGATGGGTAAAGTCCACCATCACCCCCAACTGTTTTTCCTGTGCCGCCAAGGCCAAAACTGACTCTAACTGATTGAGGATCGGCACTTCCACAACACCGCATCCCGCCACTTCCCCAACATCCTGGCCATTATATTCTCTGTTGTAGTCAACAGCGCCCAGCAGGGTCATATCCTCTGCTTGCGTCACCGCCTTAATCACCTCGCGTCCCATTTTGCCAGCAGCACCATTAACAACTACGGGAATGGGAAGATTACTTGTCATCGGTCAAAAGTCCTTTATTCTCAGTTGATAGTTAACTGTTATATCATAGCCCAAGTTGCTACCTATAAAAAAATAAACCCTAGGATGGAGTATTTGAGAAAACTAGAGCCTAAAATGAAGAATATAGTCTATATTGACACTGTCAAACGGCAGGGGAGAGCTTCATTGTTTTTGTGTAGGTCGTAACTTGAGTTATCATATTCGATAGCTATCATATTGAACTTATGGACAAGCAAACCCTTTATAACCTGGTAGTGGGTGATTTTTTCTGGATGCGCCTGCTGCGTTTAGCTGCTCTAATCTATGGCACGATCTGCTTGTATGGCATCTTCTGGTCCGATCGGATGATTTTTCAACCCCATCCATCCAGCTATCGGGACACAGATAAGATTATCAAACTCAAATCAGGCCCTGACCTGCAAATCTCAGCCATTCACCTGCCCAACCCTGCTGCGACCTACACCATTCTCTACAGCCACGGGAACGGGGAAGACTTGGGAGACATAGATCCCACCTTGCGAAATTTGCAATCTTTGGGCTTTGCTGTCTTCGCCTACGACTACAGGGGTTATGGTACTAGCCAGGGAAAACCCTCCGAACGCAACACTTATGCAGATGTTAATGCGGCTTACAACTATCTGACCCAAAGCTTGGGGATTCCTCCTAGTCAGATTATCGCCTATGGACGTTCTTTAGGTGGAGGTCCGGCCGTTGACTTAGCAGGGCGTCAACCAGTTGCTGGTTTAGTGGTAGAAAGCACCTTCATCACCACATTTAGAGTCAGAACCCGCATTCCCATTGTCCCCTTTGACAAATTTGACAATCTTGGCAAGATTAAAAATGTTCGTTGTCCAGTTCTGGTAATTCACGGCACAGCTGACCGAACTATCCCCTTTGCCCACGGACAGAAACTCTATGCAGCTGCTGGAGAACCCAAACGCTTTCTACAGGTTTTGGGTGCAGGTCATAACAACCTGCATAGCCTTGCTGGTGAAGATTATGACAAAACAATGCTTGATTTTGCTCAACTGGTTAGCCAGTCTCATCCCATCGGCGTGACAAAATAGAGCAGGAATTGGTTAGAGCCCGAGGACTTGGGTTTCCAGACTTTTCAGTCCCGGTTTGGTACGGATTAGAATGCCATCGGGGTGTGGTGATTACGATCGCGATCTTCTAGCGCAGAGGTGAAGGAAATGGCTGTGTATCATAAATTGTCATCTTATATCAGTTCAACCTTGTCTTTCGCCTCTTTTGGAGGTAGGAAGCTATGGCAGGTCAGAGGTAAGCCAGCAATTATCGCTACTGTAGTCGTCACCAGTTTATTACTGGCCTCCCGAGCACTCAAGATCCTAGAAGCACCAGAATTGGCCGCTTACGACAAACTGATCCAGCTGCGTCAGTCCGAAGCCCCAGACGATCGCCTGCTGATCGTTGGGGTCACTGAAGCTGATATCAAGGCACAACAGCGCTGGCCGCTGTCGGACGCGACCATAAACCGGGTATTGCAGCAATTGGAAAAGTATCAACCCCGGGCGATCGGTTTGGATATATATCGAGATATCCCTCATGAACCCGGACGTTCCGATTTACTCGAACATCTACAGACAAGTGAGAAGACTATTGCCATCTGCAAATTCGGTGAAGGTGCTGCCGATCTGGGCATCGGACCCCCGCCAGGTATGCCAGCAAGTAATCTGGGCTTTAGCGATCTGGCGATCGACGAAGATGGCATTATCCGCCGCAGCCTCCTGGTGGGGGATGGGGACCCTGACTCGATTTGTAACACCCGCATCTCTTTTGCCCTGCAACTGGCATGGCGTTACCTGGATGCATTGGGAATTAAGTCCCACGTGAAAGAAAATGGCGATATTATACTCGGTGAGACTAGACTACCGCGCTTAGACAGCCATAGTGGAGGCTATCTGGGAGTTGACGCTGGCGGCTACCAAATCCTGCTGAATTACCGATCGCCCCGTCAGATGACAAAGCAAGTCACCCTGATGGCAGTCCTCAATGACCAAATTGACCCCAACTGGGTGCGCGATCGCATTGTCCTGATCGGCGCGATCGCCCCCAGCACGAAAGATTCTTTTTATACACCCTACAGCGCTGGCAAGCAGGAAAACCACACCATGCCTGGGGTAGTGGTTCACGCCCAGATCGTCAGTCAAATCCTGAGTGCGGTTGTCGATGGCCGCCCCCTGCTTTGGGTTTGGCCAGACTGGGCAGAATGGCTTTGGATTTGGGTCTGGTCTTTGGTCGGGGGCGCGATCGCCTGGGAAATAGCACATCCTCTGGGACAACTGTTAGCAGCTGTAGTAGCAATTGGGATTTTATTGGGTGTCAGCTGGTTGATGTTTATCTGTGGCGGTTGGGTTCCCCTCGTGGCCCCCACCCTGGCCTTGATCCTCAGTAATGGCGGCACCTTTGTTTACAAATTATGCCGCACTCATCAAGAATGCCAACAAATAGCCCTTCGGGTCAAAGAACAGAATCAAAGCATCGAACTCCTGCAAACCCTGTTAAAACAAAAGACTCAGCTAGATAGTGCAGATGAAGCTACGGAACTGCCCCTGGAAATGGCTAGCACCGAAGTCCTAGAATATCCTACTATTGGCACCCCCAACAAGCTGTTGAGAGGACGCTACCAAATCCTGGAAATTCTCGGTTGCGGTGGCTTTGCGCACACCTATCTGGCAGCAGATACCCAGCGACCTAATCACCCGCAATGTGTAATCAAGCACTTGATGCCCGCTAGATCCGATGGTCAGTTTTTGCAGGTAGCCAGACGCCTCTTCCATACGGAAGCCGAAATATTAGACGTATTGGGCAGACACGATCGGATTCCTCAGTTATTAGCATATTTTGAAGAAAATAAAGAATTCTATTTGGTAGAAGAGTTTATCTGTGGAAATCATCTCAGCAATGAAATGCCACCAGAAAAGCAGATACCGGAAAAGCAAGTAATTGATTGGTTCGCTCAATTGCTGGAAATTATTGCTTTTATCCACTCTCATAATGTCATTCATCGGGATATTAAACCGAACAACATTATCAGACGCCAAGCAGATGGTCGCTTGTGCTTAATTGACTTTGGGGCGGTAAAACTTATGCATCCCCAGTTGGAGTCAACTTCCGAGAAATATACCGTGGCGATCGGCACTAATGGTTATGCAGCTCCCGAGCAATTGGCAGGTCAACCCAGGCTCAACAGCGATCTATACTCTTTAGGAATGATTGGCATTCAAGCTCTGACAGGCTTAAACCCGACCCAGTTACGCCAAGACTCGAATACGGGAACGGTGGTATGGCGTCATCTCGCCGGAGTGGGGCCCCAATTAGCAGCGGTTCTAGATAAAATGGTCTCCTACCACTTTTCTGACAGATATCAGTCCGCCACAGAAGTGCTGCAAGACCTGAAAAAAATATCGCCAGCCTCCAAAAAACTTCCACATCTGCGATATCGTCCCCTCACCTGATATCATTGATGATTGGCTAATGGCCCCCACCCCCACCCCACCCTTTAGGGTGGGGCTACACGAACAAAGCCCGCGCAGGCGGGCTAATCGGTATCCAAAACATCGTGATTATACTGATAAATAACAACCGACAACTGACAACTGACAACTAACATAGGTAATTTTGTGGTGAGCCTGATTGCTGATTTGAAGTCCGCGACGGTAGGAACCCTAGCTAGTCCTACTGTAAATTATGCTACGCGCCGTGCGGTTTTTCCCTTCACTGCTATAGTGGGGCAAGAAGATATGAAACTGGCGCTGCTGTTGAACGTGATTGACCCCAAGATCGGAGGGGTGATGATTATGGGCGATCGGGGTACTGGCAAGTCTACTACCATCCGGGCCCTCGCAGACCTGTTGCCAGAAATAGAAGTGGTCGCCGATGACCCCTTCAACAGCCATCCGGCGGACCCGGAACTGATGTCTGATGAAGTCAAGCAGCGGATAGAACAACATGAAGAAATTCCCGTGGTCCGTAAAAAGGTGATGATGGTAGACTTGCCTCTCGGGGCGACAGAGGATAGAGTCTGCGGTACGATCGATATTGAAAAGGCTCTTTCGGAGGGCGTCAAGGCTTTTGAACCGGGACTGCTGGCCAAAGCAAATCGCGGTATTCTTTACGTGGATGAGGTCAACCTCCTGGACGATCATTTAGTTGACGTGCTACTAGACTCCGCCGCTAGTGGTTGGAATACTGTCGAACGGGAGGGAATTTCCGTGCGTCACCCGGCCAGTTTCGTGCTGGTGGGTTCTGGTAATCCCGAAGAAGGAGAACTGCGCCCTCAATTGCTCGATCGCTTTGGCATGCACGCGGAGATCCGGACTGTCAAAGATCCTGCTTTACGAGTGCAAATTGTCGAACAACGATCGGCTTTTGACCAAAATCCCCCGGAATTTATGGAAAAACACCGCGACACCCAAGCAGAACTGCAAAATCAATTGGTAACTGCTCGGAAACAGTTGCGGTCCGTTGAGATAGATTACGACTTGCGGGTGCAAATCTCCCAAGTTTGCTCTCAACTGGATGTGGATGGTTTGCGAGGCGATATTGTCACTAATCGTGCGGCCAAGGCTTTGGCAGCTTTTGAAGGACGCACAGAAGTTACAGTTGATGATATCGGGCGCGTGGTAACTCTCTGCTTGCGCCACCGACTGCGCAAAGATCCTTTGGAATCAATTGATTCTGGAACCAAGGTGCAAAAGGTATTTTGCCAGGTGTTTGACCTAGAAATACAAGAAAACGACAAGTAGTTGGGATCCCCTCGTTCCCAGGCTGAGCCTGGGAACGAAAATCTAGAGGCTCTGGCATACCAGAAAAATGTCAAAATGTAATTAGTTTTTAATGATTATTAACAAAAATTGAGGGTCAGTACCAGTCTACATTCTGGACCTGAGTTTCATGTGTTAAGATTCCGTCAGCGGATAAAATATCTTGATTGCTGGCCATAAGAGCTGGCGAGATCCAAGATAACGAGTAACTTGGCCAGAAGACCATCGGCGACTTTGAGAATGGCACGGACTCTATCAAGTTAGACTATTATTTGGATTTTGATGATTTAGAAATTGTTAAGATGGGCAGTTCGACTTCCATTAAGATCGACGACTCTGAGCGAATCATGAGGGATAGAAAGCTCAGTGCTTTTGCGGGGGAAATGTTGGGAATTTTGCCGGGAATTGCTCCTGAGCAAATTGATGAGACTGATTTTGTTTAGTTACGGTAACGTTCTCCCTAATGAGGTTTGTAGTGCTCCGCACTATAAACCTCAGAAAAATCGGAGTAGAGAAGCACAGGGTTTCTGGCACGGCACGGGTGCGTTACGACCGAATCTTCCACGGGCCAATGCACAGTCCCGGTTTAGTCACGGACAGAAGCAGCCTCAACCCCCAATTTGTCTTTCCCACCTGCATCTTCCAAACTGGCGATGTCATCACCCCCTCATCTCTAGCTGCCATCCCACGGCTGCCAAGAAGGAACTCGCGATCAAGAAATCCGGAGCTCGATTTTCCTAACAGTGGCGCTTTGGCGGGGAACAGCTAATCGCAAGAAATCTCCAGAAGGTAGTGGGTCACAAGTAGTAATTTTAGCGCCTACAGAAGCCCTGGACCCCAGTATGTTCACGAGGGCGATCGCCATCCATAAGGAGATACCTAAAATGCCCTTAAAACCAAACACCATAGATGCTAGGGTAGAAAACTACCAACAACTGATAGATGGCGTTACTTAAGCCAATAATTACGTTCGTAGTAAGCACGAAGAGTGTTTCCGGGGCGCTTTAGCGCCTCGAGAGTCCAATTTTAGATAAAATGATGAGGGCCATAGATCGAGAAAGGCAGAGTGCGGAGAGGAGCTCAGAGGGATTTTCCGTAGATACTAAGAGTTGTTCATTTGTCTTGTTTTATCACTGACAATTTAGCCAACTTTTGACTAGCAGGTCTCGCCGTACACATCAAGAACTGATCTCATAGCACGGGTGTGGTCATGATATCCTGGCCAAAAGGATTGCGCTGCGCGCACAGGCTACCCTGCGGGATCGACGCCGGGAGATTACATAGTAGGCGCGTAATACCTGGTTTTATTGTTACCTGTAATCAGGAATAATACAAAAAAGCCAAAGGGTAGCCGCTTATAACCCACATTCCGCACGACAAATTGTAATCTACGACGTAATACATAATGCGACAAATGTATTACATAGCCAAGAACGACTCCGAGTATAAATACTCAGAAAAAATTCAGAAAAAATTCTGTTCCAAAATCCCTGGCATTGAGTTATAATGGAACGTGAAAGAGTGAAATCGTCATAATTTTACCCTCGTTCCCACGGCTCTGCCTGGGAACGCGCGACTTACCAACTGGTTTTGACCACACCCCATAGCACTGGTATCGGACTGGTACTGGTAACCGATCAGAGATCGCTAACACTAGCCTATTATAGCATCTATTCCGCTTCCGGATGGAAGTAATTGTAGATTGACTGGGCTAAATGGGGTCCAATGCCGTTAACTTCTGCCAACTGTTGGGGCGTGGCCGCGCGGATATAGTCAATTGACCGAAAATGTCCTAGTAGTTGTTTTTGTCTCCCAAACCCTAATCCGGGAATCTCATCTAAGTGCGATCGCTTCATTATCTCACTTCGTTGCTGTCGGTGAAAGCTGACAGCAAACCGGTGAGCTTCATCCCGCAGTCGCCTTAACAATTGTACTCCCGGTTGTTCTGGAGCTGTCGCTAATGGTGCAGATTCTCCGGGCCGGAATATTTCTTCTCGCTGTTTCGCTAAACTGATAACAGGCAATTCTGCCATTAAGTTAATTGTTTGTAATACTGATACTACGGCTGAGAGTTGTCCTTTCCCACCATCTATTATAACTAGATCGGGAAAGTCGGGATTGCCATGGCGCTGCAACTTTGGGTCTTCGACAAACTTGCGGAAGCGGCGTCTGATGACTTCGGCGAGACTGGCAAAGTCGTCGGAATGGCCTGGTTTGACTTCGGGATTCTCGATCTTATAATGACGGTAATGCTGCTTGGCGGGCAATCCGTCAATAAACACAACTTGAGAGGCGACGGCATGCGCACCTTGGATGTGGGAGATGTCGTAACCTTCTAGGCGATCGGGCAATGCTGGCAAGTCTAATATGTTAGCTAAGTCTTGCAATGCTTGCAGGTTTCGTTCACCTTCCTTTGCCATCCGTTCCAATTCATATTGCGCATTCCGTGCTACCATTTCTATCAGTTCTGCTTTGCTTTGCCGCTGGGGCACGATGATGCTGACTTTGCAACCTTTTCTGGCGCTCAAATAGTCTGCTAACATTTCGGCATCGGGTAATTCCTGCTGCACCAATATCTCGGCCGGAATTTCCACGGAGTCGGCATTTTGATAATGTTCTTCTAATACCCGTTGTAAAATTTCCCCGACTGTGCCAGACTGAGGGTCAGCATTAAATCCTAACCTGCCTACCAGTTTCCCCCCACGCATTGGAAATAGCTGAATGCAGCAATGTTTGTCCTTGGCCGCGAGGGCGATCGCATCTCTGGATATGGTATCATCTGGTAGGGATACCTTCTGGTCGGCGTTCAGGGATTTAATCCCGGCAATTTTGTCCCGCAGTTTAGCAGCAGTTTCAAAGCGCAAATCTGCTGCTGCTTGCTGCATCTGTGCGGTCAGCATATCCACCAATTCTCCAGTCCTGCCCTGAAACACCATCGCGATTTTTTGCATAGTTTGGCGATATGTTTCCGGAGCAATTAGCTGCTGACAGACTCCCGGACATTTGCCCAGATCGTAATTCAAGCAAGTCCGGTCCTTAAACAGGGGTTGGGGACGTTGGCGCTGAGGGAAAATGCCCTTGACTATATCTAAGGTATTCCGTAATAGCTTCACATCCACATAAGGACCGTAGTATTTATCTTTCCGGTTACCCATGGGGCGTTTGCGGGTAATAAAGATGCGGGGATAATCTTCTGACCAAGTAATGCATAGGTAGGGATATTTCTTGTCATCCTTCAGCAATACGTTAAAGTGAGGTTGGTGCTGCTTGACCAGATTTGCTTCTAATGCTAATGCTTCCGCTTCCGTGTCCGTGACGATGAATTCTATCTCACTCACCTGGCGCACCATTAGCTGAATGCGGGGGCTGTGTTTTTGTTCCTCCCGGAAATAGGAACGGACCCGCGATCGCAGCTTCTTGGACTTGCCGATGTACAGCAGGCGATTGCGCTGCGCGCACACGGCACTCAGCGAGCGATCGGGAGTATCTTTCATCAAATATACTCCTGGTTCTTGGGGAATTTCCTGGAGGCGCCTTGACAGGCGATCGGGGTCTTGGGCTAGAGGTAGGGTAGGGGTTGTCACGGGGGTGTGGTCATGCATTTGTTGATTGGTCAGACCCCAGAAGAAACCGGGTAACTCCCAATACTTCAAGGTTTCGGATATAGGTTGTCATTGCGGGGGGGTGTAGTCAAAACCAATTGGTTATAAAAGGTTATATATGACTATTTTACCAGTTGATAAGCTGCTCCCGCCCGGATTTGTACTACTAATGATTACATATAACACTTAATCTTAGTATTACGTGCGCTATGCTGTAACCTGCCAGGTCGCCTCCCGCCCAGCTCGGTACTACCAATGATTACATATAACACTAAATCTTAGTATTACGTGCGCTACGATGTAATCCGCCAGGGCCGATCGCGCAGCGAAGGGTGCGCGTGCGGCGCCGTCCTTTTGGCCGGATAGAAGGTCTAGTAGCAGAACTCTATGACGTGGCAGTCCTGCCAGGAGTACGTCGGCCAATGGCGATCGGCTTCAAAACTGACGAAATTCGCCGCATATTGACCATTGGAAGTTAATGGGGGGTATTGCCGCACCCTAGCGCTGCTGCCAAGTGATTGACAATACTACTTAAAACACGCTATTTTAGCCTCTGACAATAGTCACCGGTGAGTTGTCAGCCTTTTGGGATCAAAGGCGAGCAATAACCCATAAGTTTTTAGGTTTTTTGGCTAAAACATGAGCAATTTAACATGAATATTGAGGTTTAAAACCTCAACCGCCAGGTCTTGAACATGAATATTGAGGTTTCAGACCTCAACCGCCAGATTTTAACATGAATATTGAGGTTTTAAACCTCAATAGCGAGGCCAAACACATGTTTAATTATGAATTGGGGCTGGGAGGCGATCGCGCCTGCCCCTGGGAAGGAGAAGATAAGTAGTACTGTGACTCGCGAACAGATCCCTTGAAAATAATTTACCGCAGAGGGCGGTAGCGTGCTGCCCACTGCTACGCCACAACCGGTACGGTAGAAATACCGTATATTCAAATCTTAGAGATGGACAGAACCTGCTAAAGTTAATTATACTCGACACGGGAAGGAATTGAGCTTTTTGCTTGCCAGGGGAGTATTTTGGCCAAAATCACAGACAGGGAAAGGGTTTAAGCCAATTCATGACTGGGGTGCGAAAAGCGCAAGTCCTGACCTCGCGGAGTAGACTTTGTGATTGACAAGCAAGTGATATAGATGGAAATAGAGACAGCGATCGAGACTATAGCAGTAAGGCAAGTTCCGCCACGGACCTTGTTCGTGTTTGGGGACAGCTTATCTGACACTGGTAATGTGTTCAACTTGACTAGCGCCCTCGGAAATCCATTTCCTCCTAGTCCTCCCTACTTCGATGGGCGGTTCTCGAACGGACCGGTGGCAGTAGAAATTCTGGCAGAGCAGTTGGATTTAAGCTTGAGCCAGGATACGAACTTTGCCTGGGGCGGGGCGAAAACGGGATGGGATAATATCAACGATAACCCCGATTTGGGCTTAGAATTGCCCGGATTACTCGACCAAATTGATAGCTTTGCTGAAGCTATTGATGCAGTTGGCGCGGATCCTGAAGCATTATACGTGGTTTGGGCTGGCGGCAATGATTTCCTTCCAATCGGAGGCGCTGAAGTACCCGCAGATCCAGAGGCGGCGGTGACAAACTCGGTGAGGAATATTGCTACTGCTGTGACGACTTTGGCTGATTTGGGTGCGGAAAAGATCGTGGTGCCTTTTTTGCCTCCTATATACAGAGTACCTTTGGCGATAGCCTCTGGTGATGTGGAGGTGCTTGCTGATATCACCGTAGCATTCAATGCCGAGTTATCAGAAACCCTGACGAGTCTAGAAGAGGAACTAGAAGATGTTGATGTGATCTTGGCGGATTTATTTGCCATCAGTGAGGAGGTGGCATCCAATCCCCAGGAGTTTGGGTTTTCTAACATCACCGACCCGTTTGTGAGCGGTGGGATGATTCTAGACGAAACGGCAAATGTAGAGGAGTTTTTCTTCTGGGATGCTGTCCATCCCACGACCAATGGTCATGAGATTTATGCAGAGGTTTTGGCAGCAGAAATTACTCGGCCAGTCGCATCGGACGATCGCATTGTCACTCCCCAAGCCACTCCCGTTGCTATTGATGTCCTGTCCAATGATTCGGATCCTCTGGATGACCCTCTGGAGATTGCCGACTTTGACAGCACCACAGCCAACGGGGGCGCGATCGCCTTTGACGATCGTGGGAATTTGCTGTACTCTCCGGACCCAGAGTTTACGGGGATGGATAGCTTCGAGTATACTGTTACTGACGGGGAGGGAAATACTGACATTGCCACAGTCAGGGTGACAGTAACAGCAGGGATAAGGCCACCCCAGGAAGTAAATCTGATCCGGGGTAACTCAGCCGACGATCGCCTGATAGGCACTCAGACTGCGGATATAATTATCTCCTTCGGCGGGGACGATACGATCGATAGCATGTCGGGAGATGATATTATATTTGCTGGTCCCGGTACCGACAACCTGACTGGTGGTATGGGAAATGACATGATCTTTGGGGGTCGAGGTTCCGATTTTATCCAAGGAGGCGCAGGAGACGATACGATAAGTGGGGAATCTGGTCGAGATATTCTCCTGGGCGGTCCGGGCAGTGATGTTTTCGTCCTGGACGCTGAGACAGCAGTGGTTAACAGAATTGAAGCTGATGTTCTCGTGGACTTCGACCCCGGTCAAGATGCGATCGGGCTGACAGGCGGCTTAACAGCAGACAACCTGATGCTGGAGTCCTTGGGCACCAATACGATCGTCAAGATTGGCGACTCTAATCTGATCTTAGGCATGGTTAACCGGAGGACACCAGATGAGTTGAATGGCAGTTTTATCCTCTTCGATCTGGAAGTGTTCTAATCCTGCTAACTGGAGAGTGCGAAGTTCTCACAGAATACAACCTAGTCTAACCGCCGAAACCATTGCCGGACCCGCTTATGGCAAGCAGTTTCCAAAGAACTTCGCACTGTCCAGCTGCTAAGATAATGGCATTGACGGTGGCATGGTCATGCATTAGTTGATAGAGTAGAGAATGGTCAGACAGACTCATAACCGGGTTTCTGCGACTTCTCAGGCGCAACCCCCCGCGGGGGCTCGCAGGGATAGGTTTTTTACATTTAAGAAGTATTTGATATGGCCACAGCTAAGGTGGTAGCATCTCTAGCTAAAGGTAAGTAATGACAATCTTGTGGCCACAAACTTAATACCCATTTTAGTAAGGGTACTTTCACAAGTAGTTACATCTATTTCCGTTATGCATGTTCCCTTTTTTTACTTTTGAGTTTTGATACCACTATGCATAATCTTTGGCGAACTGTAGCAAGTTTTTTCACAGTTAATTTGTGCAATAAATTCTGAAATCATATCCACGCTTGCAGACTGTGTCATCGCCATCCCAAAACTCCAGGTCGCTAAACCTCTCAATTGTGGTATGCTCAAATGGGACATGTTAGCGATCGTATAATTGACCAAAGAGCGGAGCGGGTAAAGCTTGATTATTATTATGCCAGCTTTAGCCGAGTAATGTCAAGCTGACAAAAAGATTATTGCGGCCCGATCGGCCTTAGGCCAGATCGAGGGGGCTATCGATCTTTCCCACTATAGCACAGAGCGCGCCAGTCGCTCCTCACACTGGTAAATTTAGGATCGTAATATTGATGATTTTCCGGCGAACGCTGCGCGAAAAATAGAGTCTGCCAAAAGTTGTTAGTTGTTAGTTGTGGGTTGTTATTGACCACTGACCACTGACCACAGTCTAGAGTACGAGTGTTGCATAATTGTCGATCGCCTGGGGAGTGCCATCCGGGCCCATGGCGCTAAAACTCTCGAAGTAGGCGCGGGTAGCTGGGGGGAAGTGGGGGAAGTTAAACATGGCGTCGCCATTGGCAATATCGGCCCAGAAATAGCGCAGGCTGCTAACTAACTCCTTAGCCTGCTGGAGTGGTAAACTAGAAGGTGGCTGGGTCAGCAGTTTCAGCAGGAAGGGATGGGAGCGATCGCCGAGCCATTCTCGCGAGATTTGGGCCAGGGTTGGCCAACCGGGTACTGCTTCTATCCGATGTGACTCCACGCGCAACTGCTTTCTACCTCGGTCATCCATCTGGAAATGCAAGATGCGGTAGGGATGAGGATAGCTAACCAGAGAACCTGTGGTAATCTCATAAGTAGTTGGACAAAATTAATTGCACAAAATCGAGAAAACTTGTTATACTAGATATAGCTACTCGTACATGTAGCAGATTTTTGTCAAACTAACGGGGAGTCGGTTTTCATGCTCATCCCCGGCCAGATATATTTGACATAATATGACGATAAATTAGGAGAAATTAAGAAGGATTTTAATGCGCGAAATAAATGAGCTTTCTGCAAAATTGCTCTTACGAATTTATCATCAAAGTCGCCATCATCAAGTTCGTCAAAGAGCACATTGTTTACTTTTGCGAGATCGAGAACATAAAAAAGTTAAAGAACTTATGGAAATCTTTGATGTTAGTTATAGAACTATCTACAATTGGATTAAAAATTGGGATTCCGAGGGAATGGTCGGACTATATAATAAGTCTGGAAGAGGTCGTAAGCAAACCTTTAGTCTCGAACAAAAAGAAAAAATTAAAGCCTGGACTGAAGAAGAACCGAGGCAATTAAAAAAAGTGGTGGCTAAAATCAAAGAAGAATGGGGAATTGAAACAAGTGTTAAAACTGTTCAGAGAATATTGAAAACAATGAATATGAGTTGGCATCGGATGCGTAAAGGGGTAGCTGTCAGCCCCCCAGCTCAAGAGTATGAGGAAAAAAAAGCACAACTTGAACAACTGAAACTGTTAGACAATTTGGGGGAAATTAATTTGTATTATTTAGATGAAAGTGGGTTTTATTTAATCCCTTGTGTCCCTTATGGATGGCAAAATATTGGGGAATATATAGAAGTACCTAGTCGGAGTAGCCGCAGATTAAATGTATTAGGAATAATGAATCGCCACAATCATTTAGAAGCGTATGTATCTACTCAAAATATTAATTCAGATGTAGTCATAGCTTGTATCGATGCATTTTTTCCCACGAGAATGGAAAAGCAAACAGTAATTGTAGTAGACCAAGCATCTGTCCATACTAGTGATGCTATTCAAGATAAGATTGAAGAATGGAAAGAACGCAATATTACTATATTCCATCTCCCCACTTATTCACCTCATTTGAATTTGATTGAAATCTTGTGGCGGTTTATTAAATACGAATGGATTGAAATCGATGCTTATTCTTGCTGGAAAAACTTAGTTGATTCCGTTGAAACAATCATAAAAAATTTTGGAGAAAAATATGTAATTAATTTTGTCTGACTACTTAGATGCCCCGATCGCAGGCAATATCCTGAACGTGCAAATGTCCTGTAAATATTAGCTGCACCCCAGCATCTCGCAGTAGCTGCAATAGTACGGGCCCATTATCCAACATATAGCGACGCCCCAGCTGATGGCTAGATTGATGAGGCAAATGATCCATGACATTATGATGTATCATCACCATTACCAATTCTTCTCTAGCTGATACCAAAACCCCCTCCAACCAAGTCAACTGGGCCTCATCCATACATCCTAACTGCTTACCCTCGGCGTCAAACATGTTAGAATTGAGCCCAATTAGCCGCACTCCGGGCAGTATTTCACAGGTGTAATAAAGGCGATCGGAGTTTTCATAGCCGCATTTACCGTAATAATGGGAAAAATTATTAAGCCCGATCGAATGTCCGTTAGACTGGGGCACTGGGACATCATGATTGCCAGGGACAACGTAGACTGGATAAGGCAGCTGGGCTAAGCGCTGTTGTAACCACGCATGGTTTTCTGGTTCCCCATGCTGGGTTAAGTCTCCCGGTAACAGCAGAACATCTAGATCCAGCTGTTCCAGATGTTCTAAGATGATCTCTAAGACTGGGATAGACACCTCCACTAGATGAAACCGGTTAGGATTGTCCCAGATAGTATGGGGGAGTGCGATATGTAGATCGCTGACAATAGCAAAGCGAAAATTTAGTCTCATATGCCAATTCCCTTGATGCTGACAGTAAACAAGGCACTCATACTTCGATTTTAAAGGAAAAATTAAATTATGGAGGGATGAACTTTGGTACGAGTGCGAGTCCGCCAACATGTCAACCCACTCAGCCACAAATATCAGATGCCAGTCCGTCCTCCCGATTGGCGTCAGGTTTATGCCTCACGCCATCAACCCCTACTTTTAGATATTGGCTGCGCTAGGGGGCGGTTTTTACTGAAGATGGCTCAGCTGCAACCGGATTGGAACTTTCTGGGCTTAGAAATTCGCGAACCGCTGGTCTCGGAAGCAAATGAGTTGCGATCGCAGTTAGGTTTAACCAATCTCCATTATCTCTTTATCAATGTCAATAACGAGTTGCAGCCACTGCTAAGATCTTTTCGAGCTGGGGCCTTACAGCGGGTGACGATCCAATTTCCCGACCCCTGGTTCAAAAATCGGCACAGGAAACGCCGGATGGTACAGCCACAGTTGGTAGCTGACTTGGCCCAACACCTCCCTATTGGAGGAGATGTCTTCCTTCAGTCAGATCTGGAGTCGGTGGCCAGGCTAATGCGCGATCGCTTTTCCGAACATCCTGCTTTCACTCAAGTTACCTCCTCGCCCACCCCCGCCCCCACCCTAAAGGGTGGGGCTACAGGAACGAAGCCCGCCTGCGCGGGCTATATCACGAACCTTGAGGAAAATGGGATGCACAACTGGCTAGCAGAAAACCCTCTACCAGTCCCCACGGAACGGGAAATTGCTATTCTGGCAGGTAGCAAACCTGTTTATCGCGCTTTGTTTGTCAGAAAGTAGTAAAGGTAATGATTGTCTGTCAATTAACAATTAGCGGCGTTGCACGGGGGATGATGGTGGTCAGTGGTCAGTGGTCAGTGGTCAGTGGTCTGATGCTCCTGGAGAAACTGGTCACGGTCGCGAGCAATAGTTGTCACTACGCGCATCAGTGTCGGGGGCGATCGCCTGGGAAACGGTATCGGTATCTCCTGGGGCGAGGTATCTCCCTTAGGGAGGACATCGTAATCGCACAAAAGGGAGACACCGGGAGAATATTGTGCCATCTTCTATCACCAACAACGAGTACAGCCTGCAAGCACTAAAGTGCTTACTACAAACAGGTCAGCTGGGGTATATTGACAACTGCCGCTGGGCAAAACATCACAGTCTTCAATACCCATCTGGATGAACGCTGCGCTCCGGATCGAAGCGCCCGGGCCCGGGAACTCAGCGCCCAACCGATTTACTCCCGACTGGATAGTCTGGATGCAGCGGACTCTAGGATCTTCCTCACGGGGGACAAGAAGCGGCGGTAGTATCCCACGCCAAACTTTCGGACAACCTCTAAGGAATAGCGTCGTGTGCAACTGCTTGACTGCTGGCCTGGAATTAAAATGTCAAGCAGACTTTCCACGATTTTACTGGCAAAGGTTTCGCTGCTGTGGATACAATTTATTATGACAGTCGCACTCAATTGCAAGCAGTGCAGGTGGAAACCGGACAGTGGCAAGGGATTATGCCTTCCGATCGCTTCGGTGGTAATGGCCGAATTTTCACTTGCTGTCAAGTAAATTCCTCCCCTACTTGCATTTTGCTCTAGAATATGCTTTATATGTCTGTAATCTTGTATCAGCAAACCGCTCCCCCCTGTGAGGGAGCATGTCCTTTAAGTAATCATCCCGAACATCACCATGAACAAACCGCATCCACGTTCTTTGTGAAGAAAGGGAAGTCTGCCAAATGGGCCGCGATCGCCGCTGCTGGAGTTGCCGCCGTTGCAGGTTTGGGTGCAGTTGGCATCACCAGTCTCCGCCGTCAGGATCCCACCGACATCCTTGAGGTTCCCGAGGCAGATGCTGAAACTGCTTCCGAGTATGTAGTGGAGACAGTTCTGACAGAGGTAACTGTTAAGGAAGAAACTCCAGCTACAGAAACTTCCGATCGAGAACTGGCTCTGGTGAAGTAATAACCAGACGCTCGCACCATGTGGATTAGAGTTACAAATCCCATACTCAAACTCCCAGACTCAAACAGCTGGGATTTTTTTATAGCTTAATAACCTTGAATGAGACAGATTAAAATGTATGCATCCTGAAACAGGACTTCCGCAACCCATGTCACGGCGAGAAAGGGTGGCTTTTTACCTAGCAGTAGAAACACCCGCTGGAAGAGTCGTAAACTTGATAATTACTGGATTAGTTTTATTATCTTCAATAATTTTTGTGGTAGAAACTTACACAATACCACCAAAAGTGATGCTGACCCTGAAGGCGATTGATACTTTAATATTAATCTGCTTTTCAGTCGAATATCTACTCCGACTCTGGTGTGCCGAACAGAAAATAAAGTATTTGTTCTCAATCTATTCCTTAATTGATTTGGTCGTGATTCTACCCTTTTTCTTGGGAGTAATAGATGTCAGTTTTATCCTCGTATTTCGCTGGTTGCGGATCTTGCATATGATGCGGTTTATTACTAGCAAAACTTGGTTGGACATCATCAATCAAGAAGATGGCGTCATTTTGGCCCGGATTTTCTTTACCTTATTTGCAATTATATTTATTTACTCTGGGTTGATTTATCAAGTAGAACATGCGGTAAATGCGGAAGCATTTAGGACATTCTTCGATGCCGTTTATTTCTCGATCGTGACCATGACAACAGTAGGATTTGGTGATATCACCCCCATATCAGAAGGGGGACGCTGGATGACATTATTTATGATTTTAACAGGAATTGCCTTGATTCCCTGGCAGGTAGGAGATTTGATTAAACAATTAGTCAAAACTGCCGATCGCGTAGAAATGCCTTGTCCCGGTTGCGGCTTGTATTTTCATGATGCTGATGCGAAATTCTGCAAACGTTGTGGCACAAAGCTGGAAAAATTTGAGACTTGAGACTTGTTGATTCATGTCTATTGTCTATTCACCATTGTCTATTTCAAGTTTGATTGGGGTTGCCAACTTCTGTTAGATGTTATAACATTATAATGATGGCGTTCGCAGGCAGATCGAGGCTCTGCATAACAATCAACGACTAACAAGCAACGATGAACATAGTAGATTTGCAACTAGATTATAGTATATTTATAGAACCAGAAACCATTAAATATCGGCTGATTGACCTGTTCTCAGGGGCAGGGGGGATGACCCTAGGATTTACAGATGGGCGATTTGGGGGCGGATTTCAGAGTATCCTGGCTATAGACAATAATCGGTCTGCTATAGCAACTTATAAGGCTAATCTTGATAGCAAAAACGCGGTCTTGGCCGATCTAGAAGCATGGCTAGCTAAAAAACCAGAAATTCCGAAAGCAGATGTAATTATTGGCGGGATACCATGTCAGGGTTTCAGCAGACTGAACAGAAAGCGAGAAGGCGATCGCCGTCGCACCCTCTGGCAACCATTCATGCAGGTGGTAAAAGATTCCGATGCCTTGGTGTTTGCGATCGAAAATGTGCCAGATATTTTACGATCGGATGAGTTTAAGCAAATCACTGATTGTGCAGCTTCCTTAGGATTTAACATCATGGCGGGGGTACTCAATTCTGCCAATTATGGCGTACCGCAAACTCGCAAACGGGCCGTGATTATCGGTTGGCAGTCAAATATCCGATCGCCTAAATTCCCACCCAAACCTACCCATGAGAATAATTGGCTGACTTTACGGGACGCAATTGGTGATTTACCCGATCCAGAAGGAACAAATATCCGCCCAGTTGACCCACCTCTAGATTTACATTTTGGACGCAGGCCCACGGAGAAAAGTATAGCACGTTACCAAGCCGTGCCCCCAGGAGGCAACCGTTTTGACCTGATCGAAAATGCCCCGGAGTTGAGTCCCCCTTGCTGGGTGAACCCAACTTATCAGGGTACAGATCTCTTCGGTCGCTTATGGTGGGATAGACCTTCAGTAACTATTAGAACTGAATTCTTTAAACCGGAAAAAGGACGCTATCTCCATCCCGAAAAACATCGACCTATTACCCACCGGGAGGCGGCAAGATTGATGGGGTTCCCAGATGACTTTCGGTTTATGGGCAGCAAAACCGCGATCGCCCGACAGCTCGGTAACGCCGTCCCCCCTCCCCTCGCAGGCGCGATCGCTAAAACGATCCGCAGCATGTTAGATTGTACTGGCCATAGGCGATCGCTAATTGCGAATGGACAATTGCAAATTGACAATTGCGAATGGACAATTGCGAATTGACAATTGCGAATTGACAATTACGAGGGTGACGAGGGTATGGTTTTACGCTTTCCGACTCTCTAGCTGTTTTCAATTCTCAATGAACCATTCTCAATTTTTCAATTAAGGGATCCACTCCAAAAGTATGCCGAAGCGACTCTCTTTGTGGGACCGGGAATTTTGCTGCTGGATATCTGTAGATAAGCGCAAATGGGGGGTAATGGCATAGCCAAAAGACAATGTAGCAAGTCCCACCTCGGCACCGCTACCGAGAGAGACAAAACTCTGAGTTAAAGCAATATCCGCACCGCCACCCCGAGAGGGCACTAACAATAAACGCAAACCGATATTAATGCCATCCCTGACATCACCATCAGTTTCCAGATAGCGATATCCTACTACGGGTGCGATATTGATGTAACTCCCTAAAGGACGCAGGTAGTAACGTAACTCCCCACCGTAACCAGTGCGATCGCCCGTGCCATAATAATCTGCACTGATAGTTAACCCAGTGGGTCCGATAAACAGATCCTCCAGACCGAAATACAATCCCGCAGCAGCATCAGAGTCGGGAAACAGAGAATAACCCAGGCGCAGGCGCGTGGGAAAACTGGGGTCATGTTTAATGTCCGACCAGACAGAAGGTACCTGACGCTGCCAACGCTGTAAAACCGGACTGGACTCGATTATTTCTGGACTTAAGTCTAACTTAGACGGAGGCTGAGGTTGACACCAAGCTGGGGCTGCTGCCAGGATTATACTCAGAATCGTCACTAATTTCGCATGCCCGCGCAGGCGGGCTTCGTTCCTGTAGCCCCACCCTTGAGGGTGGGGATGTTGGATGGTGAATAAATTAGCGCACCGTACCTTCGAGATGGGTAACATTAATCGGTTTCATCAAATACAGGCGCAGGAACTGCCAGCCATTAGATATATAATGAGGTAGCTTCTGAATCAATTGCAGAAACTTGGGAGTCTTGGATTTCACAATTGCCGTCAGTTTCTCATTAGTCTTGACGCAAACTTCCAGCCGCCGATAAAATTCGGGATTCTTCACATCCAGGATGATGGGGAACACCCGCCCCGCCGTCTCATTTGTCTTCTCAATCACATGCTTGTCATATTCTCGCGCATTCAGCCCGATCGAGGCATAGAAGTCAGCCCGCTGCACGTCATTCAGATACATCGTCACGAACACCGACAGCAGGAAGAACCGACTCCACAGCCGCGCCTTCCAATCATTTAAAATCTGGGGTTGGGCCCGCATCACCGCATCAAAGAAGTCTCCGTGGCGGTTTTCATCCTGACACCAATTTTCAAAGAACCGGAAAATCGGATAAATGCGGTCTTCCGGATGGGCTTCCAGGTGCCGATAAATCGTGATATACCGCCAATAGCCGATCTTCTCGGACAGGTAAGTAGCGTAGAAAATAAACTTGGGCTTAAAGAAAGTATACTTATGATTCTTAGTCAGGAATCCCAAATCCAGGGCCAGATTGAAATCTGACATCGCCTTATTCAGGAAACCCGCGTGACGGGCCTCATCCCGGGACATCAGAGTAAAGCACTCTGCCAGCACGGGATTTTTCTTCTTGATCCGGCGTCCCAGTTCCTTATAGAGTAGGAAACCAGAGAACTCCGCCGTGCAGGAACGCTCCAGAAACTCCACGAATAGCCGGCGAGTATCCCCGTCCAGATGGTCCCAGGATTGTTC
This sequence comes from Hormoscilla sp. GUM202, assembly GCA_005518205.2. Classification (GTDB taxonomy): domain Bacteria; phylum Cyanobacteriota; class Cyanobacteriia; order Cyanobacteriales; family Desertifilaceae; genus Hormoscilla. Next base: position 217,953 of record RFFC02000002.1, read on the forward strand.
AAACTCCGCATCCCGGACGAAGTGATGGCGATTGTAATCAACCCGGAACTCCTCTAATATAGCTTTGAGTTCCGCCTCGTTGACCGAGAGGTCCATTTTTTCCATCTCGTCGAAGTCGGTAGTGTAGAACCGAGGCGTCAGGATCGTTTCCTTAGCTGGGGCTTTGATCCCAGGTCGCAACTCTTCAAATGCTGGTTTTTCAGCTGTTTGTACCATAAATGTGTCTACTCCTTTTTTTATCCCCGTGTTTGCACGTCCTTTAGTCTACCAGGGTTTTCCTGTAGTGCCTGCCCCTATTTTTGTTAATATTTGCAACACAACATGAAGTTTTGTAACAAACTTATATTCTGTATATTTAACTACAAAAGTTCTCGATCGCGCTCAAGCGGGTAGTGGTCACAAGTAGCGATTTTAGCGCCTGAAACCCTAAGGGGACCGCAGTCAAATCACTATATCTTGAGGGTGGTCACAATACTTCAAGGGATACAATACAACCTGTCATTGCGAGGGGGGGCTGGCAAACTAACGGCAGTGTCGATCGCTGAAGTAAACCCCGAAGCAATCTCACCGACGACGCCGAAGATATATATTCATCTTATACGGCGGGGGATTGCTTCGGGGGGGGTTAAGGAGATTTCCCATAAGTTATCGCTACGTACCCCCCCCCTCGCAATGACAACCTATATGCAAAACCTACGAAGTATTGGGTGTGGTCATGCGTCAGTTGGTACGGGGAGATCCTCGCGGGGTGCCCCGGCGTTGCAAACGTAATCGGACATCTGTCGATTTATGTCATAATTTTTCGCTCCTTAGCTTCGCCCCTACAGGGGATACGACAGCTGGGATGGCCCAGAAACGATCGACGGGTTTTGACCACACCCATATCTTGACCACTACCCAATTCCTAACCGTTCGGAGCATACCTGATGGAGGCTATCTGGAAGGGGACTCTTCTTCTTCCTCTTGGGGCCGATCTTCTTCCTCTTTGTCAGCTTCCTCTCGCTCCTCTCGCTCCTCTCGCTCCTCTTGCTCCTCTCGCTCCTCTTGCTCCTCTTTCTCCTCTTGCTCCTTCAGCAGCTGTTTCACCCTTGCTTGGATCTGGGCATGTCGTTCCACCCCTTCATAAGCATAGCGGTTGTAGCCATTGCGAACGATCGCGGCCTCCAGATATTCCACCCTTGCTGAGGTGTCGGGGTGAGTAGAAAGCCACGCGGGAGGAGATGGTCGATCTTCATTGTCTAGGGCGAGCATCAGGTTTCGCATCCCATCGGCGGCATAGTCCGAAGATGCGAGGATGCGAGTCCCCACTAGATCTGCTTGTCGTTCCATATCCCGACTGTAGCTGAATACTAACAGACGTGAGGCGATGCCCCCGGCATAGGGGATATACTGAACTACATTAGAGGTGAGGCTGCCCTTGGTGACTAATTGAAATCCGTGGGAGAGGACGGCATGGGAAAGTTCGTGAGCTAGTAATCCTGCTAATTCCGCTTCCGACTTGGTTTTGACGATCGCGCCTGCATTGACAAAGATTTTCCCGCCCGGTAGAGCAAAGGCATTGAGATTTTCATCCAGGACGACGTAAAATTCATATTCAAAGTCATCCCGCCCGGTCAGTTGAGCTAATTTCTCTCCCATCTCGCCCACATATTCGAGCACTTCTTCATCTTCTACCATCGGCAGCCGTTTCAGAAGTCGCTTGGCCAGCTTTTCTCCGACACCTGATTCCCCTCGGAGCAATAGCAGGGTAGTTTCTAAGGCAGAGAGGGGACCAAAAATATTGCCCATGAGGGCGAAACCTAGGGTTCCTGCCACGGCGTTGCCGATCGCATTTCCCCGCACCTTTCTTCTCAGATGCAACTTAAACCGTTCCAGATGCTCGTCTGCCACCTGGGTAAACTCTGCCCCATCGGGATGTTCCGGGTTCAGCAGGGCAAATTCCCGTGCCGTCAGGGAAGCATCTAACCAGTTTTCCGCTGCTGCATGAGCGGCAATTTTAGCTCTAAGTAAATCAACTCGATTTGGATAGCGTTGAACCGCCCGTTCCAGCACCTGCAATGCTTCATCAGAACGGTTATCATCGGCAAGCACCTCCGCTAGATGCAGATGCCCGGGGATAAATTCGGGATATCGCTCCACCAGGAGTCTGAGGGGCACGAATATTCTTGTTTCCAGTCCCCGCGCTAACCCCGCCTGATACTCGCGCCAGTAAACTTTTCCACCTGGTGACAGTTCTGCCGGGTCTTCGATCAGTTTTGGTGGCGACTGTCGAGAAGCTGACTCTGTCTCTCCCGCAAAGGGGGGTTTTGCTTGCCGATATAGCTGTTCCGCTGCCTCAAGAGAGCCCTCCTGATACAGCTGGTCTGCTTCAGCTAAGGTCTGATAACGCTGAAGTTCTTCGGGACTGGGGGTTTCTGCTGCTGTCTCCTCCTCCTCCTCCTCTGTGATGTCCCTGGCTTCATCTGGGGACTCATCATCTGGATCGGTGGTGGGAGAACTCGGTATCGGATCTGCTGGCTCGGGAGCGGGACTCTCTATACTGGTATCTGGATGAGCTAGCACCGTAGAGATGGGCTGCAATGTCAAAGCCCCGATTGAGGCAATCAGTAGTAAATTCCGTAATTGTCCCATAGGTCGGATAGTTGGGGTAATCTGGCGCAGCACCTGCACCTCTAATCATAACCACTGGCGGGGGGTTACGCCCACTGATTACGGGTGCGGCTCATTTGTAGTTGCGGCGGATCCCCCCCAAACCCCCCCTTGCAAAAGGGGGGGCTTCCGGAAGCCCCCCTTTTTAAGGGGGGTTTGGGGGGATCCCACGACTGGGAAGGCCCATGAACGCTCGACTGGTTTTGACCACGCCCACTGATTACTCCTGGAAGCTGGGATAAAGATTTATATTAGAATTAAATCTATCAGCTATGGCCATGAATCAAGTTAGTACCAGCTATTTACTTTGGCTCGGCGTCCTGTTCGGGGCTTCTGGGCTGCATCGCATTTATAACAGAAAATTTGCCACGGGGATCTTGTGGCTCTGTACTGGGGGCTTATTGGGCATCGGGCAGTTTGTGGATTTGTTCTTGATTTCTGATATGGTCGAAGATCACAATGCCGAGCTTAGAGCTAAATATGGCTTGTCCCCTAATGGCGTACCCACCGAGCAGAAGGCGATCGCCCAGCAGGTGGTGGCTAAAGCTCCCCCAGCAATGCCCACCCGGGAGCAGCTGATGGCGAAACTCCTCAAGGCTGCTGAGGCCCGGGGAGGCAAATTATCCGTCACCCAAGGAGTGATGGAAACGGGGGTGGGCTTTAGCGAAGTGGAATCCGTTTTGCTAGAAATGGTCAAGGCTGACTATGCTACCATTGGCAATCACCCTGATACGGGCATTGTCCTATACGAATTCCACGAGTTGCAAGGTTAATTTAAGGCCAGCCATTTTTGACCGTTGAGCCGCTGTAGGACGCCAAACACCAGCAAGTCTAGGGTAATCTTGCGCTCGTCAATTAAGAATGGTTCTAGGGTAGCTGGCTTGCTGCCCCCCATGGCGTAGGAAAAGGCTCGTTCTCCTTTAATGTCTTCTTTGAGAAAGTAGACGTTAAACTGGCGATCGGCCCAGTTGCCAATCACTTGCCAGCACTCAGGCTCTTTCTCCATACCGATGATGGGAATTTTTTGCTTGACAAACTTGAGATCTAATTCAGTTATTCCCTGACCTGCCAGTTTGGTCTCTAAGGCGGGCAGGTAATGCTCCCCGATAAACTCAGCAAATGGCTTGTCTTCCAGTGCGGGTGGCTTCTCTTTTTTGCCAGCAGGCTTCTTAGCGGGCTTTTGCTCTGTTTCTTCTGCCATTGTATATGGTGAATCCTTGTCTAATCTGGGCTTGTACTCGTGCAATTCTTAGTTTACGATGGGCGACATCTTAACTTCCAGAGGCAGAGGCTAGCTGTTCTATCTCTGTAACCACCCGGTCTAATTCTTCTACCAGAGGCGTTGATGCTGCTGCGCGCAATGCTTCTACCAGGGCCCGGTAATACCAGAGGGTGCCTGCCTTGCCGCCAGCGAAACGCTGCCACAGCTCCTCTTCCAATACCCGATAATCTTTGAGTACCGACCTAGCATTGTACAGTTTATCTGCTGCTGTCACCAGTCGCACTGAGGCTGAGGTGGTGGGAATGCTAGCAATATAAGCTTCTTTGCGCTGTCGCCAGGGGGGTTTAGGAATGGTGTCAGCATCGGTGCATCCATCCACAATGGCGGTGACAGCATCCCCAAACCGGCGGCGAATTGCTTCTCTGGTCGGGGCACCCCCTTGGTCTTCGATGGCATCGTGGAGTAAGGCGGCGATCGCCTCAGCTTCATTGGCTCCATATTCTAGAGCAATACTGGCGGTGCCTAACAAATGGGCAATATAGGGAACGCCTGAACCCTTACGCTTCTGGGTAGCGTGAAGTTCCGTGGCAAAGGTGAGGGCTTCGGTAAACTTTTCTGAGAGCATTTTCCGACTCTGGTGATTGGTGAAACATGACTTTTGGGGCAAGGAGTTGGACTCGTTCCTTTGCCGACGGGGAACGAGGAAACCACGATCGGCCGATCGCCTCTTGCTTGCTACTGAATTACCTGCAATAGTACGGATGCAATTTAAATGTCAGCAGCAGATGATTTCGGCTTATCAGTTTCATTTTTGACTATCCGTTTGGGCCTTCCCGGTTTGCCCTTGTGGTTCTGGTTGAGCGACTTTTCGCTTGCTGCTGCTAATTGTTCTGGTGTACATCGGAATAAATTCAAGGCTTCTAAGTATTTCTGCGGTGTCATCGTCGGTTCAGTCCGGCCCCTTTCCCAGTTGCGCACACTGGTTTCACTTACTCTCAGCTTATATGCTACTTCAGTACGAGAAAGATCTGCATTCTCTCTGAGTTCTTGCATATCCATACCTGCAATACTCCCTTTCAAATCTCTATATTCTATTTTATCAAGTTATTGACGCAGAGGACATGGCGATCGGAAATTTTGCTTGCTTGTCACCGGCGACAAGTTGAGGCCCTAGGGGGCGATCGGCTGTCCTCGGGCTTGACTGGCGGCCCAAAGAGATTGTATAGTTAAGGATGAAGAACGTCAGGGGGTAAAGATTATTCCTACAGCAGCCCAGGCATTGAAATGCTTTATTATATGCTATGATTTGACTCTCGATGTACGTGCCTATCTCGTGCGGATGGACGATCGCACGAACAACATTGTCATCTTAGCAGGGGAAGAAATAGAACTAGAGATCGATCGTAATGGCGAGTTAGTGGATAAGTATGAAACCTAATTTCCAAAGGATGACCAAAAAGGATCTACGGGCCTATGTGCTTGCTCATCGAGATGATGACGAAGCTTTCTATGCTTATGTAGACAAGATGCATGAAGCGAAGGCAGTTGTCTATGATGCAGTTTTTGAGTGGTTCCAGGGAAGTAACCCCATCAATTTGGTGTATCTGGACTACGATATCCTAAAGGAGGATTATTTACTGCTCAGAGCTCCCTGCTCTTCTACTGGACCGACGTTCTAGAGAGTGGCAATTCCAATTGGAGGCAGCTAATACGTTTTCTCGCAATCTCGCAGTATTCTTGACTAATCTCAATACCTATAAAATTTCTGTCAAGTTGTCGTGCCACCTTACATGTCGTGCCACTCCCGCACATCGGATCGAGAATTAGATTGCCTTTGTTTGACCAAGAATAGATATGATCTCTAGCCAATTCACAAGGAAATGGCGCAGGGTGACCTTTAGCTTCTTGGTCTTCGAGTTTCTTCCCAACTACATACTCCCAGATATTCCCTTTGATTTTCTGGTCTTTGACCGGCTTCGCCATTTTGGCTCTTTTTTGCTCGTGCTTTGAATAATTCTTGTATGTCGTACCATTCAGTTCGAGTCCAGCATGTAAGCAGTCCACCATTAACGGATTATGCGTTGCCACTTGTCCCTTACTGAAAACGAACATGTATTCAAATTCATTGTTATATCTACGTCTGTAGATTTGCGGTATGGGATTCTTCTTTTTGAATATCATAGTATCATGGAGTTTGAAACCAATTTCCTTGAAAAATAATGCCTGCTTGAAGCTCGTTCCCGTTTCGCTACCATCGATAGTGGCATCTCCAACAACCCAAACAACCACGCCGCCATCCTTAACTACGCGGTATATTTCCCTCGCTATGTCCTCAAAAGGGAATACATATCCCTTGTAGTTTCTCAGATTGTCGTAAGGCGGGGATGTAAGAACCATATCTATGGCTCCCTTCTCGAATTTTTTCATAACTTCCAGGCAATCTCCTCGTAAGATTTTGTTGATAAATTCCGCAACAGCCATAACTACCTCATTTCAAGAATTTCGTTGTACGTGACCGAATTGATAACTTCTGTTCGCTTGTCAATTCTATGAAATTTGACAAGTTCTTGTAAAGCTTCTTCATAGCTCATTCGCATTATCTTTTCTCTTTCTTGCGCGAGAAATGTGAGAGCTTCTTCTTTTGCTACTACAATCGACTCTACTGCCGCTTGCTTTTCCTCTTTCCATAGACATTCCATTTGATTGGATAATTCAAGCATTTTCCTATTTACTGCTAGCCAATAATAAGAAGCATCTTTTGAAGGATTTAATGTCGAAATTGTTTTGAATATCTCGTGAATAATATCTTCAGTCTTTAGCTTACTCTCAAGCAGAGAAAAACGAACCACCACAGCAAGATGTGAGTAGGTAAATACGCACACATTTCGAGTGCTAGCCTGTTCGTATATTTGGCTGGATTTGCTGGGCAATTGGTGAATTGGAGCGACTAACATCGCATAGGGTTTACCTCGCTTCCAGCGATCCATCGTTTGAACTTTGAAATCCTTTTGATTTTTAGCCGTTCTGCTAAGTCTAAAAGACTTTGTATCTGCTACAAAACTGTAGGATTTTGCAAACACTTCCACATCCGCAGCATCTGCTCTTTCTTTCAAAACGATACTCTTTAGACCTACAGCTTTGAATGCCTCATCCAGCAGGCAGTCTGTATATTTTGCATATAATTTTTCTTCACTCGAATCATAATCATAAGACTCTGGAATATTTCCACAAAGACGCAAATGGTCGATCGGGGCTGACGCTCCCGATTTTTTTACTTCATCACTAAGTTTTTTGGCTAGCCGATCGGAATCTTCGGCGAAGTTTCCACTCAGCTTGTTAATTTCTTCAACCCAGTAGGTTCGTCTGGCGATCGCCGCTTTAGTTATGAGTTTTTTCATGAATATCCTTTATAGGTAAGTCTGAGAGCAGCTACTTAAATATTGGCCCGTATTTGCGGTACAAACGCATAACATATCGATAGTACTACATCTTTTATTTATTGTCAAGAGCTACTCGACAAAAGTAGATGCGGGTCAATAACAGAGTATTATCTCATCCTACCGCATTTTGTCCATCCTGTCAAGTGTTAGTCAAAAAGATTTTGATGATTTTCCGCTTTCTGTAGTTTTCGATATAACGTCCTTTATGGTTTTAGAGGATCGCAGTTTTCCTCTTTCTACCTCTAGTCCCGAGGGTGCATCTCATATTCGATCTCCTACTCGTCAGCGTTTTCACGTTCTTCATCGTCTTCATTCACAGTGACATTCAGCTTTAATCCCAGGGCGGCCAACCAATCTGCTAAACTGTAAATTGCTGCACTTCCAGGCTTTGACAGCAAATCCTGTAGTTTTTCCAGATGCAGTTTAGCTGATGCGGGGGACATATTGGGTTCGCCCAGGGCCTGGAAGACATTACTCAGTGCTAAATGAAGCAGTTCATCTTCAGCTTCTCCGTCTTCATCTTCCAAGTGTACCGTCAGATAAGCAGCAGCGTGGACTCGATCTTTGAGCGTTTCTATGAGATAGTCTTGGTAGCTATCACTTGGCTGTGTCCTCCGGGTAGTGCGAGTAGCGCTCTCGGAGGACACAGTCGGAGTTTTCACGTTCTTCATCGTCTTCATTCACAGTGACATTTAGCTTTAATCCGATCGCGGTCAACCAATCTGCCAAGCTGAAAATTGCTGCATTTCCAGGCTTTGACAGCAAATCCTCTAGTTTTTCCAAGTGCCGTTTAGCTGATGTCGGGGACATATTGGGTTCCCCCAGCGCCTTGAAGACATCTCTAAGTGCTAGTTTCAGCAGTCCCAGTTCTAAGTCGCCCTCTTCTGCTTCTAAGATCGTCGTCAAATAGACCGCTGCGTACTTGGGGTCTTTGAGAGTTGAAATCTTATAAGGATGGTAGCTTACACTAGGCATTGTCTTGACTCCTGTAATCTATCCAAAATTCTATAGCCCTACGAATATCTTGGTTTTGAGTGCTTTTATCCCCGCCACATAGCAGAATCACTATCCTTGTGCCCATTTGTCCAAAGTATATCCGATAGCCGGGACCGTAATCGATTCTCAATTCGCAGACTCCTTCTCCTGCAGATCTATAATCTCCCAAGTTACCACTATTAACTCTGTCAAGCCGCTGTTTAATCTTGGCTTTTGCCTTTAGATCCCGAAGAGAATCAAACCACTCTGAAAAAGGTGTTCTCCCATCTTGTGTACTGTAAAGCCGAATCTCCCTCGGTTGTGCTTGCACGATCTTATCCTAGCTGCCCAGCATTCCAATGATACACCCTGTTAACAAAATCTTAATTCCATTATAGACTGAATCTTGATTAACCTGCCAGTAAGCATCCCAGGGCCGCCAACCAACTGATTTCAACCACCGGTTACTGGTGGGCCTGTACGTACTCATCCACCACCTGGTACGCTATAATTGTTAAGAAATGTTTCACAATCCCAGTCTGGTGACAGACTGAGTCGCGTACCTATGTCTCTTCCTATCCGTAACGTAGCCATTATTGCCCACGTCGATCACGGCAAAACTACTCTCGTTGACGCCCTCCTGAAACAGTCTGGTATCTTCCGGGAAGGGGAAGATGTGCCTGACTGCGTGATGGACTCCAATGACTTGGAACGAGAACGGGGTATCACCATACTCTCAAAAAATACCGCTGTCAAGTACAAGGATACCTTAATTAACATTGTCGATACTCCCGGTCACGCTGACTTTGGCGGTGAGGTGGAACGGGTCCTGGGTATGGTGGATGGCTGTATCCTCATTGTTGATGCTAATGAAGGCCCGATGCCTCAGACCCGCTTTGTGCTCAAAAAGGCCCTGGAAAAGGGTTTGCGCCCCATTGTAGTTGTCAATAAGATCGATCGCCCCCAAGCGGACCCCCACGGCGCGGTGAATAAAGTGCTGGATCTGTTCCTAGAATTGGGTGCAGATGACGACCAATGCGAGTTTCCCTATCTGTTTGCTTCGGGTTTACAAGGTTATGCGAAAGAGGATTTAGATGCTGAAGGGGTGGATATGCAACCCCTGTTTGAGGCTATTCTCCATCACGTTTCGCCTCCGGTAGGTGACCCGGATAAACCCCTACAGTTGCAAGTGACGACTCTGGATTATTCTGAATATCTGGGTCGCATTGTCATTGGCAGAATCCACAATGGTACGATTAAAGCAGGTCAACAAGCTGCGATCGTCACGGAAACTGGGGCTATTGTCAAGGCAAAGGTCTCCAAGTTGATGGGGTTTGAAGGTCTCAAGCGCATCGACCTGGACTCAGCTTCCGCAGGGAATATTGTGGCGGTGGCCGGGTTCGCTGATGCTAATATTGGCGAGACCATTACTTGCCCGAACGAACCCCAAGCTTTACCTTTGATTAAGGTGGACGAACCGACTTTGCAGATGACTTTCTCGGTTAATGATTCGCCTTTCGCGGGGAAAGAGGGAGATTACGTGACTTCCCGGCAATTGCGCGATCGCCTGTTACGGGAACTGGAAACAAATGTGGCCCTGCGGGTAGAAGAAACGGACTCCCCAGATAAGTTTGCGGTCTCGGGACGGGGGGAGTTGCATCTGGGGATTTTAATCGAAACCATGCGGCGGGAAGGCTATGAATTCCAGGTTTCTCAACCCCAAGTTATCTACCGGGAAGTGAAGGGCCAACCCTACGAACCCTTTGAATGCTTAATCCTGGACGTTCCCGAAGCAGCAGTAGGCGGTTGCATCGAAAGACTGGGACAGCGTAAGGGGGAAATGCAGGATATGCAAATGAGTGGTAACGGACGCACCCAGTTAGAATTTATCATCCCGGCCCGGGGTTTAATCGGTTTTCGGGGTGAATTCATGCGCCTGACGCGGGGCGAGGGAATCATGAATCACAGCTTTTTCGACTATCGTCCCTTGACTGGGGAAGTAGACACCCGCCGCAATGGGGTGCTGGTTGCTTTTGAAGAAGGAACTGCGACTTTCTACGCCCTGAAAAATGCGGAAGACCGAGGGGTATTCTTCATTACCCCTGGGACGAAGGTGTATAAAGGCATGATTATCGGGGAACACAACCGCCCCCAAGATTTGGATTTGAATGTCTGTAAGACCAAGCAGTTGACTAACATGCGTTCTTCGACAGGAGATGAGTTGGTACAACTACAAGCACCTGTGGAAATGAGTTTAGAACGCGCTTTGGAGTATATCGGACCGGATGAGTTGGTGGAGGTAACCCCCAAGTCTATTCGTCTGCGGAAGCTGAAAGCTAAGAAGTTGGCAAAGCGTTAGAATCATCGGCAGGTTGAAGCGGCAGGTTGAAGCGGCAGGTTAAAACCTGCCGCTACAGGAACGAAGCCCGCCTGCGCGGGCTATTAAGATGATTGGTAGGGTGGGCATCGCCCACCAATTACCAATAGGTTGGGAATCACGGGTACATCTCACTTTGGCACGGGCGAAGCATTCCGGCACAATGTTTGTCACTTTATGTTGTAATTTGATCGCCGGAATGCTTCGCCCCTACAGGTCATTCGGCAAATATGCAGTGTACCCGGGAATCACCCACCAATCACCAGTCGGCAGGTTTTAACCTGCCGCTACACAAACCAAGCCCGCCCAGGCGGGTTATAAAGAAATTAGCGTAACTCATGACATCAGAAGGAAATGTCGCAGACACGGGAATCTTAAATGAGGCTCGCGAATTAATCTCAGAGGGTTCAGCTACAACAATTTGCGAAGCGCTCGAAATTATGATGGCGGAGGCTAGAGTTGCTCGCGACACTGAGAAAATGCAGAAAATCAAGGCAACTCAGAAAGCTAAAGGATCCCGACGTCGCCGCAAACAGTAATAGAATTGAAGTGGAGTGGATAAAAACAATGGAACGGGCAAATATTAACACCTTACTAGATAAGCTTGATTCAGATGATGGGACGTTGCAAGTGGCATCTCTGATGAATATGGTTGATGATAAAGATTATGCATCTGTACCGAAAATACTGAGATTGTTGAAGTCACCCGCTGCTGATATTCGCTCCTCAGCAGCATACGCATTGGGTTATCTGGGAAGGCAAGATTTGGAATCTGTTGGTGCTGCGCTCATGGACTCTCTGGATGACCCAGAAGAAATTGTGAGGTCGGAAGTTGTGGAAGCCATGGGCGAACTGAGTTATATTCGAGCAGTGGCTTCTATCGAGTATTTGCTCAGAAACGATGCTTCTCCCCTGGTGCGGGCATCGGCGGCAGAATCTCTTGGAAATTTAGGAGTTTCGGAAGCAATTTATTCCCTGGAACTGGCACTACTTGATGTTGATGAAGATGACTCGGTTAGAGCATTTTCTGCTAACTCTATGGGCCTTTTGGCCACAGAACAGCTCTTACCAAAACTTGCTGAATATGTTCGAGCTGAACATTCCCTCTCTGTTAAAGCTGAATTACTCGCAGCTATGTATTACCAGGGCGCGATCGAGGCGATGAACCAGCTATTGAGTTTGCTGGATAATGCTGATGAATCTCTGGCAATTAATATCCTGAATATTTTAACTGACTTGACGGAACGTGAGATGCGATCGAGCCTTGCTGAGGACGGACCTGACATTCATAATACATTGGAGCGATGTGCCCGTCGCTTCCCCATCCTGGGGACTCACGCTGAAGAGATTGTTGCTACAATGGACAGGCGATCGCTGCGCGAAAAATCTGGCTTTTGACTGCGTAGGTTGGGTTGACGAGAGGAAACCCAACATGATAAGGTTAACAGCAGCTATCGGTTGGGTTGAGGCACGAAACCCAACCGAGGAGAATTTGGAAGTCAAAAATTGTGTTAGGATGATTTTAGGTAAGAGAAGGAGTTAGTGAAAATGGGAGAGCGAGTAATAGCAGATTTGACAGTAGAGGAACTCAAAGCTTTGATTGCTGAGGTGGTAGATGAGCGAATGCGGTACTGGCGAAAACCAGTGGTAGACAAAGTGGCTTTGAAGAAGCTGATGGACTCAATTGACAGCCACAGGTGGACGGCGCCACCGGGGTCGCCAACTCTCAGCCAAATGATTATTGAAGAGAGAGAGAAATGGCGACAACCTATGTAGTGGATGCAAGTGTATTGGGTCACTATTTTGGCACAGATATACACGCAGGAGGTAAAGATTTTGGTGGCGAAAATGTCCGAAGGCGATCGGTTATATATTCCTGAGTTTTGTCCGATTGAGTGCGTCAATATTTTGTGGAAAAATGTTCGCTTTCAAGGAATGCCACAGACAGAGGCAGAGCAATTAATTTATAAACTGTTGGCTCTACCTTTCCTACATATATCTAGATTAAAGTCACATTGATTGAGAAATTAGTCACGTGACTCTATGACAAAATCGCGTGACTCTATGGCAAAGTAATATTAAGTAAGGGCTTCGTCACGTGACTCTATGGCAAAGTAGCGTAACCCTATGGCAAAGTAACGCAACTCTATTGCAGAGTCACGCGACTTTAACGCAGAGTTGCGCGACTTTAACGCAGAGTTGCGCGACTTTAACGCAGAGTTGCGTTGCTTAATTGCAGAGTCACGTGACTTAATATACTTAATGGCGTTGCACAATTACGGGATGATGGGCAAAATCATTGCTACCTTGAGAACTGTTCCCAATGCTCGTCAGAGAATTCGGGAACAGGTGGAAAGCCATACGGTTTCTTTGATAGAATCTTTGAATGAGTTTATCGATGAGGCGAAAGGTAAACTGCCTGACGGCTGTGAGGAATTGGTGGTCATTGCTGATAATCTCGATCGCATCGTCCCCTTATTAGACTTGGAGAGCAAGCGCCGAAACCGAACGCCAACGGGCCGAAACCGAACGCCAACAAGCCCAAGCAGAACGCCAACGGGCCGAAAAGTTCGCCCAACTGTTGCTAAAAATGGGACTAGAGGAGATCGATTAAAATACCTGCGCTCAAATTGGGTAAGAACAGGTAGGGTGGGCACCGCCGGCACCGCCCACCAGCAACCGATCCCGCCCCCAATATACCGGTCCCACATAAGGCCCATTTTGGGACCGGTAATCTGGACGGGCATGCAACCGATAATGCGATCGCATGATGTCGGGCCCATGGGCGATCGCATGAACCGATAATCTGTCGCGCCGGGGCACGGCGGTATTACATCGATCGCATGAACCGATAATTTGTTGATGCCGTGCCCCTACATAACATTGGTATTATCTAACATTGGTAATTCGAGAACATGGGCGATCGCCCGATCTGGGCAATTCCATAATCTTGACGATATTTGGCATTGGGAGATGCTATAATATTGGCAGAACGCGATCGCAAGGGAGGTCGATATGACTCAAGCTGTCGTTTCAGCAACGGAGGTGGCCGTCAAGGAACCTCAAGAACAAGAACATCTGTTAACCTTTCAAGAATATCTCGATTATGAAGGAGAACCGGGTGTTCTTTATGAATTAGTCAAGGGAAAACTAATACCCATGGGAGCAACTACCCACAATCATACCAATATTGCCAAGTTTTTGGTTCACAAGTTCCAGCGCTACTTTGCGACCCCAAAATTGGATTTAGTCGTGACAGGTTTAGCCACTGGTGTCCGAACGGAAGAAAAAACATCACGAATTCCCGATGTGGTAGTCTATAGCAAAGCTGTTTGGCATAAAGTTCGTCATCGCCCAGGGGCTGGAGTTTTGGATTTTGACGAAAAGCCGATGCTAGTAATAGAGATTGTCAGCAGCGATCGCCGGAATGATTACGTGATTAAACGGAACGAATACGAACTGGCGGAAATTGCTGAATATTGGATCGTAGATCCCAAAAAAAAGCTGGTGCGGGTGTTTGCAAATCCTGGCAATGAAGAAGGATATCGTTTTGTAGATTTCACAGAAGAGAAATCAATTGTTTCCAGTCAGTTTTCCGACTTCGCTTTATCGGTAAAAGAATTACTCGATCCACCGTCAGTGGAAGACTTAATTCTAGCAGAACAAGCTGAAATGGAAACCTGGAAACAACAGGCCGAAGCCGAACGCCAACGGGCCGAAGCCGAACGCCAACGGGCCGAAGCCGAACGCCAACGGGCCGAAGCCGAACGCCAACGGACTGAAAAGTTAGCCCAGCGCTTACTAAAAATGGGAGTCCCCCCCGACGAGATCGATAAACTTATCTCGGAAGATTAGGTAGGAACTGGTATGTGGCGATCGCCCTACTGCTTGCTGGCGGGCGATCGCCTCTCCTAAAATAGATTATTCTATATTACCCCGGCGTCGCACTTGGGAACTTTTGTGAATAAACCATGCCCCTTGAGGGTTACCTGAGAGATCGCAGTTTTCAATAGTGGCGCTGCTGTGACTATGTACGTATACAGCATAATTCTTATTTCGATTAATTCGGCATTGTCTGACCGCCGGGTTTCCCCCTTCTTTTATTGCCACCCCGGCCAAATAATTGTCATAAATGTAGCAATCATCTACTGTCCCCTGACCGTTCTGATAGACAAAGATCCCCGCTTCTTTGCTACCGTGAATTCGGCAGCGTCTGATCGCCGGTTTGCTAGTAGCACCCTGAATGCTAATACAGGAAAGGGAGTCCGAGGTAATGTCGCAATCTTCCAAGATTAACTCCCCTTTAGGAATGTCTACAGCGAAGTATTTCTTCCCCTTAACTCCTGCTTGACCCCGCAAAGTTAAATTCTGCACTACAGCATAGTCAGTTTGCATCAGAATGCAGTCCGAGTCCCCTGTTTCTATGACGATTTCTTCCCGGGCACCGTCGCCAATGATTTCTAGGGGTTTATCGATCGTCACCCCTTCTCTATATATACCCGGACGCACCAATATCCGCGTACCGGGTGACACGGATGCGATCGCCTGACCGATAGTTTTGTAATCACCGCGTCCCAGCTTAGAAACGATCGCAGTGGGAATCTGTTTCTCCGGTGGAGGCGGGGGCTGCTTGTGGAAAAATCCCCCGATCAAATCAATCAATCCCTTGCCAGATTTACCTGTAGACGGTGACAGGGCGTGATAAGCTTCTGCTGCTGATTGATAGCGCCGATGTCTGTCTTTTTGCAGCATCTTGGCCAGCACCCGGTCCAATTCTTTACCAAGGGGTTTCCGCAAATGCTGCCGCCAATTTTGCACCCATTCATAGCCGTGATTTAACAGCAATGCATGGGGGTTAACCTGAGTCAGCAACCCAAAGCAAGTCACCCCCAAACTAAACATATCGCTAGCTGGATATGCTTCCCCCCACTGCATTTGCTCGATCGGGGAATAGCCCAGGGTACCAATTATCGTGTCTCTCTTGGCCACAGTGGCCGCCAACTCCTTAGAGGCCCCAAAATCTATCAGCACGAACTGACCGCCCCGGGCCGCGATGGAACCGGAAGTAAATTGAGGAGTACTGCGGCGGATAATATTAGAAGGCTTCAGGTCGCGATGAATCACCGCACAGTCGTGAATTAACTCTAGGACAGGCAGAATATCCAGTAGCAACTCAACAATTTGGCTTTCATTCCAGGCGACCGACTCTGGCAATTTATCCAAGGTTTCGCCGACAATAAACTCCTGAACTAAATATAACTGACCCTTGTCCTCAAAAAAGGCATTAAGGGTGGGAATTTGGGGATGTTGTCCCAGATATTGCAAGCGTTTCGCCTCTTGCTCGAAATGTCTCTTGGCTATCTGGAGTGATTTCGGGTCTTGCACTTTTGGTGCCAACTGCTTAATCACGCAGTGTTCGTGCAGCTTATCCGTGTCTTCTGCAAGATAGGTTCTGCCAAACCCCCCTTCATCGGAAAGTAACCTTTTGGCCCGATAGCGGCCCCGTAGGGACTGGAGGCGCGTTCCACAGGCTTGACAAAAATTGTTGCGATCGGGATTATGGGGTTTGGGGCAATTAGGATTTAAACAGCAACTCATAATCCGGCATCTCTCATGGGTTATCTTCTATAATAAGACAGAAAAGACCTCTTGTCTACAGCTCCTGTACCCTTGGGTTCCCCGATCGGGTGCCTTCCCTACTGGTACCGAAGCAGGAGCTTGCTGGTCGGACTGTTCTATAATAAGGCTTATCCCCTGATTTTACTATTACCTGCCCATCTCCCGATCGGGCTCCAGGGCCCGCCGGGGGATAGCTAAAGTCTGTGTTATACCGACTAAAAACATTATCGGCTAAAAACAGGAGCTCAGATGCAGCTGATTTCTTAACTGAAGAAGTCGAACCTGCTGCTATAATCAGGCTGGTCCCCTGATTTTACTATTAGTTGCCCATCTCCCGATCGGGCCGAGTACCATGACAGACAAAGATATGTTGTCCACAAGCGAACCAGAAGCTGCGCTGCTTCTGGCTGCCGATATTTGCGAACTCAAGGAACTGCATATTTTGTGAATTTCAAGTACACATTGGTAATGGTATGCTAGAATAAAGACAGGCGTGATTAAGACAAAAGCTATGCACTTGACTTGGTTAGACAGCAACTCCTGGCTGATAGAAATCGCAGATAAACGCATACTCCTCGACCCCTGGTTAGTGGGAGACTTGGTCTTTGGCAACCTCACCTGGTTATTCAAAGGTTCTCGACCTCAACCTCGCCCCATTCCCGAAAACATAGATTTGATTATCTTATCTCAGGGTTTGGAAGACCACGCCCATCTCCCTACTCTCAAGCAACTGGACAAGAATATTCCCGTGGTTGCTTCTCGTAATGCTGCTAAGGTAGTGAAAGAGTTGGGTTATAATCAGATTATTGCTCTCACTCACGGTGAAACATTCACATATAATCAGACTGTGGAAATCAAAGCAGTGCCTGGTTCGCTGGTTGGGGTAAATCTGGTGGAAAATGGTTATATACTCAAGGAAAGAGAAGGGGGGTTGACGATCTATTACGAACCTCACGGTTCTCACGACCCTAAACTGAAGTACGCTGCGCCAATAGATGTAGTGATAACCCCGATAGTTGACTTGGCCCTGCCCCTAGTGGGACCGATAATTAAGGGAATGTCGAATGCCCTAGAACTGGCAAAATGGGTTCAACCCCAAGTGATGATTCCTACTGCTGCTGGCGGGGATGTAGTTTTTGAGGGATTGCTAAATTCTCTGTTACGTGCTAAAGGAAGTATAGAGGAGTTTCGCGAGCAGTTGCAAGCAAATGGTCTGGAGACCAGGGCGATCGCGCCGAAACCAGGCGATCGGATGGAAATAAAATTAGATCGGGTTCGTAGTAAGGACTTTAGTCCTTCAGGTGCGTAGGTTCGTAGGTGCGTAGGTTCGTAGTAAGGACTTTAGTCCTTACCAGCGCGAACCGGCGCAGGACATGGGTAGCTAGTCGGCTATTCGAGATTCGGCTAGGATACCCGGATAACCGATAACCTCTGTATACTTCCGGAATCGGAGGGAGATGGAACAGCAACCGTAGGGAAAGGGAAACAAATACGGATCTGCTGTGTCAGTAGTAAGGAATAATAGGATAAAGACAACCTGAGTACTTGTACCATGAAAGCTGAACGCATTATGTTGTCTGTGATGTCTGCCTGGTTGCTCGCTACTCCCCAGGTAATCAGCGCCCACCCACCCACCATGCTGGCCCAATTCAGGGGGGAAGAGCAGACGAGCATAGATGTCTATCAAAAGGCTAGCCCGAGTGTGGTGACCATTAAAGCTGGTAGGAGTTCTGGGTCTGGAAGCATTATCGCTGCTGAAGGGCTGGTTTTGACCAACGAACATGTGGTCAGAGACTCTCGCAGCGGTCAAGTTTTGGTGAAAACTGCTGAGGGGAGGGACTACACGGGTCAGATAATTGCCACAGACCGAAAGAACGATCTGGCCCTGGTGCGACTGAATACCAATCAGCGTTTGCGGAAGATAAACCTGGCCGATCCTAATAGCATTCGCGTGGGTCAGCAGGTTTATGCGATCGGGAGTCCCTTTGGACTAGAGGGGACCTTGACTACTGGAATTCTCAGCCGCATTGATTCCAAAGATGGAGATTTGCAAACGGATGCGGCGTTGAACCAAGGGAACTCCGGAGGGCCGCTGCTGAATTCCCAGGGTCAACTGATTGGGGTGAACAAATCGATTATTAGCTCCAGCCGCGAGGGAGGTAATATTGGGATTGGGTTTGCTACTAGCGTGGGCGTAGCCAGGGATTTTATTGCCCGCCACGCTACCGGTGGTTATAACAATCCTCCAAATCGCAGGCGACCATATGAACCTGAGTATGAACCTGCTCGCCCTCGCCTGGGAGTGACTGTAAATCAGAGAATGATGGTGCTGCAGGTAGATCCGGGATCGCCAGCAGAGAGGGCGGGACTGATGGACGGCGACAGGTTGGTAGGAATTAACGGCCAGAGGGTGAGAAATATAGATGATGTCAAGAGTTTTCTCGATCGCCGTCCCGGGTCTATGGTGTTAATATACATCCGTAATGGTAGTCCCGCTCGGACTCAGGTCAACTTTTAAGTAAAACTATGGGCATCGCCAAGGCAATTGCTGACTGGTTAGAAGGTCGTTGGGTGACTCCCGCCTATGCGGGTTGGCTGCTAGCAGGACTGACGCTCTGTTTCTTGCTAGCAGCAGCTAATACAATGGTAGGCTGGCTCTACGTGCTGAGTGGGATCGCGATGGCTCTGTTGGCAATTGCGGCGATATTGCCTCCCCGATCGCTCGTCGGCATTCAGGTCAAGAGGAGTCCCATCCCCCCGGTGAGTGCGGGCGATCGCCTGACGATCTCCATCGCGATTGAAAATCAGACTCTGCAACCGAAAATTCTGCTGGAAGTTCGCGACATTCTGCCCTTTGTCCTGGGGGAACCAGCGGAACAGGCGATCGACCTAATTCCCCCCCAAGGGGTCTTCAAGTGGGTTTACTACTATCAGACCAAAAAACGGGGGATTTACCGCTGGCATCGGCTAGATTTGAGAACAGCAACCCCTCTAGGGTTGTTTTGGTGTCGGCGATCGCGGGATGCTGAAGCCAGGGCAATTGTCTATCCTCAGGTATTACTCCTGAGCAATTGCCCAATTATCGATCGCATGGGAGAAAAAGATGCCCTCAAATTTAGGAGCGATCGGCGAGGTTTCCAAAACGCCAGCGAAGGACTAACACGGGCCTTACGACCTTACCGAGTCGGGGATCCCTTTCGTTTAATCCATTGGCGTACCAGCGCTCGTCACGGGGAACTGTTAGTGCGAGAATTAGAAGTAATGACGGGCGGTCAAGAAGTAATCATCTGCTTGGATACCGCTTTCACTTGGAATAGCGATGATTTTGAACAAGCAGTAATAGCTGCGGGATTCCTATACTTTTATGCTTCCCGGCGTCAGATGAACGCGAGACTCTGGACAGCAGCAACAGGTTTATTGCAAGGATATCGGGTAGTGTTAGAAGCTTTAGCAGCAACTAATTTTAATGAAGAAGTAAAATCTGATAGTTACTTACCAAATCTACCCGCAGTCTGGTTGACACAAAATCCCGATAGTTTGAATGGGTTGCCAGTGGGGAGTCGCTGGGTATTGTGGAGGCCACCAGACTCGGAAAGGACCGAGAAAAACTTGGTGAATCACGATTATCCCGGTTTGACGATCGATCGAGAAGAAGAACTAGCAACTCAGCTGCAAAAGCGGCTATGGTAATGGAACAAAATCGCGCTTTTGAACAAACTAATCTCCTCTTGATTCTTCTCCTCTTGATTCTTCCCGGATAAAAGCCCAAATAATTATGCCCAGCATCAACAGCCCAATAATAATAGAAATTCCGATGTTAATCACTGTCACTTACTCCTGTAAAAATTAATTGTTTAGACTCGTTAGACTCGTTCCCTGGTTCCACCTGGGAACGCGCAACTGAGGCTCTGCCTCCTGTCTCTAGCTATTCTCAATTATCATATTTTTACGAAATTATGTATCACATTTTAGACTCGTTCCCTGGTTCCACCTGGGAACGCGCAACTGAGGCTCTGCCTCCTGTCTCTAGCTATTCTCAATTATCATATTTTTACGAAATTATGTATCACATTTTAGACTCGTTCCCTGGTTCCACCTGGGAACGCGCAACTGAGGCTCTGCCTCCTGTCTCTAGCTATTCTCAATTATCATATTTTTACGAAATTATGTATCACATTTTAGACTCGTTCCCTGGTTCCACCTGGGAACGCGCAACTGAGGCTCTGCCTCCTGTCTCTAGCTATTCTCAATTATCATATTTTTACGAAATTATGTATCACATTTTAGACTCGTTCCCTGGTTCCACCTGGGAACGCGCAACTGAGGCTCTGCCTCCTGTCTCTAGCTATTCTCAATTATCATATTTTTACGAAATTATGTATCACATTTTAGACTCGTTCCCTGGTTCCACCTGGGAACGCGCAACTGAGGCTCTGCCTCCTGTCTCTAGCTATTCTCAATTATCATATTTTTACGAAATTATGTATCACATTTTAGACTCGTTCCCTGGTTCCACCTGGGAACGCGCAACTGAGGCTCTGCCTCCTGTCTCTAGCTATTCTCAATTATTACATTTTTACGAATTGCGATCGCTCGAAGACGATATTTATCACTATGATACCAATGAATGTGTTTGTTCAACTTGCTCTGGCTCGATAATTTTGATTTCCTTGCCCTCTTCTAGAGCTTTGACTGCTACCTCAAACAAAGAGATAGCCTTTTGCAGGACATCAGCTTTGTCACTATCTATCTTTTGAGCAAGACTGTCTAAAGTAGCATAAAGTTGGGGTGACATTTCCATAATGAGCTTGATTTTTTCTTGTGTAGCCATGGGCTCCACCTCTCCTTGCTAATATACATTTGGTTTTTTGTTCGCGCCTGGACCACGTCTAGATCGCGTTCATTTTCATTTTAGCAATCG
Source organism: Hormoscilla sp. GUM202 (assembly GCA_005518205.2). Classification (GTDB taxonomy): domain Bacteria; phylum Cyanobacteriota; class Cyanobacteriia; order Cyanobacteriales; family Desertifilaceae; genus Hormoscilla. The sequence continues at coordinate 239,156 of RFFC02000002.1, forward strand.
TCCCCATAGATATCAAGTTTGGTTATATAGCACTCCTATCGGATCGCGCAGCGCAGCCATGTCTTTATGCAATAGGTCCCGATCGGCTACCGATGTTCCGGGCCCGCAACAGCACTTCATCGTCAGAACTCGCCGTCCCAATCTACTCAGGAATTACCAGGTTTCTCGGTTTTCATGATTGTCGATTGCTATAATTATATTATCACTGTTTGCCAAAAAATTGTCAACCAGACATATTTTTCCAGAGCGATCGCTCCCACGAGATGCAGATCGCGCAGCGTGGCGCAGCCATAGGCGGGCTGACAGCGAAATCGCGCTTTTGAAATAACTAATCTCCTTTTGATTCTTCCCGAATAAAAGCCCAAGTAATGATGGCCAGCAGCAACAGGCCGATAATAATAGGAATGCCGATACTAATCACTGTCACTTACTCCTGATTAATTTAATTAACTCGTTCGTAGTAAACACTTCAGTGTTTCCCCGTGCCCCTGAACGGGGCACGGCAAGCCGTTCGTAGTAAACACTTCAGTGTTTCCCCGTGCCCCTGAACGGGGCACGGCAAGCGTATCCAGAGATTGAGGAAGCGGCGGGGTTAGGGGTTAGGGATCCTCCGCAGTCGGGCAGAAGCTAAAATGCTTTCCATAACCTGCTTGGTGGGGCCATCTGTGATGCCTTATTTTTTGTCCTCCCCCAAAGATTGGATGCGCCCCAGCAAGACAATAAGCTATTGTAAGCTTACAATAAGCTATTGTCGGCTTACTGTTAGTTGGTGTTTGCTTACAATAAGCAAAATTTGCTTACAATAGTTTATTGTAAGCTTACAATAAACTATTGTCGGCTTACTGTTACTTATTGTAAGCTTACAATAAGCTATTGTCGGCTTACAATAAGCTATTGTCAACGTAGGAGCAGTTGTCGCACTCCGAGCCACCCAAACACTCTCGTGGCGGGCGGTTGGGGGAGTGGGACAAGGGGGGACTCTGAGGACAAGGGAGTGTGGGGAGGGGGGGATCTCGGGAGTAGAACAACATCTCCAGATGCCTTATTTTTAGGACTCCCCCAAAGCTTGGATGCGCCCCATTATACTCGTTCCCTGGTTGACTTCGCTATTATCCCGCCGGGGTTGAAACGGCGGGATAATAGCAAACTAATATTATCGGATGTTATTTGGGCGGGGAAGGTTCGGGGCTGAGAATCATGAGTTGATTCCCCTCACCGCTGTGCTGAATGACTACTACTGGGGGACGCGCTGTTTGCGGGGCGTCTTTGGGAAGAGTAGGGAATATATAAAACTGACTGTTGCTGTTTATCAGTAAACGCCATACAATGATATCGGAGGAGTTGGAGTCAGTTGTATTGTTAAGTTCTCGTCCTATCCACTGTTCGTATAATCCCCTGTCCCCTATTACCCGGAAGTTTTTGGGAGAGGGGTCTGCTGTTTCGTCGTTGAGTTGGCGTCCTAATCCTAAACTATCCTCTTTGGTGACGAGAGTGATAACCGGTAAGGTAGAAGTATCGTTGACCGCATCCCGTCGGGCGTCAAGATATCCCTGGGTACGGGCGAGGAAAAATAAGATAGTTAATACCCAAGCTACTACTACGATCTCCCGGAAGAAAGCCCGATCGGAAGCGCTGCAAAAGGCGAAGCTTGCCCAGATTGACAAGTACCAGCATCATTCCTCTTGGTCCCCGTTTATTCTGATTGGAGATGGCAGCTAAGGAATTCAAAATTCTCAATCGTAGGTTTGGTTGAGGCCCGAAACCAAACCATCATACATTTCTGGATAGATCGCCATTCATTCCCAATTTACCATTCCCAATTTACCATTAAACAATATGTCATTACCAGATGAATTTTGGCAAGGGATCGAGCAATTCAACCAGCAAGAGTTCTACGCCTGTCACGATACTCTGGAAGCCTTATGGATAGAAGCCTCAGAACCAGAGAGAACTTTTTACCAAGGCATTCTACAAATTGCTGTCGCCATCTATCACCTCGGCAATGATAACTGGCGGGGTGCCGTTATCCTCCTGGGAGAAGGCATTTCTCGCCTCAGTCGTTACCTGCCAGACTATGCAGGACTTGATATCAACGAACTGCTAACCGAGAGTCAAGAACTCCTGAAGCAGTTGCAACAAGCTGGACCGGAAAATGTGAATTCAACTGCCTGGAAATATCCCCAAATTGTGAAGATAGTTGATAGTTGATAGTTTGTTTCGAGTCTTTGCGTTTCCAAAGACCGGGAAGGATCTGTTAGGATCTGTTATATTTCACTGGTCACTGGTCACTGGTCATCTCGTCCGGATCCCATAGTGCGGAGTTTGCAGTCGCGACGCCGGATCCTGTGCGGCCACGTGCAACAACTCTATATATCCGATCCAGTTGGCCTACCTGTTTGGTGTACCAGGATGCCGAATGTGAGTTATAATTAAATTTGAAACTCGATAAGCTCTCAAAAATGCTACTTTTACCCAAACTGCAAAGTTTACCAAATAGTTTTCCAATCGAAGGGGCAGTCAAGATCGAATTAGTTGAAGGCATTCCCATATTTCGTGCCTCTAGTCCCATTCAAGAACGGATTGATGCACTATTGGAAAAACAAAAAAAATTATTCCTCAACTCTGAAGAAAAACAAGAACTAGACTTATATGAAGAAATAGATGACTATCTCAGTCTTGTCAATAGAACTGTCCGCAACATTTACTTAAACCAGAATCAATTGAATTTATAAACAATGCCTGCTCGTCGTCAAATTCCTGAAGATACCCAAGCAAACAGCGGGCTAATTTTTTATGCGAATATTGTCATGCATCGGAAAAATGGCAGTATGTAGCCTTTACTATCGAGCATGTCATTCCACTAGCCAAAAATGGAGCAGATACTCTTGATAATTTGGCTTTAGCCTGTTTTCATTGCAACCGTAAAAAATCAGATAGAACTACAGACAATATCAATATTTTCTACCACTTCTGGTGCCGCGCGATCGCCCTCGCCTCCCCAAGCAGACTTATCAAAGCGAGGAATTTCCACCCGTCCTTTGCCATCGCGCAGTTGCTGTAGAACAGTCATTCCCAACTGCACGTCATGGGTTCCCGGGGGACCGCGCCAGACCAGACGGGGGTCTTGTTGCTTCAACTGTTGGCGTTCGGCATAGGTTAAATACAAATCATCGATCGAAAGACTGAGACTATTGTATCCCAGTTGCTGTAGAATTAACTTTAGAACAGATCCCAGGGTCGTTTTGCCAGTGCCCTGTCCTCCCAAAATGCCCTGGACTAGGGGCCGATCGCCCTGTTGTCTGGCCGTGCCCAACTGCATCCCTAAAGGTAACCACAGGTTCCAGAGAGTTGACAGCAGCAGATTTTCCCGGATCTGGGGACATAACCGCTGCACTTTGGAATATACCGAACAGAAGAGATGCGATCGCCCTTTAACGATCGTACTCGCATTTGCTGGGGTAATGCCAAAGGCCCGGGCCCTGGAGAAAGGGGCGATCGCCTCTCGTTCCAGCACCTGCCAGTCCGATAAACCCAGTTGTTCTCCTGTTACCAACTTTATCAGAATATCTAACATCAGGAATTCAGCTTAAAAGCCTCAACGAACAAACCGTAAATCAGACCAATTTTCAGCCCATTCAGCACCTCCGCCCATAAAATGCCCCTCAGTTGCTGGCCGCGACCGTAAATCATCCTACTGGCCAACTCCGTTAATAGTACCATAATTGCGGCCACCACCATATCCTGATCGGCCCTCTGTCCCGAGAAACTAGACACCACCGAGGCCAGTAGGAAACCGAACAGCAAACTAATTACCTGCAAGGATAAGCGCCGCCAGGGATTGCGCAATCCTCGGTTCAGTCGATCGCCTGCGTCATCTATAATTCTATTGAGGCGGGTATTCTGTGTCATGCCAATTTACTGTTAAAATGAGGAACTGATGATTGGTAGAAACTGGATGAACTATAGGTACTGGTTACAGCATTGGGAAAAACATCCCGTAGTTGCTTGGACCCTGTCTATTTTATGCTTATCTCTAGTAACTTGGCTGGCCTTCTTGCGGAATTTGGGCAGTATCGGTCTCATTGACGAGACCGAACCCCTATTTGCCGAAGCTGCCCGCCAGATGACAGTGACAGATGATTGGATCACTCCCTATTATAATGGTAAAACTCGCTTTGATAAGCCCCCATTGATCTACTGGCTAATAGCAATAGCATACAAAATAATCGGTGTCAATGAATGGGCAGTGCGCTTGCCCTCGGCCCTGGCTGCGATCGCCCTTACAGGCTTTTGCTTCTACAGCTTAATCGTCATCAGTCAATGGCAAAGCCAGGACCGGTTTTTGCCCCAGAAAGTCTGGTTATGGGCGGGGTTTAGTGCCACCATTACCGCTTTCAATATCCATACTATAGCATGGGGAAGGAGTGGGGTTTCTGATATGCTACTCAGTAGCTGCATGGGAACGGCGCTGCTGGCATTTTTCCTCGGCTACGCTGCTGGCAAACCCCAGGTAAAAGCACGTTGGTATTTGGCTTTTTACATCCTCAGTGCCCTGGCAGTGCTGGCCAAGGGACCGGTAGGAATTGTGTTGCCAGGGCTGATTATCGCTAGCTTTCTACTTTACCTGGGTAAGGCTAAGGAAGTCTTGCAGGAAATGCCGCTGCGGCGCGGTCTGTTGATTTTTATGGCGATCGCCCTACCTTGGTATATGATGGTAACTTGGGTGCATGGTTTAGATTATCTGGAATCTTTCTTTGGCTATCATAACATAGAACGCTTTACCACTGTCGTGAATAAGCATTCAGCCCCCTGGTACTTTTACTTTATAGTGGTACTCGTAGGTTTTGCTCCCTGGTCCCTTTACTTGCCAGCGGCGATCGGGCAAACGAAATTCTGGCAGCGTCGATGGTGGCGTCATCAACCCCGCTGCCACCAGCTGAGTCTGTTTGCCCTGTTCTGGTTTGCCTCAATATTCGGCTTCTTCACCATCGCCGTCACCAAACTTCCCAGTTATGTATTGCCCTTAATACCTGCTGCTGCTATCCTAGTATCACAGCTACGGCGTCACCCAGATAAACCTTCTGGGAAAAACTACCCCATGTTGTGGAGCGCGATCGCCAATGTCCTGTTTGCCTGTGTTGTGGCTGGGGTGCTTCTCTATAGTCCCCGCTGGCTAGGAGAGGATCCTGCCATGCCCAACTTACCCCAAGCAATGCTGGAGTCGGGGTTAATTATCAGGGCCGTCTCGATCTTGACCTTAGCCGCCGCTGCTGCTACAATATTTATCCTGGCACGCCGAATAACTTGGCTTTGGGGAGTAAACCTGTTGGCTTTTATTGCTATCACGATCTTGGCGCTCGCGCCACTATTTTCCCTGATCGACGGCCAGCGTCAGCTGCCCTTGCGGCAGTTAGCCCAGACAGTAGTCGAGGTAAGACTGCCAGCAGAAAAGTTGATAATGATTGGCTTTGAAAAACCCAGTTTAGTATTTTACACTGGGCAGCCAGTAAAATACTATCTGCAAGCCATAAAAGCGGTCAGACGCATGAAACAAATGGCTGTTAGAGAACCAGCACCGGAGACTATCTTGATTTTGGGCGAGTCGAAAAAAATTGCTAAAATTGGATTTAGCGATCGCCAGTATCAGTATTTAGGTAAAGCTGGAGCTTATGAACTCCTGCGCGTATCCAAGCATGAATTTCTGAAACTTTAACTCAAGGTGATGGCGATAATTTACAATTAGTAATTAGCAATGAACCAGGGAGAAATGATGACATTCCATAACCCGCCAACAGAGCAACAAGGTATTTATCGTTACGATCCGACCAGCATCAAAACAGGGGGACCGGCGCGGATATTTTCCCAGGTGGGAGAAGATGGAATCCTGCGTTATATTGTGGAAAAGATGCGGGAAAATTTGGTAGATAAAGGTCATGTTTCAGAACCTTTAAGGCAGATGCTCGCAGGAATAGAGGAAATAGGTAAGAGTATAAAACAGGGGTGGGGGAAAGTAACGACATTACTGGCAGATTGGGAATTCATCAATTCCGGGTGGCTGAACTTTGACCTGCCTCCGGGAGAGCAGTACAATACTAGCTATGCTGTAGGGCGTCGGGCCATAGTAGAAATAATGGTAGCTGCTAGAGATGCAGGTAGTGAGGCGGCATCCACGGCGGCGAAAGCGGGATGCTCTCAAAGGGAACAGTCCGATCGCCAACGTCAGGGGTTTTTCCAGGAAATCGAAGATAAAGGAAAACAGCGAGCGCGAGTGAGTTTAATTTATGAAAGGGAGGGGAGTTTGACCGATCGGGCCTTTGCCAATCAGCGCCTCGCAGGAGCAAATCCGATGATGCTGCGCCGGGTGTTAAAATCAGATGGAACTCTGCTCCAGAGTTGGTCTAACGGTCTCTATCCCCTGGCAACAGGAGCACGGATCGATCTATTGGAGGAGGCGGCAAGCGATCGCCTATTTATGGTCGAATACCCGCTATTAGAAAATCTCACGGCCACTGAGTTGCAGGGGGGTCGATACGTAGGCAGTCCCAAAGCTTTGTTCTACCGCTCCCAGAGCGGACTGGAACCAGTTTTAATCCAGTTAGAATCAGGAGGAAAACTGTTGACACCTGGGGGGGCAGCAGATGACTGGATGCGAGCTAAACTATATGTCCAGGTAGCAGATATCACTCACCAAGAACTGAGCGAGCATCTCTGCTACACCCATCTGATTATGGAAGCATTTGCGATCGCTACTCCCCGACAACTGCCAGACAATCATCCCCTCTATCGGCTACTGCATCCTCACTTCCAGTTCCTGTTAGCAATTAATGGCCGCGTGGAGCCAGTTCTCTTGGGGGAAGACGCCGCTATTGGGAAGCTGATGGCTCAGACGAGAGATACTTCTGTGGATATCATCAACCGTGCCTACCGCAAACGACCCTTTGAAGACTATTCTTTGCCTAATGATATTAAACGGCGGGGCATAGAACCAGAATTTTTACCCCAATTTCCCTATCGGGATGATGCCCAATTGCTCTGGGAGGCGATCGCCCGCTATGCTACAGCTTACCTGCAACGCTACTACCCCTCCGACCAGGCAGTGCAGCAAGACCCTTACCTGCAAGCTTGGGCGGCAGAACTAGGCGCACCCCTAGATTCTCGACCCCTAACTGAATTTGCCCAAGCACCCTCTTGGATCCCCTCCGAACTAGCTGCCGAAGTAGGACTATCGATCGAATCACTGCCACACCATCCCCGGGTGCCCAATTTTCCCGAGAAAATCACCAGGTTAAAGGAATTAATTGATATTGCCACTCAGATTATCTTTACCTCTGGTCCCCAGCACGCTGCCGTCAATTTCAGTCAGTTTGACTACATGGGTTATGTCCCGAATATGCCATTAGCTGCCTACGCCAGACCTGATGTAGCGGCATCTCTGGACCAAATGCTGCCCCCGCCAGATAATGATTTAGATCAGACGAGATTAACTTTTATTCTCAGCGAAATTCGCTGGGGTCGCTTGGGGAGTTCCGATCTCATCAACTTTGTCGATGGGGGCGATCTGAAAATCCTGGCCCAGTTTCAGGCCGATCTCCAGGAAATTGAAAGCCAAATTCAAACTCGCAATCAGCAACGTCGCGAAGAAACTGGTCTCGACTATCCCTATCTGCTTCCTTCCCAGATCCCTAACAGCATTAATATCTGATCGTTTGCCGTTCGTAGTAAGCACTTTAGTGCTTCTGGGTTCGTAGTAAGCACTTTAGTGCTTCTGGGGTTCGTAGTAAGCACTAAAGTGCTTACCAGGCGCGATTGGCGCCTAGGGCGTCGGTCCATTAATAATACTTGACAAATTCAAAAGGCTGTGTATCAACGGAAGATCAACATCTTCTCCCCTCCCCCCTCTCCCTCTCCCTCCCTCTCCCCTGATGACAAAGCGCCAAAATTTGTTCTACAGCGACCAAGCTCTAGGGGTGTTTCTGACAAAATTTTTTTTATGGCTGTTTTTTGCTCGGCACCGGCGATCGCCTGACCCCGGACTTCCAGCTCTCCGAGTATGTGATACATTTACAAATCGGTCCATACACCTTCCTCTTTCATACAAATATGTCTGGGTCAAACTACATATTTTTGCAGATTTCAGAATGATATAACTAATATATATGGGTATATGAATGTGGGACTCATCTTAATATTATCTCCGTTGTCTCCGTTATTTACGTCATCTCCGTCAAAAATGAAATAGGTTGGGTAAGGGGCCTCTACTCTACTCCAGCCTAGTTGGCTTGAAGCCCAAAGATTTGTAAAAAGCATGGGCCCGATCGCGCCTCTGTACTGGCACCGGTTCATGGGGCGATCGGAGCCCGGCCTTTTATCCCGAAACTTCTTGTGAACTCGCACCTGAATTGTGAAACGCTTCTTCTCTCCTAAGCTGTCGCGCATTTAAATTGCATGGCTCCAAAGGCTGAAACCATTGCTATCAATGACTTTCCCCATTTTGAATGAGAGAATTTTGAATTTAGCAATTGCTTAGTCCACCAGCAGACAATCTCGGCGCGAAACGCCTGGGAAGCAATCTTCGAGCTTACTAGGAAGGATTAGGTTTGTGGTAATTCTAGGCTAAAACTCCAGCATGGGCCCGAGGGGACTTCTGTTAAGCTATTACAAAACTAGATTTGCTCTTTCAACAAGCCAGTACCTAGCAAGTTCTTCGTCTTGAGGTAAACCAAGTAATCCTTCTTTATAAGCGTTACCTAAAATTTCTTGAGATGGTCTGTAATCTTGTGCTGCTTTTCGATACCATTTAACAGCTTCCGCGTCATTCTTGGGTACCCCTTGACCCTTTGCGTAGATTTCACCCAGTCGATAACAAGCCCAGGGAAAATTCTGAACTGCTGCCGCTTTATACCACGTAATAGCCTCCGCAGATGTTTTGTTGTTTTTAGAAAAAATGTCCCCTAAAGCTGACTGGGCAAAAGGAATATTTTTCTGAGCCGAGACCATCAGCCATTTGATTGCTCCCCCGCTACTGATGCGCTAAGGCGCAACCGTATCCACGTGGCTCCTACTGCCGCAGCACGAGAGCGCAACAGTATACTGTGGCTCTTTCTGCCGCAAGCACGAGAGCGCAACAGTATACTGTGGCTCTTTCTGCCGCAAGCACGAGAGCGCAACAGTATACTGTGGCTGTCAGCCCAAAGATTTGTAAAAAGCATGGGCCCGATCGCGCCTCTGTACTGGCACCGGTTCATGGGGCGATCGGGGCCCGGCCTTTTATCCCGAAACATCTTGTGAACTCGCACCTGAATTGTGAAACGCTTCTTCTCACCTAGTCCACCAGCAGACAATCTCGGCGCGAAACGCCTGGGAAGCAATCTTCGAGCTTACTAGGAAGGATTAGGTTTGTGGTAATTCTAGGCTAAAACTCCAGCATGGGCCCGAGGGGACTTCTGTTAAGCTATTACAAAACTAGATTTGCTCTTTCAACAAGCCAGTACCGGGAAAGTTCTTCGTCTTGAGGTAAACCAAGTAATCCTTTTTTATAAGCGTAACTCCGAACTCCATTGGAAGGCTCCTATTATGCTTCCCAGATTGGGAAAATTTCCCCTCGCAGATAAGCATCAAAGTGCTTTTGGTAGTGATAAACATGTAGTGATGTGATGGCTAGTCTGTCCCAATAGGTGTGGGGATGTGGCATTTTCAATTTTTCGGCTGGGACGTCAATGCCTGAAATATCGTTATTTGACTTGCCGTTGGATGCCACTATTGCGATCTCCGTCTGAGCTTTCTTGTGCTAACATCACTACTTGTGACCCACTACCGTGCTTTTTAAAATAATTCCAAGAAGTCATATGTTCTATCTCTGATTGGCTCTGGGGGGCATTTTTATACAGAGGCACGCGGGTATTAATTTCCTCCTGGAGCAATGGGGGCAGATCGCTAAAGCTAGGGACTTTACGGCCCCAAGCACTATAGACCAGATAGCCCGGGCGATCGCCCATTTTCATCCAAGGCACCCAAGGTCCAATCCTGTTCCAACCTAGGAGGGTTTTAGAAACAGAAGTTATTTCTGGATTTTGCCACTCTGCTGTGGGAACCGTTAGTTTAAACAGCTCGGTGGCTTGATAAATAGGCTGCGGGCTGTAGGGAGAAAATCTGCGATCGTCTGCTAAAGGGTTGGGGTAATAAGAAAACAAATCGAAAACAAACACCGTAGTCTCCCCCTCGACTATGGCTGAAAAGGGGCCTTTAAAATTTCCTTGCACTCCATTGTTCGCCACATGAACCACAGGCAGCATCTCCTCCGTCCAGGGGTTTTTCCACTTTCGCAGAACCTCCCCCGTCTTCGGATCTAGATAGAAGGTCAGCTCTCTAGAAGCAAAATCCCAACCGCCTTCTGGGTTAGCAATACATCGAGCGGCGTTCATACCCAAGATTTGGAACAAATGCTGTTTCCGCTCTCCCGGCTCTACAGAATACACCGAACCCACCCAGGTCATAAAGGATTGTGAGTCATCGGTGCTGGCCCGCACCTTTACCCAGTCTCTAGCTTCAAGCTGTTCTTTGCTAAAATCAACCATCTAGCTTTGCCTCTCTTATCTTAGATGTATTAGATGTAATATATACCCTGAAAATCCCCTTCACCCCCCAATACTTCGTAGGTTTTGCAATAAATTCCTCGGGAAGGGAGTGGGGAGGGGGGAGGGGGGAGTGGGGAGAGAGAAGAGGAGAGGGGAGAGGGAGACACTCCGACGCATCCGGTCGTCTTCTCCAATCCCCGCGTCCGGTGCGTCCGGTGCGTCCGGTGCGTCTTCCCCCCTCGCTCCGGACAAGTTGTTAACCGAGAAGTATTGCTTCACCCCCCACCCCCTCACCCCGTGGCTCTTTCTGCCGCAAGCACGAGAGCGCAACAGTATACACGTGGCTGTCAGCCCAAAGATTTGTAAAAAGCATGGGCCCGATCGCGCCTCTGTACTGGCACCGGTTCATGGAGCGATCGGGGCCCGGCCTTTTATCCCGAAACTTCTTGTGAACTCTCACCTGAATTGTGAAACGCTTCTTCTCACCTAGTCCACCAGCAGACAATCTCGGCGCGAAACGCCTGGGAAGCAATCTTCGAGCTTACTAGGAAGGATTAGGTTTGTGGTAATTCTAGGCTAAAAAACCAGCCTAGTTGGCTGTCAGCCCAAAGATTCGTAAAAAGCATGAAGCAGTATCCAGAAGCTCTGTTGCGCTATTACAATACTAGATTTGCTCTTTCAACAAGCCAGTATCTAGCAAGTTCTTCGTCTTGAGGTAAACCAAGTAATCCTTCTTTATAAGCGTTACCTAAAATTTCTTGAGATGGTCTGTAATCTTGTGCTGCTTTTCGATACCATTTAACAGCTTCCGCGTCATTCTTGGGTACCCCTTGACCCTTTGCGTAGATTTCACCCAGTCGATAACAAGCCCAGGGAAAATTCTGAACTGCTGCCGCTTTATACCACGTAATAGCCTCCGCAGATGTTTTGTTGTTTTTAGAAAAAATGTCCCCTAAAGCTGACTGGGCAAAAGGAATATTTTTCTGGGCCGAGACCATCAGCCATTTGATTGCTTCTTCCCTATTGCCGCTTGCAGACAGAAGTACTCCGAGATTGTTCTGAGCAATTGGATGACCGCTTTCCGCTGGTAATCTATACCATTTTATGGCTTGATTAAAATCACTTTCAATACCCTTTCCTGTCAAATACATACCTGCAATTATTTCCTGTGCTTCAAGGTTTCCTGCTTCTGCTAAGGGCATGAAAATTTCAAAGGCTTCATTATATTTTTCAGCCTCAAATGCTGCTAACCCTTGTTCAATACTAGACATAGTTATGTTTGCCTCACATCTACAAAATTTCAATGATTTGAACCTGGAGGATAATCATCAGGTTGTGGCACCCAGTCAAACCACTTGGGACAATTATGGTCGCTTATCCAATGTCCGCATCGTTATCATATTCTATTGTGGCAAGATTTACGCCCTAGATCGTAAATGAGGTGAGTAAATTTTTTGCAGTCATGCTTGGTCAGATCTCAGGTAACTCAGGTTTCTGGTAATTCTATGCTAAAATTCCAGTCTAGTTGGCTGTCAACCCAAAGATTGGTAAAATGCATGGGCCCGATCGCTTGATGTACTGGCACCGGTTCATGGGGCGATCGCCTCATACACGTGGCTCCAACTGCCCCAGGCACGAGAGCGCAACAGTAGAGAGTGGCTATTTCTGCCCCAGACACGAGAGCGCAACAGTAGAGAGTGGCTATTTCTGCCCCAGACACGAGAGCGCAACAGTCGGGTGCGGTCAAAACCAGTTGATAAAGAAACGTTCGGAGAACCCTTGCGTGGAGGCCAGAAACCGGGTAACTTAATTAAATATTGCTTTGTTACACCATATATTGTCGCAGAAACCCGGTTTCTTATATCGGTCTGACCGATCAACGGGTTTTGACCACACCCCGCAACAGTAGATAGTGGCTATTTCTGCCCCAGGCATGAGAGCGCAACAGTAGACCCGTGGCTATTTCTGCCCCAGGCATTAGAGCGCAACAGTAGACTGTGGCTATTTCTGCCCTCCTACTGCCCCAGGCACGAGAGCGCAACAGTAGACCCGTGGCTAAAACTACCGCAGGCATTAGAGCGCAACAGTATCCTCTGGCTATTTCCGCCCCAGGCATGAGAGCGCAACAGTAGAGAGTGGCTAAAATTACCGCAGGCACGAGAGCGCAACAGTAGACCCGTGGCTAAAACTACCGCAGGCATGAGAGCGCAACAGTAGACCCGTGGCTATTTCTGCCCCAGGCATGAGAGCGCAACAGTATCCACGTGGCTGTCAGCCCAAAGATTGGTAAAATGCATGGGCCCGATCGCGCCTCTGTACTGGCACCGGTTCATGGGGCGATCGGGGCCCGACTGCCGAAACTTCTTCAGGACTATCCGGGGCGATTTTTAAACTCCTCTAGAAGGTTAAAAAATTCCGTTATGGCATCTCTTTCATCATAAGAGTGAAATAAGATAATCATCGCCCAGGAACGATTGGCTTTAATCTCAAATTTATTTTGCAACCATGGGGTAAATTCTTCAAATTCTTTCTCCTGCTTACTAATGGGAAATTTTAGGGAACTTCTAGAGCGTCGGTCCAGTAGAGGGGGTTGACAAAAAAACGAAAATGTGTATATACTAGAAAAACATGTAAATATGTAAACAGGAGTAGACATATGCGTCCAGTCCCCTGGAATCCCCCAATTGAACTTTCATCTGAGGAGCGGCAAGTGGCCAAACGGATACGAAAAGCTAAACTATTCCTACTTTTAAGAGAGATTCGTCATGAATTATTTGACGATCAGTTTCAAATTGAACTAGCAGATGCCATATTCAAAGACAGCTCAGTGGGAAAGTGTCCAGTGCCACCAGCTCAACTAGCATTGGCTATTATTTTACAGGCTTACACCGGTGTTTCAGATGATGAACTAATAGAAGCCTTGATCATGGACAGACGGTGGCAATTAACGTTAGACTGTCTAGATTGTGAGCAAGCACCCGAGGGCATTGGCACCCTTGTGAGGTTTCGTGCGGCCTTAATTGCCTGCGAAGGAGATCGTCGTGAGCGTAGAACGCACAGTAGAAATAGCCGCAAAAAAAGGGGGATTTAGTTCTCATGCTCTCAAAGGAGCACTCGATTCAAGTCCATTGTGGGGAGCCGCAAAAGTTGAAGATACCTATAATCTTTTGGGTCACGCTTTGCGGAAAGCGTTACAAATAATCGCGGTTGAAAAACAACAAGAGTTAGAGGCGATAGCCTCACAATCAGGAGCTTCTTTTCTGGCGGGGCCAAGTCTTAAAGCATCTTTAGATTTGGATTGGGATGATCCACAAGCGAGAACAGCAAGCGAGAACGACGATTCTTAAAACCCTGAATCAAGTTGAGTTATGGGTTGAACAAGAAGTTGATTTACCGGACCCAACTATTAAAAAAGCAAAAAAAAATCTGGACACAGCGAGACAAATTGAAGCACAAGATGTGGAACTCAAAGAAAATGGCGACCCCAAACTCCGTAAGGGGGTGGCGAAAAACAGACGCATTGCTATAGAAGATGAAGAAATGCGTCATGGACGAAAAAGTAGTAAGAAACGTATGAAAAGTTATAAACGTCACATATTGAAGGACTTAGAATCCGGCTTAGTGCGAGCAGTTGGGATAACGCCAGCGAATGTTCCAGAAGCTAGTGTAACCCCCGCGATAGCCTCAGATTTAGAAGCCCAACAAGTGACTTTAGAAGAATTACATATAGATCGAGGATATCTTAATAGTCATCTTGTTAAAGAACGCGACAAAAATTTAACAATAATTTGCAAAGCTTGGCGGGTACGCAATGGGGATAAATTTGATAAAACTGCTTTTGTTCTCGACTGGGAAAAACAATTAATTCGCTGTCCTAATGGAGTATCGGTACCTTTTGATGAAGGAAAAACGGTTCAGTTTCCTCGTGACAAGTGTGAAATTTGTCCCTTACGTGCTAAATGTACCACTAACTCTAAAGGTCGTACTGTTTCTATTCATCCGGATGAGTCTCTCTTGCAAGAATTACGTGAACGCCAAACAACACCGTCAGGTCGGGCCAAGCTGCGAGAGCGAGTAACGGTCGAACATAGTCACCGCGAGCATCGGTCAGTGGCAAGGCGATCGCGCGCGTTATATTGGGATTCGTAAGAACCTTTTTGATCTACGGCGTATGGCTGTCGTACATAACCTTCATGTTTTGGCAAGGATGCTAACAACAACTCAAGAAAAAACAGCATAAATTTTGCTCCTTGGTTGCCAGATAGCATATTTACATTGATTTGTCAAATACTTCTACTGGACCGATGCTCTAGAGAGGGGAGAATATCTCCGGGCGAATTGTCAATTGCTCTTTGTTCATGGCGAATTGTCAATTGCTCTTTGTTTATGGCGAATTGTCAATTGCTCTTTGTTTATTAGGCGATCGCCCCTTGAAATCAGACCAAAACCACCTCCACTAGCTAAAACAAATGTATGTTATGGTTGGAACTTATAAATGCTATACTCGCAAAGGGATGGACTTGCGGTTTTTGCTGCAGTCAAGTTTGTAGCCTAATCCAAGGCAGGGCAAGGGTTTCGCCAGTTAGAGCCTGGCAGTGGAAAAACGCAAATTGAAGCCTATCGCGGTATAACTTGTATTTATTCAAACAGAAGGCTGCATGTTCCAACTGGCGTTTAACATTAAGTAACCGGTGCTCAATAAACTCAGACCGGTGCTTATTTATTTATGACCGGTGATTACCGGGTCAAAATAGGGAAACGGACGTCCTACGCCCCCGGACAGGCGAGACAAGTCCTACGCTGGCCCCGACAGGCGAGACAAGTCCTACGCTGGCCCCGACAGGCGAGACAAGTCCTACTGGTCTGTCAAGATAGAATTGACGAATATAACCGCTTCAATTTAATCCGAGCCTTCCCTTCTATTATCCGTCATCATTTCCTTGACAGACCACTACGCTGGCCCCGACAGGCGAGACAAGTCCTACGCTGGCCCCGACAGGCGAGACAAGTCCTACGCTGGCCCCGACAGGCGAGACGCCTGTCCTACGAAGGATTCTGCGGCCACCTGAATCACCTGTAACAATGTAGAAGATGCTGGCAGAGAACCAGTCTGTACTAGACAGGGAAATACTGAAAGACCCTTGACTTGATTAGCAGCCTGAGTGGTTGACTGACTTACTGTTACTAAAGGCAGAGAAGCAAGGGTTTCGTTCTCGCTTAACTCCTGCAACAAAGCCAGAGGGTTTAAAGTATCGTTGAGTAGGATGATATCAGGCTTCCAGATTTTTGCCAATAGTGAAGCCTGATCCAGATCCGAAGATTCGATAATTCTGTGCTGAGGCGTGGAGTTCGATCCCCAGTTAAACAGGTTGCAACAACCTGTATTTATAGCACTAGCACTCAAACAGAGAATTGTCAGCTGCCGACGATCGGTTTCTGGCGGCGCTGTCTCGTGAGTAGTGCTTGAGGCGCTCCCACGAGACAGCGAAGGGGCTAGTTGTCCCATCAAGCGAGATAACTGCTTATGCAATACCTGGCTTTCTACAGGTAAGCTCAAAAACTCATCAACTATGATATCATCCAGGTTAGCTGTGCTTGCGCTTGAGATCGCGATCGCCCGAATATGGCAAGTTGCTGGATCGGACTTAAGTTGCTTGAGTACCTCTGCCCCCGATAACAGGGGATTAGTCACATTCGAGAAGATCGCACTCGGTTGCATGCACCGAGCTTTCTGCAGGGCTTCCGCCTGAGAACGGGCAACCAGGCCGAAGTAGCCTAACTCCCGCAGCTGCTCTGTCAAATCTGAAATGACGTCCGGGTTTGTCTCTAGGATCAACATTAAGGAACTCCCGATCGTTGGCCGATCTACCCGTTCTGCCCGATCGCGTAGCGTGCGCGCAGCGCAATCGTCTGCTGCCGGTAATAGCAGAGTAAACTCGCTACCTTTACCTTCTCTAGAAATAAAAGTGACTTCGCCACCGTGCAGTTGCGCCAGACCTTGAGTTAAAAGCAGTCCCAAACCCGTGCTGGAACTGCTTTGAGTGAGGGTATTTTCCAGTTTTGGGAATTTTTGCAAGATTAACTGCTGCGAAGGAGCCCTAATACCCACACCTTTATCCCACACCGTAAAGCCAATCCAATTATTACTCCAGTTGCTGACTCGTAAGCCAATTTCATCTGTGGGATCTGTAATCTTGACGGCGTTGTCCAGCAGGTTAAGCAGCATCTGCTGCAGGCGCAACTCATCAGCCACGATCTCCTCTAAATTGGGTGCGATTTCCAGGGTAAAGCGCCGAGAGTCCCCCACCTCTGACAGTGACTGCTGTACGCGATCTTTGGCACCCTGGCAAACTTTCGCGATCTCAACCGAGTCAGGTTTGAGCAATAGTTGCCCAGTTTCTAGGCGACTCAAATCCACTAAATTGTTGACTATCTTCATCAGCTGACGCCCGCTTTCACGGATATGTCCGGCGTACTGGGCTTGCCGTTGGGTTAATGGGTGTTGCCCGTCATTCAACAGCAGACTGGACAAACCGAGAATTGCAGTGATCGGCGTCTTGAGTTCGTGACTGATGCTGAGTAAAAATTCATCTTTGCGGACCTGCTCCATCTCGGCATTTTCAGCTGACATTTTCTGTGCTTCCGACTGTGGTGACCTAATCTGAGTCGCCAACACTAGCCACAGGGGTTCTAGACCGAGATTAGAGACCTTACTAGGAATGCCTTCACGAGTGAAAGCTCTATTATACTCGTCGCCGATCGCCCCTACCCTTGTTAGCACCGGGCTACAAACCCCTTCCTCCCACAATGCTGCATGTATGCTACATAAACTGGCTAACTCTGGGTGGGAGTTCGGGCTATTTTCTAGAGGAATTTTCACGAACTGCCACGACCCCACTGTTTCTTCTAGGACTGGGTCAAATTCCATACTCACTGGGCAACACAGAGGTGAAAACAAGGCGGTAGCTGTCTGTGCTAGACTTATCTGGGCCGCATAGGACGGGGGAGTTAACTTCTGCGATGCAGTTTCCAGTCCGATCCAGTCTCTCGCGGGAATTGCTCCGACCAAGCTACGCCATGCCATATTTTCGCTCAAGACAACGCCAGAATTGCTTTGCAGCCTCAGAGGCATCGGTAAAATCTCCAAGATTTCCACCAGAGAATTGGCATCTAGCTTCGGAGAAGGCCGCAAGGGTCTGATACCCCGATTCTGGTATAATACATTTGACCCTGCTGTCGGGGTCGGTACTGGCTCTTCGAGATCTTTACTGACTAGGTATTTCAACAGGCTGTGACAATCGAGCAGTCCTAAGAACTCTCCATCAGAATTTACCAAGGCTACTGGACCAGTGCCAGATTGGGTTCCCTGGTACTCCCGACAGAATTCAGGCCAGCGAAGGTCAGCAGGTATGGTCGCGATCGCTTCCACGATTGGGGTTTGCGATAGGGGCTGCTGCCAATCTAGAGCCTTTCCCATCAGGTAGGGCATTAACTTGGAAAGATTTACCAATCCCACTGGTTGCTGGCGGTCATCGACCACTATGATTTGTTCCCAATGCCCCTGGCCAAATATACTAGTGACTTCTGCTGCGGCAGCAGTCTGGAGGCAGACGGGAACTGGAGCGATAAATTTTAGTAGAGGGGTGCTATTCATTGACATGGCCAAACAGCGAGTGCGGGCAGGCGTAGCCGTGTAGCGTGTTGCTTGCCCTTCCCGAGTCGAACCGGAGATCGCCCAGGGGCAAACGCTTCAAGGGGTAGGCTACAGATCAATTATGGCGGACGTGACGCACCAACAGGTACCTTGTCATCATAATTTGTAACAATTTTTTGTTTAAATGCTTCAAATAATGTAAAGTATTATTAGGAAAACTCCCATAAACAGAGTTTTTCTGGTCCACGTAGCAACTGAGTTCAGGTGTCCCATACGGTCTCGCGTTCTCCCCTGTCAATCTGTACTTTCCTCCGCTCTGAGGCCCTGGAGCGGTCGGTACTCCAATTCTTGAGTGTCGATCGCTATCAGGTCATCCCGATCGCGGCAGAGCTGGAATTTTTCCGCCTGCTCTCCCAGTCCAAACAGCAGATCGATTGCCTGATTTTGCAAGAGGTGCCGGAGTTGCCTCAAATTGTCCATCAACTGAGTCAACTACGTACCCTGCTACCAATGGTGGTGCTCTCCCGCTCGCCAGCATCAACTCTTGCTAGGCATCCCACTGGCGGAACCGCTCCCTTGGGCGCAACTGACGATCTCTCTGAGACACCAGGATTATATGATAGCTACTATAGGACTGCTATCCGGGTGTCGGTAGCTGAACTGGAACAGATTCCCGACGCGATCGAACTGGCGATCGCCGAATTCCTCAAGCTCTCTGCTCTTGGTGTTGACTTGTCCGATAGTAAATATTCCTTAGATGCTCTGACTACCCAGAGCTTGTTAACAGTTCAGCAGCAGTCGCAGACGTGTCTAGCTCAAAAGCTGAAGGAGCGACTAGGATATCTAGGCGTGTATTACAAAAGAGACCCCAAAAACTTCTTCCGCTATCTGCCTCCGGCACAAAAGCAGGAGTTGCTAGGGAACTTGAAAGCGGATTATCGAGAAATCATCTTAAGTTATTTTGATAATGATAATAGTCTGAATCAAACAATTGATGAATTTGTTAATCTCGGTTTTTTAACGGATGTTTCAGTTTCTCAAATTGTGGAAATTCACATGGATTTAATGGATGAATTTTCCAAACAATTACAAATGGAAAATCGCAGTGAAGATATATTACTTGACTATCGCCTGACATTAATTGATATCATAGCTCATTTATGTGAAATGTATAGGCGCTCGATTCCCAGAGAATCATAATTGAGGGGGGATTAGTTGGGCAATAAATGTAGATAAAGGAAAAAGGAGAAAGGAAAAAAGATTATGATACCGCTAAAAAAAACATACATTCTCAAGCTGTACGTGGCGGGAAATACTCCCAAATCGGTACGGGCCTTGAAAACGCTGAATGATATCCTGTTCCAGGAGTTTCAAGGGGTATACGCCCTGAAGGTAATCGATGTGCTGAAAAACCCCCAACTGGCGGAAGAAGATAAGATATTAGCTACGCCAACCCTGGCGAAAATCTTACCGCCACCGGTGCGGAAGATAATCGGCGATCTCTCAGACCGAGAAAAGGTGCTGATTGGACTAGATCTGTTGTATGATGAACTACGAGAGGATGAGCGCAACAGTTGAATTAATAGAGAAAAATTAACCAAATGCAGCGGCCCAGGTAAAAATTGACAAAAATTATCTACCTGTGGACAAGGAGAATGACAAAAAGTATGAATAAAGTTAAGAAAAATAAACAGCAAGAAGAAGAGTTTCTGACTGGGGTAAAAAAGATTCGCACCCTGATAGAGGGCTTCGATGATATCAGTCATGGAGGTCTGCCGGTAGGTAGAAGCACCCTAGTCAGTGGCACATCTGGTACTGGTAAGACTTTATTGGCAGTTCAGTTTATCTATAATGGCATCACCCATTTTCAGGAAGCGGGGGTGTTTGTCACTTTTGAAGAGTCTCCCTCGGACATTATTACAAATGCTCAAAGTTTTAATTGGGATTTGCAAAAGTTCGTAGATGAGGGCAAGTTGTTCATTCTGGATGCTTCCCCGGATCCAGAAGGACAGGATATCGTTGGGAATTTTGACCTGTCGGCCCTGATCGAACGCTTGCAATACGCGATTAGAAAATATAAGGCGAAGCGGGTGTCGATCGACTCGGTGACGGCTGTGTTTCAGCAGTATGACGCGGCCTCGGTAGTGCGCCGGGAAATATTTCGCCTGGTGGCACGCCTGAAACAAGTAGGGGTGACTACCATCATGACGACAGAACGGGAGGCGGAGTATGGAGCAGTTGCCAGGTTTGGGGTGGAGGAGTTTGTCTCAGATAATGTGGTAATAGTCCGGAATGTGTTGGAAGGGGAACGCCGACGCAGGACGATCGAAATATTGAAGCTGCGGGGTACGACTCATATGAAAGGTGAGTACCCCTTTACCATTACTAATGATGGCATTAATATTTTCCCACTGGGGGCCATGCGACTCACTCAACGTTCTTCCAATGTTCGGGTTTCCTCTGGGGTGAAAACTCTAGACGAAATGTGTGGCGGCGGTTTCTTCAAGGATTCGATTATTCTGGCCACGGGGGCCACGGGTACGGGTAAGACGCTTTTGGTGAGTAAGTTCTTACAAGATGGCTGTACTAAGGGCGATCGGGTAATCCTGTTTGCCTACGAAGAGTCGCGGGCCCAACTGTTCCGCAATGCTTCTTCCTGGGGCATCGATTTTGAGGATCTAGAAAGCCAAGGATTGTTAAAACTCCTCTGCGCCTACCCCGAATCAATGGGTTTGGAAGACCACCTCCAGATGATTAAATCGGAGATTACCGAGTTTAAACCCTCTCGCATCGCGATCGACTCTCTCTCAGCTTTGGCCAGGGGAGTCAGTAACAATGCTTTTCGCCAGTTTGTGATTGGCGTCACTGGTTATGCCAAGCAGGAGGAAATTACAGGCTTTTTCACCAATACCACCGACCAGTTCATGGGGTCTCATTCGATTACCGATTCCCACATTTCCACGATCACGGATACAATTTTGATGTTGCAGTACGTGGAAATCAGAGGAGAAATGTCCCGCGCCATCAACGTGTTCAAAATGCGGGGTTCCTGGCACGATAAAGGCATCCGCGAGTATACCATCAGCGCCCACGGTGCGGAAATTAAAGATTCCTTCCGCAACTATGAAGGGATTATCAGTGGTTCTCCTTCTAAGATATCTGTGGACGAAAGGGGCGAACTTGCCCGCATTGTCAGAGGGGTGCAGCAGAAAACAGATTAATAAGTGTTAAAGCGTAGTAAGCGCTTTAGCGCTTACTACAAACGGATATTATCAGCTTAAAAGAGTCAAAATACCCTCGTACATCTCAATTACCTTGTCTTCACCACCATCAGCAACAATATGGGCAAAAGCGGGGGATGAATTGGCCTCAATCAGCCACCATTGGTTATTCTCATCAATAGCAATATCTAAACCACAAAATCCAATCATCTTTTTGACAAAAATTGGCGCACAAAATTGTTTTATTTGGGCTAATAATGTCCCATCCTCGATTAAAATTGCCTTGGCCCCCTCCCAATGTAACGGACTTAAATTTCCCTGGAACTTGGCCCCGCGTATACTCTTTTCATAAGCAAAAGATAATTCACCATTAACATAAACTGCCCGGTACTCTGTTCTGATGCGCAGATAGTCTTGCGCTATGGCTATTCGATCGAAGTCTTTACTGTTGATATTAAATATTGCCTCGATCGCCTCTTTCAGTTCTGATTTACTATTTACCTTAAAAACATTATTACCAGTCGTACCGCTATTTCTCTTAACTATCAAAGGATATTGAAACTCCTTGGAAATGCTGGTTAAAATTTCTGCAATAGTTTTTTCTTTTTGCCCCTGAAAATATTTAGGATCGGTATGAGGATTGACAAATGCTCGGCTACGAGGCATGTTGATGACATCTTTGAAAAAGCTGTAAAAGTAATCTTTATCTTCACATAACCGCGCCACCCCATGGGAGTGTAACGGCGTTGTAAAATTAATAAACAGGTAGGAATTATTTTTGCCTAAAACTTCCACCATATTCCGATCTTTATGGTAAATTTTATAGTCAACTCCCATTCTTTGACAAGCTTTAATTAAGACTTTGAGATTTGTGTTCATAATACTTACCCTAACCATTTTTGCAGGGTATTCTGCAAGCTTTCCAAGAAGCGCAAGTAGATCCAATGGAGAAGGATATCAACTGCTTTTGACCACACGCCAATACCACCGGTTGGGTTTCGGACCTCTACCAACCTACAGTCTTCCTATCACCGGTTGGGTTTCGGACCTCTACCCAACCTACAAACGAGCACGGAGGGATTTGAACCCCCGGCACCCAGAACCGGAATCTGGTGCTCTATCCACTGAGCTACGTGCCCTGATATTTTCCTACTATAGCACTCTGGGGTAAAATTGCAACAATTTTTGGTCAAGATTGACGAAAATTATTGATTTAGACTATCTGTGGCCATAAGGTGGGCATGGCCGGCATGGCCCACCCGACAACAGTTATTTCAGCTGAAAGCTAGTACCCCGGTAGCATCCTTGAAAAGAAGTCAGTTGGGTCCTAGTGTACTGTTCCAGTCTCTGCACTAGCAAAGGCTTGTATTCCAAGGTATTGAGCCATTTATAGGAGAAATGACCTGGACGATACCTAATTCTTTTATGAATATACTTGTCAACGGGAACTCCGTCAACCCCTGAGATGCTTTGCTGGTGGTATCCATTGAGGATGATCTGCTCGATTTCCACTCCTGGGGACAGGGTGACATTCCAATGTACCGGTTCATAGGAGGACAGAGCCAGAATAATAGGTTTCTCTTGACGCTGCACCTTCACCTCCACCAGTCCCGTGGGATGATATCCAGCACTATGGTCCGATCGCGCCTCATATACACTAATTACATGCAGCTCTTTAGAACCCATAGTTCGGGCAAAATAGGCCGAAAAATCTCCTGAACCACCTTCACCGCAGGCGACTAGAGGAGTTTCGGTTGCAGCTGGCTGCCGTTCCAGAATTGGCTTCAACCAATACCAACCACCGACACCCACAGCAGCGATCGAAGCGGCACCCACCCCGAGAGGGATGAGATTTTTCAGGTTGCGGAAACCCTCAGAGTTTGTCAAGCGCTCCAGGTTATCCTTGATAGCGTCACCAATTTCTTGGAAGAAATCGTTGTTGCCATCCAGAGAGGCTAACAATGCCAAACTTTCCGGCGCTTCCAGCAGACTTTGCACGTCCGGACCCAGACCTACATAGAGATTTCTGCTGTGCCGGTCTAAAAGGAGCCAGTATTGGTCTGCTGCGGCCAGGTTATAGTCTTGCACTGAGGGACTGACTTGGGGGTGTTGCAGGAAAACCTGCCAGGCCACACCGTTACCGGTGCCGATATTTTCCCCATCATTGTACATGGCTTGGTTGAGTTGGGGTTCCCAGTGCCAAGCTACCCAACGACTATTAGCTTGATAGCCTAGAGTTCTTTCCAGTCGGGGATGGGCCGTAGCGTTTAAGCGTTCAACTAAATTGGACATCTCGCTTCCAGGCTGTTTACAGTTTCGTCTATGATAACTTCTTTTGTCATCGGTTGGGTTGACCCAACCGGAGATTGCTGCGGCACAATGGTTCCCGACTGCGGCGCTATGGTTGCAGCCTGCTGCTGGTGGGCGGTGCCTGGTGGGCGGTGCCCACCCTACCGGTTGCTACCTAATTTTCGGACAGAATTTTATCGATCTCGTCGGGAGGTACTCCCATTTTTAGTAAACGTTGGGCTAACTTTTCGGCCCGTTGGCGTTCTGCTTCGGTTTGTTGGCGTTCGGTTTCGACCTCTTGTTCTAAGGTTTCGGCCCGTTGGCGTTCTGCTTCGACCTCTTGTTCTAAGGTTTCAGCCCGTTGGCGTTCTGCTTCGACCTCTTGTTCTAAGGTTTCAGCCCGTTGTTCCAAGGTTTCTATTTTGGCTTGTTCTGCTTTAACCAATTCGTCCACTGACGGCGGATCGAGTAATTCTTTTACCGATAAAGTGAACTCCTCAAACTGACTGGAAATAATTGATGTCTCTTCAGGAAAATCTACAAAACTATATCCTTCTTTATTGTGAGAATTTGCAAACACGCGCACTCGTTTCTTTTTCGGATCTACTATCCAGTATTCGGCAATTTCCGCCAGTTCGTATTCCCTGCGTTTAATCTCATAATCATTTTGGCGATTGCTGCTGACAATCTCTATTACCAGCATGGGCTTTCGATCGAAATCTAACACGCCAGCACCAGGGCGATGACGGACTTCATTCCAAACAGCTTGGCTATAGACTACCACATCGGGAATTCTCGATGTATTTTCTTCCGTGCGGACACCGGTTGCTAAACCCTCCACGGCTAAATCCAATTTTTTGGCGGCAAAATAACGCTGGAACTTGTGAACCAGAAACCTGTAAATATTGGTATGATTGTGGGTCGTTGCTCCCATGGGTATCAATTTCCCTCTGACTAATTCATAGAGAACACCAGGTTCTCCTTCATAGGAGAGATATTCTTGGAAGGTGAACAGATGTTCTCCGATGCGATGTTCAATTTCAGGAGGTTCCTTGATGGCCACCTCCGTTCCTGGGACGACAGCTTGAGTCATAATAGACCTCCCTTGCGATCGCGTTATGCAACTATTATAGCACGGGTTCAGCCCGGGCTCTGCCTCAGAATGTACGTTCCTTGCCAGAGTCAGGGAACGAGTTCTGGCGTGAGTCAACGATCGCTCTTATACTATCCCTCGTTGCTAGTTTCTAGCTAGCAACGTTTCCAAGAGGCTCTGCCTCCTGTCAGGACACGAGGCAGAGCCTCAGAATGTACGTTCCCTGCCAGAGTCAGGGAACGAGTTCTGGCGTGAGTCAACGATCGCTCTTATACTATCCCTCGTTGCTAGTTTCTAGCTAGCAACGTTTCCAAGAGGCTCTGCCTCCTGTCAGGACACGAGGCAGAGCCTCAGAATGTACGTTCCCTGCCAGAGTCAGGGAACGAGTTCTGGCGTGAGTCAACGATCGCTCTTATACTATCCCTCGTTGCTAGTTTCTAGCTAGCAACGTTTCCAAGAGGCTCTGCCTCCTGTCAGGACACGAGGCAGAGCCTCAGAATGTACGTTCCCTGCCAGAGTCAGGGAACGAGTTCTGGCGTGAGTCAACGATCCCATAGCCTGGGAAACAATACTGGTAAAATTGTTTTTATTGTACCACAGATGACAGCGATCGGGTTGACGGGGCGATCGCCCTATGTTGCTGGCTCTGCTGGCACCGGTTAATGGGGCGATCGCCAATGTTATGTAATCGCGAATGTTATGTAATCGCCAAAATAATGTAGGGGCACAGCGCCAGCGTATCAACAGATTATCGGTTCATTCGATCGATATAATATCGCCGTGCCCCGGCCTGTGCGCCCCGGTAAAATGCGATCGCCAATGTCCTGTGTGCCCGGAAATGATGCGATCGCCAATGTTCTGGCGGGGCACGGCAATAGAGATCTTTTGGTTTATATTGTTGTTTTATCGGTGCGCTGACGCTGTGCCCCTACCGGTGGCATCTGGTGGTAAGAAACCAGATTTTGAGCAAAATCTAGTTTCACGGGTTGCGATCGAGAGGTTAGGGTGGTAAGATATAATAGCTAACAGGACGCTATAAGCTGTCCGATTGGTAAGGTGTTACTGTCCCCGGTTTTGCAAAAAAACCGGGTTTATGCTATATGAGATATCTACCCACAGATATAAAAATGACCGACAAAACAGAACGAGATTAGACGATTATTTTAGAACTCAGATGGAGTCGAACAAATAACTCAGGCATTAGCAGATTATCCCACAGAATCTTTACAGGTAGTTGGCCACGGGGCACCAGGTTGCTTGTATTTAGGCAAGACCCCTCTGGATAGAGAGAATTTGTCACGATACAGCCAGCAACTGATGGAGTGGGGAGTTGCTGATATCGGACTGTACCCATGTAATGTAGCAGCCGAAAATAATTCAGAATTTATGTTGCGCCTGCACCAACTGACGGACTCCTCCCCCTTCCCTCTCACCGCCCCTGCCCCCTCCAAATCCTGATATCATAGTCCTTGTCCTCGTAGTCGCATGGACGCCAACTACACCCACTACCACTGACGATTGTCTGCCCATCGGGACTAAAGACGACGCTAAAAACCGGGTCCGAATGACCAGTGAGGGTACGCAGTAACCTGCCGCTTCCCAGATTCCAAATCTCGATCGTATCGTCCCTACTACCACTGGCTAACAACTGCCCATTGGGACTAATGGCCACGCTCTCAACACCGGCAGAATGACCAGTGAGGGTACGCAGTAACCTGCCGCTTCCCAGATCCCAAATCTTGATGGTATTGTCAGAACTGCCATTGGCTAACAACTGCCCATCAGGACTAATGGCCACGCTATTAATCCAGTCGGAATGACCAGTGAGGGTACGCAGTAACCTGCCGCTTCCCAGATTCCAAATCTTGATGGTATTATCCCAACTGCCACTGGCTAACAACTGCCCATCGGGACTCAAGGCGACGCTCAAAACCGAGTCGGAATGACCAGTGAGGGTACGCAGTAACCTGCCGCTTCCCAGATTCCAAATCTTGATGGTATTATCCCAACTGCCACTAGCTAACAACTGCCCATCGGGACTCAAGGCGACGTTCGTAACCGGGTCGGAATGACCTTTGAGGGTGTTGGCTAGAACGTAGTTTGTGGGAGAGGGGTAGATAGGCTTGTAACTATTAATCGGAATGCCAAAAAATTCCGATGCCCCAACATAAGGATCGCGAATGGCGAGTCCATTAATACCCACTACATTACCTTGTTCATCCAGTATCGGACCGCCACTCATTCCCGGTCTAATAATACTTGTATGGACTAAACTATAGCCCTCCCCAGTCTTGGACTCAGTTAAGGCAATATTGCCATCGCGAAACCGATATTCCCGTTCTTTTCGGTTCGACGGACCTATTGTACTGACCCAACCTGAAACATAGATTTTCCTACCTACAACTAATTGCGATGAATCCCCTAAATTGGCCACGCGGTAACGTCGGGTGCTAGTAAAACGCAAGACTGCTAAGTCTATTCCCCCAGGTTGACACATGTCTTGATTGGCATTAACCCGATAGCGACGGCCCGCGTGAGTAATAATAGTATAGGTTCCTGGAGTTTCGATCGCGTGACAGTTGGTCAGGACAGTATAAGTATCGCCTCGTTTGCCCACGATCGCGCCAGAGACATTTTCCGGTCCATCGATCCGCACAGTAATTTCTTGAGCAATTTTGCCAACTTCTTCGGAGGATAACCCCACAGCGATTTGAGGCTGCACCAGGGCCAAGGTAGCCGCCACACCAAGTAACGCTGCGGGTATTTTATAGGATAGTTTCATAGTTCTGTGAGTCAATCAATCCTACATTCGGAGCATTGTATATCCTTTGAAAGGGATGGAGAAGAACCTGTCATTCCGAGGGGTGGACAGACTGCGACCAATAAACTTCCAGCGGTTCGGCGAGGTTCTTTACCGGTCCTCTCATGTCCCCATCGGAACCGGTCCTCTCATGTCCCCATCGGAACCGGTCCTCTCATGTCCCCATCGGAACCGGCGAGGTTCTTTCCCTGAACATTCATGTTCAAAACCTCTCTGTCGAGGTTATTTACTTGAACATTCATGTCCAAAACCTCTCTGTCGAGGTTTTCAACCCCAACATTCATGTCCAAAACCTCACCGACGAGGTTTTTAACCCAAATATTCATGTCCAAAACCTGAACTGCGAGGTTTTTTACCTGAAAAGTCATGTCCAAAACCTGAACTGCGAGGTTCTTTACCGGAAAATGCAAGTCCCAAACCTCTCTGGTCTCCCCTCGCAATCACATATTGGCTGCTCCCGTCGTGAAGCACCCGCTTACCACAGACTCTCAGAGTCTTGAGAGTTTTCCTCCTCAACTGGTTGCACCGGTTGAGAGTTTCCCTCCTGAACTGGAAGTAGATTTATCCACGGTCAACCCAGATAATTATTGGCACATTTCCCTTGCTCGTGCGCGCGATCGTGGCCGGTACACCATCACTGCTACCGCAGAAGAACTTATTGTTGCTTTGGGCCGCACCCGGTTCTGTGGCGGCGGTGGTCCCTAGGGTTAAGGCGAATAACCCAGTCAGGATTTGCCTGAATAACTGGTATTTCATTTCCTCGCTCCCTCAGGGAATCAATTAAGAACATAACTATGATATCATATCTATAGAATTAGTCGGCTAGAAGCTAGAAACCGGGTTTCTTGTCCAGCTATCAACAAGAAATCAATGCTCTCACCAGAGAACGGTTTCTTAACCACAGCCGTTATTAACATTCCTATCAACGACGACGACTTGTCCGAAGGCACGGAAAACCTCAATCTCACCTTAGTCAATGCCACCGAAGCGACGATCGGCAACCAAAACACGGCCATTGTCAGCATATAGCTCATCTCGAAGGCTTTGATGTGATACAGCCGCCCGAACCCTAAAGGGTCCGGCTACGAGAACCAAGCCCGCCTGCGCGGGCTAGAGTTACCCTTCTTTACCCCTATCCCAGACCTTAAATAGTCACAAGGAGAACGCAAGATTGTTAATCCTCTAGAAAACATCAGCAACAAGAACCTCAAGCACATCAGTAAGCATTTACCAGAATTTCAGCAATATGATGCCAACCTCACCCTGGATGATATAGTTAAACTAGGTCAAGAAATTGCGAAACGCCCGGAAAACTTCATGGGGACTCCAGGCGATAGACAAATTTTTGAGCAAGATGTCATGTTAGGAGAACAGACGATCCGAGTCCGGGTTGTTCTTAATGCTATAGGAAGCATTCGTTCCGTACATATTAGGAAAGAGTCAGAATGATCGACATTAAATGGACATTAGATGAAGAAGAAGGAATAGATCCCATAGATCCATTGGGCGACATTACCCTCACGGATGGTCGGACAAGTTTCAGCGTAGAATCGACTTATTTAGATTCCTGGTTTTCGGCATTGATTACAGGAATAAAAGCAGTAAAATCGGGCCACATGGCCACAGTTGAAGTTGCTGAAGAACCCGATATACTTATCTTTGAACCGTGGGAGTCAGGGATGATCCTATCCTATCAAAACAGTGCTTTGCGGGTCAAGCAAATTGAGGAATTTATGGAAATATTCAGACATGCAGCTCATAATTTTCTCTGTCAAGTCGATAACCAGACAGGATGCGATCGCAATCCTTTGCTCAATTTAATTCGCGATTTCTTAGAAGCAGAGAAAATCCCCGCCTTAAGCGCTAAAGCGCTTACTACAAACAAAAGCATTTGCGTGAGATAAAATCATATCACCCATGTCAAGTGATTCAGCCCTCCCTTTTTCCCCTCATCCTGCTGGCGAGAAATCAGTAATCAGTTTGAGGGTAACACCGTTTTGGGCCGCCGCATCTGCTTGGCGATCGTCTACTGTAATTAAGGGGCCATCCAGATTCAAGGCCAAAGCAATATAAAGGGAATCATACACTGCCAATTGACGATTCAAACCAATTTGCAAAGCCTGCAACAGGAGATCCTTTACTGGTACAATCTGGAAAGGTAAAGCTAACAGTTCATCAATAAATTGCTCCGCATCTGTCTGTGGTAGTCCTTGAAAGCGCACATTCTTCCAAAAAACATTGACGCACTCGATCAGACAAAACTCGGGAATATATAAGAGATCGCCTTGATGCATCCGCTCCAACAATACCCGCACCTCGGGCGTGTATTGCTCTATGATGAAACGCTGAATCACTACACTGGTATCAACTACATAAGTTGCCATTATCTGTCTCGATCCTCCCGTAGCATTTCTACAACTGATGGCGCTCCTGGTGGTGGAGTCCACATATGGCTGTCGATCGACTCCAAGGTCTTCTTCAAAGCCACTTTGTCTATTACGGGTTCGGGTTGTCGCCAGTACCGCATCATCCGATCGTCCACCACTTCTGCAATCAAAGCTTTGAGTTCCTCTACTGTCAAGTCAGCTATTACTCGCTCTCCCATTTTCACTAACTCCTTCTCTTAACTTTTTTTTGCCTGAAATCATTGTAACACAATTTTTTACGCACAAAATTGGCATCAAATTTATTCCTTGCTATTATCTATCTCGATCTGCACGCAGCATTTCTACAACCCCTAGCCTGCCCGCTCCTGGTGGACTCCTCCACCTATGGCTAGCGATCGACTCCAAGGTCTTCTTCAAAGCCACTTTGTCTATTACGGGTTCGGGTTGTCGCCAGTACCGCATCATCCTATCGTCTACCACCTCAGCAATTAAAGATTTGAGTTCGTCTACTGTCAAGTCAGCTATTACTCGCTCTCCCATTTTCACTAACTCCTTCTCTTACATTATCATGGTAACACAATTTTTGGCATTTTCACCAAATTGGCATCAACTTTATTCCTTGCTATTATCTATCTAACAGCAGCATCGCGATTTCATCCCCCACCGACGATTGTGACAATTTCCAGGCGATCGCCCTCTTGGACTAGGGTCTGGGACCAGAATTGGCGATGCAGAATTTCTCCATTATACTCAACAGCCACCATGGGAAGATTTAACCCCAATTGCTCTAACAAAGTAGGCAAGAGGGTATGGGGTGGGCAAGTACAACATTCACCATTTACTTGCAGCGTAATTTGACTAGACATCATTAGGAATCAATCTTGTTGACATATTTAATAGTTTCAATACTCCTCAGTTGAGAGAGGAAATACTGAGTGGCTAAAGTTGGCTCCTCCGCCTGCACGATCGCTCGGACAACAGCGATGCGCTGGGCGCCAGCGGACAGCACCTCATTGCAGTTATTCACATCAATGCCCCCGATGGCGAACCAGGGAATCTTGGCATGTTGGGCCGCATGGCGGACATAATCCAAACCAGCAGCAGGTTTATCCGGTTTAGTAGGAGTTTCATAAACTGGTCCTACCCCAATATAATCAGCCCCTTCCGCGATCGCCCGTGCCATTTCCTCTGGGTTAGTAGTCGATCGACCGATCAATCGTTGGGGACCGAGCAACTGGCGGGCCAAAGCAATAGAAATATCCTGCTGTCCCAGGTGAACGCCATCAGCATCCACCGCCACAGCCAGATCCACCCGGTCATTCATAATAAATAAAGCCCCATAGCGCGTGCAGAGTGCCCGCAGTTTTTGGGCCCGATCGAGGCGAACAATATCTTCTTCAGATTTATCCCGGTACTGTACCAGAGTTAACCCCCCAAGCATAGCAGCTTCTACAATAGTCAACAGCTTTTCGGAAGCAGATGTCACCAGATAAAGCTGGGAGGCCCACAACTGCTGACGACGCCGATAAGCCAACAAATTACTTTCCAGACTGTAGACTCGATAGCGCATCTGCTTACAGGCCGCTGCCATATCGGGATTATCCAGCTTACCATACTCTTCCAAAACCCGCAGGGCTTCTTCCACGCGACAAAAGTTTGCCTGCAATAGCTGTCCAATATCAGAACGCCGTTGTTCTTGGGCATGGGTCAAATCAGTACCCGGGTCAGAGGGAGTATCTCGGGCTGAGCGAATTTCCTGGCTATGCCACGTAGCAAGTGAGTGCCGCAGTTGCTTACATTCATCTGTCAGATGCTCGCTATTGAGACCAAAGCGACACCATTCTTCCAGAATGCGCAAACCTTCGCGGGCGCGGTCTAAGTTAGCATCCAAAATCCGGTAAATAGCCGACTGGGCGAATCTATTTCCCTCATGTCTATCCCCCATCGGAACATCCTCACTTATTTGCTCGTTATAATACTCAACTTTTCCCTAACTTGGGAGTCAATTTTAAGTTTTAGCCTGCCCGAAATCAAGGGTTAGAAGGAAACCAGGAAGTATGAGTAAAAAATCAACAACTCCGTCAGTCAGGAGGATCCGCGTGAATCACAGACACCAACAAAACCATAATCTGAGTATCATGCGCAGTTGTGCTTGGGCCTCGCTGCTGGCCTTATGCCTGTTACCAGTTGCCCAAGCCCAAAAGACCCCGATCGTACCGTTCCGGAAAAATCAGAATACCGGTATAGAGACCAAATCAGAGAGAAATCAGTTATTTGTCAATCCAGGGACTGGAAATGACAGCACTGGCGATGGCAGCTCAACGGCTCCATGGAAAACCATTACTCAAGCATTGAGGGTCGCCCAGCCCGACACCGTCATCCAATTGGCCCCAGGCACCTATAGCACTGAGACTGGTGAATTTTTTCCCTTGCACCTCAAACCCGGAGTGACGATTTTGGGCGATCGGCCCACCAAAGGCAAGGATATCATTATCCGGGGAGGCGGATATTACCTGAGTCCCACCTTTGCCCGTCAAAACATTACCATTCTGGGAGCCAACCAAGCCGCGATCGCTGGTGTGACGCTCATCAATCCCCACCCAAGAGGATATGGTCTCTGGATTGAATCAAGCTCAGTTACGGTAACTGACAATACCTTCACTGGCAGTACCCATGATGGCATTTCCGTGACTGGCAACAGTGGAGGCGCGATCGCAGGCAACTACTTTGTCCAAAATGGAGCCAATGGGATAACAATCTACGGCATTTCGGGACCAGAGGTGCGGGATAACCTGTTTGAAAATACCGGGTTTGGCATCAACATTGCTGAGTCCGCTGCGCCAGTGCTGATTGGCAACCGCATCACTGGCAATAAAGACGGCATTCTCGTTCAAGCTCGTGCTTTACCCGTCTTGCGGAACAATACCATCGTAGGGAATAGCCGATATGGGTTAGTGGCGATCAGCCAATCCCAACCCAACTTAGGAACTGCGAATGAGGCGGGAGGAAATATTTTTCAGAACAATGGCGAACTTGACATTAGCGCCAATTCCAGCAATAATATCCCAGCTTTTGGCAATCAATTGAGCGCATCTCGTACCAGTGGAAAGATCGATTTTCAAGGAATCGCTCAGCTAGTTTCCGCCGTGCCAACTCCTGCATCTTCCCAAGCTACAGCAACACCCTTGCAAGGACCAGATCGCCAAGCAGTCCTGCCGCCGCCCACAGTTCCGGCACCACCACCGCCAGTCACTCCTCAAAGTTTGCGCTATCGAGTCGTAGTCGAGGCCGCCACTCCCTGGGAACAGAGTCGGGTGCGCGATCGGGTTCCCGATGCCTTCAGGAGTTTTTCCAGGGGCCGCCGAGTAATGCAAGTTGGAGCCTTCATCAATCTGTCGAAAGCGGAGCAACTCGTGCAACAGCTCAAAAGTTACAGTATTGTGGCCCGCATCGAACCCTATTAATCCATCCCGTTCGTAGTAAGCACTTTAGTGCTTCTGGGGTTCGTAGTAAGCACTTTAGTGCTTCTGAGGTTCGTAGTAAGCACTTTAGTGCTTCTGGGGTTCGTAGTAAGCACTTTAGTGCTTCTGGGGTTCGTAGTAAGCACTTTAGTGCTTCTGGGGTTCGTAGTAAGCACTTTAGTGCTTCTGGGGTTCGTAGTAAGCACTTTAGTGCTTCTGGGGCGCGAAAGCGCCTAGCTAGTAATGAGTATCAGTTCCCAGTGGTCAGTTACCTCGGACAGACGAAACTCGGGCGTCTCGGACAGGCGAGACGTCCGGACTACGCCTCTGATGAAGGTAAGATTTGCTCAACCACCCAATCAAAAGTTTGTATCACCCGCCCCAGGGCAAATTCATCCTGCAAACAATTAGACAACTGAAAAGTCGTCAATCTTCTTTCAGTAGGAGATATCGGCAGGGACAGACCAATGACACTCAGTTTACTTCTCAGTTCCATCCATTTTTCATTACTATTAAATTGTGGGAAGGCTGCATAGGTGCTAGAAGATATCTGTAGTCTGCCATTAATGCCCACCTGGAACAGCTCACAAGCCGATCGGGGTTCTTCCGACACCCAAACAACAAACCCGCCATAGGTGTCTCCTGTACCCCACTGAACTTCCACTAATGTTTTTTGGCTCTTAGCCCATTCATATATCTTTCTAGCTATCTGAGCTTCATCTGGACCTTGTCTAACTTGATATTCCTGAAAGAATGAGACTTCGTCCCAGCGTCTTCTCTCCAGAGTCGCACTGGATTTTTTCTGCTGCGCTTCTGTTGTCTTACCAATCACTCTGGGAACCAGCGTTTTTAGACCCTCCGCACTCACGTATTGCTTAATCTCCACTCCCAATACTTCTACCGGGTCCATCTTTTCATTCAGAAACTCCACCACACGCCGCAGTTCCGCCACTATCTCATCTGAGACAAAGACAAGACGCAGTTTTCCCGCTTGCAGATTAGTTTTGACCTTTTGCCAAAACTTCTCTTCGTCAGCATCAACCCCGAGAAATTCCTCAAATACCTGTTCGGGATCTTTATCCTGAGACTTACAATTTGCTTCAAACTGGCTAACTATTGACTCAACTGGCCAGTAAACGATCATATTTGCAGCGTAGTCGAGCATCTGACCGATCGCTTCTCGCCGGATGCGAGTATTGCTGTTACCCTTGACTTCCACCAGGGTCGGAATTGCATCGTGATCCACAAACAAATGATCTAGGGACCATTGTTCATTGCTATCCTCTTCCAGAGGTAATTTTACTTCTCGTGAGATTAACAACCATCGTCTCGGCGTTGCTCTATCTATCTGGTCTCCTGCCAAGAGGTTAGGATATTTTTCCAGCAGTTCTTGCAGTCTTTCTTCCGATTCATAGGGTTGTTCTGTCATTTCAACTAGCTGGTCGTTATCCTGAATCAGATAAATTCCTCCACCCATCACGCATCCCTCTTGTGTTTTGCCACCAACGCTCATAAATCTATTCTGCCAGAGAACACTCGATCAGCAGGGCCAGTCATGTAAACCCTGCCTGCTGTTGCCCATTCTATTTCCAGGCAACCGCCGGGCAGTTCAACTTGAGTGCGCCGATCGCACTTTCCGGTCAGCACCCCCGCTACTACTGCTGCACAAGCACCCGTTCCACAAGCCAGAGTAGCACCTGCTCCCCGTTCCCACACCCGCATTTTCATTGAGTTTGAATTGATTACTTGGATAAATTCCGTATTTATACGCTGGGTAAATGCAGTATGATGTTCAAACTGCCGACCAATGGTTTCCAGGTCGATCGCCGCCACATCCTCTACAAAGGTAACACAGTGAGGATTGCCCATGCTCACACAAGTGACGACCCAAGATTGCCCCCCTACTTCTATGGTCTTTTCTCGCGCCTTTTGGTCAGCAGCAGCTAATGTAGTCGGAATTTCTCCCGCCAGCAGCTTAGGCATGCCCATATCAACAGTTACTTGACCGGATGCTGTCAGTTGAGGTATCATGACCCCAGCGGGAGTGTGAATCCGGTATTGACTGCGCCCGTCCGGCTCTAAATCAGCAATAAACCGGGCTAAACAGCGAATCCCATTGCCGCACATTTCTGGTTCCGAACCATCTGAGTTAAAAATCCGCATGCTATAGTCAGTGTCTGCCAGTCCGGGCAGGACAAAGATCACCCCGTCTCCCCCAATGCCAAAATGGCGATCGCACAATTTTACTGCTACCGACGGCGCGATCGAGGGTGACGACGAGGCCCGATTGTCAATCAGAATAAAGTCATTGCCCAGTCCGTGATACTTAGTAAACTCAATTGTCATTTAATGCCAATCCTCCTTATTCGGGGGTTATGATAAGCTGTAGTGCATTGAAATTTCAAATTTTGAATTGCTTAGTGGGGTGGGTGAGTACAATGCTTAATGATTAAAGGGGTAAAGCTTTACAATTATAGCGGCACGTACCTACTACAATTATGTCTGAATTCGATACGACGATGCCCAGCATTCGTCAAATTCAAAATCTGATTCAAGAAAAAGACGAGGTCGAGCTGAAACTGGTCACCGACGATCTGCTAGTCGGGAAAATTCGCTGGCAGGATCCAGATTGTATCTGCTTGATAGATCATTACGATCAGCCCACCATCGTTTGGCGTCAGGCAGTTGTCTACCTCAAACCCAAAACTTAACGGCCTCTTACCACCGGTCCTTCTGCTAACACTGGCAGCATGGGCAGGTAAGGTAGAGTGGGAACTAGCAGATTCCAAAGTCTAGTCTAACTGCCAGTAGCAACAGAAGCAAAACCGAAAATGACAACTCTGTTTTCAACTAAGCCATTTATGTCGCCCACTGGTGCCAGCAGCAGCAGCCAGGCATTGGCAAAAGTTCAGTCTTTGGCCCTGGGTCTTTTGGCTTGGGCCGCATTTAGCGCCCCGGTGCAAGCTTTGCAGGTGCGGGTGAGACCTGATAATCCTCGCATCGGGGATACCTTGTCGGTGGTAGTGGAGTTAGATAATCCGGCAGTTGGGGACAGCCCCACCGTGAAAATGGGAGAGAATACTTACCCAACCTTTATGGTAGGACCGAATCGCTTTCGGGCTTTGCTGCCTTCAACCCCCTTAGACAGACCCGGACGTTTTGTTTTCCAGGTGTTTGGAGAAGGGGAGGTGCGTAACATAGCCGTTTGGATGAGCGATCGCACTTTCCCCATCCAAAGCATATGGCTTCCTCCAGACAAAGAATCTCTGGAAGGCACCGATTATGAATTCGATCGGGTAGCGGCATTCAAGGAACTGGTCACCCCGCAAAAATTCTGGGACGGTCCCTTTCTCCGACCTCATCGGGGCCCAGTGACAACGGTTTTCGGAGTCCGCCGGTACTACAACGGGGAATTTGCCTTCAACTATTACCATCGCGGTGTAGATTACGCTGGTGAGACCGGCTCGCCAGTATTGGCACCAGCAGCTGGAAGAGTGGCATTGGTGGGACTAGAATCAAATGGATTTGAGATCCACGGCAATACGGTGGGCATCGATCACGGTCAAGGAGTATTGAGTATATTTATGCACTTAAATAGGGTTGACGTGAAAGAGGGAGACATGGTACAAGCAGGTCAAGTAATTGGGGGAGTGGGTACAACAGGAGCGTCAACGGGTCCTCATCTGCACTGGGGTCTGTATGTCCACGGGAAGTCAGTGGATCCAGTACCTTGGCGATATCAAGGCTTGGAATAGGGTTCAATACGTAGTAGATGTTGGCGCTGAGGCTGGATAATAAAATGAGGCCACCGAGAGTAAAACAGGGGTAATGAGTATCCAAAAAATAGTCGAACAGGCAGTACAGGACGGATATCTGACTCCAGCAATGGAAGCAGAGGTGGATGGATTTGTGACACGGCCTCGGAACTGTCGCTCGAAGAGTACATGGCGTTGGAAAGGTTAATGGGAGCACTTCTGACTGGTGAAGTGGTGGCAGTCCCACGCAAACAGTTCATTAACGTCATGGAAGAATTGGTACTGACAGAAGCAATATCACGAGTAGCGGAAATTGAGACGACCAGCGACTGCATCCTGGACCTGGGAGATATTGCTGCCTATGCTCTCAACCGGCTGCCTCCCCTATATGCTACAACTGAAGAAGGTGCTAGCTACCAGCGCCAGCGTGCCAAGTCCGAACTCATCAGTTTGATTTCCCAGCAAGTAGGTGAGGCGATCGCCCGTTACCTGGATAGACCGGAATTCTTTCCCGAACGGCAAATATTTGGTAAAAGTTCGAGCGATGAAGTCCTTTCACAAGTTAACTCCTTGCTCAAAAGCAACGCCAAGAAGTATGAGCAAAAATAGCTCGGTTGACTCTCTGATTTGGCCAAGGTATGGCCACTAGCCCACTTTGGCTTGGGGATGTAGGGAAAATTTGCGCTAAACTGATTGAAATCGTGAAATCTAGGGCAGGGAACCTGCTTCAATGAAGCGGGGTCACCATTATTGGAGTACACAAGCCCATTAATTTCATGAGTCAATCACTTACTGTATCCTGGTCAACGGTGGGGGCAGCAGCTCCTATAACACCCGTGCAACCCGAAAAACTTTCAAACTACGACTTGATATTAAAATGCCAGGCCGGTCTCAGGCCCGATAGATCGGCCTTCGCTGAATTAGTGCGGCGGTATCAGTCCCATATAGACCGGGTATTGTATCACTTGGCTCCGGATTGGACCGATCGGGCAGACTTGGCTCAAGAAGTGTGGATTAGAGTTTATCGCAATATTAAGCGATTGCAAGATCCATCCAAGTTCCGCAGCTGGCTGAGTCGGATCGCGACTAACCTGTTTTACGATGAATTGCGTAAACGCAAGCGGATGCGACCGCCCCTATCTCTGGATGCTCCCCGGTTATTAGATGATGGCGAGATGGACTGGGAAATAGCTAGCCCGGATCCGGGACCGGAAGAAAATCTGACCACAGCTG
This sequence comes from Hormoscilla sp. GUM202, assembly GCA_005518205.2. Classification (GTDB taxonomy): domain Bacteria; phylum Cyanobacteriota; class Cyanobacteriia; order Cyanobacteriales; family Desertifilaceae; genus Hormoscilla. The sequence goes on from RFFC02000002.1 coordinate 277,644, forward strand.
AGTTCTACGAACAACTGCATGCGGCGATCGCCGATTTGCCAGAGGCTTTTAGAACCACGATCGTGCTCAGAGAAATCCAAGGTATGGCCTATGAGGAAATTGCTGAAATAACGGGAGTGTCCCTGGGAACGGTGAAATCGCGGATTGCCAGAGCTCGTCAGCGCTTGCAACTGCAATTGCAAAATTATCTGGACAGCAAGTGACCTCTTAGGGCTAAATCCGAGATCGTCAGTTACGCGCCGCAGGCGTAAAATCGAAATTCACATCCCTCCCCTCTAAGCTGTTGTATGATGTGGCTATTAGGGTAAAATAACTACAGTTGTTAATAAGAAGTGGGTGTGAGCCCTATTTGTAAAGAAGGTGGTGACCGGAAAATGAATCCTAACTTAGATCCAAAAACGATCGAGGGCGATCGCTTTGAGTTAATCAGCGCTTACCTAGATGATGAGGTGACCGCTGACGAGCGCAGGCAAGTAGAAGCATGGCTAGATACTGAGCCGGAAGTGCAAGCTCTGTACGAACGGTTGTTGAAACTCCACCAAGGATTCGACCTGATGCCAGTACCACCGGCAACAGTGTCAGTGGAACAGACGATAGATGCAGTATTCTCGCGGTTGGACAAGAAAGAAAAGCATTCGAGGCGGCTGATTTTGCTCTGGAGTGGCGCAGGTGCGATCGCCGCTATGTTCATTGCGGCGATATCGAGCGTATTATCCGGTGGCGACAGCTTGATGCCCCAGTTGGTGCAATCTACCCAACATAAGGTATCTCCAATCAGCTCTCCCCAACAAGCAACTGTAGCCCCGATCAGAATGGCCCTGGATAGACCGGTGGTTAACATTCCCAAAAAACCAGCAACAACTCCCTAAACAGAGATCAAATGCTGATCCAACACCCGTCTGGCAGCAGCTCACCTCCGAACTGTTGCACTTGTTCTGGGGTCATCAAGTAGGCCCATGCTAACCCTAAAGATAGGCCGTCCGATTGGAAAACTTCGATTTGGATCCGGTTATAGAGATTAACTCCCTCGGGGCGATCGTCACCGTGATAATCTTCCAGCTCGTCGAAGGTAGGTAAAATAGTTGGATCGTTAAAGGTAAGTAAAAAGCCGTGGACAGGTTGCTTTCCAGGAATCATGGCCGGAAAGCCCATTGGCAAGGCAAATAGAAGGCCCATCGCGATCGCCCTTTGAGATGCTACTACCTTGCCAGCACAATAGCGCTCGTAATTGACTTCCCCTGGTTTTAAGGTGCCGTAGACAAAGAATTTTAAATCATTCAACATCGCAGGATCCCTCAATTCCGGAAGCGAAAACCACATAAGAGGTGTGAAGTTGATGATAACATAGATAAATTATTTAGTCAAGAATATTTCGGATGGTTTTACCGCTGGGATGAATAAAATGACCGGTATATTAAGTGTAATATAAGAGGATACAAAGGTAATCATCGGTAGCTAGTAGGCTCCCAGCATGTTGGCTAACCGGTAATCTGTATTCTATGATCATTAGGCTCTGACCACTAGGGATCGGTCAAGTATTCTCAGAAACCGGGTTTCTACTGTAGTTATGTTAGAGATATCAATGCTCTGGCTACAGAAACCCGGTTTCTTGACCGAGGTGCCTCCGAACTGTGCGGCTATTCTGGAGGCCACAGCATGACTGTGGTCCCACGTTGGCACATGTGGTGTGAGCGGTTAAAATCAGCAAACAGTTCGCAGTGGCGGCAGGCGGTGTAACTTGATGCTATGATTTAGATTTCATAATCCCATCAAGGGACACCACCAGCGGTGCATCGAGTTTGAGGTCTGGTATACTCGAACTCAACCGGCTGTGAGGAAGTCAAAATATGGAAACACCAGACGATCGCGTAGGAGTTTGAAGAGTGGAATCTCAATACAATCCAGCATCTATAGAAGAAAAGTGGCAAAAAACTTGGCTACAACAAGGTTTATACCAAACCAACACCGATACCAAGATACCCAAATTCTATGCCCTATCTATGTTCCCCTATCCATCGGGGAATCTGCACATGGGACATGTCCGTAACTACACGATTACGGATGTGATCGCCAGGATTCGTCGCATGCACGGCGAGAGGGTACTACATCCCATGGGTTGGGATGCCTTTGGACTACCGGCTGAAAATGCGGCGATCGCCCGTGGCATCCATCCGGCCCAGTGGACTGAGGAAAATATCGCTCAGATGAAGTCTGAGTTGCAGCGCTTAGGGCTTTCTTACGATTGGAATTGCGAACTTTCTACCTGTTCGCCGGAATATTACAAGTGGACTCAGTGGATTTTCTTGCAATTTTTAGACGCGGGCCTGGCTTACCAGAAGGAGGCGGCGGTTAATTGGGATCCGATCGATAAGACAGTCTTGGCAAACGAGCAGGTGGATAGCGAGGGGCGATCCTGGCGTTCTGGTGCTAAGGTGGAGCGCAAAATGTTGCGGCAGTGGTTCCTCAAAATTACTGACTATGCGGAACAACTGCTGGAAGATTTGGAGAAATTGACCGATTGGCCAGAGCGGGTGAAGCTGATGCAGGCTAACTGGATTGGTAAATCGGTAGGGGTCACCCTGTCTTTTGAAGTGGTGGGATCCTCCAATCAGAAAGTTACGGTGTTCACCACTCGTCCGGATACGATTTACGGGGCTACTTACCTTGTCCTGGCGCCGGAACATCCTCTCACCCAGGCGGTGACCACTCCTGACAAGCTGGAAGCAGTAGAAGCTTTCGTGACAGAAATGGCCTCCTTGGGAGAAATCGATCGCACGGCAACGGATAAGCCGAAACGGGGTATCCCCACCGGGGGCAAGGCGATTAATCCCTTTAGCGGTGAGGAAATCCCCATCTGGATTGCTGATTACGTGTTATATGAGTATGGGACCGGTGCGGTGATGGGCGTGCCGGCCCACGATACCCGGGATTTTAAATTCGCCTCGGAAAATAAGTTGCCGATCGAGGTGGTAATCATGCCGGAACGAGACATGCAACCTCAACCGTTGTCGGCGGCTTTCACTGACCCGGGTTTTATGGTCAATTCCGGTCAGTTCAATGGGATGGCTTCTGCCGCTGGGAAACAGGCAGTGATTGAATTGGCGGAAAAACGGGGGATCGGTAAGGCGCAAGTAAATTATCGGCTCAGGGATTGGTTAATTTCTCGCCAACGTTACTGGGGCGTGCCTATTCCGGTAATTCATTGCCCCAACTGTGGTGTAGTGCCCGTGCCGGAATCAGATTTGCCTGTGAGTTTGCCGATCGATATCCAGTTGACGGGTAAGGGGGGTTCTCCTTTATCTCTACTTCAAGATTGGGTAAATGTAGATTGTCCTACTTGTGGTTCTCCAGCAAAGCGGGAAACAGATACGATGGATACATTTGTTGATTCGTCGTGGTATTTCTTGCGCTTTCCTGATGCTAAAAATGACGAGCAGTTGTTTGATTCTACCAATACTAATGATTGGATGCCTGTCGATCAGTATGTAGGCGGGATCGAACACGCGATTTTGCATTTGCTTTACTCGCGGTTCTTTACTAAGGTGCTGCGCGATCGGGGATTACTCAATTTCGACGAACCATTCTCTCGTCTGTTAACTCAGGGTATGGTTCAGGGCTTAACTTACCAGAATCCGAGAACGGGAAAATGGATTCCTATCGATCAGGTAGATGCTTCAGATCCCTCTCGTCCTAAGGATGCGGATACGGGAGAACCTCTGGAACTTTCCTACAAGACCATGTCCAAGTCCAAGTATAACGGCGTGGAACCGGAGGTGGTGGTTAATAAGTATGGTGCAGATACTACCCGCATGTTTATCCTTTTTAAGGCTCCGCCGGAAAAGGATTTGGAGTGGGATGATGCAGATGTAGAAGGTCAATTTCGCTTTCTGAATCGCGTTTGGCGTTTGGTGGCTGAATTGAAGGAGTTGCGCGATCGGGAGAGCTCTGAACTGTCTGAGTCCCAGGAGGAAACGGAAGAAGGGATCCGAAGTAATTTGAAAAATCTTGGTTTTCCTGACTATTTGCGGGAGTCTTTGGTTCATGAAGTCCAGAAGCGGAAGGGAGAACTAAAATCTACTGAGCGGGTGACTCAACCTCAATTGAGATCTTTGGGTTTATCTGAAGCTTTGATTAAGGAGATGGTGCGGAAACTGCCAACTTCTGTTCTTAAAGGTGGAGTGAAAGTATATTCCGTGCCTCAAGTTAAGGCAGCAATGGAAGCAAAATTGTCTCTGCCAGGAACTCACCCAAATAATCGCGAACAGCTCAAAAGGGTTTTGGTTTGGCTAGATGATGTGGTCCCTGAGGCTAAGGCTTTGCGACGGACAGTTCATAAGACAATTGATGAGGTCTCAAAAGATTTACAGGGTGGCTACCAATTTAATACTGCGATCTCTGAACTGATGAAGCTGTCTAATGCTCTGGCGGATGCTAAGTGTAAATTATCTCCTTCTTATGCGGAAGGAATTAAAACTTTGATTTTGCTTTTGGCTCCTTTTGCTCCCCATATCGTTGAGGATTTGTGGCAGGCGATCGGATACACTGGCTCGGTACATCAACAAAGATGGCCTGTTCTAGATCCTGCTGCTCTAGTGGCTGAAGAAATTACTTTAGTGATTCAAATTGATGGCAAAACCAGGGGCACTATTCAGGTTGCCGCTGACTCCGATCAAGAATCTCTGGGACAATTAGCCCGCGAGTCGGAAATTGCTCAGCATTATCTCGCCGATCGGTCTGTGGAAAAGGTGATTGTGGTGCCGGGACGGAATCTGGTTAATTTTGTGACTGCTCGCCTGGATGATGAGGACCTGGATGATGAGGACCTGGATGATGAGGACCTGGATGATGAGGATCTCGATGATGAGGACCTCGATGATGAGGATCTCGATGATGACTACCTAGATGATGATGACTACCTGTATAATAGTTAATGGTGTTAATTGTTAGTGGTGTGTTGTCAGTTGTCAGTACCATCGGCTATAGCAGGTGATTATGCTTGAGAACAAAAATACAATTCCCCTTCCTTATCTGGACAACTGTCGCCGGATCCCCCCCAAACCCCCCCGTGCGTTACAAGGCAGAGCCTCGTAACGAGGGGGGGCTTCAAAAGCCCCCCTTCTTAAGGGGGGTTTGGGGGGATCCCCTGCAACTACTTTTACTTTTGCTCACACCCTCTGGACGGGATCCCGTCACCAAGGGCTGCCAATCAGTGTAAATCCTGCCCAGTAAGATGGATGGGTTGCATCTATGTTTTCATTCCCGAGACGCCTTGCCAGTCCTGGTGCCAAGGTGTCTTTTTGGTACCCAGGCTTCACTTCTCCTCGGATCATGGCTATTTGGGCCTGCTGTAGGGCGGTGGCTTTGATGGGTTGCCTGGGGGTTAAACCCCCGGGCTGTGGAAGCAGATGCTGGTAAAATTTTGTCATTAACCCTAGGGTGCCTGCATCGCTGACTAGCCATAAACTGGCTAGCACTGATTTTACTCCTGCTTGTACTGCTAACCCGGCAATGCCGAATTCTGTCTTTTCATCTCCAATTGCTGTACGGCAGGCACTTAATACTAATAGTTCTACTGTTGGCGTTTCGTGCCATTTTAATTCCCTGAGTTGCTCTAATTTTACCTTGCGGTCCCACAACTGGATGAAGGAATGGTCCCGATCGCGAAAGTCGGCATGGGTTGCTAAATGTACGATCTGATGTTGGCGGCGCTTGGCCTTAAGATTAGGGAGTGTGAATTCTTGGTTGAGGAAATAGGTTTGGTCTTTTCGCCAGATGGAGGCGATCGCTGCTAATTCTACTGGCACTGCTGGCAGGGGTTGTTGATTGGTAAATTCCGATGCTCCCATTGCCAATAGTTGGGTATTTTCCAGTCCAGTATAGCTAGCATCTGTTAAACTGACGGAGGGGATTAGGGAAATGCTATATTTTTCTACGAGAAACTTTTGCCCGTCATGTAATGCTGCTAGGGGTAACGATCGCAATCCTGCATCTAGGGAGAAGACTAGGGTGTTGATTCCTTGGGCTTGCAACTGGCTTTCTATGGGCTCGATCAGCCAATTATAGAGTTTCTGAGCTGGTTGCTTGTAGAATTCGATCCGAGGATTGCTGACCAAGGTGCGAAATTCTTTTGCCGTTCTCAGCAGTTCTTTCTGACTGACGGGGACGCTTTTAACTATGGTTTCTCCTGGTAACACTGCCATCATTGTTAATTGCTCTGGTGAGGCGATCGCATAAACTATTGCTGGCTTTTGTCCGGTTTGCTTTTCTATTTTACCCAGCATCTCTTTGATACTGGTATATTTTTTTATTTCTGGAATAATATTTTCTCCGAATTTATTAATGAATTGGTTACTCCAGATTCCTTCTATTTGCCGTATTTTTATCTCAGGATTGCTGAGGTACCGTTCCGGAACAATCAGCCTATTGCTTATTTCTGTAGCAATCCCTCGGACGGCGATTTTGGATAGGGAATTATCGCCCAATTCCCCCGACGCGCGATCGCGATCCTGCTGCCCAGCCCCTAGGCGATCGCGAGCAGAAACTAGGACATTCTCTCCATTAAATGGATTTAATATTTCGGGGACATTATTAACAGTGCTTTGATCTACAAAAGAATTTAATTCAGTGTTTCGATCTACAAAAGAATTTAATTCAGTAAAAAATATGGGAGTTGCTGTCAATTCTAATGTTGCAGATTGATTGTTATTGCGATCGTTAGCATTGAAGTCACCAAATTGATCGAATGGCAGTAATTCTGCCGAAAAATGTTGATCGCTTCTGGCATGCTGGTGCCTCCAACTCCCGCGATCGACATCAAGACGATCGCCTCTGGCATGCTGGTGCCTCGAACGAATGCGATCGTCGATAATTTCTGGTAGTCTGATGCTCGCGAAACCAGCACCGTCTTGATGTCGATCGCCTCTGGCATGCTGGTACCCCGAACTCCCGCGATCGTCTATACTTCTGTCTGTCCTCAACTCGTAATCCGATCGCCCATGGGTGGCATCAGCTATGCGCCCATGCTTGTCACTGTCTGCTATAAATGGACTATGGACTTGACTGGCCCTGCGGTCTACAGGATCGATGTTAGTTGGGCGCGAACTCATTTCTGGGGAAGATAGTTTGGTAATCTCAGAACGCCGGACCGTGGCGCGATCGCTACGCGAAAAATCGAATTGATTGGATATAGCATCTCTAGGGGTGAATAGTTCTGTTCTGGGTTCTTCTCTTCCTGAAATCCCAGAACCAGTCAATGCTATTTCCCCATTTTCATTAACTCTTACCTTATCAGCATGACGGTTAACTCTGCCGCCAGTCAGCAATTCCGGGAGAGACTGCTGAGGTCGTTCTATGGGAAGCTGAGAGTCATAAAAGTCTGATAGTGGAATCTCTAAACTCAGTCTGCTTCCTTTAGCTGTGATGCGGACTAAGTTTTCACCGGGAATTTTTTGGAATTTGATCGTCCCTCTTGGGGTTTCTAGGATCAAAGCCTCTCCTGGCATCACTCTCAGAATTCGTTGCTGGAGAAAACGCGCTCGACTTCTACTGTTCAACCTGTCAAACCTCAAGAAGTCGGGGTTTCCCACAAGGTCAGACCAATTGTTTTCCCCACTGACATTGAACCAGTTCAGTCTGCCAAAGCGAATGCCTGTAGCTGTGGTGGGGATGAAGGCCGCTGGCACGTTTAGACTGGCATTGGGACCGAAGATTATCCCTGCTGGGTTGAGTAAAAATAGGTTGGAGTTGCCCCCTGTAACTTGAATTAAGCCGTTAATAATGGATACTTGGCCCCCCGTAACTCGCCCCAAGATATTGCGGATATTGGGGTTCGACAGAAAGTTGGCGATCTGTCCTTCACTGAGGTTAAATTTCTCAAAGCTGTGGAACAGATTTGCTTCATCTCCCGATAGCTGACCGCCGTGAATGTTTAATTGATTGCCTTTGGGCGTGACTTGGGTTCCCGTACCGTCATCTGCTGGCACAATTGGCTGTGCTTTGGCTGCGATCGCGTTTGTAGTAAGCGCTAAAGCGCTTCCCAAGAGGCAAGCCGCGCATAGCAATAGGGCTGAAGCAATGCGATCGCTCTTTTTTTTCATATTTCTTCACATAAAACCTCTTGTTACTTATCTTACACTATTTTTCAAACGTTGCTACAGTTCTGGCGCGAAAGATCTCTTGCTTCGCTGGAGGGGGGGGTCAAAGAGAAGAAACCGGGTTTCTGCGACAAAATCTGGCGTAACAAAGCAATATTCGATCTTGAACCCGGTTTCTGGCACCCACGGGATGGCCCCGGTGAACTTTTGCCTCATCAACGGTTTTGACCGCTTTGGAAATTACCTTAGTTAGGAGACTAGCCGGTTATCATAAAATGTCCAGCCGGCGATCGCGCTTTCAGAGGGCTAAATCGAACCGCGATCGCGACTGGACTGTTTTTCACTGGTGCAATAATGGATATTACACGTTTTCAAAGATCTACCGTTCATTTTACTCCAGAGGTTTCGGTTGAAGGCTATAAGTCACCGGACGGGGAGTATCGGGTTGGGTTAAGTGGAGCAAGTGAAGCTCTGGGCTACCGCAGCAACTGGCTTTTACGGGTTACCGCTTCTGGGAAAAAAACCTTGAAAGCTTTACAGGACTTGGGTTTTACAGGCTACCAGTTAGAAGGTGAAGTTGCCGAGCGTGGTGAAGGTGTTCGCGGCGCTTCCCGTGTCAAAACTATCTCCTTGGACGATTTTAGCTTTCTCATTATCTATGCTGCGGCAAAAGGTAAACCTCAGGCGATCGCACTCAACCGAGCGTTAGTCAAAATGTCCCTGTATGACTTCTTCTGCAATGCTTTTGGCGATCGCCTCCTGACATTTGAGGAAAAGCTTGATATATTTTACAAGTCTTATGCTGAAACGATTGACTGGCTAGCCGAGGACCGGTTGGAGATTGAGGCGCTACGGCTCTGGGGAGACCCGCCAGAACTCATAAACTGGAATGCCAGCTTTTTGATTTTGGACTGAGGGGCGCCCATCCCCCGTCCGAATTGTTTTGTTTTCGCTCTTGGCAGTTCCCACAACTACAAATGACCCGCTCCCGCGATCGGCTTCACCCTCTCATCGGTTCCGCGATCGCTGTCGCCTCCGAAAGAAACCCGGTTTCTGCTATATCCCAGGTTTCAAATGGGTAGTGCGAGTAGCATTCCCTCGGGACGCGGCGAACTGGCAAACGCTGGCATCCGACATTTGCATTTTTCCTTTGAGACTTTCCGCACGACAAAATGTAGTATTTTTGTGGATCCCTAAAGACCTTATTAGGTAAAGATCGCAGCAGGCATGAAGATCATTACATACTACAAATCTATTGACTCTATTCTCAGTACGGCCTGTAATCCACCTTTTTCGTTGAAGATTACTTTGTAGTACATTTGTGGTGCGGAATGTGGGTTAAATTAAAAGGAGATCTGAAAAGTCGAGAACAAGTCTGTTTTTCTGTTGAGCCGCGCTCTCTAAAAACCTGATTTTTCCATGTGTTGCTACCCTTTTTAGGCAGACTCTCAAATGTGCTTTAATTGTTAGCGCTCTCTCTCGAACTCAGATTGAATTAGGCAGTCGCTAAGCTGGTTCGAGCTTCCACTTTTGGTTATCACCGCCGTGTTTGGTCCACAGCAGAACATTATCTCCCTCTCCTTGACCTGTACCGTCAAGTACCTTACCGCTAGTGATGACAATAAAATAGTACCCATTGCCAGCATCTTCGAGTCGCCATTTCTGGTTGTCACCGCCGTGTTTAGTCCACAACAGAACGTTATCTCCCTCTCCTTGACCCGTACCGTCGAGCGCTAGGCCGTTAGTAGTCGTGATGAAATAGTAGCCATTGCCAGCATCCTCAAATTTCCACTTTTGATTGTTGCCACCGTGCTGAGTCCACAGCAGAACGTTATCACCACTCTTTAAACCTGTGCCGTCGAGTACCTTGCTGCTGGTGATGACAACATTTTTGAAGCCGCTCGTAATTGGACCGCCAGCGATCGCATCAGCAAAGTACATATAATTCCGGGGTGACACTATCGCCTGACCTGAATTCCATTGAGCGATAAATTTGGCCCCGTCACGATCCCTGACAGTGGCGAGATCTTGATTCTCGTGCGCTGCTGATTTAACCAGGTGAATCAGAGAAAGAGAAGCCTGATAGCTTATGGCTTGTTGACTACTTTGCAGGAATAACCCTTTCCAAGGTAAGACCGTGAGTTGATTCCCAGAGCGATCTAAACTAAAAATTAAGCCAGTGTCGATTTGATAGGAGAGCATCTGAGTCAGATCGTAAGAAAACTCCGTGCTCATCAAAGTGTTGGCAATCTCGCCAAACTGGTGGCCGACCGTATCGCTAGACGCATTTCCAAACCAAGTGCTAAACGGAGTCCCTCCTGTAATAGCAGCTTGCTGCGCTTGTTGGGCCATAGTGACTGCTGTTTGGTGGGCCTGCTGGATAAGAGCCTGCTGCTGCTGGCTCCCCCCCGTAAAATGGATATTTCCAGAATTGCTCATGTTCGTTACCTCATTCGATTAAATGCTGCATTTACTTTTTGACTAGCTAGAGTAAATCTGAAGGATCGACTACCGCCGTAATATAATCCCATGCCCAAATAGGCGGTGTTGAGTTCAAAGTCTGAATGCTTAATGGAACAACGCCAACCCCTCCCTTGATAGGAGGTGAATCTGCGAATTGCGTCATAATAGTCCACCAATTCTGGGGTGTATTGACCCCCCAGTGGCTAAACAGTTGTTCCCGAATTTCTCGTGCTTTAGTTGGGTTGTTAACCCCCACACTGCACTCCCCATCAAATTTCAGGCTGCGAGCGCTAAAATTAGCACTGCCGATGAGGGCATACTGGTCGTCAAAAATAGCAACCTTTGAATGGACGTAAATGCTTCGGAAGTTCTTATTAAGCCCAGGAAGTTGAAATTTATCCTCATTGGGGTTGAGGGACTCAAAGTACCTTACGGGCGAAGTAAAGATTAGTCGGCCGTTATCTATCGGTACCACATTAACGACGTCCGTGAGAGGAAGAGATCGAGAACTTCCATCTGACTTCAAGGTGTAATCGAAGGTTGCATATTCAACGGGCTTATCCTCAGGTATATTGACTTTCCAGCTTTGGCACTGCTCGCGGGTTACTGTATCTCCATGCTTGAAAGCAGCATTAGTCCATTCACTAGTGCTTAACAGCATGGCAGCCAAAGCCATTCGACACAGATAGAATTGTCCGCGCTGATCCTCATGATCGTTGCCTTTTGTTGGATGAGGAATCAGGATAATACAACGGAAGTTCCCTGATGCTGACTTGAGTTTGCTGATGATAGACTTAATCAAGCTCACATCATGGAAGGTAAAATTCTCGAAATAGATATAGTCTTGTGCAGCTTGGATTCGATCGAGTAATTTGTTTTGTACTTGGGCTACAGGCTCGGAAAACTCCGAATTCGTGATCAAAACGTCTACAGGATATTTGGGATCGCTCGTAGTTCGATCTTGGTAAGGAATTTTCGAGGGTTGACTCTTGCATGCTTCCTGTTCATCCAAGCAACTGTCATGATTGATCTGCCAGCACGCGATTTTCGCATATGTCCCCTCCTTTACTGTGGCCGCATTGGTGGCTGTCTGACCCCATCGGCGGTCAAATTCCTTTTCGACAATATCAACGACAGGTCCCTGCAAAAGAACGGCGCAATCGTGCCACGCATGGAAGTTGCTATGATCGTGCATGGGGTGACTGGGGTCGTCAAAGTAAGCCGGTGTAATAATATTGAAACCACCCACAAGAGCACATTTGACATCGTTTACGGATACGATTGCAATTTTCTGATGTTGGGAATTTAAGGCTAAAATTGAGCCATATCCTTCAGGTACGCCTGGCTTCCACCAGCGGTAAGCATGATAGATTTGCAGGCGGACTTCTACGTTCTGTAAGCCTTTGAGTGCTTCGATTGTCTGTGCGTTGCGTCGTGCATCTTTACCATTTAGCCACCTGCGAAGGTGAAACTTCAGAAAGTCATTGTTCTCCATCATGTGCTGGATTTCGCTTGTATCCCACATAATAACATAGGCTTTTTTTCCAGCTTTGTTGATGCCTTCGATCAGATTTTCAAAGTTGGGATTATCAGGAATACTAATGCCTGATGCGCTATAGTGCCCGGCCCGAACGGCTAACAGTAGGTCGCGCAGGATCGGGAAATAAGCCTCTCCATCAATAATGAAATGGAACGATCCCTGACCTGATCCTCCAAAAGTTGGCTTTCCGATGCCCATTTTGTCTGCTACTTGGAGGCTACCACTCGAAACCTCATTCACCAATGCAACATTGGTTATCCAAGAACCTACAGCAACCGCTGCTGATGCACCTAGTACTACAGGAGAAGCGATGGCTGCACCAGCTGCAACTGCTGCACCACCAACAACTGCCCCAACCGCAGCCAATGTAATACCAGCCCATTTTCCAATATCGGACCACGACCAAGAAAACAACGCTAATGCCTCGCGTTTCCCTCGGGCAAGAAAGACTCGAGTATGAGCTGCTGGGACTTCCCCATAAAGCTCCTGCAAGGTATTGCCGATGGTCTGAGGAACATCCCCCGTGGGAGTTGTTTGAAGGCTCAGCAGCACTGGTATTGATGTAGGACACTCAATGGCAAATTTCCAGTCACCGACCTGCGGGTTTTTCACCGCAAATGCCCAAACGGAATTACCATTCATCTGAACAAACAACTCGTCGGTATTTGAATCCTGGTTTAATTGAGTCCCATCGGGCCGAAAGACTTTAACCAAAGCATCTTCAGGAAACGAAACGCCAGATTTTGACTTGTCAGTGACAACACCGTAAAGGTAACCCGTTCCACTCTCTATCTTTAATGTTTGCTGGCGTTCTGCCTGGTGGGCCACTTCAACAAACTTGACAGACCCTGATGCTGACCCATTGTTATGGATGGGTGAAGCATCGTCAAAGTTTCGATCCATCTGCCAAAAGCCAACCAAGCCCGGATCGCTAGGTGAAACTTCGTTGAAGCGCGTGCGTTGGATATCTCCTCGATCTAAAGCCCGATTCCAGATGGACACATCTTCAAGAATCCCCACAAATTGCAGCTGTTGTTGGTCACCATAGCCAATAACAACCCGATGTGAATTGGAGATATCTAAAGGGGTGGGCTTACTCGATTCCGGAGTTACCGGAATCGAAATCCCATCAAAAAAGATAGAGATATTCCCATTTTGACGCACCCCTGCCACGCTGTGCCATTTGCCATCCAGAGCAATCGTTGGTTCAGAGACAGCTTTATAATAACCAAAGCCATCATCTGTGTTCATCTGGATAACCCCATTGGGTCTTAAATGAAGCCACCAACCTCCATTACCACTCCCGCCTTCCGCAGGCTTACGGGAAATAATCATTCCTCCCGCTGTTGTTTTAAATAATGCTGTGACAGTGAAATCCCCCTTGTCAAAATTATAAGCAGGATTAGGGGGAATTATTATCATTCCGTGGTCGTATATTTTGGCTCCATAGTCAGTCACGGCATTCTCGTGGAGATCGATAGCGCAATAGGAATAGGCGTTGACTGTTTCTGCCCAAACACAGTGAAAAACGGGAACCCATGAGACAGGTCCTATGGGGGTAGCAGGATTATTTGTCGGGGATGTATCGTCAAAATCTCGGTTCATCTCCCAGAAACCGACCAGCCCCGGATCTTCGGGCGTGACTTTGTTGAACATCGTGCGTTTAATCTCAGCCTGATTCAACGCACGATTCCAGATGGACACATCTTCAAGAATCCCCACAAATTGCAGTTGTTGTTGGTCACCATAGCCAATAACAACCCGATGTGAATTGGAGACATCTAAAGGGGTGGGCTTACTCGATTCCGGAGTGACCTGAATGGAAATCCCATCAAAAAAGATAGAAATATTCCCATTTTGACGCACGGCCGCCACACTGTGCCATGTGCCATCTAAAGCAATCGTTGGTTCAGAGACAGCTTTATAATAACCAAAGCCATCATCTGTGTTCATCTGGATAACCCCATTGGGTCTTAAAATAAGCCACCAACCTCCATTACCAGTCCCGCCTTCCGCAGGCTTGCGGGAAATAATTGTTCCTCCCACTGTTGTTTGAAACAGCACGGTGATTGTGAAATCACCCTTACCAAAGTTGTAAGCATTGTTACTCGGAACCGTCAGCATTCCTTCCTGTTGAATGCGAATTCCATAATCTGCTTCCATAATTACCCCCTATGGGTTCAATTGATGCTATTGAAATTGAAAAGAAGAGAAGAGACCTTATTACTGGCAATCTTGGGCTACCGAGTCGGATGCATCCCAATTTTGCTTCTTAAGAGTCGTGTCCGAGAGACTTTCGTTTCCAGAGCGCCCACCCATGTCGTTGCCGGGCAGGCGAACGACAAGGTGGGCGCTCACAGAAACGACCCACCCCCATCGCAGGGTGCATCCCAGTTTGGCAATGAGTAAAAATACTTCATTGCGCAACTGTCACCTTGAGAATACTCCATTAAGATAAGCGCAGCGATGCAGCAGAACCTGGGGAACATTGACGGCTTTCCATTGCGATCCTGAAAGCTTTAGCCGTGCCGCCTTCTGTGTACCGTTGATTCCACCTCTCCCGAACCAATGGAAATCCCCTCGGCTTGATAATAGCTATAGTTCACAATGCGATGGCGATGCTTAGTAACATAGGCCCTAAAATTGTCCACCCGTGGATGGTCCCAGTCGTCAAATTCCTTGAGGGCCTCTGGCACCTTGCCAGACCAGAAAAGGGCTTTCACTCGTGCCAGTCGCTGGCCGGACCCGCCGATTTTTTCCAGATTTTCCATTAAGTGATACCAATCGAGGATTTCTTGACGAAAGATGGTCGGACCAATCTCGACAAACAGGTTCCAGATGCCATCATGGCCATCCCCGAGACACACAAGCGGATTCGCCAAGGGCTGCTGATTTACCCATTTGACCAGTCCTGCATTGTCTCGAAAAAAGGCCGCTACCCCCTGGTCATGCAGATTGACAGCCTTGTAATCGCGCCACTCACAGGGTTGACCAAGGGGAGTCCGTAAGCGCAATATCGGAAGTATATCTAGCCTTGGGTGTTCTAAGTAGTCAGACAAAATTAATTACATATTTTTCTCCAAAATTTTTTATGATTGTTTCAACGGAATCAACTAAGTTTTTCCAGCAAGAATAAGCATCGATTTCAATCCATTCGTATTTAATAAACCGCCACAAGATTTCAATCAAATTCAAATGAGGTGAATAAGTGGGGAGATGGAATATAGTAA
>RFFC02000003.1:0-153121 GCA_005518205.2 Hormoscilla sp. GUM202
CCCGCTGCATAGCACAATAAAAATATATTTTGTATCGAGGGTTGCTAAAACCCTCAAAATATCTGTAAAGTCTAAGTGGGTAATTCAGATTTTTTTAAATAGGTCGCAAGTTAGGTTAGGTAGCCAAAAAATGGCTGAAACCCTTAATATCACGTTGATTCACCGTTTTGACTCACCATTAAATTTCAGCAGTAAAATCCGTCCATTTTTCAATCTGTCATTAATAACCAGGGGGACCGCTTCGAGTTAGAAGGAGATTTGGATTATACTGATTTAGTAACTCTCGATCGTTCCCAGGCAGTTCGATCCGATCGATTCTCTGCAATCTCGTGGAGAGTGCCTTGATTCCGGAACTTCCCTTATAAATTGCTGTCCTAGAAAGGCTACAAAGCCGCGATCGTCTCTTGTTCGATCGCGGCTTTGTAGCTTTAAAAGAGTTTGCACGCTCCAGAAGATACAGAAGCCCGAATGCGCGGGGCCGCAGGACAATACCTCTGTTAAACCAGATCCTCTCGTCATCGGGATTAAACTCCAGCGCCCGATCGCAGCGATCGAGAGAATCCAAGAAGACGCTGCACATATCCCAAGGCCAAAGCCCGACAAGCCCAGACATCCGGAACAAAGGGCCAGTCTTTGACCAGACTATCAAAAAGGGCATACGCGAATTTAAGGTATCGGACACGGGTCCAGGCATTGCCTCGGAAGAGTTGGGAACTTTGTTTGACCCTTTTGTGCAAACGGAAACTGGCCGAAAATCCCAGTCAGGAACGGGTTTGGGCTTACCCATTAGCCAAAAATTCATAGAACTGATGTCCGGAGAGATCGGGGTAACCAGTCAGCCGGGCAGGGGAACAACTTTCACCTTTGATATCCAGATGCGTCGCGACCTTCCCCAGGAGAGTCAGACTCAGGAGCCAACCCGCAAGGTAATAGGTTTAGCACCCGACCACCCCAAATATCGCCTCCTGGTGTGGATGATGTCAAAGTCAGCGCCTGCTGCTAGTAAAATGCTCGGGGGGCTGGAGTTCGAGGTGCGGGAGGCTGAAAACGGTCAAGAAGCCATTGCTTTGTGGTCCACTTGGGAGCCGCACCTTTCGGGTGTGGTCAAAACTCGTCGATCGTTTCTGGGCCATCCCAGCTGTTGTATCCCCCTGTAGGGGCGAAGCATTCGGGAGACAAATTATGACATAAATTTACAGATGTCCTCTCCGAATGCTTCGCCCTGCACCCCGCGAGAATCTCCCCGTACCAACTGTTTTTGACCACACCCGGCAGGGATTTATGCCGTTCCCGTCCAGACGCACTTAGGGCGGGACGCTTTCATCTTACCTGACGGGGCGATCGCCAGTAACCACGTACCAGGCCGACGGACGGACAGGCGAGACAAGTCCTACGCCCCGGACAGGCGCCGGGGGTGTACCCTAGATCGAGTCACTCTATTTACTGGTATTACCAAAATCACAACGCGATATGACTCCTCCCCGCACCATACGCATCGGTTCCCGCAAAAGCCAGCTGGCTTTGATCCAAACTCACTGGGTGCAAGCACGCTTTGTCGAAAAGTTCCCCGATCGCACCTTTGAGGTCCACACCATGAGCACCCAGGGTGATAAGATTCTGGATGTGGCCCTATCCAAGATTGGCGATAAGGGACTGTTCACCAAGGAACTGGAACTGGGAATGCTGCACGATCGGACGGATCTGGCGGTGCATTCCCTCAAGGATCTGCCGACTAACTTGCCAGAGGGGTTAGTCTTGGGATGCGTCACGGAACGGGAAAATCCCGCTGACGCCCTGGTCGTCCGTGCCAAGCATAAAGATAAGCAACTGGATACTCTGCCCCCTGGGACCGTGATCGGCACATCTTCCCTGCGCCGCCTGGCACAGTTGCGCCATCATTATCCCGATCTGGAATTTAAGGATGTCCGGGGTAATCTCAATACTAGACTGGCCAAGCTAGATGCCGGGGAGTACGACGCCCTGATCCTGGCTGTGGCCGGTTTGCAGCGCCTGGGCATGGGCGATCGCATTCATCAAGCAATTCCAGCGGCAATTTCTCTCCATGCCGTGGGACAAGGTGCTTTGGGTATAGAATGTCGCGCCGATGACACCGAAGTGCTCTTATTGCTCCAAGCAATCTCTCATACTCCTACCACCCAACGCTGTTATGCCGAACGGGCCTTCCTGCGATCGCTGGAAGGGGGTTGCCAAGTCCCGATCGGGGTGAATACGACCATAGATGGGGATAAACTGACCTTGACTGGTATGGTGGCCAGTCTTGACGGTCAGCGCTTAGTCAAAGATAGTATTACAGGTTCGGCTAATAATCCCGAACAGTTGGGACTCGATCTGGCAGAACGCCTGCGGGAGATGGGCGCACAAGAGATTTTAGCTGAAATCTTAGCTGAAATCCAACGAAATTAACAGATGCACCCCATTGACCATTGACCATCATTGACAATAGATAGCTGATGAGAATTCTGTTTGTTGCTGCTGAAGCCGCCCCGATCGCCAAAGTAGGCGGTATGGGAGATGTAGTGGGTGCCTTACCCAAAGTGTTGAGAAAAATGGGGCATGATGTCCGCATCTTCATGCCTTACTATGGCTTTTTGCCCGACAAAATGGAAATCCCCAAAGACCCGGTATGGTGGGGGTTTGCCATGTTTGAAGACTTCGCGGTCTACGAGACGGTGTTACCGGGAACTGACGTCCCCTTATACCTGTTTGGACATTTGTCTTTCTCGGGTCGGAACATCTACTACGGGGAAGATGAAGGTTGGCGGTTTACTCTGTTTGCTAATGGTGCAGCCGAGTTTGCCTGGAATTACTGGAAGCCGCAAATTATTCACAGCCATGACTGGCACGCGGGGATGCTTCCGGTATGGATGCACCAATCTCCTGATATCAGCAGCGTGTTCACGATTCACAATTTAGCATATCAAGGACCCTGGACTTGGTACTTGGAGCGGATTACCTGGTGTCCTTGGTACATGCAGGGTCATAATACAATGGCAGCAGCAGTGCAGTTTGCCGATCGGGTAACGACAGTGTCTCCGACCTACGCCCAGCAAATCAAAACGATAGAATATGGGGAAAAGCTGGAGGGTTTGCTATCTTTTATTAGCGGCAAAACTGTGGGTATCCTTAATGGCATCGATACGGAAAGCTATGACCCGGCCACGGACAAGTATATTCGGGAGAACTTTACAGCCGATCCGATAGAAAAACGTGTTGCTAATAAGATTTACCTCCAAGAAGAAGTCGGTATGGAGGTAAACAAGGGCACCTTTTTGTTGGGTATGGTGACCCGGTTGGTGGAACAAAAGGGCATAGACTTGACCATTCAAATCCTCGATCGGTTTATGGCCTACACTGATGCTCAGTTCGTGCTGCTGGGAACGGGCGATCGCTATTATGAAACCCAGATGTGGGAGATGGCATCCCGTTATCGGGGGCGGATGTCGGTGCAACTGCTTTATAATGATGCCCTGGCCCGCCGCATTTATGCAGGTTGCGATGCTTTCTTGATGCCTTCGCGCTTTGAACCCTGCGGGATCAGCCAAATGCTAGCCATGCGCTACGGTTGCGTTCCCATTGTACGACGCACGGGGGGCTTAGTCGATACGGTCTCCCACAATATCCCGGATCTAGAAATGGGTACGGGTTATTGCTTCGATCGCTACGAACCCTTGGACCTATTTACCTGTATGGTAAGGGCTAGCGAAGCGTTCCGGTTTAAGGCGGAATGGCAGAAACTACAGCAGCGGGGGATGGGGCAGAACTTCAGTTGGGATCTGTCCGCGAAAGAGTACATTAAAATGTACCGAGAAATGATCGGTCTGCCGCCGGAAGAGGAAGAAACTCAACCAGAGTTAGCTGCTACTACATCCTCATAGATTTTCGGGTGGGCTGCGGCCCACCTTACGGTTGCATCTAATCATGTAAAATGGGGTGTAAAATGGGGTATAAAATGGGCGGGCACGTAACATTAGCAATTAGTAATTAACCATTAGCAATGCAACAGCCTAGCAGAAGCCACGTAGTCGAAGTGAATGGGGTGAGGTTTCAGACAGAAATACAGTCGGTTATTTCTGTTCCTATCTTGCCGTGGACTAAAAGCCCTGTGAGACTGGGAATTTATGTGACAAATCAAACTGCAACTCCTCTCTATTTCAGGCGATTAGATTCTCTCGAACTGACTCTCATTGATGATGTCGGGAAGGCGATCGAGATAGAAAGTGATATTTTGCGACTGCGAGTCAAAGGAACCCCTTATTATACAGTAGACTCTGGGAAAAGGGAGTTTTTGAGTTGGGCAAGTTTTATTTATAGAGAATTTTGCCAACTCCAACTCAAAATTGATAATGAAGCGGGTGGCTTCTATTATTTTAATTACCTCAAGCCAGGTAAATACAAACTTCAGATTGATTATCGAGGTAGCGGAAAACTGCCAGAGTTATCACCAGAAAAACAAGCTTCAGGGAAAGTTTGGACTGGAATTGTAACTATACCTTTTGTCGAGTTTTGCCTAGGAAGCTATACTAGCAAAAGCAGATAATCATCATCAGGATTATGTATGGCATTCAGTATTATCCCGACCCAGCCTGGTGCTACTTTTCGATATCAGCAAGAATCCACATATTTTGTTGGTAGGTCTGAGTGGAAAACAGAAGTTAGTAATGATGTATGGTTGAGACAGCTTCCTAGAGGGGGTACATTGAGATTTACCGCTACAGTTAATCTGCTTTGGGCACCGAGGGCTAATCTGACTGGCGGTCGAGGGTGGATTTTTCAGCGTGCAAATAGAGACTTAGAGGGAAGTTTTGAAATAACTACCTATTACGCATGTGGTTTTAGAGAACCATGTGGCGGTCAGACTGGTGTTGGTCCTGATATAGACTTCCTGACAACTGGGGTTGGAGCAGTTTTTGGTTTGAAATATCATCCTGTCGGATCTGACCCGACACCAGAAAATAATAATCTGCACTGGATTCAGGTTGTAAGCAGCAACAGAACCCGTCTTTCTTTTGTGGACAATGGCAAAAACTTTGAGGATCCGTATTACGACACTGGCGTCTCTGTTGCTGGGAAAGATTTCTTTTCAGATCGACCTTACTTTTTTAGTCGCAGTTCGCCTGTCACCTCTAATTTCTTTACTGCGGATTTATATCTAGTAGAGGAGGTTGCTTCACCAAAGGCTTCCGTGAGGCAAGTCATAGTTTATAACGGTATTCAGTGGGGCTGGAGAAGTAATCAATTGCAGCGTTAAATGGTAAAATAGGCTATGATTAAATCACTTCAGAGAACGCTAACCTTTGAGGAATTTATGGAATGCTATCCAGAAGATGGGAGATGCTACGAACTGATTGATGGAGACGTTGTCGAAAGGCGACCGAGGGGCGACCATGAGTACATATCAAGTACTATTACTCGCAAACTCGATCGGGAAATAGAACCCTTGCACCGTCCTTTTTTTATTCCTAAAACCTGCTGCATTAAACCTGAAAGTGATTTTGATGGGTATGTGCCAGATGTCATTGTGCTCGATCGCCGGCAACTTCCGTCAGAACCCCTGTGGAAAAAAGCTTCGACCATTACTAAGGGAAGTTCCGCTTGTTTAGTGGTAGAGGTAGTTAGCACAAATTGGCAGGATGATTATGCTAAAAAGTTGGAAGATTATGAGAGATTACTAATTCCAGAATATTGGATTGTGGATTATCTAGCATTGGGCGATCGGCGATATATTGGATATCCCAAGCAGCCGACGGTTAGCATTTACTCTCTGGTGGGGGAATCGTATCAATTGCAACAATTTAGAGAAAAGGAAGAAATCCGGTCGGCAATATTTCCAGAATTAAACTTGCCGGCGGAGGTGCTTTTAACCGTGCCTTATTAAGAGTTTACTGTAGGTGGGGTTGAGGCACGAAACCCAACCCCAACCTCTAGCCGATCGCAATGCAACAAGCAGAAGTGTCCTGGACTTTCCCTGACTAAAGCAGGAAACAAGAGACAGATTCGCGATCTCGTGCTAGAATTAAAACATGTAAATGCGATCGCATTGGGTAGCGGCAGAAACAATGACTATCACGGCAACTTCAGGAACAAGAACCAAAAAACTCTATAACCAGGACTTTTATCTGTGGATAAAGACCACAGCTAAGTTACTACGGGAGGGAAAGTTAGAGTCAGTAGATATTGAGAACTTAATCGAAGAAATAGAGGCGATGGGCAGGAAAGAAAAGCGCAGTCTCAGAAGCAATCTGATTGTGCTGTTGATGCATCTAATCAAGTACAGATATCAACCAGAACGACGCTCTAACAGTTGGCTTTCTACAATATTCGAGCATCGAGATAGGATAGAAGTAGAACTCGAAGAGAGTCCAAGTCTTCAGCCTTATTTAGAGGAAATCTGGTCAGAATGTTACTCAAAAGCAAGGAAAAAGGCTTCTCTGGAAACGGGACTGCCCCTGAGTACCTTTCCCGAGTCATGTCCCTTTAGTCAAGCGGAAGCCCTAGATCCTGAATATTTGCCATAATCAAAGTAAACGAGATATATACTCCCAAAGGGACGCATCTAAGCTTTGGGGGGCTGGGGGCTGAGGGCTGGGAGATTGCTTCGGGGGGGGGAGTTACTCCAGGAGCACAAGAATCTCTCAATCATCCCCCCCCCTCGCAATGACATATTAACTATCCCAAAAAAGCGCAGTTCCCGACCGTTTGTAGTATAATCAAGTAAGAAAGCATAAGAGAAACGACCATGAATAAAGAAGAGATTAAGCAGCGAGTTGAGCAATTACGGCAACAACTGCAACAAGCTGGTTACGCCTATTACGTTTTGGATAATCCGATTATGGAGGATGCAGTTTACGATCGCCTGTATCGAGAATTACAAGAACTGGAAAGGCAGTATCCAGAATTGGTAACGGCGGACAGTCCGACCCAGCGGGTGGGAGATAAACCTGCCTCCCAGTTTACCTCAGTACGGCACAATATTCCTCTGTACAGTCTGGAGAATGCTTTCAATATTCAGGAGTTGGCTAAATGGCAAGAACGCTGGCAGCGACATGCACCGGGAACGGAATCTTTTGCCTATGTTTGCGAACTGAAAATCGATGGTTCGGCCTTGGCGCTGACCTATGAAAATGGGATATTGGTCAGGGGGGCGACTCGGGGTGATGGGATCGAAGGTGAAGAAATTACTCAAAATGTGCGGACAATTCGCTCAATTCCTTTGCGCCTGAATGTAGATAAACCACCCCCTGTGGTCGAGGTGCGCGGGGAGGCGTTTTTAAGTTTGGAAGTATTTGCAGCAATTAATGCCGATCGATCGCTTGCTGGGGAGCAATTATTTGCCAATCCTCGGAATGCGGCGGCGGGGACGTTGCGACAATTAGATTCGCGCATTGTGGCCAAACGGCGACTGGATTTCTTTGCCTATACCTTGCAGGTACCCGATAATATGTTAAGGTCAAATAGCCATTGGTCGGCCCTGGAATTGCTGCAAGAGTTTGGTTTTCGGGTGAACCCCCATCGTCAACTATGTGATGGCTTGCAGTCGGTGCAGGAGTATTATCAATATTGGGATAGTCGGCGGCAAAGTTTGCCCTATCTGACAGATGGGGTGGTGGTGAAGCTGAATGATTTAGCTTTGCAAGCACAGTTGGGTTTTACTCAGAAGTTCCCCCGCTGGGCGATCGCCCTCAAATACCCGGCAGAAGAAGCGCCAACTGTGGTAGAATCGATTACGGTGCAAGTAGGCAGAACGGGGGTTCTGACGCCAGTAGCAGAGTTAAAACCGGTACAGTTAGCGGGGACAACAGTGTCCCGGGCCAGCTTGCATAATAGCGATCGCATTTCAGAATTAAACCTGTACGTTGGGGATACAGTAATCGTGCGCAAGGCAGGAGAAATCATCCCGGAAATAGTGCGAGTATTGCCAGAATTACGTTCGGAAAAGGCAAAAGCTTTTGTGATGCCGAGTCATTGTCCGGAATGCGATCGACCGGTAGTCAAACTGGCTTCAGAGGCAGTAACCCGTTGCATTAATCCCGAGTGTCCCGCTATTATCAGAGGCAGTCTCATCCATTGGGCAAGTCGCAGCGCCCTGGATATTATTGGTATGGGAGAAAAGTTGGTGCAGCAGATGGTAGATCGCGAATTAGTTAAGTCTGTTCCCGATCTGTACGATTTAACTGTAGAACAGCTGAGTTCTTTGGAACGAATGGGAAAGAAGTCGGCGGAGAAATTAGTGAAGGCGATCGCCGAATCTCAAAGTAAACCCTGGTCGCGAGTATTATATGGTTTAGGGATACCCCATGTGGGCAGCGTGAATGCTAAAGTATTAGCAGAAGAATTTCCCAATGTCAAGGAGTTAGCAGCAGCATCAGCAGCGCAGATTGAAGGGATCTATGGCATTGGTCCAGAAATTGCCTACTCTGTCTCCGAGTGGGTTCAGAGATCGGAAAATCAGAGGGCGATCGCCCGTTTAGGGGAAGCAGGATTACAATTAGAAGGAGACGCATCTGCCGAGGTCAAAAAATCTGGTAATTTAGCAGGGAAAACATTTGTGATTACGGGAACTTTGCCAAGTCTGAAGAGGAATGAGGCGAAGGCATTGATTGAAAAAGCTGGCGGAAAAGTGACGAATTCAGTGAGTAAGAAAACTGATTATTTAGTAGTAGGACAAGAGGCGGGTTCCAAGCTAGAGAAAGGGGAAGCATTAGGAATTGCGCAACTGTCGGAAGCGCAGCTACTGGAGTTACTAGAAGCGGAAGCAGGTTCGTAGTAAAGACTTTAGTCTTTGCGGGGGCCCGTTCGTAGTAAAGACTAAAGTCTTTATCTCTCCAGGTTCGTAGTAAAGACTAAAGTCTTTATCTCCCCAGGTTCGTAGTAAAGACTAAAGTCTTTATCTCCCCAGGTTCGTAGTAAAGACTAAAGTCTTTATCTCCCCAGGTTCGTAGTAAAGACTAAAGTCTTTATCTCCCCAGGTTCGTAGTAAAGACTAAAGTCTTTGCCTTTCAAACTCGCGGATGAGGACTGAAGTCCTCACTACGAACATCAGATGAGGACTGAAGTCCTCACTACGAACATCAGATGAGGACTGAAGTCCTCACTACGAACATCAGATGAGGACTGAAGTCCTCACTACGAACATCAGATGAGGACTGAAGTCCTCACTACGAACATCGGATGAGGACTGAAGTCCTCACTACGAACATCGGATATTATTTATGGTAAACCAAAGTGAACCAATTAGCTGCCGGTTGAGGGGAAGCATCTTCTGGAAGCTTGACGGAATTCGGGTTGCCAACTACAAATAGCTGTAGTAAAATCGTGATGATGAATGCTAAGGTGAATTTTTCGCACATTGCGGACACTCCTATGTATCTGTGCTATTTCCAAGATCGGGTTGGTATGGTAATTGCACCTTGCCTCCTAGACTCACAGATGCCATAATTGTGCCCGCAACCGCTACAATCGATCGGGGGGTGCGAAAGGGACCACCGATCGGGAGGCCGATCGCACGCTGCGATCTGAGGGCCTCGTGGGCCGATGTCGTTTCAGAAGGCACCCTCTTTAGCTCTCAGAGAGCGCATAGTCTGGATATCTTGCTCTAAGTCAGCCTCTGTATAGTGCAGATAAGCTTTTTCCTGCTTGAGAAACCCATCTACTTGCAAGCGGGTAGACAGCTTCAGCATCCATCCTACTTCAGCCGCACTAATCACTTCCCCACGATAGGCTTCTGCTGCAAGTATTTCCAGCGCCCGCTTTTCTAAATTCCCCCACTTGGCTGACATGCGATCGGCTATTTTATCTGGGATATCGATAGTGATTTGCATAGTCCTCCTCTTCGATAATTATAGTATGGGATGAGTTCGGCATTAACTCAGAACCCATCTGACATCAACGCACTACTAAACTAGAATCAATGTCCGCTAATTTAGCACAGCCACTCAAGGCCATTGCTAGGTCTAATTCATCCCGCAACAGTTCCAGTACATGCTGGACCCCTGCTTCTCCTGCTACCGCTAACCCCCACAATATCGGTCGCCCCAATAGCACCGCTTTTGCCCCTAATGCTAACGCTTTTAACACATCTGTACCCCGACGAATCCCTCCATCTACTAATACTTCGACTCGGTCCCCTACCGCTGCTACTACTTCACTCAGGGCGTCTATAGAGGCGATCGCCCCATCCAGTTGCCGGCCCCCGTGATTGGAAACTATAATAGCTTGAGCGCCATGTTCTACAGCCCGCAGGGCATCATCTCCCCGCAAAATCCCTTTGACTACTAAGGGCAAGGGTGACAGGGACTGCAACCATTCTAAATCCGACCAGGTTAGGGCCGCGTTAAACTGTTCTAACATGTAGGCAAATAAACCAGACTCTCCCGATCTCTGAGAAATTTTTAAGTCTTTTAAGGTAGTTAAATTTGCTAATTCCATGCCGGTTGGGAGCGCAAATTGATTGCGCATATCTTTCTCCCGCCGTCCTAACATGGGCGCATCTACTGTTAAGCAAAGGGCTTGATATCCGGCGGCATGGGCCCGTTCTACTAATGCTTGAGTTAAAGCCCGATCGCGATGCACGTATAGTTGAAACCATTGGGGGGGTTGCTGTCTGACGCTAGCAACTTCTTCTAAACTTTTGGTCGCCATCGTACTCAATATCATCATGTTTCCTAACTTGGCTGCTGCTTTCGCCGTGGCCATTTCTCCTTCCTTTGCCGCTAAACATTGAAAGGCCATGGGCGCGATCGCGATCGGCAGTTGCCAAGCTTGACCGAGAATAGTCGTACTTAAATCTCGGTGACTGACATCTACTAACATGCGGGGACGGAGTTTGTACCGTGCAAATGCCGCACGGTTGTCTTGCAGAGTAATTTCATCTCCAGCACCGCTAGCGTAGTAGTCTAGGGCCATTTGAGATAACTGCCCGGCGGCCAAGGCTTGATACTCGAAGAGATTGATCGGTTTCCTGCTATTAGTCATGTTTTAAGATCGAGTGAGAATGAAGATCTAATTTTATTGCCCATAGTACCCCAGTTGTGTTAAAATCGTTTCATCCGGACCAAACCAATGTTCGTTCCTCGGGAGAAAGGAGAAAACCATGACCTTAACAGAGTTCGCCCAACTGCCCCAAAATCCCTCTTCCCTACCGACCGCCCTGCAAGCTTTGTGGTACGATCGACAAGGGAACTGGGACAAAGCTCATGAAATCGTCCAAGATGCCAACGATCTTGACAGTGACTGGGTTCATGCCTACTTGCATCGTCAAGAAGGAGACCTGAATAATGCTCGTTACTGGTATAATCGCAGCAGACAGCCATTCTTTACATCCGACCTCAAGTCCGAATGGGAACATATTGCCAGCCACTTGCTTTTGAAAATTGAAAATTGAAAATTGTCCATTATGACCTTAAAACATATAAAGATTATAGGACATCGTGGAGCCAGTGGCTACCTGCCCGAAAATACCCTAGCTGCTTTTTCCCTAGCGATCGAGATGGGTGCTGACGCGATCGAACTCGACATCGTCCCCACAAAAGAGGGGGAATTAATTGCCCGTCACGAAAACGACCTCACCCACACTACTAACATATCACAGTTTCCTGAATTTGCCGATCGCCTGAGGACCAAAAGCATTTACGGCCAAGAAATAACTGGCTGGTTTACAGAAGATTTTACCTTAGCAGAAATCAAAACCCTCACGGCGAAAGCACCTCCCGATCTCCAACTGGGGGGGACGGTGCCTGCACCAGCGGTAGTGCCTACATTACAGGAAGTTATCGATCTAGTCAAGCATCAAAGGACAGCAGCAGGACGGGCGATCTGGCTTTACATAGAAATCAAGTATTCTGCTTATTTTAGAACAATAGGGCTGGCAATGGAAGAGCCTTTAGTAGAAATATTGTCAAGGAATGGATACAATACAGCGGATGCCCCGATCGCGATCGAATCCTTTGAAAGCGAGAGTCTCAAACACCTGCATCAACTCACCCAAGTACCTCTCGTGCAGCCCTGCCTGGACTTGACATCGACCTCAGCATTAGCTAGTATAGCCGAGTATGCCACAATCTTAGCACCCTGCAAACGCTTAATTGTCCCCACTGACGAAGGCGGACATCTGCTAGCCCCTACCTCATTAATTCAGGATGCCCATCAAGCAGGTTTCAAGGTGTATAGCTGGACATTTAGCAATGAAAAGATGCATCTCGCCCCAGAGTACAAAGGTAACCCAGAAGCAGAATACGAGCAATTCCTGCTCTTAGGATTAGATGGAGTCTTTAGCGACTTCCCTGATACCGCCGTCTCAGTGCGCGATCGGCTCCATCCTTCCCAGTAAAATGCTTCTAATTAGCAATTCACCATTCACCATTCACCATTCGCAATGCCCATTCACTTGCCCATATTGCGCTTCATTTGTTCTAGTTCATCATCCATTTCCCATTTGCGAAACTTTTCCAGTAAAGGATCTGCATTGCTATCAAAACTATAACTTTTGTTCCAACCTGGCGGTGTTTGCTGCTGAGCTTTTTTGGCCCGATGACGTTCCGCTTCCACCTGAGTAGCTTTAACTCGCACTTCTTGCAAGCGTTCCTTAATTTTACGATAAATATCCTTCGCTTGTTCGATGCGTTCTTTGCACCCTTGCATCTTACCCCAGAGTTGATTTCCTTGACGTAGCAGGGCCGCTTCCCTTTCTGCCGCTGCTTCCGCCAAATCTAACCTTCCTTTCTCCCGCGCCTTATTTACCCAGTTATGCCAGCGCTCGATTTCTTGCGCTGTAGTCAGTATCTCATCCTGCAATTTCTTTTCTTGCTTTTGTAAATCGGCAATCAGTCGCAAGGTATCTTCCTCTTGCTGTTGCAATTGTTCTTCTAATATTGATAGCTCTAAATGAGGATTTTTACTCAGAAAATCATCTAATCTGTTCTCAAAAAAACGGCTGAAATCTTCAAATATTCCCACTTTTACAACTCCTATAATAAGATCCGCAGGCGGGGACGCCCGCGCCACGGTCCCGGGCAGGCGAGACGCCCGCCCTACGTGTTATCATAACTTCTGTCCTACGTAGATCGATCGCAGTTGGCCATTCCGCCCCAGGATCGCCTCTTGTTGAGAGATTTCCACCAATGTCCAGCCACTCTCTCCTATATTATCTCCCACTCGGAAGCGATGGGTCACTCCATCAATATCAAATAAGGCCGCTGACCGATCGCCCAATGCCAAAATTCCCACCAGAGTCCCAGTAGCATTTGACGTGACTGGCGGCGGGGTAGGTAAGGATATGGGTTTGGGGGCGATCCCAGCCGGGTCCGGTGGCGGCGGCAGGGTAATATTCGATAATGGGGGCGGGGGCGGCAGGGTTGCTACATCCGATGATGAAGGAGGGGGAGGTATGGGTAGGCCAGATGGCTGGGATGCAGGCCGTGGCGGTTGATATACGGGAATATAGACTCTTTCCAACACTGTCGGCAGCCTGTTAGGCCCTGACAACTGCCTGTTGGTCGCTGATTCAGCAGACATAAAATTATTCTCAGCTGGCGCATCTGGTAGAGTGGCGACTTGTTCCCGCTGCCCTGCGTTTTGGTCGATCGATGCTAGGGTTTGCTGCATATATTGCACGAACTGGGCATCCGCATCGGCTTCGATCCGTGCCTGTATCTGTTCCCTGGACGGACCGACAACATCACTACCCGATATAAATACACTCTGCCAGCCTTGCCCCTGTATTACCCCCTGTCTGCCCAGCCATAATAGCAATGGTACCCCCAGGCAGGTCGAGGCTAGCAGCAAGATTAGCTTCCTCACCGACCGATCGCCTACTGGTTTTGCCGTTATGCTTTCGGAGGTACTGCTAATATCTGTCGGTGCGATCGGGCTGTCTATTTCCGACCTAGCAGTAATGCTGTCTATTTCCGACCTAGCAGTAATGCTGTCTATTTCCTCAGTTATAGCCGACTCTTCTGGGGGCGTCCTTTGTAAAATTGGTGACTCTTCGGGGGAATTGGGGGCTAGTGGCAGGCCGACGGACTGCATATCCATCGGCTGCAAATACAGGTATTCTGGTTGTACTGGCTCTTTAGGAAGGGCTGTGCCGCCATCTAGCACCCGATCGACCTCTTCAAATAGATCTTCCATCAACCGATCGGCATCGGCTTCCATCGACCAGGGTTCCAGGGGGAGGGCCGGTATATCTGGCTGCTGACCGTGGTTATTGTTGGCATCTTCAGGCATAGATGGCTTATTCTAGTCTAGGGCTGCTGTCAATTGTATATTTTCTATGGCAGAAGATAATTCCTATACTAATCTGCCCTAGACTCGATCGTCTGGCAACTGTCCTTTACGCCGTTGCTAGCTGGCGCGATCGCATCTCCAGATCTACTAGCAAAGCATTGACATCAGCGGGGTTAACCCCACCAATGCGGGACGCTTGACCGATGGTGAGGGGTTTTACCCGGGCCAGTTTTTCTCGGGACTCCTTCGAGAGAGTCTCAATTGCCATGTAATCTATATCTGCCGGTAGCTTGCGGTTCGCCGCCCGGACAATTTGGTCGATCTGATTTTGTTGACGCTGGATGTAACCTGCGTATTTGATGTCGATTTCAGCTGCTTCTTTTTCGGCGCCGTTTAGTTGGGAATTTCCCAGTCCATAGCTTTCCAGGTCATCGTAGTGGATGCCCGATCGCCTGAGCAACTCTGCTAGAGTAATAGAACCTTTAATTTTTTGTTTAGTATCGGCGGCAATTTGCAGCCCCACTGCATCAAGTTCTTTCACCCGCGTTGCCTGTAAACGTTCCTTCTCCGCAGCTATATTAGCATACTTGCTCGTAAATAGCGAGTAGCGGCGATCGTCTATTAAGCCGACTTCGCGACCCCGAGGGGTCATCCGCAGATCCGCATTATCCGATCGCAGCAGCAAGCGATACTCAGAACGGGAAGTCAGCATGCGATAAGGTTCCCGCAAATCTTTAGTACAGAGGTCGTCTATTAAAGTGCCAATATAACTTTCCTCCCGGGGGAATATTAGCATTTCTCGACCTCGGACCAACTGCACCGCATTTATGCCCGCCACAATACCTTGGGCCGCCGCTTCTTCATAACCAGTGGTACCGTTTATCTGTCCCGCACAGAATAACCCAGAAACGAGTTTAGTCATCAGGGTCGGATAGCATTGAGTAGCGGGCAGATAGTCATATTCTACTGCATAGGCGGGACGCAGCATGATGCAATTTTCCAAACCCGGCAGACTGCGCAGCAAATGCAACTGCAATTTTTCTGGCAACCCGGTGGAAAATCCCTGAATATAGAGTTCGGGAATATCTCTCCCTTCCGGTTCGATAAATATCTGATGGGACTGCTTATCTGCAAAGCGGACTATTTTATCTTCTATGCTAGGACAATAGCGCGGTCCCTTGGCATCTACCCAACCTCCATAGACTGGAGATAAATGCAGATTTTCCCTAATTAAGCGATGAGTTTCGGCAGTCGTCCGGGTAATATAGCAGTGCATTTGTTCCCGTTCTACCCAGACTTCCGGGTCAAAGCTGAACCACCGCACTTCGGTATCTCCCGGTTGGGGTTGCATCTTGCTGTAGTCCACAGAACGCTTATCCACCCGGGCGGGGGTTCCGGTTTTCAGCCGTCCCGTTTCAAAACCTAATTTGTTCAGTGTTTCTGTCAGACCTACTGCGGCAAATTCTCCCGCCCGCCCTGCGGCCATCGACTTATTTCCCACCCATATCTTACCACCCAAGAAGGTACCAGTGGTGAGAATAACTGCTTGACATTGGAATGCCACGCCGAAGTAGGTCTGGACGCCAATTATCTCATCATTAGCACCCAGAACTAAGTCCGTAACCATTGCTTCGCGCACTGCCAAATTTGTTTGGTTTTCGACTATCCGCTTCATTATTGCTGAGTATTCTCGCTTGTCCGTTTGGGCCCGTAACGCCCAGACTGCTGGTCCCCGGGATGAGTTCAGTACCCGCTTTTGCAGGTAGGTGCGATCGGCCATTTTCCCAATTTCACCTCCCAGGGCATCTACTTCATGAGTAAGTTGAGATTTTGCGGGTGCGCCTACTGCTGGGTTACAGGGTTGCCAAGCAATTTTATCCAGATTAAGTGTTAGTAGGAGGGTACGACAACCCAGGCGGGCGGATGCGAGGGCGGCTTCGCAGCCTGCATGTCCCGCACCGACTACAATGATATCAAAAGCGTCTTGGAATTCTACTGGCCCGTTCATAGTCATTGCTAATCAAGATTATTATATTTTCTCGTTCACTTCGCTGTCAGCCCGCCGGGGGTTCAAACCCCCGGCTAATAGCTAAAGTCGGTTAAAACCGACTGAAAACATTATCTCTCGCTTCCAGTTTATGGCTGATAACAAGCCTTGGAAGCGGAAGCCTCCAGCGTTATTCTCGTTCCCAGTCTCTGGCTGGGAACGAACCTTGGGAGGCTCTGCCTCCAGCTTTTATAATTATAGCTGCTATCTAGTGCTATAGTAGAACATGATGGATATTTTGTCACCCCTGAAGCCGGAATTTCTCGTTCCCAGTCTCTGGCTGGGAACGGCCTTGGGAGGCTCTGCCTCCAGCTTTTATCATTATAGCTGCTATAATTATATTCGTCCAGGAACCTCGCTCTGCGACCATCTGCCAAGGGCCGATCGGGGGACAGATGCAGGTAAGATGAAAGGAAGTTGCACGGGACGAACTTCACGATGGAGACTATTATCAATGACCGAACCTGACTATCCGATCGATGACCCTAACAAAGCCGATCGCTTGCAGGAAACCAGCACTACCACTATAGCAGAGAGGTTTCTGGAAGGCTATGCCATGACTCACGGCGGTCTCGAACGACTATATATAGCTTATGAGGCAGCAAAGCGGGGTGAGTGGGCAAGTTCTGATGAAGTTCAAAGTGTTTTTGGAGATTAAATGCCTGTAACTTGGGAACTATGTCTGTTAGGAATTGAGCTGAGAAGGACAATATCGTCAAACAGGTGAAATATTATGTCAGCAACGACTAGCACTCAGGAAACTAGCATAACTTTAACTCTCGATCGAGAGCAAAAACAACTCTTAGAGAAAGCTGCTGCTTTGAGGTGTTTGACTTTAAGCGAGTATTTGCTGCAACTTGCTTTAGATGCTGCTACTGAGGAAATCCCTCAACCAGAACCAATAGTCGTCAGCGATCGCGACTGGGAAATAATCGAATCGGCAATTTTGAATCCACCTGCTGCTAATGAAGCCTTAAAAGCGGCAATTAACGAGCATCAGCAAAAGTATGGTAAGTGGTAAGTTATGGAATGGATTTTTTTGCCTTTAGATGGCAGCGTCAGAGGATTTTCCGCGATCGCGCCTTCATCAGGGTTAGGAGATGGCGTAACCGGTATGGGGACGGACATCTGGCGGATGAAACCCCAGGACGATATCTGATTTAGGAACCCCTGCTTCCACCAATTCATCGGTGATGCCATCTGCGATACCATCCCGTTGAATCCATATTTTACCATCGATAATCTGAACGTGGGTAATGCAGCCGTGAACTCTACGTTCGCCATCCCAGCCAACAATTATGAGCAGAAAATGAGTTTGATGAGAATCGGCGATCGCGTAGCTTTGGATATCGCCGTGACTGTATCCAATCTTAGCATGACCTTCGAGAATCTCGCGAATTAATTGGGCATACATCTACTCTATCCATTGCAAAATTTCCGACCTTTTGGCATCAACAATTAGCAATAGAATAATTCTAGCATCACTCCGATGCCCCTGCTGTGGATAGGCAACTGATGGTGATGTTTTCCCATGCATCGCGCCCCACCTGAGTCGAGGGCGATCGGGTATGAACCGGCGCGAGCCATCTCTGCTACCGGGAGGTGGAAGCACCAGCCAAAACCCACTGAAAGCCTTATGGAAAAGGTATTTTACCTTCGTTTTCTCCTCGTTCCCTGGCGGGAGCCAGGGAACGAGTTATCGAGGCGGAGCCTCTAGTTGAGAATAGTGCAAGATATGAGTTTTAACCGACTAATAGGATAATGCTTAAATTTTACCCTCTCGTTTCCAGGTTCTACATGCATCACCGATGCTCTCCTCGCAGCGGAGGGGGCCCTTCGCGTGCTTCGGGCGATCGACTACTTGTGACCGCACTCCTTCTGAGTTGACCCTCGTTCCCAGGGGAACGCCCGACCTTCGAGGCTCCTGCCTCCCGTGAGCTGTCCTCCCGATTTTTCGGGCCGTCTGCGGACCGTAGGACAAGTTAGATGTAAAGCGCAAGCCACGAGGGGAGGGATGTCCTAAATTCGGCTAGGACCCCTGGATAAACCTACCTTCTCTGTATACTTCCGGCTTGGGATATGCAGACGTAGGACGGATATGGTAAGAAGTCTTGGGCTGATCCTCGCCGGGTGCGTTCCCAGCGGGACACTGGGAACGAGGGTGCGGACAATAAGCCCTTGTATGCTTACAATAAACTATCGCAGGCTTACAACGAACTATTACTGGTTTACAATAAGCTCGTGCAGGCTTACAATAAGCTCGTGCAGGCTTACAATAAGCCCTTGTAAGCCTACAATAAGCACTTGTAGGCTTACAATAAGCTATTCTCAACCTATTGGGTGTTACAATTTTCTGACGCTCGGCGCCAGCAGCCGCTCCCAAGGTCGCCGTGCCCGGCACGGCGACACTGTAATTAAAATAGAGATAAATCATTTGCGCAAGAATGCCAGTCGCCCCTACAGTTGAATGATTATCAACTACTTGTGACCACACACCCAAGCGCTCTCTGGATCTTTTGGATCTGGGTGTTAATCTGTTCAATGCCTTTACTAGCTCCCAGCAAAATCGCTATTAGGGTATGCTTGGCGATCGGAAGCTAACAGTATAGCATTGGGCTGGCGTCAGCCCCTGTCGAAGATATCCCCCAAACCCGGTTTCTCAGAGAAACCGGGTTTCTTAATCGATCGCAGGGATAGGCGATCGCCCGACATTTACGAAATTGCTTTACCACCGCCGCCATCAACCTGCATATCCGCCTCTGATACAGAAGAAACAGAAGAAGTAGAAGGGTGAAGTGAGAAAAAGCAATCAATCCATTGAGGGCGATCGCGCCTTCATCAGGGTTAGGAGATGGCGTAACCGGTATGGGGACGGACATCTGGCGGATGAAACCCCAGGACGATATCTGATTTAGGAACCCCTGCTTCCACCAATTCATCGGTGATGCCATCTGCGATACCATCCCGTTGAATCCATATTTTACCATCGATAATCTGAACGTGGGTAATGCAGCCGTGAACTCTACGTTCGCCATCCCAGCCAACAATTATGAGCAGAAAATGAGTTTGATGAGAATCGGCGATCGCGTAGCTTTGGATATCGCCGTGACTGTATCCAATCTTAGCATGACCTTCGAGAATCTCGCGAATTAATTTTGCATATTCATCTACTCTATCCATTGCAAAATTTCCGACCTTTTGGCATCAAAAATTAGCAATTTGAGCTGATTTTTGCGAATGGCGATTTGAGCAATTTTCTCTGGGAAAAAATCCCAATAAATCTCATTCCGAATCGCTAGATATAACGTTCGATAGAACTCATCCGTAGATTCTTCCAGCAACCCTCGATAAAGGACATACTGACCGAGAGCATTTTGTAAGTCTTGCACGGGAGAGGCACGGATAAAACTTTTCACCTCCACTGCAATACGTCGCTGGTCCTTTTCCGCTGCAAAAAGTTTCTCCGATCCGAGATCCACATAAACATTTCGCTCTCCAACAGCTAGTGATAGCGGATCGATCGACGCTGTTTTAACAATTTCGTGGTAGATATCTTTCGCCATCCCAAAATTACCCGCTCCTATCGGATCTTCACGACTATCTCTATCTTAGCAGATCGCGGGCGATCGCGCTGGACGAACCTCTGGGCGAGGTGGCTGGAATTCTAGCACGATATCTGATTCGATACCATCCCGTTGAATCGGCGATCGTACCACGTAAGAATAATTCTAGCATCACTCCGATGCCCCAGGGCAAGCGCAAGAAAATTGCGAGTGGACTGTGCCTCGCACTCCTTGAAGGCAATCATTCTCATTATAGTTGATAATAGATGCCCCAAGCATGATTCTTGCCCTTACCCTGTCCGATGCTCCTGCTGCGGACAGGCAACCTTCGCCCTTCTTGGCAGTGGCAGCGATCGCTACCGCTGTCGGCCCAGAACATAATAGAATACCCCACATCAGCAGTACGAACCATCTCTTAGCCTAAGCCAGACTAAATACTGGACGGACGTCGCTCAATATTTCCTATATTCGATATAGAATGCGCATAATTACTTAAATCTGGTTGAGTATGAAAACTCTACCAGTATATAACATTACTGCGATGTCTCCTGTGTGCCGATTTTTCTGAGGTTTGTAGTCCTCACTACAAACCTCAGTGTGCTCGCCTCTACGGGCTGCGCTCCTGGGACAAGAGCTCTGGCAGAGATATCAAAGGCGAAGCCTGCGGGAGTGTTTTTTGTCCTACCTCTGTTCCCTTTGGCTTTCTTATTCCTGATAGCATAGGTCTCCAGAACGGAGCACTGTCCTGAGACAAAAATATCTCAAAATCAGGGGTAATAACCCTCATACAGAATCTAGCACAATCGATTAATGTATATTGTAGTCGAAGGACAGGTTCCTAGACCAAAATACTGGAACTAGGAAAGAATACCTGTCTCAGCGATGTAAGAGAAAGAGGAGTAGTACCCCCTATTACCCAATCACAGGATCTTTGTTGAAGGGGATGGGTCTGATACCAAATTGGTTTGGCCCTAGGAGGGTTCAACCCCTGGCTAATTGTTGTATTTTACGGAGATTATGAATTATGGAACCTTTAACGATGGCGGCTGTAGCTATTGGAACTGTATTAGCTACGAAAGCATTGGAAAAAACAGGAGAAAAAGTTGGAGAAGCAGTATTTGACCAGACTGCAAAGTTTCTAGAATCGCTCAAGCAAGAGTCTCCAGGTACTATGATAGCCATTGAGCAGGCTCCAGAACTACCTTTAGATTATGGTAAAGCAGTGCTGGAGATAGAAGCAGCAGCAAAAGTCAATCCTCAATTTGCCCAAGCGATGCAGGAATTGGCAACAACAGCAGAAGCTGAGGGAAATACAAAACTAGATGAAGTTCTCCAAGAAATTAAAGATACGCTGAATGCTCGACAAGCATCTATGTCTAAATTGGACAAATTTGCAGATAAAATCGGGCAATTTGTCCAAGCTGGCAGTACGGGTAAAATTGAGCATCAGAGCTTTTAAAAAGTTGTTTGCGCCAGTTATTGATGCTATGCCACCCTCCTAGGGCGGAAGTTATAGCAAGCCTAAATGATTTGGGAGAGCGGTTATCGCTGAAGGATTTAGGCTAGGGTTATTGAATGTCGAAAATGGGGTAATAGATGTAAGATATATTGGGGAAATTGGTATTAGCTATGAATAGAGAATATGGTAATTTTGCTTGCGGGTGAACCTACGGGCCATATCGTCCACCGCCGCTTCTAATCCCGCATTACCTTTGACCGCCTTAGCATGGCGATCGCATACGAGAATACTTACAAGATGAAGAAACCGGAAAAGTTACCCACGGGATGGAGATTGGGTAGTAACGCAGATGCATCAGTTTAACTCCATTAACACGGAGATGCGCATCGTCGTTTGTTATTGCCAGTTACAAGCCAAGCGCTCGACCGCCAATGGGAACAGTTGCAACGGGGCTAACCTGTAGATGAAATCCTATCTGCTGAAGTTGTAGAAGTTAGGTGAACCTGACATCTTGCACCATTGTAAATAAGCCCTAGGGTTCTGGAGTTTTTGTTCGCGATCGCCTGCGCGGAACTATATTCTGCTATATTTAGCATACTTAATCGTCCGTCGGGAGATCGAGACTCCAATTTAATCGAATGCCAGATAGGAGTTTTGGCATAATTTACCTTTGGTATTCTCGAACAATAAAAACTGGCCGTTCGCTCCCTTTTTGAGTTTTTTTGAGTACCCGATAAGAGCGATTATCCAAAGACTGTTGAGTGATTAAATAATCGTGAAGTACCTGGGCTAACCCCAGGGGATTGCGCGCACGCTAATGGTATTCGTCATAATCAGAATCTCTATGCTATAATCAGGTCAGAGGAGGTCGGAGTAAAATTAGGTCATCAACTCCGCATAGCGCAAATGGGTAGAATTACGACAACGCTCTTTGTCACCAACCGCATCGATCAAGCTAATGCAGCACAGGGTATAATCACCCCAGAGTCAGTGCGATCGATTACGCTCTCAGATGTGCTCGTGGATACAGGTGCGACCACATTGTGCTTGCCAAAAGAGACGATCGTATCTTTAGGACTCGCATTGTTAAAAGAAGTTGATGTGGAAACGGCAAGTGGCATTGGTAAAGCCAGGATATTTCAAGATGCGAAGATTTCGTTATTATCACGAGAAGGAACATTTGAATGTTTGGAACTACCCGGTGGGAGTTCTCCCTTACTCGGTGTTATCCCCCTGGAAGCATTAGGCATAGAACTGGACTTAAAGAACCAAAAGTTAGAGCCGTTACCCATTAGTCCGACACAAACATATCTGACAATTCTCTAAGGAGGATGAAGAGGGAGTATTGCAAGCTGTGACCCGAGGCAGATCGCCTTCCCAGCCCCGATGTCGCCCCGATCGCCTCTCGAAAAGCCATCCTCAGAGAAACAAATGCTGAGTTGATTTTCGGTGCATTTTAACTCATACTTACATTATTGTAAACTAGAGGCAGAGCCTCTATAATTCATTCCCAGCCAGAGACTGGGAACGAGGGTAACAAATGTAAACCTAGTTTCTTAATCCCGTTTGTAGTAAACGCTTTAGCGTTTGCCAGCTAATATCGCAAATCAGAGGCTAATTGAGATTCCACATGTAATAATTTCCTGTTCGACAGTTTCAATAGCAGCCATGATACTATTTTCGGGAGCATAAAGAATGGACATTTTCACCTCATGCAAGTAATCAGAAATATTTTCCCGCAAGATGTATCTCCCGGGAGCGCGGTTGAGCACGTTCCCAGGCAGAGCCGTGGGAACGAGGGGGGAGATACAGCGGCGAGATTCTGCTACCATGGGATTGTAGTCCCAGAGGTCCCAAATCACGATGCCAGTACCCAGAAGGGGGTCTAAAACTTGAGTCACCTTAGCTGCCACGGTCCCTCCAGCTTTAGCTGCGATTTTCGCAGCAGCTTTACCAGCAAAAGTCAGAGCAATTTTACCCGATCGCGGCGGTAGAAACGATCGGCACCTCATTAGTAAGACTTTCCGGGGAAAGACTAGATTTACTATTTCCCGTATCGTAAACCAGAGTAGCCAGGTCATTTAAGTATCTTTCCCAATCCCCATCGGGAATTTTATAGGCAGATTTAACTTGGGCAAACTTCTTCCCGAGTGCGGAAGCATAGTTGCGACCGACTCTAGCTGCCAATTCTCTTAAAAATTTCCCTCCCGCTTCTGGGTCGAGAACCAGTTGGTTAAACTTCCGTTCAAAATCAGCAATCAGTTTTTCTTGATAAGCCCGATTGGGATTTAAATTTTTATCCTTTTCCGACCTGAATCTATTTAAGGCATAATCTCCCGCCAAGAACAGCCAAGTAAAATGGGCGCTGAACTCGATTTTTTTCTGATGCAAGTAGCTGAAATACCAATTGAGAAATCGATCGTCAACCTTCTGCATCAAATGATCTAGCCAACGGTCTAACTCATAAGTAGCAAATTCCTCAGTGCTATCATGGGCAGTCCTGACCGCTTCGATCGGATATCGATCGACTTCAGACCAGTCCCTATCTGAATTCATGGCAGCGGCCTCCGGCACAAGAGTCCCTAAAGCTATGGCTACAGTTAGTAAGACAAGCAGCTTGCCCACTCGATTGTAAAGCATTATCTCGCTCTCTATTTCCCCGATCGCCTTCATTATCCCATTTTCCGAATTATAGAGCAAAGAATACTTCACTTCCTGCAAGTAATCAGCAATATTGTCATGTAAAATTGGTCGATCGACTTTCACAGTGTTACCTAGGCAAAATTATTTTTATATGAGATTGCAGCCTACCAAGCGTTGCAGTTTGATTCGCTATAAAAATAATTTTGCACGAATACTTAGTCCCAGACATCCCAAATGATAATGCCAATCCCGACGATCGGGTCTAAAAGTTGCGAGCCGATTTTGCCTGCCAGAGTAGCGCCAGTTTTGCTCGCAATTTTAGCCCCCGCCTTACCAGAGAGTTTCGCCACCACCTTCTTTTACTGCCGTCAACTTTTGCTCTTCATTCTCAGAGTCCGTTTTTTCTATTATTTGCTGTTGCTCTTCATTCACGGTAATATTTCCCCAGACAATAAGCGTAAGGTGGGCATTGCCCACCCTACTTTCAATTCTCGATTTTCATATCCATCACTCGCACCAAAAAGGCAAACTTATCGGCAATCTCTTCAATAATCTTAGCAGTAGGCTTGCCACCACCATGTCCCGCCTTAGTTTCAATTCTGATTAACACGGGATTTTCACCCTCGTGGGCCTCCTGCAAAGCCGCAGCAAACTTAAAACTATGAGCAGGAACCACCCGATCGTCATGATCTGCCGTAGTAATCAGGGTTGCTGGGTAAGCCGTGCCAGGTTTAAGATTATGCAAAGGCGAATAAGCATAGAGGGCCTTAAACTCCTCGGGGTCATCAGGAGAACCGTAATCAGAACACCAAGCCCAGCCAATGGTAAACTTATGGAAGCGCAGCATATCCAGCACCCCCACAGCTGGTAGCACCGCTGCAAACAGATCCGGGCGTTGGGTCATGCAAGCACCCACCAATAAACCCCCATTACTGCCGCCACTAATGGCCAGTTTTGCAGAACTCGTATACTTGCGATCGATCAGCCACTCAGCCGCCGCGATCAAATCATCAAATACATTCTGCTTCTGTAGCTTCGTCCCCGCCTGGTGCCATTCCTCACCGTACTCGCCACCGCCACGCAAATTCGGGACCGCATATACACCACCCATCTCCATCCACACCAGATTAGAGATCGAGAAATAGGGGGTCAGGGAGATATTAAAGCCACCATAGCCATAGAGGTAAGTAGGATTATTCCCATCCAACTGCAACCCTTTTTTGTGCGTAACGAACATCGGTACTTTTGTCCCATCCTTGCTGCTATAGAAAATCTGCTGAGTCTCATAATCAGCTGGATCGAAAGAAAGATCAACCTGGGGTTGCCGATAGATTGTACTTTCGTCCGTTATCATATTGTAGCGGTAAATAGTTCCCGGTGTTGTGAAACCAGTAAAGCTGTAAAATGTTTCCCGGTCATGACGCTTACCATTGAATCCCTGCACCGAACCAATTCCCGGCAATTTCACCTCTCGCACTAAATTCCCGTCCAGGTCTAAAATCTTGACAAGCGATCGGGCATCTTTCAGGTAATTAACCACAAACTGATTGTGCAATATGCCCGCATCTTCCAGCACTTCCGCCGCTTCCGGGATTACTTCTTGCCAATTGGCGCGATCGGGCTGATTAACATCAATAGCAATTATCCGACTTCGGGGCGCATCCTTATCAGTCCCTAACCAGAACCGAGAGCCATCATTATCTATCAAAATATAGCTAGCCTCAAACTCGCAAATCAGTTCTACCACCGGAGCTTCTGGCTTGCTTAAATCCCGATATAAAAGCAAATTCTTGGGATCCGTTCCCCGCCAGACACTAATAATTAAATAACGTCCATCCTCAGTTACATGACCGCTAAACATCCATTCCTTGTGGTCGGGACGTTCGTAAATCAGCACGTCCTCTGATTGCGCTTGACCCAGCTGATGATAATAAAGCTTCTGGTAATAATTAACATCTTCAAACTTAGTCGCATCATTTGGTTCATCGTAGCGACTGTAGAAAAAACCCTTGCCATCCTTAGTCCAAGCAGCACCAGAGAACTTCACCCATTTAATCAAATCTGGTAAATCCTCACCCGTTTCCACATCCCGCACGTGCCACTCTTGCCAATCAGAGCCAGAAGTAGACAGGCCATAAGCCATTAATTTACCATCTTCACTAATCGCTATCCCCGATAAGGCGATCGTCCCATCATCGGAGAGAGTATTCGGGTCCAGCAGCACCCTAGCTTCACCTTCCATCTCTGTCAAAGTGTAAAGTACCCATTGATTTTGCAGACCGCTATTGCGGGAATAAAAATAGCGATCGCCCCGCTGGAAAGGAATACGATATTTTTCAAAATCCCACAACGTCCTCAGCCGCTGCTGAATTGCCGATCGGGCTTTTATTGCACCCAGATAACCAAAAGTCACCCGATTTTGCTCGGAAACCCAAGCCTTAGTTTCCTCTGAGTCTGGGTCTTCTAGCCATCTATAAGGGTCTGGGACTGGCACACCGTGGTACTCATCAATTTGGTCAACTTTGCGGCTGACTGGATAGACTATCTGTTGGCTTGCATCTGACATAGTATGGTATTCCTAATCAAGTTTGCAGTTTACGGACCAAAGCCCGCGCGGGCTTTGTTAGAGTAGCCCCAGGCTGAGCCTGGGGATGGAGAGAAAGAACAACTGAGGTTCAGCGCTTAAATCCCCCTAAATCCCCATCCCCCCTAACCCCCCTTTAGAAGGGGCCGAAAGAAGCGGGGGACTTTGAATAAGCCCCCCTTTCAAAGGGGGGTTGGGGGGATTCTTCTGTACCTCTATATCAACCCTTAGCAGTTACCAGGACTTCGCCTTTTTGAATAAGCCCCCCTTTCAAAGGGGGGTTGGGGGGATTCTTCTGTACCTCTATATCAACCCTTAGCAGTTACCAGGACTTCGCCTTTAAGCATCCGTTGAGCAGCCTCAAGCAAAGCTTCTTCCAAATAAGGCTTAGTGAAATAGCCCTTAGCGCCCAAGTTAGCAGCCCTTTGCCGGTGCTTATCAGCACCGCGAGAAGTCAGCATCGCCATAGGCATATGATTGAGGTTATCGTCTTTCTGAAGCCGATCGAGAAGTTCCAGACCATCCATTCTGGGCATTTCGATGTCACAGAAGATAATATCGCAAGGCAGGCCCGCTCGCAATTTATCCCAAGCATCCTGACCATCACGAGCTTGTTCCACCCGATAACCAGCCTTATTAAAGGTCATCGACAGCAGTTCCCGCACCGTAATTGAGTCATCGACAATCAGCACAGTCGGCTCAGTTTTAATCTGTGGAAGCTCGGGAATAGTTTGATTAGCCTCGTAATCACCTAAGGTTATTTCCCGCCGGGAGCGTCCCTTGGAGAGGTCAATCAGTTCCAGCACATCCGCGATCGGCATAATCCGACTATCCCCCAAAACCGTAGCGCCCGCCACTCCCATGGGCTTAGGTACCGGGCCTTCCAGTTGCTTAATCACAATTTCCTGCTCGCCCAGTACCTGATCGACCTGGAGGGCGATATATTCACCAGCACCGCGCAGGACCACAATCGAAACAATATCCTCTTCCTCGTTGCTGCCAAACACCCTCGCGCGACCGATTTGACGATTATATTGCAGTAGTTCTGACAGAGGTCGGAAAGGCAACTGGGTATCCCGCCACATAATGCAGGATTGACCTTCGCTATTGAGAGATATCCGCTCTTTGGGGACATCCAGCATATCTTCGACACCATCCATCGGGAAAGCAATTTTGGCCCAATTGCTAATGCAGCAGAGAGCTTTAGAAATACTCAGAGTCAAAGGTAGTCGGATAGTAAAAGTAGTGCCCTTTCCCAGATTAGAATCAATATTGATCGCCCCGCGAATATCTCTCAAGCTAGTACGCACCACATCCAACCCCACACCGCGACCTGCCAAGTCACCCACTTTATCCTTCGTGCTAAAGCCTGGGTGAAAAAGCAGGTCATACAGATCCAGACGGGAGATATTTTTAGATTCCTCTTGGCTCATCAAGCCTTTCTCGATCGCCTTAGTTTTCACCCTTTCAGCATCGATCCCGGCTCCATCATCCGATACAGAAATTACCGTCTGGTTACCTTGATGGAAAGCCCGGATAGTAATCTGACCGACAGGGGACTTACCAGCAGCCTGTCGCACCTCTGGCAACTCCACCCCGTGAGTCATAGCATTATTAATCAGATGGGTCATGGGGTCAGACAGGTGCTCTTGGATCATCTTATCGATCAGAGTTTCCCGACCTTCTATCTGGATTTGGGCCTGCTTGTGCAACTTCATACAAATACGTTTCACCGCCCCAGGCAGCCGATCGACCGTTTGGGCGAAAGGTATCATGCGCGTGCGCGTCAGACTTTCTTGCAGTTGGGTCGTCACCTGCCGAAACTGGCGAGTCACCTGATCTGTTTCATCAACGATGAACTCGATATCAGAAGCTGATTCCCGCACCCGTACAATCAGCTCGATCATCTCCTGGGACAGCAAATGGAAGCCTGTAAAGCTATCCATTTCCAGCACGTCAAATTCTTCCCCGGTATGGTGTTGATTGTTATTAGCTGTGGCAGTTTCCTGTAACTTAGAAGAGCCAGACCGATTGCCACTGCGCGAATTCAGTAGGGCCGCTTCCAGCAGCGATCGCTCATATAGGTCCTGCATCCGCCCGCCCACATCGTTGAGTTGTTGCACCTGATAGAGCAAATTATCCAAAGTTGTCCGTAGCC
The DNA here is from genome assembly GCA_005518205.2 of Hormoscilla sp. GUM202. GTDB lineage: Bacteria > Cyanobacteriota > Cyanobacteriia > Cyanobacteriales > Desertifilaceae > Hormoscilla. Next base: position 28,696 of record RFFC02000003.1, read on the forward strand.
GGTCTTGGTTTTGCTCCAAGCTATTGCGGTTCACCACCAATTCCCCGACCAAGTTGCTGAGGTTGTCCAGCTGCTTGATCGGCACCTTCATATTCTGCTCTACGGGCCGTTGTCGGTTATTCATTGGCTGTGACCGCTGTGCAATGTTTTGTTTTATCGGAGGCCCACCCAACTTTTCTGCATCTGCCAACATTGCTTCGAGTACATCAAACTCATCACTGTTTGATGTACTATGCCTTGCTTCTGATTCTGTATCTTCGTCTCCGGCGGACTCTGCTTGCAGACTTTCTTCCGAGGCATTCAAAAATTCTTCTAGTCGAGCGAATACTGCTTGCTCTGCGGCCCCTAGGCTTGCCTGCTCTTCATGCCCCAGTAAAGCCTCCAATTTTTCCCATTGGTTATTTGCCCAAAGGGTCGATGTCTGTTCCCCTGTCGAACCCTCATCAGGATCCCGATCGCCCAAGAGTTCCAGATTTTTTTCCCAATCTATCGGACCCAAGTCAAGGTCATCGGACAGATCCTCTGTTTGAGAAAAATCGGTAGCATCCAGTTCATCAAGGATTGCTTCAATATCATCTGTACTTTGCCCAGATGCAAACATATCGGAATCCATGTCTAGCATGTCTAGCAGGCCCTGCCGTGTCTGACTAGAACTTGATGCCACATCGGGATCCTTTGTCCCTTCGGATGACAAGTCCAACAATTCCTTGTCTGACATATCCGGCCAAGAGTCAGTTGCCGTTTGGACTTCTGCCAAACCTTCTGCCAAAGAAAGTTCCTCTACCTCTCCTGATGACTGACCGTACTCTAAAAATATATCCAACTCTTCTGGCATCTGATTTTTCGCGCAGCGTGCTTCACCTGCCCCTGCCTTGCTTACTTCCGATGACAAGTCCAACAGTTCATTTAACATATCTTCAAGAGAGTCTAATGAAATCGACTCTCCCTCGTCCAGAGATTCCGCATGATCCGGGAAGTTTATCTGGTCTCGGGTGTTTTTCCGGGCGGGCTGCGGGGCGGGGTGTGTGCGTCTGTCTGCGTTCGCGGGCGGTTCGCTATCGCCTGCCGCTTCCGAGTCAGATGCTTCTTTTGTTTCTGTCTGGGAGTCTAACAGTTCATTTGACAGCTCCTCAAGAGAGTCTAATGAGAGAGACTCTTCAGACATATCGGTACCTGCAGCTGACGATGAAAACATATCCAGTTCTAAGTCAGACAGCATACTTTCTTCCTCAAGGTCGAGGTCTAACTCTTCTGTCGCCAACTCTGTCTCTAATCCTGACTCTAGCGGGTCGGAAACATTGTCAGTCAGCTGGAAATCTTCCCAGGATGCTGCTGCTTCGAGCAATTGAGACTCGTAACTTTCCAAGGGTTCTAGGACGTCCCAATTATCCTTGTGGCCATCGGATGAGGCGATCGCCAGCAGATCGTCAAAATCCTCTAATTCTGCCTGCTGTCCTACACCGTCATGATTTGCCAGTTTCTCATGCTCCGATCGCGTAGGACCAGTAGCCCGGTGCGCGCAGCGCAATCCTGAGACAGTTTTGCCACCCGTCCCTGCCGGTTCCAACTGGCCTCTTTTACTGGACTGCTCTGATGTTTGAGTTTTAATTTTTGGATTATTAGCTTGCGTTTCTGAATCTATTTTAGCCTCTTCTTTCGACGGTAATTCCCTATCTGATATCACCCCCAACTTTTTTTTACTCTTATCCATTTTTGGAGAGGATTCTTCGGAAACCTGATTTTTTTTCTCCGCTGTAAATTTTATATCCTCTTCCGACTCTAAATCCGCGAATAATTCACTGAGTGTGTCTAGTTCGCTAGAGTTTTCTGCCAGACTGTTCCCTTTTTCCATATTTCCAATTTCTTCCTCTGCAACTAAATGTTCTGATGCCAATGCCAACCGATCCGAGTCGTCATGCTTTTGCGGTGTGATTTCTAATAAGTCAGTAAAATCTCTTTCCTCTTGTTCATCTTGTGCATCTGGAAGATCCAGCAACTTCTCACCAAATAAGCTATTTAAATCATTCTTGCCGCTTTTTGTCCCACCCTCGGGAGGATTTGGTTCCTCTGCCCTACCCGCAGAAGCTTCCAGAAGATCCAAAAAGTCCCTATCAAAATCGGCCATTTCCAGGTTATCACCCTCTGGGGGAACCAGAGAATCTGCTGCTTGCCAGGTTAGATCCAGATCTGGTTCTTTCCCTTTGAACAAGTCCGCCAGGGTGTTAAGTTCTGCCATGCCCACTTCCGGACCACCCTGGGAATGTTTTGTCTTTATAGGAGTTGATAGCTGTATAGCATTGTCTCGTCCCCCGTTCCCTGTCGGATCCTCGGCCCTTGCGATGATTTCGGACCTATCTGATATTCTAGTCACTGGTGGCTGGAGTGATTGCAGTTTTTCACCGATCTCCACAGCATCATCGCGACCAGATAACACCAATTCTATTGCCTGTTTCAGGTCAGGAATTACTACTCGTGCTAAGCTGTGATAGCTGTTGGACTGGTGGGCGATCGCCCTACTTATTGCCTCTACTAACCTCTTCCACCTCACTGTTTTTTCTCGATCGCCTGCTTGGAATAGAGTGCGACAAATTGATGCCAGATGCTCGCGACTTTCACTATTATCAGGTTGCTTAAACAGATGTAGCATCTTTTTCAACAGGGCCGGCACCTGGGTGCATCCCAGTTTCGCAATGAGTAGAAATGCTTAGTCGAACGGGTTCCGAGATGGTGTTAAGCTGAGACAGTCGGTAAACGCTCCCTCTAAAACTATGAATCCTGAAAATTTAGCTCAAATTAAAACCTATGCTTTGGGAATAGCCGCCTTGTTGTATGAGGAGGCCCAAGGGACTGTTCCAGAGCAATTGAAAACACTCTCAGGACTCGAAGCTACAGTCCGTGGGCAGTTGCTTCAATACGTCAGTCCAGAGATTGCCCTTTTTTTATCGAAAGCACCAGTGGCACCACCGCAGGGCGAACCCGAATTTTAAACAGCATTTTGGGCGAGCTCCTCATCACGGAGAAGCAAGCGACTTATTTTGATGTGAGAGCCTATAGCCAGTGGAGTCCCTATCTGGAAAAATGTTGCTTGTTACTGAGTGCGAACTCTTCTTATGAGCACGCCTCGGAAGATCTTAAGCAGCTCACGGGGATGAGCGTTTCCCGGGGAACTCAGCAACGACTGGTGCAACGTTATGAGTTTGAATTACTGACAGTTAAAGAAGCCGTTTCCTCAACGAGCGCTCAAGAACCGAAACTGCCCCTTCAGGAGTTTGAGTTGCCCACAGCTAAAGAAGCCGTTTCCTCAACGGGCCCTCAAGGACCGAAACTGCCCCCTCAGGAGTTTGAGTTGCCGACGGCTAAAAAAGCTGTTTCCGAAATCAGCCCTCAAGAACCGAAAGTGCTCGCCCATGAGTTGAAGTTGCCGACTGTCAAGGAAGTTGTTGAGGAAATGAGCATTGATGGGGGGAAAGTACGCTTACGGACCCCGCAAGGGAGACCCTGTGAGTGGCGCGATTACAAGGGCGTTAATCTACATGACCTCGGGGTAGCGGCCTTCTTTCGGGACAATGCAGGACTGGTCAAATGGGTCAACCAGCAGCCCTTGGCGAATCCACTTGTGAGTATCGGAGACGGTCATGATGGCGTTTGGAATTTGTTTGCCGAGATTGGCCCAACCATCTTCCGTCTGGAAATCCTCGATTGGTATCACTTGATGGAAAACCTCGAGAAAGTCGGTGGGTCCAGCTCTAGACTGGCACGAGTGAAAGCTCTCCTATGGTCAGGCAAGGTAGATGCAGCCCTCAAAGAATTTGACGACTGGGAGCATCCACGGGTTGATAACTTCAGGGCCTATGTTACTAAGCATCGTCACCGCATTGTGAACTATGGCTATTACCAAGCCGAGGGAATTTCAATCGGTTCGGGAGAGGTGGAATCAACGATTAAGCAGGTTGCGGCACGGGTGAAGCTCTCAGGAGCGCAGTGGAAAGCTGCCAATGTTCCCCAAGTTCTGCGGCATCTCGCAGCGTAGGGGGCCCGGAGCGTGCTTATCTCAATGGAGTATTCTCAAGGTGAGTCAATCTTGACATTCTCATCATCTCGTGGTCTGTCAAGATAAAATTGACGAATTTTACGGAGATAACCGCTTCCGAGCCTTCCCTTCTCTTATCCGTCATCATTTCCTTGACAGACCAAGGGTCTATTAGTGACAGTTTAACAATGAAGTATTTTTGCTCATTGCCAAATTGGGATGCACCCCCGGCACCTTCCTACCAAACACCTGTTGTAGCGCACTATCTTCTGTCTGGTCCTGCTGTATAATCTTTCTACCCATATGATTTTCTATACTCTCCAAAACTGGTTCTACCGCTAACATTATTTCGCTTGCTTTTTCCTCAGTCAGACTCAACGAACCTTGCAACTCTTGCAAGCTATCAAACGAAACAATAGGTACTCTAGCTTTTTATCTACCACTTCCTGGCAATTTTGCATAATTGTCAGGTAATCTTCCAGCTTATGAGCTATTTTGTTTATTCCCAGCATTGCTGCTCCCCCTTTCCCCGAGTGAGCAGCGCGGAACACCTCATCGATCATTTCTGGAGCCGCGATCGTATTGCTCATATAAATCAAACCTTGTTCAATCGTATTGAGGTGGTATTTTGCCTCTTCAATGAAGTAACCTATTATTCTCTCTTCTTGTTCCGCTTCCATAATTTTTACTTGCTCGTTGATTTTTTCTCTCTCATCTTTCATTTAGCAATTTCTCTCATCCCACTTTCTTTATTTCTTACCGACATTTACAACTTCGCTACAATTTCCGATCTACCCTGGCTCTCTTTTCCTCATCTTTATGTTATATATAGACAACTATCCTTCGAGTGCGATCGGTGAGGACGGGAACGACCCAACCGCTTCTCTTTCTATACTAATCGGAGTTGGGGCTAATTTTTGACGAATATCTAAAGTCAGTGGTCCGTGGTCAGTAGTCAGTGGTCCGTGGTCCGTGGTCCGTGGTTAGTGGTCAACTAACAACCCACAACTAACAACTCAGTGATAACTGTACTGATTATACCATTTTAAACTAAAGAAGCTACTGATGTCCAACCCGAACATCCTTGCCACCTAGTTTGGCAATCTCAAATCCCAATCACCTCAATGAAGCGACAATTTTACTATTTATGAATAAAAATGACTATATTATTGCCCATACAAATCTGAGGGCACCTTCGAGAATGCCTTTAATCAGAGAGCACCGGCTCGATCGGGTCTTAGGCGATCGGTATTAAGGTGTCGCGCTATTAAATTGCATGCTGAGACAATTGTTTTCAATAGGTTTCCCAATGCACGAATTTTGAATTGCTTATTATTCCTTCGTTTCCACGCGGAAGCGCTCTACTGAAGTCAAGAGATCTCGCGCCACATTCACCAGGTTACCTAAAGCGCCGGATACCCGCTGAGCCTCTTGGGAAGTTTCTTGGGCTGTCAGTTCTACTGATTGGGTCACGTGAGCCACCGCTCGCGAAGTTTTAATCTGCTCAACCGTGTCAGCAGTAATCGAGCGGACCAGAACATCAATGCGATTATTAATCTGAATGATCTCTTCGAGAGATCTAGCAGCTTCTTTTGCCAGATTAGTTCCTTTAATCACCTGCTGCGTACTGTCTTCCATCGCCTGCATGACTCCATTTGTCTCGCTCTGGATCTGCAAGACGATCTGCTCAATTTGCTTCGACGCTTTAGCTGCCCGGTCAGCTAATTGGCGCACCTCATCGGCCACGATCGCAAAGCCCCGACCCGCATCACCAGCACGGGCCGCCTCAATACTAGCATTGAGGGCCAGCAGGTTAGTCCGAGAAGCAATAGAGGAAATCAGGGCCACAATCTTAGAAATTTCTTGAGAAGATTCTGCCAGTCGCTTCACCTTGCGAGTCGTCTCAGCCACAGTTTCTCGGATCGCCAGGATCCCCTCCACCGTCCGTTCCACTGCTTCACCACCCTTAAGAGCCGTAGTCGCATCTGAGCAATTTCCCCTTGCAACTTTTGCAGTTCCTCAGTCTGTGCAAGTCGCTGATTGTCCAACTGTTCCAGCACTGGTCCCAGATTAATCTGAGCGCCTTTTTCCGGGTCCACCGCATATCCCTGGCGGCGTTTGAGCACCGCTTCATGCTGATTGAAAATCTCTTCCCGTTCGCTGAGATTCCGGCGCGAACCTACCAATGATTCATTTAGGTACTGATAGCTTTCCTCCTCACCCGAGAGTTCCGTTTCCAGAGTCAGGCGATCGTACTCGCTAGCTTGCTCGATTTTCTGTTTGAGTTCGTCAATTGCCTGGAGTTGGTATTGCAGTTCTTCTTCCTGGTCTTTAACAAAGCCCGATGCTTTATCTAGATCTCGTTGTAAATCTGCTACTCTGCCTTGCAGCTCTTCTATCGGCATCTTTTCCAGAGCTTCGATATCCACAGAGACAATAACTTGACCCGACGATTCCGCTAGCTGATTAATTTGTTGATATAACTCTTCCGTAGTTTTCAGATTTAGTTCCAAAGCCTCAGCATATTCTTGCTTCAGACTCAAAGCTTTTTGCTGGGTTTTCAACTCCGAGTTCGCCTGTTCTAGGGCCTCTGAATCTTGTTGCCACTGTTGCCTTCTACTTTCCAGATCTGCCGTCATCCTGTCAACTTCCCCTTGTATTTGGTCCGCCTCCGAGCGTTGTTGCTCCAGCTGTTGCCAGTGACGATCTAGATTTTCCTGCTGAGAGGAAACCAGTTCAAAAGCCTGATTTAGTTCGGAACGCACCGACTCCGTAGGGGCGATCGTCCCCGACAAGCGGTCCAAAATCTCCTGAATTTTACCACTTTGCTCTTCATCCAGGACGGAAGCCTGCTGCAACTGAGCCTGTCCCTCTTCCAGACGCTGCTGTGCCCCCCGCAGTTGAGCCCAGGCCCCCTCCAGTTCTTGCTGGTTGCGTTCTATCTCTGACTTCAGGCGATCGGCCTCTTCGCGAGCCTGTTCGATTTCCTGACGTTGTTCCTCTATCTTTTCCGACTCTTCCTCCAAAGCCTCGAGTTGTTCTTGCCGAGCTTGCATTTCCATTTCCCGGCGATTCAACTCCTGGGCTTGATAAGTCAGAGACTGTTTCCACGTCTCTATTTCTTCTTCTTGGTTCTTAAACTTTTCCTGCAATTTCGAGAAATTTTGCAGAATTGCCACCAATGGACGCCCTGCCTTTTGTGGGGGTCGTTGCACCTGTTTACTCGCCGATAGTTCTACCAGCACCAGTTCTCCATCTTCAAAATTCTTCGCCTCTTCAGCAGCAACCACGTCCTCTTTCTCGGCGTTCCAATTCTGCTCGCCACGCTGACTAGCCAGCAGTTTTAATTCCGCTTTCGCACCTACACCAAAAGTCCCAACCTTTTTTTGTACTTCTGCTAGATACAGCACGCTAATATTCCTCTTGATAATTCCCTGTACGCTTGTCTGACTTTATTTTACTGGGTTGCACAAATATGGGATTAAACTCCTTTTCTCTAATCGTTTATTCCCGTCCCTTTAACCCACTTTTATGTAAATCCCTTTTTCCTCATCCTCTGTCTCCAAATCATTTTTCCAACCATTTTGGCTCTCTTTCTACCCGCCTGCTCTTGTCGGACCTAACGGGAATTCCTGACTAGCCTCATATGACCAAATAAGACCCTAAGAGCGAAACTATCCCGACTTTCAGTATTTTCACCATATAGGCCAACCGGCATCGTCAACTTGACTTACCAGTTACCGAACAGATAAATGCCACCGACAAGGGAGACTGATGACAATCATATCGCAAGTAAACCCTAAACCGGGTATGATAGGCAAATAGATGAGCCTCTGTGATGGCGATCGCCGCGCCGCGAGGACAACTAGGGTGCAACAGAGCTCAACCGGGTTCGTAGCGTCGCTGCTCAGGGAGCGCTGGGAACCGAATCCCTGCTTGCCGCAGCTCAAAGTAGATCGGTCGTGTGGCAGATAACGACCACGAACCGGTGATTAACGGACAAATATCCCCAGAATCGACCAAAAGTGCTATAACCTCAAGGGGGATCGGGAATTAGAATATAGCTTGAGTAAGTTTTCCCGTCAAGCACAGAAAATCAGTGGAGACGACTAGATCTGTAGCAGGGGGAGATCGAAAACTTGCATCTTCACTCCAGATAAGGTTTAGGTAAAAGCGGTCATTGCCTTTTAACCTGAAGTAAGATCTGTACTTAAAAGCGGTCAGCACCGAGCTGGTAGGGACTAGCGCGTCATGCAGCCGGTGGTATAAGGTAGAATAGTCGGTCTTGAAAGCAATTGTGGAGTTGGCCGAGTTGTAATCCCAGAACGGATTGCACTCACAAGTTCCCCACTGGTTGGTATCTGAGCCCATCAAGGGGTAGGAGAGGGATGCGGTTGGTGTCTGCTGGCCGCGCCAAGAAACAAAACCTAGTAAAAGATAGCATCGGGATCTGCATGCAGGGACAGTTGAGCGAAATTGATATCCGTAGCATCTTGCAACTGATAGAGTTGGGACAGCGAACAGGAGAGTTGTTTGTAGAGGCGTATGTCTCGGGACCTGTATCAGTCAGTGACTGCAGTTTGCGTTTGTTGAGCTCACAATCATGGTTTGTATTTTTTCTCAACGGTAAAATTATCTATGCAGCAGCAGATAAAGATAGCAATTTGTTCCGTTTACGGGACTACATGCGTTACTACAAAAAAGATGATGTGGGCGACCTGATAGAGGCCCCCTCTATCTCCTCCATTAATGCGCCAGAGTACGGTTACCTGTGGGCAATGCTGGAAAATCATTACCTCACGCCAGCTCAAGGGCGGACCATAATTGGCAATATGGTCCATGAAACCCTATTTGACCTGCTCTCCCTGCACCAAGGTTCTTTCATCTTTGAAGTCGGACCAGCTTTGGCCCCACAGCTAACAACCCTGGAAATACGCTCCCTGGTAACAAAAATTATGCACCAGATGCAGGAGTGGATGCAGTTTAATCCCCACATCCAGTCCCCTAACCAATGTCCGGTGATTACCAATCATACCCAATTGAGCTCAAAGATGAGCAAAAATAACTACAAAATCATCCGGACTTGGGCAGACGGCAAAAGTTCCATGCGGCAAATAGCCCGTTACTTAAATGGAGATGTCTTAACATTGGCCAAGGTGCTTTATCCTTATGTAAAAGCGGGATGGGTACAACTGGTTTACCCATCGGATGGGGAACCCACAGGGGGAAAAGCTGAATGGCCTCACCAGTCAGCTCGTATCCCCCGCATCGTTTGTATAGATGATGGCCTGGCCATTTGTAAGGCAGTTGAGGACATCCTCCAACAGCAAGGTTACGACGTAGCCACCATCAGCGATCCCATCAAGGCACTGAGTCTGGTGTTCCAACTAAAACCGGACTTAATCCTCTGTGACATTGCGATGCCGGAACTAGATGGCTACGAAATATGTGCAATGCTCCGGCGCTCGACCCTATTTCGCCAGACTCCGATCGTGATGCTGACCGGCTTAGATGGATTTATTGACCGAGTCAAAGCCCGGATGGTGGGGGCGACGGACTACCTGACAAAACCCTTTGGAGCAGGGGAACTATTGACAATATTAGAAATATATCTGGGCAGCGGCCCAACAGAGGCGCCTAAGTTAAGCGCTTCTGTTGGGCAGTCAGATGCCGTAGAATCCTCCTGGAAACGGGAGATTGGCTCAATTGAGGCAGCCCCCTAGGGGATATTTTAGCTAAAGAGCGAGAGTGCTCTGGACTAAGGCGCGATTTTCGGAAAATTTCTAGTTTTTTCCGGAAATCGCGCACCGGGTGTGGTAGATATAGATAGTGCAAGAAAAAACTATGAGATATGTCACCCCGAGAGAAGCGTCACAAATCCTTCAGGTCTCGGAGAAAACACTCCGGAACTGGGAATACATACAGTTAGAACTCCCGCTGGTCATCGACGATACGACATCGACTCCGTCATTAATCCAGGCGGAGATACCAGAATCAGAATCCTCTACGCCAGAGTCAGTTCATATAAACAAAAGTCAGACCTCGAACGGCAAGCCGACTATTTGCAATCCTTGTTCACAGACGGAAAACTCGTCAAAGAAATCGGATCGGGACTCAACTATAAACGAAAAGGACTTTTATCCATTCTGGGACAAGTCTTGTCAGGAAATGTCAGAGAAGTTGTGGTCTGCCACAAAGACCGACTTGTCAGATTTGGTCTCGACCTTATCGAGTGGCTCTGTCAACAAAAAGATTGCCAACTCGTGGTTCTCAACCGAAGTGACCTATCTCCAGAACGAGAAATGGTTGAGGATATCCTTGCCATCGTCCATGTCTTCAGTTGCAGACTCTACGGACTCAGAAAGTACAAATCTACTATCAAAGAAGATTCGAGTTTACCCGGAAACAGCACTAGCTAAAACTTGGCATCAATGGATATCAGCAGCCTTCTGGTGCTGATATCAGACCATTGCCATACTCAAAAAACAGAAGATTGGCAAATATGACCTACGCAAAACGGTCATGAATATGGCTCCATCTTGGGTAACCAAAACTCCATATAGCCCCCGCCAATTAGCGGTATTTCAGGCTTATGAAGCACATAAAGCAGCAAGAAAAACAGGAGGAGATGCTAAATTTCGCTCAGTACGTACACCCGTTAAGTCTATCCGGTTTCAAAAAGATAACTGGAAGAAAGGAACGTTTTATCCAACACAGACCAAAGGATTAAGGTTCAAAGTAAGTGAGCAAATTATAGACAAAATGCATCACGAGCCTACTTTGGTATTAGATAGGAGACGTTGGTTTATCTGTTATGCCATAGACGCACCTAAACCAGAACCATTAGACAGTTGTCTAGCCATTGCCCTCGCTCCAGGCGTTAGGACATTTCTAACTGGGTTTGACGGTCAAGAAATTTGGGAAGTTGGCAGGTCGGATATGGGTCGGATATATCGGTTAGCCAGTCACCTAGATCGGCTAATGTCTCGAATCTGCTTATCTAAAGGACGCCAATTCAAGCGGTTACGGTACCGTCTGCGAAAAGCCGCACAGAAGATTCGGGTTAAGATCCGTAATCTTGTAGATGAACTTCACAAAAAAGCAGCCAACTATTTATGTACAAAGTACAAAGTCATATTTTTGCCTACATTTGAGGTTCAAAATATGGTCAAACGAGGCAAGCGACGGTTGTCAACTAAGACAGCACGTAAAATGGTTACATGGTCTCATTACCGTTTTAAGCAAACGTTGAAGCATCAAGCAGCTAAGTATGGCTGTGTTGTAGTAGACGTGACGGAAGAGTACACCAGCACAACCTGTTCAAAATGTGGTCATATTCACTCAAAATTAGGAGGGAACAAACGATTTGTTTGCCCCTCCTGTGGTCACAACATTGGTCGTGATATCAATGGCGCTTTCAACAGAATGTTGAAGGCTTTGAGAGATACCTCCGCATCTGGCGTGATTTCATTCCAGATTGTGCCATACCATGAAACTTCCGGCAATTGCCAGATTTTTCCGGGTTAAATGTATCTGAATCTATATCAAGAAACTCTACAGCCTATTCAGGATCGCCTCAATGACCTGCGCTCAAAACTGGAGGCAATTTCTGAGGCCCTCAACCAAGTTCAGGAAACGGGTGACTATCAACTTCAGGCGATCGCGGAAATGCAGCAAACTATTGCCAGTCTGACTAACCAGCAATCTACTCAATTAGTCCCCTCCTGAATTTGGGTTCTGGCCTGAGGTGAGCATGATCCAGGGGTCTTCTACTCGGGCGATCGCCCCCCCGGGAAAAGGATCGGTGTTGGACCGGTTGGGGGCTGATATCAGGGTGCGAACTTTCTCTATCTGGTCAAAGCTAGGACAGCGGGATAGGGCCATTGTCAAAAATTGTCGCAGTACGCGGCGCTGGAGGGCCAAGGGGACTGCACCCAATATCCGACGATTTAAGCCTGGTTGACTGGGATGTTCTGCCTGCTCTCGGATCTGGGTGGCTGTCTCTTCTAGATACTCTACTTCCGCTTGCAGCAATTCTGCTGTCTTCGCCAAGTTCTCTTCGGCTTTGAGGTTGACATGTTGCTGTAAATACGGGATTATATCATGGCGAATCCGATTGCGGGCATATTTCAAATCTTGGTTGGTGCTGTCTTCCCAGATGGTCAGGTGGAACTGGTGGCAAAAGGCCCCTGTTTGACTGCGGGTGATTTCTAGCAGGGGACGGACTAGCTGGATGCCAGCTTCCAGGGGGCGTTTCCAGGTTAAGGCTTGTAAACCGTCGGCTCCGCTGCCCCGCATCAGGTTGTATAGCAGGGTTTCCGCCCGATCGCTCGCGGTGTGTCCGGTGACGATGTACTCCTGCCCGTACTTGATGGCGATCGCGCTTAGGGCCTGATAGCGCCACTGCCTGGCTGCTGCTTCACTATTTAAGGCTTCGGTAGCTGTCTGTTGGTAATATGGGAGCGCCCAAGTTTGAGCCAGCTTTTCTACGTGCTGGGCGTTGGCCTGGGAGTCCCCACGCCAGCGATGATCGCAGTGGGCGATCGCCAGTTCCCACCCCCATTTGGGTTGCAAGTCTACCAGTAATTTTATTAAACATAGAGAGTCTTGTCCCCCCGATACTGCCACCAGGATGGGGCTGTTTTTGGGCAGGAGTTGGCGCGATCGCAATGTCCGATGTAGTTGGGCGTGAAGTTCTGTCCAACCTTGCTTTGCCATATGCTATCTTCGTTGTCAGCCCGCAGGGGGTTCAAACCCCCTGCTAATAGCTGAAGTCGGTTAAAACCGACTAATATCATAATGATTAAACTATTTGTAGCATATTTTGACAAAATGGTATAAGACAATCATACATAATACTTTTCGAGAGGTGGTTCGGTAGGACAAGTTCTGGTATAATACGAAAATGTCAGCAAAAGATATCTTTCACAACACGGTCCGTTTGGCCTTGGAAAAAGATGGGTGGACAATAAATAGCGACCCATTATATTTAAAACCCAGTTTGCGCGTTAAAATCAAAATAGACTTATCTGCAGAAAAGTTAATCTCGGCAGATAAGGGAAAATCTTTGATCGCCGTGGAGATCAAAAGTTTTGTAGGTTGATCGACAATCTCGGAATTTCACACAGCAGTGGGGCAGTATTTTAACTATCGTAAAGCCTTGGAAAAACTCGAACCTGAACGAGTTTTGTATTTAGCCATCCCTACGGATGTTTATCAGACTTTTTTGACAGATCCATTCGTCCAAGATATCATTGATAGCGTGCCGATGAAATTGTTAGTTTTTCTCAGCGATGAGCAGGAGATAGCGTTATGGAAAGAATAGATTACTACCGAGATGCGATCGAAAAAATAATTCAGCAACACGCAGTCGAGCAAAATCCCAAAGACGCCGATCGAGTTCAAGTTGTTTTCGATCGCACCCGGGACAACTACTTATTATTATATGTAGGATGGGACGGTGAAGAAAGAATCTATGGCTGTCCGATTCACATTAATATTAGCAATGGTAAAATCTGGGTTCAACAAGATTTTACTGAGGAGGGTCTCGCTAACCAGTTAGTAGAATTAGGCGTCCCGAACACGGATATTGTCTTGGGTTTCAGATCCCCTTATGTCCGACAATTTACGGGGTTTGCTGTTGCCTGAAATCCAATTCCCTTTTACCATGCGATCGCAACAGATGTTCAGTTCAGACGATCGATGTCATACTTTGTGCCCCGGCGCGACCCCAGGTGACAGAGGCAGTTTTTTGACGCAATCGGTCACTTGAATGATGCCTATATGGAAGAACTAGCAATAGCTTTGGGTACAATTGGGGTTGTCCCTATAGGAAAGAGCGATCGCTCTTTTCTGTAGTCGGAACGCGATCGCTCTTTTCTGTAGTCTATGCCGCCTCGCTATTCTGCCTCCAGTCCCTCCAAAACCACATCCTCATAAAGCATCTCGATGGGAAAACTCAAATCGACCGAAGTTAAATTCACCTCATCCCCTGCGGCGTAATTAGATATTTCCCAAAACCCATTTTTCTGAGGTCGAAAGCACTCCACTGTCATCTCTTCTGCATCTATCAAGAGGTATTCTTTCAAACTAGAAATGCGGCGATAATTTTGAAACTTTTTGCCCCTGTCAACAGCTTCTGTTCCCGGAGACAAAACCTCAACAATTAAGCAAGGATGATAAATTACTTTAGTGGCACGCCTGTCTCTTTCATCGCAACTTACCATGACATCGGGATAATAAAAAGGCCCTTTTTCAGATACCCCTAGTTTGGCATCTGCTATTAATACTTTACACCCTTTACCCCGCAGATGAGTTTTTAAAGCTGTTGCCAAATTAAGAGCAATGTCATTATGAGGAATAGTTCCTCCAGTCATGGCAAAAACTCGACCGTCCATATATTCATATTTAATCGGCTGTTTCTCCTCCCAGTCGAAGTATTCTTGGGGAGTCATTTTGGCCTCTTTGGGCATTGCTACCATTGTTCGTCTCCTGGTAATTTAGGTTCTATTTGATTTTAACATAAAGGAGGGCGATCGCCTGGTGGTGAGAAACCCTCTCGTCGGACGCTCGCCATTTTTGCTATGCTACAGATATTTGCTCTGGTTGTTCGTCAATGTTGTCCCGCGCCAAAAACTCCGAAAGTAACTTAAAGAATAAATTAAATGCTTCTTTTTCATCATGACTGTAGAAGCGAATAATTTTTGCCCAAGAATTGACCGTCTCTACCTGAAATCTTTTTTGCAACCAAGGCTGAAACTCTCGATAAAATTCTATTTCCTTATCCTTTAATTCCACTGAAAGTTCATTTCTCGCAAACTCATATCCTACCATAAAAAAGTAGAGTGCGTCAAGGTTAGCACTACCAATGTACATCCCCGGTCTCTCTTGGATTTTTGGCAACAATTCATACAATCCGCTCATATTTGCCCTCCGATGATGTTTTCAGAATATTTTACAATTCCTCTAGTTCTTCAATGATAAATTGTTCGCTGGGACAATGGAAATCATTAATCCAATTAAGTCTTGACATTCCTGACGTAGATAGATTATCAAAAACTCGTCCCTCCACTTCAACTCCATAATGGACCCCGTTATTGGTAATTGACTGTTCCGGGTTCAGGCGATCGCTAACTATGTAGAATTCCCGAGGATTCCTGGTTCTAAGTTTGAGCAGTTTTCCTTCAATTCCATTTTCATCTAACCATGTTATAACTGCACGGGCACATTTGTCACATTCAAGAATTGAAAACTTCTCGACTATCTTGCCGATTTCTCGATCGACCTCTTCTCTAGAAAACTTCACAATCCTTTCACCCTAACCAGAAACAAATATACCCTAGTATAACATATCCCGAGACCCTCTCATAAGGGCGATCGCCCTTGTTGGCAGTGGCTGCGATCGCCATTGGGTTAGGAGATGGCGTAACCGGTATGGGGACGGACATCTGGCGGATGAAACCCCAGGACGATATCTGATTTCGGAACCCCTGCTTCCACCAATTCATCGGTGATGCCATCTGCGATACCATCCCGTTGAATCCATATTTTCCCATCGATAATCTGAACGTGGGTAATGCAGCCGTGAACTCTACGTTCCCTATCCCAGCCAACAATTATTAGCATAAAATGAGTTTCCTGAGAATCGGCGATCGCGTAGCTTTGGATATCGCCGTGACTGTATCCAATCTTAGCATGACCTTCGAGAATCTCGCGAATTAATTTGGCATATTCATCTACTCTATCCATTGCACAATTTCCTCCCTTTTGGCATCAAAAACTATCAATTTGAGCTGATTCTTGCGAATTGCGATTTGAGCAATTTTCTCCGGGAAAAAATCAGAATAAATCTCATTCCGAATCGCTAGATATAACGTGCGATCGGACTCCGATAGGAGATTCTTCCAGCAACCCTCGATAAAGGACATACTGACCGAGAGCATTTTGTAAGTCTTGCACGGGAGAGGGACGGATAAAACTTTTCTCCTCCACTGCAATACGTCGCTGGTCCTTTTCCGCTGCAAAAAATTTCTCCGATCCGAGATCCACATAAACATTTCGCTCTCCAACAGCAGTTGACGGATCCGATGTAATGGTCCATCCGTCTTCGATCAACGCTGTTTTAACAATTTCGTGGTAGATATCTTTCGCCATCCCAAAATTACCCGATCCTATCCGATCTTCACGACTATCTCTATCTTAGCATATCCCGGGCGATCGCGTGGTTACCATCACCTTCCTCTCACCCTAACATATCCCGAGACCCTCTCATAATTGCGATCGCCCTTTGGAGTCGTCAAGCCCTAGCATCGGGAGCATCGTATCCCTCTCCCCTAATCCCCTGGGCCTCCATCTGTGAAATAATCTGCAAACTCATTTCATTTGATAACGAGTCTTGCCGATTTTCAATCTGGACTTGCTGTAAAAATATCCAATAATTCTGTAAAACAGTCTGAGTATTGGGATGATCGAGTCCAAGTTGTGAAATCAGAATAGTTACAGCTTCGGTATACAGGGGTTCGGCTTGGTCGTATTGCCCTTGGGATCTGTAGAGTCCTGCCAGGTTATTGAAACTGGTGGCCACATTTGGATGTGCGGACCCTTGCGGGAGCGCAGCGCAATCCCTTTCAAGGTATATACAGGCGAGCGTCGAGTCTGACAGTGGGCACGGCCCACCCTACTGGCTATAGATTAAAACTGCCGAAGCCTTTGTTGTTCTTGCTCTTTTTCTTTTTCTTCTTAGTAGTCCCGCCGCTGTAGCCCCACTCGTTAGATAACTCCCCTTGCCGATTTTTAAGAGCGACTTGCTGTAAAAATATCAGGTAGTTCTGCTGAATCTGCTGAGTAAGGGGATGATCTTGTCCTAGTTGTGAACTCAGAATAGTTACAGCTTCCTTAAATAGGGGTTCTGCTTCGGCGTATCGCCCTTGGGACCTGTAGAGTAAAGCCAAGTTGTTGAGACTTTGAGCCACTGAGGGATGTTTCGACCCCAGCAGTTGCTTAGACATCTCCAAGGCTTCCTTATACAGGGGTTCGGCTTCGGCGTATCGCCCTTGGGACCTGTAGAGTTCTGCCAGGTTGTTGAGACTGGTGGCCACATCGGGATGTTTCGACCCCAGCAGTTGCTTATACATCTCCAAGGCTTCCTTATACAGGGGTTCGGCTTCGGCGTATCGCTTTTGGGAGTAGTAGAGTCCTGCCAGGTTGTTGAGACTGGCGGCCACATTTGGATGTTTCGACCCCAGCAGTTGCTTAAACATCTCCAAGGCTTCCTTATACAGAGGTTCGGCTTCGGCGTATCGCCCTTGGGAGGAGTAGAGTTCTGCCATGTTGTTGAGACTGGCGGCCACATTTGGATGTTCCGACCCCAGCAGTTGCTTAGACATCTCCAAGGCTTCCTTAAACAGGGGTTCGGCTTCGGCGTATCGCCCTTGGGAGAAGTAGAGTTCTGCCATGTTGTTGAGACTGGCGGCCACATCGGGATGTTTCGACCCCAGCAGTTGCTTAGACATCTTCAAGGCTTCCTTATACAGGGGTTCGGCTTTGGCGTATCGCCCTTGGGAGCCGTAGAGTCCTGCCAGGTCGCTGAGACTGTTGGCCACATCGGGATGTGCGGACCCCAGCAGTTGCTTTCTTATCTTCAAGACTTCGCGATACATAGGTTCGGCTTCGGCGTATCGCCCTTGGGAGTAGTAGAGTAAAGCCAGGTTGTTGAGACTGCTGGCCACATGGGGATGTGCGGACCCCAGCAGTTGCTTTCTCATCTCCAAGGCTTCCTTATACAGAGGTTCGGCTTCGGCGTATCGCCCTTGGGAGTAGTAGAGTCCTGCCAGGTTGTGGAGACTTTGGGCCACTGAGGGATGTTTCGACCCCAGCAGTTGCTTAAACATCTCCAAGGCTTCCTTATACAGGGGTTCGGCTTCGGCGTATCGCTCTTGGGAGTAGTAGAGTAAAGCCAAGTTGTTGAGACTTTGGGCCACAGAAGGATGTGCGGACCCCAGCAGTTGCTTAAACATCTTCAAAGCTTTCTTAAACAGGGGTTCGGCTTCGGCGTATCGCCCTTGGGAGTAGTAGAGTCCTGCCAGGTTGTTGAGACTTTGGGCCACATCGGGATGTTTCGACCCCAGCAGTTGCTTAAACATCTCCAAGGCGTCCTTAAACAGGGGTTCTGCTTCGGCGTATCGCCCTTGGGACTTGTAGAGTCCTGCCAGGTTGTTGAGACTTTGGGCCACATCGGGATCTTTCGACCCCAGCAGTTGCTTTCTCATCTCCAAGGCTTCGGTAAGCAGGGGTTCGGCTTTGGCGTATTGCCCTTGGGACTTGTAGAGTAAAGCCAAGTTGTTGAGACTGGTGGCCACATCGGGATCTTTTGACCCCAGCAGTTGCTTAGACATCTCCAAGGCGTCCTTAAACAGGGGTTCTGCTTCGGCGTATCGCCCTTGGGACTTGTAGAGTAAAGCCAAGTTGTTGAGACTGGTGGCCACATCGGGATCTTTCGACCCCAGCAGTTGCTTAGACATCTCCAAGGCGTCCTTATACAAGGGTTCTGCTTCGGCGTATCGCCCTTGGGACCTGTAGAGTTCTGCCAGGTCGCTGAGACTGTTGGCCACATCGGGATGTTTCGACCCCAGCAGTTGCTTTCTCATCTTCAAGGCTTTCTTAAACAGGGGTTCGGCTTTGGCGTATCGCCCTTGGTCCGAGTAGAGTTTTGCCAGGTCGCTGAGACTGGTGGCCACATCGGGATGTTCCGACCCCAGCAGTTGCTTTCTCATCTCCAAGGCTTCCTTAAACAGGGGTTCTGCTTCGGCGTATCGCCCTTGGGACATGTAGAGTTCTGCCCGGCTGTTGAGACTGGCCGTATAATCATTCGACATATCGTTCCTCCTTTGTAGATTTGTTAAGCATTATAGATGTGCGGACGACCCCAGCAGTTGCTTAAACATCTCCAAGGCTTTCTTGTACAGAGGTTCGGCTTCGGCATATCGCCCTTGGGATCTGTAGAGTTCTGCCAGATTATTGAAACTGGTGGCCACATTTGGATGTGCGGACCCCAGCAGTTGCTTTCTTTCCGCTCATCGTACCCCTTGCGGGAGCGCAGCGCAATCCCTTTCAAGGTATATACAGGCGAGCGTCGAGTCTGACAGTGGGCACGGCCCACCCTACTGGCTATAGATTAAAACTGCCGAAGCCTTTGCTCTTTTTCTTTTTCTTCTTAGTAGTCCCGCCGCTGTAGCCCCACTCGTTAGATGACTCCCCTTGCCGATTTTTAAGAGGGACTTGCTGTAAAAACATCAGGTATTTCTGCTGAATTGCCTGAGTAAGGGGATGATCTTGTCCTAGTTGTGAACTCAGAATAGTTACAGCTTCCTTAAATAGGGGTTCAGCTTCGGCGTATCGCCTTTGGGAGTAGTAGAGATTTGCCAGGCTGTAGAGACTTTGGGCCACATCGGGATGTTTCGACCTCAGCAGTTGCTTTCTCATCTCCAAGGCTTCCTTATACAGGGGTTCGGCTTCGGCGTATCGCCCAAGGGATCTGTAGAGTTCTGCCAGGTTGTTGAGATTTTGGGCCACATTTGGATGTTTCGACCCCAGCAGTTGCTTTCTCATCTCCAAGGCTTTCTTATACAGGAGTTCAGCTTCGGCGTATCGCTTTTGGGAGTAGTAGAGTAAAGCCAGGTTGTTGAGACCGTTGGCCACATTTGGATGTTTCGACCCCAGCAGTTGCTTTTTCATCTCCAAGGCTTCCTTAAGCAGGGGTTCAGCTTCGGCGTATCGCCCAAGGGACCTGTAGAGTTCTGCCAAGTTGTGGAGACTGTTGGCCACTAAGGGATGTTTCGACCCCAGCAGTTGCTTAAACATCTCCAAGGCGTCCTTAAACAGGGGTTCTGCTTCGGCGTATCGTCCTTGGGAGTAGTAGAGTCCTCCCAGGTTGTAGAGACTGTTGGCCACTAAGGGATGTCTCGACCCCAGCAGTTGCTTAAACATCTCCAAGGCGTCCTTATACAGGGGTTCGGCTTCGGCGTATCGCCCTTGGTCCGAGTAGAGTAAAGCCAGGTTGTTGAGACTTTGGGCCACTGAGGGATGTTCCGACCCCAGCAGTTGCTTTCTCATCTTCAAGACTTCGCGATACATAGGTTCGGCTTCGGCGTATCGCCCTTGGTTCGAGTAGAGTTTTGCCAGGTCGCTGAGACTGTTGGCCACATCGGGATGTTTCGACCCCAGCAGTTGCTTAAACATCTCCAAGGCGTCCTTAAACAGGGGTTCGGCTTCGGCGTATCGCCCTTCAAAGTAGTAGAGATTTGCCAGCTTGTTGAGACTTTGGGCCACATTTTGATGTTTCGACCCCAGCAGTTGCTTAAACATCTCCAAGGCGTCCTTAAACAGGGGTTCGGCTTCGGCGTATCGCCCTTGGTCCGAGTAGAGTAAAGCCAGGTTGTGGAGACTTTGGGCCACTGAGGGATGTTTCGACCCCAGCAGTTGCTTAAACATCTCCAAGGCGTCCTTATACAGGGGTTCGGCTTCGGCGTATCGCCCTTGGTCCGAGTAGAGTAAAGCCAGGTTGTTGAGACTTTGGGCCACTGAGGGATGTTTCGACCCCAGCAGTTGCTTTCTCATCTCCAAGGCGTCCTTAAACAGGGGTTCGGCTTCGGCGTATCGCCCAAGGGAGTAGTAGATTTCTGCCAGGTCGCTGAGACTGTTGGCCACTGAGGGATGTTCCGACCCCAGCAGTTGCTTTCTTATCTTCAAGGCTTCGGTAAGCAGGGGTTCGGCTTTGGCGTATCGCCCTTGGTCCGAGTAGAGTTTTGCCAGGTTGTGGAGACTGGTGGCCACTGAGGGATGTTTCGACCCCAGCAGTTGCTTACACATCTCCAAGGCTTCCTTATACAGAAGTTCGGCTTTGGCGTATTGCCTTTGGAAGAAGTAGAGTTTTGCCAGGTTGTGGAGACTGGTGGCCACTGAGGGATGTTTCCACCCCAGCAGTTGCTTAAACATCTCCAAGGCTTCGGTAAGCAGGGGTTCGGCTTCGGCGTATCGCCCTTGGTCCGAGTAGAGTCTTGCCAGGTCGCTGAGACTGTTGGCCACATCGGGATGTTTCGACCCCAGCAGTTGCTTAAACATCTCCAAGGCTTTCTTGTACAGAGGTTCGGCTTCGGCGTATCGCTCTACTCCGGAGTAGAGTCCTGCCAGGTTGTAGAGACTTTGGGCCACATCGGGATGTTTCGACCCCAGCAGTTGCTTAGACATCTCCAAGGCGTCCTTATACAGGGGTTCTGCTTCGGCGTATCGCCCTTGGGACTTGTAGAGTCCTGCCAGGTCGCTGAGACTGTTGGCCACATCGGGATGTTTCGACCCCAGCAGTTGCTTAGACATCTCCAAGGCGTCCTTATACAGGGGTTCTGCTTCGGCGTATCGCCCTTGGGACTTGTAGAGTCCTGCCAGGTCGCTGAGACTGTTGGCCACATCGGGATGTTTCGACCCCAGCAGTTGCTTAGACATCTCCAAGGCGTCCTTATACAGGGGTTCTGCTTCGGCGTATCGCCCTTGGGACTTGTAGAGTCCTGCCAGGTCGCTGAGACTGTTGGCCACATCGGGATGTTTCGACCCCAGCAGTTGCTTAGACATCTCCAAGGCGTCCTTATACAGGGGTTCTGCTTCGGCGTATCGCCCTTGGGACTTGTAGAGTCCTGCCAGGTCGCTGAGACTGTTGGCCACATCGGGATGTTTCGACCCCAGCAGTTGCTTAGACATCTCCAAGGCGTCCTTATACAGGGGTTCTGCTTCGGCGTATCGCCCTTGGGACATGTAGAGTTCTGCCCGGCTGTTGAGACTGGCCGTATAATCATTCGACGGTTCGTTTGTCATATCGTTCCTCCTTTGTAGATTTGTTAAGCATTATATGATTACGCTTCAACGATGGCTGGTCCCTCTTCATCTCTGCTGTCCGATCGGGCCTGGGTCTCTCTTAATACCGGTCTGTCTTCATAGTCTAACTTGAACCCTCATCATGGGTGGCCGGGGAGAATGAAACAGACATGCTGGCCTCTTGAGAGGTTTTAAACCCCAACTGAGAGGTCCAAAACCTCAACCGAGAGGTTTTAAACCCCAACGGAGAGGTCCAAAACCCCAACGGAGAGGTCCAAAACCTCAACCGAGAGGTTTTAAACCCCAACCGAGAGGTCCAAAACCTCAACCGAGAGGTCCAAAACCTCAACCGAGAGGTCCAAAACCTCAACCGAGAGGTTTTAAACCCCAACCGAGAGGTCCAAAACCAGAACAAACGGGTTTGCAGTAAGTGCCGGTTAAGATCAAAGTACCCTCCCCAGAACTAAGACTCAGGCTGTTGTGACGCCCCACCGCTGGACTTGCGGGCGAACCTACGGGCCATATCGTCCACCGCCGCTTCTAACCCTGCATCTCCCTTGGTGGCCTTGGCATAGTTATAAACCGCCAAAGCTGCCATATAAGCCTCGCTTCCTGCCAAGGCCACTGTATCGTCCAGAAGTTCTTGGAGTTGACTCAAGGCCAAAGTAATAGGATAAAGGGCCTCGAACAACTCCACATCTTTGCGCATCTCCTCAATGTCAAAAGACCGAGGCAAAAAATCAGGGTTTTGGGTCGCCACCTCCAGGGCCTTTGCCACAAACCCCCGACTTTTATCCCCCAAACGCAGCAAAGATTTGCTTTCCTCGGGACTCAACCCGAGCAAAAATGGCAATTTTTCCTTGATTGCATCGATCGCCGCGAGAACTGCCTGTTTATCTTCAGGCGTTAAACTGGCACTAATTCTATTTTTAGTCATCTTGTCCAACTCCTAGGAATGACATCAACTTCTCCATTTTAACCAAGTATATCCTTGGAAAAGGATATCAACTACTTTTGACCTTGGCTAAAGACTCTGAGATATCGCACAAACGTGGCAATATCTGGATGTGCGGACCCTAGCAGTTCCCTGGCCATCCCCAAAGCTTCGGTATAGAGGGGTTCGGCTTCCATATATCGCCCTACAGAGGAGTAGAGATTTGCCAGGTTGTTGAGACTGACGGAGGCTACCAACATAAAGCGGGACAAAGCGGGACAACCGCTGGGCTTACCTTGTCAAAAAATGCCGTTATGCTCAATACTCATGGGTCGAGAGTTGCGTCGATTATACCCTAAACCCGTTATCTATTGCAGAAGTAAACAACCCGTGTTATGATAGTATATAAACATGTGGGAGAATCACTATGTCAACCTACAACACCGCAGAAGAGTTCGTAACTGCAATACGTTCTTTATTGCTTGAGGGAGATTTTTATGCAGCCCAGAAACTTTCCTTTGAAGGCTCAGTACCCGGAACATGAGGTGGTAAAGAAATTAGCTTACTTACTGGCACCATCGGTGGTAACAGTCGATCGCGACCCGCCCATGACAGATGTACGAGCAAATCGAAATTGGCTCAAACAAAACCGGATGGAATATCGAGGGCGTTGGGTAGCACTTAAAGACGGTTTAGAGGTATGCGTCTGGAGGGAGGAATTATTCGTAGGGTTGGCACTCTGGAGATAGGAAAGATCGAGTATGCAAATGAAGAAGGGCGCATTACAGAAGCAGGTACTTTGGTAATGCGCTTAAAAAGCGATTTGGAGAAATGGAGGATATTTGGGATTTTAATAGTCGGGAAGATTTGTGGAATTGGTTGTCGGAAGCCTCTAAGTATTAGTCCAGAAAACCGGGTTTCTCTGTTCAACCTTGGATAAAGACTCTGAGATATCGCCGAAACCCGGTTTCTTGCCACAGTCTAGAAGAACCAACCGTAAGAATGTAAACCCTTACCTAAAAGGTTAACACCCAAATAGCAAACCCAGACGACAATAAAGCCAGTGGCTGCTAAAATTGCCGGACGCCGTCCTTGCCAACCCCGGGTAATGCGTGCGTGGAGATATGCAGCAAATACTAACCAAGTGATTAGCGCCCAAGTTTCTTTCGGATCCCAACTCCAATAGGAACCCCAGGCTTCATTTGCCCACACCGCACCCGCTATGATGCCAATTGTTAACAGGGGAAAGCCCAAACCAATGATGCGATAGCTGATGTTATCTAAGGTTTCCGCTAGACTCAGACGCTGGGGTGAAAGAGGTGCCGCTATTTCCGTTTTGGGTAATGTTTTCGTCGTGACTACATCCAGAACTGCCATATTTCCACCACCATTGTTTTCAGATGATAGAGTCATAGGTTGCAGCAGTTCTTGCGTAACTTCTGGGTGAGTTACTAATTCTTCCCCTTGGCGCCAGCGGTGCTTGGAACTGCGGAAGCCCCCATTCCCAAAAGAACTGCCCCGGAGTTCGACTTTCTGGCCCCGCGTCACGATTAAAAAGGCGATCGCGATCGTGGCACCGACCATCAAGCAGGCGTAGCTGAGTAGCATGACGCTGACATGCATCATCAACCAATTAGATTTGAGGGCGGGTACTAAAGGTGCAGAGGACTGCATTTCTGAGGGTAAAGATAGGGCGGCAAAAGCCGTAATTCCCATGGCGACTGGTGCTGTTGCCGCCCCTACTAGGCGACTGCCACTCATATTTTCTGCTATTAAATGAACCGCCGTTACTCCCCAGGCGATGAAGAATAATGATTCATAAAGATTGCTCAAAGGGAAGTATCCCGCTTCGATCCAGCGGGAAGCAAGTAAGGCGGCCATGCAGAGATTGGCGATCGCCATTCCCGCCGTCCCCAAAGATCCGAGGAAGGGAACTTCCCGAAAAGCCGTCCCGGCCCAATAAATCAGCATGGTTGCGAACAGGACAGCGAAGGCAATATTGTCTAGCCAGTTCTGGAGTGTTACCAGATCCATAGATTGTTCTCCTCTTGTTGTTTTCACTGCTATTAATTCTAACTGATTCCCTGGGTTTTGTCAATTCTGACAGGGTGCATCTCAATGCATGTAATCTAGCCCGCGCAGGCGGGCTTTGTTCGTGTAGCCGGGCCCCTCGTTCCCACGGCTCCGCCTGGGAACGGGTTCGGTCTGACTGGGTAAGACTCCTGGTTCGTCCCCCTGTTTGAGACCGACAAAGATATCGTAACGGGTTGTGCGATCGCTCTTTACCGCAGTTGTGACGCCAATGGAACGAATAGCATTTAACAGGGTTTTTTGAGCATAGGGGACGATCGGAAAAGTTAAAATGTTAGGAGCAAAGACCCGATCGACATCGATAAAAAAATGTCCGTTGTTAGGTTCCAGTGCTAAGGGAACGGTTTGCCTAAAGAAGTCGCTAGTAGCTAAACTGGGTAGTTGAGGAGATTCTGCTTCAGTTTGGCGTCGGGGTAAAATTGCCTCAGCAACTGGCGCACCCACAGTTAAGAAGGCGATATTATTATCCAACCAGCCGCGAGTGATATTTAGCAAACCAAAGGGAGGCGTCCAGGCGATTACCTCCCGATCGGCTCATTTGGGCGTTATTTTCTACCACCCACAGCTTTTCACTTTCCGGATGCAGCCAGGAAATTCCCCGAAACAGGATGCCATCAGGCTGAAGCATCACCGTCGCTGCTAGTCCCTGATTTTGCTGCATTTCCCCTAGCTTCTCTGGAGGAATGGGTTTGGCGGCATTCGCAGACGCGATCGCGGCTGCTTGGGGCAGGTTAACATACATCCTCGCGAAGGGTTGGGAATCTTGAATTTGGCTTAAGGCTTCTCTGTAGCCCGGAGTTGACCCGAGAGAGGGATTGAGCTGCTGGTAGGTATCAATTACTCGGTTTGTCGCTTATGCTATCATGAGCTTGGCGGGTAATGGACATTAATTGATGTCTCATGGCCCTAACTGGTGTTTTTATTCTCTTGGAAGACATCCCCATTTCTCCTGGAACAGCTGCACCAAATTTTCTGGTTCGTATTTGCGCATGAACCCTTGGTCGATAAACATGCAGGTCAATCAGCACCATAGGTGATTATGTCAGAGAGCCAAAATACTTAGAAACTGCTCCGGACATGCTCGGGATCTGTCTGGGTGAGACAAACCTCTAGTTTCTGTCCGATCTTAATTTGGGATTCCGACCAATATCAGAATAAATAAGTAGTCGGACATCAGTTAAAGCATTATGTATCTGTTATGTAAAATTATATCAAACCTATAATTTGTGGGTGCATCCCATATTTGCCTCGCCGCCCGAACCCGCCCAGGCTCCCGCTGCGCTACTGGCATGGGATTGCGCCAGAAATGTTAGACATCCCAGAGAGTCGGGGCATTTGGTTGTGATTTACGGCTCCGAAAAATAGTATGATTTGATTATGATGAAAGCAACAGAGCAGTTCACCTTCCTATTGGAAGTATTGAAAATCACCTACACTAGCAAGGGCGATCGACAGGTCGTCTACCCCCTGCTGCAAAAGAAACTAGTACATCTCGACGAGGGTTTGGCCTCACTATTACTTCTTTGGGCTAGCGAAAAGTTGACGACAGCTAAACCTGCTACCGCGAAGACCCTGGCCGAAACAGTTCTTAACTTTAGCGAACTGATGGCGCAGTTCCCCCAAGGCAGCAAGGAACGTAATCTGTCTATTGCGATCGCTGGCTATCAAGCTGCTTTGCGTGTTTTTACGGATAAGTTTTACCCCCAAGAGTTTGCCTATGCGGAGGCAGCTTTAATAGCAGCCAAAGATGAACGCCAACAAATACTGGAATTTCAGGCAATATCGACAGATGTTGTGCAGCTGAGACAACAGCTAGCAGCAACTGAGGTGACTCTCAAAAGGATGGCAGAGGAAGTGACAGCATCAAAGGTAGCCAACCACCAGTGGGATCTCACCCCTCTGATCGAAACTATTCGGGAGATTCAGCCCCGAGAAAATGTGACACATTCTGGGATTATCCTCCCAGAGGAAGAATTTAATACAGCCATCTTATACGATATTGAAAACCTTACCAAAGGGTACAATTTCACCCAAACTTTCATCTCCAAATTGTCTCTGCAAAGGATCGTAGAACAAATTCGCTCCCAACATCAATTCGGAAAACTGGCGATCCAACGGGCCTATGCTAATTGGAGTGTGCCCCAGTTGAAGCAGATTAAGAATGAAATTCTCTCTCTGGGAATAGAACCGATTCAAGTATTCGGTTTTGGGTTAAATTCCCAAAAAAATGCTGCTGATATTCAACTGACGATTGATGCTATAGAGTTCATCCATAACAAACCCTCGATTCAATTATTTATTATTGTCTCTGGGGATGGGGCTTTTGCCTCGGTTGCTAATAAACTCCATGAATATGGCAAAACAGTAATTGGCTGCGCCTATGAGAAATCTACTAATTCTTTCTTAGAAGCGGTTTGTGATGCTTTTGTGCCTATTCCCGATCCAGAAACTATAGTAGTTAAGGTTATACAGCTCCAGAATGAAGATGAAATATTAGTTGAAGCCAGAGCCATTTTGCAGTGGCTCAATCAGCATCCAGAATACAGTCGCCAGCTGTCCGCTGAAGGGATGTATCTCAGCGAAGTCTGGAAGGCTTTTCATCAAAGAATACCCAACTTTAACTACAAATTGTTTGGCTTTGAGAAATGGAAACCTTGTTTAAATTTTATTTGTGCGGGCACGGAATTTAGCGTTATTGACAAAACTCCTACTGAGTCCAGACTGGTTGTCAAAGATGTGAAAGATGCGGTGGTCTCCGAGGTCCCCGATCGCGCAGCGTGCGCGCAGCGCAATCGCGAGACTGTGGCCTCAGCCATAGTCGAAGTGGAAGTCGAGGCAAAGAAGATGCCAACTTCAGTATCGGGCAATATTCATTCTTTGAGCAAGTACCGCAAAATTCTCTCAGCTGGCTATCCCATTTTCCGACTGCCACCGCCATCGGATTTAAGTCAGGTATTGGCATGTCTTGTCCAAAATCCTTTAATTGGAGAAAAACTAGGAGAAGGAATTGCTAAATTAACTAGGCTGATGGCACCGTCAGTCAGCCAACAATCGGTGAAAAAGTCTCTGTTGGTACTGCTTTCTGCTGATTGTTTTGTTACGGAACCGGAGGGGGGCAATTTACCCGATCTGAGTTTAACTCTGAAGCCAGAGCTTAACTCGTCAGAGGCAGTTTTGCAAGCTGTGGCAGATCTTATGCGTACAAAACTGCTCAAGCATATGACTCACATAGATGAAAATATCTGGCGGGAACTTATGCCTTTGTCTTAACTTACGAACCCGGAAAGACTAAAGTCTTTACTACGAACCCGCAAAGACTAAAGTCTTTACTACGAACGGTTTTACCCAGCCACGGGGCTGGGTGTCCTCATAATTCTATCCCTTCATTTTCTCCGACCACACCCGAGTTGGCAATCCCCAAACGTAGATAAATCCTTCCGCTGCTTTGTGATCGAACCGATCTTCTTCTCCATAGGTCGCCAGATCGGAACTGTAAAGGGAATTCTCTGACTGGCGTCCCACAATGGTTGCTGTTCCCTTAAACAATTTTACCCGCACGGTCCCCGTGACTCGTTCCTGGGTTTGTTGAATAAAGGCATCTATTGCTGCTTTCAGGGGACTGTACCAAAGTCCGTTATACACCAGTTTGCTGTAGGTTTCTTCGATACCCCGCTTGTATTGCGTGACATCTGCGGTTAAGGTTAAACTTTCTAAATCCCAGTGCGCTTGAATTAATACTAATAACCCCGGGACTTCGTAAATTTCCCGCGATTTTATCCCGACTAAGCGGTTCTCGATCATGTCGATGCGCCCGAAACCGTGATTCCCGACGATTTCGTTCAGTTTGCTCACTAAGGCCACGGGGGCCAGGGTTTCACTGTTAATTGTGGTGGGAATGCCCTTGACGAACCCAATTTCTACATATTCTGGAGTATCGGGGGTGTCCCCGATCGCCTTTGTCATCAGATAAATTTCCTCTGGCGGTTCCGTCATGGGATCTTCCAATGGACCTGCTTCAATGCTCCGCCCTAATAAGTTGCGATCGATACTGTAGGGATATTTCTTGGTGACAGGTGCGGGAATGCCGAAGCGTTCGCCATATTCGATCGTTTGTTCGCGGGAAAATCCCCATTCCCGGGCGGGGGCCAGGATTTTCAACTGGGGGTTGAGGGCGGTGGTGGAAACATCGAAGCGCACCTGATCGTTACCTTTACCAGTACAACCGTGGGCGATCGCATCTGCGCCATATTTTGCCGCTGCTTCTACCAACAGCTTAGCAATCAGGGGACGGGCGAGAGAGGTGGAGAGGGGATAGCGATTTTCATAGAGGGCATTGGCCTGAATTGCGGGAAAGGCGTAATCCGTGATAAACTCCTCTTTGGCATCAACAACGAGAGATTCGCTAGCACCTGCTTTGAGGGCTTTTTCTTGAATTGGTCCTAATTCATCACCCTGTCCCAAATCTGCGGCCAGGGTAATTACTTCTTTGACGCCCCACTCCTGCTTGAGATAGGGGATGCAGACGGAGGTATCGACTCCGCCAGAATAGGCGAGTACCACCTTAGTAGCGCGACCCATAGACGATCATTCTCAAAAACGACTAATCGGGTGCATCTCATATTTGCTGAGCCGCCCGAACCCTAAAGGGCCCGGCTACACGAACAAAGCCCACGCTCCAGGCCCCTTCCTCGCGCAGGGGCTAGATTACAAAAGTGAGATGCACCCCGACTAATCCGCTATTGTATCTGGTCGCGAGCAAATAACTATATCCCTGGGAACATTTTTTCCGGGTTAGACCCGAAATGCTTACGGGGAAAGGCTTACAGGATTTCTTTGGGGGCGATCGCCCCTGGGCGGTCTAAAATATTGGTAATTTTGCCAATTGTTTGATTGTTGTGTTTTTTAGCGTTGTCATTCCTACGTATAATCGCTTGCCGATTCTGTCCAAGGGCCTGAAAGCCTTAGAACGGCAGCAATTTACTCATGCTGCTGTTACTGGTTATGAAGTTGTGGTGGTCGATGATGGTTCGACAGATGAAACCTTGGCCTGGTTAGAGTCCCGTGCAACTGACTTCCCCCACGCGCGATCGCTCTGTCAGGGGCACCAAGGACCAGCAGCGGCCCGCAATCTGGGTGTAGAATCGGCCAAAGGGGATACGATCGTCTTTATTGATAGCGATCTAGTGGTTACGGAAACTTTCCTGCAATCCCATGCTGATGCACTGCTGCGGGGACGAGAGAAATTAGGAAGCGATCGCCTGTTTACCTACGGTCGGGTGGTGAACACCTGCAACTTCGAGGATCCTACATCGGAACGATACAAGATTACTGATTTTTCTGCTGCCTATTTTGCTACGGGAAATGTAGCTATTGCACGCAAATGGTTATTAGAAGCAGGGTTATTCGACCCCAGGTTTCAACTTTATGGCTGGGAAGACTTAGAACTGGGGGTGAGACTGAAGCAAATGGGATTAAAACTGATCGAATGTCCCGCTGCGGTAGGCTATCACTGGCATCCTCCCTTCGCCCTCGACCAAATTCCGGGGATGATCGATCGGGAAATCCAACGGGGACGGATGGGGGTTTTGTTCTATCAAAAACATCCTACCTGGGAAGTCAGAATGATGATTCAAATGACCTGGTTGCATCTGTTCCTCTGGGGTATGCTATCCTTGGGTGGGAGGCTGAACGAACGGACGATCGCCCCCGGGTTGCAATGGGCGATCGATCGGGGGAAATCCCAGTTAGCCTTGGAAGTGGCGAGAATATTTCTGAATTGGTATAATGTCAAGGCAGTCTATGCAGCCTATAATGAAATAAAGTCGTCAAGGTAAAGATTCGGGAGGTTATGATGTCAGTAGCATTACTCAAGCGGTTGTTGTTTACGGTAGAAGATTACCATAAAATGATTGCCAGTGGAGTCTTGAAAAAGTACGATCGAGTAGAACTTATCCGAGGAGAAATTGTCGAAATGTCACCTATTGGTCCAGTCCATGCTGAGTATGTCGATCGTCTTACTGAATTGTTTATATTGCGTCTAACAGGAAGAGTAAGGGTTAGAGTCCAAAATCCTGTAGAATTAGACGACACATCCGAACCACAACCAGATATAGCATTGCTGCGACGACGCCCAAATTTTTACATAGCAGGACATCCTCGGCCAGAGGATGTCTTTTTGTTAGTAGAAGTAGCAGACTCGACTGTTAGAAAAGACCGGGAGGTGAAAGTTCCACTCTATGCTGAAGATAACATTTCTGAAGTCTGGCTGGTGGATATCAACGAACAATGTCTGGAAGTTTATCGCGAACCTTCTGTTAACGGATACCAGAATGTGCAGAAGCTAGAGTCTGGGGACAGCGTGACTATTCAAGCTTTTCCGGATGTGATGTTTGCTGTTGATGAAATATTGGGTTGAGAGAATTTTCTCGCTTCGTTGTTAGCCCGCCGGGGTTGCAAACCCCCGGCTAATAGCTAAAGTCGGTTAAAACCGACTAAGAGATTTTTGCTAGAGTCTGGGGACAGCGTGACTATTCAAGCTTTTCCGGATGTGATGTTTGCTGTTGATGAAATCTTGGGTTATTAGCTATTTCAACAGCACAAAACCGCAAAACTATAATCCATTATTGGCTTACAACTATTGCTGGCTTACAATAAACTATTGCTGGCTGACAACGAACTATTACTGGCTTACAATAAGCTATTGATGGCTTACAATAAGCTATTGATGGCTTACAATAAGCTATTGATGGCTTACAATAAGCTATTGTAAACGGGTGTGTAGGGGCAGTTGTTGCACTCCGATTCCCCCCAAACCCCGGAGACGCCCACGCTGACAGGCGAGACAAGTCCTACGCGACCAATTCTTCTATCCGTTCTGCAGATGTGGGCAAAGCAGAGGTTAACACTTCATTACCAGATTCCGTGACCAAGACATCATCTTCAATTCTAATTCCCCGGACATCAGCAAACTTTGCTAGCCGATCCCAATTTACCACTTCCTGATATTTTGCCCGGTTATCGGCATCCTGCAAAATAGCGGGTACTTGATAAAATCCTGGCTCTATTGTCACTAGCATACCTGGTTTTAACGGGCGATCGAGGCGCAGGAAGCCCAAACCAAAGCGATCGCTTCTTTGGCGACCTTCAGCATAGCCGGCCAAATCTCCCAAATCTTCCATATCGTGGACATCCAGCCCCAGAATATGACCGACTCCGTGGGGGAAGAACAGGGCGTGGGCATCCATTTCTACCAAGTCTTCCGGCTGACCTTTTAAGATGCCTAAATCTACTAAACCAAAGGCAATTACTGAGGCTGCTAGTAAATGAATATCCCGATACTCGACATCGGGGCGGACCTCGGCAATACAAGCATCATGGGCTGTCAAAACCAGATCGTATAAGTCCCGCTGGGTGGGGGAAAACTTGCCCTTCACGGGCCAGGTGCGGGTTACGTCGGAGGCCCAACCATTGGCGGTTTCGGCACCCGCATCTACTAATAGTAAATCTTGCGGCTGTAGGGCATGGTGATACTTGAAGTTGTGCAAAACTTCCCCATGCACAGTGACGATACTGCCATAAGCAGGACTCATATTGTGGGCAAGAAAAACAGCCTCGATCGCGCCCCGGACTTGGGCTTCCGACTCAGCCTGCATTGTGGCGACCATGCCCGCCTGATGGGCTTTGACAGTCACGGCAACCCCTTGCCGCAATTCGGACAAAGCCGCCCCATCGTGATACAATCGGAGAGAGACAATTGCCTTAGCTAAGGACAGGTCAATTCCTTGGGGGACAGGGGTTACCGGACGGCTTAAAATCTGGGCTTGGGACTGACAAGTGGTAGCATCCTGTACGGCAATAGTTGCGGCACCCGAGCCATGGGATGCTAATTCTGTCATCGGATAGGCAGCATCGGCCCCGATTTTTGGGGCCATGTCTGACCTGGTTGGGATCTCATGCCAGAGGGTGTCAGCAGGGGTCGGGTCATCCATAAACAGTTCTAACTTACCATTTTCTAGGCGAATGGCTGCATTTTCCAACTGCAACCCAGCAAAATAGAGAAAATGACTGCTAGCGCGGAAGGGGAAAAGATTTGCGGGAAAATTGCGGGGACTCGGACTCCCTGACCAGAGGATAATGGGGAAATCAATCTGTTGGGCAAGTCGTTGCCGCCGCTGTTTGACGGTAGTGGCCAGAGAAGTAGGATTGCTGCTAAATTCCATAGCGATCGATGGTAAACTTATACTATTGTACGACACTCTCACCCTAAAGGGTGGGGCTACAGTTACAAAGCCCGCCTGCGCGGGCTATATGACTTGCATAGAGATACTATTTGCCATATTGTAGATGGAGCGGTATAATCGGGGAGAAAGAAAAAACGATGCCATACCCAGACACTACCGGCTGGGGCAGAAGCGGCGATCGTCGGATAGCATTATGAATGACAACAGATGCCAGAACAGATCCGATAATTTACCTTTAGTGCTGCAAGAGAGTATGGCCTGTGGAACACCGATGGTTTCTTTCAAAATTGGTGGCGTTCCAGATCTGGTGCGTCCGGGCATAACAGGTTATTTAGCAGAACCGGAGAATGTGCCGGATTTGTGTAATGGGATCGTGCAGCTACTGGAAGACAACAATCTGCGCGATCGCCTGAGCCAAAACTGTCGGGCGATCGCTCTTGAAGAATATCCGCTCGAACTGCAAACAAAGCGATATATAGAACTATATCATCAAGTCTTAGAGGCTCTCCTGAGTTTTTGAGGACCCCAAAGGAGATCGGGTGAATATCGTCATGTCGGGAAAGTTCTTACCCTACAAAAAGTGGTAGGATAACCGTAGGTTGCTCGTTCCCAGTCTCTGGCTGGGAACGAACCTTGGGAGGCTCTGCCTCCAGTATAGGACAGCGGGCCCACCTGGAGGCAGCCGCCTCGAAAGCGGTGCGTTCCCAGGGGTCGCCAGGGAACGAGCAATTTGTCGATCGCGTGTCAGATGAAAACAAAATTAATATTCATTCCGTTAAGGGTGCGATCGCGGCATGATTGATTCCGTGGAAGTATTGAGGCCCGATCTGATCCCACAATAGTATAGGAGATTTTTGCTCGTGATTTACCAGGTAAAAGACAGCCCGCCGGAGAATACTCTAGGTTGGACAGAAAATCGGAAAACGCCTCGCCTGGAAAGTGGCGATCGCCTGTCACGTCCAGAATTTGAGCGTCGCTACGCAGCGATGCCCGAAAACAAAAAAGCCGAATTAATTGAAGGAGTAGTATACTTGGCATCACCATTACGCTTTGAGAGTCATGCTGAACCCCACGCATCGATTATTACCATGCTGGGAATTTATCAAATCAGTACCCCTGGAGTCAGGTTAGGAATTGAGCCGACGATCCAACTGGATCTAGACAACGAACCTCAGCCTGATGGAGTTTTGCTTTTGGACGAAAGGGTTGGAGGGCGATCGCGTTTGTTGGAGTCAGATTACATTGAGGGAGCACCGGAATTAGTGATAGAAATAGCAGCTAGCAGTGCCGCCAGGGACTTGCACGACAAGCAGCGGGCTTATCGGCGTAATGGCATCCAGGAGTATATTGTTTGGCAGATTTTTGAGAACCAGCTAGACTGGTGGCAGCTAGTGGATGGAGAATATGTGGCCCTGGAACGAGACTCGGATGGTATAATCAAGAGTCAGGTATTTCCAGGATTGTGGTTGGATGTATTGGCATTGCTGGATGGAAACATGACTCAGGTAATGGCGGTATTGCAGCAAGGATTGAATTCTCCAGAACATGATAATTTTGTGCGCCGCTTGTCCGAGTAAGAACGATAAGAAACCCGGTAGGTCGTAAAAACCGGGTTTCTGGGCTACCGATGCTGTCCTGTGGGAATGTGCAAGTATGGATGTCAACTAAAAGCAATTATACCAAGATTTGAGGAAGAGAGATATGACTGAAACTTGGATAATTTACAAAGCGGAAACGATGGACGATCCAGAATGGGAAAAGCGCCAACTGATGCCCTCTGGCTCTCTGACTGATATACTCTGGGAAAACTGGGATTATTCTGGGAAATTGCCAGCAGTGGGCGATCGCATACGAGAATACTTACAAGATGAAGACACGGGAAAAGTTACCCACGCCCGGGATGGAGATTGGGTAGTAACGCAGATGCATCAGTTCAACTCCATTAATACCGAGATGCGCATCGTCCTTTGTTATTGCCAGTTCCAAGCGATCGACCGCCAATGGGAACAGTTGCAGCGGGGCAAACCTGTAGATGAAATCCTATCTGCTGAAGTTGTAAAAGTTGGGTGAACCTGACATCTTGCACCATGGAAAATCAGCCCTAGGGCCCTGGAGTTTTTGTTTGCGATCGCCCCCAAATAAGTGCGATCGCCTGGATCGATCGGAATCTCTCTGCTATAATAAAATTGTCGCGGTCAAAACCTGTTGGCAGCTACTTGGCCCGCGTGGGCACCCTACAAACCATTAGTCAGATGTTTCAATATCTAATCACCCTATTCACTTTAACATATCATTTATCCTTCCCAGGAACGGCCTCCCAATTCAAGGCAAAGGATAGATCTGTCACCAATGACATCCCCCCGGGTTTTACTGCTATTAAAACCGCACCAGGGGTGAATTTATATCAGCATACCCATGGAATTGATTACGTTCAAGTTGTCGATCTAGATGCCGGTGCTTGTCTAGATTTATTTGACGATCGCCATGTCACGGGTTTCAAGTCTCAAGGGGCTTACGGCACCAATATTAGTGCTAGAATTGAGTTTCAAACCATTCAAACTCATTGGGATGATTTCGTGCGATCGCATGGAAAGAGAGCATTTTCAGTAACGAACGGTCAGTTTTTCAGTGTGGGTTCTCAGCAGTTAGCATTTCCGGTAAAAGCTGACGGAATTATCTATAGTGGGGGGTATGCAGGAGACTCGGAATTTGCGGGAGAAAAAATGATGTTGACAGTGAAGCAAACTCTGGCTAATATCGTCCCATTTCCTGAGAAAGATTATCCCGAAAATCCGCTGTTCTCTTCAGTCCCGAATATGATAGTGGGTTTGGCAGCAGATGCTGATAAGGGATTCGATCGCCAGGTAGGAAGAACATTTATCGGGGTAAAAGACGGAGACAAAAATGGTACAAATGAAACAGTTTTGATTTTCACTTCTAGCAGGGCGAGTCAATCTCATGCTGCTGAAGTATTAAGAGAATTTGGAGCAACGGCAGTGATGATGCTGGATGGCGGGGGTTCCACTCAGGCGATCGTGCAGGGGAGAGAGTATGTTAACTCTAGTGACGAGCCCGATCGAAAAATACCCCATACAATTGGCGTGATTAGCGGTTTTTAAGCGTGCTTATCTTCCCCGCCAGCGGAGTAATACTGCTGCTTGGGCCTTACAAAGCATAAAGCGATCGCACTCAACGCGCAGTGCCATCAGTTCCAATCGTTCAGCCTCAGTGAGGGGACCATTTTGGTTGTTTGCAAGTAAGATGTTGTAACGTTCCATTTCGGCTGCACTCTTGCGGCTATGGGCAATCTCCCATAGGGTATTATCGTCCAGTTTGTCCAAGGCGGCAAGGTCAGCCTGAAACTCTTCTGGTGCGTCATCCCATTGGGGGGGACTACCGACAAGTAATGCATGCAGCATCACTTCTTCGAGCGATCGCGATTGTGCGCGGGCAGTGTTAACCAAGCGGAGATAGAGAGGATCTGGGATTTGCAGGGTAATAGTTTCAGCCATTATATCCCGTCCATTGCCGAGCATAGTGATATAATTATTGTAAAGCACTTTGGTTGAATAGACGAGGTGAGATATGAACCAGGAAAGGATTAAGTTTGAAATTGATAGGGAGAAGATCGAGA
Organism: Hormoscilla sp. GUM202; assembly: GCA_005518205.2. Taxonomy (GTDB): domain Bacteria; phylum Cyanobacteriota; class Cyanobacteriia; order Cyanobacteriales; family Desertifilaceae; genus Hormoscilla. Next base: position 65,487 of record RFFC02000003.1, read on the forward strand.
AAATAGAGGATATGCACCGGTGGCAGCAGGAGATCGAGAAGGGGTTATTGGAAGCAGAGGCGGGAGACTTTGCTAGTGAAGAAGAGGTGCAAGCTGTATTTGCCAAGCTGACCAATTCCAATTAGATAGGTTCCAAAGGCACTGCTGCATTGGTAACCGGTTCACGAGTACATCTGGAAGAAAAGATTGTAAATTTTTGTAACCTAGGGTATTTGTGGTTGTCGAACATTGTTATAATTGAGCCAACACGGGAAGCGACTGTCAGGAGATGTTTACAGTCCCCGATAGCGCCGGTGGTGCAGAAGTCAAGTTATAGTAAAACTAACAGTGGTTCAGAACGATGAAAATTAGACGTTTAGTCAGAACGGGGCTGGGATTACTTGCGACTTTTCATGCCTGTTGACAGTACCAGTAGAGGATGGGGTTGGAGTGGATATAGAGCTGATTGAATAGTTATGATGTATAAAATGTATCTGGATGTATGTTGCCTAAATCGCCCTTTTGATGACTGGACGCAAGAACGAGTCCGGTTAGAGGGAGACTCAATCTCGCAGATTATAAAGCGAATCAGTACAGGAGAGTGGCAACTAATTACGAGTGATGCGATCGCAGTCGAACTGGAAAAAATGCGGAATATGGAAAAAAAGGAACGTATATTAAAAATAATAGAATTAGCGACGATAAGGCAGGAGATTGACGAAAATATTGACAGGCGATCGCAAGAATTAGAAAATTTAGGTTTTGGCCTTTATGATTCGTTTCATCTGGCTTGTGCGGAAGCGGCGCAGGCTGATATTTCTATCTACTGACGATCGCCTACTGAAAAATGCTCTACGACATCAAGATAACTTAAAAGTAGGAGTGAGCAATCCTACTATGTGGTTAATAAAATTTTTGCAGTCTAAGTTAAATGGAGGAATCAATTATGACCCCGCTTGAGTTAAGAGAAAAAGGCTATGAGATTTTGGTTACTCATTTGGGACAGGCGGATACAATTCGCTTTTTGCAACAGATGGGATGGGGGCATGGTGACTATACCAAAGAAAGAGAAGAGATCTTGAATAACGTTACCCGCGAGGAATTAGGGCAAGATTTGCAGAGGATTAGAGACAGGAAAATCAATTAGTGCGTAAAACATTTTCTAGCCCCTTTAGGGGCTGAAAATAGTTCAAATTTAAATGCCCATAACCATAACTGCCCCGAGAAATCAGTAAGATAAGTTATGAAAATTCGCTGTATTGCCAATACTGGAGATACCCTTCCTGAAAATTATCTCGACCCGCGAGTGGGTTACACAAAAGAACTAAAATTTCCCTTAACAATTGGCAAAGAATACGCAGTTTATGCCCTCTACAGGTGGCAGGGACAAGTATGGTACTATATCTGGGGTGTGGTCAAAAGTAGTTGATAGTCATTTGTTGCCGATAACTGTAGGGGCGACTGGCATTCTTGCGCAAATGATGATATCAAAAGATAGATGTCCGCGCCCGAATGCTTCGCCCTGCCCCCGCGAGGATCTCCGGTGTACCAACTGTTTTTGACCACACCCCTATATCTGTGATGATAACTACATCTACTATCCCCAAGAAAATCCTGCCCCTTTATTTGCAGTTGTTGACAGTCGAGTTTCTCAATATTGGCAAATTGAAATCGCTGAAAATGGCTTGTTGACGATCGCATTTCCCGAATGGTTTTCTCAACCATACTTTTACGATAAACTTACAGATCGAGAAGAAGCAGAAGTGGAAATTTTTGCCAAAGTAAAAGACCTCATGGATGCCGAATTTAACTCTGAAGAATCATATCCGATACAGAAACAGCAGGTTGCAGTTCTGGCAAAGGCCGATAAAGGGTATCCCGCTGCCGGAAAGGACGGCCAATAGAACGAATTGCCTGCTGCAAAATTTCCACTTCCATGCAAGTGCCCCCCTGGGCCCCCGCCATCGTAGTAATATGTTCTTCCATCAAAGTACCTCCAATATCGTTACATCCCCAACGCAGGGCCTCAGTTGCACCCGCTAAACCCAACTTCACCCAACTGGGTTGATGATTAGAAATCCAATTTCCCAGGAAAATTCGCGCTACCGCTGTCAGCAACAAAGCATCCGATAAAACGGGTTGATCCCGTCCCACCCGCCGCCGCAAAAATAAGGGCGCTTCTTGTCCCACAAAGGGCAAGAGGATAAATTCTGTCAAGGCAGTTTCTCCCTGCAGAAGAGATTTTTGTTGCAAAGTCCGCAACTTTTCCAAATGCTCCATCTGCTGTGCGGGCGTTTCCACGTGACCGCACAGCATGGTACTGGTACTGGGCATTCCCAACTTATGGGCAGTGGCGACAATTTCCAACCAAGTTGCCGTATCAATTTTTTCCGGACAAATTACCCGCCGCACATTGTCATCTAAAACTTCTGCTGCGGTTCCCGGCATGGAATCAACTCCCGCCGACTGCAAAGCAGCAATCACTTCAGCATAGGAAATGCCATCTTCCCTAGCAATAAATTGCACTTCCTGGGGAGAAAAGGCGTGTAAATGCAGTTGGGGAAACCGATCTTTAATAGTTCTCACCAATTGTATGTAATAATGTAAGGAAGTACCATTAATTTTGGCCTTCAAATTCAGTCCGCCCTGCATGCAAATTTCCGTCGCCCCTCGGCGGACAGCATCGGTAGTTTTTTCTATAATTTGCCCCCAGTCTAACCAGTAAGCATCCTTTTCCCCTTCATCCCGGCGAAAGGCACAGAAACTACAGTGCTGTTCGCAGATATTCGTGAAATTGATATTGCGGTTAATGACGTAGGTAACGATATCGCCCGCTTGCTTGCGGCGCAGTTGGTCCGCAGTTTCTCGGATAGATGCGATCGCGCGTTCATCTTTTTGCTGTAAAAGCACCACTCCGGCGGCGGAGGAAATATCATCACCTGCCAAGGCGCGGTTGAGGATAGCATCAACATTCATCACGAGTCTCCCATACAGAATCTTTCTTCCATTATGACATAAATTCTCGAATTATCCTAGGGCAGGTAACATGAATATCCTGGATCATCTAGTTCCCAGGATCCGCCTTGAAACTAGGACTTGTGCAGAATTTGATGGCAGGTAGTATAGAGCATTAGGCCCTACTACTGCAATTTTTGAGTCAGTAACTTGAGAATTTCTACAATTTCACGTTGTCGGCGAGATAGATCGTCCTGCCGTTGATCCAACTCATCTAGCCTTTCATAGAAATTAGCCTGGGTTTGAGCTAGCTGAGTCATTGCTTGGTATAAACAAGAGCGGTCACGTTGCGACTCTTGCTGCCACTTATGGACGTTATCACCCATGGCCTCAAGAGCACGGGCATTAGATTCGACTAAAGCTTCAATTCGGTCCAGCCGATCGGGTTGATAGTCAGTCATGCTTACTGTTCTCCACAGCTATATCCTCTTTCCATTATACAACCCTTTCCTCAAAAATAGCCTGCCGACAAAAAAATTATCCTACAAATTAGTTAGGGCAATCGCGAAGGGGACACCATCATTTTCTGGTGGGCGGTGCCCACCTTACTTATACCATTTTTTTAAAGGTATGATAGACTTGACTAGGCACGGATGAGGCGGGAGCCTCAGAAGACCGTTACCAGGTTCTACCTGGTAACGAGAAGATAGTCGCTTTTTCTCTATATCACAAGGCAAAATTAATTGGTATTATAGCTAAAATAACAATTTGTTTAGTCGGTTTTCAACCGACTTTAGCCTCGTTACCTGGCTCCCGCCTGGTAACGCCTCTGGTTTGAACCAGAGGCGGGCTTTAGCTATGACGCAGGGGTTTGAACGGCGGGCTAACGGGACAAACGAATGGCAATTTTATTTGCCATTACCATTGTCATTCATTGCTAACACCCGTTCCGCGAGCTGATCTGGCACCACTTGTAGGTGGTCGTACTTCCAGTTGAAGAAGCCCACCCCCAAAGTACCCGATCGCAGTTCAATAATAAAGTCCTGCATTTCGGCCTGGGGCAAGTAAGCCGAAACCTTATCCCAGCCCTGCCAATCTGAAACAGCATCATAACCCAAAATCTGTCCCCGACGGGTAGTAACTAGCTGCAACACTTTAGAAGTAAACTCGCTGGGTGCAGTCACCTCAATAGCCGCGATCGGTTCTAGGAGAGTCGGTTGACACTTAGGCATTCCCTCGGTCATGGCGATGCGGGCAGCTTGCTTAAAAGCTTGTTCGGAACTATCAACCGAGTGATGAGAACCATCAGTCAGAGTTACCGCCACATCCACCACCGGGAAACCCAAGGGTCCCCGTGCCAGATACTCCCGCACCCCCGTTTCCACGCCCGGAATATACTGCTTCGGCACCACGCCACCGACAATTTTTTGGCTGAAACTAAAGCCTTCCCCCCGTAACAGAGGTTGAATATCTAGATAGACATCTCCAAACTGACCGTGACCGCCACTTTGATGCTTGTAGCGCCCGTGTATCCGCGAAGCAGGTTTGCGGATCGTTTCCTTATAAGCAATGTGGGGCAAGTGGGTATGCATCGGCAAGTTGTACTTGCGCCGCAGCCGTTCTAGACTTACCTTCAGATGAATTTCTCCCTGACCCCAAAGGATAACTTCGTGGGTATCGCCATGCTGTTCCCAGTAGAGGGATGGGTCTTCTTCCAGCAACTTCGCCAAAGCACCCGATAGCTTCACTTCATCGTTACGCTTTTCCGGGGCGATCGCCATTGCATAAACTGGAGGCAGCTGTTCGGCCCGAGGCAGTTCTTTCACCTTAGCATCAGTAGAGAGGGTATTTCCGGTTTTAATCTCCTCCATCCGGGCCAGGGCCACAATTTCACCAATACCAGCTTTTGCGAGGGACTGCTGTTGTTGTCCGAACAAGCGGTAAATGCCACCCGTGCGGACGCCATTGAGGACCATACCATCAGTCAACTGGCCCCGCCAAACTCGCACCAGAGAAAGCTTGCCTCCTTGGGGAGTATAATAGGTTTTCAATACCTGAGCTAAAGGCGTATCTAAGGAGGTATTAACTCCGCGCCGTTCGGAAGTAGCAGCCGGGTCGGGTGCTTCCCGCCGCAGGGCATCTAGCAGCGGTCGAACCCCAGCACTTTGTTCTGCCATACCCAGGAACACGGGTACAATCAAATCTGCCCCCAGTTCCATCTTCAAATCTTTGACAATTTCCTCTTGGGATGGTTCAATTTCCTCTATCAGTTCTTCCAGCAGATGGTCGTCAAAGTCCGCCAAAGTTTCTAACATTTGGGTGCGTGCCTTTTTCTCCTCCTCTTGGAGAGACTCTGGCAGGGGCACCGGATCTGCCGGGGCACCGGGATGGTAATGATAAGCTTGTTCGCTCACCAGATCGATATATCCCACCAGTTCTTGTCCTTTGCCGATGGGATATTGATGGGGGATGACCGGACGACTAGAGACAGTTTTCAGCGCCTTGAGTATCTCTGTAAAGCTAGTGGCGCAGCGGATCTCCTCCGTACAAACCCGGTCCATTTTGTTAACAAAGACCAGGTGCGGAATCTTCCAGTCATCCAGAAACTTAAATAATGGGGCGAGAGCGAGTACCCGATCGGGTTCCGGTTCGCAGACCACCACTGCTGCACCCACGCCCATGAGGGCATTATAGGTTTCCTGGGCAAATTCTACCGAACCCGGGCAGTCCAGAAATGTGAAGTGGATCCCTTCACAGTCAGTGCTAGCAAAGTTCACCTCCACAGTCATCTGGCGCGATCGCGCCTCTGGGGAACCATCCCCCACCGTATTACCTTCTTGCACGCTCCCTTTGCGGGAAGTTGCGCCAGTGACATGCAGCAAACTTTCTAGTAGAGTGGTTTTACCGCTTAAATACGGGCCCACAATGGCCACATTGCGACTGCCCGATAGGACTTTTTGGTTCATAACATACTCCTTTAGCTTTGAGCCAATAACTCTTTTTTGAGATTATCCTGTTCCTAACCCTCCAGATTAAAATTGCAACTTCTTTTAACATAAACCTCTCTTTTTATTTAAGTAAAGTTAACTTATGCGTCAATATATTAAGTTTTGTCTGCCGTTCGTAGTAAGACACACTTTACGGCTTCCCAGGCCGTTCGTAGTAAGACACACTTACGGCTTCCAGGTTTGGAGTTAAAGTTATGTTAAGGCGAGCGATTTGACCGAGACCGCACGATACATTTCGCCAACTAAGGTTAAAATAATGTTAAAAAACAGAGAGTGGAGGGAAAATAATGTTAAAGAGCGATCGTCTCACTTTCACTCTTTTGCCCAGAAACCCTCCTTGGGTTTTTGTGATAAGTAAAACTTATATATACGCCAAATCAAGCTAAAGCTTTTTTATTCTCCTAAATTGTATCTCAGTATACAATTTACACTATAAACCCAGGAGAGCCACCCGGTTTTTTAGAAAAACCGGGTTTCTTTATACGCAGTGCAGAGGGTGAAAGCTGATTTAGCGAAAGGGGGCGATCGCAAACAGCAGCTCTTTTCTAAGATTGGCTGACATAGCTAGATCGCATGCGGCGATCGCGCGGTTTATTTCCGCCATCTGTGCCAGATCGGGTGTGGAAAACTGAGAGTTGTACCGCCGCAGCCATTTTTGCAGATAATTCTCACCTAAATGGGCGATCGCCCGATCCAGACTGCCACAGGCCCAAATCAAAAAAGCCAAACTATCCCACTTACCCAGTTTTGCTAGCAAAACCAGGGCATTTTTCCTCACGTGGAAGCGCGGATCTTGCCGAAAAATCTTCCCCAGACCCTCAACACCAACCAATCTTGCTCGACCCAGTAGGGCCTCACGTCCAGCGCGAGATATACTGGGGCGATCGTCTGTGAGGGCCTCGACAAATAGATCTAGGAGAACATCTCCATTCAACTTAGCAGCAGACCGCAGTGCGGCGCAGCAAACTTTCGGGTTAGGGTGAGAACAGAAAGGAACTACGACATCAGCATCGATCGGGCCACCGACATCCCCCAGATCCAAAAGTGCCCCGCAAAGTTTACCACCGACATTGCTAGTCAGGGCCTGGCGATAGAATGCCGTGAAATCCATGGGGGCAATTTCGTTCAGGTAATAGCGGGCTAACTCGCGGATGGAACTGTGGCGATCGCATAAACTCGAGTATAATTGTGGCAGTGCTTGGGCGGGTAACTTTTCCACGTAAGCTTGCAGTGCTTCCCGGCGGACGGGCATAAACTTGTTCCCGCTCATTTTCCACAAGAAGCTGCTCAGAATATTTCCCTCGAATTCCGAGCTAATTTTTCGTGCCCCCCACAGTCTCACAGCAATATCTCCATCTGCGATCGCCCGATCGAGCAGCCAAAGCTTTTCTATGCCTGCCGACTCTGCTGCTAGATGAAAGCAACAGCGCCTGACAACTCGATCCCTTGATTTCAATCCCGCGAGTACTGCTGAGTGACATTCAGCATTCTTGAGTAACTCAAATATCGAATCTATCAAACTACTGCGATCGCGTGCAGCAGGATCTCGGCGCATCTGCAATCTCGATATGAGGGCAAGATTCCCGACCATCTCCGGAGCATATTCTGGAATCAATCGTCTTTCCAAGGCTTCTCTTGCGGCCTCGCGCACGTTAACTACCCAGTCATACAGGCGAATTAGCAAAAAAGACAATTCTGCACCATTAGTAAATTCTGCCAGCTTCTTCACCGCCGCCTCTCGCACGTAGCCACTCCTGTGAAAACTCGCCAATCCTATAATTGACAGGGACGACGAACCAAAGCTGAGTAGATAGTCTATCTTTTCTGGAAGCAACTCTTGCCATTTCCATCGCATAAATTCGTCTAGCCAGAGCAACTCAGCAGGAGATACAATTTCAACTAAACTTTGAACCGCCTTAGCTGCTGCTGCTGCCAATTCTGGTCTTCCCACAAAAATAAAAGGTATAATGTGAGGAATTGCTGCTGGTTCCTGAGCTTGAGCAATCTGTTCTAACTTCTTGGATAGGTCATCGTATTTCCCAAACAGCCTTTGCAAAAGGCCGTTCCGGGCATCCAGGCGATGCTGCGCCCAGACGAGCAAAGCCAAAGTTTTATCTGAAATGGTTCTCATAACAAGGCTATTTCCTTCAAGAAGCGATTATCAGATATTAAGCGATATGACCATCGCAGCGTTCCAGATAACTGGGCTCGATCGCCCCTGTCACTCTGTCAATAAATCTTAACTCCGATTCTCCGGGATTATTTAAACCTTGCCTTTGATAGGTGATTAAAAGTGAAGCCCCGGCCAAACCAATTATTGACCGGGTTCCCAAGAGTTAACGATCAATTGATAACTTTCCAACCCCGAACGAAATTCTTCTTTTCCATTTCCAACCATAATGCTTCGATCTGTTCTTCGGAATTACTCACTCGGATCTCGCGGGAAAGCGGGTCTTTGCGGTTCGGGCTGAAGTCTGTGAAATGCAGAACATATGCGGGATATTCATCCGAAGACTCCTTACTGGTTTTCCACATGACCAGTTTTCTTACCATTTCAGTGCCTTTCAGGGTTTTGGTTGCAACTCGACGTTTCAACAGCGTACTTTCAGGCAATTTGTATTCTTTTGCCGATATATCCGCCAGCGGCACTTCAACTAAGTCGGTTATTTGTTCGATCCTTAAATCTTCGGCATTCACGGATTTATCTTCCCGGAATTTCACGAACTGAGGTGAAATCGCATTGGCTAAAGGCATGCGTCTGATGACTTCATAGCGTTTTTGGGAAGCATTCCAGTTCAATACCATTTTGTCTATAGTCCCCTGCCTGGTAGTTTCGGCAATCAGGTCCAAACAGGATATTTCGATAATGTATTTCGGTTCCACCATGCGATATGCCACACGATCGGAATTGATTTCCGAATATTCACTATCCACGACGATATCTTTGAGATCCGAAAGCAGGTTCCGGCGCATTTTATCCGTAAATCCACCGCCTACATGAGTCAGCAATTGAAAAGTTTCATCCTTGCGCATGATTCCCGCCAGAACGTCATGAAGCATACCGATGCGATCGTCCGTACCTTCGGTAAAACCCAGTACGATCGCATCTATATTATGCCGGGGCTTGATTTTGAAAATACCACTCGATTTCCCTCGGGCCACGACACCTTCAGCGCCTTCACTTTCCACCCATTGCTCGAAATATTCCTGAATTTGAGCGGGTTTTTCACCGATAACCGTTTCAACCGGATGGATATTTTTACCCTTGCCAAATATTGCCGAGATCGCATTCCAGGAATCGGCATACGAGGGATATGTTTTTTGGTCGCATTCCATAATATCGAACGCGGCAAATTTAAGCCGTTTTACCTCCGATTCATTTTCCGGTTTGCGTGCAATGACCATGACGTCGCGAACCCTGGGCCGTGTTTTATCTTCATCCGGCTGCACGTATAATTCTCCGGCGATCGTAGCTTGTTTGATTCCGGCTTTTTTCAACAAACTGGCCGCTTCTGCCATGAAATCAAGTCCGATTCTCACCGTACCGCCGGGATTGACCGTAATGGCGCTTTCTCCGTCAAACAGGAGTACGGTAAATTCTCCGTCGATTTTGCGGCTGATATGATAGTTATCCGTTGGGATTTTTTGGGAAATATCGGATTTGTCCAGCGGTCGCATAGTCGCCGCCATTTTCCGGCGAAACATTTGCACTTTCGGATGTAACATGGGATCTTTCAGAGCATTCGCCGGACCTGTGGCATAATTGCCGATTTTATAGACCAATCTGGAGCGATCGACAACGGTATCCATAATCAATTCTTCCCTTCCTAATCACCAGGTTTTTTAAGTTCCATCTTGGAAAGATGGAGGATCAATGCATATTTGTCATCTTGAGTCCGGCCTTCCAGGAAGCCCCGGTAGGGCGTAGCGCCTCGACGAAAAATCAAAGGCTGGTTTCCTTTAGGGCCTCCTCCCAGCAACATCAGGCAGTCTTGGTCTTCCAACTCCTTTGCTATGGCATACAGAAAATCATAAGTGAGTCCGTTGATATGGGTAATTTGAAGTTTTCCGGAAAAAACGAACTTATTGAATACTTGCGATTTTTTCATCTTTTTCCCGGTCCATTTCAAAGGAATTTCCGTCGCCGTGTTCGGTTCGGGCATTTGCCTCGGTCGTTTCTCCCGTTCGCTGCCGTCCGGGTTTTTAATTATTTCATTTTGCACGATCCGATGAACGATTTTCCTTTTCTTATCGATATATACCCGAGCCGTATTTTTCAAAAAACTGCCGTATATTTCTATATCAATTTCCGGGTCTTCATTTATCAGCGCTTGCGTAAGGTTCTCCAAATCGCCGTATTTTTTCAGCAAAGCATCCAAATCCCGATCCATCGTACCTCTGAGAATTTTTTTTGTTTCTACCTGGCTGCCATGGATATCTAGCCAGCGCATTTTCAAAACCGGTGAAACTGATTCGGTACTTACGGCTGCATCCCGGTCCCGGCTGTTACTGATATTTATTTTTCCCACGATCCTATTCCTTCTAATGATTTACATCATGCCAAAATCCATATCATCATCTTCTTCGATTTCCGCCTCCGCCTCTTCGACGGCAGCGGTTTGTTCGTATCCTATAAAATTAATTTCGGTTTCCTTTCCTACCAGCATCCAAATAGTATCCTCCGTACCTTTCAATAGAAATGCCGTATCCGGTTCCAGTCCGCCACGATAACTGAATGGAAACGCATAAATTGCGCCGTTTCCGAGTTCATCCAGTAACTTTGGATCTAATTCTGTTTCACAATTGAGCATATAAGAGGAACGAATATTGAAATTCAGGAATTCATCTATGGTAACTTTTCGTTCCAATGGATTCGGCTGATTGAAACTCGATTGAACCGGCTTTATTTCATTGCCGTCGAAATCCACGGGTTTGAGGTTTGATTTGTCGCACCATTCCCCGTTTTGTGAAATATAAGCCAAAGCAGTGCCTCCCTTGCCGATCAATGTTTTTCCATCCCCGGCTAAAACGGCCATTTCACAAATTTTCCCATCCTCATCAAGGGTTTCGATATCGACCGAACCATATAATTTGCTTCGATCCACTTTTGCAAGTGAAAATGGGATCTCCTTCCCGTCATATGTTAAAACCAGTGGCTTTGCCATGTGCTGTACCTCATTATTATTTTTTATTGTCCGAGCAATTACAGCTATATTATAATATTAATCAAGGCATCCGCCTATGAAATGAGCTCCTTTAGAATTATTACTTTCATGTATTTGCCTTAATTTCCCAAACAGCCTTTTCCGGCTGTTCCGGGCCTCAACCAATTACTTCCAAGCATCCAAATCTAGGGCCTTGGATCCTCCCCGTTCCAACTGATTTAATATTTGACCTAACTGATACCACACTAGCAAGCAAATGAACAGCGTCAGTGGTGCTGATACTCCGTAGGCAAACTTAGCTGAAAAGTAGAAAATCTGTAAACCTGCAGCTATAAAAACACAAATGCTAGCACTTATCCCGATAAATGGAATCAACAGTTTTTCTCCCCGCATATTTGCTAGGGTAATTTGGGAGCGGTTTTTCGACCACTCTTGCACCGATCGCGTCAAGGATGCATAAAATGCAATCCCCGAGGCAACGCCAGCTAGCAAACTAGCTATCACTAAAAAATAAGGTGGTTCGGGAATGTAATAATACATAAATAACTCCTATTGCTAATTGAAAATTGCGATCTTGCTAATTGTCAAGGGCTAATGGTTAATTGCCCCATTAACCATTAGCCATTAGCCCTTAACCATTAGCCATTAGCCCTTAGCCCTTGAAGGCCACAACTGAGGGCAACAGGGCCGCAGCTCTTTCTCTAGAGAAGTCTGTCAGAGCATCCCAAGCTACATCTAACAACCGACTCGGTTCCAAGTCAACCTTGATCAGATCCCAGATCCTTTGCACTTCTTCCGTGTGCAGGCGATCGTCTTCTGTCAGAGCCAACAGCAGCTGCCGCCGGATAAACCTACCTTCATCCGATAGCAGATATTGTAGACCTAGCTGGGCTGTGGGCATCAGGTCGAAGCCGTAGTCGTTGCGGGCGATCGCGATCGTATTTTCCAGCCGGTCCCATCGGAACTTGCCATCTTTGAACAGCACCTCCAGCAACCGCCGCCGCAGTTTTGGAGATTCCCCCGTCAACAGACGCCGGGCCACATAGGGATAGGCCACTTCGACAATTTTGAAATTCGCATTTACACTCAGAGCCAACCCTTCCTGAGTCACCAGAGAACGGATAATCAGAGCAAACTTAGCCGGGACGCGGAAAGGATAATCATACATCAGTTCCGAGAAGCGGTCAGTAATCGTCTTGAAGTTAAAGTCCTTAACGCTTTCACCGATCGCATCTCCCAGCACCGCTTCCAAGGCCGGGACAATCTCATAAATATCGACATCTGGAGTCAAAAAGCCCAACTTGACAAAATCGGATGCCAACTCCACATAGTCTTTGTCGATCAGATGCACCACCGCATCCACCAGAGTTTCCTTGGTTTCCTCCTCCAGCTGATCCATCATCCCGAAATCAATATATGCCATCTGGCAACCGTCCTGCCACTTGACAGGTTCCCGTTCTCGATCTACCGGACATTGAGGCGACAGAGCAAACAAATTTCCCGGATGGGGGTCCGCATGGAAAAAACCATGTTCTAGCAGCTGTTGCAGACCTGTCGTGACCCCGATCCAGATCAGGGTATCTGTGTCTAGTTTATGCTTGGTAAGTTGATCTGTATCGGTCAACTTAAATCCATTAATCCACTCCAGGGTGAGTACCCGCTTGCTGCAATAGCGCCAGTATATAGCAGGCACTTTCACCAAGGGATTATCTCGGAAGTTATTGGCAAACTTTTCCGCATTGCGACCCTCATTGAGGTAATCGATTTCTTCAAATAACTTAGTGCCAAATTCATCTACAATCTCAGTCAGCTCGTGTCCCAGATTCAGAGGCAACCACCGGCCAAACCATCGGGCCCCCCATCGCATCAGGTAGAGGTCCAGAGTCAGAATGGGGATCAGGTTGGGCCGCTGTACCTTGATGGCTACTTCTTCGTCGCTGTGCAAACGTCCTTTGTATACTTGACCCAGACTTGCTGCTGCCACCGGTTCTGGAGAAATTTCCCTGTAAAGTTCTCCCACGGCTTGACCCAGTTCCAGTTCTATCCGCCTCATTGCTACCGTGGTGGGAAAGGCTGGCAACTGGTCTTGCAGCTTCACCAGTTCATCTAAGAAGTCTTTGCGAACTAGGTCTGGTCGCGTGGACAGGGCTTGTCCCACCTTAATATAGGTTGGTCCCAGACTGGTGAGCATCTGCCGCAGTTGGGCCGCTCGTTTCAACTTCTGCTCGCTGCTCCTATTGGTCCATTTGTCCCACCACAGAGCTAAGATAAAACCGACAAAACACGACAGCACCTCCAGCGATCGCCCAATGCTCTGCCACGGACGCCTTCTGTAATACTGGGCGATCGCCTGCTGGTCGTATTTCGATAGCTGCTCTAGTTTATACTGCTTCACGCTCTTGCCTCTTAATTCAACAATTGTTGCTTATTGCAAGTTACCCCGCCCATTACAAACCCGATGTGGGAATGTCACTTCTAGAAGCTAGGTTATTTAACTCAACTGGGGATCGGTTGGTTTTTTATCTTTTTCTTTAAGATCCTTTAATAATCTACACCTTTTTTAGCGCTAATTTCAAGTTTGATTAATTTTTTGCAGTTTTTGGGCAACTAAGCTGAGAAAAACCAGATTGCCGATAGCGGCAATAGAGACAGCTTATTGATAATGGATAAAGAGCCATTATCTTAGGTCTAAACCTTCAGGGTGTAAAATCGCGCCAAACCCTTGTAGTATAAGGATGTAAGCTCTCTATAGTACAACTTCAAGCAGGCTGACTTATTTTCCCGACCCAAGGTGTATACTAGCTTATATGACCTTTACTACTGCACAGAGGACCGACTCACTGACATTCGCCGTCCTGACGAGATGGCGACATCAGTGCTGCTGGTCAGATAAGTCTTGCAGCATCACCCCAAAACAGTATTTGGATTTAGATTTTGCTGGCCACGCTACTTTCAACAAAGGCCCAATTGGATCATAAGATTATTGTGCAGATTTTCATATTTTAGCTCCCGAGAAAGTAACCGGTTTATCTGCTTATTGATAAAGAACTGTTTGTATTGACAATTTGATAGAAAAATTATTTTTAAAATTATTATCAGACTTTTGTCTGTAGTCAAGGATTAGAATTTAGATGCGTTTACCCTAGATAAGTGACAAAATTATTTATCCCCAAAGTCTCGAAATACATTTTCCACCGCTTTAACTAAACTGTTCCAACTCTCATATGTATCTATATCTAGCCACGAGTATTAAATTAGCGCCACAAAATTTCAATAATTTAATTAGGAGAATAGGTGGGCAAGGAGAATATTTTTAACCCTTTTTTTCTCCATTATTCTTGTTTGTTTGGCACTGCCTTACTCCTATAATGGAAGCATTATCCATTACTAATCCCGTTTTTTTCTAGTGTAGATCGAAAATAACTGCCAAACTGCGCCAAAATAGATAATGAATATTTGTCAAAAAATCGGGAATAATGTCATTAGATTTTTTATCACTGGAGACAATAAAGGAAATCGCCCATGAATATGGCTACTGGGCAGTTTTTCTGGGAATAATGCTAGAAAATACGGGGGTGCCTCTACCAGGGGAAACCATTACCCTCGTGGGTGGGTTTTTGGCCGGTAGCGGTGAGCTGAATTACTGGTGGGTGCTGTTCTTCGCGATCGCTGGTGCCATCCTGGGGGATAACTGTGGTTATTGGATCGGCAGATATGGCGGTTGGCCAGTGTTGCTGCGGGTGGGTAAGTTATTCCGGATTACCGAACAGCAGCTGTTAGAGGTAAAATACCAGTTCAGTCTCAACGCTGCCAAAGCAGTGTTTCTGGGGCGATTTGTGGCCTTGCTACGTATTTTTGCGGGACCGATCGCAGGCATAGCCCAAATGCCCTACGGGATATTTTTGCTGTGCAACGCGGCGGGGGCCACTATCTGGGCTAGTCTGATGGTGAGTCTGTCGTTCTTTGTCGGGCGACTTGTGCCTCTCGAAGAATTGGCAGCTTGGGTGGCTGAATTTGGATTAGTCGCTTTATTGCTAGTGATTGCCTGGATAGTGGTTCCGATCTGGTGGGAGTCGAGAAAGGGGAAAGTTTCCTAACAAGTCCTAGCTACAACTGGCGCGCAGCGCCTAGGAAACTGACTCTGGTTGGGGATATCTGGCGACTGGCGGTCTTTTTCTCCGGAAAGCCGAAAGGGCGATCGCGGCTGCGGTTGCCATATTATTTTCGGCATTTTTGGCCGCATTGAGGGAGCAACTACAAATTTCTGGTATAAAGAGATCGGGAAAATGCTGGAAGCACGATCGAGTACCTCCTCCAAGCTCCACAATTTTAATACTTGCTTTAATTTATTATCATGCACCAGCTAAGGTCTGTAATCGGTAAATTTTATCTTTTTTCTATAATCTGATATTTCTAGTTCAAATGTCTTGCCAATTATGATATCGTTTGACAAATATCATCGATCGGCAATTACAGCATTTTTCATGACAGTTGAATATAGGACTGAATACAAGACATAATGTTATAACCCTGGCGGACAAATAGTCCGATATGATGTTTGTATTCTATCAACATGTTCGTCGCTGTAATCCTAGCTTAATATCTGGTGTGTAATGCTGCAAATAAGGGAAAATCAGATTTTTCCGGAGGGTGCATCCCAATTTGGCAATGAGCAAAAATACTTCATTGTTAAACTGTCACTAATAGACCCTTGGTCTGTCAAGGAAATGATGACGGATAAGAGAAGGGAAGGCTCGGAAGCGGTTATCTCCGTAAAATTCGTCAATTTTATCTTGACAGACCACGAGATGATGAGAATGTCAAGATTGACTCACCTTGAGAATACTCCATTGAGATAAGCACGCTCCGGGCCCCCTACGCTGCGAGATGCCGCAGAACTTGGGGAACATTGGCAGCTTTCCACTGCGCTCCTGAGAGCTTCACCCGTGCCGCAACCTGCTTAATCGTTGATTCCACCTCTCCCGAACCGATTGAAATTCCCTCGGCTTGGTAATAGCCATAGTTCACAATGCGGTGACGATGCTTAGTAACATAGGCCCTGAAGTTATCAACCCGTGGATGCTCCCAGTCGTCAAATTCTTTGAGGGCTGCATCTACCTTGCCTGACCATAGGAGAGCTTTCACTCGTGCCAGTCTAGAGCTGGACCCACCGACTTTCTCGAGGTTTTCCATCAAGTGATACCAATCGAGGATTTCCAGACGGAAGATGGTTGGGCCAATCTCGGCAAACAAATTCCAAACGCCATCATGACCGTCTCCGATACTCACAAGTGGATTCGCCAAGGGCTGCTGGTTGACCCATTTGACCAGTCCTGCATTGTCCCGAAAGAAGGCCGCTACCCCGAGGTCATGTAGATTAACGCCCTTGTAATCGCGCCACTCACAGGGTCTCCCTTGCGGGGTCCGTAAGCGTACTTTCCCCCCATCAATGCTCATTTCCTCAACAACTTCCTTGACAGTCGGCAACTTCAACTCATGGGCGAGCACTTTCGGTTCTTGAGGGCTGATTTCGGAAACAGCTTTTTTAGCCGTCGGCAACTCAAACTCCTGAGGGGGCAGTTTCGGTCCTTGAGGGCCCGTTGAGGAAACGGCTTCTTTAGCTGTGGGCAACTCAAACTCCTGAAGGGGCAGTTTCGGTTCTTGAGCGCTCGTTGAGGAAACGGCTTCTTTAACTGTCAGTAATTCAAACTCATAACGTTGCACCAGTCGTTGCTGAGTTCCCCGGGAAACGCTCATCCCCGTGAGCTGCTTAAGATCTTCCGAGGCGTGCTCATAAGAAGAGTTCGCACTCAGTAACAAGCAACATTTTTCCAGATAGGGACTCCACTGGCTATAGGCTCTCACATCAAAATAAGTCGCTTGCTTCTCCGTGATGAGGAGCTCGCCCAAAATGCTGTTTAAAATTCGGGTTCGCCCTGCGGTGGTGCCACTGGTGCTTTCGATAAAAAAAGGGCAATCTCTGGACTGACGTATTGAAGCAACTGCCCACGGACTGTAGCTTCGAGTCCTGAGAGTGTTTTCAATTGCTCTGGAACAGTCCCTTGGGCCTCCTCATACAACAAGGCGGCTATTCCCAAAGCATAGGTTTTAATTTGAGCTAAATTTTCAGGATTCATAGTTTTAGAGGGAGCGTTTACCGACTGTCTCAGCTTAACACCATCTCGGAACCCGTTCGACTAAGCATTTCTACTCATTGCGAAACTGGGATGCACCCTTTTCCGGAAGGGTTCGCAACAATTTTTATTCTTGGCGACGAGCGCCTAAAGGCTTTCAGAATCGAAGAGGATCCACACAATTAGACGGCAAGGTAATAAGGGATTGTAGGATATACAATTACTGTTGTATACAGCTTTTGTAGCAGTCGTATAGCTAGAGTAAGTTATCGATGAAATACTTTTTCCTAGCGGATGGATGGACAGTAGGTCGGGTGTGGGAGTTCGGGGGGCTATGGAACGAAGTCGCCTGGAGACGCAAACCACAGATTGACAAAATGAATCTCGGGATCGTAGAACAGGGGCAAACCCTATGGCTTTACCGGGTTGAAGATGCCGTGTTAATGGTAGAGGTAAAACCCACACCAACAGCAGACCCCCATAACGCGATCGGTCAAGTGGTCCTCAAACGCTTAATTAGCGCCGATCGAGCCATTGACCGATTACGTACAGCTGAAGCAACCATCAACCACCAAATCTAGGGACTCTCAGAGGCAGAAATATTACTGATCGCCCGTTGGAGGTTAGCTAAAGCCCGATTATAGCCGAGTACCGCCTGCACCCGGTTGAACTCAGCCTGTGTCAAATCAGTTTCCGAGTTGATCACGTCAGTTTGAGTACCCACACCCGCCTGAAAGCGTAACCGAGCCAGTCGCAGGGCTTCCTTGGCCTGTTCCAGAGCCACAGAAGCCGTGCCAATATTATCAAAACTGGAAATCAAGTTGAAATAGGATCGTTCCACCTGCAAGCGGATCTCGTTGCGTTGGTCGGCAAAAGTCGTTTCCGCGATCGCAGTTTCTGCCTCTTCCTGAGCTGCTTGCGCCTTGGCCTGTCCCCCATCAAACAAATTCCAGGTGACTCGCGCGCCAAAGGAGTAGCCATCACCAGATCCCTGCTGAGTACTCAAGTTATCATCACTGTTCAGCTCGAGCACATTGTAGTTAGCAAACAGACTGATCTGAGGTCCGAGGGTTGCTAACCGGGCCAGACGTTGCTGCTGGTTCAGTTCCCGAGTTACCAGCTGGGTCTCCAACTCCACCCGGTTCTGAAAAGCCAATATAATGCTCTGGTCCAAAGGAATGTTCCAAGTGCCAGCAATCTCCACCGGATCTGCTGCCGAGATATCAATAAACTGGGGTAAGCTCAGTTGCTCCACTAATATCCGGCGGGATAACCGCTGCTGAGACGTTGCTTCGGTTAGTCTTTGCTCTTCCTCTGCCAACTGCACCTGGGATTGCAGCACGGAAAATCTGGTGCCTACTCCGGCTCTTTCCAAAGCTTGGGCATCTCGCAGACTGCTCTCGGCATTGCGCACGGCCTGCTCTCGGATCCGCACTTGTTCGTCGCTTTGCTGAAGGTCGTAGTAGCTTTCCGTCACTGCTAGACGCACCTCCTCCTGCAAGCGCTCGATTTCCAGTTCGCTCAAGCGCACCTGCTTTTTCCCCACCCGGATGTTAGCAGACCTCAGACCAGAAGTATAGATGTCATAATTTAGTGCTAAGGTGCCAGTCAAGGTGGTGGTAGGAGCATCTCGATCGAGTGACGAAGGAGGATTTTCGTTCGCCTCACTAATCTGACCTTGAGCACTCTGACTGCGAGTGATATCTCCCTGAGCTGTGAGCGTTGGATACTCAGCTGCCAGAGCTTCTCGCAATTGAGCTTTTGCCTGTTCCAGTCGCAGTTGAGCTACCTGTAGATCCCTATTGTTGCGCCGTGCCAAATCCAGTACCTGTTGCAAGGTCAGGGGCTGGGTTCCCTGAATCTCCACTTCCTCCGGTGTGGTGGGAAATTGTAGGGGATTAGGGCCCGGGTCAAGATAGAGTTCTGGGGAATTTTCCAACTCCCTTCTGACAGGTGGTCTTTGTCCGTAGATCTCCGGAAGGTTCGCCCCTGGCTTTTGTACAGCCAATTCCACCATCTCGGAAGCTTGGGGCTGGGCTAAGTCGGTACTCTCTGGTCGTGTCCAGAGACGCCCACCCATGTCGCTGCCGGTCAGGCGAGCGACAGGGTGGGCGCTCTCGGACACGAGGAGCACATCTGCTACTTCTGGCTCCCAGGCTTTGATAGAGCGTACAGTGAAGGGAGCAAAGTGAAAACTGGTCCGACCCTGGTCGGATGCATCTGGGGTGGCCTCCGGTGTTGGGCTGGCCTGGGCAATGGTATTAGGGCTAGGCGATGCCTGAGAGGTTTTTGCCGTGCATCTCGAAGGCATCGAAGCTCCCAGGGCGATCGCCGCGATCGCGGCGCGAAAAATCGCACTCACACCAATAAAATTCAGCTTTTTCGACATTTGTTTAAGATATCTGGGCAGTCAGGTAAATTTTCCCGCAGTGTCAGGCTTCCAACCAATAGCAGCATACTGGCTTGCTATTGGGCTTGGCTATCAGAGACAGTCCTTTTAGCATCCCTAGCAGGTTAGCAGTTTCCCTAGAGTAAGGCTTTAGTTAAGATTCGATTGTATCAACTAAAATTATACCTGTAGTCTAGGCGAGTGAACAACATTCCCTCTGTTGACCTGAGCGGGCAGTACCTTCCCATTGCTGCCGAAGTGGAAGCCGCTGTCAAAGAAGTCCTGGCTAGCGGTCGTTACATCGGTGGCCCCCTAGTGTCTGAATTTGAAGCTCAATTTGCCGCCTATTTAGGAGCTACTGAATGCGTGGCCTGCAATTCCGGTACCGACGCTCTGTATCTGGCCCTGCGTGCTTTGCAGATCGGGCCCTCTGATGAAGTGATTACTACCCCTTTTACCTTTATTGCTACGGCTGAGGCCATCTCGGCGGTGGGAGCGAGGCCAGTGTTTGTTGATATTGACCCCCAAACTTTTAATTTGGACCTGGAACAGTTGTCAGGGGCAGTCACTGGCCAGACTAGGGCGATTATACCAGTTCACCTGTTTGGCCAACCAGTTGATATGACCCGCTTAATGGCGATCGCCAACTCTCACGGTCTAGCTGTGATTGAAGACTGCGCCCAGGCTACCGGAGGCGAATGGGCTGGCCAAAAGCTGGGGACGATAGGTCTAGTGGGCTGCTTTAGTTTCTACCCTACCAAGAACTTAGCCGCCTGTGGCGATGCAGGTGCTGTGATTACTAGAGATCGGGCGATCGCCTCCACTGTCCGGCAACTGCGAGATCACGGTCGCCGCCATGGCTACGAACACGAACATACTGGCATTAACTCTCGCCTCGACGTCATCCAAGCTGCCATTCTGAAAATCAAACTCAAGTATCTCGATACCTGGAACGAACAGCGTCGCCAGATTGCCTCTCGCTACCATCTGCTGCTGCAAACCCTTCCAGATATCATTCGTCCCCAAGAGTACGAGGGCGGTCTTACTGTCTGGAATCAATACACAATTCGGGTGACAAGTCAAGCAAAAAACTCCCCCATCTCACAGCGGGATTGGGTGCGTTCCCAGTTACGGCAGCATGGCGTGAGCACAATGGTTTACTATCCCCTGCCCTTGCATCTACAACCGGTCTACAAACATTTGGGTTATCAACCCGGTCAACTGCCAGTTGCAGAGCAGGCTTGTCGGGAAGTCTTATCTTTGCCCATGTTCCCCGAACTGGACAGCCAGCAACAGGCTATTATGGTCGATCGCTTGCTTGATTTATACTGCGAAGGGTCCCTTTGCCCTTAGGGCCTTAAGTTCCCAGGTATTTGTACTCGAGCAAACCGAACCATCAGCAGGGCTTAGGAGTGCTGTTTGTCTCCTGCGAGCATCCGCTTCCACCTGGACTGTGTAAGTTCCCTCACATGCTTGCTCAAATATTGTAGAGGGATACCTCTTGACCGAGCAAACGACGGTTTTGACGAGAGCTCACCAAGAGATGATTCTGAGTATCTGGAATAGTGGCAAATTCTTCATACAGGTCGCTCTGGAGGTCACCGATATGAGTCACCATGCGTGCCTGACCAGCACTAAAACAATATTGACTACGCTCTGCCGATAACAGCCATTTGGGTAGTGATAAACATGTAGTGATGTGATGGCTAGTCTGTCCCAATAGGTGTGGGGATGTGGCATTTTCAATTTTTCGGCTGGGAGCTGAAATGCCTGAAATATCGTTATTTGACTTGCCGTTGGATGCCACTATTGCGATCTCCGTCTGAGCTTTCTTGTGCTAACATCACTACTTGTGACCCACTACCGCCATTTGTACGATTCCTTCTCCTTAGCACGGAAGTTTCTGATACTCCCGTTTATGCTTATCGGCACGCTCTGGGTCTCGAGTCCAGATTTGTACTGTGTTTAAACCCAAGGGAAAACCACTTTCTTGTATTTCTGCTTCACCATCCTGTAATCTGGAATAATTATATGCCAAGTGAATAGACTTGCGGGTGCAGAGGATAATTACAGATGAAAGATAGAGCAGAACAAATTCAACAAATAGCAGTAACTGCGGCCCAGATGCGAGAAATAGAAGAGAGGATCTTTGCCGCAGGCATGCCAGTGGCAGCATTGATGGAAAAGGTAGCGGGCCTGCTGGCCCGGCGCATAGAATCTCTATACCCAGAACCCCAGCGGGTAGGAGTCTTGGTCGGACCGGGTCATAATGGGGGAGATGCTTTAGTAGTGGCGCGGGAGTTGCATTTCCACTCCTATGATGTTACTATTTATAAACCCTTATCTAAACTGAAGCAACTTACCAGTCAACATGCGGAGTATGCCGCATGTTTGGGTATTCCCTTTCACGAAGAGATTGCCCCGCTGCAAGATTGCCACCTGTTGATTGATGGTTTATTTGGATTTGGGTTAGAACGGACAATCTCCGAGGGACTGGCAGAGGCGGTAAACGAGCTGAATAGCTGGTCAAAACCGGTGCTAAGTATAGATATTCCTGCGGGCATCCACACGGATACAGGGGCAGTCCTGGGAACGGCAGTGCGGGCAACTCGGACATTTTGTCTGGGTTTGTGGAAGCTGGCATTTTTGCAGGACCAAGCTTTAGAATATATCGGCAAGGCGGAACTGATTGATTTTGATATTCCCTGGGCAGATATCGAACCTGTAATTAATCAAACATCGAGAATATATCGGATTACAGCAGTCACTGCCATAGCCCATCTGCCCATCCCTCGCCCGCGAGTTACTCATAAATATAAGGAAGGACATTTGCTGTCCATCTGCGGTTCTCGTAAGTATGCAGGGGCAGGGATTTTAACGGGTTTGGGCGCGCAAGCAAGTGGAGTGGGGATGCTGTCAATCGCGGTGCCAGAGTCTTTGAAACAGTTGTTAGTGGCACAGTTACCCTCAGCATTGATTATCGGTTGTCCGGAAACTAAAACAGGCGCGATCGCCCAACTGCCAGTAGAATTGAGCAGCTATAGCGCGATCGCCTGCGGTCCGGGATTGACAACGGAGGCAGTAGAAGTAGTAGAAAAGGTATTGGAGAGCGATCGCCTGCTAGTGCTAGATGCCGACGGGTTAAATATCCTGGCATCTTTGGGCCCGATCGCCAGATTATCCCAGCGGCAAGTACCAACAGTGCTTACCCCGCATACGATCGAGTTTAAGCGTCTGTTTCCCGAAGCACCCGATCCGACCCAAGATAGAATCAAAGCAGTGCAAAATGTTTCCGGATTGGGAGGTGCTGTGGTATTGTTGAAAGGAGCATTAACCGCGATCGTCAATCATTACGGTTCTGTATGGATTATCCCCGAAAGCACCCCAGCATTAGCCCGTGGCGGCAGTGGGGACGTATTGACTGGACTGTTGGGTGGACTGTTAGCACAGGCCCCCGGGCGGGAGACTCCCATAGAAGGGGTAGTAGTAACAGCAGCATGGTGCCATGCCCAGGCAGGCATGTTGGCAGCATCGGAACGAACGGAGTTGGGCGTAGATGCCCTGACCTTGACCCAATATTTAATGGCAGCGGTGGGAAATGCTATAGTTGATTATTCAGCTGACAAAAGCATCTACTGTTGAAAATCCCAGTTGCAACAGGTTGGTACTTTACCAAAAGAACCTATAATGGACGGACTTTGGGTCACATCTATCTGACTAATGATTCCCGGGCGATCGCACCTTAACTGGTTTCCCAGGCGACAGGCGATCGATCGCCTGGGAAACTAGCGCCATCAAAGGAGGTTTACCCAGGGATCGATCTAGATCGGCAATTAGATCCTCTGGATGTTCTAAACCAACAGATCTGCGCAGCAAATTGTCCGGAGTTGTCGAACCTGGTCCTTCTATTTAAGGATATTTTTCTTCTGTTTCCCTGAATTTATATCCTTAATTAATCTGTTCTTAATCTATTAATAAAAAGTTAACCTAGGGCAGCCCCCTGAATCAGAAAGAAGATTATTTACTGAGAACAGCCCGATCGCGTCCCTGCTGTTTAGCCTCATAGAGGGCAGCGTCAGCAGCCCCAATCAGTTGATTAGGCCCAGAGATGGGATCTGGGATGGTACTCTGGCAGCGGAGGGTTCGTTACCCGGGGAGCCCAAACTCAAAGTGACATACTGGCTCACTAAAGTCAAACTGGCGTCGGTTAGCCAGCTGAGTCAAGCCATCTAGAGAGGCAAGGCGTTGCAACTTTTCATTGGCCGACTCCAACAATTGAGTTGTCAGTTTGTGAATTTCCTCAGAAGCCCTCAGTAATTCATGAGCATCCAGTAAGCGGTAGTCAGACCCTCTCAGCTGCACCACGATCGGTTCATAGAGCAAATCGGGCGATCGCTGCAAAGACTGATGAGCTGCCTCTACAATTAACATATCCATAGGAACCATCAAAACTTCGCTACTGGCAAAACGATGAGGGATCTCAGGGGTCGAAAGAGAAACAGTTCCAAGCCATAGGGACGGCTCATCTGTTCCAAAAACCTGCGTCGGGAAATCATCCCTATATACTGTCCCAGTTCTGTCAAGATTACTCCAGGCAGCAGCGGATTAGCTTCCAAAGATCGAGCAACTTCCTGACCTGGGTGCTCCAATGATATTTGAAAATCATGAAGCCTCAGTTCCAGTACAGTTGACTTTTGACTAAGGTTGTACATATCGATCTCAGACCGAGGTTGAACTAACATAGAAGACTGCCGAGTCTCACGGCATAGCTATAGTTACAGCTTGCCACTGCCAGATCCTCATCAGCGCTCTGGCAGACTTAAAATTCACAATTGACAATTGACAATTCACAACTAACAACCGACCATTAACAACTGACCATTAAAACCTACCCCTGTGAGAGAGGGGGTGTGCCGTCCGGCTCTGATGGGGAAGAGCCGGTCATATGCACCAATATTTCGCGCAATTTCATCCGATTGATATAGGGCCAGCCCCCTTGGGCTTCAATATCTTTCACCAGAGAGTAAAGATCCTGACGGTTATCTGGTAAAGACTCTTGAAACAGACCTTCCCGAATTTCTCGATGCAGATCCTCCAAGCTCCGCAGCAGCTGTAGGAGAGCCAAAGTATCTCCCCGACAACCCGCAGCCTGAGCAGAGATCCTATCCGTAATGGCTTGCAAATCCCGTTGTGAGTTATAATTACTGTCGCTATTCATGCTATAGTCTATTGTGCTTCATTGGGACAAATCCAATCTAACCCAGTCTCCTGCTGATGTAGGAGGGAAGTTGAATTGAAGCACCGGTGATAGATGCTCGGGAAGAAGGAACTGATGATTCCGGAAGTATACTTATCGACTAGCAAGAAGCGCATCCGACAGCAATATCACCGCGCGAACGGACAAGGGGGCACCCCCTTTGGTAAAATACACTTCTGTGTTCATCATCCATACAAACTGCGTACTTCATATATAGAGGTTGATTGTCATGAGGTATCGTGCCTTAATTATTGCCATTCTGGTATTGTGTTTGACTGCGATCGCGGCTTGTAGTGAAGGTCCTACAGCTGACAGTACAAAGCAACTTACCTACGACGATATCAAAAACACGGGTCTAGCCAATAACTGTCCAGAATTGCTGGGACCAGGCCGTGGTTCAATTGCCATCGATCGGGGCCAGACCTATATCATGAGCGATCTGTGCTTGCAGCCGACTAGCTTCTTCGTCAAGGAAGAAGCCTCTAATCCCCGGCAAGAGGCAGAATTTGTTCCGGGCAAACTATTGACCCGCTACACTTCCACCCTAACCCAGATCCTGGGCACGGTGACATCTAACCCCGACAATAGCCTGACCTTTGTCGAAGAAGATGGCATCGATTTCCAACCTGTTACTGTGCAACTGCCTGGTGGCGAGCAAGTGCCTTTCTTCTTCACGATTAAAGGACTCGTGGCCAAAAGCCAACCGGGTATGGAGATCATCAATAGCTCGACTGACTTTGAAGGGGGATTTTACGTGCCTTCCTATCGGGGTGCTACATTTTTGGATCCCAAAGGTCGCGGCGTAGCCACCGGTTATGACAATGCCGTGGCTCTGCCAGCAAGTGCGGATGCTGAGGACCTAACTCTTGCCAATGTCAAGCGGGCTGAGATCCGCAATGGCAAGATTTCCCTAGGAATCAACAAGGTTGACAGCACGACTGGCGAAGTTGCAGGCACCTTCGAGAGCGAACAGCCCTCAGATACAGATTTGGGAGCCCAAGAACCTGTGGATGTGAAGATTCGCGGCAATTTTTACGCCATTGTGCAACCAGAAGAAGTATAAATCATCATCTATAACTCCCGCTTACCCGGGAGTCGGACACTCCCAAATAAGTAGGCAGGGCGAACGCATCTTATTCTTGAAATGCTTACTGGGCTTGCGGTTTCAGCACGATTGAGTATTTATACAGATTAAATTCTCAAACCCTTGCTGGGAAAGGCTTCCGGAATTTAGATGCGTTTTCCCTGAATAACAGGTGTGTCCAGACTAAAGAAGTTGCCTAGGCACGGTTAAGTACTCCACCAACCGGAATATAGTCATGAATACTAAAATCAGCAGCAAAGAACTGAAGAATAATAGCTTGTGTCTGTTGCAAGAGTACCCGCAATCGGCATCCCTGGAACTGCGCAATCAGATAGTTCAACTGAATATAGGACTGGTCAGAAAAGAAGCGCATCAGTGGCTGAACCATTGTACCGAAAGCTACGAAGACTTGGTACAAGTAGGCTGTATAGGCTTAATTAGAGCCATTGAAAGCTTCAAAATGTCGAAAGGACATGCTTTCAGTTCATTTGCCATGCCTTACATTCGGGGCGAAATACAACATTATCTCAGAGATAAAAGTAACACCGTCCGCATTCAGCGGCGGTGGAAGGGACTGCGAAAGCAGGCGGCGTCGGTGAAAAGGGACTTGCCAGAAAAGTGGCATCGAAAGCCAACAGACAGAGAAATAGCGGAGGCCCTGGAGATTTCGGCAGAGGAATGGTCGGAAATTAAGCTGGCCAACCAAAATCAGACTCCTTTGAGCTTGGATGCACCGGTAGAGGAGGAAGGGGAAAAGGTCATTTGCCTGGGAGAACTGGTACCAGATACAGGCGATCGCAGTTTTCAATTGGCCCAAGAAGACCAAATTCGCCTCCAGCAGGCCCTGGTGCAGCTGGAAAAGCGCACTCGCCAAGTCCTGGAATTTGTATTTTTACAAGACTTAACCCAAAAAGAAACGGCAGAACGCTTGGGAATCAGTGCGGTGACAGTTTCCCGCCAGGTGAAAAAAGGGTTGGAACTACTGAAAAAGTTAATGTATGAGACGGAGTCAATTAAAAATTAAAGTTAAGCAGTATTTTTGGCGATTTGGAACTGAGAATTTTAATGGGTTGATTGTTTCGAGTTAGTTGTTGATGGTCAAAAATATTGAGATATTACCGGATTGTTTGATAAATTTCCAATTTACTCGTTTCCTGGTTACGGCCTGGGAACAAGCTACGCTAATTTTCTTGAAAATTTCGGGGAGCAGATGGAGAAAGTATCGGATATGATATGGGTAGGGATACTGGCTGTGTTAATGGGTGGCTGCGGTTTGTTGGATGGTGGCGATCGCAAACCAGATGCAGCAAGCTCGCCAGCAGCAACGCCAGCACTGGCTCCAAAGAAAACAGCAGCAAAATCGGAGCCAGAGTCAGAACCAGAGGAGACTGTGGATCCTCTGCCTTCAGCACCAGATTTGATTCCGTCCACAAATGCAGAACAGCGAATTAGAGAGATAGAACAGTCTGAAAGACAGCAACGGGACCCATTTAATGTCGTGAGGCCGCTGCCAGGAGTGCCGAGAATTACTCCCAGTACGCCTGATGCGCCTGATGCGATCGCGAGTGGGAATGGTGTGACAACTGGTGGGGAAGTGCCGCCCAGACTGGAACCGATAGCACCAGCACGAGCGGAAACAGCGACGGCGGTGACGGTTTCGGGAGTGATGGAATTAGGGGGTGAACGATCGGCAATTGTGACGGCACCGGATGAACCGAGCAGACATGTGAAAGTTGGAGATATATTGGCTTCTGGAGCAGTCCTAGTTAAGCGCATAGAAATCAGCAGATTTGATAAGCCAGTGGTAATTCTAGAGGAAAATGGGTATGAGGTGGCAAGAGAATTGGGAGAAAAACCCTCATCCGAAGAGCAACCATAGGAGTTATGGGCTTGGAGTAAATTATATTATAACAATTATCGATGAACAATGAACAATTACCATCGAAAATTAGGGCTCGCCATATTGCTAGCTTTGGCGTTGCACAATTACGGGATGATTTAAATAGGTACCGGTACAGAATTATAACGTAGATAGTGCAATAATAACTTAATTGAAAGCCTCAACATTTCTTCGGACTTTGAGTAACATAATGTTTTTCTTTTTAATCCAGCTCGATAATGTCTTAATCGACCTATTTCACATTCAACACGGGTCATGTAGGTTTTGCTGACTATATGGTCAATATATTCAATAAACATTGGATAAACAGGCCATCCATCAGTAACGTATAAAAAGCATTGCCAACATTTTATAATATCCCACATAGGCTTAAAAGTTTCTGCAGAACGATCGCCTAATACCCATGTTATAATCCCTGGCTTGAAATGATTTACGACTGTCCATAGCCACTTTTTATTCTTTTTTTTATTGACATAAGTATGCAACTCGTCAATTTCTGCAACCTCCGGAATATCGTAGTTTTCAGGGATTGACGGTAATTCTTTAGCTGCCTGTTTTACCCAATCAATTTGAGTATTATGGCTGACACCAGTTATCCTTTCAATACCTCGAAATCCATTGCCATTAACGTACATTGTCAAACAATTTTTCTTGACATCTTCTGAATAACCGCGCGGATAATAATGTTCGAGAAACTGGCGACGACAATCTTTACAAATTCAATTCTGTTTGCCGCGTCGGTGACCATTTTTATTGATGTTTTCAGAACCACATCTGGGACATTTCATGTTCGACTCCTTTAGCTAATTCTTTCGCCTTACTATCCATGATAACACATATTATGACTAGGTCGAAAACAAACATCATACTATACATAAATTCTGACTGTAAAATTGCAGATTATCATAATCTGCAATAACCCATCATCCCGAAAATGTGCAACGCCGCTAGCTTTAACTTTGGAGATTGCTAGCTATTTTACGAATGGGATGTCAGCTTGGGGGCAAGTCCGAGAAGAAGTTGATACATCAACGGACGAGTTGACCCTCACTTGTAAACCGAACAGACCTACGGCTAGGGTGAAATGCCATTACCCCAATGGTGACAACTTTGAGGGAGACCTGGTGAATGGGATAATCGAGGGTAGGGGAGTGTATGTATACGCTAATGGGAACCGCTACGAGGGAGAGTTCCGCAATGGCAAGCCCCATGGCAGGGGGTTATTTATCAGTGCAGATGATTCCCGCTTCGAGGGACTGTTTGAGAATGGCACGATTAAAAACGGGATAGTTGTTTTTGCTGATGGCAACCGCTACGAGGGTGAATTCGATCTGGTTCAAGAAGTTGGCACTGATATAATCATGAGTCAACCGGGTGGTAAGGGGATATTTATATTTAACGATGGCAGTCGCTACGAGGGTGAATTCTTCGCCGGTCAAATTTTTGGCATGGGGGTACTCAAGCGCCCGGATGGGACCAACTGCGCCGGACAGTTCTTTAATCCGAATCTGGACGCGAGAGTGGTTTGTACATTCGGAGACGGGAGTCGCTATGAAGGAGAGTTGCGCCAAGGACGACCTCATGGAGAAGGGACGATGATCGATGCCAATGGTCGGCGCTTTTCAGGATATTTTCGTGATGGTGAGTTGCTTGAGTAAGATTCGGGGACAGTCTGAGGCTGTAACGGCTAAGGTGGAAAAATACCTTGATTAAGTGGTGATGCCATGACTAATGCGGCTTCGGTTGAGGAAAATACTGGTGGGTTTGTACCTGATGCCAGACAGGATGCTGATTTGCTTAGAGAACTGGGCTTTATCCCAGGTTTAAAGGAAATCCTGATGTTGCGACAGGTTCATGCTTTGGAACATGCTACGGTTTGGGTGCTGAGTGAAGGTGCTGGTTCTTCCGATCCTTCAGGGACGGCAGATAATCGGCTGTTGGGTGGGATGTCTACCGAGAGGGGCTTCTATCTTTACGGTGATGTGGCTACAGCTGACCTGCAGCAGGCCGTGCATGGGGCTTTAAGGCGGATTACTACCGGTGGCTACGACCTGGCGGTGCATCCCCGCTGTGGTACGAATCTGTCGGTGTTGATGCTGCTGACGGCGGGTATGGGTTTTGGTATAACTATGTTGCTGCCTAAAGGCCCGATGGAGCAATTGTTGGGTTTCGGCATTGCCGCTACGGCGGCGGCCCACCTGGCTCCGGATCTGGGTGCGGTGGCTCAGCGATACGTGACGACGGCGATTCCTTTTAATCTGGAAATAGCCCAAATCTCGGCAAGACAGGACTTCTGGGGGCGCCCTACCCATTTTGTGGAGGTGCGATGGCAGGAAAGTTAACAAAACTTAAAATAGGGAATGCTCCCAGAGGTACCTTCGAGTAGTAGGCTGAAAAACAAACCATCAAGTTCAATAAGGGAAAGGTACTCATGGTTCAACGTGGTTCTAAGGTGAGGATTCTCCGGAAAGAATCTTACTGGTATCAGGATGTAGGCACGGTGGCTTCGATCGACAAGAGCGGTATTAAGTATCCAGTGATTGTCCGGTTCGACAGGGTAAACTACACTGGCTTTAGTGGCAGCCCCTCTGGCGTGAACACTAATAACTTTGCGGAGAGCGAACTGGTTGAGGTTGCACCTCCGAAGAAGAGATAAAGACGAGACAAAGTTGTGCCAGAACTGCCGGAGGTAGAAACGGTCCGCCAGGGGCTCAATCAGTTGACCCTGGCTCGGGTAATATTGGGTGGGGAGGTTTTGCTCGATCGCGCGATCGCCCACCCAATCTCTGTGGCCAGTTTCCTGAATGGACTCCAAGGAGTGGCGATCGCTCATTGGCATAGGCGCGGCAAATATTTACTAGCAGAGTTAAAAAGAGAACAGAATAATGGGGAAGAAGGAGGGTGGTTGGGGGTTCACCTGCGGATGACGGGTCAGCTGTTGTGGGTGGAGAGAACGGAACCGTTGCAGAAACATACGCGGGTGCGGCTGTTTTTTGCTTCGGAAAAGGAATTGCGGTTTGTGGATCAGCGTACTTTCGGTCAGCTGTGGTGGGTATCCCCGAGGGAAAAGCCGGAAACAATTATTACAGGACTGCAAAAGTTGGGACCAGAACCTTGGGCAGCGGAGTTCTCGGTAGCATATATGACAGGGAAGTTGGGAAAGAGTCGGCGTCCGATTAAAACGATGCTGCTGGATCAAGGATTTGTGGCAGGTATTGGTAATATTTATGCAGATGAAGCTCTGTTCCTGAGTGGGATCCCACCCCTGAGGAGTTGCCAGGATTTGAGTCCAGAGCAAATTGAGGGCATGAGAAGGGCGATCGTGCAGGTTTTGGAAGCAGCGATGGATGCTGGGGGCACTACTTTTAGTAATTTTCTCAATGTGCTGGGCGTCAATGGTAATTATGGGGGTGTGGCCTGGGTGTATAATCGCGCGGGAAAACCTTGTCGGGTCTGCGGAACCCTAATTCAGCGCCAGAAGTTGGCGGGGCGATCGACTCATTTTTGTCCCCAATGTCAGAAATAGTCAGTGGTTAGTGGTTAGTGGTTAGTTGTCAGTGGTTAGTTGTATTGCTGGTGGCAGTATGCCAAAATGCTAAACAGGACTTACGCAGAGGCAATTTTGTAGGGTGGGCACCGCCCACCAGAGGCTACAACCGCTACGATATTACGATCAATACTCCGGACAAAATTAGGATGCTATAGCCCCGTAGGCAAGGAGATTCTGGTAGCGAGGGTGTGATTTAATCCTCGTCGGCTCGAGGTCAAACAGGGAAATAAATAATTCCAAAAGATGCTCATTTAGGGCTAGCCGTTTGTAGGAAGCGATGGAGAAACTGAGCGGTTCTGTGGTCTGCTGCTGCTGCAAGGCTGCTTTCGCGAGATTCAGGGCTGTGAGACTGGCATTGACATGGGAATCGAGAGCCTCAGGGGATCGTGCCTGACAATCGGCGAGTCCAGTAAACTGTCGTGCATCACGGAAAATAAATTCAATTTGAAAACGAGCAGTGTAGCATTGATAGAGGTAGAGGGGGTCAATCTCCAGATCGGTGGAGAACAACACGACCGAGCTGCGCTTTCCATTTTGTTCTTTGAGCAGATACGCTAAACGGATACGTCGCTTGAGACTCACAGACC
The DNA here is from genome assembly GCA_005518205.2 of Hormoscilla sp. GUM202. Lineage (GTDB taxonomy): Bacteria > Cyanobacteriota > Cyanobacteriia > Cyanobacteriales > Desertifilaceae > Hormoscilla. The sequence goes on from RFFC02000003.1 coordinate 97,495, forward strand.
AGACTACAGCTGTGTAGAGTTGGACGTCGCCATCGAGGGTTTCAACGAATTCAAAGCGACTGGGGTCAGTTAGGTCCACCTTGCCGTCGTAGCGCCTGGGTCGTCCGCGTCCCTTCAAGGGACCTTCATAGAGGAACTTGAGGTTGGCATCACGGCGTAATTTACCAATGGAGTGTAATCCCAATTGCACTACCCCTTCCACCCACTTGTATTTGCTATAGAAGCCATCGGCAGCCACATAGCGCACCCCGGTCGGGAAATAAGTTTGACAATAGGCCAGATGCCCCAGATAGAAGTCAAGCCGGTTGCCATGAGACTCGCCATCTGTTGTGCCGGGTGGTGTCTGAGCTGCTAATTGGGGTTCGGTTTGTTGGGCAGATAGGGTGTAGCCAGTATTCTGCTCCAGGTCTACAATCGCCACGACGGACCATTCCAGACCACGCTCGGCTCGTTGCGTTTTGCCGTTATAAAACCAATCTAGTCCGTGAGTATGACGGCCACTTTTCTCAATAAACGTGCAATCAACTACGGCTATCTGACAACTCTGAGATGGTCTGACTTGGCCTACCAAGACCTGGTTGATACCCTCAAGCCCCAACCCTTTCTGGAAGTGCCGGCGGTAGGTCCGCTCTGACAGATGAGAGTAGCGACTCAAGTTTGTGTAGTTGACTTTGCCACAAACCACGAAAATGGTGGTGAGCAAGGTCAGCAAAAACTGCCGTTGGGGTTTGTGGAAATTGCTTACAGTCTCCAGCAGACCGGTTATAATCCTCTTGAGGCTATCCATCGGTGCGGGGAGTATGAAAGTTTACTACCGCAGTCTACACGGTGGATAGCTTTCCTCCAAGCTCCCCCTGACCCTGAAAAACTGTCCGGAGTATTGTACGATATAACGGTTCAAAAAGCGTAAGTCCTGTTAAAGTTAGTGATTTAGAGAATAGATCGAGAAGTCATGGCAGATACAATCAAGAAGGGTTCGTTGGTTCGCGCGGTTCGCGAAAAGTTGGAAAATAGTCTGGAAGCTAAGGCTAGCGACGCGCGCTTCTCGTCTTATATCTTTGAGTGCGATTCGTTTAGCGTAAACTGAATTGACACAAGTCAATAATGGTGACCGCTAGCAGGGTTTCATTAGCCTTGACAACTTACAGATGATGGTGGTGAAAGCCCACCCCTCCAGGTGCAGGAGTGACAGCACCCTCCCCACGGTAGAGATGGCATCAATCCGTGAAGCGGGAAGGAAAGGCGCTCTAATCGGTAGCCTAAACCGGTTATCGCCAAGCAAGTAGTCATGATGAGCGAAAGCGAAGGTTTACAGATGTCGTTATTAAGAACCAGCGTAATAAGGCTGAGACGCTGGCCCAAAAGGGAAAGGATATAGGTCATTGGCGGACTCAAGGCCGACCAATAAGCACTGACCATAAACCCGGCATATAGAACCTATCTAAAACTACAACCAATCATCTGTAGGAACGAAGTAAACCAGGTATGTACTCTCAATCACCGGTCGATAGATTGAGTAGCCACCACAGGCGCAAACTCTGCTCTCCGGAAGGCAGGTCATACTTGGGAAAGATTGAGTGGAGAAGCACAAACGCCCATCTGTAATGGATGGGATAAGCTAACGCCCTCACGGTTTCGTCAATTGTGAAGTTGTGAGTAGTAGTTAATATGTCACGGAACACCATCAATAGAAGAGTGTATGACTGGAAGACTATCCCCTGGCAGAAGCTAGAGCGAGTAGTTTTTAAGCTGCAAAAACGAATTTACAGAGCGGCACAGGAAGGCAATAGACAAAAAGTTCGCAAGCTCCAAGGGTTACTGAATAGGTCATGGTCCGCAAAGATGATAGCGGTACGGCAGGTAAGTCAACAGAACCAGGGAAAGAAAACGGCAGGTGTGGATGGAGTGAAAGCTCTAACCCCAAAGCAACGTCAGGAACTGGTAAGCCAACTCAGAGTCACCAAAAAGGTTAAGGCAAAACCCACACGAAGAGTATGGATACCAAAACCAGGAGGGGACGAAAAGAGGCCATTAGGGATACCGACAATGCACGACCGCGCATTACAAGGGTTGGTCAAACAGGCGCTAGAACCCGAATGGGAGGCGTACATGGAAGCCAACTCATACGGATTCAGATCGGGGAGAGGATGCCACGATGCAATAGAAGCGATATTCAACAGCATCAAGACGAAACCCAAATGGGTATTAGATGCGGATATTGCGAAATGCTTCGACAGAATCAGTCACTCAGCACTCCTTGATAAACTGAATACAACATCACCAATCCGCAGACAAATACGGGCATGGTTAAAAGCCGGGGTGATAGACCAGGGAACATGGCAAACCACGGAAACCGGGACTCCACAGGGGGGAGTAATATCCCCATTACTGGCCAATATAGCCCTTCACGGACTAGAAAAGGAAGTAATGAGCCTCGCGCAAACGAAAAAGGAAAAGGCAAAACTGACAATAGTCAGATACGCCGATGACTTTGTGGTTATGCATGATGACCGGTCAATGATTGAACAAGCAAGAGGAGTAGTTGAGGACTGGCTAAAAGGAATAGGTCTAGAGTTAAAAGCCGAAAAAACAAGGATATCTCACACGCAGGAGGGAGAGAGCCCAGGATTCGATTTCCTAGGGTTCAATATCCGACAGTACAAAATGGGGAAACATAGAAGCGGCAAAAACTCTAACGGGACCACCCTAGGATTCAAGACCCTAATCAAACCAAGTAACAAATCCATTAGGAAACATAAAGAACAGCTATCACAGATAGTTAAAAGCCATAAATGTACACCACAAACAGCGTTGATAGCAAAACTGAACCCGGTAATACGGGGATGGAGTAACTATTTCAGGACAGTGGTAAGTAAGGAAACTTACAACGACATGGACAATCACCTATGGAAATTACTCTGGCAATGGGCAACACGACGGCATCACAACAAATCAGGGCAATGGATAGCTAAGAAATACTGGACCACTGAAGGTAAGAACCATTGGGTATTTGCCGGCAAGTCCAGAGAAATTGGCGAAATAACAATGGCCAAACACTCCGAAACTGAGATAGTCAGACACGTAAAGGTGAAAGGTACAGCTAGCCCTTTCGACGGTAACCTAGTCTATTGGAGCCAAAGATTACGGAAGAGCCCAGATGTAAGCACAAGAATAATAAAGCTGCTCAAGAGGCAGGATGGCAAGTGCAGGCTATGCGGACTAACGTTCAAGGATGGTGACAAATGGGAAGTGGACCATATCCTGCCAACCTCAAGGGGAGGTAAGGACTGGTATGCAAACCTACAGTTGCTACACGATTATTGCCACGACTATAAGTCTGCCAGAGATGGTAGCAAAGGCCGTATCCATGACAAGGATGACGAAACTGAGGAGCCGGATGAGGTGAAAGTCTCACGTCCGGTTCTGAAGACGAGTCGGTCCGGTGACGGACTGGCTTAGTGTAATAACTAAAGGCGAGGTGATGGATACGCGGGGAGACTATGCCTTGGTAAAGTTTGGGTTCGTGCCGACGTCGAATATTTGGTTGCGCATCGACCAGTTGGAAATATTTGAGTAAATTGATGGCCAAAGCCCACAGACAGCAAGTCTGGGGCGAGGCGCTTTCGCGCCTGGGAAGCACTAAAGTGCTTACTACGAACGGCGAGGCGCTTTCGCGCCTGGAAAGCACTAAAGTGCTTACTACGAACGGTTTTGAGACTTGACTCAGTTCACAAACCAGTTCAGATGGATTATGGTTAGTTTATACTAAAACAATCAAGCAAGAAAAGTGATATGGCATCAACGACAGGTATACAAGGCACTCCATTACAAGTCAAAACCCGCGTCCTGCTGACATTGTGGGCAATGGAACAGGATCGCGAGGAAGTCAAGAAAAGTGAACTGATTCAGAAAAGTAAGCGGAGTAGGGAGAAGGCTGGAGACTATAAGGGCATTTTACAAGAACTACTCGAAGCTGGGGCGATCGCGATCGTCACGGAAAACCGAGTGGCGAAGGTGTCCCTGACAGAGAAAGGTAAGCAAATTCTCGGGGAAGGACTGAAAAACCCGGAGTTCAGCTTTGAGGGCAATCAAGTTGGCTCAAAGGTGGTGAATGCGGTGCTGGACTGGTATCGCCAGTCCGATGCTAATGTCCCGACTGCGCTGGTGACAGAGAAAGTGGAAGCCAAAGAGGGGGCGATCGCCTCTTATGAAGACTTCCAGTCGAAAGTCCTGGCCCTATTCGAGAAGCTCGACATTGGTTACAACTACAGCGGACTTGTCCCCATTTGGCATCTGCGTCGGGAACTAGGAGAGGCCGTCGGTCGCGAGGAATTTAACGAGTGGATAATGGAAATGCAGGCGCAGAAGTTGTTCTATCTGCAAAGCGGTGAGGCCCGTGGAGCTACTGATGACCAGAAGCAAGATTCAATTACCAGTGAAGTCCGAGGACTTTTGTTTTACGCTAGCCAACCATCTTGAACTGCGGAGAGAAAACATGAGCGATATCTATAAGCTATTTGCCGAGGCCCGCCAGCAAGGACCTAATCCTTTTCGACTGGAAACGGTGATCTCCGATCGAGAGGTTTGGGGTGATGTGTTGACTGACCTTCCTAACCTGAATCGGGATATTGATGAAACAATATACCAGGCAATTGCTGAGGTGCGCCAACAGGATTCCAGTAAAATTGGCGTTGCCATCCAGGGCGATCGCGGAACGGGAAAAAGCCATGCCATCCATCGGCTCTGGAAAAATATTGAAAGGGAAGGGGGAGCGGTATTTGCCTACATACCCCCCACTCTAAATCCCCGTCTGATTAACTCTCATGTCCGGTTTTATCTGTGCGAGAGTTTCAAGCATCAAGATCGACAGGGTGCCAGTCAATGGCAGAAGCTGTCTACCGCAGTCATCGCTACCTTAAAAGGCACGGAATTTGAACAGGAGTATCAAGAATACTTGGAACTTGTTGAGCAACCAGAAAACCTCAGAAAATACATTAAGAAAAAGATCGCCAAGGACAATTTGCTCGATTGGATGATGGATCTGGTTGATTGTATTGTGGAAATTAAACCGGAACTAGATCCTGATTTTGTCAAGGCAGTCTTATTCTTGCTGTTCAAGAACGATCGCTACGCCCAGGCAGCGTTAGCATGGATTAAAGGGGAAGATCACCCCAATATTAAAGATTTACTGGGTTTGCCCGAATATTCAACAGAAGTACAGGATGAAAGGTCTATCTGGATGATGGAGCAGATCTGCAAAGTTGCTGAAGTTGCGGCACTACCTGTACTGATTTGCTTTGACCAGTTAGATAGTGCCGAACCGGATATTGAGACGGGAGATAGTCCCGCACAAACAGTGGCTAGGTGTATCGATCGCATTTATATGCAGTGCAGTAATTTAATTGTTCTGTGTTGCGTCATCAGCGATACCTGGAGGGAAATTAAGCAAATGGGAAGTGGGATCCCCGATCGGGTGGGTCAACGGTCGGTAATGGCCAAACCTCCCACTGACGAACAGATGATAGAGATTGTCCAAAGCAGGTTGAATTGGTTTTACCAAAAGCATAATCTCCAGGTCCAGGACTATCCTGATTTATATCCTTTAGAGTCAAGTAAAATAAGGAATATTGCCAGGGAAGGTGCCGGAGTTCGTTCTGTTCTGGAAGAGTGCGCCAAAATATTTGATTCAGTAGGAGTTGATAGTCAAAGCTTAGTCAGAAATGAAGGAGACAATATCCCGAAAAAATTTCGGGATATTTATCATGACATCCTCGAACGAGTTAATGATACCATGAAGGATGATTACCATCTGGCTGATGACAATCTAGCAGCAATTATCGCTCAGAACATCAGAATGCTTCCTGAAGGAGGAACGGCCTTCGTGGTCGTCGATCGAGTTGAAGAGGTTAATAGTTCATCCCACGATATCCAGTTCACTATATCTGGGTACGATCAATTTCGTCAAAAGCAAGTGAAAATTGGGGTAAAAGTTTGTGAAACTGAAAATGGGCATACCTTTAATGCAGTGATGAAGCGACTGCTGGACTACGAAAAACATCAGATAACCCGTAGTTGTTTATTGCGTTATCATGAAGTGCCGAAAAAATGGAAGAAAGGTAAACAGCTAGAGCAGGAACTGGTGGCGGAAAAAGGCGGAAAAGTGGTTCTTTGGGAACGAGAAGGAATCTTGCCTTTAGTTGCGCTCAAGAGAATCTACGATGAAGCAGAGGAACATGGATTTGCAAAAGAGGAGGTAAGCAATCTCGTCAAGGAGTTAAAATTAGAGGTTGACAATCAACTAATTCATCAGATTCTCAGGGATGGGTAAAGATGAGTATCAAAATCAGCAGAGGAATTCAACTGTCAGCTTTTGATGTGGAAATGCTGACCTCGGGCCGGCTAATTGCCGTGCCGTTCAAACATTACAGGAAGAATGGCGAAATATTCTGGCTTTATCCCAGTCAGCAACTGCCAGATAATCTAAGTTGGGAGCAATACTATCAGCCGGAATATTTAATTAAGGTTGAGAGGTCATTAGCAAAATGTCAAACCTATCCCCTCCAAATTGAGGTTTGGGGACGTTGCGAAGAACATTGGCATGTTACGCCAGAGCAAAAGCATCTTTTACCTCAGATTGCTTCGTCAACGGTCTGGAATTTGAGTGCCTTGGAATATATGTTTGAACAGCATCAAGTTCTCAAGCTGTTGTTTTTGCGAGTCTATCGTTTGTCCAGTCCTTGTCTGGTTAATGTGCCACCTAAACCAGCTCCTTTCTTCTTCCCTCAGTCGGAGGATGTAATGACGATCGCAAATACTACGGATATTCCAGTGGTCTCGGAAGCCAGTTTTAACAGGCGTAAAGCTCTTTTGTTGGCGGGAGAGGTTCATCCTCATAGGGACTTGGAGCTGTTGGAACTGCAAGTTTCGGAAATTGACTGTGATAACTCGGCTGCTGGACAGCTACAGTCGGATATTAACGTATTTTTGAGAGGGACTAGGGAGACGGTAACGCGGGAACCAGATCGGGATTTAGATTGGATTCAGCAAATTGCCGCTGTGGGCAATTCTAGCGATGGCAATGAGTTTGAAAAGCTAGTCCGCAAAGGTTTGATTCTGCTGGGCTTTTCTAATGATAACACAAATCCCCAAATCAGTCTGGACCCAGAGGCAACGGGGGGCGCTGGGGGTTTAGACTTTTATTGTGCATCTCCTTATCCTGTGGTGGGAGAATGTAAAGCAACTAAAACCACAAAGGTGCCGGATGGAACGGCTGCACAGTTAATTAAGCTGGGCTATAAGCACCTTCAGGAAAGCTATGATGATTGTGTTAAGTTAATTATCGCCGCTGGGGAACTAACGCCAGATGCTCGCCAAACTGCTGAGGGGAACAAAATAAGCGTGATTAGTCCGGAAATTCTGCAACGTATGGTAGAAATGCAAGCCAAGTATCCAGGTTGTATTGATTTGATAAAGCTTAAGGAATGCTTCCAAAGTGCTTATGGTTTGGCTGACGAACAGGTGGCACAATATCTGCAACAGGTGCGCGGCGAAATAGAGTTGCGATCGCGCCTCGTGGAGTTAGTGAAAAACTACCTGGAAAACTCAAAGTCTGATAGTGCGGGTGTAGAAACTTTACATGGTGCTTATTTTAGTTCTAACCCGCCTCAGTCATTAACCCCAGAACAACTGCAGGAAATTTTGATTGAGCTTTCGTCGCCGCTAACAGGTTATTTGGGTAGGAAGGGCGATCGCTTTTATTTCCTGCGCCCTTTGCTGATGGATGCTTGAGGGCGACGATCTAATGGCGCGACCCCGAAACCCGGTTTCTTAATTCAACATCGAGATGCTAACAGAAATTATCAAATATCTTGACCTGACCATTATTGTAGATACTGTGTCGAACTGTCAAGGGGTTGCCGATAAAAAAATCGGGTCAAAGGGCTGATTTTAATATTCCAAAAGCCATATGTAACAACTTACGCATCACCGCTCCAAAGAAGAGCATCTTTACCTTGCCACGACGAGCGCAACCCACTCACTGAACGCTTTGAGCAAGGGATTATGTCGCATGGCCGCTCCGGGCAGGCCAATACTCCCGCATTACGTAACCATTACCCAACCATCTACCCAGCATTATGGGACGATCGAGGTGGTATTAATCCCAGTAGTAAACTGTGATGCGAACGGTAAAGCCCAGTGGTATCGGAACTATAAAGAAAATATCGAATGTCATTTTTGGTTCTATCGCGCATCTGCTCTATAGTATACCACATAAGGCGATGCCAGAAAAGAACAAAACACGGGTCGCGCCCGATCGGGACACCAGACTGCGAGATCGGTGCGTGGGGTGTAAGTAGTCCGTAGTTTGAAAAAGAGAGAGCAAAATTCCCACAGCGCAAGGGTTAAGCGCGTTTTTGAAACTTGGGCAATGCTTTTTTCGATCGCCGCAATGCTAGCTGCTGCGCTAGCGCCCCTACAAGACGATCGCGCGATCGCACCCTTTCTCCAGAATATGTAGTAGGGGCACAGCGTCAGCGTGTCAGTTGATTTTCGGATCCGATCGCGGATCTATCTATTGCCGTGCCCCGGATGGGTATTGCGATCGGATCGCGTCGGGGCACGGCGGAGCGTTAATTTTCGGGTGCGATCGCATAGTTATCTGATGCCGTACACCTACCCTCGGACGTGGTTTTGTTAATATAACGGAAGGCGATCGCACCCTTTTTCCAGCAGAAAAGCCATCTGGAACACCAGTCGCGTCTACAAAAAGAAAACCCGCGCTAGCGGGTTTCCCTATTCAAAGATGAAATTGTTAACAGTCGGACTGTGGGTTCCTTGAGAGTGCGGGACTTGTTTCCATAGGGCGATCGCACTCTTTTCCCAGCAGAAAAGCCATCTCTATCACCAGTCGTAGAGCCAGAATAAGCATCTCATATCCCAGGGTTTCTGGATCTTATTCCATCTCGGCTCTCATGATTAATAATTGCCGATCGCTTGCCTAAAAAGTGGGTTGTGTGCTAAGATGGACATGTAGTCAAAATAGCCGTGCTAATAGAGGATATCGGATAATGGAAATTGAGGAACTGCTGAAAGAAAAGCGAGAAAAAATCCTGGAAATAGCGGCCAAACATGGCGCTATAAATGTGCGGGTTTTTGGTTCGGTAGCTAGAAGCTGGGGGAGAAGCTGATGCGGATAGTGATGTAGATTTTTTGATAGATTTAGGAGAAAATCTCAGTCCTTGGTTTCCAGTACGATTAATTCGCGATCTGGAAAGCTTGCTGGGGAGAAAGGTGGATGTGGTGACGGAAAATGGTTTGAAAACTCGCATCCGCGATCTGGTGTTGCAAGAGGCGGTGTTACTGTGATAGAATATAGTAACGAATGACATGAAAATCTTAACAGATTATCTGGGTCGCCAGGTAAGATTAACAGAGGAGCGATTGACACACATTCTACAACGTCCTCAAATGTCCGGTATGGAACCAGCAATTGAGGCGACATTGCAAAATCCAGAACAGGTAAGAAAATCGAGAACTGACGAAGCTGTTCTTTTGAGCTATCGATATTATACTGGAACAGAAGTAGGCGATAAATGGCTGTGTGTGGTAGTCAAGTACAGTGAAGAGGATGCTTTTATCCTCACGTCCTATTTAACCGATCAAATCAAAAAAGGAGAACAAGTATGGCCTCAAATGTAAAAGTTTGGTATGACAAAGAAGGAGACTATCTGGAAGTTATTTTTTCAGATAAGCCGGGTTATATGCGGGAAACAAACAACGATGCCGTCATGGAAATGGTGGATCGAGAAGGTAATATTTTAGGATTTTCTATCTTGGCTGTGAGTCGTCTGTCACAGTCAAAGCCATTAGTGGCTGAATTAGTCGGTAAGGGAGAACTAAAATAAAAGGCCGATCGCACCCTTTTTCCAGCAGAAAAGCCATCTGGACCACCAGTCGCGTCTACAAAAAGAAAACCCGCCCTGGCGGGTTTTCCTATTCAAAGATGAAATTGTTAACAGAATGAAAGGCGATCGCGCTTGCGGTGGGGGATGAATTAAGAAACCCGGTTTTTTTCCATACCGGGTTTCTTAACTGCTGGTGAAACCTCCCCGCAGTCTGTTGCGCATTGGTGGGCGGTGCCCACCCTACTTTTACCATTCAAATCTCGACTGTTGACAAAGTACACTGCAAGGGTTCAGAATCATCCACTTGGAAATAAAGCTTTTCAAAACCAATGACTTGCCCATTGCGGTCTTTCATCTGAATAACACCATTCCCCGTTTCTTCGCAAACATATTCATTTTGTGGATTTCCCCACCAAACCGTCAGGGTATTGCCAATCCGATCGTGAATAATTTTTACTTGACCCATATTTGTTCGCCTTCCTTAATTGCATCGGTGGGATAAGCAGTAATCAAAAAACCTTCGCCGTTGAGGCGCTTGGCAACCGCGCATAGCCACCGCTTAGGACGTTCCAATCGATAAAAAAGATATACCTGTGGGTCTTCTCGACTCCGACAAATTTCATCAGGCATGCGCAATGTTTCCTGCACGTCAACTTCTCTACCCAGCATTATGGGATGCTTGTTGGTGGTAATAAGTCCCAGTAGTAAACTGTGGTGCGAACGGTAAAGCCCAGCGGTGTCGGAACTATAAAGAAAATATCGAATGTCATTTTTGGTTCTATCGCGCATCTGCTCTATAGTATACCATATAAGGCGATGCCAGAAAAGGGCGAAGCACGGGTCGCGCCCGATCGGGACACCAGACGAGGTCACGGCACCGAATTGAAAATGGTGCGAGATCGGTGCGTGGGGGGTGTAAGTAGACAGTCGCTGCGCCCGATCGCGCGATCGCACCCTTTATTCAGCATAAAAGTTATCGGTAACACCAGAAGCTGTAGGGGCGAAGCATTTGGGCGATCGGTGATTGGGATAAACCAATATTTTTCTATCCAAATGCTTCGCCCGGCCCCCGAAGCAAAACCAGGCAAGGGATATGATCGAACGAAGGTGGAATTCCTTTGTCGCGGGGTGGGGGCGAAGCATTGCGTTAGTTAAATGGTTGGTAATGAGCGTTTTCCGATCGCCGCAATGCTTCGCCCCTACAAGACGATCGCGCGATCGCACCCTTTTTCCAGCAGAAAAGCCATCTGGACCACCAGTCGCGTCTACAAAAAGAAAACCCGCGCTAGCGGGTTTCCCTATTCAAAGATGAAATTGTTAACAGAATGTCAGGCGATCGCGTCGGACCAATGTTACACAATATGTAGTAGGGGCACAAGTCAGCGTGTCAGTTGACTTTCGGGTCAAATCAATGTTGATGTTGGTACCGCGATCGGCTGCGCAACCATGCTTTGTTCATGTAGTCCCACCCTTTAGGTGGGGGGCGGCTACGATGTCCTCCAAGCATCGAAGTGCGTCCTCCAGACATCAAGCTCCCCCGAGACATCGATCTGGACCGGGGACATGGAGCGCGCTTTAGACATCGAAGCCAAAGCGATCGCCCCTTAATGATAGATATATTCGATCGTGGAATAACTCAGTCATGCCCCTCTGTGACTGAGTTATTTTCGCTTTGTGACTGAGTTATTCCTTGGGGTAATTGTTCAGTTCCTGAAGTAACTTCCTCATGCCACCGAGTACGAGAGTCATGCCCTGGCGGCACAAGGCTTTGCTTTTCGATAGCGTCGAGACAGTCTTGCAAAGCCGCGTCGCCAGCACGGCGGGATATATTGCCAATGACTGTGTCGAATATAAATGGTTATTCCGAGAACTGGTAGTAACGGAACATCAGAGCAAGATCCTCTTTATCAGTCGGGAAAGCATAGCCGAAATGCCCCCTACTCTCATCCGGGAACTGCCCCTGACAGGACTGCAACCAGAAGCTGCCATTGCCCTGCTGCAAACTTTTCACCTGACCGCCTCAGACACAGAATTAGCACGACTAGCTACAGGCTATCAAGGGCATCCCCAAGCCTTAGAACAGCTAGCCACCTTAATTATCAATGACTTGGAATTTGCTGGCAACGTCGGCAAGTTTTTGCAGGATAGAGACTGGCTGCTAATTCGGGAGCTAGAAAAGCTGACAGATGAAATTATAGCGCGTCTCAGCGACATAGAACGGACATGTCTGGGCCGCATTTCCATCTATCAAACGGCAGAATATTCCCTGGACTGTGGCGCCATTGCTGCTCAGATGCCAGAAGTGAGTTTGTATGAATTGAAAGAAGATATCATCCGCGCCCTCAAACGCCGACATTTATTAGAATATCACCCCGAAATCAGATCTTTTCAACTGCATCCCCTCCTGCGGGCCAAGGGCGAAATAATGTTATGGAAAAATCCCGAAAACCTGCGCGCAGCCCATCGTCAAGCATACAAATATTTCTTGAATATTCCCCTCAAACCGGAAGCGGAATGGCAAGAAATAGAGTACATCAAACCGCTACATTTAGTCCATTACCATGCGAAGCAAGCTGAAGATGAAGAGGAAGCAGCAGCAGCAATTTCGAGAATAGAATGTCTCTGTAGGGTGGGCACCGCCCACCAGCAAGATGACAGGTAATTTCAGGGCTTAGAATGTAGTCATAATATGTAGGTTGGGTAGAGCTAGCGCTCTACCCAACCTGACCATTTTCCTCGTTCTGGAGGCAGAGCCTCAACCGGGCGTAACCAGGGAGACCCTGGTCACGAGGGGTTTGTCTTATTTTTCCTCGTTTTCCTCGTTTTCCTCGTTCCCAGGGAACGAGCACTCTGAGGCGGAGCCTCTTGTCTTATACCATGATTGAGATACACCCGATCGCCCGTTGATAATTTTCCTCGTTCCCAGGGAACGAGCACTCTGAGGCGGAGCCTCTTGTCAGTAGCAACCAAATTCCTTAAATGAGGTATGTAGTTCTGGAGGCAGAGCCTCAACCGAGCGTGACCAGGGAGACCCTGGTCACGAGGGGTTTGTCTTATTTTTCCTCGTTTTCCTCGTTTTCCTCGTTCCCAGGGAACGAGTACTCTGAGGCGGAGCCTCTTGTCAGTAGCAACCAAATTCCTTAAATGAGGTATGTAGTTCTGGAGGCAGAGCCTCAACCGGGCGTAACCAGGGAGACCCTGGTCACGAGGGGTTTGTCTTATTTTTCCTCGTTTTCCTCGTTTTCCTCGTTCCCAGGGAACGAGCACTCTGAGGCGGAGCCTCTTGTCTTATACCATGATTGAGATACACCCGATCGCCCGTTGATAATTTTCCTCGTTCCCAGGGAACGAGCACTCTGAGGCGGAGCCTCTTGTCAGTAGCAACCAAATTCCTTAAATGAGGTATGTAGTTCTGGAGGCAGAGCCTCAACCGAGCGTGACCAGGGAGACCCTGGTCACGAGGGGTTTGTCTTATTTTTCCTCGTTTTCCTCGTTTTCCTCGTTCCCAGGGAACGAGTACTCTGAGGCGGAGCCTCTTGTCAGTAGCAACCAAATTCCTTAAATGAGGTATGTAGTTCTGGAGGCAGAGCCTCAACCGGGCGTAACCAGGGAGACCCTGGTCACGAGGGGTTTGTCTTATTTTTCCTCGTTTTCCTCGTTTTCCTCGTTCCCAGGGAACGAGCACTCTGAGGCGGAGCCTCTTGTCTTATACCATGATTGAGATACACCCGATCGCCCGTTTATAAATCTGCAAACCGCCTCAAAATACTCAAAACCCGGTATAACTCATTACCCCGGCGATACAAACTAAACTCTTCAGACAACCCGTACTTAGGAGTATCCTGCCGAGTCAGTTTGATAAAGGTGAAATGACTGCCATTCGTCATCAAGCCAAAGGTGGGTTTCTCAGGATGAGGATTTTTCAGCATATAAAACAAAGCTTGCGGCAAAGCTTTCACCAGACTAAACTGTTGATTTTTTGCCTCTATTAATGTTACCCAAAAATCTTGCCGTAAAATCAACACATCAATACTCCCGCGTACCATTTTTCCCTCATCTTCAGCCTCAACTATTACCTCGGCATCTAGGTGAAAAGGATGACGAAAAAAACCTGCTAAGGACAGCAAAGGACTTAGGACAGCCAGTTTGACAATTTCTTCGTGGAAGGGGTACTCTTCTAGAGAGAGAAAATCTGCTTTCACCCGATCGAGCCATTCTTTTTCCGCCTTAGTCACCTGTGGCAAATTATATTGCCATTCGGGGAAAAAATCTTCGTCATCAATCTTCTGGAGGCTAAATTGTTCCTTAACATCCTGTAATGTTAATGTATTTGCCTGGATGATTATTGTCATAATGTCCCTCACGATATCTCTCACTTCGCTGTCAGCCCGCCGGGGGTTCAAACCCCCGGCTAATAGCTAAAGTCGGTTAAAACCGACTAATAGAATAATGCGTAAAAATGTAGCATATTTTTACAAAATGGGATAATTATAATATATCAGGTAAAATCTCACTTTTGTCATCTAGCCCGCGCAGGAAGGTTGCCGCGCTGCGCTCGCAATGACACTGCTTTGTTTGTGTAGCCCCACCCTTTAGGGTGAGGGCGATCGTCAAAGTAAATCTTCTGCCAATGCCACCGCACCCCACAGGGGGGCTTCATCTGACAAAGCAGCAGGAACAATTTCAAAATTAACTTCTGGTAAAGCAGTCTTCCGGGCCACCCGACGCACTGCTGACCAAAACTTTGCCCCTGCTTTCGTCACGCCTCCCCCCAATACAAAAAGCTGCGGATTGATCAAATTTGCCACATTCCCAATACCTACTCCTAGGGCCCATCCTGCTACTTCTAATACTTCACTAGCTATATCGTCTCCTTGGTCTGCCGCTTTACTTACTAATTGTGCAGTTATCTCTGACAAATTATTTGCTGCCAAATTTCGCAGTATTTCTCCTCGATATGGTTGCTGCTGCAAAAACTGCTGCGCTGATTGGGCAATATATGGTCCCGAAGCGAAACGTTCCACACATCCGCGCTTCCCACACAAGCATTTTGGACCTTCTGGATCGACTACTATATGACCTATTTCTCCTGCCATGCCATCAGCACCCCGCCAAGGGCGTCCATTCAGAATCCATCCCCCTCCTACTCCCGTACTGATGGTAATATAAAACATGCTCTCGTAACCCTTTCCCGCCCCAAACCGATATTCTCCTAATGCTGCTACATTGGCGTCATTGTCTACCCTGACCGGTGCGCCATATTCGGTTTCTAAGAGTTCCCGCAGGGGAGTATTTTCCCAACCCGGGACGTGATGGGAAAGCCGTACTGTGCCCGTGGTGGCGTCTACCGGTCCCCCAAAACTTACCCCGATCGCCCCTGGTTTTTCTCCTTGCAGCAACTGGTGGATGAGCGATCGCATAATTTCGCGATCGACGGTAGCACCAGCGAAGGGAGGAGAAAGGGCGCGGCGACCTTTCTGCCACTTTCTGTCTCCGCTGTGGACGATCGCGGCTGCATGTTTAGTGCCTCCAAAGTCGAGAGCGAGAATTAATTTATTCTTGGAATTCATTTTATGAGTCTCCTGGCCCGCCGTGGGTTCAAACCCCCGCGTTACCAGGCGGGAGCCAGGTAACGAGGCTTAAGTGGGTTAAAACCCACTGAAAACATTATCTAGAAAGTAAGGGTCTGCTTTCCTTTTAATCGCGGAAGGCGAGAATGTGCTTGGCAGTAATTTCCGGCTTCTCCAGGTGCGGTACGTGACCGCACTCTTCGATCCAGATCAGTTTTGAACCCCCGATCGCCCTCTGGAACCTTTCCGCATCGGAGGTTCCCAAAATCTTATCCGAGTCTCCCCACAAAATCAAGGTCTCCTGCTTAACTTCCGAAATGCGATCGGCCAAAAAGCCGTAACCACCCGTCTTAGTAAAGTCTACCATACCTTGACGCCAATTGGGCATTTTCAGGTGTAGGGATGCACATAAATTAGCATCAGAGGAAGCAAACTTCCGGTCATAGTAAGCCTTTTTACTGACATACTCGCGCACCTTGGGCTGACGCAGAAATTCCGCCCCCAGGTAGACCAAGGGAGTCAACCAAAATCCCTGCATTGCGGGGGCTTTAGCAAACCCCGCACTGTCAATTAGTACTAGCTTTTTGACAGCTTCCGGGTAAGTGATGCTAAAATCGATCGCAGCAGCACCGCCCATGGACACCCCCACCAAAATTACTGGCCGATCGATTAAACTTTGCCAACAAGCATAGAGATGTGCTTTAATGGTTTCTGGGGTAATGCCCGGAATGCGTTCCGTAAAGCCGAAACCTAACAAGTCGATCGCCCAAGTTTCATTCGCAGGGGCCAGTAGGGGGAGAAGGCGGCGGAATTCCATCACCGAACTGTCAAAACCGTGCAATAATAAAATCGGGGTGCCCCCTTTCCCCTCATGCAGGTAGGCGGTCGAAATTGGCCGATCGTTCGTGGCGATCGGCTGACACTGGATCCTTTGGGCCAGAGTAATAGAAGTAGACTCAGTCAGTTGGGTAACTTCCGGGGGGAAGAAAATGCTAGACATAAACAACGGTGAGAAAAAATAGATTTGGTCGATCGGGGAGGATTTATATGTTATATTATAAGAGGAATGGATAGCTTTGGCAATATTCATGACCAAAGTCCGCTGGAGGTAAAGCACCGATGGTACAGGTACAAGAA
This sequence comes from Hormoscilla sp. GUM202, assembly GCA_005518205.2. Lineage (GTDB taxonomy): Bacteria > Cyanobacteriota > Cyanobacteriia > Cyanobacteriales > Desertifilaceae > Hormoscilla. The sequence continues at coordinate 114,107 of RFFC02000003.1, forward strand.
GTCCTCGCTGAGAAAAAACCAGAAATAATATATCCCGATAGTGACGGTCAACCAATGGCTGATAATACCAAACAATTCCGCTGGATTGTGATCGTCAAAGAAAACTTGGAAATCTTGTTTGCCCCGATCGACGATTTGTTTGTCGCGGGGGATCTATTATGGTATCCGGTTGAGGGAGATAACACAATTCGGCAAGCACCCGATGTGATGGTTGTCTTTGGCAGGCCAAAAGGAGACAGAGGTTCCTACAGACAGTGGGAAGAAGATAACATCGCCCCCCAGGTGGTGTTTGAAATTCTATCTCCGGGCAACCGACTCAAAGAAATGACCAGGAAACTCGGCTTTTACGAACGCTATGGAGTCCAGGAATATTACATCTATGACCCAGAGAGGATGTGCTTAGATGGGTTGCAGCGTTCTGGGGGAAGCTTAGAAGAGATTCGCCAGATGAATGGTTGGGTTAGTCCCCGGTTGGGAATCAGGTTTGAACTGACATCAAACGGCCTGGAAATTTATCGTCCTGATGGGCGCAAGTTCCTCACTCCCGTTGAACTGGATCGACTCCGCGAACAGGAACACCAACGGGCAGAACGGGAACACCAACGGGCAGAACAGGAACACCAACGGGCAGAACAGGAACGCCAACGGGCTTTGGAAGCAATTACTCAATTGGAACAGGAACAACAGCGCTATCAATATTTGATAGCGCGACTGCGCCAACAAGGAATCGATCCCGAACAGCTTTCATAGTCCAGCGGGTGTATTTCATACCATTTGGGAAAAACAATGCTATAATTTCTTGAACATTATATTTTTAGTCTGTTTTAACTCATATCTTGCACCTGTCGCAACAAGCAGCCTCTGTTTAAAAGCGTCCGCCAGTGGGTTTTAACCCACTTAAGCTATTAGCCGTGGGTTTGAACCCACGGCGGGCCATGAGACCAATTGAGAAAATTGAGAATGGTGCAAGATATCAGTTTTAACTGACTATAGCTATGACGCGGGGGTTTGAACCCCCGGCGGGCTGACAGGGAAGACAAATGGTATTACTACAAACCCGTGTTATTATACCACAAAAAGCACCATGAATAGGTTGATTTACGAAAATTCAGTTTCCCATCGGGGACATCTGATCGTCCCCTTTGTGTTTGGCATGGCGGACGGTTACTCCATCTACTCCTATAAGCTAGTATCCGATCTGGGACATAAAGGTAAATTCCATAAATCGGAAAATCCCGCTGGCATCTATTCCGGTGGCATTGCTAGCTTGATTGAAATTGCTAAAGAACATCTCGATCGCCATACAGATGTCCTCAGTCAGGTAGATTATTTCAAATCTCGATATACCTATCGCCACAATCTAATTATCATCTACCAACAATGCGGAAAATATTTTTACGATCATTATCCCCCCGACAGCTTGAGAAATATTGCCGCCCCCAAGCTGTTCCCATCGGAACAAGCATGTATAAACTGGATCAAACAGGGACTCGATCGCCCCTCTGCAACTTCTACAATATCATAGGAAATCAGCATGTTAGAACTGCACTGCCACAGCACCTACTCCGACGGTACCCTATCGCCCAGTGAACTGGTCGCCGCCGCAGCTAATGCCGGAGTTCGGGCCCTCGCGGTTACGGACCACGATACCTTAAATGGTTGGGATGAAGCATTTGCCGCCGGGACTGCATACAATATCGAAATTATTCCCGGTCTGGAACTGAGTACCGTACATAATAACTGTGCCCTGCATATTTTAGGCTTTTATCCAGACCGGAAAAAACTGCGCGTCCTTTTGCAGGAACGCTTGCAAGCACGCCATCGCCGCGCTCAACAAATGATAGCAAAATTATCAACATTAGGCTATCCCATTACCTTACCAGAAATGGCTCCGGGTATGGCACCCGGACGACCTCATCTGGCAGCGGCCCTGGTGCAAGCAGGTCACGTTCGGTCTATAGACGAAGCATTCGATCGCCTGTTGAGGGATAACGGTCCCGCTTACGTTCCTTACGAGAAATTTTCCATCTCTGAAGGCATCAACCTATTAATTCGATGTGGGGCCGTGCCAGTATGGGCTCATCCCTACTTATTTCGAGGGGGCAAAGTCGAAGCAGTGCTTTTGGAAATGCTAGCAGATGGTTTGATGGGCATAGAAGTTTATCACCCCAACCATACTCCCACTCAGATCGAACATTTAGAAAGTTTCTGTCTCCAGCATGGGTTACTAAAGACTGGCGGTAGTGACTATCACGGACCCAGTTCTGATGCCAAAGGTCACCGTCTAAATATGTGGCATTTGCCCTTATATTTGCTCGACCCAATTAAATCTGCTGCTGCCATAATTGCCGAACAAAAATATTAATTAAGCTTGTCAATGGCAGCATATTTATGTTGCAATAAATCTAAATAAAATTCCGCTTGCTTACAGGTCATTTTTTCGCCGTGAGTAATCTTTTCCTTATCAAACAGCACCCGCCCAAACCGGAATATTCCTTCTTGTTCCGAATGCTTCACTTGCGGCAAACTATTCGGAACAGGCAAGAACTTTTTCCCGATCGGATAGGGGGTGTGGAAAGAAAACCTGACATCGGCAATGCGATCGGAAGCGACGGATAAATAATACAGAGAGTAGTAATCTTTAATTTGACGCACTGGTTCCCGGAGTCGGTCGTAAAAGCGATCGGGTTCATCATATTCATCATCAAAATCCAGATCGTCCCAAATAATTTTATGAGGGCGATCGGGGCGATAAAAACTTAACTGGGCATAAGGAGACCGCACCAAAACGCGCACAATTTCATGCTTCAGTTGATAATATTCCCGTGATTTAGCCCGATACTGGTCGGCATATTTCCTAGCGCGATGAGCCCGGATCTGATATTCCTTCGCCCACCGAGAAACCCAGACACACCAATAAGCTAGCTTCAGCACTGGTGCAGCAGCAGCATCTCGAATTTCCCATTGTTCGCACAGTTCTTGCCAAGTTAAACCAAATTCTAAACGAGCCCGGTTATGTTTTACCTTAGTTTCCTTGGCCTTATATGCGCCGATTTTGCGAGAACGTTTCAGCAGCAATGCGTGAGTCTTGCGCCAAGCTGCAATCTCCTCTGGAGACAGCCGGGCGATCGCCCTAAAATCGAACAGAGAGAAAACCAAATCCTGCCCATGCTTCCTGACAGAATCAGAACCGACCACAGGCAGTTTGCCTTCCGACTCCCAACGCTTGCGTTCCGTTCGAGAACATTGCAAAATATACTCAACATCCGGAGGATGCAGGGCCAAAGCTTGGTTAAACCTCTGGAAAAAACTATCCCATAGTTGAGGATGTTCTAGCAGGGTGGCAATCAACCAATCTTTGCTATCCTTACTAGAAACCTTAACCTGGGGAAAACGAGTAGCTGCATCCTGCAAGAACTCAATTATATCTGCTTTGACAACTTTGCTACCTATATACCAACTTGCGGCCCCCGGAAAATCTTCTTGCCCCGTTAGGTGCTGGGCAGCTTGGGCAACTACTTCCTTGATATCCTGCATTGGCTGTTTCTTTTCTTGTCAATCATCTGGCATCATTTTTGATTCACACTCAAAAATGAAATACCCATGCTAATATGTTAGCATAATCTAGATAGCAATTGTGGAATAACTCAACCCATTACCGCGATGAACTCCAACTCCAACAGGATCGAAACCATCAGTTACTCTCAGGTAATAGACCTCAGCCATATTATCGACCCCAACATTCCCCGATGGCCGGGGGATCCCCCCGTTGAATTTGAGTCAGTCGCTGAGTTAAACCAAGATGGTTACTATCTGCGCCGCTTCTCCATGGGAGAACATAGCGGCACTCACATGAATGCACCCAAGAGTTTTTATCCCGATGGTCCCGGAATCGATCGCTATCCCGCCAAATCCCTGGTTGTCCCAGCTGTGGCCATCGATATCTGCGATCGCGCTGCGGCTAATCCCGATTATGCCTTAACCAAAGATGACATTCTCAGTTGGGAAGCCAAGCACGATCGCATCCCCGTCGGCAGTATTGTCCTATTATACACGGGTTGGCAAAACAAGTGGGGGGATGCCGGAGCATTTTTGCCGCAATTTCCCGGATTCGGGAGTGAAGCCACCTGCTTTATGCTAGCAGAAAGAGGCATTGCCGGAGTTGGAATTGACACCCACGGAGTAGACCCCGCAGTAGACAGCACGTTCTCTATTAATAAGCTGGTACTTCGAGAGCAGAAAATTGTCCTGGAAAATTTGACCAACCTCGATCGCCTGCCGACTACAGGTGCTACCTTAGTAATTGGCATTCTTCGTCTCCGGGGAGGTTCGGGAACGCCGGTATCAGTATTGGCCTTGATTCCATAATTCCCATTGTACAATATTCTGGATATAATCATCAGGCAAACCACTTTCTTTGGCACCATTGACAACATGGTTGACATAGTCCTGACCCAAGGGTAAACCCTCTTCTATCCAGTCAGGTTGGGCAACATAAGTTTCTGCTGTTATCTCATCCCCCACAACCGTGCTGACCTCGACCGTCAGGCGATCGTAATGGTATGGATATTCTTTTAGACGAACCCACCGCCGCCTTCCTTAGCCGATTGGCCGATCGCATTGTCGTGCTAGATAATAGTCCCATTGTCGAAGTGGGCGATCGCGCTCAACTGATGGCCAATGATGGCCTCTATGCGCGGATGTTTCGCTTACAGGCTTCTAGCTACAATCTCCAAGAGAGTATTGCTAATAGCTAACAATTAACCATGAACAGCCAAATCTATTGTTTCCGGGCTAGCTACAAACTGTCAACCCAGTTTGACGAAGGCGCTGTACCTGAATGGCTATCCGTAGGAGTAAATTGGCAGGGATATAGGATCTCCACCGTTCCCTGGATAGCCGACGTGGCCAGGGCCCTGGGTATTATAGAAGTCGAAAATACTCCCCAAGGGTGGATCTCCTACTTGGAAAGCCTGGGACTAAAGGATGTCATCCAAGTTACTTGTGAAGACCTGTTTGAGGATAAGCTTTATTGTTGAGCCACACCCGATTTGGTTTACTACAACACTCTACAGGGTGGATAGCTTGGAGACCAACTCCCTTTTCAACTGGCTATTGTAATACACATAGATTACAAAAATTGAAACTAGCAATTAGCACTAACCGCTTCACAAGCTCCAATACTCACCCAACTGCTGGAACCATCGGCCCAATGTTCCTTTTTCCAGATGGGGGCGTTGTGCTTCAGGGTATCGATCGCGTACTGGCAAGCTGCAAAAGCTTCGGCCCGGTGGGGACAACCCACAGCTACCAGGACGCTAATTTCCCCAAGCTGCAAGCGTCCAGTGCGATGGTGGATCGCCACCCGATTCACATCAGGCCATTGATGACGAATCTGGGCCGCAATGTTACGAAATATCTGAATTGCCATTGGTTCGTAAGCCTGATACTCTAAGGCTACCACGGGCTTACCATCCGTCTGATTCCGTACCGTGCCACTCATCACTACTACCGCCCCGTTGGCTAGATCGTCTGCCAAGGCGTAGACTTCTTCTAAGGACAAGGGGGCAAAAGTAATGGCAAAACTATCTTTTATTTGCGGTTGACTGGGGGCTATGAGCACAATTGTGACTCCTTCAATTCATCGCTGCCATTTTCCAATCATATCTCCAGCAGCTATAATTGGTAAAATGGGCGGTGCCTAGTGCTGCTGCGCGGAATTCAAAATTTCTTTCATGTAGCCGGGCCCCTCGTTCGGGCTACTCCGTATCCTACCAACGGGCGCAAGACCACACCCCGTTGAGGCTCTGCCTCCTGGCCTCGACGGCGGAGCTCATAGGAGTCCCAGAAATCACAAGCTTACAAGAGGCTCCGCCTCAGATTGCTTGTTCCCAGGGAGACCCTGGGAACGAGAGAAATCTCCCGTGGGATACCCCAGTCGCGGGATCCGGTGCATGACCACATCCATTTGACATCTATGTTTCAATTGGTTTAGGGGCGATCGCCCGATAAATCAAGTCCGCTGGAGATATTATGGCAGCTTATCAAGTGCGTCTGGTGAATGATAAAATTGGTCTCGATTTTTCGCGCAGCGTTCGCGCGTTCGAGGTTCCCGAGAACGAGTATATCCTCGACATAGCAGAGGAGGCGGGGATCCGCTTACCCTCTGGATGCAAGCAAGGAGAATGTTCTGCTTGTGTGGCCCAGCTAGTGAGTGGGGAAGTGGATCAAAGGGAACAAAAATTTCTCCGTCCGTCGGAGATAGCAGCAGGATACATTGTTACCTGCGTAGCTTATCCTTTATCTGATTGTACCCTGCTGACTCACCAAGAACAAGTGCTTTATAAATCCTCTCTTTACTTTCAGCAGGATATTCTTCCCGGGAGTTAGTTTAACTCCGCGACAAATGGGGCTATCGCCCGCACAAATTCCGCCGTTGATTCATAAGGTAACACATTTCGACCGGGAATTTTCACCCCGCGACCATTTGGCAAGCATTGCAAATAAGCAGCTATACGTCGATCGGGTGTTTCCGTCTTACCTTCTGGACTAATACTTGATGCCATTTCTCCGACAACTACCAAAGTGGGTTGAGAAATAGCGGCGATCGCGCTTTCGTAGTCCTGTCGCCAAAACCCAGCGAGAAAGGAAAACACGGCATAGCGACTAGCAGGATTTTCTGCACCGGTTTCCAAGGTATCTAACCAGGAACCATCGACTCCGGAGACATCAGCAAACAGTTGGCGTATAGAAAAAGATTCAAAGAATTGCCGACGGCGGGCGTAGCGATAGAAAGCATTACCAATAGGAGAATCAAAGAAGAGATTCCAGACCAGTCGTTGCTGCCAAGGGCTTGACTTTTTGGTCATTATCGGCCAAGCTGGAGGACCAGCAAACACCAGTCCTCGAATCAAATTAGGTTGGCTTTGGGTTAAGGCGATCGCTACTGGTAAGAGGGCACCTTGGACGAGGACAATGGCGGGTTTTTGGATGACAGTCTGCAAAAAATGTTGCAACTGAGCTGCCCAATCGGTAGGATCGTAAGCTAGGCGGGGCATATCGCTTTCACCGCATCCGAGTAAGTCCGGATTGTAAATGGGATTGCGGTGACCTTGATGATACCATTGGGAGCAGAATCGGCGCCAAAACTGCCCCGATAATCCCACCCCGATGGGATGAATCAACAGTAGGGGAATGCCGGTAGCAGCAGTGGGGGCAGTTGGGTAATGCACGGAGTAGGCACAGCGATAATTCTGCCAAGAGTAAAATTCAGTGATTGCAGGTTGCATAGTAGACTCAGCCAATAGTGGATATTTGACAATGATATTTTACAGCATTATCCTTCTCGATTTGCCTCATGACCCGCCTTCGCTATCTCGTGGGAGCGCTATTCGCACTACCCACGAGACAGCGAGGGTTCAAACCTTGGGAGGCGATAACCTTGTTAAGGTTAGCTGTCAACTCTTCTATTGTCAGTGGTGGTGAGGGATAGACAGTGGTGTTAGTCGTTAATCCGGCGATTAAGCCGTTAGCGAGGGCAATAACTTCTGGTTCAGTTCTTGGAAATTTAGCCATTACTCTTGACACAGAAGCGATCGGGATTATTTTGTACCTCACGCTTAGTAGAATACGCTATAATAATTCCGTTAGATAGTAGCTGGGAAGCCAAGATGACGGCAAATTTTCCAAATATCGACCTTTCGGGAGTGCAACCGGACCTGCAAACCCTGAAATCTTTCGAGCAACTGCTCGATTACATTGAGTCTAGGATCGACCCCAGCCAGGAACCGGCAGCGATCGCGTCTTTATGCAAGCTCAAAAAGGAGATAATCAAACTCAAAAGTAAAAAAAAGCCGGGAGATAGGATGCTCCATGCTGGTGTCAGTGAACTACGAAAATCATTTTATGCTCATAAGGATGCAATTAGAGAAAGAAAAAGTATTTCATATACCAACCTACAGTTACTGCATGATTACTGTCATCACAAGAAATCGGCTGCGGACGGTAGTCATGAGGGTCGCACCCGGATTCGGGACATTGAAGCTGAGGAGCCGGATGAGGCGAAAGTCTCACGTCCGGTTTTGGAGACGAGTCGGTCCGGTGACGGACTGGCTTAGTTTAATATTGTAGTCCAACATAATCTAACATTGGGTGCGGTCAAAACCCGTTGGTAGGAGACCTCCCCGCCCGAACCCGTTCCCAGGCAGAGCCGTGGGAACGAGGGGTCCGGGCTACCAACGGGTTTTAACCCACTTCAGCCTCGAAACCTGGCTCCCGCCTGGTAACGCGCGTGGCCCACGGCGAGCCATGAGGCTAATCTCCAATGGTGCAAGAACTCAGTTAAAACCCTCTGCGGATTATTGCGACGTCATGTTACTATAACACCATCCTAGCTCAGGTTTACTCAAATATTGGTATGATGTACTCAGCATACTAGAATGGAGAAACGGCTGGGAAAACCCAGCTCGAAGAACCGGTAGGAGAAAAACAAGAAAAAACCTATGGAACCTGTACTGACTCAATTTGGCGTGAAGATGTCCCACCTCAGCGGGGTGCGGGCAATTATGAAAGATATCATTGAAACTTTACAAGCTGGTAAAGGGCAGGATTTTATTAATTTGAGTGCGGGCAATCCAGTTATATTACCAGAAGTAGAGCAGTTGTGGCGTGATTGTACGGCAGAACTGCTATCTAGTCGGGAATACGGCGAGGTGGTTTGTCGCTACGGCCTATCTCAAGGATATCAGCCTTTGATTGAGGCGATCAAGGATGATTTTAACCAGCGCTACGGGTGGGAACTGGGCGATCGCAATATCTTGATTACGCCTGGGAGTCAATCAATCTATTTTTTTGCGGCGAATGTCTTTGGCGGCTATACTCCGGATGGCACTCTCAAGGAAATTGTGTTACCATTGAGTCCAGATTACACGGGATACGGATCGATTAGCTTGACCCCAGATGTAGTATATGCCTATAAACCAAGGATAGAAATGACATCCCATCGGTTCAAGTATCGCCCAGACTTCAGTCAACTGCAAATTACCGAAAATACGGGTTGCGTTATCTTCTCTCGCCCCTGCAACCCCACGGGAAATGTTTTGACAGATGATGAGGTGAAAAAGATTGGCGCGATCGCCTCTAATGTGCCAGTCTTCATCGACTCGGCCTATGGCCCGCCCTATCCGGCCCTGAACTTCACGGGTATGACGCCAGTATTTGGAGATAATATCGTCCATTGTCTGAGTTTATCAAAGGCGGGACTGCCAGGAGAACGGATTGGTGTGGCGATCGGACCGTCCAAACTGCTGCGAGTGTTGGAGTCATTTCAGACAAATTTGTGCATTCATTCCTCCCGCTACGGACAGGCGATCGCGGCCTTAGCGATTAAGTCAGGTAAACTCGGGAAGATATCAGATGAGGTAATACGTCCATTTTACCAGAAAAAGTTCGAGATTGTCGAATCGACATTGGATGAAGTAATGCCCAAAGAATTACCCTGGTTCCTGCATCGGGGGGAAGGGGCAATATTTGCCTGGTTGTGGTTGCAAGATTTACCAATGACTGATTGGGAATTTTACGAAAAGCTGAAGCAAGTAGGAGTGATAATAGTGCCAGGGAGTCCATTTTTCCCAGGTTTGCGGTCAGAATGGCAACACAAGCAAGAGTGCATGAGAATTAGCTTGACGGCGACGAATGACGAAATTGTCATGGGAATGTATCGCTTGGCAAAAGTTGTAGAAGAAGTGTATAATAATAAAGGTTTGGAGTAAGGACTTTAGTCCTTACTCCCTAACTCGCAGATGAGGACTAAAGTCCTCACTACTTAATAAAAATTACGAATTGACAAATGAGCAATGAAGAATGGATAGAAATTGGTACAATAGTTGCGCCCCACGCCCTGAATGGGGAAATGCGAGTTTATCCTAATACTGACTTTCCCGAACGGTTTCTCGAACCCGGAAAAAGATGGCTACAACAGGGAGATCGGGAACCGGAACCGGTAGAATTGCTGGGGGGACGCTATATTCCGGGGAAGGGTTTATATGTGGTAAAATTGGCAGGGATAGAATATCGCGACCAAGCGGAAGCTTTGCGAGATGCTAAATTATTGGTGCCAGAAAGCGATCGCCCCCTGCTGGAAGAGGAAGAATATCACGTGAGAGACTTGCTGAAACTGGAAGTATTTAACCAACTGACAGGAGAGGCGATCGGTGTTGTAGTAGATATAATACCAGCGGGGAACGATCTGCTAGAAGTGCAGTTGCACAAACAACCAGAACTGCCGTCGGAGAAGTCAAATGCCCCCATTCCGAATAGAAAGAGTAAAATTAGAAAAAAGCAGCCAAGGAAACCAGTTACGGTTTTGATTCCCTTTGTCAAGGAAATTGTGCCAGTGGTAGACTTGGAAAATCGGAGAATGGAGATAGCGCCTCCTCCAGGTTTGCTATAATTCTGTTATGCTCGATCGAACAGGAACGACTTGAAGTATGAGTCAACAAAGATATTTGGTACGGGCGATCGGGGGAATCATAAAAAAGAGGCGATCGCATTCCACACAATTACCCACAGACATATGGGAGATCGTCAGTTGGGAAGAGTATATAGAGTTGATTAACGATCGGGCTTATGAACAGGCGAGTGGTTATTATTACAAAGGACGGATGCCGATCGCCTCCATGCCTACAGGATACGATCGTTCGTGCGATAAAGGCATAATTTTATTTGCCGTTAACTTGTTTGGTACGATTAAAGGCATTCCTCTCAATGGGCGCCTGTAGCTTTCGTCAGGTTGGGGTGCTGGAATGTCAGCCGGATGTTTCTTATTATTGGCGAACTTGCCCAAATAGTTCCAAGAGGGACTTTTGAAAAGCTTTATTTCCAAGTGGATGATTCTGAACCCTTGCAGTGTACTTTGTCAACAGTCGAGATTTGAATGGTAAAAGTAGGGTGAGCACCGCCCACCAATGCGCAACAGACTGCGGGGAGGTTTCACCAGCAATTAAGAAACCCGGTATGGAATAAAAACCAGGTTTCTTAATTCATCCCCCACCGCAAGCGCGATCGCCTTCCATTCTGTTAACAATATCATCTTTGAATAGGAAAACCCGCCAGCGCGGGTTTTCTTTTTGTAGACGCGACTGGTGGTCCAGATGGCTTTGCTGCCGGAGAAAGCGTGCGATCGGCCCAGAAATACCCGATCGAAATGAAGTTAATTTAGTTAATTTCTCCAAGATCGCGTAGGACTGCCTCAACAAGACTGGATTTAATGTAAATTCCATTAGCGAGCAACTGCTCAATGTAGACTTTTACTTCAGTAATCAAGCCCGCATTTTTAGCTCTACGTAAGATCCCAAGCGTCCCGATTCGAGGAATCTTTAAATGTTCTACTAATCGCCGTGCTTGGATGTCGTCTAGCAAAACTATGCTATTGGGAATAGATTGAGCTAATGCAATTGCTTCTGCTTCCCCACGATCGACTAGAAGAGATATAGGCTCTAGAATTGTAGGTAATGGTGCTTGAATTTCAATCCATTGCGCTTGGCGGACCGCCTGTGCTCCCGGTAAGCCCGCACCTAGAACAGTAACTTCATCCCATACAGCAGGAGGAAGCAAGATCCGCTGATATAGCTGAGGCAAAAGTTCTAGCTGTTCGATAATAGCTAGAGAAATGAGCGGACTGCTATCGGCGATAATGGCAGCATTAGTCATCACGTAATTCGTCAGCTATTTGGTCATCGTCTAGGTTGATTACCGGGATTTTCATTCGTCCGAGTTCAAACATAAATTGGATTTTGTTCATGTGACAAAATTCAGCGGCCTTGCCTAGAGACAACCGCCGTAACTCATACAGTTTGACTGCCAGCAAGAAGACCAGTTCTGCTTCTAAATCTTGCGGTGATTTGCCCGAGGTAATGAGTAAGGAGTCCGGGTAGGAAATAGACATATCAGGCATAGTTGTCTGAGGTAGTTAACGGTAATGTGAACTTAGGATCGCTTTACCATACATTATACTTACATCTTGCGCCGATCGCCATAACCCCTGGCGGGCCATGAGGCTAATCTCCAATGGCGCAAGCGCGATCGCCCTATGGAAACAAGTCCCGCACCCTCAAGGAACCCGCAGTCCGATCGCCGATCGCCACCTCAACTGCATCGGACAGGCTGTAATCTTGGCGCTGCTGATAAAGTGGCCCTGACGGAAGCTCAACCGGTTGGGAATAAACTTCAAGTTGCCTTTCCACAAGATTAACAATCCAATAAACCGGTATTCCCGCCCGCCCATAGAGGCGTTGTTTCAAAGTGCGATCGCGTTCCCGGGTAGAGTCAGCAACTTCCACCACTAAACTTAAGTCTCGCGCACCCGGATGGCGATCGAGATAATCGCGGGTATCGCCTCGCACGATCGCAATATCTGGTTCCAGCTCGCTATCATCTAGTGTAATGGGTTCTTGCGAGTCTACGTACCAGCCGTCAGGAGCGATCGCCTCCAGAGCATTTCGAGTTAGCTTAGTAGCAGCGCGATGTTGAGGATTTTTGGGCATTTTCGGAATTAACCAACCTGACAGCAGTTCGATCGCATCATCGTCGGAGAGGATACCCGATCGAATCATTTGGTGATACTGCTCGACCGTCAAGCGCCAAACAGGTTCAGTGGGTACAGCCAGAGGTTGGCTCTTAATTTGCCGATCTGTTTTAGTAGAGACAGACAATTCTTTTCTCCTGTCAGAGCTTATCCCATCCTAGCACATCCGCTCTGGCTCTATCAGCTTCCTTGACGGTGTCTCCTGGGAGCGCTACTCGCACAAAAGAGGAGACACCGCTCAGTCATCCGACAGTCTGAGGTTTAGCTATTTTATCTTCTCTGTGAGCCCCAGCGTCAACTTCTCCATGCTTGTCCCGATGCACAAACTCGCCAAACAGCTCAAAAAACCTATCCAAAGCTTCCCTCTCATCTTCAGAATAAAAGAGAATGATTCGATCCCATGACTGAGTTGAAGGTTGGTCAAATCGCCTCTCGATCCACTCTTGAAACTCTTCAAATTCCCGTTCTTCTTCTGTGATCGGCACTTCCATTTCTCTTCGCGCCAAGCTGTACCCATCCAAAAACACCTGCAAATGACTAAGCGATCGCCTCCCCAAATACATGGAAGGTCTTTGTTTAATCTTTGTCAACATTTCATAAAAACTGCTCATCTTCTTTTCCCTCAATATTTGCATTCCGCTAGCTAAAAATCAATTTCTGTCACCTCAAATCCACTTTCCAGATCCAGAGCTATACAATACAAGTTAGCCATCCAATCCTCTCTCAGAATTCCTTCATGATGAATATTATCAAAAATCAGCTCCTCTCCTCCAATTGTAACGGCAATTCCTTCATGACGACCATTCGTAGCAATATTCCGCTGAAGACCCTCATGGTATATGTTACCATACTTCCCCTTAGCGCGTCCCGTGTATAATTTAATCTGCTTGCCTGAAATCCCTCTTGCGGTTAAAAACTCCTTAATAGCCTGAGCGCAAGGAGCACATTCAAATAGCTTGAATTGACTTGCTACCATCATAATTTGCTGGCGCAACTGCGTATCAAACCAGGAACTAAATTCTGACATATGCTATTGCTTTTATTTATATCTTTTGTTACGATCTATCTTCTCTAAAACTTTCTCAAGCCTTGACTAGATTTTATCACAGTAACACCGCCTCTTGCAACACCCGATCGCGGATGCGAGTTTTCAAACCATTTTCCGTCACCACATCCACCTTTCTCCCCAACAAGCTTTCCAACTCACGAATTAATCGTACTGGAAACCAAGGACTGAGATTTTCTCCTAAATCTATCAAAAAATCCACATCGCTATCCGCATCAGCTTCTCCCCTCGCTACCGAACCAAAAACCCGCACATTAATAGCGCCATGTTTTGCCGCTATTTCCAATATTTTTTCTCGCTTTTCTTTCAGCATTTCTTCAATTTCCATTATCCGATCTCCTCTATTAGCACGGCTATTTTTACTACATGTCCATCTTAGCACCCACTCTTTCCGCAAGCGATCGGCAATTATTAATCATGATGGGTGATAGGCAAAAGCTCTAACTGTTCGATAATAGCTAGAGAAATGAGCGGACTGCTATCGGCGATAATGGCAGCATTAGTCATCACGTAATTCGTCAGCGATTTGGTCATCGTCTAGGTTTATTACCGGTATTTTCATTCGTCCGAGTTCAAACATAAATTTGATTTTGTTCATGGGACAAAATTCAGCGGCCTTGCCTAGAAACAACCGCCGTAACTCATACAGTTTGACTGCCAGCAAGAAGACCAGTTCTGCTTCTAAATCTTGGGGTGATTTGCCCGAGGTAATGAGTAAGTCCTCGGGGTAGGAAATAGACAGATCGGGCATAGTTGTCTGAGGTAGTTAATCTGGTGTAATGCGATCGGTATCACTTGAAAATACATTATACTTACATCTTGCACCGATCGCAACAACCAGCTTTTTATATCATGTTTTCAGTCGGTTTTAACCGACTTTAGCTATTAGCCGGGGGTTTTAACCCCCGGCGGGCCATGAGGCTAATCGAGAATGGTGCAATATCTCAGTTATAGCATAATTAGGCGCTTCCGGAGGTACAGTGCGATCGCCTCTCAAATCTCTCCGTTGACTAGATTTTATCACAGCAACACCGCCTCTGGCAATACCCGATCGCGGATGCGAGGTTTCAGACCATTTTCGGTCACCACATCCACCTTTCTCCCCAGCAAGCTTTCCAACTCGCGAATTAATCGTACTGGAAACCAAGGACTGAGATTTTCTCCTAAATCTATCAAAAAATCCACATCACTATCCGCATCAGCTTCTCCCCCAGCTTCTAGCTACCGAACCAAAAACCCGCACATTCCTAGCGCCATGTTTCGCCGCTATTTGCAGGATATCTTCTTGCTGTTCTTTCAGCAGTTCGTAAATTTACATCGCCCGATCGCCTCTATTAGCACGCTACACGCTCCGCTATTTTGACTACATCATCCATCTTAGCACGCAACCCAATATTTCGGCAAGCGATCTGCAATTATTAATACCGAGAAACCCGGTAAATCCTGCGAAACAGGGTTTCTTAGACTTGACAATATCCATCCATGCTAGCTATAATCTACAATACAAGCAATAGTTCAGATAGTGAAGAGGTCGAGATGACAAAAACAGCTACTCATAATGTGCTATTGGCACCAGAACAATATGAAACCCTAGCCCAGATGGCCAGTCAAGAAGGTCGCAGCATTTCCGATCTAGCACAAGAAATGGTGCGCTTAGGGCTAGAAACTCGGGAAAAGCAAAAACAGCACAACTTGGAAATCCTCGATCGTTTAACCCTTCTCCGGGAAGAAATATACCAAACCCACGGGATGTTCCCAGGCGATCTAGTTGCCCAAGTCCGGGCCGAACGGGAAAAACAAATTGACAGAGTAATGAGAGGTGAAGCATGAAAGTAGTGCCCGACTCGAATCTGATCGTAGCGCTAGTAATACCAGTTCCCTATACGGCAGCAGCTACCCGCAAGATGCAACAATGGCAAAATACGAATGTTGAACTTGTGGTGCCCACTTTATGGGCTTATGAGGTAGTTTCCACCCTCCGCAAGGCCGTTGCTATCAGTGGACTTTCTGCTGACAGAGTGGCTGCTGGTCTCCAGTATATCCTATCTTTGAACATTCCCCAAGTACCGCCCACGCCTGCACTTCACCAACAAGCGCTTATTTGGGCAGGGAGACTGAATCAGATCGTCGCCTATGATGCTGCCTACCTTGCCTTAGCTGAGTCCCAAGACGCAGAATTTTGGACAGCAGATCGGCGAATTGCTGATGCCGCCAGAAACCTCAATATTTCCTGGGTACACCATATTGAAGAAGCTTGATATCTGGGCAAAGTTTCCCCGCAAAAGCAGGTGCCGATGAGTATCAGTATGACCCAGAAACCAGGTAGATGAGCTGACCCTTTCGCTGTCCGATCGCTTTTCTGCTGGGGATAGGGCGCGATCGGACAGGCTGGCGCTGTTCGCAGTCAGAACTGCAAGGGCTGTCCCTGGTGCCCTACCACTACCACTGGTGGGCGGTGCCGGCACGGCCCACCCTACCAGTTACTCTGTGGTCGTTACAGCCCCTTGTCTCCCGGCAGGCGATCGCCAAGGATTTAGATCGATATAGATGGTCTCACCCCTTAGCTGCTAATGTAGGATGGTACCCCAACAGACCCCTAGCGCCTAACACCTAGTTATGCCCCGACCTGTCTTATACATCGCCATCACCAATCACGGATTCGGTCATGCCGTGAGAGCATCATCGGTGGCCGCAGCCCTGAAGCAGATATATCCCGATCTGCTGCTGATTCTGGTGACAGCCGCACCGCGATGGTTGCTAGAATCCTACATTCGGGGGGATTTCATTCATCGCCCCCGGGCCTTGGACGTGGGCGTGATTCAATCTGATAGCTTGACAATGGATAAGGACGCCACCCTCGAAAAATTGCGGCATATTCGCGCTCAACAAAAATCAATTGTCGCCGGAGAAGTCAGTTATATCCGTCAAAATCGGGTAGGTCTAGTTTTGGCCGATATCCCCCCCTTGGCAGCGGAAATTGCCACAGCCGCAGGCATTCCCTGTTGGATGTTGAGTAATTTCGGTTGGGATTTTATTTATCGAGATTGGGGCGGTGAGTTTCTCGAAATTGCCCATTGGATTCGCCAGTCTTACCAAAAGTGCGATCGCCTATTTCGCCTCCCCCTCTACGAACCCATGACTGCCTTTGAGAATATTACCGATGTCGGGTTAACTGGGGGCAACCCCCGCTATACTGCTGCCGAAATCCGCGATCGCCTGGAACTAACAGCACCTCGGGAAAAAACCATCTTACTCACCTTTGGGGGACTGAGTTTGCAGGCCATTCCCTACCAAATATTGCCACAGTTTCCCGATTGGCAATTCATCACCCTGGATCGACAAGCACCTGACTTACCCAATTTACTGAAAATTTCCGGTCAAGAATACCGTCCCGTAGACATAATGCCAGCCTGCGGGCGCGTCATTTCTAAACCTGGATACAGCACCTTTGCCGAAGCCATGAGACAGGAAGTACCAATTATCTCTCTCACCAGGGAGGGTTTTCCCGAAGCACCTCTGTTGCTGGCCGGCATTCAAGATTATAGTTATCATCAAATTATTACCCCCCCAGAGTTTTACTCTAGCAATTGGCAGTTCCTGCGGCAAGCACCCCTGCCCCCCCGCCAGCAGTCACCCTTGGATAAAAATGGCAGCCAGGCGATCGCCCGAGAAGTAGCCAACTATTTTCATAGTATAACATAAAAATTGACCAATTCCCAAGATGAGTAATTATCAACAGCAACTGCGAATCAAAACCAGAGGCAAATCCTTTTGCCGCATCACATCTAACGTGCAAGAAATAGTCACATATTCAGGGATCCAAACGGGACTATGTACCATATTTTTGCGTCACACATCAGCTAGCTTGCTGATCCAAGAAAACGCCGATCCAGACGTGCTCAAAGACATGGAAAACTTCTTTGCCAAGCTAGTGCCAGAGGATGGCAAAAGCTACATTCACGCTCTAGAAGGACCGGACGACATGCCTGCCCATATTCGCACGGCCCTCACCAAGACATCAGAACAGATCCCCATTCATCAAGGAAAATTGCTGCTAGGAACCTGGCAGGGAATATACCTTTGGGAGCACCGGCAGCAGGGGCATTCCCGAGAAATCATCGTTCACATTACCGGCAATTGAGCTAAAATAATATTATTCAGAAACACCCCACATAAGGGGTGCCAGCTTATCAGGGTGGATGGCCAATCAGAGTATAGATTATTATCCCCAAGGTGATGATTGGATGCAATCTCTAAACCACTTAATTTCTAAATTTTCTGAAAAAGTTCACCTGCGCACGGTCCTGGTGGTACCGTTCGTGCTCCAGATCTGTGCGGCGGTGGGGCTGACGGGATATCTCTCAATTAAAAAGGGGCAAACAGCCGTCAACGATGTCGCCACCCAACTGCATAGCGAAATAACCGATCGGGTTGACCAAAAACTGCGCAGTTACCTAGGGACGCCCCATCTAGTTAATCAAAGCAACCAAGATGCCATTACAGCCGGGCTGTTGAGTCTGCAAAACAGTAAACCCTGGAAAGATCGCCTGTCCCAACAAGTGAAATTATTTGATTCTCTGAGTCTGACGGGCCTAGGGACGGAGGAAGGGGAATTCATCACCGCCGAAAAAGTAGCTGATGGTAAACTGGTGCGGCAAATAGCAGGTAAGTATACAGATTTAGAACGTCAAAATCAAGATTATAGAGCCACATTATTAACCAAAAACTACGACCCGCGCAGCCAAAATTGGTATAAAACTGCTGTCAAGGCAGGGAAACCCACTTGGAGTGCAATTTTTCCCCATTTGGTAGAACCGGAGCTCCTGATGCTTGCGGTGCAACCCGTATACGACCAACAGGGAAAGTTAGAAGGAGTTCTAGCCAGTGGTATCAGTGTATCACACATAGCTGACTTTCTGGAAAATATCAAGGTGGGGAAATCAGGACAAATTTTTATTATCGATCGCTCTGGCATGTTGGTAGCCACTTCCACGAGGGAAAAGCCCTTCGCCTTCCATAAACAAGGGCAACGGCTGCAAGCTAAGAAGAGTAGGGATAGCTTAACCAAAGAGACAGCTCAATATTTGCAGACCAGGTTGCCGCAAATTAAAACCTTGCAGCTCTTAGAATTTAAGATTAAGGGAGCTAGGCAATTTGTACAAGTCATGCCCCTGGAAGATAGCTTCGGTTTAGACTGGCTGATAGTAGTAGTAGTCCCAGAAGCAGACTTCATGGAGCTTCTCAACGCCAACGCCCGCACTACCATCCAGCTTTGTCTGGCGGCCTTGGTGCTAGCTTACGCCCTGGGCATGGGGACATCTCGCTGGGTGGTCAGGCCGATCCTGCGCTTAAACATAGCAGCAAAGGCGATCGCCTTTGGTGAATGGGAGCAAAAAGTAGACGTACAACGGCCCGACGAACTAGGGGAACTAGCCAGGTCATTCAGTTCCATGGCCGCCCAGTTGCAAGAGTCCTTTGCCACCCTAGAGGCCAAAAATCAAGAATTGCAGCGCCTCGACCAGCTCAAAGATGAATTTTTAGCAAATACCTCCCACGAACTCCGCACCCCCCTGAATGGCATGATCGGCATTGCCGAGTCAATGATTGACGGCGCCGCCGGACATGTATCGGAACTGCAAAAGAGAAATCTCTTAACGATCGCTCAAAGCGGACACAGACTGGCCAACCTAGTCAGCGACCTCCTGGACTTCTCCAAACTGAAACACCAAAAAATTGAACTCCAACTCAAACCAGTGGGGATCCGAGAAATCGCCGAAGCCGTGATTTCCCTCAGCCAATCTCTGGTGGGCAACAAAGATTTGCAGCTAATTAACGCTATTCCCGAGGAGCTATCTCTCGTATATGCCGATGAAAATCGCCTGCAACAGATTCTGCACAACCTAGTGGGCAATGCCATCAAGTTCACCAATAGCGGCATGGTGGAAATCTCCGCCAAGACTATTCACGGTCCCTCCTTCATAGTTGATGGCAATGCTGGCTCGACCATCGACAACGAACAATTAGCAATTTCCGTGTCCGATACTGGCATCGGCATCTCCAAGGATAAATTAGACCGCATCTTTGAATCTTTTGAACAAGCGGACGGTTCCACAGCCCGGGAATACGGAGGCACCGGTTTAGGCTTAGCCATCACCAAACAGTTGGTAGAATTGCACGGGGGAGAAATTCGCGTCTCCTCCATTGTGGGGGAGGGCACCCGGTTTACCTTTACCCTACCATTAGCCCCAGGCAGAGCCCCGAAAACAAGCGATCGCCCCGCCACCCTCACAGATCGCGCGATCGTCAATTGGCGTGAAAGCATCCAGCCAGAACAAAGTAACAATCAACAATTAACTCTCAACGGTCAACAGCCTCATCAGTTCAAAATCCTAATAGTTGATGATGAGCCAGTGAATCTTCAGGTACTGGTCAACCATCTTTCCCTAGAAAATTATAGTCTCGCCCTGGCCGAGAATGGCCTAGATGCTTTATCAATGCTCGATCGGGGTTTGAAACCAGACCTAGTCTTACTAGACGTGATGATGCCCCGCATGACTGGCTATGAAGTCTGTCACAAAATCCGCGATCGGTTCCCAGCCAACGAACTCCCCGTGGTCATGTTAACCGCCAAAAATCAAGTCAACGACCTAGTAGAAGGATTTAATGCTGGTGCCAATGATTATCTGACTAAACCCATTTCCAAAAACGAACTCCTAGCCAGAATTAAAACTCATCTGCGCATATCTACTCTCAATATCGCCTACAGTCGCTTTGTCCCCCGGGAATTTCTCCAGTTTTTGCACAAGGAAAGCATTGTCGATGTGCAATTAGGAGATCAAGTCCAGCAGGATATGTCGATTTTGTTTTCTGATATTCGCGACTTCACTACCCTGAGTGAAACCATGACCCCCGAGGATAATTTCAAATTTATCAATTCCTATCTTTCTCGCATGGAACCCGTGATTCTCGAAAATCATGGCTTTATTGATAAATACATTGGCGATGCAATTATGGCACTTTTTAGCGGCAACGCTGATGATGCTGTCAATGCCGGAGTTGGCATGCTGCAAAGTATAGTAGAATATAATCAACATCGCGCTAATTCTGGCTATCCTCCCATTAAAATTGGCATTGGCATTAATACAGGTTCTTTGATGCTGGGGACGATCGGGGGACATTCCCGGATGGATAGCACTGTAATTAGCGATGCCGTCAATTTAGCATCTCGCCTAGAAAACTTAACCAAAACCTATGGAGTGTCTTTGTTAATCTCTTACCATACTTTTGCCAGTTTGTCAGACCCCATGCAGTATAAGATGCGCCTGATCGATCGGGTGAAAGTGAAGGGAAAATCAAAAGAGGTGGCCGTCTTTGAAGTGTTTGATGGCGATCCTCCCGAACTGCGACAGGCGAAGTTAGAGACGATCAAAATATTTGAAGAAGGTTTACTGCTATACTATCGCAATTCTATCGATAAAGCCGCCCAAATATTTGCCGATTGCTTGCGCCAAAACCCCGCCGATCCAGTGGCCCGCATTTATCTCGATCGCTGTCAAGAACGTTTGTCCGACTAATTAATTGTTAATGTTGTCAGTTATCAGTTGTCAGCGTCTATGATAGAGGGGGTGCATCTCACAATGCAAGCAGGGTGCATCAGCGCGAGGGCGGGAGTGAAATTAATTTTGCTCATGTACTTAACTGACTGCCTATCCAAGCAGAAGAAAAGCTAAAATGCAAAGCAACCAGCTGTGTCTCCGAGTACGATGTCTCCTCCCTCGTTCGTGGGAACGTGCGATAGCGCTCCCAGGAGATACCTCGCCCCGGTAGACACAGCCTGCGTCACTTGACAAAGCGGCAGTATTTGCTATTGTCTGACAGATACATGTCAAGTGACGCAGGGTACAGATTGGCGGAGTGAGTTGAGAGATGCCCAAAAAACCTAGACTACTGGTGGTAGATGACGAGGGTGACAACCTGGACTTACTGTACAGGACGTTTCGGCGTGAATTATTACACTAAGCCAGTCCGTCACCGGACCGACTCGTCTTCAGAACCGGACGTGAGACTTTCACCTCATCCGGCTCCTCAGTTTCGTCATCCTTGTCATGGATACGGCCTTTGCTACCATCTCTGGCAGACTTATAGTCGTGGCAATAATCGTGTAGCAACTGTAGGTTTGCATACCAGTCCTTACCTCCCCTTGAGGTTGGCAGGATATGGTCCACTTCCCATTTGTCACCATCCTTGAACGTTAGTCCGCATAGCCTGCACTTGCCATCCTGCCTCTTGAGCAGCTTTATTATTCTTGTGCTTACATCTGGGCTCTTCCGTAATCTTTGGCTCCAATAGACTAGGTTACCGTCGAAAGGGCTAGCTGTACCTTTCACCTTTACGTGTCTGACTATCTCAGTTTCGGAGTGTTTGGCCATTGTTATTTCGCCAATTTCTCTGGACTTGCCGGCAAATACCCAATGGTTCTTACCTTCAGTGGTCCAGTATTTCTTAGCTATCCATTGCCCTGATTTGTTGTGATGCCGTCGTGTTGCCCATTGCCAGAGTAATTTCCATAGGTGATTGTCCATGTCGTTGTAAGTTTCCTTACTTACCACTGTCCTGAAATAGTTACTCCATCCCCGTATTACCGGGTTCAGTTTTGCTATCAACGCTGTTTGTGGTGTACATTTATGGCTTTTAACTATCTGTGATAGCTGTTCTTTATGTTTCCTAATGGATTTGTTACTTGGTTTGATTAGGGTCTTGAATCCTAGGGTGGTCCCGTTAGAGTTTTTGCCGCTTCTATGTTTCCCCATTTTGTACTGTCGGATATTGAACCCTAGGAAATCGAATCCTGGGCTCTCTCCCTCCTGCGTGTGAGATATCCTTGTTTTTTCGGCTTTTAACTCTAGACCTATTCCTTTTAGCCAGTCCTCAACTACTCCTCTTGCTTGTTCAATCATTGACCGGTCATCATGCATAACCACAAAGTCATCGGCGTATCTGACTATTGTCAGTTTTGCCTTTTCCTTTTTCGTTTGCGCGAGGCTCATTACTTCCTTTTCTAGTCCGTGAAGGGCTATATTGGCCAGTAATGGGGATATTACTCCCCCCTGTGGAGTCCCGGTTTCCGTGGTTTGCCATGTTCCCTGGTCTATCACCCCGGCTTTTAACCATGCCCGTATTTGTCTGCGGATTGGTGATGTTGTATTCAGTTTATCAAGGAGTGCTGAGTGACTGATTCTGTCGAAGCATTTCGCAATATCCGCATCTAATACCCATTTGGGTTTCGTCTTGATGCTGTTGAATATCGCTTCTATTGCATCGTGGCATCCTCTCCCCGATCTGAATCCGTATGAGTTGGCTTCCATGTACGCCTCCCATTCGGGTTCTAGCGCCTGTTTGACCAACCCTTGTAATGCGCGGTCGTGCATTGTCGGTATCCCTAATGGCCTCTTTTCGTCCCCTCCTGGTTTTGGTATCCATACTCTTCGTGTGGGTTTTGCCTTAACCTTTTTGGTGACTCTGAGTTGGCTTACCAGTTCCTGACGTTGCTTTGGGGTTAGAGCTTTCACTCCATCCACACCTGCCGTTTTCTTTCCCTGGTTCTGTTGACTTACCTGCCGTACCGCTATCATCTTTGCGGACCATGACCTATTCAGTAACCCTTGGAGCTTGCGAACTTTTTGTCTATTGCCTTCCTGTGCCGCTCTGTAAATTCGTTTTTGCAGCTTAAAAACTACTCGCTCTAGCTTCTGCCAGGGGATAGTCTTCCAGTCATACACTCTTCTATTGATGGTGTTCCGTGACATATTAACTACTACTCACAACTTCACAATTGACGAAACCGTGAGGGCGTTAGCTTATCCCATCCATTACAGATGGGCGTTTGTGCTTCTCCACTCAATCTTTCCCAAGTATGACCTGCCTTCCGGAGAGCAGAGTTTGCGCCTGTGGTGGCTACTCAATCTATCGACCGGTGATTGAGAGTACATACCTGGTTTACTTCGTTCCTACAGATGATTGGTTGTAGTTTTAGATAGGTTCTATATGCCGGGTTTATGGTCAGTGCTTATTGGTCGGCCTTGAGTCCGCCAATGACCTATATCCTTTCCCTTTTGGGCCAGCGTCTCAGCCTTATTACGCTGGTTCTTAATAACGACATCTGTAAACCTTCGCTTTCGCTCATCATGACTACTTGCTTGGCGATAACCGGTTTAGGCTACCGATTAGAGCGCCTTTCCTTCCCGCTTCACGGATTGATGCCATCTCTACCGTGGGGAGGGTGCTGTCACTCCTGCACCTGGAGGGGTGGGCTTTCACCACCATCATCTGTAAGTTGTCAAGGCTAATGAAACCCTGCTAGCGGTCACCATTATTGACTTGTGTCAATTCAGTTTACGCTAAACGAATCGCACTCAAGTATTTAGAGCCGACAGTCCTGCCAGCGCGATGGAAATTATGGATACGGAAGGCGAAATGGCGGTGATTATTTCCGACCAGAGTATGCCAGAAATGACAGGGGTGGAATTTTTGGGCAAGACAAAAGACCGCTTCCCCGATACAATTGGTATTCTGCTCACTGGCTACGACCATGACAAACTGGGTGATGAAGGAGAAGAGATTGACTTCTCCCATGTTTTCAAATGCGTCACCACGCCTTGGCAGCCTGAGGAATTTAAGGCTGTGATTCAAGAAGCACTGGAAAAATACCTGGCCAAACCCCCCAGGTAGCGACTACCATGTCAGTTGTTAGTTGTCAGTTGTCAGGATCGCGGTACTCGATGTGCTCTGCGCGCTCGATGTCCCCGGGGACATCGTATTCGCACTACGCATCGCACATCGCCTCGTCACTCGGCCTGGTAGCAGCTCACTGATAACTGCTCACAGGTCACTGGTCAGCAGTGCAGTCTGCTCATACCCGGTTTGGCCTCCGGAGTTGGCGGCGATGTCTCCTGTGTGCCGTATGTCCCCTGGGACAAGAGCAAGGAGCAGAGATATCGAAGATCCCCGATCGATTTTGAGTTGCGTGGCCGTTTTGCCCTTAACCGGCCCCAGGACTGGCAGCATTAGAGGGTGCATCTCACTTTGGCATCTGGGAATTATTATAGATATTACTCTATGACAACTATTTAATATTTGAATAGTAAAAACTTGCAGTCTTTGGGATATTTACAGCATTTATCATAAAGATGAGGTACAATAGTGAGGTCAGCAGTAGAACCCTCGAAAACCATGAAGCCCTATTCAGTTGATCTCCGCCAGAAAATTATAGAAACCTATGAAAATGAGGAGATATCACAAAGACAACTAGCCAAAAGATTCCGAGTAGCATTCAGTTTCGTTATCAAAATTCTCAAGCAGTACCGGTCCACTGGCAACTTGAAGCCGGGTATTAGCACCGGTCGTCCCCTCAAGCTCAACCAGTCCCAACAGGAAAAGCTCAAAGTTTTAGTAGAGGAAAATAATGATTGGACATTGTCAGAATATCAGTCAGAATTAGAAAAACAGACGGAGGTAAAAGTCAGCCGTTCCACAATAGACAGAATGATTAAACGGTCGGGATTGACCGTAAAAAAAAAGGCATTACATCCGACGGAAAAGAGAAGTTCTCGAGTTCAGCAGTTAAGGTTAGACTACTGGAAAGAGATAGAAGGAATTGAGCCTACTGACCTCATTTTTCTGGATGAATCGGGCTGCAACCTGGCTTTAACACGGATGTATGCCCGCTCACAATGTGGTCTGAGAGCTTATGGAAGTAAACCCAGTAAGCGAGGACAAAATGTTTCAATAGTTGGGGCAGTTAGTCTCAATGGGATAGTGAGTTCATTGAATATTTTAGGTGCTTATGATAGCTTAACATTTGAGGCATTTGTGATTCGACACTTAGTGCCAAAGCTGTGGAAAGGAGCTTGTGTTGTGATGGACAACTGTACAATTCATAAGGGAGATGTAATCCGACAAGCTATTGAAAAAGTGGGGGCGCGGTTAGTCTATCTTCCTCCTTATTCGCCAGACTTCTCTCCAATTGAAAATATTTGGTCAAAGCTGAAGAGTTATCTCAAGAAACTAGAAGCCAGAACCTATCGGGCCTTAGTAGATGGCATTCAGGAGGGCTTTGCTACCATCAACCTGCAAGATATCCACAACTGGTTCACCCACTGTTGCTACTGTACCTCACCATTTTGATAAATGCTATATACTATATCTGTGATAGATTGAAATTGAAGTTATTTTCTTGCGGATTGCACAATTATGAACCCAGAACAACTTTTTGATATGGAAATGTCCGAATTGGAAATTGACGAATGTATAGACAAAAACTTGGAAAATTTGGCCCGACTTGTATGGTTAAAATTTGACGACAAAAACTTGAAAAATTTTGAAGATTTAGAAATTGAAGTGCGAAATTTTTGGCTCCAAAGAGTGGGTCCAGAACTCACAGAAAAAATTATTGAATATCTTACGGGGATGAAAACGGGAAAAAAACGTCACAATTGTGGGAAAGATATCAATTACAAATCGACAAGCTAATTATTTTCAATTCAAGTCTCATGCGAAATACAGTCCCAAGATGGAGAAAAATGCTATGTTAATTTGTGCGAATGAATCTTATCAAAGAGCTGAAGATGATTTAGCAGAGCTCACGGGAATCAAAATTAATCATAGTACATTACATAGATTAGTTCAAAGGCAGGATTTTGAGTTACCAACATCAGTATTGGGAGTGAAAGAAGTCACATGAGATGGAGGAAAAGTAAGGATTAGAACAGAATATTTGGGACAGTGAATGGAAAGATTATAAAGCAGTCAGCTTAGATGGGATATATTGCGGAGCATTTTTTCAAGAAGACCAAACTTTGATTGATTCGTTTCCGAGAGTGCCCACCCATGTCGTGCGCGGGAGCGACACGACAGGGTGGGCATCTCTGGAAACGATTGGGTAAATTGTCAAAAACTTTTGAATCCATTTTATTGTCTAGGAGATGGACATGCAGGAATTTGGAAATTACTTAAACAGATAGGCGAACCAGTCAAGAGAATGGAAATATTAGATTGGTATCATCTCAAGGAAAATCTTCATAAAGTAGTCGGCTCTTTAACGAGGATAAAAAAAGCTGAAAATCTCCTCTGGTCGGGAAAAGTTGATGAAACAATACTATTATTCAATCGGCTCAAAAAGAAAGCTGCTCAAAATTTATGTAATTATTTGGAAAAACATCGTTCTCGAATAATTGATTATCAGTATTATCAGTTAGAATCAGTGAGTTCTATCGGTTCTGGTTCAATAGAATCAGTAATTAAACGTATTGGAACACGGATAAAAATTTCAGGGGCTCAATGGAATATATCCAACGTTCCCCAAATACTTTCTTTACGTTGTGCTTATATAAATGGGGCCCTTTCTAAATGATGTTTTTGTAAAAGTAAGATGCATCCCAAGCCAAGAGTTATCATAGATACAAGTCTATGATAGGTCCCAGAGGCAAAAGTGAGATGCACCCGCATTAGATCGAGTCTGCAAGCAGACTTCCTGTCCAGAGGCGGGAACACCACCAAAAGGCGACTTTGGTGCTATTTCCGGGTTTTGGCACTCCAGATGCCACTGGACATGCTGGATGGGGTCGAACTGGGAGTCACCTCCCAATCCTCCCTTTCGGAACCGGACTTGCGACTTTCACCGCATCCGGCTACTGGTTGGTGAGCCGTTGTCATCGGTAGCCATTGTTTGGATTGCTCCTCACTGGCCTTATTCCCTGAAATTTTGCCCCTTCTTGTTCTGTGTCGCGAAACTACGTTTATGTCCGACGCTGGGCGGTGTGTGACGGGATGACTGCAAAACCCATTCTGTCACCTTTCCTTACATGCACTCCTTGGAGGGCTCGTCTTTACCTGTTCGGAACAGCAGTCCCTTCATAAATACCATCCTGTTGATAACAAGTGGCTCTTTATCGTATTCAAGGCTACTTTCTCCGGAAACTTCTTCACCATATCCGTCCGACGTCAGCATATCCTAGGCATTACCCTGGGCCTTGGCTTCTTAGGACATCCCTCCCCCAATGACTTGCGCTTATCATCTAACTTGTCCGTGGTGGGACAGTTCATTGGAGGTTACTTTGTTCCATGGTATCATTATGATGCTTTTAGGCCCCTAAGTAGTTGGACAAAATTAATTGCACAAAATCGAGAAAACTTGTTATACTAGATATAGCTACTCGTACATGTAGCAGATTTTTGTCAAACTAACGGGGAGTCGGTTTTCATGCTCATCCCCGGCCAGATATATTTGACATAATATGACGATAAATTAGGAGAAATTAAGAAGGATTTTAATGCGCGAAATAAATGAGCTTTCTGCAAAATTGCTCTTACGAATTTATCATCAAAGTCGCCATCATCAAGTTCGTCAAAGAGCACATTGTTTACTTTTGCGAGATCGAGAACATAAAAAAGTTAAAGAACTTATGGAAATCTTTGATGTTAGTTATAGAACTATCTACAATTGGATTAAAAATTGGGATTCCGAGGGAATGGTCGGACTATATAATAAGTCTGGAAGAGGTCGTAAGCAAACCTTTAGTCTCGAACAAAAAGAAAAAATTAAAGCCTGGACTGAAGAAGAACCGAGGCAATTAAAAAAAGTGGTGGCTAAAATCAAAGAAGAATGGGGAATTGAAACAAGTGTTAAAACTGTTCAGAGAATATTGAAAACAATGAATATGAGTTGGCATCGGATGCGTAAAGGGGTAGCTGTCAGCCCCCCAGCTCAAGAGTATGAGGAAAAAAAAGCACAACTTGAACAACTGAAACTGTTAGACAATTTGGGGGAAATTAATTTGTATTATTTAGATGAAAGTGGGTTTTATTTAATCCCTTGTGTCCCTTATGGATGGCAAAATATTGGGGAATATATAGAAGTACCTAGTCGGAGTAGCCGCAGATTAAATGTATTAGGAATAATGAATCGCCACAATCATTTAGAAGCGTATGTATCTACTCAAAATATTAATTCAGATGTAGTCATAGCTTGTATCGATGCATTTTTTCCCACGAGAATGGAAAAGCAAACAGTAATTGTAGTAGACCAAGCATCTGTCCATACTAGTGATGCTATTCAAGATAAGATTGAAGAATGGAAAGAACGCAATATTACTATATTCCATCTCCCCACTTATTCACCTCATTTGAATTTGATTGAAATCTTGTGGCGGTTTATTAAATACGAATGGATTGAAATCGATGCTTATTCTTGCTGGAAAAACTTAGTTGATTCCGTTGAAACAATCATAAAAAATTTTGGAGAAAAATATGTAATTAATTTTGTCTGACTACTTACTATACCCCGGGAGTCTTACGAGTACGATTTCAGGTATATGAGAAACCTAACACTGACTACCATTCCCCTTTTGGGGCCAGCGTTTCAGCCTTATGGCGCTGGTTGGACGTAACGAGACTTAAATAGGTTCGTTTATTCTAGCCATGAGCATCTTCCCTAGCGGCGTTGCCGGCGATGGCTGCCAGCTTGCCTACATTTAAGTCCTTGCTTCACACGCTCCGGGCCCCCTCCGCTACGAGGTGATGTCACTCTCGTGTCCGAGAGCGCCCACCCTGTCGTGTCGGGACCGCGCACGACATGGGTGGGTCGTTTCCGAGAGCGCCCACCCTGTCGTGAGCCTGCTGGCAGCGACATGGGTGGGTCGTTTCCGAGAGCGCCCACCCTGTCGTGTCGGGACCGCGCACGACATGGGTGGGTCGTTTCCGAGAGCGCCCACCCTGTCGTGAGCCTGCTCGGCAACGACATGGGTGGGCGCTCCGGAAACGAAAGTCTCCGGAAACGAAAGTCTCCGGAAACGAAAGTCTCCGGAAACGAAAGTCTCCGGAAACGAAAGGCTCTGGACACGACAGCAGCATTAAGGACCGGAGTCTCTCCCGTACCTGGAGGGGGGGATTTGGACCCCCATGAATACCACAGTTGTTGGCTTATGAAACCAACCCGGCTTTCACTGAGTTACAGTTTATACCTGAAAAAAACGCACCCCATAATTCATCCTTCTTATTGACCTTGATTTTAATCATTACCCTGCTTCCCTTGACACCAGGGTCGTCAGTTGTCAGTTGTCAATGCCAGAATTTTGAATTGTCAGTTGTCAGTAGATCGGATTTGATCGAGATATAATAGAGAAAAAAAGGGTGCGGGGAAAGAGACTCTCAGCAGGAGGAAAAGGAAATGGAAACATCGGATGTAACCCACAAGGAAAAAGTAAGTGTGGTAGAAGCTTCACGGGACACAAGAGAATTGCGTAGGGCGGGCGTCTCGCCTGCCAGCGCAGAAAATGATGCCTATGGGGGTAAGGGAAAACTATCGCTGGCGCGTAGGCTCCTGTGGATGGTCCCATTAGTAGCAGTGGTGTTAGGAGTAGGGGCGATCGCCTCCCACCGCCTGAAAAATCAGCCAGCACAGATAGAGGCAAGTGCGGCGGCCACGGTGGCGAAACTACCAGTGCGGGCAGCGCGGGTGCAAATAGCCCCGATCCAAGCTTGGGTATTCAGCGACGGTTTTGTGGAGGCGGTGCTCCGCAAGCATCTCACTTTTGAGGCAGAAGGGACGATCGTCTATGTGAAGAAGGTAAATGGCCGCGAGCTGCGAACGGGGGATTTTGTGAGAAAAGGGGACCTGCTAGCCCAGGTAGACCCTCGCAAACTGGCTTCGGATGTGACGGTGGCCCAGGCCCAGCGGCAGGATGCCCAGCAGCGGTTGAGTACGGCCCTGGCTTCTTTAAGGCAGTCGGAGTCGGCGGTGAGTCAGGCCCTTGCTGAAAAAGCAAGAGCGGAAGCTTCTTTAGCGTCTGCCCAAGCGGACTTGAAAAGAGCTGAAGCTAATCGCGATTTCGCCCAGACCGATGTTAACCGCTACCAGAAACTTTGGGAAGACGGCGTCGTATCGAAGAGCGAGCGGGACACTAGAGAAACCCAGTTTGCGGAAGCTCAAGCGGCGGTTGAAGCTGCACGAGCGCAGGTGAAAGCGGCAGATGCAGGAATAAGGGCAGCGTCGAGCGCTGTCTCTTCAGCTCAGGCGGCAGTCTTATCCCAACAGGCCCAGGTAGAATCAGCGCAGTCGGGAATTAAATCGGCGATCGCCTCCCTGAACAAAACCCAAGTCATCCTGGAAGACACGGAGATAGTCGCCCCTTTTGACGGCATTATCGCCCATCTCAACATCAAAGAAGGGGACTATTGGACGCCCCAGCGGATCAATGCCATAGGTGACTATCAGCAGATAGTAGAGTCCGTGCCGATAATTGCGATCGACCCGAGTGAGTTTGAGGTAAATGTAGAATTGCCAGTTTTCAGTGGTGCTGGGGTCAGAACGGGTCAACGCGCTTTCATTATTGCCAATGAACGGCTGCACAACCCTGATGCTATGACTGGCTCAGATCTGATGAATTTGGCTAGTGCTGAGGGGATTGTGTTCTCTGTCAGTCCTTCGGTAACTCCAGGAGAACGGGCGATCGAGATAAAAATCCGGGTAAATAAAGGCGCCCAAAACCTGAAGAATGGGGCTCGCGTTTCTACTTGGATCGCCGTAGCAGAAAAGCCGATCGCTACAACGGCTCCTTTCAGGGCTTTTCTCTGGAGGGACCAAGTACCACATGTTTTCGTAGTTAATCAACAAGAGGGAATAGTAGAACAGCGCCAGATTAAACCGGGCATTCGTGGGAACTCCCAACGGGAAATAATCGATGGCGTTCAACCAGGCGAACTGGTTGTGATTGAGGGAAAAAATCGTCTCGTGGATGGAACACCAGTGGAGGTGATTGAAATAGTTGAATAGGCGAACTTAGCAAGATTAATCTTCATTGAGAATCTGGAGCGCATCCCGTAGATGAGAGCAGTGCCAAGTTATCCTGAAAAACGACCTAGTATAAAGGCGGAAACGCTTGCGGAGAATGGCTGACAGCTCGTATAAGCCAGCTATTGGCCTATTATGGTCGCTCACCAGATGAAACCAGCTGATGACAAGCAGTTATCCAATCGCGCAGCAGTGAAGAGTGCGACGTCGGAGCGCTATAAATTCGCACTGTCCATATGAACAATTAGCAATGAACAATTATAGCGTTTCTCAAGCTAGTGAGGTACCGTGTTTCGATCCCCCCAACCAGGATTTAGGGGGATGGTAGCGTAGCTTGTACCTCACGTAAGAGTGAAAACCGCTATACAAGACTTCGGACAGTTTTTCAAGGGCAAGGGTATAATGGGTGTTTCGGACTCCGAGATCGCCCCACGAACGCTAGAATGCGGGTTGCAGCAGTCATTATAAAATTGTCCGGACTGTTGCAATAGGCGAAGGACAATAAGCAATGAACAATTAGCAATGAACAATGAACGAAGAACATGATGTTCCAGATGTAAGCAAAGCATCCCCGATCGCCAAGTTCTTTTTACTGAATACGGTTTTTGCCATTCTCATGTGCGTCCTACTGGTAATTGGAGGGCTGATCGGGGCGGCGACAATGGTGAAAGAAGGTGACCCTGATATAGATCAAGCCTTCGCTAGGGTGACGACTATTTGGCCAGGTGCAGATCCAGAAACGATCGAAAACCAGGTCACGGACAAGCTAGAGAAAGAACTCAAATCCCTCAAGGGACTCAAAAAACTCAGCAGCGCTTCCTTCGATGGCAGTTCGCTCATTATTATCGAATTCCGCGCCGAAGCACCTGTGGCAGAGTCGATCGCCCTGGTGAGAGCAGAAGTAGATGAAGGCGCAGCAGAGTTAGATTTGCCCTCGGACGCCTCTCAGCCCAAAGTCGAGCAAATCTCCGCCCAAGATACCCCCGTACTCAGCCTGGGCCTGTTTGGCAATATCGACCAGGCAGTCCTGAGTCGCGCTGCGGAAGACATCGAAGAACTGTTAGAAAAAGTCCCCAACGTCAGAAAGGTTGACCTGATTGGCGATCGCAAAGAGGTGATCCACGTGCAGCTGCTGCCCGATCGCCTCCTGACTCTCAATATTTCTCCTACTCAGGTGAGAGATGCGATCACTGGTGGCAACCAAGACATGCCCTGGGATGAGATAGAGAGCGACGAAATAGGTACCCAGGTGCGTTATTACGGTCGGTTTAGAACCGAAGCAGACCTGCGCAGTTTACCAGTCACCCGCCTGGGGGGGACGGAAGGAAGGGTGGTGTATCTGTCAGAAGTAGCAGAAGTGCGTCGCGATCTGGAACGAGAACAGACTCGCGCTTTTATTAGTGGTAAAGGAGAAGAGTTTGAACCGGTAATTAACGTAGATGTAGTCAAGGTACCGAGTTCGGACACAATTAAAGTGATTAATGATTGCCTAGGGGCGATCGAGCAGGCCAGACAAAATCCCTCAATCTGGCCCTACGGGATGGAATACAAGATCGTCAGCACGGATGCAGATATTATCAACCAGCAACTGCAGAATCTATTCAACAATGCTTGGCAAGGAATCCTGGCAGTTTTTATCGTATTATTGTTAGCCCTCAGCTGGCGCGAAGCCCTCATCGCTGGGTTGTCTATTCCCCTCACCTTTATGGGGGCGATCGCAGTCCTGTGGATATTCGGCAACACTCTGAATACGATGGTGCAAGTGGGTCTGATCCTCGCCCTGGGACTCCTTGTCGATGTATTCATCCTGATGATGGAAGGGATGCACGATGGGATTTTCGTTGAAGGTCTGTCTTTCGAGCAATCGGCCTTAAAAACTGTTAAAACCTACGCAGTGCCAGCATTGTCCGGTCAGCTAACCACGATCCTGGCAATGGCACCATTGATGGCAATTAGCGGCAGCCTGGGCAAATTTATCCGCTTGATTCCCATTAGTGCGATTACTTGCTTGCTGATCAGCTACGCGATCGCCATCTTAGTAGATATCCCTCTCTCCCGCTACCTCCTTGCTAATGTCAAAGACGGCGGGAAAAAGACTTTCATTGACAAACTTACAGAAGTCGCTTCCGAGAAGTTTCTGCATTGGAGTTTGCGATCGACTGTCCGCAACAAAACTACTGCCCGCCTTTGGACTATGGGGGCGATCGCCCTATTTGTCTGCGCCACTATTCTGGTGGGAAACGTACCAGGGACTCTGTTTCCCGACTCCGACGAACTCAAATTGAGCATCAACATCGAAATGCCCCCCACTACTACCCTCGACAGTTCCCAGATCCTAGCAGATGAAGTGGGAGAAATTCTGCGCAGCAAGGATTACTTGGAGACGGTAGTCAAATTCGTCGGTCAGCGGAGTAACCTAGTAGGAGAAAGCGGCATCAAACCCAGCACCGGCAATTACCTAGTGGGCTTTTCGGTGATGTTTGTACCTAAAGAAGACCGCGAAAAATTATCATTTGAATATATCGACCCGCTGCGGTCCGAGTTAACCCAGGCATTACGCAACTATCCAGGGACATCTCTCGTGGTAAATTCCCAGGGTACAGGAGAAGAGGGAGACCCGATCGCCATTGAGCTCACGGGCAGCGACATGGACGAGTTGCGCCGCATTTCTGGGAACGTGCAGCTAGCTTTGCGACAGATTCCGGGAACAGCAGATGTCCGCGACGACTTAGGTCCGGAACGACCGGACGTGAAACTCATTCCCCGCCGGGAAGCGATGAATTTCTATGGCATTACTCCAGAAGATTTCGCCTTCCAGGGGCGCTACCTGATGACTGATAACGATATCGGCGATTTCCCGATCGGGGGCGGTGAAGAAGACCTAGACATTTACCTCAGTACGAGATGGCAGTCCCGTGGTGGAGCAGTTGGCGGACCCACCCGCATAGACGAACTGGTAGCGACTCCTTTCTTCTCCCCAGACGGGGCAATTACCGCCACCCAAGTAATCGATATCGAGTCCGATCAGGCACCTTTGTCAATTACCCACCAAGATGCTCAGCGCACGGTCACCGTTTTGGCGAAGACCAAAGATCGCACAGTCGGGGAGATATTAGCAGATTTGGAACCGCAGCTACAGGAAATGCAGCGCCGCTGGCCGGGAGGCTATGACTACAAATTTGGCGGAGAAGCGGAAAGCCAAAGCGAGACTTTTGGATCGGCGGGACGGATGGCATATGTTGCGCTGTTCCTAGTCTTTGCCGTCCTAGTGATTCAGTTTGGCTCTTTCACCCAGCCCTTTATTATTATGCTGGCTATTCCCTTCGCTTTAATCGGCACTTTTTGCGGCTTCTTTCTGTTATGGATCCCGATATCTTTCCCGGCCGTAATTGGGATTATCGCTCTGACAGGAATAGTCGTCAATGACTCGATCGTCATAGTAGAAACGATGAATTCTCATCGCCGACGGGGCATGAACCTGCGTTCTGCTGCTGCACATGGGGCAAGCGATCGCCTGCGTCCTGTCCTGACTACCAGTATTACCACGATCGCGGGTGTGCTTCCCTTGGCCCTGAGCGATCCGGTCTGGTTTCCCCTCTGCATGGCGATCACCTTTGGCTTGATGGCCTCAACTGCGATCTCTCTTTTAGTCGTGCCCTGTTTGTATCTCCAATTGACTCCCAGTAATGGCTAATTGTCGATCGCTAATCGTTAATTGCTAATTATTATTCTTAATATTGA
The DNA here is from genome assembly GCA_005518205.2 of Hormoscilla sp. GUM202. Classification (GTDB taxonomy): domain Bacteria; phylum Cyanobacteriota; class Cyanobacteriia; order Cyanobacteriales; family Desertifilaceae; genus Hormoscilla. The sequence goes on from RFFC02000003.1 coordinate 149,342, forward strand.
TTAGCAATTAGCGATACCAATCGCTCGATTTCCGACTCTAAGGTAAAATAATGAACGCAAGCACGCACGCAGTCTGGATCGCGAATTGTCCGTACCATAATATTCTGCGTCTCCAAAAATTTCACTAGCTGGCAATGCTTTTTATTAGCTAGCTGAAAGGAAACTAAACCCGATAGAGGAGGAGATTCCCGCAAGCAGATAACCCCTTCTACTTGGGTCAATTTTTGCCAGAGATATGCACTTAATTCACATATGCGTTGATAGCGTTCTTGGGCCGTTCCCCAGGCAGAATGGAGGCCGATAGCCTCGCGCAACCCGGCATACAAGGGATAAGCAGATGTGGCAATTTCATACCGGCCTCCATCGGGTTTCCATCCTACGGGATGGCCAGCATTATCCGTGACTATGCCCCGCCAACCAATAAAGGTGGGATGCAAATCTTCTCTCGCCTCCTGACTGACATATAAACCACCCACGCCTTCTGGTCCGCACCACCATTTATGACCCGTAAAGGCATAGAAGTCAACCCCCTCATCAATTAAATTTAAGGGCAAAATCCCCACAGACTGGGCCGCATCTACTAAAATCTTGACATTACTATTAACTGATTTGCAAGCTTTAACAATCTCAGCTAGAGGTAATACTTGACCCGTATTCCAGAGGATATGACTGAGTATTACCAGTCGGGTAGTAGGTTGCACCGCACTAGCAATTACTTCTATCGGGTTGCCCTGATTTAAGGTTGCCATCACCCCACAGGTAGAAACTTCCACATCAAACCGCCTGCTAATTTCCTTAGCAGTGGCGACGATACCTGGATGTTCGCAGTCAGTTAGTAACATGCGATCGCCCCCCCGCCAGTCCATTCCCCACATGGCAATATTACAACCGACGGTCACATCTTCCGTCAGGGTAATCGTTGCTGTTGGTACCTTCAATTCACTGGCGATCGCCTCTTTGGTTCTCAATGCCGAAGACTCCTGCAAGTCATTCACCTGGCCTGAAAATGGTCCCAGATATTGGATCAGGTGATAGAACTCGGCGATCGCCTCTATTGCCCTTTGCGGCATTGGTCCTTGTCCGCCATAATTAAAATATGCCTTATTTACCAGCCCCGGAAACTCTTCTCGATGGCTTATCGTTTTTCCCGTCCCACCACTTGTCATAATTTTAACGCTCCTTCTATGCTACCCGCATATAGCACTCTTTCAACATTTTTGCTATTGATTGCTTTGACTGTGCGATTCGTTTAGTGTAAACTAACTTGACACGGGTCAAGAAAGGGGACCACTAACAGGGTTTCATTAGCCCTGAGAACTTACAGGTGATGGTGGTGAAAGCCCACCTCGACTCTGCAGGGGTAACAGCACCTTCCCCACGTTCGAGATGGCATCAAACCGTGAAGCGGGAAGGAAAGGCGCTCTGACTGGCAGCCTAGACCGGTCACCGTCGAGCAAGTAGTCATGATGAGCGAAAGCAAAGGTTTACAGATGTCGTAACAATCAACCAGCGGAATAAGGCTTATACGCTGGCCCAAAAGGGAAAGGATATAGGTCGTTGGCGGACAATCGACCGACCAATAAGCACTGACCATAAACCCGGCATATAGAACCCATCTAAAACTACAACCAATCGTCTGTAGGAACGAAGTAAACCGGTTGCAGTACTCTCCATCACCGGTCGATACGATGGAGTAGCCACCACAGGCGCAACATCTGCTCTCATCAAGCAGGTCTCAACCGGGAAAGATTGAGTGGAGAAGCAAATGGCTGCTTGTAATGAGCAGAATAGAGCTGACGCCCTCACGGTTTCGTCAAATGTAAAGTTGTATGTAGTAGTGAATATGTCACGGAACATAGTCGAAAGACAAGTGTATGACTGGAAGGCTGTCCCCTGGCGCAAGCTGGAAAGGATAGTCTTTAAGCTACAAAAGCGAATCTACAGAGCGGCAGAAGAAGGCAATAAGCGGAAAGTTCGCAGGCTCCAAGGGTTACTGAATAGGTCATGGTCCGCAAAGATGATTGCGGTACGTCAGGTAACACAACAGAACCAGGGAAAGAAGACGGCAGGTGTGGATGGTGTGATAGCACTGTCCCCAGTAAAGCGTCAAGAACTGGCAAGGCAACTAAAAGTCACCAGAAAGGCAAAGGCCAAACCTACACGACGAGTGTGGATACCAAAACCAGGACGGGACGAGAAACGGCCACTGGGAATACCGACGATGTACGACCGCGCATTACAGGGGTTGGTCAAACAGTCACTAGAACCAGAGTGGGAAGCGTACATGGAGGCCAACTCATACGGATTCAGACCGGGTCGGGGATGTCATGATGCAATCGGAGCAATATTCAACAGCATCAGAAAACCTAAATGGGTGCTGGATGCGGATATTGCAAAGTGTTTTGATAGGATTGACCACTCAGCGATCCTGAACAAACTGAATACTACATCACCAATCCGTAGACAAATACGGGCATGGTTAAAAGCCGCTGGGTAGCGTAGGGGTCCCGGAGCGTGGACCAGGGGACATGGCAAACCACAGATGCAGGAACTCCACAAGGGGGTGTGATATCCCCTCTGTTGGCCAATATAGCCCTACATGGGTTAGAGAACGAGGTCATGAGGCTTGCAAAAACAAAAAGAGAGAAAGAGAATCTGACAGTCGTCAGATATGCGGACGACTTTGTGGTAATACACGATGACCGGTCAATGATAGAACGAGCAAAAGGAGTTGTCGAGCAGTGGTTAAAAGGAGTAGGTCTGGAGTTAAAAGCCGNGTCAGATGACGACGGGTGTGGTCAAAACTAGAGTTGGTAAAAAAATACCACTCCCACTTCTGGTGGCGGGAAATTGTGGTTCAGAAATATAGCCGATCGCCCCCTGAGTTGCAGGGAAAGAAACTGCGGAATTTGAGGTGATGCCGATCGCGCAGCGTGGCGCCAGCCATAAGTTAGCAGCAGCAGGAAGGTAGATGCAATGATGTGCAACATGATTTGGGTCTCTTAAGGTTAATTTGTGACAGCACAAGCAGGAGAAGCGAGTTGTTTAACTTGCTTCAGAAGAAAATTTGGTAAAAGGGAAAATTAGCGCGATCGCGTTATAAAAAGTTAGTCATAGGACATGGATCGCCAGGGTCGGCGATAGGAAGGAAACCTAAGAGAAAGAATTTTGATTGGTCTACTTAAGTAGTTAGACAAAAATAATTGCACATAGCCATGGGCGACATGCTCCGGATATGGAGACTAGCGCGAGAGAGTGTGTGAAATTAATTTCGTCCATGTACTTACCTATAGGTTCTAAGATAGAAAACTATGTTTCGATGTGCATCAACCGAGAAGTATTGAGGCACCGCCCAGCACCAGGGTTTGAAATGTAGGGTGGGCACCACCACAGTTTGAGATAGACAATGTTATAGAAACTAATTGTATTTGAGGAGGCAATCGTGAATAAGTTACTCAAAAAGTTGTGGCAGAAAAGATGCGATCGGGGGATGTAGAATTGCTAGTAGTCATCGTCATCATCGGGATTTTGTCAGGAATTGCCTTGCCAACTTTTCTAAGCATAGTGGGAAAAGCTAAAGAAGTTGAAGCGACAATCAACATGGGTAATTTAAGCAAGTCCCAGAAAATATACTACAATGAGAAAAGAGAGTTTACCAGAGATATTTCTAAATTCAACTTTGCCCCTGGCCCAGAATATAGTGAATATGAGAGTAACGCCGTGTGCAACTTTTTCCAACCAACGAGATTTAGGGAGTTTTGAGAACAACATTTTCAGCCA
>RFFC02000003.1:154247-272526 GCA_005518205.2 Hormoscilla sp. GUM202
CAAAAAGAAAAGAATCTTATTGTTTTGAATATATACAAAAAGTAACAAGAAAACAAGTTGAAACCTGTTTTAGTCGAATCACCAATTTGTTTCCCAAGTCAATTCATGCTGTTACATCTAAGGGATTCGAGTTGAAAATAATTCTCTTTATCATAGCTTTTTGTATCCAATTTTTATAGGTCGCAACTTGAGTTAATAATTGTTTTACACTGCTTACAGCCCCTGCCATTATCTCTAAAACCTGGGTCATCAAATTCTGTTTATTGATCGCTAGCGATCCGGACAAAGCCTTTTCCAGGGTACTCAAGTGCAGCACTCGTTCTTTGTTGTTCCCGCTGATAGCTGGCGATCGTCCCGATCTATCTGACTTGCTTTTTCCAACTGACACTCCGTTGCCCACCCACTCTGCAGATATCTTTTATCTGCAAAAAAATTACTTACATCCCGACGCTCTTGCCTCGGCATACAAGTTTACTTTAGTTTGCCATTTATCCGCAACTCTTCGACAATGTTTTCAGGAAGAATATTTGCTGCCCAAACTTGCAATCTGAGTTGATAATTTTCTTTCAAAATACAACTATCCAGATATTCTCTCGGTCCCAAATCCATAGTCAATTTATCTTCATATTCTCTCCGCACTATTATATACAAATCTTGCTGCCTCAGAGTAAATATCAGACACCAAAATGCGATCGGGGGACATTTCTTGCACCAAAAATCGCGTAAACCGCCCGTAACCGCAAGCAAAATCCAGAAAAGCCGATTCCATCATCCTATCCCAGCCCTTAAACTTCCAATTGATGATTTGCTCTACTCGGGTCATGACCTCTTGTCCTGACTTGAAATAAGCCAACAGGGCCCGGTCTCGATCGCCCTCGTTCCCACGGCTCCGCCTGGGAACGCCCTGGCCTCCAGGAGAAAGGCGAACATCTCATGATCGGCATGAATGTTGACATTGAATGATTCTGGACATCTCGCTTCATATTGTATAAAAGCGGCGATCTCTGGATGATTTTCTTGCGAACGCTAGTTTTTTGTTTTTCATGGTTTCTTTTAAATCTTCAATCTGCAATTTCTATTATTAACCACCGGAGCATATCAACAACTGACAATACATTCCTCTAGTATTCCACTACTCAATCCCCCACTTTCGATCCTGCCACAACTGCCGGACTGAAATTCATTCTAATTTAGCTACAATTTGCTTATGGTATTCAGAATATTCCTCAGTAGCTTTTTCCTCTAAAGACAATGATAGCATCTGTGACGTATATATCAGAATTTTTGTCTATCTGCCAGCTCCCCGGGTAACGCCCCCTCCGCTGTTCAGGGCCGGCTACTGGGCTATCACTTTCAGGTCAACCAACTCCCAATATCCGATTGTGCGATCGCTTCGGGCTGCTGTACAGCCTCATATAGCGAGATTCTGTCTGACTTGACTCGGGAGTTTGTACTTCCTGAAAGCAGCGTTTCAGCGCTGATTGCAAAGCTTCCACCTTGATTGGCTTAGTAATGTAATCTTCCATCCCAGGAGACAGGCATTTCTGACGGTCATTTGGCATTGCCCCCGCAGTCATGGCCACTATCCGGGGGCGAACCGGAAGCTGCCATTGCTGGCAAATATATTTCGTCGCTGTCAGACCATCCATTTCTGGCATTTGGATATCCATCAGGATTAAATCGTAGGATTTCTGATACAAGGCTGACAACACTTCTAAACCGGTGCTGACTACATCAGCGCTATAACCCAAGCGTTCGAGGATCCGCAAGATCACTTTTTGGCTGACGGCGTTATCTTCCGCCACCAGAATTCTTAAGGGGTTCCTTTTCGCCAAGTCGGTTAACTTAGAGGGGTCGGCAGTCAGATTATCAATAGTTTTGGTGAATCCCGTGTGGGCAAAAATCTTCATCAGGGCTATTTCCCCCGAATTGCCCAACTCAGCGGGATTGAGCGAGACTTGGTTATAGTCGGCAAGCGTATCAGTCCGTTTCTCTCTCAGGAAAGTCCATAACCAGTCTTTTACCCGCTGGGTGGCCCGACAGTCATCTTCATTGTAGCGAACGATCGCCTCACAGAAAGCCCGATCGCCCGTTTTCTGCCACTGGTCGTACCAGTATAGACTCTGGGCGCCACTGGCATCGGAGTCCCGCCACTCAAACCCTACCCAACGGGCGATCGACTTCAGGGAGTAGCTTTCCACCGGTAGGATCGCCCCTTGAGTGACTAACTGATGTACGTCCTCCAACCTTGTGATTAGGGGTTCCCACTGGGGTGCTGCTGTCTGATAGCGCCTTGCTAACCGCCTCACGGTCTTGACTTCATAATCGCAGAAATGGAAAATGGGAGCGGACGGGTAGCGCCAGACTAACTCAAGAAACTGTTCCCAAATTAACTGATCATCAGCCGGTTGTTCTGCTAGCAATGGATAAAACCGGTCTGTTCCCGAAGAGCGATCGACCACCAACAGCCCCAGCAAATAATCCAGATGCAGCTGTGGTTCTGCCTCTATATCAAAGTATATTTCTACTGGGGCTACTGGCAACAAGGTCAAGTCGGACTTGACCAGGGCCTTCCCCGTAAGAGTTGATTTCGCTTGCAGCACTAACTGCTGAGCGATCGGCCTGGACCACACCGGTTCCAGCACCGCCGGATCTACAGCCGAAAGCGATTCGGTAGTCGTCAGCCCCAGAGTTTGCAAATCATCATAGCGCGATTGACTCACTCCAGCCAACAGGGACAAATGAAGTTCAGACTTAGCAGTTGCATAGCAGCTGCTATACCAGCGACAGAGATTGCAGCGCTGGCGGGAGATAAACACCTCTGGTTCTGTCCGGGACAATAACATCTGGATACAGGCGTTGAGGGTCTGGAGAAACCGATCCTGCAGTTTTGCCAGATTTACCTGATAGTCACTTCTACCTCGTAGAATAAGGATTGAAGTTTCCGGCATCAAACCTTGCACTTGTGCCAACACCCAGGCATGAAACGCTGCTACAATCTGATAATCCAGCTTCGGACGCTTACCCAGTTTGATTTGGTGAGGGATGTAACTCCAAGCACCCAAGTCCGATTTTTCCGGAACGGTGGAAGTAGAGCATTTTACCAGCAAGTCTGGCCTACTCAGCAGGGTCACTCCCCGATCGTCAGGGTATAAGAGCACTCCTTTGTGAATGCAGTCAACCCCTTGAAGCATTAACTCCCTTGTTGCATCAGCTCCAGCTTGCCAATCTTCACGGATATACTTGATTTGGTGATAATTCCACTCATTGAGAACAGTTTGGTGGTGCTCCCAACTATCGCGCATCAGTTTGTGCAGATAGTCACTGGCTTGGTCTTGTCTCGATGGGTCTTCATAAACATCGAGAAAAGCACGCCGGTTACAGCGTTGGTAAAATAGCAGCAGTCGAGCATCAAGCAGCATGCCTTTAGATTAGCTTAAATCCCGTGATTGTGTCACTCGTGCATGACGATATCAGACTTCGGCGTTGCACATTTTCGGGATGATGGGTTATTGCAGATTATGATAATCTGCAATTTTACAGTCAGAATTTATGTATAGTATGATGTTTGTTTTCGACCTAGTCATAATATGTGTTATCATGGATAGTAAGGCGAAAGAATTAGCTAAAGGAGTCGAACATGAAATGTCCCAGATGTGGTTCTGAAAACATCAATAAAAATGGTCACCGACGCGGCAAACAGAATTGAATTTGTAAAGATTGTCGTCGCCAGTTTCTCGAACATTATTATCCGCGCGGTTATTCAGAAGATGTCAAGAAAAATTGTTTGACAATGTACGTTAATGGCAATGGATTTCGAGGTATTGAAAGGATAACTGGTGTCAGCCATAATACTCAAATTGATTGGGTAAAACAGGCAGCTAAAGAATTACCGTCAATCCCTGAAAACTACGATATTCCGGAGGTTGCAGAAATTGACGAGTTGCATACTTATGTCAATAAAAAAAAGAATAAAAAGTGGCTATGGACAGTCGTAAATCATTTCAAGCCAGGGATTATAACATGGGTATTAGGCGATCGTTCTGCAGAAACTTTTAAGCCTATGTGGGATATTATAAAATGTTGGCAATGCTTTTTATACGTTACTGATGGATGGCCTGTTTATCCAATGTTTATTGAATATATTGACCATATAGTCAGCAAAACCTACATGACCCGTGTTGAATGTGAAATAGGTCGATTAAGACATTATCGAGCTGGATTAAAAAGAAAAACATTATGTTACTCAAAGTCCGAAGAAATGTTGAGGCTTTCAATTAAGTTATTATTGCACTATCTACGTTATAATTCTGTACCGGTACCTATTTAAATCATCCCGTAATTGTGCAACGCCATCAGACTTCAACTAGCCTTGCTGTGCACGCTCCGGGACCCATACGCTACCCGAGGGACTGCTGTTGGCAGAAGGAATATTTATCTTCCGTCCCGCTGTCCGGGAACTGGGTCAGAAAATGAAAACGCTGATGGCAGCGGACGCACAGAGGAACGAACTGCTGAGGGAGCTAGAACGGAAAAACATCGCGATCGACCTGGCCCCGATCGAAGCCCAATCGGCCACGAGGATCAAATCTGATCCTCGTTACCTGGCTCCCGCCTGGTAACGCGGGGTGATGAGCCACGAAATCAATACGCCCATGAACAGCGAAGCGTGTGATGGGCATGACAGAATTGCTATTAGACAGTCAACTGGATGAAGAGCAGCGGGAGTACGTGCAAACTATCCGCAAAGACGATATCCTCGACTTCTCCAAGATAGAGGCAGGCTTGCTGGATCTCGAAGTTGGGGATGGTTTCGATCTGCGCGAGTGCATTGAGGACTGCCTAGATTTGGTAGCCCAGAAGGCATCAGAAAAGCAACTGGATCTGGCATAACCCCGCTGCCCGCCCGGAAAAACACCCAAGACTAGATATACTTCCGGGATTATGCCGTTAAATTCACTCAGTTTGGAGAAGTGGTGGTCTCAGTTACGGCCCGCCTCAAGGAAAACAACTTGACTCGGGCAGTCAAACCAGGAAGACCAGAAATATGAGGTCATTAGAGCCGAAAGAGATACGGGCATTGGCATTCCAGAAAGCTGCCATCATCTGCTTGAGCGACAACTTGAATACTTGCGCTACCACTATTCAGAAGCGGAATTTATTTCAGAAATTGTCGGAGGGCTTAATTTTAGACGGCGAAAATGTAAGTCCTTTCTGGAACGAATTGTCAAGCAAGCTATCCAGCGGCTTGTCGTTGCCCACCGCAACAGACTCAGCCCTAAAGGCTACGAACTGGTTGAGTGGCTATGCTAGTACAATTTGGAACAGGCAGCAAAGGAACAATTGCTGCTTGCCTGACTAAACCGATCAAACCCTATGGGCTCTACAATACCCCAGCGTTGGAAGTTAAACTTGGAGAAGAGCCGCAAACTGGGCTGATTATGGGCGAAAATCAAGGCAACTAAGGTATTCAGACCCAGTGCGGGACCGGTGCTAATTGCCTGGGAGAGCAGTTTCTGTCCCAGACCACGGCGTTGAAAGCTAGGGTCAAGATAAATGCTAATCTCAGCAGTGGCATCATAGGCAGCACGGCCAGAGAAGAAGGATTGAAAACTCAGCCACCCAGCAATGTTACCCTCTAGTTCTATCACCCACAGGGGGCGAGTGGTAGGAGAATGGTCCGAGTACCAGGCCATGCGGTCTTCAACGGACACCGGTTCTAGGTCAGCAGTTGCCAGTCGTCTGGGAATGGCGCAATTATAGATCTCGACAATTCTCGGCAGGTCAGCAGCACTGGCATCGCGGATAAACATAAATGGCTAAAAGTCTTATATATTCAGGGTTCCAGAGCATTTTCAAATTTTATTTGAAATTTTTGGGAAAAAAGGGTTGACAAACGCCAGGTTGATATAGCAGAATAGAGAAGGTTACGAAATTGGGACTGTAGTTCAATTGGTTAGAGCACCGCCCTGTCACGGCGGAAGTTGCGGGTTCGAGCCCCGTCAGTCCCGTTCCCAGCAGAGATAGCGTAGAACTGGCGTCCCGCCTGTCCGTCTACCGTTCCGGAAAAATCGGCGTAGGACTTGTCCCGCTTGTCCGGAGGTTTGTATGGCGAGGTTTGGGACCATAAAAATTATGTTGAAAACCTCAATGGCGAGGTTTGGAACCGGAAAATCCATGTTGAAAACCTCAATGGCGAGGTTTGGAACCGGAAAATCCATGTTGAAAACCTCAATAGCGAGGTCCGGAGGCGGAAAAATCATGTTGAAAACCTCAATGGCGAGGTCCGGAGAGCGTAGGGCGGGCGGATCGCCTGCCAGCGTAGGAAAGCACTAAAGTGCTTACTACAAACCCGCAAGCACTTTAGTGCTTACTACGAACCCGCAAGCACTTTAGTGCTTACTACGAACCCGCAAGCACTTTAGTGCTTACTACGAACCCGCAAGCACTTTAGTGCTTACTACGAACCCGCAAGCACTTTAGTGGGCTGGGAATGGTTTCACCTGCCGTATCCCACCGATTGCCAGACTGTTTCCATTTTCCTAACCGCTATGACCCCGATCGCTTTACTCCCGAACGGGCAGAAGACCGCAAATCTCCCTATACACTCATCGGTTTTGGTGGCGGCAGACATCGTTGCATCGGTCAAGCATTTGCTTACCAACAGGTTAAGGTAATTTGGACTGTGTTGCTGCGGCAGTTTGAGCTGGAATTAGTGCATCAAAACTATGAACCAGATTACAGCACCTTTGTTGTCGGTCCCCGCCAACCTTGCTTAATACGGTATAGACGTAAATATAAACCAACCGGTTTACTTCGTTCCTACAAATGATTGGTTGTAACCTTAGATGGATTCCATGTGCCGGGTTTATTGTCGGTGCTTATTGGTCGGGTGAAGATCCGCCAATGACCAGTATCCTTTCCCTTTTTGGGCCAGTGTGTAAGCCTTATTCCACTGGTTCTTAATGACGACACTACAAATCTTCGCTTTATGCTCACCATAGTCACTTGCTCGACGATAACCGGTTTAGGCTACCAGTCAGTGCGCCTTTCCTTCCCGCTTCACGGATTGATGCCATCTCTACCGTGGGGAGGGTGCTGTCACTCCTGCAGAGTCGGGGTGGGCTTTCACTACCATCATCTGTAAGTTCTCGGGGCCAATGTTACTCCGGTAGCAGTCTCCTTTATTGAAACGTGTCAAGTCAATTTATCCTAAACGAATCGCACCTTCACAGGTAGGACAAAGCATTGGCGGCGTTGCACATTTTGGGGATGATAGTTGTCAGTTGTCAGTTGTCAGTTGTTAGTTGTCAGTTGTCACTTATCATTATTAACTATTGCGAACGCCGATAACAATCTTCGACCGCGAGGTTATCATCCCGTCGTTGTGCAACGCCGCATTGGCTTTCCCGCTTCTGCTAAGGCTATCCATTGCTCGAAAATACCACAATTATCGCACTTAAACTCGTAAAGCGGCACTAATGTTTACCTCCAAGGTAGCATTTACGTGGGCAAAATACCGAAATTAGTCAAAATTTGCTAAAATCGCCTTGTTATTTACCCCCAAATAGCATTTTGGCGGAGAAAATTACCCAAAATGGCTGTCAGAGAGGTAGAATTTTTTATAGGTAGCAACTTGAGTTACTTAATTTGATGACAGCGATGTACATGTTGATATAATACAAATAACGAGGGGATTAAGATTGTGTTTGCTCAGAGCTGACACCAATTGCAACTAGAGGCAGAGCCTCCAGAGTTTCGTTACCAGGCCGGATCCTGGTAACGAGTATGCCAGTAATCACCGAAAGCAAATACTGTCCTGACGGTAAGCTGTCATGCATCTAAACTGCATATTTTGCTATCGAATAAAATCGTGGCAACCCTGCACCCACGTCAGTTCGACAGTTGTTAGTTGTCAGTAGTCAGTAGTCACAAGTCATTATCAGCTATTGCTCGCGCCCTGCTGACAAGATTCGACCGCGAGGTTATCATCCCGGAGTTGTGCAACGCCGGTAGTGGAAGTTAAGCTGCGCCGCAAGCACTTAGTAATAAAGGCTGGTTAGTGAGAATACACCAGCTCCCGAATCAATTAATCAGTACCTAAAGCCCCACGCCGCTGTCGAGCGATCTCCACCGAAAACCTTATCTGTTCTGGATTTCCAGCGCTGATTTTCGTCGAACTCACGTTGCACCCATAAGCGCTTCAGCGAGAATGGCCAACGCATGACTATGCAATTTAAATGCATCACAGCAAAACAGGTCAATACACAAATTATTTGGGTTTGCAGGGAGCAGTTATCTTTACCTTTACTCTCAACTCCATATCTTGCCACTCCCACACTTTCCTGATGCACAAACGGCTACTTTGAACAGGTCTTAGCCAAGTGTTCTTCCCACTTACGAATCGTTAGTAACTGGAACAAATGCACTGCTGGGTTCAGCTCAATGATGGGTGCATTGAAGTGAGTCTCATACCCCTGTTGTTCTGCTTCGACTGCAATCCCATCTTGGCTTAGAAGTGGCTTAATCAAAAGTGGATTAGCAATTTTAAGGACGAGAGTCATCAGCCATTGGGGAATTCGTACTTGTGTAAAGGGGATTTTGAGTGCATCGAAATAGAATAAAAAAAAGGTGCGAGTCGTTCGTTCGTCAATCGGTAAAATAAAGCACCAATGTTTGATTTTGCTGTCTGTATTTGACCATTGGTAGGGATACTCATAACAAAGTTTCATGGAATTGGTATTAACCCGTTTGCGGTCAACAAATAGCCCAGAAACTTTACCCGTCCCAACTTTGGTGTCGTAACTGACGAAAACCCTATCTCCCTGTTCCTCGCACTTGGTCAACTTGGCATCAGTGAAGGGGCGATACTGGCGATGCAGATAAGCGTGGGTAAAATCACTGACATTATCAATAATCATCGAGTGGTGCGCTTTCCAAGTAAAATCAAGTGGTACGCAGGCCCAACGGTCTTTTCCTTCTAGATCGGGGATATCAGGAATCTGTCTCTTGTCAGCTAATGTAGAGTCACCTGGGAAAATCCAAATCAGCCCGTAGCGGACTTTCACCGGATAGATACCGATCTTACAGACTGGCATGGGTTTATCAAAAAGATCGTGCGGAATATCAACAACTTTTCCTTCTTGATTGTAACCCCAGCCATGATAACAACAGACCAGGCGATCGCCCTCTACTTGACCTAAAGAAAGTTTCAGTTGACGGTGGGCACAGCGGTTTTTTAAGGCTACTAACTGACCATTTTGTCCGCGATACAGCGCAATGGAAGTCTTCCAAAACTTCACCTCAATTACCTGTCCTGGCTTAAGGGCACGGTCATACTCAACGGGGTACCAGTAATCTGGATTCATTCCCGCTGCACGCACTTTTTGGCGGCGATTTTTCGCCTCACTAAATGAGGGGGGACGACCTTGCGGTGATGTAGATACTTGCTGGTGATTCTCTGTCAATGTACTCATATTTGATTATTAAAATTAATCTGGTTTATATTTACGTCTATACCGTATTAAGCAAGGTTGGCGGGGACCGACAACAAAGGTGCTGTAATCTGGTTCATAGTTTTGATGCACTAATTCCAGCTCAAACTGCCGCAGCAACACAGTCCAAATTACCTTAACCTGTTGGTAAGCAAATGCTTGACCGATGCAACGATGTCTGCCGCCACCAAAACCGATGAGTGTATAGGGAGATTTGCGGTCTTCTGCCCGTTCGGGAGTAAAGCGATCGGGGTCATAGCGGTTAGGAAAATGGAAACAGTCTGGCAATCGGTGGCATACGGCAGGTGAAACCATTGCCAGCCCCCCTGCCCGAACTTGATAACCATTATATTCAAAGTCACGCAATATTTTCCGCATCAACATGATTAAAGGCGGTCGCAATCGTTCTGCTTCTTTAATCGATCGCTCCAATACTACCAGTTGCCGCAACCCCTCAAGAGAAAAGGTTTCCCTAGGACCGAAAACGGCTTGCTGTTCGGCCATAATCCCTGGTAGATATTGCGGATGCTGCAACAGTAAAATTCCCGTCCAGGCAGCCAACACCGCACTGGTATGCTGACCGGCAAAGAGTAGAGTCAGCAATAAACCTGTAATATTATCTTCAGATAAAGCCGTGCCATCGGCATAACGAGCAGTCATCAAGGCTTGCAAAAAATCTTCCCCCTCATTTCCTTCGGCTCTTCGATTAGCGATAATTGGCGAAATTAGTTCCACCATCCGCACGCGAGCTTTGTCCCGTCGTCGAAAAGAAGGTAAAGGTAAATAGGGTTGAAAAAAAGCTAATAGATTAATGCCGCCTTCTAAATCATGATATAATTGAGAGAATTCTGTGGTGAGGTGCTGTCGAAATTCATGGCCAATTAGGCAACGACTGGCAATAAACACCGTTAATTCATTCATCGCCGCGAGTAAGTCTACTTCTCCTGACTCTCCCCAAGTCTCAAAATAGGCTTTTGCTTCTGTGGCCATAAATCCAGCATAGGCTTGCATCCGTTCTTCTCGCAGGGCCGGAAAGACAAACCCAAGCTGTTCGCTCATTCTATCGGGGGTCGTGTCATAGGCAATCCCTTTACCAAAAATCGGTACCATAAATTGATACGCCTCTTTCTGACTCAACTGGTCGTCAGGGGCGCGAAAAAAGGCTTCGTTCGCTTTCGGTCCCGTTAATAACGTAACCTGAGAACCTGCTAATAAAAATGAGAAAATTTCTCCAAATTTCTCCTGTCCTCGTTGCAGAAAATTAATTGGATTACGTTGTAACTCTAAAGCGTATCCTAAATAAGGCAACCCTCCAGGCATCATCGGAGGTGTTTTCTTTTCAGAAATTGTACTGGTTGTCATGGTTCTTAATTTCAATGTTCTTTGGGGGGCAATTTAAATAAATCTATTTTATTTAGAGGCAATTAAACCTCTGCGGAGAAAGTCATCATAAGCGGATTGAATGCTGGCTTTAATGCTGGTTGGTTGATAGCCGAGTTCGTTTTTGGCTTTGCTAATATCTGCACGGCGGTGCATTCGCAGGATGCGAACCGCACCAGAAGTAAAACGTCTGGGTACATTGGGGAAAAAGCGGGGTAAAACAAAATCGGCGACTTCCGCAATGCCTGACATAATTGGCCCAGGAATTCTTATAGATGGCCGATCGCGTCCTGTCACCTCCTCAAATATATCCATTAACTCATCAACCGTGAGAAATTGGCTACTAAAGATATACTTTTGTCCCGGTCTTCCTTTGGACATCGCCAAAATGTGACCTTCCACAATATCCCTAGCAGCAACAAACTCAAATCCCCCAGGGACATAAGCCAACAGTTTACCATTGGCAAAATCTAAAAGTGTTCGCCCCATGCGGGAAGGTTTGTAATCATGGGGACCTATAATAGCACAGGAGACTGCCACAACCACATTCAGACCATTGGCAAAAGCTTTGAGGCACTCATGCTCGACAAAGGTTTTGGTAAAGCCGTAAGGTAGGTGGGGTGAGAAGGGATAAAAAGGGACTGTTTCATCACTGGGTTTTTCTGGGTTATGACCCACTGCACTGAAAGAGCCAGAAACCACAACTTTAGAAACTCCTGCTTCTAGGGCAGCTTGGAGAATATGGAGGGTTCCTAAGACATTACAGTCGTAAATCTCTCGCTTCAGCAAGGGATCTCCATCTAGGGTGGAGACCTTGGCGGCACAGTGGTAAATGCGATCGCATCCTCTGACTGCTGCTTTCATGCCAGTAAAGTCGCGCAGGTCGCCGTAAACCCTTTCGACATCCAAACCCTCCACAGCAGTGTTATTGCTACCCTCCCGCAGAAGCACGCGAACGCTTTGTCCGTCGTCTAGCAGACGTCGCACCAGATTGGCACCTAAGTGACCGGAAGCACCTGTAACTATAATTTTCATTATTTGTTAAGTTTTGTCTAAAATTAACAGATGTAAATTTTAAGCCCCGGCGATCGCCCAATTGAGGACATCTTTTACAAGTTTGAAAGACCCAAAACGAAGAGCCAAGCCAAATCCCAAATAGGCGTTTTCGCTACTTGTAGAAACATATTACCGGCCATTAGACGGGAACCAATTTTTTGCTGAATTAATTTCGTATAGGGTGAGAGATTTTCATTGGCTGTCCGAAACAGAACTAAATCTTGACCAAAGTAATGTAGGGGCTTTACTTTACCCGGAGGGAGTTCACCGCTGTAACCCACTCGAACCACTCGGAAAAGCTGAAAAGGGAAAGCGTGTAGTCATGACATCTCCTTTGAATCAGAAAATCGAGATTTTTTAGAAGTTGATTCCCAAAGATTTTTCAGTAACAATTTTCCATAAACTCCGAAGGTGCAAGCAATGGTTTTCCAGTCTAAGGTACTCATAAATGAGTCAGCTAGACCAAAAGGAAGCATAGAAGGAATAAAACCTCTAGCGTATTCTAGTAACCAAGCTTTTTCTGGAATACATACCGCTTCACTTTGAAACTTGCCAAGAGAATATTTGTCTCCAGCTTTATGTACAATGCGTTCAAAAGGACGTTCTTCTTTGAAAACCCAGATTTCTCCATCTATAACAGCTTCGTATATTTCTGTCAAATATCTGCCTGAATGTCCTTTAGTGCCAATGGAAGAGCCACAAATCAAAACATATTCTGTCAAAGACGCATGGAGAACAGCTATACCATACATAGCGCCTCCAGCATTATTAAACATCCATTGGATTTTTTCGTTAATTTTTCCAGGATACTCTTGTTGTAACCTTACTCTCAAGGTTTCAAACATTTGTTCATAAGGCAAGCCACGACATGAGTTAACAATTTCGTGTAACTTATCGGGATCAAAAACGTACTTCATTACTACTTTGATTTGGTTGTTGACTAGCAAAATTTAATTTTTATATAACATCTAAGAGATTGAGCAAATCTTAAATATTAAGTTTTTTCTGTCGAAGTGACTCATATAAAGCCAATGCCCACACGGGGAAGTAAGCGCGATAGAGCGTATAATCCAATAACGCAGTATGGAAAAAGACCCCACTCCAATCCTGTTTTGCCCAACCACCATTTTCTAACTGCATATCAATGAGAAAATTTGCACCTCTGGTAATTTCTGGCCAATGATTTGCTTCTGCTTTTAATAAAGCGATCATGGCCCAAGCGGTTTGAGTCACTTGACTTTCAGTATGTTCGACATATTCACCTGACAAACAGCCTTGAAAATGCTCTCCCCATCCGCCATCGGGCCTTTGCTTACTAACCAACCAATGACAAGCTTTGCGAATAGCTGGGTCATTAGCAGTATTTGTTGCTGCGACTAAGCCTTGAACTGCAAACATCGTACCATATATAAAATTCACTCCCCAAAAACCCAACCACGAATCATCTAGCTTTTGCTGTTTTCGTAACCATAAGCCACCCCGTTGCATGGCCCTGTCAATTTCATCCCCCATCATTTCCGGGTAACGAATCTGAAATTCCCTGAGTGCCATTATACAGGATGCCGTACATTCAATATAGGAATGCTCCGTCATTGAGTTAGCAAACATTTCGGCTGGGTTCATCCACTCTAAGGTTGAGCGAATCTTACGACTTTCGTAACTCCCAAAACCACCATCGGCGTTTTGACAGCGAAGGATAAATTTCACAGAATCGAGCAAGCTACAATTGGCAGTGACTTCAGGCGGGGCATCTAATAAGGCAAGGAGTGCTTCTGCGGTACAATCACTTACAGGCCACCCATGCCAAACGCCAGCAAAGCAAAATCCCCCTTTAGGGTCGATGCGATGAAAATCCTCAATATTGGGAAAAGTCGTGCGAATTTGCTGAGTGGCAAGAAATTGCTGTGCTTGGAGCAAACTATCTGAGACATCTACATGAGGACTGGTTGCTTGCAAAGCTTGAATGGCAAAACCCGTATCCCAAGTGCTACTGCGAGCCCCTGTAATTCTCAGTCCAGATTTTTCATCTTGCCAGATCCAGCCTTCAAAGCGTTCTAATGCTTTGTGTAGGTCGGCATCATTGGGGTCATGTAACCAGAGGGCAATGATATTCAGCAAACCACTCACTGGAGACAGACTGGTATAGTCAGTGGTCTGCAACTCAAAGCGAATGCAGTCTATCATTTGCGCGATCGCTTCTTGTCGCCAATCTTTATTATGCCACCGTTCGTAAAGGTTACTGAGTTTGTAGATCGCTTGCAGCACAGGCGTGGAAGGATGATAAACTTCCTCTGGCCTCAACATCGATCGAGCTGCATTAAAATTTACCTCCTGGTAATCCTCTATATACAACTCCGATCGCAATGTTTCAATCAATGGCGTGACTGAAACCTGAAACTTTCGCCCATAAATCAAGCCCATGGGCATATAAATGAGTCGCGTGTGGCAGTAAAAATTCCCTGGATGAGCAGGTATCCATTGAGGCAGCAACCACGCTTCCGGCAAAACTGGATTCACCCCACACCAATCATACAGATTCAGCATCGCTAACCAGAATTTACCCCAGGTTGGAATAGCCAGCACGCCTCCTTGGTCCCGGATAAATTGGAGTGCAGGTGATAAAAGTGGGTCTTCTTTTTGCACGCCTAATAGACGCGCAGCAACATATACAAGGGTTGTGACAAATAAGTAAGGCTGGGATTTGTCATGCAATCCCCATAAATCACAGGAAAGGCGAGTGGTATTGAATTGCTGTAAAATAGCCTGCCGACGTTCTGGGGAAATGGGTGTTTGAGTAATGTGACACATTAGCACATACTGCGCTGGCAACATGGGACACCACACAACCTCTCCTTCCCACGAACCATCAGCTTGTTGTAGGGAAACCAAATACCTCACAGAGCGTTCTAAGGCAGGAGTAACATCGATCGCTTGTTCTCTTAAACTAGATGTTGGTTTCTGGTTCAACGATAATCGATCGTGAATTTTGTGAATTTTTGTCATACTCCCTCCTTGAGACTCATGCTGCCTCTGGGATTCTTCCAAAAACGCGAAACAGCAATTGTCATGGGTAATCTCAGCCATTGAGCAAAAGCGAGCGAAACCCGAAGCAAATTGCGCCACTGTCCCGTTGCTATATTGTTCTCGAATACAGATTTTACCGCGATCGCTAATCCTTTGATAAATGAACCAGTAAAATGGAAAATATTGGTTTGCGCTCCCGATAATAAGTGCATTGTGCGAAAGCATTCCGTTGGATCTTCTCGCCACATTTGATAGATAGCTCTACGGATAGCGACAGCACTTTCATCATCGCGGCAAAATACTTGATAAAGTGTAGTTGCCAGCATTTCCGGCACATAAGTTCCGAAATTGCGCTGATTTTGGTAGTCTTTAAAGCTGTGACTTTCCACAAGCCGTTCTGCATCCATAAAACCAACGGTCATTCCTGTTGCGGTCATGGGATGAAAATATCCAGTTGCATCCCCAACCAGAGATAAACCCGGACGACCGTAATAAGTGCGAGAGCTATGCTGGTTTGCCACCCAGACCACTCGATTTTCTGCCAAAGCCTGACGAAATGCTTCTAGTAATTCCGAAGGGATGATGGAACGATAGGCATCCCATAAATTAGCAAGTTTTTTGGGGACATTCAGTGGCACATCAAGGCACATACGAACTTTATTTTCCCCAATGCGATAGATCAATGCAGGTCCAACTCCTCCGAGCAATACATGACCAAAGCCTTCAAAAGGTAACTTAACATTTTCTAATAACACTCCTGCCATATAAGAAATGGGTTGAGGGTTATGAGAAATTCCCATTGCTTTGCGAGCGATGGAAGCGCGACCATCTGCCCCGACAATGCGATCGGCCACAACCGTGAAAGGATCGCCTTGTTGAAAAGATTCAACGCTTAATTGCTGCCCTTGAATTCGAGTGACACGAGCGTGAGAGATAAAATCTATTTCTTTACGATCGCTCGCGGCTTCTCGCAGCGTAGATACAATAGAATTGTGTTCGCAACTTAATCCTTTCGCACCACTAGGATATTCAAGTCGAATGGGTTTACTCCCATCATCTGGAAAAACAACAAAGCCAAGACCCGTATCATAATTCACTGTATCGGGAGAAAGACTCACACCTAGACGTTCTAAAACTTCTAAGGCTGAGGGATGCAACCATTCTCCGGCTAGTCGTTTTTTATTGTTAGGTTGTGCCTCCAACAACGTGACTTTTGCACCACGACGCGCAAACGCGAGGGCAGTCACGCAACCGACTGGACCAGCACCAATTACCGCAACATCAGGGGAGACAATTTTCATCTTTAATATACATTTAATATACAAACGGTATCATGCGAAATTTTACTTTTGTGCAGTAATCTTGCCACAACTCACCATATTTTGCTTGGCAACGCTGTTCGTCACGCCATGCTCTGTGACATAAAAGTCCCAATAACCAGAGAGGGAGTAAATAGGGAATCATTGAGTGAAACCCAGAAGTTAATGCGATCGAAAAATAAACTAATATTTCACCTGTATAATTTAGCTTACGACCAATTCCCCACCAACCCGATACTAAAAGTTTTCCGGCTAAAGTTTGCGCTGGTTGGCCCCAAATGTTTGCCTGGGGGTTTTTCTTAAAGCGGTGCTTCTGGGCATTGGATCCACGAAATATTGTCAAACCCACGAGGTACAGCAAAGCGATCGCTATTGCACCGGTTACTGGTATGGGTTCTATCGCATCCACCAAATGCCAGCCGATAATACTGTAAAAGAAAGGAACCAAAACTATGTCACCCCATATTAACATAAACCCTAACTTCTCCGCAATAATATCCCAGGTAGAAAGCATGAACTCTTCATAGTAATAATGAGTCGCAAGGTACAACCACCAAAACACCTGGAACATCCACATTTGTATGGTAATTTCCCCGTACTTCTGATATTGGAAATAAGCAAATGCTGCATTGATCAGCCCCAAACCAATTAATGAAGGTTGGTATGCGAACATTTTTAAATCAACTCCCAGCCAAGTTGGGTTTAGTTCCATGCCCAACCATAAATCACTGAATATTTTACCCAAGGTTTGCGGTTGATGATTGACCCCCTGTGTTCTTTGTCCCTTTACATACAAAATGCCAGTCCACGTGAAAGCAAATAGGTTAGCGACGATGAACAAATACCAAAAATCGGTAATTATGGGTGCAAGTGTCAGATGGAATACCAAGGTAGATATCACTACAACCAAAGTCGTTGCCATAAATAGCAGCAAACCGTTGAGCTTGTATGATTTCCCTGTCCCGTCTGGTTGCAAACAGCCTGTGTATTGTTTCCCTGGCAAGAAGATTGTACCAATAAACATCACAGTTACGAAGCCTACAAACATTAGTGAGGCATAACTCAATCCAACTGGAGGAATTAAATTTATCAAGTGATTCATAGATGTGGCGATCGCGTTTACTTTCTACTCATTACCTGTTCAATTAGGTTCATCACTTCACTCCGGCTCAGTTTAGGTTTTCCAAGGCTTAAAACATCTAATGTGGCATGGGCCAATGTCAAGGGAATGATACAAAAATTTAACGCGGGACCTTTAGGCAGAGATTTAGTATAATCGTCGGCTAGAGAAAGATTCCGACGTGCATACATTTGCATATTCTCTTTCGTCCAGCCATTAGGAAAGAAATCGACTCCCCGTTCTAAGTCTTCGCTGTTATTGCGGAGAATATTCACAGCTTGCAGACCCCGACCAAATCCAATTGCTTGGGAACGATTAGTTGCCGTACCGTCGTACCAGGCCCATAAGTCGGATAACAGCAATCCTACAGCACCCGCTACGCTGAATGTATAGCAATCTAAATCGGTCTGGGTATCAATTTCCCAACCCGTAATTGCCCAGTGAGCCATCCGATCCGCCATCGCTGCGGTGGCATCCCATATCCGTGGACCCACAGTTTCTGGTGCTAATAAAGCCCATTCATCAATCCGAATTGTCACTTCTGGTAACAGTTGAACATGAGTTTTAAATAGCCTGGAAAACTGCTCAATAGCCGTTTCTCTAGAAGCAATTGATTGCAATTTTAAACTTATTTCTTTTAATAGCTGAGACTTGGATAAATTATCCATACTGGGATGATCTTCTATTTCATCAATAGCACGCATACACAAGTATGCAGAAGCAACTGCTTTTTGCAGATCGTCAGGCAAACCGCTAATGGGAACGTAAAATGTACGACTTGTTTCTTCTAGAATTTTCATAGCTTCTCTACATGTATTCATTATTTTATACTCACAATAACAACTTAACTCAGTGACATTCATCCCTACAATTGCGGATATGTATAGCAGTTCTCGCCCTTTGTGTGATATGCGATTGGTGAGATTGCTTCGGGGGGGGGTTAACGCATAAAGCATAAGTTGATCGCGGTTATCCCCCCTCGCAATGACAAATAGGCGATCAAAAATATACCACATCAATTTGAGAAACGCTATAACATGGTTATTCTTCTTCAGTAAAAAAAATCGTTACTAGTTCTGTCAATAGGGCCTCCAATCGCTTTTGGGTTTGATGGTTTTGCCAAATTTTGCTGTTTTTTTTATGACTCTTTTTTATTCGTTCGTAAGTAGCATCCAGACGAGTCAATAGAGAAATTCTATCTGGATCTGGGGCAGCTTTTTCTCCCATCAGCGATTTAACATGTTCCTTAATTTTGCTGAGGGACCATCCCTCAGCGATCGCTTGTTCCAGTACGCCCCGACGTTGTTCATCATCCTTAATCTTTGCAATCGCTTGAGCTTTAGTATATTTAATCCGAGTTGTCCGGACCGCATCAAGAAGGTCACTTGGCAAATTCAGCAGAGACAGTCTGCTTTTCACAAACGATTCCCAACTCATCCGGTTCAGACCGTCAAACACCGACTTAACCTTTGCCAACCCTCGTTCTGGATGAGCCCAGATGTTTCGAGCCTCTGCTCCATCCGGCGATTTATGCTCGGGCAAAACATTTTGCCCACCCTTGCCCTTTTCCCGCTCTGGCCAAACATTTTGCCCAGAGTCCGCATTAGAGAGAGAATAATTATCTGCTAGGCGCTTCAGCTTGTAAAGAAACTGAGGAACCTGGGCCACCTCAAGCTCTAGTTCAAGAGCCAGTAGTTGCAAAATCGCTTCTGTCTCCTCAATAGCATTAAGGTCTTCTCTTTGGATATTTTCCAAAAGTGCGATTTCTAGGGCCTCCTTTTGATTCCGTTCCTTAATGACCGCCGGTATATATTTGAGCAAAGCCGATTTCGCTGCACGATACCGGCGCTCTCCAGTTACCAGTTCATACAGATTTTCCCCCAAGGGTCGTAGCAGAACTGGTTGCAGAATACCATGTTGCTTAACGTTGGCAGTCAGATGCTGCATAGCCGCCTCATCAAAATACTGGCGGGGTTGAAATAAGGGCAGTTTAATCTGGTCAAGGGGAATTTCTCTAACATCCTCGGAAACCATTGCACCATCTGTTCCCTTATCCTCATCCCAAGGCGGAGAATAATTATGGCTGGGGAACTCCAAGTAAATAATCCTCCTTTAGAATCTCGTAGTTTAGATGCACCATCTGGTACGAGGTACGTAGGTCAAGGTTGTTTTCCCTACCTGAATACAGCATAGCTAACTTTATTGAGTTTTATAACCCCTGTTAAGTTTTTTGTAGTTATACTTTATATAAGCAGAGCTTATGCTCTCGCCGCTGCCTGACCAACAGCCAAACAAAAAGCGCCCCCTAAGCCTGGGAGCGCTTTCTGTTTTCAGCTAATAATTAGCCATTGATAGCCGGAGCGGTCAAAGCAACGGGAGCAGCCTCACCGGAGGCCAAGTCTAAGGGGAAGTAGAGAGCATTCCGGTGCATTACTTCTATTCTGGTTAGCACAGTTCAGGACAACTCCCCAGGGGCCGATCGCGCGACCTTGTGAATCGATAATGGACTGGTTGAAGTTGAAACCGTTCAGGTTGAAGGCCATCGTGCTCACGCCTAGAGCGGTGAACCAGATACCGATCGCCGGCCAGGCACTCAAAAAGAAGTGCAAGGAACGGCTATTGTTGAAAGAAGCGTATTGGAAGATCAAGCGACCGAAGTAGCCGTGAGCTGCTACGATATTGTAGGTTTCTTCTTCTTGACCGAACTTGTAGCCATAGTTTTGAGATTCTACTTCTGTGGATTCACGCACCGGAGAAGAAGTCACCAGAGAACCATAACAACATTACTAGCTACGAAAAATGCCACGAACCCGCAAGCACATTAATGCTTACTACGAACTATTTATCAGAGCATAGTTGATTAGGAGACGCAGAAGAAGTGACTGTCAGAGTTCGCATCGCCCCCAGTCCGACGGGAAATTTACATATCGGTACCGCTAGAGCGGCAGTCTTTAACTGGTTGTTTGCTCATCATCATGCCGGTACCTTTATCCTGCGCATTGAAGATACCGATGAAAAGCGATCGCGCCCGGAATACACTGAAAATATCATAACGGGCCTCAAATGGCTGGGACTGAACTGGGATGAAGGTCCATTTTTCCAGTCTCAACGCCTGGATCTCTACAAGCAGGCAGTGCAAACTCTCTTGGATAAAGGATTAGCCTATCGTTGCTACTGCACTAGCGAGGAGTTAGAGGAAATGCGGGCCGCCCAAAAGGCCAGAGGACAAGCGCCTCGCTACGATAACCGTCATCGTAACCTGAGTCCAGAACAACAAGCGGCTTTTGAGGCGGAAGGGCGCAAACCGGTGATTCGCTTTCTGATCGATGACTACAGACAAATTGTCTGGAA
This sequence comes from Hormoscilla sp. GUM202, assembly GCA_005518205.2. GTDB lineage: Bacteria > Cyanobacteriota > Cyanobacteriia > Cyanobacteriales > Desertifilaceae > Hormoscilla. The sequence continues at coordinate 174,992 of RFFC02000003.1, forward strand.
GGATTTAGTGCGGGGAACAGTTACCTGGCGCGGTAGCGACTTGGGCGGCGATATGGTAATCGCCAGATCCTCTGAGGCCGGAGAAGTCGGTCAACCTCTATATAACCTGGCGGTGGTGGTGGACGACATAGACATGCAGATCACTCACGTGATCCGGGGAGAGGACCATATCGCTAACACGGCCAAACAGATTTTGCTTTACGAGGCCATGCCCTCGACTGTGCCAGAGTTCGGCCACACGCCGCTGATCTTGAGTCAAGAAGGACACAAGTTGTCCAAGCGGGATGGGGTGACTTCTATTTCTGATTTCCAGAAGATGGGTTATCTACCCGAGGCCCTGACTAATTACATGACTCTGCTGGGTTGGACGCCACCGGATGCGAAGAAGGAAATTTTTACTTTAGAGAAAGTGGCCCCGCAGTTTGACTTCGATCGGGTCAACCAGGCGGGTGCTAAGTTTGACTGGGATAAGCTCAATTGGCTCAATAGTCAGTATATCCATCGGATAGCTGCTGACCAGTTGTGCGACTGGCTGATTCCCTATTGGCAAGGGGCGGGCCATGAGTTTAATGTAGAGAGCGATCGCCCCTGGTTAGAAAAGCTGACAGCTTTGATCGGTCCGAGTCTGACTCGTCTGGAAGAAGCCGTGTCTATGAGTCAGATGTTCTTTATTCCTGCTGTTGAACTAACAGAGGCGGGGCGGGACCAGTTACAGCAAGAGGGTGTAACTGATGTAATTCAAACTATTCTGGATGCTACCGATAACCAGCAGCTGACAGAAACTGACGCCAAAGACATAATTAAGAAAATCACTAAGGAGAAAAAGGTGAAGAAGGGGTTTGTCATGCGCAGTCTCCGCGCCGCCTTGACTGGTGACGTCCATGGCCCTGACTTGATCGAATCTTGGTTGCTGCTGGCACAACGGGGACTCGATCGCCCGCGTTTGCAACAGGCCGTGACAAGCAAAGGATAGGCCAGCTTCTCCCACAAGATTGCTCGCGTAATCAGAACCCTCGAAGCGAAACTGTTATTATTGACTCAGTGCCGCAACATGCATAGATTTATCCATTTTCTATGCATGTTTTTCTGATATGCATAGATTTATCCATTTTCTATACATATTCCCTGACAGGACTGGGCAAATTTCACCTTTGCGCCCAGTGAGTCACCGGTAGCCCGGTGACTCAGGACCGGTAGCCCGGTGACTCAGGACCGGTAGTCCTCTAATTCAGAGAGGCTCTGTCTCATGAGAAACGGCCCGATCATTTTGCTCAAAGTCAGCAGGTTCTTCAGTTAACAAGACCTCACGGATAAAACGGGCCACCACTCTTTGAGCCAAACCACCAGCAATTTGCTGACCCATATCTTGAGTTTCCCGCTTCATCAACAGCTCGGGAATCAAAGGTAAAATCTTCATCGGGTCAAAGCCACGAGTTTCCTGAAGTATGCCCCAAATTCTCTGAATATGATCCATGCTTTTCTGCTCGGGCGTCTCAGTTATTGTCAGTGCAGGCGGTTGATGACCATTCATCCCCACCCTTTGGCGCAGTTGGTAAGTGACGTTAGCAAAAGCATACCGACCAAAAGTATCCACCCCTTTAATAATCTCATCAACCAGGCGATCGCGAATAAAAGCCCCCCGATCGGAGAAAACAAAGTCGATCGTCTGATTCAGGACCAGATCCAGGTCATAATCTTGACTATCACGAGCATTACGCAACAAATTCTCCAAACGATTCCAGCGGAAACCGCCATCCTGGAACAAAAGATCCCGCAAAGAAGCCCGTAACTCGGGAGCGGGATCAGTCAACAGCCGCTTAGCCACATAAGGATAAGCCTTACTCAGCACTTTAAAATTCGGATCGACATTAATCGCAATCCCCTCTAGAGTGACCAGAGAGCGAATAATCAGAGCATAGTAAGCAGGCACCTGGAAAGGATATTCATACATCACAGCCGATAGCTGGTCAGTAATGCTCTTAAAATTCAGTTCCGCCACGCTAGCGCCCAAAGCATTATCAAACACGTTTGACAGGGCCGGAATAATCGGCGACAAGTCAGTGGACGGAGATAAAAACCCCAGCTTCACATAATCCTTCGCCAAACTCTCAAAATCCCGGTTCACCAGATGGACCACAGCTTCAATCAGTCCATAGCGCTGGCAGTTCTTCACCTGAGACATCATGCCAAAATCCAGGTAAACTAACCTCCCCTCTGGCGATGCCAACAGATTACCCGGGTGCGGATCCCCGTGAAAAAACCCATGCTCTAGCAGTTGCCGCAAAGAACAATGCACCCCAACTTCAATCAAGTAACGCGCATCCAGACCTTGGGCCGCGATCGCCTCCAGTTGAGTTAACTTAGTACCGGTCACCCATTCCATCGTCAGCACCCGACGGCCAGTATATTCCCAGTAAATCCGGGGCACGTAAATATTGGGAAGATGGCCGTACAGTTCGGCGAACCGTTCCGCATTCCGTCCTTCCTGGTTGTAGTTCATTTCCTCATAGATGCGCGATCCAAACTCATCCACGATCCCCGCCAGGTCGCTACGCACCCGTTTAATCTTCTTTTTCGCCCAAACTGCCAAACCGCGTAATATATATAGATCTAAAGAGATCTCCTCATTTAAATCCGGTCGCTGCACCTTCACCGCCACAGTCTCGCCAGTTTTCAGCTTTCCCTTATAGACCTGTCCCAAAGACGCCGCTGCCACCGGATCCCGGCTCAGTTCCCCATACAGATTCTCCGGGCGATCGCCCAACTCTTCTTCTATAAACCGGTAAGCCACCTGATTTGGGAAAGGCGGCAACTGGTCCTGCAATTTCGTCAATTCTTCCAGATAAACCGGCGGTATCAAATCCGGTCTCGTCGATAGGGCCTGTCCCACCTTAATGTAAGCCGGGCCCAACCAGGTCAGCAACTCCCGCAACTGGACCGCCCGTTTCACCTCATTTTTTTCCCTCCGGCCCCCATACTGGTCCCACCACAAGCCAGTCGCAAACCTTATAAATGGCCAGACAATCGTCAAACATCTCCCCCACACCTTGAGGGGCCGGCTGCGGTACTGTGCTATCAACCGCACCGGATCGTAACGGATGATATCAGTTTCCGGTTCCGCCCCGTTCCTCTGCGCCGGTGCAATAGCTTCTCCGTAGTTTCTGGTCACTAAATCCTTTTCTAGGGTTATACGATTCATGGAACTCTCAGGAAATTCTTACTTGCCCGCTCGGCAGCAGCAGGGTAGTCGTCTTTTAACACGATCATAGAATACTTATCTAGTCTGCCAGTTACAATTGTTAACAATTGTAACAATTTGCTAATGTTCAATACAATGAGCAACAAAGTGGTTCAATAGAAGCTGTGCAGTGTGATTCGTTTAGTGTAAATCACCGGTGAATAACCGATGAGGGACCATTACCAGGACACCATTAGTCCTGAGAACTTATAGATGATACCGGTGAAAGCCCGGTCCTCCAGGTGCAGGAGTGACAGCACCATCCCTCCGGTAGCGATGGCATCAATCCGGAAAGCGGGAAGGAAAGACGCCCTGACTGGTAGCCTAAACTGGTCAACGTCGAGCAAGTGCTCATGGGTAATAAGATGAAGACTTGATAAATGTCGTTATTCTAAACCAGTGCAATAAGGCTGACACACTGGCCCAAAAGGGAAAGGATAGCGGTCGCTGACAGATTGCACGCCGATCAGCAAGCACTGACAATAAACCCGGCAAATAGAGTCGCCCTAAAAGCACAACCAATCGTCTATAGGAACGAGGTAACCTAACTAGACCTCTCTACCACCGGTCGATAACGGTAGAGTAACCACCACAGGTGAAACATCTGCTTACATTTGGCAGGGAATAGTTGGGAAAGATTGAGTGGAGAAGCAAGCCTGGCTGTAATGGACAGGATAAGCCAACGCCACCACGGTTTCGTAAAAACAGTGAAACAAGTAGTAGTGAATATGTCACGGAACATCGCAAATAAGCGAATGTATGACTGGAAGGCAGTCCCCTGGCGTAAGCTGGAGAGGATAGTTTTTAAGCTACAAAAGCGGATCTATAGAGCGGCCCAAAATGGCAATAAACGCAAAGTTCGCATGCTCCAAGGATTGTTGACAAGATCCTGGTCGGCCAAAATGATCGCAGTACGACAGGTAACAAGGGAAAAAGACGGCAGGAATAGATGGAGTAATAGCCATCAAACCCTCTGAACGTCAACCAATGGTAAGGTCAATGAAAATCACCGGCGACATGAAAGTAAAACCTACTCGCAGAGTATGGATACCTAAACCGGGGAGAAACGAAAAAAGACCACTAGGAATACCAACGATACACGACCGCGCATTACAAGGAGTAGTCAAGATGGCATTAGAACCCGAATGGGAAGCTACCTTTGAACCAAACTCCTATGGATTCCGACCAGGACGCGGATGTCACGACGCGATTCAGGCGATATTCAACAGTATCAAACACTCACCTAAATGGGTATTAGATGCAGACATCGCCAAATGTTTTGATAAAATCAACCACCAATACCTACTGAACAAACTGAATACCACATCACGAATCCGCAGAATAATTCGGGGATGGCTAAAAGCCGGCGTGATGGATCGGGGAGTCCTCCAAAGGACGGAAGCAGGAACGCCACAAGGCGGAGTAATATCACCTCTTCTCGCTAATATAGCCCTCCACGGGCTAGAAGAAAAAGCAAAAGAACAGGTAAAGCAAACCATAAATCAAAGGAGCCAACTAACTATAGTCAGGTATGCCGATGATTTCGTAATAATCCACCCCGATCGAAACACAATAGACAGAATAAAGGCAGTAGTGGAAGAATGGCTGGCCAAGATTGGACTCGAATTAAAAGCCGAAAAAACGCGGATATCCCACACACTTCATGAAAAAAACCCTGGATTCGACTTTCTAGGATTCAATATACGACAATATGAAGTAGGGAAACACCGCAGCGGGAAAGACACCCATGGGAAAACTCTTGGCTTCAAAACATTAATCAAACCAAGTAACAAGTCCATAGAGGTTCAAAAAACCAAAATACGTGAAGTAGTCAAAAGACACAGGGCAGCCCCAACAGCGGCTCTAATAAACAAACTGAACCCAATCATACAGGGATGGAGTAACTACTTCAAAACAGAAGCCAGCTCAAAGACGTTCAAAGATATGGACGACTACCTCTGGAACCTACTATGGCGCAGGGCGAGACGCCGACACCCGAGAAAGAACCGTCAATGGATCGCAAGAAAATATTGGGAAACTCAGGGAGGGAACAATTGGGTATTCTCCGGCAAGACAAAAGACGGCACAACAATCCACCTACTAGATCGCAGTAGTACAAAAATAGTACGCCACGTAAAGGTAAAAGGGACGGCGAGCCCAATGGACGGAAATCTGGTGTACTGGAGCAAAAGACTAAGAAAAAGCCCAGACGTAAGCACAAGAGTAATTAACCTGCTAAAACGTCAAAACGGCAAATGTGAACATTGTGGCCTAACCTTCAGGGAAGGAGATAAATGGGAAGTGGATCACATCCAACCAATCTCTCTGGGGGGCAAAGATTGGTACACAAACCTACAATTACTACACGATTATTGCCACGACATTAAATCTGCCAAAGATGGCAGCAGAACGGGAAGCACCTGGACACAGGATATCGAAACTGAGGAGCCGGATGAGGTGAAAGTCTCACGTCCGGTTTTGAAGACGAGTCGGGAGGGTGACCTCCTGGCTTAGTTTAATAACTTTGCCCACCCTAGGACTCTTTCTCGTTCCGGACATGGGTGGGCGTCTCTAAGCACGACTGACCAGTCGCCGTCCGATTTTTCCGGAACGGTAGGACAGTTGGAAATTTGACATGAGCGAATCTATGCTGGTCGGACTGCGAATAGAAAACTTTGCTCTGATAGATAGTCTAGATTTGCAATTTGGCGCCGGGATGACAGTACTCACGGGAGAAACAGGCGCTGGCAAGTCAATCATATTAGAAGCAATAGATGCAGCCTTAGGAGGCAAAGTTAGCAGCAGATCCATCCGTGCGGGTGCCGATCGCTCAGTAGTGGAAGCAACCTTTGAACTAGATGCTAATGGGATCCAATGGCTGAAAGAACAAGAAATTGAACCGCTAGATGGGTTGTTCTTAGTCTGTAGCCGAGAACTGGCCAATCCTCAAGAAAACCGGCGCTGGCGTTGGCGCTCGCGACTGAATGGCATAGTAGTAAACCGGCAGCAGATGGAGCAATTGCGCCTTCGTATAGTAGAAATCACTGCTCAAGGTCAAACGGTACAACTAGGGCGACCAGCACTCCAGCGGGAATGGCTGGATGTTTACGGCGGGGAGGTAGTGCTGTCAATGCGCGATGCAGTGGCTGCTGCCTTTGATGCTTGTGAAAAAGCAAGAGAGGCCCTAGATCGGCGGCGGACCACGGATCAGGTGCGGCTACAAAGAATAGATCAGCTAGAATACCAACTACAGGAACTAACGGCTGCCAACCTAGACAGCCCTGACGAATTGGAGGTGCTAGAAAAAGAAAGCCAGCGATTAGCTCACTGTGTAGAATTGCAGCAGCAGTGCTATCAGGTATATCAAGCAATATACCAATGCGATCGGGATTCCGATTTTTCCGGAACGGTGGCAGCAGCAGACTTGTTGGGTAAAGCCGAGAGAATAATGTCCGAGATGATCGGCTACGATCGTTCACTGCAAGGGATTCTAGAAATGGTTTCTCAGGCACATATTCAAGTGACTGAAGCAGGCAGACAGTTATTCTCCTATAGCACGGCCCTGGAAAGTGATCCCCAACGACTGGAAGAAATACAAGCGAGAATACGGCAACTCAAGCTCATTGCCCGCAAGTATGGTCCTACGTTGGCGGAGGCGATCGCCCATTACCAGTGCATATCTTCAGAACTAGAAGAACTAACCAGTAACAGCCAGACCCTGGATCTGCTAGAAAAAAGCTATGAAGAGGCGAAGCATTACCTGTATGACGCCTGCTCAAAGCTACATATAGAGCGACGAGTAGCAGCAGATAAATTGGAAACTCATCTGGTAGAACAGCTCAAACCCTTAGCAATGGAAAATGTAAGGTTTAAGGTAACTTTAACGCCAAATACACCTTGCTCCAACGGATCCGATCGGGTCGTATTTGAGTTGAGCGCCAACCCAGGAGAACCCTTACAACCCTTAGTGGCAACAGCCTCTGGAGGTGAAATGAGCCGCTTTCTCCTCGCCCTGAAAGCCTGTTTCTCCCAGGTAGACGGCGCTGGGACACTCCTATTCGATGAAATAGATACTGGGGTTTCTGGTCGAGTCGCAGGGGCGATCGCCTCCAAGCTGTATCAACTCTCCGGACAGCACCAAATCCTCTGTGTCACCCACCAACCCATTGTGGCAGCGATGGCCGACCATCACTTCCACGTCAACAAACAAGTCATACCGCAGCCAATGTCGGAAGCAGAACGCACTGTTGTCCAAGTTAAAGAACTCGACAACCAGCAGCGCCACGCCGAACTAGCACAGATGACAGGGGGACAATCAGCCACTCAAGCCTACGCCTTTGCCGAATCTCTCCTAGCTGAAGCGGCCAAATTGCGTCAATCTCTTGCGATCTACCGGGAATGTTGACGAAAACCAGCAGCGCTGCGCCGAACTAGCCAGTCCCGTTAGACGACATGTATATAAATAGGCAAAATCTATGCATATCAAAAAAACATGTATAGAAAATGGCTTTTTCTATACATGTTAAGGTTCAAGGCGAAATGTTGACTAAATTGGGCAACATGCGTAACTTGCAACTGGTTTCAACGCAAGCGTGATGGGTCTGTGACGGGTGTGTGATGGGTCTTGTGACGGGTGAAACCCTTACAGGGCAAGGGGTGTGATGGGTGTGATGGGTCAACTCAATTCTTTATGTTAAAAGCGAAGTAATGTTGATTAAATTGAGCAACATGTACAATCTACAACACATGTGTGACGGGTCTGTGACGGGTATGTGATGGATCGCGTGACGGCTGAAACCTTTATGAGGCAAGGGGTGTGATGGGTGTGATGGGTCAACTCAATTCTTTATATTAAGAGCGAAGTGATAATAGAGATATATAGGGATAGATCGGTGATAAATATAAGGAGGGATTGCGCGCAACCCATCACATCCATCACTCTTGCGTCACAGACGTGCTGAAATGTAGGCGTACCAAGGGTTTGGCGCGATCGCCGACCCGTTACACATCCGTCACGCTTCCGACACGCATCCGTCACACTACACCTTATCCATCACACCACTCCTCTCCATCACCCCCCTGCATCTACAGCAGCGCGCAAAATATGCCCCATCGGAGGCAAGCCAATTTATTAAATCATCAACCGAGAAGGGATGGCCCCAGCAGGAACCGGTCCCCTCCGATTTACCTTTGACTACTAGGAAATTTATTTATAAATATTTCAAAAAAAATATTGCTAATCAAAGCTTTGGCGACATCTATCAAAGCCTCACCTCAGCATCAGCAGACCTTGGATGCTATTGCTGCTGTAATAATTAATGAAGATGCTCCCAAACAGGTAAACTACAATCATCTAGAGCGTCGGTCCAGTAGAAGTTCTTGACAAAAAAAAGAAAATGTGAATGTACTAAATTTGGTAGCGCTCATAACAATTGTGAGCTCCGGAGCGACCCCACAGGGCCAGAGCGTGAAAAGCGGGAAAGGAGTAGAAGAACGATTTTTCGTCAATACACGGATTGCCAAATTTGTCAAGCATTATTAGTGGACCGACGCTCTAGACCAGCGCAACCTTGGGCAGGCGCGATATAGAAGGGTTCACGTCAGAAGACGAACAGGTATTTAGAGAATTTGCTGAAGATAGAATGAGCCAATAGCTACCATCCTGATGCTTCAGTATGGCAGCAATTAATCAATCTGCTGGATATCGCTAAGGGACTTTACCAACCGATCGAGTAACTGGTGACTGGTGACCCCTGGCCCTGCCGCCTAATTGAACATGATGACTGGTGACTGGTGGTCAAGATGTAGCGATGTCCTTCGACGCCTTCTTTATGCTTCGCAAAAATGAACGGCAACAGGCATTGCCGTGTAAGTCCTGACCACCTGTGCCTTTATAATCGCTTAATGAAGAATAAGATATATAACCTTTAAAAGATATTAAGTCAGTGGTCAATTTTGAAGAAAGAATTTGAAGAAAGAATTTTGACTTATTCGAGTTAAACGTATTCCCCTACAATTAGCTTTGGGGGTGCCGAGACCTTATGCAGATCTTCAGTATCTACCGTTCCGGAAAAATCGGGATGCATGGGCCTTGACCCCAAACCCGACACCGTTTCTGAAAAATCGGACCGCCTTGAACTGACGCGGGTCGGAATGTTGCTGTTAGCAAGGAGTATTAAATTGGATTTATCGCGGATACCAGCCCAACCAAAACCGGGTTTGCTGAACGTATTGATCGAAATCACAGCCGGAAGCAAAAATAAGTACGAATATGATAAGGATATGCAAGTGCGATTCGTTATAGTATAACGTGGTCAAACACGGAATAATAGCCTAGGAAACTAGGAACTCTGGTCATCATGGGGGTTAAATTCCCCTCCCCCAGGTGCGGGGGTGACACCGGTCCTCAGTGCTGCGGGGCAACATCACCGTGGTGCCGAGCGAGGACTTAAATGTAGGAGAGCTGCTAGTCTAAGGGGCGACTCCGCTAGGAAAGAGGCTTATGGATAGAACAAGCGAATCTCTGTAAGTATCGTCATCTTAAACCAGCGAAAAGACTGATTACGCTGGCCCAAAATGGGAAAGTAGTTCGCGTGTCAATGTTTTGCATTCATTGATATCGTACCCGAAATAACTACCGGTATACAGGAGAAACCTAAAAGCCTCGCGAAATGATACCAGGGAACGAAGTAACCCCTCGTGTGCTGTCCATTTGGACCAGTCAGATGTGAAGCGCAAGCCACGAGTGGGAGAGATGGCTCGAGAAGCTAATGCCTAGGGTAATGCCTATGGATATGCAGACGCGGGTCGGTGATAGTTGGAAGTCTTGGGTAAAGCCGTCTGAATACGTCATAGGCCCATCACTACGGTGGTTCCGAATGAATGAAGGGGTCAAATCTCATGAGACGAGGGACAACGGGAGTAATCCCTAGTAATCCTACCCATGATTTGGGCCAACTACCCAGTAGCCGTGTGCGGTGAAAGTCGCATGCACGGTTCCGAAAGGGAGGGTTGAGGAGTGATTCTCAGCTCGACCCCGACTGCCTTGATCCTGGACCGGGTGCTTTATGCTTCGGTACAATATCCTTACGATTGTGCGAGACGTTAGGGTGTAAACAGAACAATGGCTTATAACAGAGCTCTGGCCTGTAACAGCCCAACCTGGTTCCATCAGCCAGTAAACTATGTAGTCATTGAAGGTGCAAATCCTTCCCTCCCGATACAGGAGGTACACCGGTCCTAACTGCTGTGGAGTGACATCACCGGCGGTGGAGAGCAAGGACTTAAATGCAAGCAGCCTGGTAGCCTAAACTGGGTGCGCTGCTAGGAAAGATACCCAAGGGTAAAACAAGTGAACCTGTGTAAGCCTCGTTATGATAACCCAGCGGAATAAGGCTAAATACGCTGGCCCAAAAGGGAAAGGTAGTTGCGAATAGTTTTAGTCGTTAACTATTCTGTATTGCAAATGCTCCCGGGGTATAGCAGGGCCCTAAAGGTATCTAGTATTGATTACATGGAACGTCATAACCTCTAATGAGCTATCCCTGGTATGTCTATCGGCGGATAAGTTAGATGATAAGCGCAAAGCCATTAGGGGAGGGATGTCCTAAGAAGCTAATGCCTGGGGTAATACCTAGGATATGCTGACGTAGGACGGTGATAATAGGAAACAGTTGGAACAAGTAGTCCTGTTTAATATCACGGAACCCAGGTCTTTCATTAGGGCTGAGGGTAAACTGCCTCGGATAAATGAGTGGTAAGAATGGTTAGCAGACGCCATGCCACAACCAGAAAGGGACAAACGAACAGACTGCAAGGCCAAACAGGGGTAACCCTGGAGTAAGCTGCCAATGACAATGGCCTATTACCCAGTAGCCGGATGCGATGAAAGTCGCAAGTCCGGTTCCGAATGGGAGGGTTGAGAGGCGACTCTCAGCTCGACCCCGACCACGGCTTTGTCCCCAATACCCTAGCCGACGATGGCGACCCCCTCGATGGTATGGTGATGATGGATCAGCCCACTTTCCCGGGTTGCGTGATAGCGGCGCGGCCAATAGGAATGTTGGAAATGATTGACGGGGGAGATCGGGATGAAAAAATTCTCTGCGTGCCCGACGATGACCCGCGCTATGCTGAGGTAAAATCCCTCCAAGATGTGGCACCCCATCGGTTGGATGAAATTGCCGAATTTTTCAGAACTTACAAAAATTTAGAGAAGAAAGTTACTGAAATCCTCGGCTGGAAAGATGTATCGGAGGTGATGCCTCTGGTGGAAAAATGTATTAACGCGGGAAAAAAACAGTAACTGACGGTAGTCTGAGCTAGCTGGGGTGCGGGTAGGAACCAACTGGCGGCTCAGATAATAAACCATCACACTTCACCTTGCCAAAATCTTCACCTCAAACAGCTAAGAAAGTGACGATCGCTCCTGATAAATTTACAGTAGAGTTCTGGGGAGTCCGAGGTGAGATTTCTTCCCCGGGCAGGGAGACAATGGGGCTACAGAGGTAATATCTCCTGCGTGACAATGCGGGTAGGTAATCAATTCTCGATCTTTGATGCGGGCACCGGTGTGAGGGTGCTGGGAAGGCATCTACTCCGCCAGATGCCCGTGGTGGCCCATCTATTCTTGACTCACTGCCTTTGGGACCGGATCCAAGGATTCCCGTTTTTTGTCTTGGGTTTTATTCCGATAAATCATTTTCACGTTTACGGGGCGTCGGTAGCTAATGGGGCTTCAGTGGAACAGCGCCTGTTTGAGCAGATGCTGCCTCCCAATTTCCCAGTGATGATTGCGATCGTGGAATCGGATATGAAGTTTTACGATCTAGAACCGGGGTCGGAACTGGCCATAGGTGAGGTGGAGATTGAAACGGTCTGCCTCAACCCAACTAATTGCGCTACTGGCTACCGGGTGAGTTGTCAGGGACATACCGCAGTATACGCTACGGATACATTACTGCTAAGCGATCGCTTAGATAAAAATCTCCTGCATTTAGCCCGGAACGCGGATATATTGATTTACGATGGTACAATAGAGTCGGCAAGCGATCGGTTTCATTCCTTTAACACCGACTGGAAAGATTTTATCTGGAAGACGGGCATTGAAGTGGCAAAGGCGGCTGGGGTTCAGAAGCTGGTAATTTGTCACCACGACCCCTGCCACAACGATCGGTTTCTATAACTTATGGAAGCTCAATTAAAATCAGTCTTTCCTCATGGCTTACTAGCCCGGGAAGGCATGAGTCTGGAAATCGGAAATTGAGCAATTGTTAATTGAGAAATTGTTAATTAGGTGTTGCACATTCTCACCGATGATAGTTGATAATTTTCGCTCTTTTGCTAATTGCTAATTGCTAATTGTGAATAAACAAAAAAAGAAATTAATAGGCAGATGTCACCGTAAATAATCACTTCAAAACAATCCCTATCATCACATAATTGTGCAACGCCGTTAATTATTTATTCATGTCTATAGTAAGTCGTGCAGGATTTATGCGTGCGAGACGTTAGAGCGTAAACAAGTCAGTGACTTGTAACAGCCCAAGTTGGTTTCATTAGCCAATGAACTATGGAGTTTTTGAGGGTCCAAATGCCTCCCTCTGGATACGAGAGGTACACTGATCCTAACTGCTGCGGAGCGACATCACTGGCGATGGAAAGCAAGGACTTAAATGTAGGTTACTTGGCAGCCTAAGCTGGGGACGCCGCTAGGAGAGATACCTGTAACTAAATAAGGTGAACCTGTGTAGACTTCGTGGCTTGCAACCGGCGAAATAAAGCTGTCGCTGGCCCCAAAAAGGGAAGGTGGGTGCAGATAGCTGTGCGTAATGGCTATCCTGTATGGCGTGAACCCCTGGAGTGTAACAGGGGTCTAAGGATATCAATATTGACTCCATGAAACGTTATAACCTCAATTCAGCAGTCCCTCTGGACAAGTTAGATGTTAAGCGAAAGCGGATTGGGGAGGGATGTCCTAAGAAGCCAAAGCCTGGGGTAATGCCCAGGATATGCTGACGTCGGACGGATATGGCGGAAAGTCAAGGGAGAAAGTAGCCCCAAAATGGTACGGTACTAGATGCTGACCCCTTTCAAGGGATTCACGTCAAAAAGTATACATGGTGGATGAAGTCCTCGGCCAGGTAAAGAAGAAAAAGCGGTCCCTCTCGAAGAAGGCCCACGTTAGTAAAGAGTGCATTAATGGGTTAAGCCTTTCGCCCGCACTCACCCCCCGGCGCCAGGCATCAAGTAGTCTGCTGTAAAGCACAACCACGTAAGGGCAAAATTTCATGAGACAAGGACAGGAAAGGGCAACCTAACCAATGTCTACCCATGACAAAGGGTCCGTCAACCAGTAGCCTCCTGCGGTGAAAGTCGCAAGTCCGGTTTTGAAAGGGAGGATTGAGGGGTGACCCTCAGTTCGACCCATCCAACTGAGATGGTGTTGAAACTATTATCAGGCGGTGAGATTGCTTCGGGGTATCTTTACGGGGCTCATTAACATATCGTAAGAGATCCCCTCGCAATGACAAAGTATAGTTGGCGTTGCACAACGACACCGATGATAAGAGTTGCTAATTGCTAATTGTTAATGGTTAATTTTGATAGTCATTTGCGGTCATAAATAGATGTATTTGCTCTTAGCAATTAGCAATTAGCAATTTTAAACAATTGGCTGCTATCATCGGTAAAAATGTGCAACGCCATATAGTTTTTGCAAGTTAGTGTCCCCCACTTCCAAAAATTTGCACAGGCTACGCAATGATTTAGACTCACTATATAGGGTTCGATTGCCTCTGTTGCTCTGAACGCAGCAATCGGCAGGATCTATAACGCAATTTAACATTTAACATTGACAATTTTCAGCTGACTGCTGATAGCTGAGGTTGAAACTGTGGGTAAAGGGCTTTGACCAGTTGGCGGAAATGGGCAATTGGGGGAATCTGGAGCCGATCTCGGGTGGTTACCAATACCACTTCACGAGTCAAGGGTGGAGATGATATACGCTCTTGATGAGAGTCGGCGATCGCTCTGACGGCCAGGGTCGGGTCAAGGCGTGCCTGCATCAATGCCGATCGGGGTAACAGGGCAATCAGTTCTCCTTGCCGGACTACGCCTTGAAAGGCATCGAGGGTATTTAACTCCAAAACGGCCTTGAGGGTGAGATTTTGTCTCAAAAAGGCTTCTTGTACCAGGCGTCGCATACCATAGCCATCCTTAAATACTACTTGCGGTTGGGATGCTAAGTAGTTGGACAAAATTAATTGCACAAAATCGACAAAACTTGTTATACTAGATATAGCTACTCGTACATGTAGCAGATTTTTGTCAAACTAACGGGGAGTCGGTTTTCATGCTCATCCCCGGCCAGATATATTTGACATAATATGACGATAAATTAGGAGAAATTAAGGGCTCTTCGGTACTTGGGTTGCTAAACTATTGCTAATTTTGAAAAGCTAATAAACATCTTAGCTCAAAATTTTCTATGTTACGAAAACAAAATCCGCACCGTTTAACTAACTTAATTTTTTGGTTAATACCTTCAACAATGCCATTAGTTGTTTTTTGCTCAAAATCTGCTGTTATCTCCACTAACCAGCGACGGATTGTTCCTTGACTTTTGGGAAATAATTCTGCTGATTGTTTCAACCATTCTGCTAAATTCAATAAGCCATCAAACCAATTTATGCTCTCTTCAAATACTTTCCTAAAATTTTCTTTTAATTCATGCATCTTTTGCAGCTTCGGGAATTCTTTATTGACTTCTTCTAATTGGCTTTTTTGAGCTTCATTTAAATCATCGGAATTAGCAAGAAGGACATATTTACTGTGATGAAGCACCTTGAGTTTTGCAGTTTTTTTCTTCTTATCATCCATGTTATTAACTTCTTTTTTTGTTTGCTTACGACCATTGTCTAATTCTTCTTGAACCTGGTTCATTACATGAAATCTATCAGCTACTACCTCGGCGTGAGGCATTAATTTTTCTACCAAAGTTTTATAGGGACGCCATAAATCAATGCTAACCTCTTCTATGCCTGATAACACGTCTATTCCCCAAGATAGCAACACTTTTTCAATGGCTTCTTGGGTTCGATCGGGGACTAAAGCTAGAAGTTGACTATTGTCCAAATCTACTAATACCGCACAATAATTACCTTGTCCTTTTATCAGGCTAATTTCATCAATCCCCAATCGTTTTAAGTCTTGAGGTTTTTGACCTACCAAACTTTTTTTTAAATCTTTTAACATAGTTTCAATTTCTGACTCACTTACCCCGGTTCTTTCGGCAACACTTTTAATATTACTATGTTTTACCTGATTCAATATATCGTCGGCAAGTCTTTTAGTATAGTTGCGT
Source organism: Hormoscilla sp. GUM202 (assembly GCA_005518205.2). Taxonomy (GTDB): domain Bacteria; phylum Cyanobacteriota; class Cyanobacteriia; order Cyanobacteriales; family Desertifilaceae; genus Hormoscilla. The sequence goes on from RFFC02000003.1 coordinate 190,594, forward strand.
TTTGGTTCACAAAAATCCAAAGGCTCACTAAAAATTTTTAAACAATTTTCACATTTCATTTTTCGTTTATTTACCTGTAAATAAACATTTTGACCATTCATAGGCAAGTCTTTAATTAGATGTGAATAATAGGAGTGAATTTTCTGACTCATTTGACCGCAATGAGGGCAGGCTACTTCTGAAGTTAAACTCGCTACGGAGAGGATTTTTCCTAGAGATGTATCTTGTACGAAATGAGTAACTTTAACATCTGGGATGTTCAGAAAATCTGTTAGTAGTTTGAGTTGTCCTTTTGAAGCCATGATAATTTTACCTCAGTTTTCACTTTGTCCTCAATTTCAGTAAAGCATTAAAAATGCCAGAAGTCAAGTACAGCAATATGTTTACTCTTCAAGTATAACAATTTTAGTTTAATTTGACGAGTATTTATTTGATAGTTTAGCAACTCAGGTACCGAAGAGCCAAATTAAGAAGGATTTTAATGCGCGAAATAAATGAGCTTTCTGCAAAATTGCTCTTACGAATTTATCATCAAAGTCGCCATCATCAAGTTCGTCAAAGAGCACATTGTTTACTTTTGCGAGATCGAGAACATAAAAAAGTTAAAGAACTTATGGAAATCTTTGATGTTAGTTATAGAACTATCTACAATTGGATTAAAAATTGGGATTCCGAGGGAATGGTCGGACTATATAATAAGTCTGGAAGAGGTCGTAAGCAAACCTTTAGTCTCGAACAAAAAGAAAAAATTAAAGCCTGGACTGAAGAAGAACCGAGGCAATTAAAAAAAGTGGTGGCTAAAATCAAAGAAGAATGGGGAATTGAAACAAGTGTTAAAACTGTTCAGAGAATATTGAAAACAATGAATATGAGTTGGCATCGGATGCGTAAAGGGGTAGCTGTCAGCCCCCCAGCTCAAGAGTATGAGGAAAAAAAAGCACAACTTGAACAACTGAAACTGTTAGACAATTTGGGGGAAATTAATTTGTATTATTTAGATGAAAGTGGGTTTTATTTAATCCCTTGTGTCCCTTATGGATGGCAAAATATTGGGGAATATATAGAAGTACCTAGTCGGAGTAGCCGCAGATTAAATGTATTAGGAATAATGAATCGCCACAATCATTTAGAAGCGTATGTATCTACTCAAAATATTAATTCAGATGTAGTCATAGCTTGTATCGATGCATTTTTTCCCACGAGAATGGAAAAGCAAACAGTAATTGTAGTAGACCAAGCATCTGTCCATACTAGTGATGCTATTCAAGATAAGATTGAAGAATGGAAAGAACGCAATATTACTATATTCCATCTCCCCACTTATTCACCTCATTTGAATTTGATTGAAATCTTGTGGCGGTTTATTAAATACGAATGGATTGAAATCGATGCTTATTCTTGCTGGAAAAACTTAGTTGATTCCGTTGAAACAATCATAAAAAATTTTGGAGAAAAATATGTAATTAATTTTGTCTGACTACTTAATAAATTCCAGGACAGATGTTCGTACTGGGTGAGGGGGTGATTCGAGGCCATTAATACCTCGATCGGCTCGGACAATAGCAGATCTACTACGATCTCGGAACTGACGGTTAAGAAGCGATTTGGCATGACGATCGCCAGATCTACCATGCCGTCTTTGAGCACTTTTAGCGCCCGATCGCTCCCTAATGACGTGACTCGCAACTGCACTTGAGGGTAGTCTCGACAAAAGGAGAGCAACACTGGCGGTAAAGCATGGGCGCAAACTGAAGGAATCGCTCCTACACAGAGTTCTGGTTGTTTTCCTGCTAATAATTGAGCTAATTCGGTGGTGGCAGAATCCCACTCTTGACAGATTTTGCGGGCCCTCTTAAAGAACATTTCTCCTGCTATCGTTAATTTGGCCGAGGCTCCCCTGTGAAACAGTGGCATTCCCAAGTACTCTTCTAGTCCTTGGATTTGGCGGCTAATGGTCGATTGCGTCACTCCACAATTTCTCGCCGCTTGCTGAAAGTTACCGGTTTCGGCAACAGCTAAAAAAGCTTGTAATTGCTCAACTCGCATGGTTATGTAGTCTCGACTACATCGATTTATTATTACTTTAGCGCAGTGGAAAATAAGTTTTTGTACCCGTCGATACAACTAATCAGATAGTTTATGGTGGATATAGCAATTAGCATTCAAGCTGAGATCACCCGATCGCGCCCGGAGGCTTTAGCGCGGTAAAGTGCGGCATCAGCGGCTGCGATGACTGCATGTAGGGTTTGACCGTGTTCTGGGAAGCAAGCGACGCCAAAGGAACTGGTGATGCTACCCAGCGGCTGACCGTCATGCTCTAACCGCAGAGACTTGATTCCCGATCGCAGATAAGAGGCTCGTTGTATGGTATAATCTAGGGTCGCTTCGGGAATGATGACGATAAACTCCTCACCGCCGTAGCGACAAGCCAAGTCTTTACCCCGGATATTCCGATTCAAAAACCGCCCCACTTTTCGCAGCACGGTATCCCCAGCTTGGTGACCGAAGGTGTCATTAAATCGCTTAAAATGGTCAACATCCAGCAGGATCATTCCTAAAGAATGTTGGGAACTAGAGGCTCTTTGGATTTCCCGTGCAGCTGTTTCTTCCAGGTAACGCCGATTAAACAATCCTGTCAGAGGGTCTTGAATACTCTGGGTGCGCAGAGTTTCCCGCAGTCTCAAGTTCGCCAATGCTAGGGTAATGTGTTCGGCGACGCTGACTGCTAACCGCTCAGTGTCGGGGGTTAATTGCCCCGACTCTAGGGAACTCAAATATAATAGACCAATGGATTCTCCCTGCATCGTCATCGGTAAGCAGCAATGTTGCCGACCATCGGATGACGGGTGTAGATGTTGACAGAGCAATTTTGTCAGTTCTTCATTTGTTCCATGCCGATCTTGGGAGCACCACCCCTTCAGGGAAAACTGCTTCTGGTTGGCGATCGGTGCTTTGCCCCAACTGGCCACTACCTCAATGAGGTTTTTTTCTGCTGAGAGCGCAAATACTCCACCAACTAAATCGGGAAACAAGGGTGACATTTTTTGGGCAATGACCCCGTAGGCTTCCGACAGGGTGAAGCATGCTTGCAGTAACTGAGATAGTTCCGTTAGCAACTGCATCTCCCGGTTGCGCTTTTCTAATTGCTTGACTGAGATGGTGAGTTGTCCGTTGGCCTGTTGTAATGCTGCTTCCATCCGCTTGCGTTCGGTGATGTCTCGACCGATATAGAGCAAGTTTTTTAACTCTACTATGTCACTGTCTACGATCGCACAAGAAAAAGCTACGGAAATTTCTTCTCCTGTTTTTTTCCGACACAGCACTTCTACATATTGCTCTTCCCCTTCACTATAACTGACTTTGTGGAGAAATTGACCGTCAGTAATGATCGAGGAAATCGGCTGTCTAAGTAATTCCTTTTCGCTATAGCCAAACATCTCGATCGCTGCTTGATTGACTGTTTTGATATTTCCCGCTCTACTGGTCACTAATAAAGCATCTGCCATTGACCGGAGCAGTTGTTCTATATAATTTTGATTAGCTGTAATGGTACTCAGTAATAAATTAGCCCGGTTGGCACTTTGGACTAATTTTTGTTTCATTTCCATGTTTTCTGTAACATCATTAAATAGGACCATCAGCCCCCCTTCTCTATCGTTTTTCAGCACGTAGATGTCAAAATAGACCGGAGAGTCCCGCTCTCCCTGACGGGAAATGCATTGTAATTCAAAACTCATCTGCTGTACTGACATGACCTCTTCCAGGGACTTCTCTAACCCGAATAGTTCTGGGAAGCCTTCTCGGACATCTTTTCCCAGTTCTATTTCTGCCGGTGACTCTGCTAATAGTTTCACTCCTGATGAGATTTCTATAATCCTTAAGGACCGATCTACTTTTAAGCGTTCCATGTGGGTGCAGTTAGGCGATGAGTATATTTACTCATTATTGGTGGATTTACTGAGTCTGATTAGGCAACTAATGCGTCATTCAGGTAGGCACAGCGATGCTTCAACACCTTCGGCACATTCTCGGCTCGCCATTGTGCCCTCGGTAATTTCACCCTTAACCCAATTTGTTTCTCAACCCGACCAGAGCCAATCGAGTGCCGAGATGCTCACCCCAGTCAGCCAGCTCCCCGGGTAACGCCCCCTCCGCTGCGAGATATCTTGTTCGGCTCTCTGGTAAGAGGCATTGGCACTGACGACCCAACAACATTTTTCCACATACGGACTCCAACGAGTTCCCGGTTTAACTTGCAGTTGTTGGGCTTGAGCAGTGGTGAGGGTTAGTTTCCCCAGGATACTGGTCAGGGTGCGCTGTTTTCCGGTGCGGCGGGAAGTCGCCGTGTTGATAAAAAAATTCCGGCGTTGAGGCAAGACGTGTTCTTGGGCAAGCGCACGAACGTTTTTCTCAATGCCTTCAAGGGTGGTGAGTTCAGTGGGGTCGGCTTCCTGGTAGAGAATCGCGGCAATCGCGTCAAGATGTTGCTGGAGTTCAGCCTGAAGAGGGAGTTCATGGGTCAAGGGTGGTCAACAGTGCCTAAATTATGTACCGTTTTGAGGGAGACTTGCACTAAGTATAATTACTCATCGCCTAACTGAGATGTACCCTTTCATGTCGCTTTGAGATATAATTTTGGCCGGGGGTATTATTGTCAGTTCAGGCGAGTTATATCAGCCGATCGGCTAGGGTTTCAAACATTAGGTCCACGTCTTGGCCTGTTTTGGCAGAGGTTGCATAGGTGGCTAAGACTTGCTCCTGGTCCTTAAACTGGATTCTGTCAACCAGTTCGCCAACTTCTAAGGGGTCAAACAGGTCTGACTTATTCAATGATATAATAATTAACCCTTGGGGATTGATTGATAAAAAGCGCTCAATATGCTCCCTTAGCCCCTCCAGAGTTTCCTGACGGCTAATATCGGCAACAATTATAGCTCCCATTGCTCCTTGTAAATAGGTGGGGACGATCGCTTGAAATTTGGTACTGCCTTCTAAATCCCAGATTAGCATGTGGACCTTCGCTTGTGTTAATTCCAGGGTCTTGCGGGAAATTTTTACCCCCACGTTGGACAGGTACTCGTCGCTGAATTGACGTTCCACAAAACGGCTAATTATGCTGGTTTTGCCGACCCCGTAGTCCCCTACTAAGCATATTTTTTGTGTTATTGTTTCCATGATTATCTACTGGTTGCTCCCGGCCCGATCGGATCGACTAAGTACATGGACAAAATTAATTTTACACACTCTCTCGCGCTAGTCTCCATATCCGGAGCATGTCGCCCATGGCTATGTGCAATTATTTTTGTCTAACTACTTATTACAAGTATAGCATATTTGTAGATCTGCATCTAAATCTACTTCTTAGGGGGGAGATAAATATCGACGAGCACGAGTTTAACTCCGGGTAATACTCAGTGGTAATGGTAATGCCATCTATCTGATTGAGCATGTTTGTGACTCGATCCAGTTCTGCTGCTGTCTGTTTGGGGTCTGGCGGGACTTCCACGGCGATATGCTTATTTTCTAACTCTAGAGCGTCGGTCCATTAATAATGCTTGACAAATTTTGCAATCTGTGTATTGACGGAAAATCGTTCTTCTGCTTGTTTCCCGCTTTTCACCCTCTGGCCCTGTGGGGTCTCGCTCGGGAGGCTCAAAATTGTTATTTACGCTACCGAATTTAGTTAGCATTGCTCTGCCTGGTAACGCCCTGGCGCGATCGCATGTGCTACTTCTTCTGGGGCCACTTTTATCTGTTGGGTAATTGCTGGCGATATTACTGGCGCGATCGCTGCACTCATGGACTTTTTATCCTGTTCGGTTTTATTCTGAATCATGCGATCGATCGTGGGAGACAGGGCTTTCACCATTGCCTCCCGATCTAACCGATTTTGCTCTTGCACTGCCTTGGCGCGATCGCCCGGGCTATTTCCACCGGCGATGCTTTGATATACTCTGCCTCGTTACCTGGCTCCCGCCTGGTAACGCGCGTAATTATCGGTGCTATTGCTACTTCCATTTTGTTTTTTCTCATCCCTGCCTGGATCGCTTTCCTGATTTCCGGGGCGATCGCCCTACTTATTTCCTTTTGCCACTGTTGTTTTTTTGATGATATCTCCTCTGCAACTATGGAGGCGATCGCCTTCTTTATTTCCGAACCCTCAATGGCTACTTGTCTTTTGACCATTTCTGCCATCAAACTCTCCATGTTCGAGAGCTACTCTTTTCTATTATATAGTTCTTTTAAATAAGAATGATACAGCACTAAATAGCACAATAATCCCGGATAACTTCATCCAAAGATGTGCCTACAGGTGCATACATTCTGGCTCTCTTTAAGGCACTAAAATCATGCTCAATATCATTGAGGTCGGGAGAGTATTTTGGCAAAAATAATACTTTATGACCTGCTGACTCTACTAAATCTCTAATCACGTTCTTTCTATGAATAGGTGCATTGTCCATGATTAATATTGAAATAATTTTTAATTCGGGTAATAAATATTTTACTAACCAACCTTCAAATCCATCAGCATTTAGACTACCTCTAAATAACATTGGCGCAATTACAGCATTTATCATAAAGATGAGGTACAATAGTGAGGTCAGCAGTAGAACCCTCGAAAACCATGAAGCCCTATTCAGTTGATCTCCGCCAGAAAATTATAGAAACCTATGAAAATGAGGAGATATCACAAAGACAACTAGCCAAAAGATTCCGAGTAGCATTCAGTTTCGTTATCAAAATTCTCAAGCAGTACCGGTCCACTGGCAACTTGAAGCCGGGTATTAGCACCGGTCGTCCCCTCAAGCTCAACCAGTCCCAACAGGAAAAGCTCAAAGTTTTAGTAGAGGAAAATAATGATTGGACATTGTCAGAATATCAGTCAGAATTAGAAAAACAGACGGAGGTAAAAGTCAGCCGTTCCACAATAGACAGAATGATTAAACGGTCGGGATTGACCGTAAAAAAAAAGGCATTACATCCGACGGAAAAGAGAAGTTCTCGAGTTCAGCAGTTAAGGTTAGACTACTGGAAAGAGATAGAAGGAATTGAGCCTACTGACCTCATTTTTCTGGATGAATCGGGCTGCAACCTGGCTTTAACACGGATGTATGCCCGCTCACAATGTGGTCTGAGAGCTTATGGAAGTAAACCCAGTAAGCGAGGACAAAATGTTTCAATAGTTGGGGCAGTTAGTCTCAATGGGATAGTGAGTTCATTGAATATTTTAGGTGCTTATGATAGCTTAACATTTGAGGCATTTGTGATTCGACACTTAGTGCCAAAGCTGTGGAAAGGAGCTTGTGTTGTGATGGACAACTGTACAATTCATAAGGGAGATGTAATCCGACAAGCTATTGAAAAAGTGGGGGCGCGGTTAGTCTATCTTCCTCCTTATTCGCCAGACTTCTCTCCAATTGAAAATATTTGGTCAAAGCTGAAGAGTTATCTCAAGAAACTAGAAGCCAGAACCTATCGGGCCTTAGTAGATGGCATTCAGGAGGGCTTTGCTACCATCAACCTGCAAGATATCCACAACTGGTTCACCCACTGTTGCTACTGTACCTCACCATTTTGATAAATGCTATACAGCATTTATCATAAAGATGAGGTACAATAGTGAGGTCAGCAGTAGAACCCTCGAAAACCATGAAGCCCTATTCAGTTGATCTCCGCCAGAAAATTATAGAAACCTATGAAAATGAGGAGATATCACAAAGACAACTAGCCAAAAGATTCCGAGTAGCATTCAGTTTCGTTATCAAAATTCTCAAGCAGTACCGGTCCACTGGCAACTTGAAGCCGGGTATTAGCACCGGTCGTCCCCTCAAGCTCAACCAGTCCCAACAGGAAAAGCTCAAAGTTTTAGTAGAGGAAAATAATGATTGGACATTGTCAGAATATCAGTCAGAATTAGAAAAACAGACGGAGGTAAAAGTCAGCCGTTCCACAATAGACAGAATGATTAAACGGTCGGGATTGACCGTAAAAAAAAAGGCATTACATCCGACGGAAAAGAGAAGTTCTCGAGTTCAGCAGTTAAGGTTAGACTACTGGAAAGAGATAGAAGGAATTGAGCCTACTGACCTCATTTTTCTGGATGAATCGGGCTGCAACCTGGCTTTAACACGGATGTATGCCCGCTCACAATGTGGTCTGAGAGCTTATGGAAGTAAACCCAGTAAGCGAGGACAAAATGTTTCAATAGTTGGGGCAGTTAGTCTCAATGGGATAGTGAGTTCATTGAATATTTTAGGTGCTTATGATAGCTTAACATTTGAGGCATTTGTGATTCGACACTTAGTGCCAAAGCTGTGGAAAGGAGCTTGTGTTGTGATGGACAACTGTACAATTCATAAGGGAGATGTAATCCGACAAGCTATTGAAAAAGTGGGGGCGCGGTTAGTCTATCTTCCTCCTTATTCGCCAGACTTCTCTCCAATTGAAAATATTTGGTCAAAGCTGAAGAGTTATCTCAAGAAACTAGAAGCCAGAACCTATCGGGCCTTAGTAGATGGCATTCAGGAGGGCTTTGCTACCATCAACCTGCAAGATATCCACAACTGGTTCACCCACTGTTGCTACTGTACCTCACCATTTTGATAAATGCTATAAATCTTTTTCTTTTTTTCTTCGTCCTGCTACTAAATTTTCTCTGGTTCCCCGTTTCCCTTGTTTTTCTCCATTTTTTACCTTTTTTCGACCATCCATAAATACAAGACTGAATATCCTCAAACCCTGACTCATCAATGAATACAAGACTTTCACTTCCATACATTTTGATAAGGCAAAATTCTATAATACTTTATTCTTTCTTCTCTGTTTCTTTCTCGATACCGGAGTTCTTTTTTTTTTCGGGTAATTTGTATTTTGTTGAGTGCATACCAGATAGCAGTCGGGTGGACTCCAAATTTTTTAGCTCTCTCTATCAATTTGGCATCAGGATTTTCTTGGACATCTTTTTCTAATGCTTTCCAATCCAGTTTTCTCTGACGTCGTTCCACCTTGGTTGGCTCTAGGTTTTGACGATTTAACCATCTGTATATAGTGGCTCGTCCTATTCCAAAAATTTTCGCTGCCTTCGTAATGGAGCCACCATTCTCTAGATAAGTTATAACTTTTTGCCTTAAGTCTAGACTGTACGACATTGTTATCAATCCTTAAAAATATCCTCTTTTTATTTTAGCTTACTTCTGTCTCGTTTTTAATTAAAATAACAATAAATCTTCTGTTAATTTCCAGATTTTTCCCGAACAGCGGAGGGTTCCCGGAGCGTACAGTCTCAACAACGGACGATCGCCCTTTACCGGTCCATCCGGCATCAAGCAGTAACGGTATATTCTGTATACAGAACCTGATATTCCGATCGTCCTTCCAGGTATTGCAGCAACTGACGAAGATGGTCTTTCTGGAGTTGCAAAGGTTGTTTGTCGGGCTGAGGTATCCAGTTGAGGGGCGGCAGCTTTTCCCTCATCACCGCGACGATCTGCTCAATCCTAATATTACCAGTAATCTTAAAAGACTTGAAGGGCGAACCCTCTTGAGGGAGAACAGTCTTGCCATCACGGAGATAGGGACGGGGTGCCAGAAAGGAGGGACACAAGCAAAACACCTTACCAGAAGTGGCCTTTTCCAGCAGCAGCAAGTGACCGGCGCGACCCTGCTCAACTTCAAAGCGAATGTTGCTCCCCAGACGCACACAGTCTTGGTAAGGACTCCACATATTCAGGTTGTTAGCAATTACCGGACCCATTTTCTTGGTGGGACGCGCCCAATCTACTAACTGCTGCCAAAGTTGTTCCAGAGCAGAGTTTTCACCCCATTTAGGAAAGACAGTTTCCCGCCGCTCTAGTGACCTGGGTCTCCCCGTGTAAATTGTGCGACATTACTTTAACGATCTATAGAGTTTCTCAAACATCGCCTGGATATCGGGAGGTTTAGCGGTGAAATAAATGTAAAAATCGCCCTTCTCCTCCGCTTCTTTTTCCGTGACCTTAGCATAGATATCTTCGCTGACAGACCCGGTATTGGTAACCAAATTCAGCTTGATATTGGACATGGGAGAGACAACCACAGGGTCTCCTGTGGGATCGCATTTCACCAAACCATCCGATTCCGAAAGCTGAACTAAACTTCCTGGGAAGCTGCTGTCACCGACATTCTTGCCATCCAGAAGGGCGTATTGGAGGGCTAGGTCGGACTCTAGACATTTAAATACCTCTTCTTTCTTAGGCAGAAACATATTATAATCACCCTCGATCCCGCCAATATCATAGATGGTAATTTCATTCTTAACCCCTTTCGGTTTGACCTGCTTTTCGGAATTTACCTTAATAATAGAGGGGTCAGCATCATGCAATGTCGGCTCGGAAATCAGAATTTGTCCCCCGGTAGTATAGGATTCGATCCGGTAAGTCAAGTTTACCTGAGAGCCTACTACACCGTACTTAGTCCGCTTCTCGGAACCAATATTTCCCACCACCACTTCGCCAGTATTGATGCCAATGCCCATTAGCAGAGGTGCATATCCCCACTCTTTCATCTCTTCGTTCACTTTGACCATCGCTAACTGCATGGCTATGGCACAGGCGATCGCCCTCTGTGGGTCATCATCTCTAGCGGTGGGAGCACCAAAGAGCACCAAAATCCCATCCCCCATGAATTCATCGATCGTCCCCTGGTAGGATGTAATGGCATCTGCCATATAGGATAGATAGAAATTAAGAATGTTTACCACCTCTTCGGGGGGCAATCTTTCCGATGTAGCGGTGAAACCTCTTAAATCAGAGGTAAGGATAGTTATTTTCCGGCGTTCGCCACCCATTTTCAAGCCTTCGGGGTTTTCCAGCAAGTTGGCAACCACTTCATCAGTCAGGTAACGCCCAAAGGTCTTGCGAATCTTTCCCGCGCTGTTGGCAATGTAACTTGTGACTGCGATCGCAGAACCAGCGATCGCGACCAAGGGGGGCACCACTGGGAGCCACCAACCTGCCAAGAAAGCCCAATAGGTGGTACCCGACAGCACGCCGATCGAGATCATTCCCGCACTCACCCTTTGCAAGTGGAGCCGCGTGCTACCACGCAATATCCAAGTTAGGCTAGCACCAACAAAAGACCAGAGTAGAATCCACAGCCACTCTATTGGTTCCGACCAACTCCGGAACAGGGCCCGTGAGTCTAGGGCTGCACTGATGATTTGACTGGTAATATTGCCATGGATCTCTACTCCTGACATCGGCCTGGGGAGCATCAGGGGATTGCCACTGTAGGGACTATAGAACAAATCGTTAAAACTCTCCCCCACTGCGCCAATCAAGATTATCCGATCGCGCCCCCAATCGGGCGGTACTTTCTCTTCTAGGATATCCGTCATCGAGACCATTTCAAAATGTTCGATCGGTCCCCGGTAGTTCAACAATAGCTGAAATCCACGGGCATCCGCTCGCACGTAGCCACCGTCATTAGCTTCAAAGGGAGTGAATACCTGCTTGCCTAACTTAAATCTTGCCCCATCTAGATCCTCGGCGATAATCCCTTCTGTTTCCAGATATAGCAATGCCAGATAGAACCCGAAGCTGAAAACTGTTTCTCCACCACTGGTCATGTACAGATAGTTTCGCCGGACCCTGCTATCTGCATCAACTATCAGGTCATTTGCACCTACTTGCCCCTTCTCCTTTAGGACTGGAGACGGCCCTACCACTTCCCGGGGGCTAGAGCCCACCACTTTCTGGATCCCAACTATGTTAGGGCTTTCAGCAAATATCTGGACCAATTCCTGATGACCTGGTTCTACTGGCAGGTCGCGATATATATCTAGCCCGATCGCCCGGGGCTGCATTTCCTGCAATTTTGCTAGCAACTGGGCATATACACCATCGGGAATAATCACCTGCCCTATTTTTTGGACATCTATATCATCTATGCCCACTATCGCGATTCTTTCGTCCCGGGGTGCTTGGGGTCGCCAACGCATATAAGTAGTTAGACAAAAATAATTGCACATAGCCATGGGCGACATGCTCCGGATATGTGCAATTATTTTTGTCTAACTACTTAACTGCTCCCGTCACCGACGGAGCTGTTATCCACACGCAGCGTTCCGACCAAAATAGCTTGTCCAGTCGCTTAAGGCGGAGCCAAAAATCTTTTACCCTGCCCCGACCTGATTTTAAGATTGCCCACATATCAATTTTTCTGCATCATTGACAGCTGCATCATTTGGCGATGGTTGTGCTGAGCATTCTAACAACGGTTCGGAAGCTATTTCTTGCAGATGTTCTACTGAGATCAATAGCTCTTGCCATTCTCCTGGTTCTGACCTGCGCAACTGTTCTGTCAGCTTCAGAGTTTCGTGCCATATCAACTCATCTGCATATATTTGAGCATGCTGTTCCGGTTCAGCTTTTTCTAGCTTCCTATTCAGTTCTGGACTCAGTTGCATGCGCCGCAACCACCCTTCCACAAACGCATCCTGTTCGGGATCCGCCTGGTTGCAATAGATTGCAAACTGCCACAGATAATCCTGACCGATTTCCAGAGCCGCGTTTTTCGGGATATTCAGTTTATATATGCCAGAATTGTTCCCTGGCAGTTCCAATTCTGCCAGGTAAACTATCTTCCCTTGTTCCTCTGCTATCAAAAATTCTCCCTCAACAGTAGTTGCTTCATCTGTTATTTTGGGAACGTACACATATATCGTTGGATTTGGGTCGATCGTGGTCTCCACCCGCTCGGGATTCGATGTCGGCATCAATGCCATCAGGGGCATTTTGTTCTGGGCCAGTTCGCAAGCTTCGTTCCCACCGCGCGAGCCTCCCCCTACTGTTACACTGGTTGCCCCTCGGTCTTCCGTCTTAGGAAATTTCACTGCCACCCGTTCTGGGTTTGACTCTGCCAGCAGCTGTGACGGCAAGCCCGCAGCGACTGCAACTGCGGTTGAGAGCAGGAATGTAAGGATACCCCTTGACCGTTTATATTTTGATGTCCCCATGTTCTCGATCCCTCTTACTTGATTGAACTTACTAGCCCCCACCTCTACTTTCTGGGGCGCTACGCCCTATTTTTGGCGCGTTTCACGCCTACACTTCCTCCTACTAATGTAATTTCAAATGCCACTGACTACTTTTCGGTTTATAACCCACCGTGCGAGCACTTATTTTCTCACCAGGGGCTACTAATCATGGTAAATGCTGCCCAATAGTAGGGATGTCGTAGATTTTCGTTCCCCAGTTTTGCCAGTGCTGGTGGCAGGGACAGGCCCCGGTTAGAACCTCGTAACTCACCTCCTTCCAAACGGACTTTTCCCTCGATCATGGCTATTTGGGCCTGCCGCAGGGCCTCGGCTTTGATGGGTGCTGTCTGCAAATGCTGATAAAATTCCGTCATCAGCGCTAAAGTCCCGGCATTGCTGACCTGCCAAAGACTGGCTATGGCTGACTTGACACCTGCCTGTAGCGCTAACCCGGCAAAGCCTAATTCGGCATCTTTATCCCCCACCGCCGTTTTACAGGCACTGAGCACTAATAACTCGATCGGCGTTCTGTTCCAGTCGATCGATCTCATTCGATCTAATTTTAGCTTACTGTCCCAAAACTGAATGAAGGAGTTGCTTGGTGCCCCGGGTTGAAACTCGGCATGGGTGGCCAGGTGAACAATTTTATAGTCCTGGGAGGCCAGTTGGGCCTTGAGATTCTGTAGAGTGAAGGTTTCGTTGAGGAAAACTTTTCCCTGCCATAGTTCCTGGGCGATCGTTTTTATTTCTACCGGCACAGCTGGCAAGGGATTCAGGTCAGTAAATTCCGATGCTCCCATCGCTAGCACCGGTGAATTTTGTAGCCCTACGTAGTCCTTCTCAATCAGGTTGAAGGCGGGAATCCTTGAGATGCTGTAGTTTTCCACCAGAAAATCCTTTCCATCATGTAATACTGCCAGTGGTACAGTGCGCAGACCACCTCCCAGGCAAAACAGCAGGGTATCTATGTTTTCGTGCGATTCGTTCAGGTATAAGCTGAAAAACCAGTGAAAGCCTGGCTGGTCCCATTAGCCAGTAACTTTGGTACCATGGGGGTCCAAATCCCCCCCTCCAAGTACGGGAGAGACACCGGTCCTTAATGCTGCGGAGTGACATCACTGCGGTGTGAAGCAAGGACTCAAATGTAGGAGAACTGGCAGCTATCGCCGGTAAATCCGCTAAGGAAAGATGCTCATGGCTAGAAAAGCGAACCTATTTAAGCCTCGTTAAGATGAACCAGCGCAATAAGGCTGTATCGCTGGCCCAAAAGGGAAATGGTAGTTAGTGTTAGTCTTGTCTTCTGGCTAACAACGTGCTCAAAGAACTCCCGGGGTATTGTAGGGGCCTAAAAGCATCAATAATGGTATCAAGGAACGAAATAACCTCCTGTGTGCTGTCTCCGGGTGGGTAGGAAGGGAGGGAGACAAGTTAGATGATAAGCGAAAGCCACAGGGGGGGGGATGTCCTAAAAAGCCAATGCCCGAGGTAACGCTCGAGGATATGCTGACATAGGACGGATATGGTAAGAAGTCTTGGGAGAAAGTAACCCTAAACATGATACAGAGCCGGAGGAGAAATCCGAAAGGTAAATATAATGGACTAAAGCCCTGACCAGGTAAAAACTAGCGCATTCCTATTTTATAGGGATTCATGTTAATAAAGAGTGGCACTCATGGGTTTGGCAGTTCTCCCGTCACGAACCGCCCGGGTTAGGCATAAATTTAGTCAATTACGACCACCAGAAGGGGAGAAATTTCATGGGACAAGGCCAGAAAGGAGTAATCCAATCAACGGCTACCAGTGACATCGGCTTACCAACCAGTAGCCGACTGCGGTGAAAGTCGCAAGTCCGGTTCCGAATGGGAGGGTTGAGAGGAGACTCTCAGCTCGACCCCGACCAGCTTCCAGTTTTTCTGCGATCGGAGCCACCATCCATCGATATAGTTGCTGGGCTAGTTGCAGGTAGGCGTTAGTGCCGATTTTTCTGGGATTGGCGACTGCACGGCGCAACCTTTTAACTGTCCGTAGCAGAGCCCGGGAATTAGCGCTTTGGATGTCCCAGGCAACTGGTTTGCTGCCAGGGGTGCTCAACATCATTCTCAGTTGTACTGGTTTGCTGCTAGGGGTGCTCAACGTCAGTCCCAGTTGTTCGGGTTGGGGAATTGCCCAGATGACTGCTGGCTTTTTGCCAGTTTGGATACCCAGAAGCGACAGCTTGATGGCTATCTGGTCAGGGGTCATCGATCTCTCTGCCAGGTTGGCCCCAAAGTAATTCTCGTACTGTCCTTCCAATTTTGGCTCGATCTGTGTTACACACTTAACAGCATCTTCTGGACTAAGCCTGGTTATAGATAGTGTTTCCCAGAAAGCACCGCCCGATCTATTCCCTGGGGTAATCGAGCGGGCGATCGGGCTCGATAATACCGCCGCCAACAGCAAAGCCACAAATACGCCTCTTTGCCATCTTCTGGGCTTCGCTGGGAAAGATTTTACCTTCTGAACATCTGCTAGTATTGAAGTAATTATTCTTGTTACTGATTTCATTTGCTTTACTATTCCTTTTACATTAAGCTGTCGCTCATCCCTCACTGCCTATTTGGGCTGGAGAGCCAATCGTGGCAACCCTCTAAACCATAAGCATTTCCCAGAATCGCCATTTTTGACTAGGCAATTAAATGCATCACAGCTTAATTATCTTTTTATTCTCCGCAAGTCTAGCTTAAAAATGCTATTATTGTCAAGTTGCCTTGGGAAATTATCAAAACTTCTGAAGCTAGATATTGCTTTGGTCAATCTATGATAACTACTCTGCTTCGCCATCCATCCCCCAAACTATCCTTAATTAAAAAATGATGCTTGAACTGTTGCTGTAGCGTGTGTGCGCAGCGCAATCGCGGGCTAAGGTTTTGGTGAAATCGGGAAGCTGTGAGTGGTGATGGGATTAAGGAGTCAGAATTATGAATGAAATATGTTGCACATTTTTGGGATGATAGCAGCCAATGGTTGAAAATTGCACTTTGGCACTTTGGCTAGGGCGTGTCATCAATTAAGCCAGACGACAGCGGCAGCGAGGTAGATAGCACCTAAGAAATTGCGAGCAGTTTTATCGTAGCGTGTCGCAATGGCCCTGTATTGCTTGAGTTTTTGGAAAAAATTTTCGATGATATGCCGCCACTTGTACATATCTTCATCATATTTTCTCTGCTCTGTGCGGTTGCTTTTTGGGGGAATGACAGCCAAGCAATCCGCCTCAAAGAGGCGGTCAAGAACACGTTCGGCCGCATCATAAGCTTTATCAGCAAGCAGCGCACCGATCTCATGAATGTTATTTAACAGCACGTCAGCTCCTTGTAAATCGTGGGCTTGGCCAGGAGTAAGATGAAATCCTGTGGGATTGCCCAAGGCATCGCAAGTGGCATGAATCTTTGTCGATAGTCCTCCTTTGCTACGGCCTATTGCTTGGGTTTCGCACGTATCGAGTCGGGTGTTTTTTTTTGGCACCAGCACTGTGTTGATGGGCACGCACAATAGTGGCATCAATGGCGGCATATTCGTTGTCTGCGTCTGAGGCTAAAACATCGAAAACCTGCTTCCAAACCCCCTTTTGAGACCAACGAGGCGGGTATGAATGACCCGAAAATCGCCAAAACGTTCTGGTAAATCCCGCCAGGGAATTCCCGTTCGATAGCGATATAACACGGCTTCAACGTGAGTTCGACGGACTTTAAACGCTGTAAGTCTTGCCAGTCCTAACTTCTGGAATATCCAGCTAGGAACTTTATTATCAATAATCAAATACTAATGAGAATTATATGCAACTAGCAGCGATTGTTGAAAACAGCAGGTGCCAACGTAGTGGCCAAGCAGAATTTTTGGTTTGAGTTCTTGGACTTGTGCCGCCTGCCTGCCGGTCTCGGATGACCAGAGTCGGGCGATCGAGCGTGATTGTTTTGCCCAAAAAGAAAGCACCAAACCTATAATAAAGATAGTTCTCACGAGGTTTGGTGTTATGGAAATTAAAAGTCGTCTTGATATTACTCAAATTTTTTGCGACGTGGATGATTTTTATCAAAACTTTGAATACTACTGGCAGCAGCAACCTCAGTTGACGGCGATCGCCGGTGAAAAAATCTGCCGTTCAAGAATGAGTTTGAGTGAAATCATGACCATTGCAATTGCGTTTCACGGTTCTGGCTTTAGAACATTTAAGGAGTTTTATACTCTACAAGTAATCCCCCACTGGCGTAAAGCTTTTCCAAATTTAGTCAGCTACAGTCGTTTCGTAGAATTAATGCCTTGGTCATTAATGTTATTGTGCTGTTTTATACGGACGAGACGTGGCCAAATTACTGGCATTAGTTTCGTAGATTCGACTCCAATTGAAGTCTGTCATCCTTGCCGTTCCAAGTCTCATAAAGTCTTTAAGGGTTTAGTGGGTTGGGGTAAAAATTCTATGGGATGGCACTACGGTTTCAAGTTGCATTTAATTATTAATGACCAAGGAGAACTACTCGCATTCAAGCTCACACCTGGCAATGTTGACGATCGTAAACCGGTTCCTGACTTGACTAAAGATTTGATAGGTAAACTGTTTGGCGAGCGCGGATATATTTCCCAAGAATTCTTTGAAAAATTATACGCGCAAGGTTTACAACTGATTACCAGAC
Source organism: Hormoscilla sp. GUM202 (assembly GCA_005518205.2). GTDB lineage: Bacteria > Cyanobacteriota > Cyanobacteriia > Cyanobacteriales > Desertifilaceae > Hormoscilla. The sequence goes on from RFFC02000003.1 coordinate 208,279, forward strand.
GAAAAATATGAAACAAAAATTAATTAAGTTAATAGACAAAATATTATTGCGTAAAAGAGCTTTAATTGAAACAGTTAATGACCAACTAAAGAACATCTTTCAAATCGAACATTCTCGCCACAGAAGTGTGTGGAATTTTTTGGTTAATATGTTAGCTGGATTAACAGCTTACACCTATTTACCTAAAAAACCATCCCTCGACTTAATGCCAAAAGGCTTACCGGCTCTACCGATGGCTGTTTTTTAAATCTTCTAGAGAACGCTCGGGAGACTGGCTCGGGATATGGATATTTTTGCTTTTTCGCGACTAGAGCCCATGGGTCGCGGGTTAGTTAGGTGGCTGACAACTGACAACTGACAACTGACAACTGACAACTGACAACTGTCGAACTGACGTGGCTTCAACAAATAATCGATTGTCTTTGGCCTCCGTGCCGGGGTCCCCCTCTTTACCCGGTAAGAGGTGTTTGATCCTTTCCCACTGATCCTCTCGCAAGCCATAGCGTTTCATCTCATGCCCACCTTGTTATTACTGGATATCTAGGCGTTGCACAATTACGGGATGATTTAAATAGGTACCGGTACAGAATTATAACGTAGATAGTGCAATAATAACTTAATTGAAAGCCTCAACATTTCTTCGGACTTTGAGTAACATAATGTTTTTCTGGCGTTGCACAATTACGGGATGATTTAAATAGGTACCGGTACAGAATTATAACGTAGATAGTGCAATAATAACTTAATTGAAAGCCTCAACATTTCTTCGGACTTTGAGTAACATAATGTTTTTCTTTTTAATCCAGCTCGATAATGTCTTAATCGACCTATTTCACATTCAACACGGGTCATGTAGGTTTTGCTGACTATATGGTCAATATATTCAATAAACATTGGATAAACAGGCCATCCATCAGTAACGTATAAAAAGCATTGCCAACATTTTATAATATCCCACATAGGCTTAAAAGTTTCTGCAGAACGATCGCCTAATACCCATGTTATAATCCCTGGCTTGAAATGATTTACGACTGTCCATAGCCACTTTTTATTCTTTTTTTTATTGACATAAGTATGCAACTCGTCAATTTCTGCAACCTCCGGAATATCGTAGTTTTCAGGGATTGACGGTAATTCTTTAGCTGCCTGTTTTACCCAATCAATTTGAGTATTATGGCTGACACCAGTTATCCTTTCAATACCTCGAAATCCATTGCCATTAACGTACATTGTCAAACAATTTTTCTTGACATCTTCTGAATAACCGCGCGGATAATAATGTTCGAGAAACTGGCGACGACAATCTTTACAAATTCAATTCTGTTTGCCGCGTCGGTGACCATTTTTATTGATGTTTTCAGAACCACATCTGGGACATTTCATGTTCGACTCCTTTAGCTAATTCTTTCGCCTTACTATCCATGATAACACATATTATGACTAGGTCGAAAACAAACATCATACTATACATAAATTCTGACTGTAAAATTGCAGATTATCATAATCTGCAATAACCCATCATCCCGAAAATGTGCAACGCCGATATCTAAATACTCCATACCCTATTAATCGACTTCTGTCAAAAAAATGATTGATGACACGCCCTAATTGAAAAGAGTAAATACATCTATTCATGACAAGAAAATGACTATCGAGATTCACCTTTGAGTATTAGCCATTAGCAGCCCCTATCATCCCGTAATTGTGCAACCCCGAAATATGAAAGATCGCAGTTCATGCCGATCGCCACTCACTCTAGCAGAAGCTATTCGCCTGGGACCGCTACTTGGGGTAAACCCATGCTATAATTGAGGACGCGACTGTTGAGGTTGTAGCCGATCTTACCTTGTTCGAGGAGCGATCGCACAAAATGCTCCAAGTCAGATCCGATGCGGCGTAAGTTATACTCCGTCAGTTCTGCCCCGGCGTAGTCTGACACCAACTCCTCGAATTTTCCGTATACCTGCTGTAAGGCTCGATCGTTCCAGTTCAACTCATTATCTGGATCTACATCTATGGTTAAGACATTGTCGCTGGGCTTGAGCTCGTTGTTCTCTACTCGGGCTGTAAAGATGCGGATGTGACGGGTGGTAGACTTAAGCAGCATGGGTTAATCTCATTATTACTCTGACTTTCATTATCTTACGCCACAGAAGCGATCTGTGTGTTTTTACAGCATTAACGCTACTGGCACGCTATCATGCCAGTTTGGCGAGCATAGGCGAAGATGCCCCCAGCATCAATCACTGGTCCCACTTCTCCCAGGGACTGGAGTTGGTAAGTCTGGCCCAGGGTATGGTTGTGAAGCTGATTTCGCTCAAAGTCAATGGTTGCTTTCTGACCGGTCTTAAATAGGTCGCAGAGGCGTTCCGTGCATTCCCAGGGGTACAGTTCTCCGGTGGCAGAACAGTTGCGGAAAAAGATCCGGGCGTAAGACTGGGCCACTACGGCTTTTACGCCGGATGCGCCCAGGGCAATGGGCGCATGTTCCCGGGAAGAACCACAGCCGAAATTTTCTCCACCGATAATGATGGGATAGTATGTCTTCATCTCCCTAGGGGGGATAAATTGGCCGTAGCGGTCCGGCAACCCACTGAGGGCGTAGCTTCCTAGTTTTTCATACTCTTCTGGTTTGGAAGGAACTAGAGTCAGATATTCTGCTGGAATGATTTGGTCTGTATCGATATTGTCATCGACCACAAAGATCTGTCCCCGAATTATTTTGCCCATGATTATCTGTTTACTATTGGTTTTCTCACTGTGCCATTCCTTGGTTTAGTAAGGTGGCAGCCACTAAAGAGTCTAGTTCTAGTTGCATCTGGGTACGGACTTCTTCATAGCAGGCATCCACGTAAGCCCGATCTACGGCCGCTTCCCTACCATAGCGTGGAAAGACGATCGGGGCACAGACGCGAGTGTAAATCTGTACTGGCGGTGGTATATTCGGTAGGGGACCAATTGCTAAACCCCAAGGCAACCCTAAAAACGCGGGAAACACGCCGATGTCGGGACCAAATATCCACGGCAGGCCCCATGCATGCAGTTGCTTTACCTGTGGGTAGATATCGCCGAGTACGATCATGGTATCGTGGGCACCAATGGAGATCAGCGGTACGATCGGGGCATTTTCCCGCAATGCTAGCTTGATAAAGCCTTTGCGTCCCGCTAGGTTAATTTTATGCCGATCGCTGTGGGGGCGGAACATATCCTCTGCCCCTCCCGGATACACCAGTACTGCTGCCTCTCGGCGCAGGGCGGCGATCGCCATTTGCGGATGGGCCACAAGGGCCCCGGCCTGTACTGCCAGCTGGGCGATGTCAGGAAAAGTCCAAGCCGCTGGGTGCATCAGTCCATAGCTTAAGCGATCGTAACCTTCTCTGCGGAACCAGTCATACATAAACATGGAGGTATCCGGCGAAGCGAAGCCTCCATTATGGGAACCCACGAACAATATCTTCCCTTGTTCGGGAACGTGATGCCACCCTGATGTTGTGACCCGAAAGTAGTTGTGATACAGCCATTCGGCTACTGGCATCCAGGATTTGATAAATGCGGGGTCCCGATCGTCTAAGGACCAGCCATCAAACCGCTGGCGAGATGTGGCGCGATGCTGCTGCGCAGCCGCTACGCGATCGGCATCCCGTAAGTTAGCGAAAGCATTAAAACTATTAAACAATGTTTTTCCCGCCTCTAACACATTACCTTTTTTAGCATAATTGGTAAAATCGACGAAGGATGATTAATCTTCAATATTCTCTATTGGATATCGCATTGGGTAGGCTATTGAGGATTTTACCTTGCTTTGCCCGCTATGGCTGCGCCACGCTGCGCGAACAGCAATTCCGTCTTATAAACATCCTCATTTCGGGCATCCATCGGATAATTTGAGTTGGAAATCTGTTCCCCAAAGGGTTTCTGCTATATCCACATCGACCTTCGGAGTAGAGAAGCACCGGGTTTCTGGCACGGCACGGGTGCGTTACGACCGAATCTTCCACGGGCCAATGCGCAGTCCCGGTTTAGTCACGGACAGAAGCAGCCTCAACCCCCAATTTTTCTTTCCCACCTGCATCTTCCAAACTTCCAATTGGCGATGTCATCACCCCCTCATCTCTAGCTGCCATCCCACGGCTGCCAAGAAGGAGTTCGCGATCGGCCCGCGTCCGGTCCGAAAAATCGAGAAATCCGGAGTTCGATTTTCCTAACAGTGGCGCTTTGGCGGGGAACAGCCAATCGCAAGAAATCTCCAGAAGGTAGTGGGTCACAAGTAGTAATTTTAGCGCCTACAGAAGCCCTGGACCCCAGTATGTTCACGAGGGCGATCGCCATCCATAAGGAGATACCTAAAATGCCCTTAAAACCAAACACCATAGATGCTAGGGTAGAAAACTACCAACAACTGATAGATGGCGTTACTTAAGCCAATAATTACGTTCGTAGTAAGCACGAAGAGTGTTTCCGGGGCGCTTTAGCGCCTCGAGAGTCCAATTTTAGATAAAATGATGAGGGCCATAGATCGAGAAAGGCAGAGTGCGGAGAGGAGCTCAGAGGGATTTTCCGTAGATACTAAGAGTTGTTCATTTGTCTTGTTTTATCGGTCCCGCACCCTGAGGGTATTGTCCTTGAATGATGGGCAAGATTTCACCGAATATCGGCTCCCCTCAGCGCTTCAGGTTAACGGTCAAGGCGGGCAACTGTATATTGCCGATTATAACGGCAATGGGCAAAACGATGATATTCTGGTTCAGCGTTTTGGAAACGAAGCGCCGCTATACAGCGTTACCCTGGGGAGCAATGACTACCTTCAAGGGGGAGCAAGAAACGATACCCTCGAAGGGGGTAATGGACGCGACGGGCTTTACGGACACGGGGGCAAAGACAGCCTCTTAGGGGACAGCGGTAATGATACCCTCTATGGCGGAGCTGGAGACGATCTCCTCAACGGGGGTAAGGGACACGACAGGCTTTACGGCAATGAGGGCAGTGATACTTTTGTCTTGGCCCAGAGCATGGGCTGGGATACCATCAGCGACTTTAAGAATAACACGGACTTTATCCAGTTAGGAGGAGGCTTGAGTTTTGCTGATTTAGAAATTGCCTCTCAGGGCAATTCGACTTTCATTAAGGTCGCGGCTTCTGGGGAAGGGTTGGCAATTTTGTCGGAAATCGATTCTAAGCTTATTGGTGCTCGTGATTTTGTTTAGTTACGGTAACGCCGTTGTTCTCCCAGGGGGGCTCCTTGACCGCTATTGTAGGGAACACTAGCGGATCCCCCCTCAGCAATCGGGTGCGGTCAAAACCCGTTGGTAGGAAGCCTCCTCGCCGGAACCCGTTCCCAGGCGGCGCCGTGGGAACGAGGGGTCCGGCTACAGGAACAAAGCCCGGCCCCTGAGCGGGCATGATTACATGGGTGCGGTCAAAACCCGTTGGTAGGAGACCTCCCCGCCCTCACCCTAAAGGGCCCAGCTACATGAACAAAGCCCGGCCCCTGAGCGTTAGCGCGCGGGCTATATACATGTATCTGAGATGCACCTGGCTATCAACTACTTATGACCACACCCATTCCCGAACTCTGTGTTATGTGTACTTTTTTGTGTTATATAAGGGGGCGATCGCCTCCCGGCCAGATGACATTGTAGCGCACGTAATTCAAAATCTCTGTGTTATGTGTACTTTTTTGTGTTATAAGGGGGCGATCGCCTGGGTACATCTCACCTTTGCGGCGGGACGATCGGACAGTCCTCGGTAGGTAGATGCTCTCGTCCCACGACCTCAATGGAACCAAAGTAGAATGGCAAGACAACATGACGCCTCAGAGGATAGACTAAAGCTGTTAACCAAGAGGAAATATCAGAAGTAACCGCAGGTTTAGATGTTTTCATGGCTGGTTGAGAAAAGTCGAGCCCAAGCAGATCGGGGTTTCCAACTACTACCCATTTAGCCTAAATTTGCTACTGCTATTTTTCTTCTATCTGAATGACAGTTCTTGTGCTGTCACGATCGGTCCGCGGACGGCCCGAAAAATCGGCATCTTGTACCAGTGCCGACTTTTTCCTGCCCCGTCGTTGGGCAAACCAAGTTTGCAGTTGCTGGCGACATTGGGAGGACATCACTCCCGCTATTACCTGCAATCTATGATTAGAACAAGCGCTATCGGGAATATTGGCAACGGTACGAATGGCACCCGTCTTGGGGTCATCAACTCCATAAACCAGAAGACCTAGGCGGGCTTGCACTATGGCCCCGGCACACATGGGACAGGGTTCTAAGGTGACATATAGGGTGCAGTGGTTCAGGTGCCAGTTTTGTAAGGCTTGCCCTGCGGCCCGAATGGCGATGATTTCCGCGTGGGCCGTGGGATCGAAGTCCCTCTCTTTGCGGTTCGATGCTGAGGCGATCGCCTGCCCTTCGCTGTCCACAATCACCGCACCTACTGGCACTTCTCCGGCTTCACCTGCTGACTGGGCCAGTTCTAGGGCCCGATTCATCCATCGCCGATGTCCCTGATAGGTTGGATCTGCAATTAACATATCTACTAATTTTAGCTGGCTGGCTTAGCTAGCAGGGGGTCTAGTTGACCTTTTCCGTCTAACTGATAAAGTTCATCACACCCGCCAACATGCTGATTATTAATGAAAATCTGCGGCACCGTCCGGCCACCGTTGGCACGGTCTGCCATCCGGTCTCTGGCTTCGGCATCGCCGTCTATCTTATATTCAAGGTATTTGACTCCCTTCCGCCAGAGCAATAATTTGGCTCGGATGCAGAAGGGACAGCTAGCCCAAGTGTATATTTCTACGTTGGCTTTGATGCGATCGGGATTGCGACCCAATATAGGATTGAGAAAGTCAAGCATTTTCCGAAACTCTGCTGATTTTGCTTACAATTATACCTGATGAACTTGTGCCTTGCTTCCCCATGGCCAAGTTTGGTCAACTTTACCAGATGCTGTTGGCTGATGGCGTCGCAGAATTAAGGCAATTTCACTCACCCTCCCGGCCCTCACGGGAGACGATCGAGCTAGTCCATACACCAGTTGAGTAACTGTCGAACTCAAGTCAATACTGTCTAAGTATTTTTACTTACTGCACGACGATCGATCTCCTCCATCCAACAGTTCCAAAACTGCCTTCGGTGACAACTTATCCTTAAACCAAACAATCCTAGCGGGCGTCTTCCTAATATTAACACCCGCTTTTTCCAGATTCAAGCGTTCGGAAACTGCTAGAATCAAATTATCGCATTCCGCCTTGCGCACCTGAGCAAACTTCTTCTGCAAATATTCCGGACGCCAATAACCGACAATTTCCAGCAAAAACACCCGTCCATCGGGATGTACCAAACGAAAGTCCGGAACCATAACGCTGTCCGGAATAGGAATTAAATCAACTTCCCTCTCTAAAACCCACTCCGTTTTCAGTTTTTCCCAGCGGTTAGCAAAAGAAGCCTCTAACATACTATCATAAGGCTTACCCGGAGGATAGTGACTGACTAAACCACAATCAGAATCGAGACTGAAACGACCCGTTTTCGGTTCACCAGTGTAAAAATCTCGCGTTTGCAGGGTAGCATGCATGCTCCATCTAGTAACATGAAGTAAAGCAGGGAGAAGTTTAGCTAGGGCCAACCCATATCTAGTGCTAACCTTCAATAAACTCGTCGGACCATCAACAGTAATCGTAAACCCGTGGTCAGCATCGCCTTCAATATAGGCCATCAACTGAAATAGCTTCAGATAGCGAAATAAAAGTTTATATTCTCCCGGAACATTGCGGTGAGCATTCAGAATAATCTGAGTAGCGCGGTAGAAAATCCCTTGCACTTGGGCAAGATTATAGCGATGCAGCAAAGCTTCCGGTTCCGGCGCGTCGAACTGAGTCAAAATCCGATTCTCTGGCAAGTCCGCATACAACCCCTCCCGGATATGGACGGGTAGCACTTCCCGGTTTAACTCGCCAGAGAGAGTATCTGCTAGCATTGCTAAAGTTTTTTCCGTTGCTTGGGGACTGGGAACAACGGTGGCAGCTTGCGCAAACACCCGCTGTCGCAACATTGGCGGTTCTAGGGGACTAACGATCTCAAAGGTGGAGAAAGCACTTTTGAGGATATGGGCAAGTCCCCGCCTTACTCTAAAATCAGGACTGTCCCCTTCCAATTCCTGTAGGCGCCTGTCCAGTTCCCCCATGCAGTTGCCAGTCAGGGATTGAAAGCAGTTAATCAATTCAGTCGCCAGGCCCAAATTGCTATTAATGGCCAGTCGCTTGGGGACGATCGTCTCCCCATTGTGCCGGTGACTCAGGAGATCGCTGGGTAACATAAGTAGTTCTCTGTTCACAGCAAATTTAGCATAAATGTTCTATTGATAAGAATAGGTTATCAATAGTGGAGCAACGTAAAGATATTTATATTTGGCCCCCCCTTATATTATTAGGAATATAAAGAACAGGAGAGAGACTGATGACTAAAACTAAAAAAGAACTTTGGGAAGAGTTCATAAGGGAGTTAATAGACGTGGACACTTATGAGTTCACAAAAAAGTTAATAAACGATTATCTGAACCAAACCATCCCGAGAAAGAAGTACATAAATTGCGAGAAGCATCGGCAAAAACCAGCTCCTGAGAAATTGGAAGGTCGCGACAACAATTCAGACTTGGAAGCCTGGCAACAGTATAAATACGACCAGCTCAAAGCACCAATCTGTATTCATCGATATCACCTGTTGGAAGAGGAGAGGAAAAATCTGAGTGCGATCGCGTATGCGCAGAGCAGGCACACGCGATGCCCAGACGGGCATTAAGCGAGGATCTTTCTGAAGTTCCCCGTTACTGTAACTATCGTTTCCAGCATTCCCGATGATGTGATCGTTGTCATCACTCCCGAAGAGGCTATCGTTGTCATCACTCCCGGTGAGGGTTTGAATCATTGGTATTATGAGGTTTTGACTCATCTAGTCCTCCTGCACCTGCACCTGCCCTGTTACTGTTACACCCCAGATTCTGTTATCAAATATAAATACCTTATAAGTGACTACTGATTGATAAGCATAAATTATCGATCGCCTGGTTTGTTAACAAAAAAGCGCCAAGTAATTATGCTTAGTTTGATGGCTCGAGAACATTTGTATACAAAGGAATTTGTTCAAGCACAACGAGATTGTCGGGAGTGCTGTTCAATGAAATGTATTGGGGGTCCCGGAACGTGCATGAGACAGTGCAATGTAATCGCACTGTCTCACAACGGCGTTACCGTAACCCAACAAAATCAGAAGCATCAATAAGCGTATGATCAATTCCCGACAAAACTGCCAAGATTTGCCCAGAGACCTTGACTTTAATGGAAGTCGAATTGCCCAGATGAGAGGTAATTTCTAAATTACTCCAACTCCAATCTCCTTCTAACTGGATAGAGTCTATGCCATCCTCAAAGTCGCGGATGGTTGCGAAACCATTTGGGTTCAAGACAAAAGTATCCGCACCCTTACCCCCGATGAGGGTATTGTTTCCACTACCCCCGCCGATCCAATCGTCTCCATAACCCCCGTTGAGGTAATCGTCTCCATAACCCCCCATGAGAGTATCGTTTTGAGCACCCCCGTCGAGGTAATCGTCTCCACTATCCCCGCTGATGAAATCGTTTCCATCACCCCCGTCGAGGCTATCGTTTCCATTACCCCCGCTGATGAAATCGTTTCCATCACCCCCGTCGAGGCTATCGTTTCCATTACCCCCGCTGATGAAATCGTTTCCATTAAGCTGTCGCGCATCCTGCAGAGTCGAGGTGGACTTTCACCACCATCATCTATAAGTTCTCCGGGCTAATGGAACCCTGGTGGGAGTCCCTCACCGGTCCCTTGCGGGATATTCACCGGCGATTTATACCAAACGAATCGCACACTACATTTAGATTAACAAATTTGATAGACTTTTGGCAAGGATTGATGTAGTCCCCGGGCAAGTGGGCAGGCGATCGTAGATCGCTCAGGCGATCGCCAGAACCCGATCTTGAATGCGTTCGATGCTGGCGGTAGGAATAGCAGCAATGAGTTGGCGAGTGTACTCCTGTTGTGGTTGGTTGTAAATATTCTCCGCGCTGGCAATTTCGACAATTTTACCTTTGTTCATCACCGCGATCCGATCGCTCATAAACTTAACCACACTCAAGTCGTGAGAAATAAAGATATAAGTCAGTTCAAACTCGGACTGTAATTCCTTGAGGAGGTTCAAAACTTGGGCCTGTACCGAGACATCTAAAGCTGAAACCGACTCATCACAGATAATAAACTGAGGATTGAGTGCCAAAGCACGGGCAATACATACCCGTTGGCGCTGTCCGCCGGAAAATTCGTGGGGCCTGCGACTCATCCAGTCAGGTGAGAGTCCTACCCTTTCTAACAGATAGGCACAGCGCGTGTGTCGTTCTTTAGCATTACCCCGGCTATAAATTTCCAGGGGTTCCATGATAGTTGCGCCAATGGACATGCGCGGATCCAGGGAACTAAAAGGGTCTTGAAACACGATTTGCATTTCCCGCCGCAACTGTCGCAGGCTCCTTTTGTTAAGATGAGTGATATCTTCACCTGCAAATAGCAGCTTGCCACTCAGAGGTGGCACCAATTGCAGCAAACTGCGTGCCAATGTAGTTTTACCACAGCCCGATTCTCCTACCAATCCCAGGGTTTCCCCGGGATAGACTTCAAAGGAGACATTATTCACGGCCATAAAATAACGATTGGTTTGGCTAAACATGCCCTTGACTGGAAAGCCAACTTTTAGGTTTTGCACAGATAAAAGCGGCGCTTTCTGCTGGAGTGCGAAAGAGCGTTCTTCTAGCTGAGTTGGACTCACTTCCTTGATAGCGGCCGTGTCAGCTTTCTCTGGCATCTCCTGGGTTCCCGTAGCAGTAGTCACCACTTCCATAAACTCACAGATGGTGGGCAGATATTCCAGGCGTACTGTTGGTTGGGGACGGCAGGCGAGCAAACCTTTGGTGTAGGGATGCTGCGGGTTGGAGAAGATGTCCAAGACTGACCCGACCTCGACAATTTTACCCTGATACATGACTGCTACGGTATCGGCAATTTCGCCAATCACGCACAGATCGTGACTAATGAAAATCATCGATATGCCCTGTCGCGTTAGTTGCCGCAACAGGTCGAGAATGGTAGCTTGGACTGTAACATCCAGGGCTGTGGTGGGTTCGTCGGCAATCAATAGCACCGGATCGCTTGAAATTGCCATGGCGATCATCACGCGCTGAATTTGCCCCCCGGAGAGTTGGTGGGGATAGCGTTTGAGGATCTCCTGTTTTTGGCTATTTACTAGACGCTGGAGTTCTTTGTCCCTTGGTTCTTCCCTCTGCTGGGGCCATTCTGCTAGCAGTTGTTCCTTCAATGCTTCGTCTGATGGCAGGAGTTTCACTTCTTGCAAAAGCCCGATCGCCCGGCGTCTGGCCTCTGGGGGGGAAACATTTTGATGCTGTATAATTGCTTCGGTCAGTTGGAAGCCGATGCTATAAACTGGATTGAGGGAACTCATCGGTTCCTGGAAGATCATCCCCATCTTGCCACCCCGAAGTTGCTGCATTTGTTGCGGTGAAAGTTGCCGAAGGTTGACCGGTTCGGCGTCCCCTGTCTCGCGAAACCAAATTTCGCCCCCGGCGATCGTACCTTCCGGCCTAGGTACCAGATCCATCACTGCTAGGGAGGTAACTGATTTGCCCGATCCTGATTCTCCCACAATTCCCAAGCTTTGTCCTCGTGCTACTTTCAGGGAGATATCGTCAACTGCTTTAATCAGTTTTTCGTCAGTTTGGAATTGGACTCGCAGATTGCGTACTTCTAATACTATATCACTCATGGGGGTTAAGCTGGGATCTGTTCTACGTGACGACACACTTTACGGAAATTTTTGCCTCCTGTTTATAGACGCAGTTTGTTACACAGATTTTTGGGCTGTGGATCTTGACAGCCCTGTCAAGATCCACAGGAAGCATACAAAACAGTAATCCCTAGTAAACGTCACAAAGCCGTAGTCAAAGAAAGTGGAAAAACTAATCATGTGGAAAAACTAATCATATTGAAAGGTTAAATAACACTTTGAGGCAAAGGTAAGGGCGATTGGTTCGTCAAACATTATCATTTTCAAAAAAACTGGAAAATAATATAGGCGCTATTTGGTATTTTGCGCATGAATATAATAAATCTTTGTCGGGTTAGTTGTGTCATCATCACATGTTTATCACCACCTTTTGGGGAAAGAATCGGCTTCGTTGCCACCATCATCCCCAAATAGCATATTTTCCCAGAGCAGTCAATGCCTTGTAGGGGTGATAATCTGACTATTGCGGTGCGATCGCCAGTCCCACCTCTGCATCCGCTGGTCTCCTAAAGCTGTTTCGCAGGCGCTGAGCACCAGCAATTCGAGCGGGCTTGGTTCCTGTTCTCTAGTGCGCAGTAATCGATCCAGTTGTTTTACATTTATTTTACTATCCCAGGTCAGGATAAAAGTTTCCTCTGTCTGGGAGCTGAGCTGACCGTGAGTTGCCAGATGCACGATCGGAAATAGCGCCTCGGCGATCCGATCCTTTAGGCTTTGGCTAGTAAACTGCTGATTTAGCAGCACTTCGGCAGGCACTTGAGATTTAATTTTATTCAATTCAAATTCTACTCCTGGCAGGGCCGCAAACCCCTGGCGGGCTACCGTTCCGGAAAAATCGGAAATTCCCATTGTTAAAGCGCTTAACTCTCGCACCTGGAGTCCCAGAGACTCTAGCAGTTGCAAACCTGGGGTGAGGGCAATTTGATATTTTTCCAGTAGCTATTCTCCCCTTGCATAGAGTTCCCTGCCCTGCTGACTTTCCCTCACCCCTGCTATTTCTGTTCCGATTGCTGCTGCTGGTTGGACTGCCAGCACATACAATAGAGATGCTAGGACGAGCGATCGCCTCTTTCTGCTGCCTCTACCCGATTTTTCCGTTTTTCTCATATTATTTCTATCCTGTCAATTATCTTTTTCGGTGATTTGCCTCCATATCGGGCGGCCCCGCCCTGGGCGAGCGCCTGTTGTCTTAGCATAACATTTTCTCTAGGCTACTGTCAAGCTTGGTTATGTCTTCAGCTTGGGCCATCATCACCACTTGCCGTCAATTATCTAGATTTTTTGCTTTTGACTCGAAACATTTGATGACTCTTTTCCCTCCCGAACGGCAAATATGAACCAAGCCTTACACCTCTGCACACCTCCGCATTAATATTTTTGCGGTTATCTCCCACAAGATAACCGCTCTCAAGGATAGCAATTATATGTATCGTTGGAAAACGAAAATAACTAGAGTTTACCCCATGGGCGATCGCAAAAAGCGGTCCTGATACAGCGCCAATCAAAATCAGCTGTCGGCGTGAACCAGTAGTGAGGATGGCCAGGAGCAGGGAGGGGGGAGCAGGGAGAAGGGAGAGCTCTTATCGGATACCCCAGAATGTTTGCACTTTTGATTTAGACTAGCTATACATGAATTTAGTCAAAAGTAGGCCGGGTCTGCATTTAGCTAAAATAGGTCGATCCCGATCTTGACGAGTAAGACGGACAATTTGTTCTGTGAGGTAGCCATGTTTGGGCAGAGTGCGGAACCAACGGGGAAAACATCGCGCCTCTGTCTACTGACATTTCCAGACTTAAGCAATTCTCTCCCATACAAATTCTCTCATTCAAAATTGGGAAACCCTTTTAGAACAAGGATCTCAGCTTTTCGGCCTATGCAATTAAAATGCACGACAAGCGTCAAATTCCTAAGCCCAGAGCGTTAAGGTTAACAAAGGGTGCATCTGGTGTTTGGCTTCTCGAGCAATTGAAAATTGTTTTATTGAAAATTGTTTTATTGAGAATTGAGCAAGAGTTAATTTACAATTGCTCCATTTGACCTGAGCCATAGCGCGTAGCGCTTGCACGCGCAGGACCGGGTCGTGTCATTCGAGAGGGACACCCTATAGGGTGGTATCTCTGGACAGGAGAACCGCCTGTCGGTGCGGCACTGCGTATACGCAATTAGCCATTTGACCTGAGCTTCTACAGATCCCATAGTGAGATGTTCCCAGCTCTACTCGATATAGAATAGGCATAATTGATTTATACTGGTTGAGTCTCAATAACTCTACCAGTATAGAACATTCCTGCGGCGGAGCCTGCGGGAGTGTTTTTTGTCCTACCTCTGTTCCCTTTGGCTTTCCTATTCCTAATGGCATACGTCTACAGCACTGAGCACTGTCCAGAAAGTTAGGGATAACGCGATGGAAAGTGAGACCATCATAAAAGCCTTTCTTTGTCAAGTCAACAAAATTATGGACAGTATTGGGCGCATGAAGCAGCGAACAATTTCAGGCGATCGTGCCCTTTTCGGTTTCCATTATGGCGCGGGTGATTATTTCTCCTTGCTTGTGGGATTCACGGCTATGTGGCGGTAGCAACAGGTGCGACGCCACCTACCAACAGAACTCGATCATATCAGTGGCTCGGAAGCCCAGCCGGCGGCCCAACACAAATCTTGACAATTCCCAGGTGAGTGGTATAAGTACCCTGCCATCTGCCGAGGAAGTCAAACCGCTCGATCGGAGTGCTGCCCAGCAAGTACAATTTGAAATACGATCGTCTTTGGAGCTACCATCACAAAATAATTATGGACATTCTTTCCTTAGGTTGGGTTTCGCTGCTAGTTTGCTTCACCTTCTCGATCTCATTGGTCGTGTGGGGTCGCAACGGCTTCTAATTGACGCGCTATGAAGTTCGCAATGGAATCTACTGTCGTTTTTAACGTCCTCGTTTTGCTTGGCTTTGGGCTGCTGGTAATTGTCACTGGCGGCATTATCTATCTTACCCTGGCAGATTGGCGCGATCGCCGACGCCGGGAACGGGATAAGCGCCAAGGCTAAAAGCCCTAGGGTGGGCACCGCCCACCTGACGCGCCTGTACCCAGGGATTTTAGTCGTAGGGTGGAATGGCACTGACTAATGTCTCTTGACAACTGACCGCTAGCAACTGACCACTAACAACTGACAAACTAGCTCTGCCTCTATGGTGCATATCAAGCGCCTGGAACTCACCAATTTCAAGTCCTTCGGCGGCACAAAGGGAATTCCTTTGCTGCCTGGGTTTACCGTGGTTTCCGGACCAAACGGTTCGGGCAAATCCAATATCCTGGACGCCCTGCTGTTTTGTCTGGGATTGTCCAGTTCTAAGGGAATGCGCGCAGAACGCCTACCTGATTTGATCAATCATAATCAAAAGGACCGCAAAACCAAAGAAGCCAGCGTCAACGTCACCTTTGACTTGGGGCCCGATAGTGAAGAAGGCCAGTCCACCGACTGGACTGTCAGCCGCAGAATCAGAGTCACCCGTAAGGGCTACACCTCCACATACTACATCAATGGTGAAACTGCCACCCTCACCGAACTGCACGCAGAACTCAACCGCCTGCGGATTTATCCAGAAGGCTATAACGTGGTGCTGCAAGGGGATGTCACCAGCATTATTTCCATGAACTCCAGGGCCAGGCGGGAGATCATTGATGAATTAGCTGGCATAGCCGAGTTTGACCGCAAAATTGACCAGGCCAAAGAAAAGTTAGATGCAGTTAAGGATCGCGAACAAAGTTCTCGAATTATTGAAAAGGAACTCATTGGCCAGCGCGATCGCCTGGCCGCAGACCGGACCAAAGCCGAGCAATACCAGCAGCTGCGCGATAGATTACAGCAACAGCAACAGTGGGAAGTGGTGCTGAAATGGCGATCGCTCAAGCAGCAAGTCTGGCAGCTGCGAGAACAGATCTCCGCAGGCGATCGCTCCCAGGCCCAGATGAAAGAGGAAGATACTAGCTTATCGAATCAAATAAGTCAAGTAACTACGGAACTGGACAGTCTCAACACCAGGGTAAAAGCCTTGGGAGAAGAAGAAATGCTGGCCTTACAATCAACCCTAGCGACCCAGCAAGCCGAACAGCGGCAACTAGAACAGCGGCAGCGGGAACTAGGCTCCAGAGAGAAAAACATCAAAGTAACGATAGCCAGTAGCGAGCAAGAAATTCAGACAGCTAGACAATCTATTTCGGCTCTGGAAGAACAATACCAGCAAGAGACCCAGCACCGCCAGTTCAGAGAACGGGAAGTTACCACGGCCCAAGCTGAATTAGAGCAATGCCGGGAAGCCACAAGTGCGATCGCTAGCGCCGCCCAAGAATGGGTACAGAAACAAGGAGATCTGAACAGGCAAATCGAGACCATACTGCAAACCCTAGACCCCCAACGTGCCGAACTAGCTCAGTTAGGAGAACGCCAGCACCAGATCGCCCGGGTCATACAGGAACAACAGCGGCTGATCGAGACCCTAGAGCCAGAAATTGCCAGCAAACAGGTACTCAAAGAAGAATTGCAGGGGAAAATAACTGGTTCTACTCAAGAAATCCAAGGGATGGCAGACTCTGTAGCAGCGGTAGAATCAGAACTGCAAACCCAGCAAGAGACGCAAAAACGGCTGCTAGGAGAGCAACGAGACAAACAGCGACAACTGGATAAGCTAGAAGCCCAAGCCCAAGCCCAGCAAGAAGTCCAGGGCACCTATGCTAGCAAACTGATCTTGAAAAGAAAGATAGCAGGAGTTTGTGGATTAGTGGCCCAGCTGGGAATCGTAGAACCGCGCTATCAGTTAGCATTAGAAATAGCCGCAGGGGGGCGGATGGGGAATTTAGTCGTCGAAGATGATGGCGTTGCCGCAGCCTCCATCGCACTGCTAAAACAAGAACGTGCCGGTAGAGCCACATTCTTACCATTAAACAAAATTAGACCGGGACGGTTTTCCTTCCCCATGCAGATGCGCTGGGCCAAAGGATTTATTGACTACGCCATTAACCTCATAGAATGCGACTCCCGCTATCGGGATATATTTGCATATGTCTTTGGGAATACAGCCGTTTTTACGGACCTAGAAACAGCCCGCCGCCAGCTGGGGAAATGCCGCATAGTCACCCTGTCGGGAGAACTGCTGGAAGCTTCAGGGGCAATGACCGGTGGTAGCAGTAACCAACGTTCCGGGCTGCATTTTGGCACCCAAGAAGCCACAGAATCAGCAGAAGTCCTGGCCCTCAGAGAACGTTTGCAGGCGATCGCCCTAATTTTAGCTCGTTGTGAAGAGGAAATACAGGGCCTGGAAGGGGCCAAAGCACAGCAGTCCGTGCAGTTGATCGAAGCAAAGGGTAATCACAGGGAAAACCAGCTACAGTTAGAACAGCTGCAAAAAGAGATTAAAACAATATCCCAGCAAAAGGAACAAGCCAACCGGCAATTGACCAAGCATCAGACCGAAGCAACCGCCACCTCAGAACGCTTGCAGGCGCTGCAAAATGAGTTACCAGGGCTGGAGGAGCAACTGGTACAATATCGGCAAGCCCTAGCAGAACTGGAGAAAGATGAAACGACAGGTGAGTGGCAACAGCTACAGGCGACCATGAGGGAAAAAGAAGCCCAGCTGTCCGAATGCCAACAGGCCCTGCGAGGGTCCCAGCAGCGGTTGCAGGATCTGGAAAATCAGCGCGATCGCACTCAGGCAAAAATCCAGCAATTAGAACAACGTATAGTAGAATTGTCTCAAGAGCAATCACTCCTCGGCGTCGATCTCTGTGAAGTCAGCGCTAAGCAATCAGCAATCAGCAGTCAGATAGAGGAAACACAAACGCAACTGTCAGAGATTTCCGAGAGATTAGCAGCAGTCAAACAGGAACGCGATCGGGTAGAAGAAAAACTGCGGCAACAACATCTGGAGCAACAACAACTACAATTCCAGCTCAGCAAGCTGATGGAAGCTCAGCAAACCCGTCGCCAGGAACTAGAAACCCTGGTTAGCCAGCTGGAAACCACCCAGACAGAACTGCCCGACCCATTACCGGAGGTACCAGAAGAACTGAGCATCTCCCAGCTGCAAAAAGAACTGCGCAGCCTCTCTAAGCGCCTGCAAGCACTCGAACCAGTCAACATGCTAGCCATCGAAGAATACTCCCACACTCAAGCGCGCCTAGAGGAACTTACAGAGAAACTAACTATACTAGAGAAAGAGCGGACAGAACTGCTACTGCGGATAGAAAACTTCACCACCCTGCGGCGGAAAGCCTTCAAAGGGGCCTTCGACGCCGTTAACGAAAACTTCCA
The DNA here is from genome assembly GCA_005518205.2 of Hormoscilla sp. GUM202. Taxonomy (GTDB): domain Bacteria; phylum Cyanobacteriota; class Cyanobacteriia; order Cyanobacteriales; family Desertifilaceae; genus Hormoscilla. The sequence continues at coordinate 226,465 of RFFC02000003.1, forward strand.
GACCATATTTGCCGAACTGTCCGACGGCGACGGCTACTTGCAGCTAGAGGCTCCTCAAGACCCCACTAGCGGCGGTCTCAACCTGGTAGCCCATCCCAAAGGGAAGCCAGTGCAGCGGTTAGCCTCTATGTCCGGCGGCGAAAAATCCTTGACAGCACTGAGTTTTATCTTTGCCCTGCAACGGTATCGCCCCTCGCCCTTCTACGCCTTTGATGAAGTGGATATGTTTCTGGATGGAGCAAACGTAGAGAAGTTAGCTAAAATGATTAAACAGCAAGCTATGCAAGCACAGTTCATAGTAGTGAGTCTGCGACGCCCCATGATTGAATCGAGTGAGCGTACCATTGGCGTTACTCAAGCCCGGGGAGCCTATACCCAAGTGCTGGGCATCAAAATACGCGGCTCCCAGACATAGCTTCCGATTAGCTAATAGTATTATTAGTACATACAATTCGATCAGATCAACAGGACTCTGCCCATTATAATGATGCCCGAACAAATCATCCAACGCTCAGAATTTCTGGGAACCCAAGTGATCACCCGCGATACTGGCAAGCGCCTAGGGGTGGTGAGTCAACTGTGGGTAGATATCGATCGGCAAGAGGTCGTAGCAGTTAGTCTAAGAGAGAACCCGATCGCAGGACTGCTCTCCTCGATACCACGGTATATGTACCTGAGCAGCATTCGTCAGATTGGCGACGTGATCCTAGTTGACGATGACAACGTCATTGAGGATATTGATGTAGAAGCATACAGCAGCCTGATTAACAGCGAAGTGATCACAGAAGCAGGCGAGATGCTAGGTAGGGTAAGAGGCTTCAAATTCTCCGACAATGACTATAAGGTTTGCGCTTTGATCATTGCCTCCTTAGGGATACCCCAGATTCCCGATCGGGTTGTGAGTACCTACGAATTGCCGATCGACCAAATCGTCAGCAGTGGCCCAAACCGCCTGATAGTATTTGAAGGTGCTGAAGAACAGTTAATTCAGCTGAGTGTAGGATGGCTAGAACGCCTAGGAATTGGTGAAGCGCCCTGGGAACGAGAAGGAGAAGAAGCCTACATGCTCCCCACCATCCAGACAGACAAACAGCTGGGTCCGGGAACCCCCGTCAGAACTGCCAAACCAATCCGCCAAACTGCACCAGTAGTTGAAGAGACCTGGAATGAGGATAATTGGCAAGAACCGGAAGCTGAACCGATACGCAAGTTGCAGCCAGAACCGGTTTACGAGGAATTAGAACAAGATAACTGGGGCGAGACAACCTCTGCGGTGTATCCTAGTGCTGTGTCTCCCGAGAGCGCTAGTCGCACAAAAGGGGAGACACCGAGCGAACAATACGGCAAGAAAGCCTATGCCGAACTAGAGTCTTACGATTACTATGAAGATGATTACGACGACATGTCCAAAGATGCCTGGGCTGATGACGAGCCGGAAGCCTACAAACCCCCGCGCGTAAACATTCCCGAAAAGACTAAGAAACCAGAGTACGAAGGAGAGATGGATTATTAGTAATGGGTTATTGTCTTGCCGGAAAGACAAATCAGCTAGACTTCAAGTATGTCTATTCAAACATTTCCCCTGGCAACAGTCAAAAAAATCAGACAGTATATCAAAAATATGCTGGTGGTGCCGGACTCAGAAAACTATCCCAAAGGGTGGGTTTCCTTTGAGGAAGTAGACGATCTACCTGAACCAGAGTCTCTGGATCAACTGGGGGATTTGTTTAAGTTTTCCAGTCCCCTAGACGCCCAAATGCCAGCACCTAACACAGCCGGGAGTTGGTTTATCAGTACCGTTAACCCTGGATCGGTGTTTAGCAAGTTGCCAGGGTTGAAACTGAAATCGGGGTGGCGGTTAGTAAGCTATCTTTATCGTCAGCAGGATAATGGTGTGGGCATTACCTGGGCAGTGCCAGAGGATCTGAGTACAACAGCAGAGTTGGAAAATGCTCTGGCAGATAGCAGCGATGAAATAACGCCGCCTCACCCAACTGGGGCATTGCCAGATTTTATGGAAGCCTTAGAGGGCGATCGATCGCCTAGGTCTTTTATGATCGCCTCTCTGCTGCGCCGAGAACTAGAGGAATTTGGACGCTTGGGCAAGCATTGCCGATGGAGCAATCACTGGCTGATTAACGAAATTCTCGCCCAAGTGAAATGGCAGTGGAAAACCTCAGCCCCCAAAGACCTCTCTACCAAAGTACAGGTTTTGCCCGATGGCAAAGTCGCCGTGGAGTTTTTTACCTTACAAGTTACCAAACCTGTAGTTATCTGCCGTCATCTGGAGCGGTACCCGGCCTCTGGATACAATGCCAAATATGTGGATCGGCCCGTAGCGATTCCAGTCCGTAAAACTTAGCTCATTGACCTAAGGTAGGACTTGTCTCGCCCGTCCGAGACCTAGAACTCATGGAGCGCGGTCAAGAGCAGTTGATAGAGTAGAGCAATTTATTTTGTCGCGACCTGAACTTAAGTTTTGCAGCGAACCGAGAAAATTTGTTGAGTCAATATGCCGGGATTTTGAAGATGGAAAAGTGCTTGATGCATGAGGCAACAAGTTTCAACCTACATTCCGCACGGACAAATATTGACGATAGCTTGACAACCGCTTGGTGATGAAAGCGAACCGAAAAGATCTTATCCGTATAAAAAATTCTACGTTTTGTTGGCCAAATCGCCAGACATTACGTATTACAAAATGTCGTGCAATTGCAATCGTATCATTACATGTGATTTTATATGTTACAATTTGTAGTGCAATATAGGTTTCAACCAGCTTGACTACAGATGCCAAACACAGAAGTATAGCCATGTAGAAAGGTGTTCCCGCCCACTGGTCCGATTTCGCCATTGCAGAAAAAGCCACTCAGGGGAATATCGTCCAGATAGCGTTGAAACAGCTGAGAGTCAAAATTGGGGTGTCCGTAAAGCCCTTCTCCTCGTCCCATGCAGGCGAACATTAAGGCCCCGGCGGCGGCCCCCTTGGCAGACTGCTTTTGATAGCGCTGCAACAGCAGGTCTAAATCTTCAGCAGATGCTTGGGCGTCTCGCAGGTGAAATTGAATCCGTTGACCCAGACGCACCCGATCGCCGATCGCGATCGCCCCGGCTTTGGGATCGACTCCCAGCAAATTGCGGATTAAAAAGTCACCATGTTGCAGTTGCAGCTTAAATTCATCCCGGGCAATGCCTACAAACAGGGAGTGTTCGGCCAACTCCCGGTCTTTTTCGCTCAGAGAAGCCACCATCTCCCGCAACAGTTCTAGAGGCGGGCGCGACTTGCCACCACCACCCAGTGCCGATTCGACATCGGACTCGGACAGGGCCAGCAAAATATTTCGCTCTCCCTCCGTCACCCGGAAAGTTGGCCCGATCGGGCGACATCCCTGAGCTACAATTGTTTCCATGACGATATTGCCACTCAATGCCACTCCCACCGTGCCCTCTCGGTAGAGTCGGTAATTGCAAAACAAACTACTGCCCGACCTCTGGCGATCGCCACTAGCGAGGCCCCCCACCTTCACAGACCCCGGGTAAGCATAATCCAATCCCTGGAGTAGGTCGTTGATGCCAGCCGAAAACGGATCGGCTAAGATGATAAACTGCGGACCGACAGCAGGGGAAACACCGATCGCCTGGGCCCAAGCGTCCGGGGGACTATCCAGATCCGGCAATGCCTCGGAACTCACGTGAAAAGCTTTCACATCAACTCCGGGCAGATGAGCTAAAGTAATACTGAGGGCTGCCGAACCTTCTAGTTCAAGGGCCTCCCTTTGCTGGTTCATGCCAATCACGCCGCCGCCGCCGCAACCAATCAGCGCTGGCACCGACAACCGTTCTTGCAGCAGGGGCATGAGGCGGGAATGCTCGCTGGCGAAAGCATTGGAAATAAACACTAGGGCCAAAGAAGCCTCTCCTGGTAATAGTTCCCGGAGGTTCTCGCAGACTTCTATGACTGCTGCTTCCAAAGAAGCACGGGTTGATAAGGCATTTGCCCATTTCATTTGATTGTTCATAGTTAGAAATTGTATATAGTTTCCGTCGTAGCAGTCAAATGTCCGCAGCCAGGGCCACCGTCGCGCCCGATAGCGCTGCGCCCCCAGCGCAGCCATGGGCCTCTAGAACATCAGTCAAGTTGAAGCTAGAAACCGGGTTTTTGGTGCCGCTATCTTAGAGAGATCGATGTTCTGACAAGAGAAACCTGGTTATCAGTACCGACTCTCTAGATCCTATCGGTTCGTCCAGATTTTCCATCTCCGTGAGGGTCGGTTATCTCTGTTATGCTGGTTCGTATTACCACAACTTAGCATATTTTGACAATCTATGTTAACATTTCTATACATAGGCAGCACCAGCTCTGGTCGTGAGGGAGGATGGGTGAAATCTTAAAAAATAAGCATACATACAGCTAGTCCTCGCCAAAGTCAGGTACAACCATCGTTAGTGGTGCCTTGCGCCAGAACCGGAGCTAGCTGCTCAACTAGCAAAAACATGATTGAGGATAATAAATGACTACCCTGCAAGAAAAAATCGAACAAGAACGCGAGCAAGCTCGTGCTGTATGCGATACCAAAGGTGCAACCTCTCCAGAATGTGCCGCGGCCTATGATGCTCTCGAAGAAATGCAAGCAGAAGCATCGCATCAGAAGGAAATTTCTGGAAAAACCAACTTCGATAAATACTGCGATGAGGATCCTGGTGCTGCTGAGTGCCGTATATATGAAGACTAGGGCGATCTTTGGCAGCGATCGCGGTCTCCGGAGGGTCTGCCGGAGACCTCGCGAGGCTCTGATTTTTCCGGAACGGTGCTTGTAAATTTGACCCAAGACGACCCCGCTAGCAGAGTGCTGGCGGGGTTATTGGTAGCATGGTGGGATGCTAGGCTTGGGTTTGAGTTTAGCTTTTATCAGCCTGGAAATGTTTATGGATGAAATGTTGTTGCGAAGTCTTGTCTGGACTGACTACCGCCTGGCGGTAATATTTACAATGTTGATACCCCTAGGGCTGCTAGTCTGGGCGGCTGTCAAGCGATCGGGGGCGATGGTGCATTTATTAATCATTTACTGGCGAGTTGCGAGTCTGTTAGCAATTACAGTCTATCTGATGATTGCCGCTATGCCCATCAGTTTTGTCTCGGGTCTGTGCGCCCGTATCTTGATTCCGATCTCCCTGTGGTTTTGGGTGGACCTGAACGAAGAAATTGAAGATTTGCCGTCATCTCGGCCTTTGAAACTATGCTTTATTGCCTGGCGCTGGGCAGTTACAATTTACACGATCGGGGGCGCTGTGCTCCTGATTCCCAACCTGCGTTGTGCAGTGCTGGCAAAAGCCCAACTAATCGCCGATCCATTTTGCAACATTTGGCTAGAAGCCCCTTGGGCTTATAAACGGATTTTCCATGCCAACTCTACGGAAGGATTTTTAGGGGTTCTGGGGATCCTTGGCTTAATGATTTACGTTCTGTACTTCAGCTCTTTTGTGCTGTTCAAACTAGGCAAGCAAGGACGATCGGCTGTATAACCATGAATAACTCGATTGCAAACCGTCTGGAACAGTATACGATTAAACGCCCCTCGGAAGTGCTGCTGGTCGCGGCAGAAATTAGTGGAGAATCAGATATAATTCTGATTTTCAAGGGATTTTCTAGTTCCCTCATGCGCCCCACGGCTTTTGACCCGGATGTGCCAGTTCTGCCAGCCTCCGCGAGGATTGTTAGTATCGATCGGGTAAAAAGTCCTTATAATCCTGATGCTCCCCGTTACATTCAACAGGGACTGACTTGGGAAACTATGGAACCTCTCTTGGTAGAGGTGGGAGTTTGATTCTTATGTACCGAGGCAAGGGATCTGCTTGCCACTGAGGTTTGTAGTGAGGACTTTCGTCCTCACTACAAACCTCAGAAAAATCGGTCATATATGATAATATTATCTGTAAATTCTCACAACACTATGAATATCTTAACAGCCCCCCAAACTCAAGTAGAAAATGCCGTCATGATTATGGTCACAGAGGCTATCGGGGATACAATATGTATAGCTAGTGAAGATGGTCAGAAAGTTTATAACCGGATAGCAGCAGCTTTTCATGCGGGCAAGAAGGTGATAGTATCTTTCAAGGATGCTGAAGATATTACTACCGCTTTCCTGGCAGAGGCGATCGCTCAATTGTACCATGTCTTTCCAGAAGAGCAGGTGGAATCATCTCTCAGGGTCGTGAATATGAAGGAAATTGATGCCATAGACCTCGAAGATGCAATATACTGGACAAAGGAATATCAAAGACCCGGAGCGATATATAGCTGCGGCGAAGGAAGCATTTGGAGATTACTTCTTTGACTAAATAGTCACCCATAATTGATTCTCCTATAACACAGTTTAATAAATTTTGCTATCGGATCATTGTCACGAACTTTGTTAACTAACTCAGAAAGAAGCCATGAATATCTTAACAGCCCCCCAGACTCAAACCGAAAATGCCGTAAGGATTGTGGTCACGGAGGAGATCGGGGATAATCTAAGTATATCCTGCGTTGATGGTCAGAAAGTTTACGACCAGATAGCAGCAGCTTTTCATGCGGGGAAGAATGCGATCGTATCCTTCAAGGATGCTGAAGATATTACTTCGGCTTTCCTGGCAGAGGCGATCGGGCATTTATACGCAGAATTTCCGGAAGACCAGATCGAAGCATCTCTCAGGGTCGTGGATATGGAGGAAATTGATGCCGACGATCTTAAGTATACAATCGAAGAGGTAAAGGATTATCTAAAAGACCCAGAGCGATGGAAAGCGGCAGCACGGGAAACATTCGGAGAGTACTACGATGAGTAATAAAGTATACCACGTTAACGATTACCAATTTAGGGCAACTGATGCGGTGTTGTTTGATGCGAATGTCTGGCTGTATATTTATGGAGTACAAGGCGATCGCTATCCGAACACCAGAGCGACATATATCTTAGCACTTAGGCGAATTCGCAGTGTGCAAGGTCGCATATTCCTCGATGTTCTGGTACTGTCTGAATTTATTAATGCCTACTCCCGGTTCTTTTATAACAGCTTGCCACCAGCAACAAGCAGATTTCAAATCTTTCCGCGACAGTGACCAGTTTAAGCCGTTGGCTGCCAAAATTGCTAGAAAGGCTGAGAAAATATTGGATAAGTGCGATCTGACGGAGAGTGGTTTGACATCGGTTAATCTGCGGGGTATCGTAAGAGAGTATGCAGCAGGCGAGTCTGATTTTAATGACCAAGTGTTGGCGGAACTATGCAAGACTAAGGAACTGATATTGGTTACCCACGATACGGATTTCTCTGGCGATAATTTGACGATCCTTACGGCTAATCGGAGGTTGCTGCCTGAGTAGGCGTCGGGTAAAATGGGCAAAGGAGGATCGCCAGCAGACCTTAAATGTAAAGGATATCCATTAGCCCGCGCGGGCGAGGGAGGGAACATGAGGCGCCATTATTGAGGGTGGGGGGAACAATCCACCGGCACTATGATAATTGATGGAGACTTAGCCCGCGCAGGGGGGCGAGGGAAAGGGAACAATTCACCTGCGCTATGATATCATTGATGAGACGATGTTAGAATAAACAAAGCAACCTGGGAGCAGTAAAGTTATGGGAAGCATGATTAACAGCCGCTACGCTCTATCCGACAACCGGCGATCGGGCGGCATGGCTGATGTTTATGAAGCCATAGACATGCAGGAAGGGCTGCGGAAAGTCGCCATAAAGATATTCAAGAACCAAGAGATAGAGGCAGAGGTTTTAGCTGAGTCTTTCAAGCGCGAAACCCAAGCCCTGAAAGATTTAAAGCATCCTCACATTGTCGAACTCCTAGATTCAGGTCAGGATAAAAGCACGGGTAACTACTTCCTCGTCCTGGAGTGGATGGAGGAGGACTTGACAACATTTCTTCCAGAATTATCTCTAGAAGGATGGGATGAGTTCTGGAAAGAAGTCTGGTTACCGGTGCTGGAAGCGCTGGCTTTCTCCCACAATCGCCAAATCATTCACCGGGATATCAAGCCCAGCAACATTTTAGTGGCGAGTGATGGAACACTCAAACTCGCTGATTTCGGCATCTCTAAACTCAGGAGATATCTACAACCGAGCATTACCCTCAGAGACTTTGGTTCGAACACCTTCACGCCGCCAGAGGTTGACGACGGTAGCTGTACCTATACTCGCGATGTTTTCAGTTTTGGAGTATTGGTACTGAAATGTCTCACGCAGGCGGAAATTGCAGATCGTGATGGCATTAGTCAGGCACTGCAAGAGTTGGAGGCACAGGCATCGCCAGAAATCTTTAAAATCATCGAGCGTACTGTTTCCTTAGATCCCAAAAAGCGCCAGCAGAATGCTGATGTGCTGCTAGCTGAAATCAAGGCTGTCCAAGGAAAGAGAGCGCCAAGTGAGTCACGCCGGCAAAGCCGTTGTTACCTGACACTTACTAGGACGGCGTTAAACAATCTTCAGAATCTACTCAACAAATCTCAGGACGAAATTCAAAGGATTGTCCTAGAAGATTTGAATAGTGGGTGTGGAATCTCTCCTTACAAGAAGAATGAAGAATATCAAGAGAATCAGTGTTCTATATTTGGGTACTCATACAGATATCACGTGGCCACAGACCACCAATATCAGTTAGTTGTCATTAACGCTCAAGATTTTTCCAGCGCTACTCTCGAAAAATATCGAGAACGTGCCTGGTCTCCACCCTATGAATTCAGATTTGGCAATCCTCCGAGAAGATGGGAAGCAGAGGAAGTTATTCAGGAATTGAGACTAGAGGTAGAAGGGCATGAAGCAGATTTGCGCCAGAGAATAAAAGAAGAAGAAAAGCAGCGCATATTCCGAGATTGGAGCAATATTCTGAAAGCGAAGAAAGATTGGGAGGAGAATCGAGAAAAACCGCTGAAATACAGGAGCTTTAAACCGGAGGGGAATGGCAATCAGGTAATCTTTGAGTTATCAGAACTACTAGAAGATGATGTTGTGGAAAAACCCCGCCACGTGAAAGGGTTAGATGGACGTAGCATTTTGCGGGGAGAGGTAGTGGAAGTCAATGGCGATGAATTGTATCTCTCTGTGAGCGATGGAGAAATAGACGAACTCCCACAAACAGGCGAATTGCTTTTCGATAATATTGCGGCGCTTGATGCATTAAGACGTCAAGAGAATGCTGTAGATGCGATTAAATACGATCAGGGGGTACGGGCGGATCTTCGGAATTTACTGGTCAATCCTGAAGCAGTCCATACTCCCGAGTTACCAGCAGCAGTGGAATTTTTGGATGCCAAACTCAACCCATCACAGCAAGAGGTGGTGAAGGCGGCATTGGGAACGGCAGATTTTTTGATAGTCCAAGGACCGCCGGGGACGGGAAAGACGACATTTATTACAGAAGTTATCCGACAAACTCTTCAGCAAAATCCTGATGCCAGAATTTTGCTGAGTTCCCAGACTCACGTAGCACTGGATAACGCCCTAGAACGAATTCTAGCTCTCAATCCTGATTTGAAAATGGTGCGACTTGGCAACCGTTCCAGGGTGTCAGATACGATTCACTCTCTCTTGCTGGAAGAACAGATGGAACGGTGGAGGGAGGAGGTGAGGGATCGCAGCCAGGAGTTTCTGGACAATTTGTCGGCAGAGAGAGGGTTCTCTCAAGATGATATTCATGATATTAAAGTCGCGACCCTTTTGCAAGAGTTGAAAGCCAAGCTGACAAAGATTGAATATCTGAGAACAGAACTGGAAAGTCGGAAACAGGAGAAATATAATATTCAGGTTGAACAGACTGATGAGGATCGAGAAGAGAGCAAACGTCTGTCGCGAAAGATTGAAGAGTTAGAGGAGGAGTCAAAGTCAGCCCGTAAGGAGCAAAGGGAAGTGGCTAGACGCCTGCAAGAATTAAGTGAAATTGACGAACGGGAGCTATTAAAGCTATCATCTGAGGAATTAGATCTGCGGATCGATAAGTTGCTAGATCAAAATGACCCCGATGCTAAGATGATTCAACAACTGCTGAAACTGCAAGCAGATTGGTTCGAGTGCTTCGGGCGCAGTTATCAATTTAAAGCCGCTTTGATTAAGCGATCGTCTGTTGTCGCTGGAACCTGTATCGGCATTGCCAGATACATTCAGGACATAGAATTCGACCTTTGCATTATTGATGAGGCTTCCAAAGCTCTGGCCACAGAAGTGCTGGTGCCAATGGCGCGATCGCGTCGGTGGATACTGGTAGGCGACCCCAAGCAACTGCCACCCTTCCAAGATGAAGCCAGTCGGGATACGGAGCTTCTGAATAGGTACGAGCTCAGTTACGAGGAGATCCGAGAAACCTTGTTCGATCGGCTGCTGGGGACTCTCCCGGAAGCTTGTCGAAAGATGCTCGCCATTCAACATCGGATGGTAGCACCAATTGGCAATCTGATCGGCGAGTGCTTTTATGAAGGTCAGCTCAAAAGTGCTAGGACCGATATAGATGAAAACCTCAGTCTAGTTTTACGGCAACCGGTTACCTGGTTGACAACAAGCAAACTTAAAAAGTGTCGCGAACAGGCTGTTAACTCTAGTTATAATAATACCACTGAGGTCAATGTCATAGTCAATAAGATGGAAGAGCTAAATATCATGGCAGAATCGGCTCAGAAAAAATACAGCATTGCTGTCTTGAGTGGGTACGCAGCACAGTTATCATTACTCAATCGCAAACTATCTTCAAAAAGAAAAGTCTGGGAAGATTTGACATTCGAGTGCAACACGGTGGACGCCTTCCAAGGGCGGGAAGCAGATATTGTCATTTATTCCGTGACTCGTTCTAACGAAGAAAACCAAATAGGTTTCCTGAAGGATGAAGCGCGACTCAATGTCGCTTTATCCCGAGGTCGAGTTGGTTTAGTCATCGTAGGAGATCACCATTTTTGTCGTAACCTACCTACTGACAGCCCGTTACGTCGAGTTCTTGATTACATTGAGAAGCACACCGTTCCGGAAAAATCAGACGGTTGCCAATTGATAGAAGCTACGTTATCATAGTTTCTGTAGGTTAGGTCTCCGAACGAAACCCAACCGCGCCGCCAACCAATGTTGGGTTTCTGTAGGTTGGGTCTCCGAACGAAACCCAACGGGTGCATCTCACTTTTGCTTTGCCACCACGACCCGAACCCTAAAGGGTCCGGCTACTAGAACAAAGCCCGCCTGCGCGGGCTAGAGTACATGCATTGTAGAGGCACGAAACTCAACTGCATACATCGCTACTGGAAAAAAATTTAGTGGGAGCGTTTTTATGAATTCACAAAAATCAACAGATATTACCCCAAAAGAACTGAAGCGCTACGACAACCGACCGGGTTTTGACTTGGTTAACCGTAAAAAAGTCGGGTTACCAGTGTATAAAGTCACCCTGCAAGCGATAATCCAGATCCGCAAACCAATTCCCCCGATCGAAGAATATGTCTTGAAAGCAATGGATGCCGGACTTAATTCAGAATACATTGGCGATTTTCTCGGTCTCGAACAGGAAATTATCAAAGATGCAATGATTAATCTGAGGAGGAGTGAAGATATTGATCTCATCGCCCCTGAAGGATCTTCGATGCAAGTGTGGCAATTGACCCAAAAAGGTAAAATAACCCTAAAAGAGGCTCAAACTATTGTCCCGGAGGAGCGCACCTTCAATATCGACTTTGATGGACTGCGGCGTAAAGCCTGCTGGTACGGACAATGGTTACTCAAACCGGGAGACTTGCGCCAGGACGAAATTATAGAAATTGACCCCTCTCCCAATAAACCCCCAGAATTGTCTGACATCAAACTCAAGGATGTGGACGAAATTATCAGCGAATTAGAACAGAAGAGAAGGAGGAAGCAAGAGCAGCAAGAGCAGCAAGATTTGCTAGCTTTGAAAGCCATTGAGCGCAGGTCGAGATTTTTTCAACCCGCCTTGGCATTAATCTATAAAGCTAAAGAAAGTGACGAGGTGCAAGTAGCGTTCGCGATCGATGGCATCCTTTCTCCCGAACATGAACAAGTTTTTGCTGGCACCCATAGTCTGAAGAAACTCAGAATTTTAGAGTCTCTTAAGGAAAGCGAACCTGGTAAGCTAGCTGGAAAAGTTTTTGGCCCTGAATTGATTACCCAAGATCGGCTAAAAGAAGCAGAGGAACTGCAACATAAGTTTGATTATGCTCAAGTTGAACTAGATACGAGTCAAGAGCAACTTGAAGAAGCTGAGAACGATCGGAAAAAGGCTGAATTACAGCAAAAAATTAGCGATCCCCAGCAGGCAGTGTGGAATCTGAAAGTTTACGACCACCAGCCTATGCTGCAAAATGCTATTGATAATAGCCAAGAACGTCTGATGATTATCTCTCCTTGGATTAGGGCTAATGTAGTTGACAAAAAGTTTCTGCAAGCATTTGAAAAAATGCTCAAGCGTCGGGTGGAAGTTTTCATTGGCTACGGTTTGGGAAATGAAGATAAAAACATGTCAGAAGCTGACAGCAAAGCCGAGAAGGAGCTGGAAAAATTAGCTCGTAAGTACAAGAATTTTTGGCTGAAACGCCTGGGAAATACTCACGCCAAAATCCTCATCTGCGATACCAAATTTATGATCACTACGAGTTTTAACTGGCTTTCCTTCAAGGGAGACCCCGATCGCACGTTTCGGGACGAACGGGGAACCCTTGTATCTATCCCCAAAAATATAGATGAGCTGTTCGCCAGCTACAGGAAAAAATTTGACTAGGGAAGGCGCCGTCGGGACTGCGATCGAGAACTACATAGCCCCTGCGCAGGCGGGCTTTGTTCATGTAGCCCCACCCTTGAGGTGGGGATGAAACAATTCACCTGCGCTATGATAATTGATGATACGATGTTATAATAGAAATACGCTATCTAGCCATAGCCAAGTTATGTCAGATATAGGAAGCTGCCTAACTGATTTTGATGAAGTCATCAAGGACAAATGATTACATGGAGAGTAAACTAGACAATAGTAGGTGTAAAATGAATACACACAAGCTAACATTAGAGATGTCAGAAAAGCTTTTTCAATAATTAACCTTGTTGGCAGATATGACGGAAGAATCTGTAGAATATTTAGCAGTCCGCATTATTGCTACTAGAGTGCCATCATTACTGGAAAAAGAACGTAAATTCAATGAATTGCTAGAAGGAATTAAACCTGATACCATACATGGTGAAATAGGATTGTCAGAAACAAGAGAATATGAACTCCGATAATTCTCAGTTGTACGTTCCGCATCAGGGGGATATCATTTGGCTCAACTTTACCCCTCAAGCTGGACGGGAACAAGCAGGTCGCCGTCCAGCACTGGTGCTTTCAAAAACGCGATACAATCGTCGAGTTGGACTCGCTTTCGATTGCGCTGTGCGCACGCTACGCGATCGGGAGATATTATCCTTCCCGATTTTTCCGATGGATGACCCGATCGCCTATGATATCTGCTAGCATCTCTTTGCTTCCAGGGGCTAACGAACCCACAGGTAAAGCGTGACATGTCATATGTGAAGCGTGACCTGTGGCATGTGAAGCATGACCTGTGGCATGTGAAGCGTGACCTGTGGCATGTGAAGCATGACCTGTGGCATGTGAAGCATGACCTGTGGCATGTGAAGCATGACCTGTGGCATGTGAAGCATGACCTGTGGCATGTAAAGCATGACCTGTGGCATGTAAAGCATGACCTGTGGCATGTGAAGCATGACCTGTCATATGTAAAGCATGACCTGTCATATGTAAAGCATGACCTGTTCGGTGATTTGCCACCTCTGCCGAGTGGGATATGTTATTTATCCCAGTCTAGCACAGTCCGGATTATTGAAATAAGTTACGAATACATCCAATGGCAAGCAGCCGGGAACAGGATCCCGCAGCAAGTGCTTCTAATGCTTCTAATGATGATATCCTCCTGAACGAGTGTGTTGTGCATGGAGTGAAATATGGTTAATGCTGCTTTAAAGACTTCTTATTCTGCTCGTCTAGACCAGACTATATCTATGACTCCGCCAGTATCCCCTCAGAATGTGAATCTCCAAACTTGGACCCCCCTGACTTTGCCCGCAACCCCCCTATTTGGCACCGATGGCATTCGCGGTCAAGCGGGAGAGTTGCTAACTGCACCCTTAGCTTTGCAGGTGGGATTCTGGGCCAGTCACGTGCTACGCGATCGTGCCCGCAGTAGGGGTACAATTATTATCGGTCAAGATTCGCGAAACTCCAGCGACATGCTGGCCATGTCTCTGTCCGCAGGTTTAACCGCCGCTGGGTTAGAAGTATGGGTGCGATTCGTTCAGGACTAACGACAAATGTCGGAACAACCTGACTAGCCACCATAAGGCTAGTAACTGTGGTACTCATGAGGGTTCAAACCCCTCCCACCTGATACGGGTGTGACACCGGTCCTTAGTGCTATGGAGTGACATCACTATGGTGCGAAGCAAGGACTTAAATGTAGGCCATCTGGCAGCCTAAGCCGGAGACGCCGCTAGGAAAGATGTTCATGGCTAGAAAAAGCGAACCTATGATTAAGCCTCGTTACTAACGACCAGCGTAATAAGGCTGACACGCTGGAGCCAAAAGGCAAAGATGGTCTAGTGATAGATTTCCATATTGTCTATCAACGTATCCTAAAAGCACCATCCGGGGTATAGTAGGGGCCTAAAAACATCAAGATGATACCACGGAACGAAGTAACTCCCAATACGCTATCCCTGGAATCGACCGCCTGTGGATAAGTTAGATGATAAGCGCAAGCTATTGGGAGAGAGATGTGTCAAGAAGCAAATGCCCAGGGTAATACCTAGGATAGCAATAACTGAGTAGAGATACACAGGAAAATGCCCAGGCTGACGTGGCACGGTGATAATAGGAAAGTATCGGGAAGAGTAGTCCTGACTATATTACGAAACCAGCTTTCGAGCTAGGTATAAGTCCCAGAAGTTCCTGCAAAAAGTAGGCAATGCTTAAGCAGTATAACAAAAACAGAAAGCAACCTAAAAGCAACTAAAGGAACTGCTAGGATAGGGACAAAATGACAGGTACTGAGGCCAAGGAATAGGAACCAAAACCTTGAACCGAAAGCTACCCATGACAGGGGCCTATTACCCAGTAGCCGGATGCGGTGAAAATCGCATGTCCGGTTCCGAAAGGGAGGGTTGGGAAGCGATTCCCAGCTCGACCCCTAATAATCTCGGACTATGTCCGACCCCCGGCGTGGCCTATCTCACTGCTACTACTGGGGTCCTGTCCGGCGTGATGATTTCCGCTAGCCACAACCCCCCAGAAGATAACGGCATTAAGTTTTTTGGTGCCGATGGATCCAAGCTATCCCAGACTTTACAGGATGCTATTGAAGCTGCCCTGCGCGGACACCCAGATATTACCACTTCCCACAGCCCTTGGGGACGGCATTATCATCGACCGGAGTTGATCGATCGCTATATTGAGTCCTTGACCGCATCCAGTCAAGGCCAGTTGCAGGGGATGCGCATAGTCTTAGATTTAGCTTGGGGTGCGGCGGTGCCAGTGGCCCCGGTCCTGTTCCGGGCGATCGGGGCTGAGGTCATCTGCATTCACGACCGGGCGGACGGCGATCGGATCAATGTCAACTGCGGTTCCACCCACCTGGAGGCTTTGCAAGCTGCGGTGAAAGAGTACAATGCCGATCTGGGAATTGCCTTTGATGGAGATGCCGATCGGGCGATCGCGGTAGACGATCGGGGCCGACCGGTCAACGGGGATTATATCCTCTACCTGTGGGGTCAAACCCTGCGCCAAGCCCAACAGTTGCCAACCAACACCATTGTTTCTACAGTCATGGCCAATTTAGGGTTCCAGCGGGCCTGGGAACGGCAAGGGGGCCAATTAATCCGCACCCCTGTGGGCGATCGGTACGTCCAGGCGGAGATGGTGAAAACCGGTGCCATGCTGGGGGGCGAACAATCAGGACATGTCCTCTGTCGCCATTACAGCGTCACGGGAGACGGACCCTTAACAGCTTTGCACCTAGCCACATTGGTAGCAGCATCAGGAGTAACCCTGTCAGAACTGGTAGATCGGAGTTTCCATACCTATCCCCAACTGCTACGCAACGTGCGGGTAGAAGACCGCCAGACTAGGCTAAACTGGCAGCAGTGCCAGCCATTACAGCGGGCGATCGACCGTGCCAGTCAGGCCCTGGGGGACTCTGGGCGCGTCCTCGTGCGCGCTTCTGGCACCGAACCCGTCATCCGGGTTATGGTAGAAGCAGATAGTCCAGACCTTACCAGTTTGTGGGCCGAAAATCTCGTGCTAGCGGTGCAGCAACATCTAGCATAGTACACAATACCCCTAAACCTGAATACCACACAGCACTGTAGGTCAGGCTACAGTGCTGTTGCTGTATAGTGGGATAAGTAGGGGGCGATCGATCGCTTATACTGCGAAGGGTACCTTTGTTCTTAGGGCCGAACCCGTCATCCGGGTTATGGTAGTATTTAACTCAATCAATCAGGAGGTAGTACGATGGATAAATTAAAACAATACGGCGAGATTATTTCTCGAGTCCTTGAGAAACACTCCCATGGGAGTCTCTACTCCTATGGGGGTCCCTACTCCCATGGGGACTTCTAAAAACGTTTTATTGTCAGTGAAGACCGCAGTAATTATCTGTTAATTACCATGGGATGGCAAAAAGATAGACAAAATAATAAACGAGTCCACGAGTGCCTCGTCCATATTGAAATAATCAACGATAAAATCTGGATTCACCGCGACGCCGATGTAGATGGCGTTGCCTTAGAATTGGGGACCGCTGGCGTTCCTAACTATGGCATTGCCTTAGAATTGGTGGACGCTGGCGTTCCAGAACAGGACGAAGTATAGCACTTGCCGATCGGGAGGACTGACAGCAGCGGGGAGACAACGCCCGGGAGTATGCTGCCGACATTATAGTTGGGGGGCGATCGGTCTGCAAACTCTGGAAATGTACCGGCAATTGCTGACAAGTATCCCTCATTTTAAAGCATGAGGCTATACTAACATGGAATCTGAAATTTTGGCATCTTTCACCTTGACTGGAGAATTCGACCCGGAAGAAATTACTAATAAAGTGGGGATAATACCCAGCGAAACTTGGAGAATGGGTGAATTAATTCATCCAAAGGGGACTATACGTCACCAGCAAAATGGTTGGAGTCTGAAGTCTAAGCTGGAAAAGTCTGCGGAACTAGAAGACCACGTTAAATATGTTCTCGAACAACTTCAACCAGGGTGGGTACCTTTGGCAGAACTCTGTACTCAGCATGACGCTGAAATTGATTGCGTCATCTATGTGAATGGACAAGTACCGGCAATTCATTTTGAGAAAAGGATTATCGATCGGGTGAATAAACTAAATGCAGAAATAGATGTCGATCTCTACGTTATCTCAGGAGAGTAATCTATAATGAATCAGCGATAATTTCAATATCCAATTTTTCTGAAGTGGAAATCAAGGAGAGTTTGACGCGATTATGTAGTAGAATGGAAGGTAGGCGATCGTCTTATCAATACCATCAGATGCTGAACATTCCTCAAATCATAGCGCAAGAACTTGACATCAGTCTCTCTCAGGTAAATAATGCCCTGACATTGTTGAGTGAGGGAGCAACAATTCCTTTTATAGCCCGTTACCGCAAAGAACGGACTGGTTCTCTGGACGAAATTCAGTTGCGCGATCTTGCCGATCGCTTTACCTATCTGCAGGAACTGGAAGAACGAAAGACGACCATATTGGAGGCGATCGCCTCTCAAGGTAAACTCACGGAAACCTTGAAAGGGAAAATCGCATCCTGCTTGCAGAAAACGGAACTGGAAGACCTCTACCTGCCTTATAAACCCAAGCGCCGCACCCGGGCCACCATTGCCAGGGAAAAAGGTCTCCAACCCCTAGCAGAATTCATCAAATCTCTGAACCATCCTCAGACAAAACCCCTGTCCTTGGAGTCAGAAGCAGCAAAATATATTTCTGCGGAAAAGGAGATCCTCTCGGCAGAGGATGCTTTAGCAGGTGCAGCTGATATTCTCGCAGAAGAAGTCTCGGAAAAAGCGGAGTTACGGGCCTACCTGCGAGAGTACCTGCTGGATGAAGGGGTATTTTCCTCCCGCATTAAAGAGGATTATCCCCCAGGTAGCACTAAGTTTGAAATGTACCGCAATTTCCAGGTGCAAGTAAAAAATATTGCGCCCCATAATCTGCTAGCATTACTGCGGGGGGAAGGGGAGAAAGTCTTGAAGTTTGAACTCTCATGCAATGATGAATTCGCGATCTCTTACCTGGAGTCGGCGGAAATTAATACCAAAGTACCGGCAGTGCGATCGCTTTATCAGGGGATGCTGAAGGATGCTTTCCACCGACTGCTGAAACCTTCTCTGACAAACCAAGTGCGATCGGAGAAAAAAGCCTATGCTGAGGTAGAATCAATTAAAACCTTTGCTGCCAATTTGCGAGAGTTACTGCTTTCGCCGCCAGCGGGGATGAAACCCACATTGGCGATCGATCCTGGTTTCCGAACCGGTTGTAAGGTGGCGGTCCTGGACGAGACGGGGAAATTCTTGAAATATCAGGCGGTATTTCCCCACCAGAGTGCAAAGCAGCGCAGTGAGGCCCGTCAGGCGATCGCCCATCTCATCGCCAAGTATAAAATTGAATTAATCGCCATCGGGAATGGCACTGCTTCCCGGGAGACAGACGAGTTCATCTCGGAAGTTTTGGCGACATTGGAAAGCAAACCGATTAAAGTAATCGTAAACGAATCGGGTGCGTCCGTTTATTCAGCTAGCGAAGTGGCGATCGCCGAATTTCGGGACCTGGACGTAACAGTGAGGGGGGCCATCAGTATCGGACGGCGCTTGCAAGATCCCTTAGCGGAGTTAGTGAAGATCGATCCCAAGTCCATTGGTGTGGGACAATACCAGCATGATGTCGATGGAAAGTTGCTCAAGCAGAAGCTAGAAGAAACCGTAGAAAGCTGCGTGAATTATGTCGGCGTCGATTTGAATACCGCTTCTAAAGAACTGCTGACCTTTGTCTCTGGGGTGACCCCCACCGTGGCCAAGAATATTGTTACCTATCGCAATAATAATGGGGCCTTTAAGAATCGCAAGCAACTACTGAAGGTATCAAAGTTGGGACCGAAAGCATTTGAACAGGCGGCAGGTTTTTTGCGAATTCGCGGTGGGGATAACCCCTTGGATAATACAGCAGTGCATCCGGAAAGCTATGGGGTCGTACAGGCGATCGCCTCTAGTCTGGAGGTTTCCTTAGCACGGATAACTCAAGCATCCGATCGACTCAAGGCGATCGACCTAAATCAGTACGTCACCGACACAGTTGGTTTGCCAACCCTGCAAGATATCATCAGGGAACTGGAAAAACCGGGAAGAGATCCCCGTGCCGAGTTCGAGTATGCTACATTTAAGGAGGGAATTAAGGAAATAACCGACCTGAAACCAGGAATGGAATTAGAAGGAATCGTCACCAACGTCGCCAACTTTGGCGCATTTGTAGATATTGGCGTCCATCACGATGGTTTAGTGCATATTTCCAAATTAGCTGACCGATTTGTTACAGATCCCAAGCAGATAGTCAAGGTGGGACAGGTTGTCAAGGTGCGGGTCTTGGAAGTGAATGAGAAATTAAAGCGCATCAGCTTATCGATGCGGTTAGATGATAGATAATGGTAAAGTTAAGAAACCCGGTTTCTGGGCTACTGGTAAAATTATCTAGTAAATTATGCCACATATAATTATTATTGCTGGGCCAAATGGCGCTGGGAAATCGACAGCGGCCCCTGCTTTGCTCCCAGAAACCCTGGGAATTACTGAATTCGTTAATGCAGACGCGATCGCCCGAGGGTTATCAGCATTTGCGCCAGAGAGAGTCGCGTTTCGCGCCGGACGCATTATGCTAGAACGCTTGCAACAGTTAGCAGAAGAAAGGGTAAATTTCGCCTTTGAAACCACCTTAGCGACCCGCAGTTTTGCCCCTTGGATAGCTAACTTACGGTTAACCGGTTATCTGTTTCATCTGGTGTTCTTGTGGTTGCCAAACCCAGAACTCGCGATCGCCCGCGTGCAAGCAAGAGTACGGCAAGGCGGACATGATGTACCAGAAACAACTATTCGGCGTCGCTATCATGCCGGACTTAGCAACTTTTTTCAACTGTACCGCCCCTTAGCAGATACCTGGCGTTTTTATGAAAATTTAGATTCCCGAAGTCCTCGATTAATTGCATCTGGTAGAGGTAATTTTGAACATAATATATCGGATAATGAAATATGGGAAAGTATCGCGATATAATTAGGAGAATTAAAAATGAAGGAAAAGGACATTGCTCAAATTTTTGCCGATGGGACGTTGATAGATTTAGCGCTGAAACAGGCAGTCGAAAAAGCACTCTGGCAACACAAACAAGCAGGTAATCCTATAGCTGTATGGCGGGATGGTCGAGTTGTCTGGATCCCCCCCGAGGAAATTCCCGTACCGGAAAATCTACCGCAAACTTTACTTTAATTCGTAGGTTGGGTTTCGTACCTCAACCCAACCCGATCGCGCCCGGGTAAATCTTCAGCAAATATCTCAATTTTCTAAATTAGCCCGCGCAGGCGGGCTTTGTTTGTGTAGCCGGACCCTTTAGGGTTCGGGCGTGGTGACCAAGCTTCTTGAGGATATACCTCTGGTTTTAGGATGAGTCTGGGAGCGAGATATCCTGCATAGAAGATATCACATACTGCCTCACTACTGGTATCAGCTTGTACAAAGAATCTTCCTGTTCTATCAAGCAGCGCCGAGATAAAGATTGCAGCGCGTTTAGTAACGGTGGAATTATGCTATTTTCAAGCAATTTGGCGAGCTTGACTGCATCCCCCGATCTCGCTATTAATGAGATAACTTGTTTTTCTAGTTCCGATAGGCGATCGAACTGCTGCTGGAAAATATCTTGCAAATCTGCGCTTATCAATATCGTCTCATCTGGTAATAACTCTGTCAGGCATCCTCCCAACTCAACCATGAGAGTTGCCACGCTTTTTAACCATAAGGGGTTGCCTTGGTAATGGTGCATGAGTGCCGAGCATTTTTCGATTTCTTCTATGCCATTATCTCTGAAGATTTTCTCGACGTCGGCGGCGGACAAACCCCGAAGTTGTAAGGTCCGAATGGTCTTATTTTTACTTTTAACTGGCGGAAATCGGTTGCTCCCAACCTACAAGCAGAAAGCAACTTTGATGGGATAATTTTTCTATCTGTTTGAATAGGGCGCGATATTCCGAGGATTCTGGTTGATATTTGCCTGCCAATTCGCCGCTACAGAACAGGTTGTGAATGTCATCCAAGACGACTAAGCAGCGATGCTTTTGCAAATACTCGATCGGCGGTAAGCTTTTCTGATTAGTGGCAGATGTATCGGGCTTTTCTGACTGGGTGAAAAGCTGTATCAGATGTGCTTGAAATTCAGATGGAGTGGGGGATGCTTCGAGACTGCACCAGACTACGTACTCAAACTCATCTTTAATTTGTTGCACCAGTTGCACTGCTAAGGCTGTTTTGCCAATGCCACTCATACCGGTGAGTGCTATGAGGCGGCACCGTTGTTCTAAAATCCAGCTTCTTAGGGTCGCTAGTTCCGATGCGCGATCGTAGAAAGCACCCAAGTCTGGCATTTCGCTTAAATCTCGATACTGAGTTTGAGGTTGTTTGGCGTTAGAGGTTTCCCGATCGTCTGGGTGTGAGTTGGGTATGTCTGGCGGATGTCTAGTTTCTCCACAAATATTGAAACTACCAATTCTGTTGTGATGCTGTTCCAAATGTGAAATAATGGAAACTTGCAGTCTCTTTATTGCCGATTTAAAGTTTCGTTTAGTAACCTTTTCCCCCAACTCCTGTGAAATAATCTGCCATAATTCCATTCCCACTTCTCTGACGCGAGGTTCAGATAGGTTGACCTTCTTAGCAATTTCATCGTAGCTTTCCTTTGACCAAGTCCCGCGCAGAATCATCTCTTGCAACTCATTGAGGTGGTTCCCGGTTCTGGCAAAGACTAGATCGTCTGCAAGTTTTAACACTTCGTCAAAGTTCATAAAGTTGGGTAGATGTCAAGGTTGCTTTTATCATATATCTTGCAGTATTGTCAATAAGCCCAACACATTGTCATGGATTAAAACCCCTGCGTTTTTTATAGGAATCTGCTGCGCAGCAGCTGACGGAGGCAGGTTCTGATTGAGTGGACTTTAGCTATGAGCCAGTGGTTACCACCGGCGGAGTGTGTTGGCAACCATCGGCGGAGTATTGGGAAAAATGCAAGATGTAAGTTTTATTATACCCAACATTTCCCAATATTTCCCAGCATTTCCCAGCATTTATCAACATTTCCCAACATTTAAGCTGGTCATTAACGGAAAAAGTCCCAACAAAGATCCAATTTTTTAGGGGGTTCAAAGGAAAATTTAATGGCTAAGATGGATAAAAGTCAAGCTTATTGCAATCGATAGCAGGACTTGACAGAAAAAAGTTGTACCGCAATTAAGGAGTTATTTTCATTATGCACTCTGAGATTCCTGCAAAGCTAGCTGGTGCTGCCACTGGTGCTGTTGCTGCTGGAATTGCGCATAAGATTTGTGAAGAGTTTGGTGCGAGCGCAGAAGTTACAACGGTAGCAAAAAGTCTTAGTGGTAGTTTGGCTAGTTATGCTGCTTCAGAAGCTGTTAATATTTTTATGTGCGATCCGGCAGGTGCAGTTGCTACTAATGCTGAAGCAATTTATAACGTAGCACAGGGAATGTATCAATCGTGAATTAAGAAACCAGGTTTTTTGGAAAACCCTGGTTTCTGGGCTACTGGTGAATATGGCCGCAGCAAAAGTGAGATGCACCCAGTGGGACAGGTCATCAGTTAGCACAGGCAAACATGGGATATTCACTGGGGTGTTGATTCTGTGGGGTGGTCTTACAGAATAAATCATGCTATTTTTGTGATGGTATGTAAAAGCATAGATCGCCCTCTGCGTATCAATTACGTGGCTATCGCTTTCAACTTTCTCCCGAAGTGGGTAGGTGGTGGAGTCCAAAAATAGACAGAATCAACACCACCCCAATCTTAACTCATTAAACTCGATCGATTATTAAAAAGGTAAACTCATGTTTTGACAAGATATTGTTTAATTGAAATAATCAACATGAAAAATACATCTAAAGGTTTGTCACGAGTATTTATAGTATCTGTCAGTCTTGGTGCGATCGCTGGATTTGTGTTTACGAATGGCAACCCAGTAACGCCAATAATAATTGGCACTCTGATTGGTATGTCGGTCTATATGATTAACAAATATGCTTTTAAATAAAATGATGAAAATTAATAGCTAGATTTTCGATAAAGATCCGCAAGAATAGTTTTGAAAACATTAGCAGGAGCGATCGCCCCACGAAAGCAAAGGCGATCGCCCATTATCTTGCCGCCGGTGCGATCGCCACATTCCAACAAAGGGCGAACATCGTTTTATCGTGCGATACAGAATAAATTACCGTACCGGAAAGCTGATATTTTGACTATAATGAATTAACCAGATACTCCTGTTCTAGTTCATCAATTAACTGCAAAACTGTCATCCCAATATCCGGTCTAACTTCTGGTTTAGCCGTCCGATCGATCTGTGCCCGCGCCCACTCTTGTAACTGCTTCAGTTTCACCTTCCGATCTGACAATTTCTCTTGAGGGCCATATTTCATAATGCGATCGCTCTTTTTCCTGACCGCAATACGATCGTACCTGCGATTGTCAATGAATAGCGATCGCGAGGCGACCCTGGTTCCACAGTTCTTTTCAGTAAACCATCAGCAGCCAACTTCTTTAATACTACCATCATGTCAGGTTCTCTGGGCACGTCTCGACGTGAAAGAGCATTTGCTAGTTCATACCAACTCCAATTTCCCTCACCCTTATCGACTAATTCGAGCAAAAATAATTCAAGTTTAGTTAATTTGATTGAGTCTTCCATTAATAGTCCTCCACACTTGGATGGAATAAAACACCAGGACCTTCTTTTAATCGATAATCCTCAAGAGTTGCTGTGTGAGCATTATTCCATACTTCATAAGCAACATCGGGATCCGCAGGTTGTCCAGTCGGGTAGCCAATCTTTTTGTATCTTATATACTCGCGCAACTCATGGGTATAGAAGCGTATATCGACAGGTTCTGCTACCATTGTACCTGCTGCAATGTTTCTTAATCGCTCTAGCATTTTCAGCTCTGCGGAACCAACGGGATTAAATCTGCGGACATGCTCTTCAACTAAATCAGCGCCTCTCTGGGTAATCTTGACATTTCGATCGGATAACATCATTATCCGTCCGCCTGCTTTTGATGAATCGAAGAGTCTGCCACTTGTAGCACCTTTTTCTAGCATTTGAGCTTAGTTACTTCCACAAAGAATTATTTTACCACTCCTCCAACCAGCACTGGGTATCCAGCAATAGTTTCACAGTTCATCTCCCTCGAATGCTGCCTCTATATCTGTTGGCAAAGGAGCGTTAAAGTCCTCTGGCAGGACAAATTGCCCTCGATCTTTCCCTAAACGAGCACGTCGATTAAATGAAGTCCGAAATGGAACCAACTTGGCAATGGGAATGCCTTGGTTTGAAATAATGATTTCTTCTCCAAGTTCCACACGGGACAATATCCGTGAGAGATTCCTTTCGCAGTCAGGGATGTTTACAGTTTCCATGATCGTTAAAAAAAGTCCGTACAGTAAGTTTAGTCTGATGGTGATGCTCGTGCAAGGACCAGTCTCAAAGCGAACGACGTGCCATGGGCTACAACTCCTCGTACATCACATCATCGTTTTCGGCGATCTCTGTTTCAATTTCATCGGGGAAAGCTTCGGCATAGGCCCAAGCGTTAGCAATATCAGTAGCTTCTATAGATGGATAGCTCGTGAGTAAGTCGGCTTCGCTATAGCCAAGCCGACGAGCTTCTACAAGCCCCCAAACGGTCATGCGAGTTCCAGCAATACAGGCACTACCGCCACAAACACCAGGGTTTTTTTCAATCCCCCGCCCCAGGGTGATTTTGCCTTTAGATAGCAGTTGAACGACTTGAGCTTTTTCCTCGTCAGAAAGTGCTAGCAGTTGAGGCTCTAATTCTTTCAGCGTCATGGCCAACAATGGAATTACGGCTACTTACTATTATATCTATTGTCCAAACAAGGGATGCCTATATAGCGGTTTTCACCCACGGTATCTATCTCTGACGAAGGCACTCTTGGCACAACAGCGCTCAGGGCCAATTCTTGTGTACCTCATCAGCGCCGAATACCCTATAATGGAATATGAAGATTTGCGCAAACAGCCCCAGGCGATCGCCCATTATCTTGCCACCGGTGATACCACCTCCACAGCAGGCGATCGCGCTTTCATTTTTGACTCGCAGTCTTCATCTTTTTTTGCGGCCGCTTTGCTGTTATTCTTTTCGCAATCTCCACTTCCTCAAAATCCACCTGCATCATCACATGATTTGGAAATTCCACCCCCAAAGCAGCGATAACATCAAGCATTTCTCCCCAAGTCGCATCTCCATAACTTCTCTTTTCACAGTGCTTAATTCGCTCTTCTTCAACTCCGATAATTTCCGCGAGTTCTTTCTCACTGATTTTGGCTGCCATCCGCGCTTTTATTAACACATCTGGCAGTTCATTCAAAAATCTAACAACAATTTCAATTGGCTGGTTATTGTCGCAATTAATCAATCTTTCATATTCCGCGATTTCCGCATTTAATTCATCCAGGTGATATTGTAACACACCTCTGCTTACTTCCCATTTCTGAAAGTCCTTTCTTTTTGCTTCTTCATCCTGCTCCATCTTCATGATAGATTTGCTAAACTTCTCTACCCATTCTTGAGTGACTTCGTACTCAAATTCATCTTTAATCATGGCGACCACCTCATTAAATCTATGGCTATTATTCCTTTTCGATTTTTCCGTCTGTCTTTTTGGAAAAACTCAAAGGAATTTTCCCCGTAATACCCAACCTCTGCGTCTGATGGAAATATCTCGCCTCTATACATGGCTTTTTGGGCCTCACGGTCATAATGATTGAACAATCTAGGAGCATTAACTCTCAGATACTCACTGTCTACGCTTTCTCTATCATAGCAAGCATCAAAATCCCCAGGCTCTACTTTGCTAGTAACAAAACTACCATTAATATACATCGTCCTACAGCCGGCTGCTTTTAATTGCGCCATTGCCAGCTCCAATCCTTCGAGCCTCCGATTTCTTTTATAATTCGCACAAAATCTCTCCTTAAACTCCTCCCATTCGCAAAAATGTACTCCTGGTGGCAGATTGCCGTTTTCATCGAATTCTGGTATCACTTCCTCACACTCGTACCACAAATTAATTGTCCGTCTCTTTATCTTACATCCCGATCGGACCATAAAAAATTTATTTCTACAGATGTTCATCCCGAAACCAAGTTTCCTAATTTTTTGGGTCTCCTTGGGTTTTGGTGATAAGTAAAACTTATAATAGTCCTCCTGGATGGAATAAAACACCAGGACCTTCTTTTAATCGATAATCCTCAAGAGTTGCTGTGTGAGCATTATTCCATACTTCATAAGCAACATCGGGATCCGCAGGTTGTCCAGTTGGGTAGGCAATCTTTCGCAATAAGGACCAGATTCTTTATAGAATAAGGGTTTGAGGCTCAGAGTCATTCAAATTTAGGACAGAACTTCTGTTTAACCCGCCCCTGTATTTGACAAATCAGGAATGCCTAGTTTAGAATGAGAAAGTATACAGTGCGGACAACATGAGTGAAACAATCTATATCGAAACCAGTATTTTGGGTTACTTGACCGCGCGATCGACAAACAACTTAATTCTTGCCGCCAACATGAAAGTTACGCAGGATTGGTGGGATAGTCATCGTAGCTCATTTGTGCTTTACACTTCTGAAGTAGTATGGGATGAAGCAGCTCAAGGAGATCCAGAGATCGCGGCTCGAAGACTAAGTTTGTTACAGCCCTTGATGCTTCTCGATATTACCGAATCAGCCAAAGCGCTTGGCAAATATTTTTTGCAGCAAAGTAACCTACCATCAAAAGCCTCTAACGATGCCTTGCATATGGCAGTTGCAACAGTTTATGGCTTGGATTACCTGCTAACATGGAATTGCAGGCATATGGCGAACGCTCAAATTCAGAGAAAGCTATCGCAAATTAGCTCTGACTTTGGATACCATCTACCAACTATCTGCACACCATATCAGTTGATGGAATATGAAGTTATGGGAGAATAAACCATGTGGAAAGACGAAATCCTCGAAGAAATTTACAAGTACAGAGAGGAATACGCCCGGTCCTTTAACTACGACCTGGATGCAATATTTGCAGATTTGCGCAAAAAGCAGAACGCTCATCCGGAAAAAATTGTAAAACTGCCAATCAAACGGAGACCTAACCACAACTCCTTGGAACAGACGAAACCACAATAGTCGATCGGGTGCCACCGGTGCGATCGCCCCACTCACATTAAGGGCGATCGCCCTTTCATTTTTTACTCGCAGTCTTCATCTTTTTTTGCGGCCGCTTTGCTGTTATTCTTTTCGCAATCTCCACTTCCTCAAAATCCACCTGCATCATCACATGATTTGGAAATTCCACCCCCAAAGCAGCGATAACATCAAGCATTTCTCCCCAAGTCGCATCTCCATAACTTCTCTTTTCACAGTGCTTAATTCGCTCTTCTTCAACTCCGATAATTTCCGCGAGTTCTTTCTCACTGATTTTGGCTGCCATCCGCGCTTTTATTAACACATCTGGCAGTTCATTCAAAAATCTAACAACAATTTCAATTGGCTGGTTATTGTCGCAATTAATCAATCTTTCATATTCCGCGATTTCCGCATTTAATTCATCCAGGTGATATTGTAACACACCTCTGCTTACTTCCCATTTCTGAAAGTCCTTTCTTTTTGCTTCTTCATCCTGCTCCATCTTCATGATAGATTTGCTAAACTTCTCTACCCATTCTTGAGTGACTTCGTACTCAAATTCATCTTTAATCATGGCGACCACCTCATTAAATCTATGGCTATTATTCCTTTTCGATTTTTCCGTCTGTCTTTTTGGAAAAACTCAAAGGAATTTTCCCCGTAATACCCAACCTCTGCGTCTGATGGAAATATCTCGCCTCTATACATGGCTTTTTGGGCCTCACGGTCATAATGATTGAACAATCTAGGAGCATTAACTCTCAGATACTCACTGTCTACGCTTTCTCTATCATAGCAAGCATCAAAATCCCCAGGCTCTACTTTGCTAGTAACAAAACTACCATTAATATACATCGTCCTACAGCCGGCTGCTTTTAATTGCGCCATTGCCAGCTCCAATCCTTCGAGCCTCCGATTTCTTTTATAATTCGCACAAAATCTCTCCTTAAACTCCTCCCATTCGCAAAAATGTACTCCTGGTGGCAGATTGCCGTTTTCATCGAATTCTGGTATCACTTCCTCACACTCGTACCACAAATTAATTTTCTCTTTATCTTACCATAGTTATCCCGATCGGACCAGAAAAAATTATTTATACAGATGTTCATCCCGAAACCAAGTTTCCTAATTTTTTAATCTTCAATATAAATCAAAATACTATAAAGGATACTTTTTTTTTTGGATATAAGGGCGATCGCCCCACCCAGCAGGCGCCGTCGGTGCGATCGCCCCACCTCCACAGCAGGCGATCGCATTCTGTCCAAGCATAATTCATCCAACTTTCAAAGATTCTTGCTGATGCGAATTCGGTACTCCATAGGCTGTATATGCTCTAAGTTCCGGCGGTTGAAGTCCCAATACAATTGCTTCTGGGGGGACTCCGACAGCCATTAATTCCTGAGAGATAAGGCGATCGGTATTATTTGCCTGAATCCACACCTGCTCGTCAATAATGTCAATGTGCATGATGCAATCGTGGATGCGTCGCCCTTGGGACCATCCTATAGATAATAGCATATAGCGATCGTTTTCTGAATCAAAAATTGTTTCATTTTCAATTTGACTGTCACCACTTGAACACCGAGCATATTCACTCAGGAACTGCTTAACAAAATGACGGTATTTTTTTAATGTATCCATTTGACAATCTCCTCCGTTTGGAGATTAAAAATTAAATGCAAGTCTTGTCCAAATAAACGCTCGTGGAATATGAAGTTATGGGAAAACCTCTGTGAAGTCTGATTGTAGTTCTGGGGGGAGGTCTGGCAAGTCTTCAGCCTGTACTCCTCGGTGAATCTTCAGCAGATATCTTGATCTTGTAGCCACGTTGTCTAATCCTTTCCCTGACAGCTTCCAAATTTATTGGTACTTCCTCGACCGTTTCCCATTCCACATCATCCGGCCATTCCTCGTCTTCTGGTAAATCGGAATCATCGGCATCAGTCAGATGGTAATCTTGTTCTGTAACTTTCAATCCCAGATCTGTAGCTTGAATGATACGCTGTAGCAGATCCCGATGTGACCTAATATCGGTAGGGGCTACTTCCAGTTCCATGTTTAGCTTACCCAACAGGGTTTCTAGGTAACCTGCAACAGCAGCTAAGGGATGCCGGACAACTTTCTGATCGCGCAGCGTGGCGTAGCCATGCGGTTTCCATAGCCAGTTCCTTTACTTTACCCTATCAGTCTATCATATTTTTGACTTGTACTAAATATTAAGACAATTACTATGTCTGCACCCGAGATCGCAGTCACCATCAAACTCTTCGCCGCCTATCAAGAAGCCTATGGCCTCCCGGAACTACAGCGGAAATTTCCCCCACATACCCCCGTCGCCGCAGTCCTCGAACGCGCGATCGCGGAACATCCCGAACTCCAGCAATGGCGCGAACTCACCCGCTTTGGTATCAATCTCCAATTCGTCGCACCCGATACCCCACTGCAAGATGGGGATGAAGTTGTCCTCATACCACCGGTCAGCGGCGGCTAGGACCCCGTTTCTTGACCGGCCCTCTACTCTCAGTCACCGGTCCCGAGGAGCGGCCAAAAAAACCGCAAAAAATTTTTTTCCACAAATTCTTGGGTTGAGAGGGGATTTTGGCGGGGCCATCAGTCGATTCTGGAGGATATTTTTCCGGTTCGATCGCCCTTAAACTCACTCCTGGCAAGGTTTTCAGCAATCCTATTGGGAATATTATTTTTTTGTAAAATTAATCCAGACTAAAAAAGTCGGGTATGGTTGCAGGGTATTTTTTCCCCGTGCTACGATTTCAACATCAATCGCAATCAAGGAAATTAACCAGTTATGACAGTGGCAACCAGCACCCCAATATTCGGCACAACCACCGGCTTTAGCACCACCC
The DNA here is from genome assembly GCA_005518205.2 of Hormoscilla sp. GUM202. GTDB lineage: Bacteria > Cyanobacteriota > Cyanobacteriia > Cyanobacteriales > Desertifilaceae > Hormoscilla. The sequence continues at coordinate 256,875 of RFFC02000003.1, forward strand.
TGAAATGTAAAGAATGTGGTGAAGAGTACCCGCTGGAAGCAAAGCACATCTGCGAAGATGTCTGCTTTGGCCCCTTGGAAGTCAAGTATGACTATGACAAACTCCGCCTCTCCGTCAGCCGCGCTACCATAGAAGCCGGTCCTAACTCGATTTGGCGCTATCGTCCCTTCTTACCTGTTGCTACTAATAATCCTATAGATGTGGGCACCGGCATGACGCCGCTAGTGAAATCCCATCGGTTGGCCCGGCGTCTGGGACTAAAGAATCTATATATAAAGAATGATGCAGTCAATATGCCCACTCTCAGCTTCAAGGATAGAGTGGTGTCAGTGGCCCTCACCAGGGCGAGAGAGTTGGGTTTCTCTACGGTGTCTTGCGCGAGTACCGGAAACTTGGCCAATTCAACCGCTGCGATCGCGGCCCATGCCAGTCTGGACTGCTGCGTGTTCATCCCCGCCGACTTGGAAACGGGTAAAGTCCTGGGCACCTTGATTTACAATCCCACGGTGATGGCAGTTAAGGGCAACTACGATCAAGTGAACAAGCTATGCTGCGAAGTGGGCAATACCTATGGATGGGGGTTTGTCAATATCAATCTCCGTCCTTACTACTCGGAAGGTTCCAAAACTCTGGGCTTTGAAGTGGCAGAACAGCTAGGATGGCGGTTACCCGACCATATTGTCGCCCCTCTGGCCTCCGGTTCCCTGTACGGTAAAATCTATAAAGGCTTCCAAGAATTTGTCAAGGTGGGATTGGTTGACGATAAAGCTGTCCGCTTCAGCGGGGCCCAGGCAGAAGGCTGTTCCCCGATCGCCCAAGCATTCCGGGAAGGACGGGACTTCGTTGCCCCCGTTAAACCCAATACCATTGCTAAGTCGATCGCCATTGGCAACCCCGCCGATGGGATCTACGCCTTAGAAATTGCCCGCAAGACAGGCGGTAACATTGAATCAGTCACGGATCCAGAAATCATCGAAGGCATGAAGTTGCTAGCGGAAACAGAAGGCATCTTCACCGAAACCGCTGGGGGAACCACCATTGCCGTGTTGAAGAAACTGGTAGAAGCTGGTAAAATTGACCCCGATGAAACGACAGTTGCCTACATCACGGGGAATGGCTTGAAAACCCAGGAAGCTGTCCAAGGTTACATCGGCGAACCCCTGACTATTGAAGCGAAACTTGATAGTTTTGAACGGGCAATGGAACGGGCCCGCACCTTGGGTCGCCTAGAATGGCAACAAGTATTGGTCTAGATTACAACCCCACCCCACACACCCCCACCCTTTAGGGTGGGGCTACAGGAACAAAGCCCGCCTGCGCGGGCTAAGATGAGTAGGGTGGGCACACTCCGGGAACCCGACGCTGCCCGGCCATGACCAAGTTACGGTTATGCGATCGATGGTGGGCAGTGCAGCAGTAAGATGAGAAGAACAAAGGAATCAGGTAAAAATGACAGTAACAGTTTTAGTTCCCACTCCCTTGCAGAAGTACACGAACAATAAAGACAAGGTAGAATGTACAAGCAGCAATATTGCTGAGTTGTTCGACACTCTCGAACAAAGTTGTCCTGGGATAAAAAACCGCTTGTGTGATGAAGAGGGAAAACCGCGTCGCTTTGTGAACTTATACGTCAATAACGAAGATATCAGGTTTTTACAAGGAACAAATACAGCTTTGAAAGATGGGGATGAAGTTAGTATTATCTCTGCTGTAGCAGGTGGTTGATATCCAAATAAGATTGAATAACCAAACCATTACGGGCAGATCCCCAGTAACCCAGAAACCAGGTTTCTTATCTAAACCGAGTGTCGTCAAAACCCGTCGATCTCCCATGGGATACCCCAGTCGCCAGATCCCCCCTGGGGGGGATCCCGCTGCAACTACTTTTGACCACACCCATCCAAACCTGGTTTCTTAATTTAACAGTGAGATGTCACCCAGAAACATCGCACTCAACTACACAACCTGCTTAGCCTGAAACTGGCTTAACTCACTTGGCGGGACAGCACCATGTTCGGTGATAATAGCAGTAATCAAGGCAGCAGGGGTAACATCAAAGGCAGGATTATAAAAATCCGTACCCGCTGGACAAAAAATACTATCCCCAATTTTGTAAATTTCCGCTGGGTCCCGTTCTTCAATGGGAATTTGGCTGCCATCGGCTAACTTAAAGTCAATGGTAGAAAGGGGCGCGGCGACGTAAAAGGGGATATTATGAGCTTTGGCAGCTAAGGCTACACTGTAGGTGCCGATCTTATTAGCAGTATCCCCATTCGCCGCAATGCGATCGGCCCCCACGATCGCGGCATCAACCAAGCCCTGTTGCATACAATGAGCCGCCATGCTATCAGTAATGATGGTAATGGGAATTTTCTCCTGGGTACATTCCCAAGCAGTCAGTCGAGATCCTTGCAAACGGGGACGAGTTTCATCAGCATAAAGTCTTTTTAACCGTCCCTGACTCCAGGCAGAACGCACCACACTCAAGGATGTGCCATAACCAGCAGTTGCCAAGGCACCAGCATTGCAGTGAGTGAGAATATTCAGTTTAGCGGGTTCGGGGGGTAATACCTTTAGACCTTGGTTGCCAATGTCTTGACAAGTTTGCAAGTCTTCGGCATTAATTTGCTTGGCAGTATTCAGCAAAGTCTCTTTAATTTCATCAACGGAACCAAGAGTTTCATAGGCGGTCTTCAGCATCCGGGAAATTGCCCAAAACAAATTCACCGCCGTGGGACGAGTTTGCCGCAACTGTTGGGAGGCTGCTTCCAACTGATTCAAAAATTCGTCCCGATCGCTTGTTTGAATCTCCCTGGCACCGAGATACATGCCATAGGCAGCAGCGATGCCAATTGCTGGTGCGCCTCGGACGATCATTGTTTTAATCGCCTCTGCCATATCCTCGTAGCGACTAATCGCCACCACGACATAATTAGTAGGCAAGCGATTTTGGTCAATCAGTAAAACACGGTCTTGGTCCCAAATAACAGGATAAATCTGGGTGGAAGTCGATGTCATGGTAAATAGCTCAAAGTAAGTTCGCAATCAGGACTAAGGTAAAAGCAGCAGCTAAGTTAAGACCTATTGCAGATATTTTCTACCTGGCACCGAGGTGCTGTGCCCGCTATTACAGTATAGCCTTTGAGGGCGTCGGACGCTGGATTGGGGTCAATAAAGTATTTTTCCGGGACATATTCAAAGAATTTTAATAGTCCTGCGGCGGGATAAACTTGTGCTGAGGTGCCTACGCCAATAAATATATCTACTTCCGGGGCGATCGCATTCAATTGCTCGACTCTCATATCCACCGATTCCCCAAGTTACTAGCAGAATTGGGATTAGTAGAAAAGCAGCCATACAGCAATCATTCTCGTCGGATGAACTACCAACTCACAGAAAAAGGAGAAAGCCTCCGCCCGGTAATGAAGGTAATGATTGCCTGGGGATTGAAACATATTCCTGATACAAGAGTTCCTGCATCACAGGAATGATAATTGAAAATTGAGCAATTGTTAATTGAATTTAATTCACCGCAAATTCTGTATAGGGGCGAATTTCTGGAGGGTGAAAAGCAAGAACAATATCATGTTTAGGAATGCCAGCGGCCACCAAGTCTAAGGCAATGCCATCTTCAATGCCATCCCGGTGAATCCAAATTTTCTCGTTGATAATTTCAATATGGACGAGGCACCCGTGAACTCGTTTATCATTTTGCCATCCCAGGGTGATTAACAGATAATTACTGCGGTCTTCACTGACAACAAAACGTCTTTCTAAGTCACCATAGGAGTAGGGAAGTTGATAATATTCATCAAGGACTCGATAAACAATTTCGCCGTATGTTTTTAATGTATCCATCGAACTACCTCCTGATTTGTCAAGTTAAATACTAGCAAGTATAGTTGATGCTTGGTCAAGACTAAATTGCCCAAGGGTTCTTCAAAAACTTCTTCAAACGCCTTGGTGGTGACGGCTAAGTATAAAGGTTGAACCATTTCCATTTTTTCTAGTATATCCCGGTATAACATGTATTGTCCCAAAGCATTGTGCAAGTCTTTTACTTGTGAAGGTCCTCTAAAGCTTTTGATTTCCACAGCAATTTTTTTGCCGCGCTTTTCAGCAGCCAGAAGTTTCTGGGCACCCAGATCGACGAATAAGTCTTTCGATCCATACTGGAGAATAAGTGGATCGTCGGTAATGGTCCAGCCATCTTTGGTTAGGGCGGTTTTAACGATCTCGTGGTAGAGGTCTTTGGCAGGCATAACACCAAGTAAGTAATTTTAGATCGGGGATACCTTCTGGGAGGATATCTCCCATTATAGCATTTGTAGCATACAGTTGACAAAATGGTGCTATATTAATTATCGTCCGATCGGGGCATTTCGCTGGTGGGCGGTGCCCACCCTACTTTTAACTCACCGCAAATTCTGTATAGGGGCGAATTTCTGGAGAATGGAAAGCGAGAACAATGTCATGTTTAGGAATACCTGCGGCCACCAATTCTAAGGCAATGCCATCTTCAAGGCCATCGCGATGAATCCAAATTTTCTCGTTGCTAATTTCAACATGGACGATACAAGCATGAACTTTTACATCCCTTTCCCATCCCAGAGTCATTAGCAAGTAATGATTTGCGTCTCTACTGACAATAACATGGGATTTGAGATCGGCGTAACGATAGGGAATTTCTGCATATTCTGTTAATACGCTTTCTATCGTCTGGCGATATTTTGCTAGTTTATCCATTGAACAATTTCCTCCCGACCTGAGTCAAATATAAGCAAACGCAAATGGAATTTTCTAATCACAAGTGTTCCGATAGCTTCCGAGAATATCTGTTCATAGATAGCTTTACGAATAGCTAAGTATAACCGATCTTCGCTTTTTGATTCTTCTAAAATAGTTCTATAAAGAAGATACTGGCCCAGACATTGCTGTAAGTCATAAATTTGAGAATGGCCTCGAAAAGTTTTAATTTCAACGACTATTTGTCGTTCGCCATTCTGGGCAACAATTATTTTTTTAGCGCCGAGATCGACGAATAACTCCCTCAATCCCCATTTTAACTTGAAAGGATCGTCGGTAATGGTCCAGCCATCTTTAGTTAGGGCGGTTTTGACCGTCTCGTGGTAGATGTCTTTGGCAGGCATTGCGGGTTTTAATCTATTATAATTTAAGATGATAGATTTGACTATGCACTTCTACGCTAATTGGAGGCAGGAGCCTCCGAAGGCCGTTCCTGGGAACGAGAGGAATTGCCTAAAAGCCCGCGCAGGCGGGCTAAGTTCAAGAATGTGCGATCGAGGGTGCGGAGATCGGGCTAGCTGCTAACAGCAGCCAGTTGCTTGCTAAAGAAAGCCGTCCGGACAATTTCGGCAATTTGAGGGGGTGTTAAACCCAAGTCGGCTTTTGATTGATCGGGTTGAGCATGATCGACTAAGATATCGGGTACGCCCAGGCGCTTGATGGGCACAACCACATCCAGATCGAGCAACATTTCGGCCACGCCAGAACCAAAACCACCCATAACACAGCCTTCTTCTAAAGTCACGACTCGTCCGATCTGCTGGGCTAAAGGTGCAATTAATTCTGCATCCAGAGGTTTAGCAAAGCGGGCATTAATTACAGTTGCTTGGATATTATGTTCGCTGAGAATTTCCGCCACTTGTAGGGCCGGATGGACCATAGAACCGTAAGCAACTAGCAAGACATCGTCACCCTGGCTGAGAATTTCGCCCTTACCAATAAGTAGGGGTTCCCAACCTTCCTCCATCAAGGGGACGCCGTACCCATTACCGCGAGGATAGCGCATGGCAATGGGACCATCGGTGTAGTTGATGCCAGTCACCACCATCCGTTGCAGTTCCCCTTCATCCTTGGGTGCCATCAGCACCATGTTGGGCAGACAGCGCAGATAGGCGATATCATACATGCCTTGATGGGTGGGACCGTCCGCACCGACAATTCCCGCCCGATCGAGGCAGAAGAAGACAGGCAGCTTTTGAATGCAGATATCGTGAACGATCTGGTCGTAGGCCCGTTGCAGGAAGGTAGAGTAGATAGCAGCAACCGGGCGCATCCCTTCACAGGCTAACCCAGCAGCGAGGGTAACTGCATGTTGTTCGGCAATACCCACATCAATATATTGCTTGGGCAGTTTTTCCTGCAGTTTGGTTAAACCCGTTCCCGTTGCCATTGCTGCGGTAATCCCGACGATCTGGGGATTATTCTCTGCCAAGGTGATCAGGGTATGGGCAAAGACCTTCGAGTAAGAGGGGGGTTTGGGTTTGCTAGAAGGAATGGCCTTGCCAGTGGCCAGGTTAAAGGGACTTTGGGCATGGTAACCGACTTGGTCTTTTTCCGCGATCGCATAGCCCTTGCCCTTGGTGGTGGACACGTGAACCAGAACTGGTCCGGGAATTTTATGGGCATGTTGGAAAGTAGCGATCAAATCTTCCAGGTCGTGACCGTCTACCGGTCCCATATAGGTAAAGCCCAGTTCTTCAATCACGGCCCCTACCTTAGGCACCGCCAGACGTTTCATCCCTTCCTTGACCCGTTCCATTTCCGGAGTAAAGGTCTCGCCCAGGAAGGGCAGCTGCTTGAACTGTTCTTGCAGGTTATCCTTGAGGAACTGCACCGGATCTGACAGGCGCATTTTATTCAGATAGCGGGATATGGCCCCGACATTGGGGGAGATGGACATTTCATTGTCGTTGAGCACCACCAGCAGGTTAGTATGGGGCAAATGTCCGGCATGGTTAATGGCTTCCAAGGCCATGCCCCCCGTGAGGGCCCCATCCCCAATGACGGCCACCGTCTTGAAGTTGTCCCCTTTCAGGTCCCGGGCGATCGCCATTCCCAAGGCAGCGGATATGCTAGTAGAAGCATGGCCTGCGCCAAAATGGTCGAACTTGCTTTCGCAGCGCTTGAGATAGCCAGCGATGCCATCTTTTTGTCGTAAAGTACCGAAGCGGTTGTACCGTCCTGTTATCATCTTATGAGGATAAGCTTGGTGACCCACATCCCAAATCACCTTGTCGCGATCGAGGTCCAGGGTTTGGTAAAGGGCCAGGGTAAGTTCCACCACTCCCAACCCCGGACCCAGATGACCGCCACTGGTTGCCACGGTTTGCAGATGCTTTTCCCGAATTTGCCGGGCAATTTGTTCCAGTTGATGAATTGACAGACCGTGCAATTGGTTGGGATGGGTCAGTTCGCTCAAATGCATAGATAGATACCTTGCGCTCGTCTAAGAAGATTTTTCTTACCTTATTAACTGTAGGTTATAATGTCCACCTATAAATCCCTGTCGAAATTAAGAAAATCTAAGAAAATCTTCTCACCCACCATGAAAGTTGTCAGGAGTAATTCAGCTATGAGTTTTCGCCCCGCTATGGCGATCGCCCTTTCGACGATTGCCAGTTCGATCGCCATGACCCTGCCAGTGCAACCAGCTGCCGCCACCACCCGAGATTATCGGTACTGCGCCTCTCAGCTGCAAGAACTAGGTATTTCTGCTCAAGAGACAGCCGACGCCTGTTCGGCCACACTCAAACCAAGGGACTTAACCAAATGCGTCGTCAATATTGCGAGGAATACAGAGATCGCCGCTTTTGACGCCCTGATCGGATGCCGTCAGAGCCGCAGGCCAATAGAATTAGGCACCTGTATAGTTGATATTAGCACCATTACAGGGTCGGAATTTCCCCAAAATATTCTCGATAACTGCCGCCGATCGCTCTTACCCCTAAAATATTCTGAATGTGTGGTAGGTTTGAGTCTCGAGACATACCTGCCCAGCAACCAAGTGATGAGTAATTGCCTTGATGGGCGCGATCGGCCCCGTGATTTCTATCCCCTGTTGAGCACGCCACAGCCAGTAGCACCACCGCGTCGCACCCCAGGGGCACCTCCTCCCTTACCTCCAGTTCCAGGCACTCCTCAACCTTAGCTCATTGTTAATGGTTAATGGTTCATTGTTTCATTGGAGTGCATCTCAATACACGGTGAAGCCTATGGCTGGCGCCACGCTGCGCGAACGGAGAGTAAATCTTTACCTTGAATATGTGAGTTACTCGCCCCTTCACCCCCTTACTACCATATTTAATAAAGCGATCGCGGATGCGATCGCATTGCAGTAATAAGAGTAAAGAGAATCGATGAACTTTGACACTATCCAAGAACTAACTGAAACTTTTGAAGACCATGCCCAGCAGACTGAAAACGGGGTTGAGTATTGGCGAGCACGCGACCTCCAGTACCTTTTGGGTTATACGGAGTGGCGTAATTTTACTGCCGTGGTTACGAAAGCAAAAACTGCCTGTGAGGTGTCCGGTCACACTGTCGCAGACCATTTTGTTGACGTTAACAAAATGGTCAAACTAGGCTCTGGAAGCCAGCGAAAGGTTGATGACATTATGCTGACCCGCTATGCTTGCTATCTGATTGCTCAGAATGGCGACCCGAGAAAAGAGGAAATCGCTTTCGCTCAGACATACTTTGCGATCCAGACCCGACGGGCGGAGTTAATCGAACAGCGGATACTAGAAGCAGAACGGGTTTCAGCCCGGAAGAAGCTATCAGCAACGGAGGCGGAGCTTTCTAAAGTAATCTACGAGCAGACAGGGGGGAATCAAAATTTTGCACCGATCCGCAGCAAGGGCGATCGGGCGCTGTTTGGTAAATCTACTCAAGCGATGAAAGCCCAGTGGAAGGTACCAGATAAGCGACCCTTGGCAGATTTTGCGCCTACGATTATTTTGAAAGCAAAGGACTTTGCAACCGAAATTACAATTTTTAATTCTCGGGAGAATAGACTTGCTACGAAGGAAGCGATATCGTCGGAGCATATTACCAACAATGAGGCGGTGCGTGCAACGTTATTAGAGCGGGGTATCCGACCAGAGTCGCTACCTCCAGCAGAAGATGTGAAGAAGGTAGAACGTCGTTTAACTTCGGATAAAAAAAAGTCTTTGAAAAATCCTGAAACTTTGGATGTTAATTAATAGTTTTCTCTCGATATGAGTGCCTTGTTTTGATCCTTGATTGTGTAGTCTAACAATAGGGTAGAAAATTGTCAACATTTTTATAATATGACAAATATACTAAGAGAGCATTTCCAGATGTTGGCACGGTACAACCGCCTGGCAAATCTAATTTAGTAGGAAATCTCTTGGCGATCGCCGAAAAACTTGCCACTCAGTTCTGGTCCAGCTTCCGTGGCTAACCAAATGGCTGTATCTGCCCCTTCTTCAGGCGATCGGGTAGCCGCCACACCACCCATATCCGTCCGTACCCAACCCGGACACATGGCATAAACCGCAAGGCCTTGCGATCGCAGGGTATCTGCTAACATAATAGTAGTGCCATTGAGGGCAAGTTTGGACAAACCATAAGCTGCTGGTACGCTAGCAGACAAACTGTCTAACTGACCGTATTTGCTGGAAATATTAATAATGCGCGCTGCGGGGGCTTTTGCGAGTAGGGGGAGAAAAGCTTGGGTAACACTCACTGCACCAAAAGCATTAGTATGCATCGTCAGATCCAACATATCGCGAGAAATGTTGAGCAAGTTGAGTCCCCGATCGGGTAAAATGCCAGCATTATTGATCGGCACATCCAGGCGATCGCATGACCGAGTTAAAGCCTGTGCGGCCAGGAAAATACTCCGATCGTCAGGGGAGCATCTCACTTTTGCATTTTGGCATTAAATTATGCTAATTGCGAATGGAGAATTGCGAATGGAGAATGGAAAATAGCCCAGATCTCGATTCTCAATTCTCAATTCTCAATTCTCAATTCTCAAGAAGCAAAACTGGGATGCACCCGATCGTCAGTAACATCAAGTTGCATCGCTGCAATGCGCGAGTCAGGGGATTTTAACTGGGCCGCTGCCTCTTTGCCTTTGCCGAGCGATCGGGCTGCTATAATCACGTCAAAGCCTAAATTTATTAATCCTTTACAGATCGCAAAACCGATGCCTTTATTGCCACCTGTAACTAGATCTGTTTTTCCCTTAAATTCTGCATTCATACTCAATCTCCTGATTTTCAAAGCGATCGCTACTCTTATTATACCATATAGCAAGACTTTTTTATTATCAAGTTCATTCCCTGCCAGCCAGAAACCGGGTTTCTTAACATCTGATGATAATGGTATTATTTTCTGGGGTTATCAATCAGTTTCAGCGACCCCCCAAAGGCAAAATCCTGCACCATCGAACTTTTAAAGAAATCATGGGGAAATCCCAAGGATACCGCACTGACTTCATCCAAACGCTGCATTTGTTCTGGAGTTAACTCGAACTCCAAGCAGGCAATATTTTCCTCTACCTGCTTGACCTTGCGAGATCCGATAATCGGAATAATTTCGCCTTTTTGCCGCAACCAGTTCAATGCTATTTGGGAAGGTACCCGTCCGATCTCTGCTGCTATCTTAACTACTTCTGCCGCAATTGTCAAGTCCCGATCGCTTACTTCCATCCCTTCCAGACTTTCTAATCGCTTGGACTCAGAAGCGGCAGTTTCTTGAGGATTTTTATTGTATTTACCTGTCAAAACCCCACCGCCTAGGGGACTCCAAGCGGTCACGCCAATTTCAAAGGCACTTGCCATCGGTAACAAGTCTCGTTCCGGAGTACGTTCTCGCAAGGAATATTCAATTTGCAAGCCGATAAAAGATGTCCAACCTCGCAGACTGGCGATCGTATTTGCTTGGGAAATAATCCAAGCAGGAGTATCGGAAATGCCGATGTAAAGCACTTTACCTGCGCGGACTAAATCGTCAAACGATCGCATGACTTCTTCCACGGGGGTAGTAAAATCCCAAGCGTGCAACCACAGCAAGTCGATATAGTCCACTTGCAGGCGTTTCAAGCTAGCTTCCACTGCTTGTACCATATTTTTGCGATGGTTTCCGCCAGCATTCACTTCCCCATTGCCCGTATTGAGACTGTATTTGGTGGCCACAACCCATTTGGCGCGATCGGCGGCAATAAAGTCCCCAAGATATTTTTCGCTCGTACCATTAGTATAAAGGTTAGCGGTATCGATAAAATTACCGCCCGCCTGAGCAAAAGCATCAAATACTTTGCGACTTTCCTCATAGTCAGAACCCCAACCCCAGTCTTCTCCAAAGGTCATCGTCCCGAGACAGAGTTCCGATACGCGCAGTCCGCTTTTCCCCAATAATTTGTAACGCATTGTTGTTTTTCCTCTAAGTTGCGTAGGGCGGGCGTCTCGCCTGCCCTGGTCCAAAACGTAGGGCGGGCGTCTCGCCTGCCCTGGTCCAAAACGTAGGGCGGGCGTCTCGCCTGCCCGTCAGTTGTCAGTAGACACTATCCCCGAAATACTCTTGAAATCAAAATGTTATAAAAACTTGCATTTTGGGGTATGAGATCATTTTCGTACATTATAATGATATTAGTCGGTTTTAACTCATATCTTGCACCATTCGCAACTAGAGGCGGAGCCTCAAGAGCGCGTTCCCCGGCGGAGCCAGGGAACGAGGGGAAAAGGCTTTCTCTATAACTATAAGGATTTTAGTCGGTTTTCAACCGACTTGGCGCCTCGAAACCTGGCTCCCGCCTGGGAACGCAGGGGTTTGAACCCACGGCGGGCCATGAGGCTAATCGAACGCCAAAAAAGATTACAGCGTTTCTCATAGTCATGAGGTACAGCATCCAGGGATGAAAGTGATATCAATGCTTTCACTGTACCTCACATTATTGAGAAGTGCTATATACAGATAAATTTTCCTGAGAAAAAAGTACGGCGGCATTCACCAAACCCAACAAGGGACCAGTTTGATCCTGTCCGTTCGTGGCCAGATCGCTGTGACAAAGATACAGGCGATCGTCCACTCGGGCCAGCAAATCCTGCAAAATTCGCGGCAACCGCTTTTCATCCGCTTCGGTCTCGTCTTCTGATGTCCAAGGGCGTCCTAATCTATCTTGGAGAAACAAAGGCGCAGCAAATAAGGTAGCCGCACCGCCCTTGAGCCAGAGGGGCGAACTAGCATCGATCCAAAAATGCCATTGATGCCGGCGACGAGTCGATCGATACTGGAAGATATTGGTCAGAGTCACAGCACGACTTTGGGGCCCCATCGGACGCACGGGGAAAGGATTGGCAGTCACAGTCCCCTGACGCAGCAGCTGAATAAATCTGCCCACAATCTGACGATCGCCGGGCTTGGTTTGTTCGTACCATGAGTCTTTCATCCGGGCAGCAACTTCCCAGTAATGCTGGGCCGTTTCCATCAATTCCCGAATGGCTGCTATTTGATCGTAGGGGAGGTTGCTACCTTTCCACAAAAATTGCTGAATGGCTCGATCGAGAAAGACGATCGGACTGGGAACCAGGCGACCTAAAAGCTGTTGCTGTTGAATCTCGATCCACTCCAAAATCTGATTATAAGTCTCCGTTGCTCGATGTCCTAATCGGTCCCAGCGGGGGAAGGAGTCCACTGGTAATAGACGGGGACGATCGGGGTCTGGGGCATAGCAATAGTCTGCCAGTAAACCCGCTCGGACTGGGTCAATTCTGGTCATGGCCAGCAGAGGTGGATGGGAATCAGCGATCGGTTCTTGACTGAGGACCACCAGCATTTCCGCCACGGCATCCCGGTCTAACAGCCGTCCCCATCCCGGATACACTAGAGCTAGGAGGGTGAGTAAGGCGCGAATCAGGGGTGAAGCAGTCAGGGGTCGTTGATCGTTGAGCAATTCGATGGCAATTCCGGCTTTGGTGAGGATTTCGGTCAGGGTATAGCGGGCGATCGCGTCCACCCCTGGTAGAATAACGGCAATATCCTCTGGTTGCACCTGGCCCTGCTGTACTCCGTGAATAATCGCCTCGGCAGTTTGCCGCAAGAGCTGCGATCGGGATATAGTTTGAATGGACTGCACGGTCGCAGCAGGCAAGGTGACGGCGGGTGCAAACCCCCCACCCACCAACTCCATGCACCCAGCACTCAATTGGGGTGCCAAACCGCTGACAGGTGCCGATGCCAGGTTTTCCACTTGACAGCGTGAGGCCAGATCCTCCATATATAGGGGGTCGGCACCCAAACCCTGTCGGATCCCCCCGGTGGGATTATAAGTAAAGACCCCTACCGCCCCCTCCGCGAGCAGGAATTCAAATAGCCTCCGGGCGATCGCGGGATACTCGTCCACATCATCTGCTAGCAGCAAACGGTAGCGGTTTGTTAAATACTGCTGATAAGTGCGATCGCTCAATAGGTGACGCCAATAGAGTTCGGAAACGATCCCGTAGGTGAGGAAACCCCGAGAAAGGCACCAACTGCGCCAGCGGATGAGCAACTCTCCCATAGATTGCCAGAGTTGAGGACCACCGGGGAAATCCACCAATCCCTGTTCTAGAATAATGGGAATATCCGATAATGACGTCCCACTCACGGCGGCCAGGGAAAGCAAGTCCAGAGTGCGGCGCACCATACGATACTCGCTCACCCCCTCCATCCGCAAAATTCCCGAGTCCAACTCCGGACGCCATAGCTGGGTCGCCAATTCCTGCTCGGTTTCCGGGCGCAGGCGCACCGGAAATTGGGCCTTCAGTTGCAGGCGATCGATCAACAGAGGCCAGAATAACTGCACTTGCTCCAGAAAAAACCCCAGGGGAGTCTTGGCATGAACTGGATACCTTCCCTCCGTGACCTGGACCATGCGATCGGCCAAATCGATCCTGTTATCTCCAATGGCCGCCAACGCCAACACCGCCGTATACTGGGACTGTTGCTGCCAGGATGCCAGCAACAGGCGCAACTTCTCCACCAGGCGAGTTGTCTTGCCACTGCGGCTATAGCCTGTAATCCAAACTGAATCAGTAGACACGATCGTCCCAGTCGCTAATTTTTTGCTATTATTATCCATTGTAATCTCAATATACAACCAGATAGCAATTCGCCAAAGTGCAATTTTCCCATGACAACTTCCAATTTTCCCAAGACGATCGCGTCTGGCTTTCGCGCCGCCAATCAGTGGTTATGGCTGACGCCGACCCGATCGCTTGATGAGGCTTATGAGGCAGCATTAAAAATCAAAGCCCTGGAAGACGAGCATTTTAATGGGGACAAGATATTTCCTGACAGAAGCGGTAACAGCCCGATCGTTGCTAATTATTGTCGCCGCGAACTCAACAACAACTTAACTGCTGCGAAAATCCGCCTAGGGGAATTCAAAATCAGTAGTAATTTGATCGATATTTTCTCTCCGAAAAATATTTGGGCCGAGAAGGAACCGGGGAACCGGACAGTAATCCTCCGAGAAAAATCAGCCATCACCCTAGAAAAGTTAAAATTAATTGATGAAGTGCTAGCCCGGTACCGTCCCGCCCAAAAGCAGTTTGCCAGAAATAGAGAATCTCAAACTTTCGTCTCAGTTGAGAATGGATCCGCCAAGAAAGCGCTAATCGAAAAGCAGTCCTTAAATAATCAGTTAAAACCGCCTCCTAGCTTAGAGGAACTTGCCGGTGCTGAAACAATTTCTGCTCGAGGAAGTTTCTTGCCCAGGTCGATTTTGGGAACTTTGAAAAGAGTTCAAAAAGAATTAGATCCGAAGACAGAAGAAGAAGTAGTTGAAAGATTTAGAGTTTCTAAATTCAAGACAATCATTTCCCTGCGATTTATTTTATTAGCAATTCTGATTCCTCTTTTGACTCAACAGATATGTCATAATTTTCTGGTGGGACCAGTTGTAGATAGATTCAAAGAACAGGAAAGTTTTGCCACATTTATTAACGAGGAAATGGAAGAAGAAGCTTTCATGGACTTGGAAAAGTTTGAGAAAAAAATCAAATTTGAAATCTTAACTGGGCAGTTGCCTAAATTATCAGAGTCGGAGATAGAAGCAGAGTTACAACACAAGGTTGAAGAAATTGAAGTAGAATACCGCGATCGCAGTGCGAATGCGATCGAAAACATTTTCTCGGATCTGTTATCATTTGTAGCATTCGGGTTAGTGATCTGGACAAGCAAGCGAGAGATCGCAGTGTTGAAGTCTTTCATGGACGATCTGATATATGGATTAAGTGATAGTGCCAAAGCTTTTATCATCATCTTATTTACAGATATGTTTGTGGGTTTCCACTCGGCCCATGGTTGGGAAGTAATTCTGGAAGGAATATCCAGACATTTGGGACTGCCAGAAAGTCGGAACTTTATCTTTTTGTTTATTGCCACCTTTCCCGTAATTTTGGATACCATCTTTAAGTATTGGATTTTCCGATATCTCAACCGCATATCTCCTTCAGCGGTCGCTACCTACAAGGAGATGAATGAGTAATGGAAAATTTATCGTTCCCTAGATCCGGGAACAGGCTGCGCTATGCCAGAGGATCTGCCTCAACGCTTCTCGGTTTACTTTGCTATTTGACTTGGTATTGGCAAGAGCACAAAAAAAGCGCCCCCCTCGAAGGAGAGCGCTTTTTGTTTTTAGCTAATTCTTAGCCATCGAATCGCACGACCTTGTGAGTCGATAATGGACTGGTCGTGTCCAGAGACGCCCACCCATGTCGCTGCGATGTGCGATACGCAGTGCGAATAGCGCGCGCTTTAGACATCGACGGGCAGGCTCCCGACAGGGTGGGCGCTCTCGGACACGATGTTGAAGTTGAAACCGTTCAGGTTGAAG
>RFFC02000004.1:0-203339 GCA_005518205.2 Hormoscilla sp. GUM202
CAGTAGGGTGCCGGTTGAGGTCAAAGTACCCTCCCCAGAACACTGTTGTGACGTCCCACCGCTGGACTTGCGGCGACTGCGCCCTGGGGCCTGTATATGCCGGTGTCAGCGGTGCCACGAGAGCATCTCGAGAATGCATGAAGAAACCGGTTTTGTGGAAAAACTGGGTTTCTGGGCTAGTATAGCCGGCAACAGCACGTTCAGATCCCCGCAGCCAGGAAGCAAAACTGGAATGGATCCCGGGAAGCACTTTAGTGCTTACTACAAACCGCTTACAATTTATCGAGATGCTCCAATGTCTTCACAAATGTCTGTCTGCCAGAATTTCCAAAGCCCGGTCCGAGCATCCCATTAACCACAAGTCTGACATCCCAGTTTTGTCCCCCAATAAAATTCGCCGTCGGCACCGGAAGCTTTCCTCCTCTAAATAGGCTCCCAACAAAATTCGTTGTAAAGAAGGATTCCAAATACCCGTTCGCCCGTGAAGGACTCGCCAGTTGTCAACCACCAATACCTGTCCTGGAGCTAGCAAAAATTCCGTATTATATTTAGGATCTTGCAACAGTTCCGAAAATCGCCGATAGGCTGCCAACAAGTCTTCAATCTTATCGTAGGATACTTCTAGCGGGATCCGCGTGTTATGATTGTACCGAATCTGATACACATCCCCATTTTCATCCAAATTAATCAGATGGTTGCGCCGATAAGCGTCCCATTCGTACTTCCATGCACTGGACTCATTCTCTGATAGTTTCTCCTCCACCGAAAGCCGCTTGCGACCTGCTGGTATATATTCCGTGGTTAGCAATTCAAAAAAACAGGGATTTTCTGTTTTGATAACCTCTGCCAGTTTGAAACCGTCAACGACGGTGGAATATGCTTGGCGATCGTTATCCGGATTTTCGTAGAGGATACATTCCAGAAATTGCAGCCCGGTGGGAATGTCATAGGCGGTAACATCCGTATGATTTCTTAAAGTTCCCACTTGATAGGAATGTTGGATAGCCTGAGCTTTTGCGTTGCTTCTATCCATCGTAAACACATTGGTGGGATGGTATCGTTGCCGCAGCGGTCCTACCCGTTCCACCAATCCTCGAAAACTCTCTTCATTCTTCGGGGCGTTCTCAATTATTGCCACTCCCATATCAACTATTTTATTGAGGAACGACAATAATACCCCATCATCGTTCATCACCTCATGGCAATCAAAATAAGGTACGGACACTGACGAGTCCCACAGTTGAGGGGGGCGTCGTTGTTTGAGCGCTGGGTCGTTATAGCAGTGAACTCGCAGCCACGACGCATCAAATACGCTGCGATGACCTGTTTGTTCGCCACCCCAAACAATATCCAAATTCCCCTCGCGATCGAGCTTAACCTCTTCGGGAGTTGGGTTTAAAGGCATTTTGAGTACATCGTGCCCGCTGTTGAGACTCAAAGTATCTCGATGAAAGAATTTAGGAGACCGACAGCTATCTAAAAGCCAAAGGTTATGGTAAAAACTTTCGTGACCGTCTTTCCAAACGATTTGTACCCCGTTGTTAGTTGTTGCCACCGATTCGATGCGAAAAGCAGGTTTAAGTTGCTGCAATGCTGCTGTCATGTTACACCTCAATATTTTTGCAAGATATTCAACCAGAAATTATATGATGTCCGGTTGAATAAATATAAATAAACGACTTAGGAGTCAGGAGTCAGGAGTCAGGAGTCAGGAGGGAAGAAAGAAGGAAGAAGTAAGAAAAGGAGAAAGTTTTTTTATCACTAATTATCCCGACATGATATTATACTCTGAACGGCAAGCAATTGCGCTTTTTTTACGCATAAAAACACAAAAGTTGTCATTGCGAGGCGGCGATATCAGCACTAACCTCCTACTGTTGCGTCAAACCAGCCGAAGCAATCTCTACGACCTTTATAGCAATCGCCAAGGCGGTTACGACAATACCAAATGCTGAAACCTTTACCTGTAAACCTCTTCCCTTCTGCCTTCTGCCCTCTGCCTTCTGCCTTTTGCTATATCACCCCCAGGACTTACGCAAAATAGGAAATTATACGCCACCTGTAGGGGCGAATGGCATTCGCCCTGACTAGATATTGTGGCTCTGCGTAAGTCCTGACCCCCCGCTTTTTGAAAAAGCGCAATTCTTACCCGTGTCGAGTATAAACAGTATGGATAGCTAAATTTAGCGTTAATTTCAATCGCTCATGCGCTCTGCCAGAATTTCTAAAGCGCGGTCCGAACATCCCATTAACCACATATCCGGCATCCCACTTTTTTTCCCGAGCAACAGTCGCCGTCGGCTGCGGAATGTTTCCGGCTTCATATACGCTCCCAGTAAAACTCGTCGCAGTTGGGGATTCCGAATACCCGTCCGTCCGTGGAGCAGTCGCCAGTTATCATTTACCAATACCTGTCCGGGAGCGATGAGAAATTCGGCATTATACTCTGGAGATTCAGCTAATGCTGTAAATGCTTGGTAGGCGGCATACAAGTCTTGAATTTTATCCGGGGAAACATCGAGCGGCACCCGGTCGTTTTTATTGTGACGAATCTGGTAAACTTCGCCATTTTTATCCAAATTAATCACGTGCTGGCGATAATAGATTTCCCATTGATATTTCTTAGTCCCCTTTTCCTTGTCAGATATTTTTTCCTCTACACCCAGCCGTCTGCGACCTGTTGATATATACTCTTGGGTGAGTAACTCGAAATATTTTGGCTGCTGAGTCCTCAGAACTTCAGCAATTTTGAAACCATCTACCAGAGTGGAATATCCTTGTCTGTCATTGTCAGGATTTTCGTATTCAATACATCCAAGAAATTGAAGTCTGGGAGGAACGTTGTAGGAGACGTGATCGGTATGATTGTCCAGCCGATGCAAGTACTTATAGGAGTGGTGAATTTTTCCTGCCAGTTGGTTTGCTGTATCTAAAGTATAGATGTCGGTAGGATGATATCGTTGCTGAATCGGTCCGACGCGCTCTACTAATGCCTGAAATGCTTCTCTCGTTTTGGGAAAGCCGTCAATAATTACCATTCCCACATCCAGCATTTTATCCAACCAATGCAGTAGCGTTTCATCGTCCCTCATCACTGCCTGGTAATCGAAGTATGGGATGGACAGCGATGAGTCCCACAGTTGGGGTTTTCGTCGCTGTTTGAGAGCGGGATCTTTTTGACAGTGAACTCGCAGCCAAGATGGATCGTAGACGCTATGATGTCCCGGTTCTTCACCACCCCAAATGATATCTAAATTTCCTTCGCGGTCTATTTTGACCGTTTCAGTTATCGGATTTAGTGGCATTTTCAGGGGATCGTGTCCTTCTCCTTCTCCACTGTTGAGGCTTAATGTGTCTGGTTGAAAACATTTGGGAGAGTGGCAAGTGTCCCGCAGCCAGAGGTTGTGATAAAAGCTTTCGTGACCATCTTTCCAAGTAATTTGCACCCCGTTATCGACGGTGGTAACTGATTGGATGCGAAAAGCCAATTTGAGTTGCTGAACTAATGTGACCATATTACTCCTTTTATTGATAAATATAATAGAGCAGTTTAACCGTCTTGCGGTTGATCTAGGGGAATTTTTAACCAAGTGTTATGCTCTTTGGTTAATACACAATCGATTGTTGCATAAATACTGCCTTGTTTTCTCTGATAAAAAACTTCTTTTTCTGAAAGTGATATTGGATTTGTGTGCCAGACTCCAGGATGTATTGATATGCCACAACTCCCATCTGAATAAAGAGCTACAAAATCTTCAGGTTTGACATCTTCTTTAGGAGGAGCCAAAAGAAATATACTTGGTTCGCCATTTTTAGGCATAAACGCTTCTCCTGCATCTAGATGGGCACTCAGCCAGTTTACCAGAAGATATTTAGAGTTACTTTCTGGTTCGGATACAATCTTACCCGCTGCACCACCGCGAGCATTCTGATGACCAGCAGAAAATATGGTCGAACCCTCCCAATAAACTCTGAACTCCTCTTCGAGAACGGTACCGTAACCTCCCTTGGAAATTAGAGGTCGTTTTCCTGAAGTAGGCCATTTGCATAACTCTATTTTCGCATTTTCAAAATCTGTGAATACAACCCCTAACCCCAGAGCATTTTGGGAATTCAGCCTTTTTAAGGGAACATCATAGTAATTGACTGTGGTCGCCATTTTTTCTTGAATTTAACTAATACCAGTTTTATTTGAGATTTCTCTAAAGTACCAACGCTTTAGGGAACAGGGAACAGGGAACAGGGAACAGATAAGAGGGTTTTTCGGTTTGTTCTACTGTTGCATGATTTTTTGGAAATGGTATAAGAATTGAACTGTTATGTTAATGGAAAGTTCGATCCCACTTGCCAACTAAATTGACGGCAAATGGCTGAGGAAAATACTGCTCAAAAATCCTGTAGTAAAGTAATTCCTCCTTACTTTTTATGGGGTCTCCCCGAAAGCGTGCCCGCTCGAAATCTTCGTCAGAAATAGTAGCCTCAGCGTGAGCTGCTAAAACTTTAGAGGAAGCACAACCATGAGCAAATTCCATCTTGTCTCGCCAAACTATTTCTGGGGGTAAATAGTCTTCAAAAGCTTTACGGAGCAACCATTTTTCAATGCCAAAACTCTGGTGAAGCTTGAGGTTAGGATTTATAGTCAGTGCCATTTCCACAAAGTCTATATCTAGAAAAGGAACTCTTGCTTCTAAACCATGAGCCATTGTCAGTCTGTCTAATTTTTGCAAGTTGAGATTATGTAATCCTTTAATCCGATATACCAATTCTTGATTTAACGTCTTGCCATCATTGTAATCAGCTAGATAACTATAGCCAGCAAACAACTCATCTGATGCGTCTCCTCCGAGAACTACTTTGACATATTGGCTAGCAAGATGAGATAGCAAGTAGGTAGGTACACAACTTCTTAACCAAGCGGCATCATAGGATTCAAAGTGGTAAATTACCTCGGGTAGAACAGAAAGCATTTCTGCTTCTGAGTAAATATATTCGTGATGAATTGTTCCTAAATATTCTGCTACTAATCTTGCCGCTTTCAGATCGGGAGAGTTAGCAAATCCGGTGGAAAAAGAATGTAGTTCTGACATATCTCGCTTCATTAAGGCCGCAATGATGCTAGAATCGAGTCCTCCACTGAGAAATACTCCTACAGGAACGTCAGACATTAAACGCCTGCGGACACTTTGAGAAAGTCCTTGGCGAATTTTTTCTAAAATCACCTCTACATCTTCTAAAAACACATCGACTTCGGGAAAATCGTAGTAGGATTGTAAACCCTCATTAGAATGGTAATAATGTCCTGGAGGAAACTCTTTAATTTGTTCGCCATGCTTTATTAAAGCTTTGATTTCCGAAGCAAAAAATAAACCTTCTTCACTTTGAGCATAGTATAATGATTTAATGCCTAAGCGATCGCGCACGACAAAAAATTCCCGATCGCTAGCCAATATCAAGCTAAACATACCCCTGAGTTTTTGAGGCATCTGAGTGCCAAACTTTTGGTATAGTGGTAGCAGAATTTCTGTATCGCTGTTCGTTGAAAAGTTGTAGTTTCCCTGCAAGCGATCGCGCCATTGTTGATGGTTATAAATTTCTCCGTTAGCAATAGCGTATAATTTGCTCTGCGGATCGTATAATGGTTGCTGTCCTCCTTCTACATCAATAATGGCAAGACGATTATGTCCTAAAGCATAGTTTTCCTGGCAAATGCTACTAGTACCATCCGGTCCGCGATGAGCTAAGATTGACAAGGCGTCTTCAAAGCCTGGTAAATTTGAGCCAAAAAATCCAACTATTCCACACATATCTTTATAGTCAAGGTAACCTCAAGGCTTTCGATCGCAATTGGACTTTTGTCCTACTTGTCTAGCTTTTCGGAATTAGGGAACTCCCAATAAATAAGGACTTTCTTATCATATCGCCCAATCCCCGTTTCACACCTCTACCATAAGTGGTAAATTAGTCATTTTTTTCCCGTTCGCAGTTTCATAACCATTGTAGTCCAATGTTTCCCCATTAGGAGTAATAGTCTGGTAGAAAACTTCTTGAGCTTGGTTGTTTTCGTCGGCCAGCAACACCCGCGCCCAGTGTCCGGATAGCATGACTTGAGCGCGATCGCAATATTCGTTTGCCCAAATTATCAAGGTATCTCCTGGTTTGCACAATAGAGCACCACCACCATTGGGACAAATTTGTCCGCTTCCTGCCAGTCCTGGCAGCACATAAGTAGACCACCGGTTCCCATTGTCAATGTTGACAATTTCCACTTCTTCTAGGGGGATAATTCCCACTTTGTCCAGTAGTTCCTGGTCGATAGTGATGCTACCTACATAGTGCCGGTTGGCTTCAGTTACGCGGACGCGATGCAGCTTTGCATGCATGAGCTTTATTGTTCCCATGTTCTCTCTTTTCTCCTGACTTCAGTTTTTTCGACCAATCGAAAACTACTTCTTTTGGAATACCATAGCATACATGGGTTCCGTCTCGAAAATTGTAAATTCCTCTCGGCTGATTAAACTCCAAGGGAGTTCGGACATTACCTGGTGCAATACAGCATTATTTTCTTGGTAGTCCACGCGCACTGTGAGTACAAAGTATCCGCCTGATTTTAACATGGTATTGAGGTTGCGCAAACCCTCCGGACTGGCGTGACCAAAGGTAAATACCCCTACCGCTATTACAGCATTTATCATAAAGATGAGGTACAATAGTGAGGTCAGCAGTAGAACCCTCGAAAACCATGAAGCCCTATTCAGTTGATCTCCGCCAGAAAATTATAGAAACCTATGAAAATGAGGAGATATCACAAAGACAACTAGCCAAAAGATTCCGAGTAGCATTCAGTTTCGTTATCAAAATTCTCAAGCAGTACCGGTCCACTGGCAACTTGAAGCCGGGTATTAGCACCGGTCGTCCCCTCAAGCTCAACCAGTCCCAACAGGAAAAGCTCAAAGTTTTAGTAGAGGAAAATAATGATTGGACATTGTCAGAATATCAGTCAGAATTAGAAAAACAGACGGAGGTAAAAGTCAGCCGTTCCACAATAGACAGAATGATTAAACGGTCGGGATTGACCGTAAAAAAAAAGGCATTACATCCGACGGAAAAGAGAAGTTCTCGAGTTCAGCAGTTAAGGTTAGACTACTGGAAAGAGATAGAAGGAATTGAGCCTACTGACCTCATTTTTCTGGATGAATCGGGCTGCAACCTGGCTTTAACACGGATGTATGCCCGCTCACAATGTGGTCTGAGAGCTTATGGAAGTAAACCCAGTAAGCGAGGACAAAATGTTTCAATAGTTGGGGCAGTTAGTCTCAATGGGATAGTGAGTTCATTGAATATTTTAGGTGCTTATGATAGCTTAACATTTGAGGCATTTGTGATTCGACACTTAGTGCCAAAGCTGTGGAAAGGAGCTTGTGTTGTGATGGACAACTGTACAATTCATAAGGGAGATGTAATCCGACAAGCTATTGAAAAAGTGGGGGCGCGGTTAGTCTATCTTCCTCCTTATTCGCCAGACTTCTCTCCAATTGAAAATATTTGGTCAAAGCTGAAGAGTTATCTCAAGAAACTAGAAGCCAGAACCTATCGGGCCTTAGTAGATGGCATTCAGGAGGGCTTTGCTACCATCAACCTGCAAGATATCCACAACTGGTTCACCCACTGTTGCTACTGTACCTCACCATTTTGATAAATGCTATATAGCACCAAAGCTGTTCGGAGGGCAACCCTTTATTTCTGCTTCTAGCTTCCCTTGATACAGGGCTTGATAAACCCCCTTTTTTCTGGCCACTTCTAGCATTTCTGACGAGAGGTCGAGCGCCGTTATCTTGCTATAGCCCAGTTCCCCCAGGGCCTCCCCCACCATTCCCGTACCGGCCCCTGCATCTAGTATACTCGCTTCTTTATCGGACAGCACTTTGGCTAAGGCTCTGGCTGATTTAATTGGACTGATGCGATAGGGTCGATCTAATTCTGCATCGTATATGCGCGACCACATTAGGGAACTCCCAATAAATAAGGACTTTCTTATCATATCGCCCAATCCCCGTTTCACACCTCTACCATAAGTGGTAAATTAGTCAATTTTTTCCCGTTCGCAGTTTCATAACCATTGTAGTCCAATGTCTCCCCATTAGGCGTGAGAGTCTGGTAGAATACTTCCCTCACTTGGTTGTTTTCGTCGGCGATCAGCACCCGCGCCCGGTGTCCAGTACCCATGACTTCCGAGCGATCGCAATGTTCGTTTGCCCAAATAATCAAGGTATCTCCTTGTTTGCACAATAGCGCACCACCACCATTGGGACAAATTTGTCCGCTTCCTGCCAGTCCTGGCAGCACATAAGTAGACCACCGGTTTCCATTGTCAATGTTGACAATTTCTTCTAGGGGGATAATTCCCACTTTTTCCAGTAGTTCCTGGTCGATAGTGATGCTACCTACATAGTGCCGGTTTGCTTCAGTTACGCGGAGGCGATGCAGCTTTGCATGCATGAGCTTTATTGTTCCCATTTTCTTCTCCTGATTTCAGTTTTTTTGACCAATCTAAAACTACTTCTTTTGGAATACCATAGCATACATGGGTTCCGTCTCTAAAATTGTAAATTCCTCTCGGCTGATTAAATTCCAAGGGAGTTCGGACATTACCTTGTGCAATACAGGATTATTTTCTTGGTAGTCCACGCGCACTGTGAGGACAAAGTATCCGCCTGATTTTAACATGGTATTTAGGTTGCGCAAACCCTCCGGACTGGCGTGACCGAAGGTAAATACCCCTACCGCTATTATAGCATCAAAGCTGTTCGGAGGGCAACCCTCTATTTCTGCTTCTAGCTTCCCTTGATACAGGGCTTGATAAACCCCCTTTTTTCTGGCCACTTCTAGCATTTCTGACGAGAGGTCGAGCGCCGTTATCTTGCTATAGCCCAGTTCCCCCAGGGCCTCCCCCACCATTCCCGTACCGGCCCCTGCATCTAGTATACTCGCTTCTTTATCGGACAGCACTTTGGCTAAGGCTCTGGCTGATTTAATTGGACTGATGCGATAGGGTTGATCTAATTCTGCATCGTATGTGCGCGACCAAGCATCGTATCTTGACTGCAACTTTTGGGTGTCCTTGGTTTCATAGACCCATGACAGGCGATCGCTCACTTTTTCTGCCAAAAAGAAACTCCACCCGAGTTCTTTCGCCGAAATTGCCTCGCACATTTTCTGATATGCTCCACTCAGGGAAGGATATTGTGGCTTAGCTAGTTGGGACAGTAATTCATAGCTTTTGTGCAGATGTTCGCTTAAGTCTTCTGACTCCAATACCATCAACCCTAGCTGACTCAATACATCGATATATTCCGACTGGCTGTAGGTTGGTTCAAATAACAGGCGATCGTATACGTATTTTCGCCCTTGTTCTGTTATCTCTTTTACTGGCGTTACCAGATCGTCAAATATCAATATCCCCCCTTCTTTGAGTACCCGATGAATTTCCTGCAACCCCCTATAGCGATCGTGAACGTGGTATATTGTTGCTTGACTCCATACATGAGTAAATTCACCCTCTGCAAAGGGCATATTTGTCACCGACTCTTTCTGAAATCCAAGGCGCAGTTCTGCATTTTCCTGCGCCTTGGATCTGGCATTGTCAATGCGAACCTTGCTAATATCAATCCCCACTACTTCACATCCCGTCTGCTGCGCCAACCATACCGCCGTATTTCCATTTCCGCAACCGATATCCAGGACGCGAGATGATGCATCTATTCCACTTTTAGATAGCATATATTCGTTCCAGTGCTTGCAGGCGGGGACAAAGTCTTCTGCTGACCCTTGGAGTCCGTTCTCGAAATAACCCCAGTGCAGACTCCCTTCTGAGTCCCAAAAACTTCTGTATAGACTGTCTTCGGCATCGTAAAAGGCCTCTGTCTCTGCTTCTGTGAACTTGCTTTTTGTCATCTTTGGACCATCCCCATCTCTTTTACTATATCCCGCAATGTTTCTTCTACGCTACGAGGTTGCCAACCCAATTCCTGACGCGCTTTACTCGCCTCCACTCGCACGCACCTGTCATATATATAATGTACTCGCTCCCGACTCAGGGGTGGCTGCCATGAAAACACCCTTCCTATCGGATCTAATACATTTCCTAGCAATCTTACTATCTGTTTAGGAGCTTCACCCGGTATTTTTCTCCCCGTCTCCTTGCCTAGGATCTCAAACATTTCTCTGGTTGTCAAGTCCCCTGCCGAAATTATGTAATGTTCTCCCTTTTTCCCCCCTTCTGCTGCCAAGATCATCGCCTTGACTAGGTCGTCAACATGAACTATCCCCGTGATCCGATCGCCCCCTGCCCACAGCTTCAACCTCCCTTGCATAAATTGGGCAATTACGGGACCAAAATGGGGGTCATCTCCACCCATAATTCCCGATGGTAACACGCTTACTACTGGCAAGCCCTGCTGGGCAAATTCATCCACTAACTGTTGCGCCAGATATTTCGTGCGATCGTATGCTGAAGCAAAGTCTTTCTGTTTCCTGACAAAAGTTTCATTTACCGCCTCTCCTTTCGTGTCCCCAAACACCCCGATCGTGCTACAATAAACCAGCTTCTGCACCCCAGCAGCTTTTGCCACTTCTAACACGGCGCGGGTTCCCTCGACATTCACCCGCGCCATTTCCGCAGCATTAACCAACCCTAATTCTACATAAGCTGCCGTATGAAACACCCAGTCTACAGAGGCGATCGCATATTCGAGTGCTTTCCTGTCAGTGATATCTCCGTAAACTAATTTTACCTGACAACCTTGCAGACGCTTTAAATTGCTAGTTTTGCGGACCAAACCTATTACTTCATCACCCAGTGCAGCTAACTCTTTCACCAAGTGAGAGCCAGTAAATCCATTTGCTCCAGTCACCAGTACCTTCATAAACCCTTTTCGTAGATGCGATAGGTTTTATATATTTTACCACCCGATGCTTCGATCAGCTTGCGGGAGGCGATGTTATCTTCTAAGATCCAGGATAATTCTGCCCTCCTGTAAGGTTTCCCCTTTTTGCTGCCCCCTTGCATCCCCAGATAAATTAAGGCCAGGGGCACCATTTTCCGGCGATATTCTGGTAGGGAAGACATGGCAGGCACTCTTGCTTGGTCTATCTGGCGACGATACCAGAGAAATTTTAATATGCCCAGCCAGTTTAGCTTCCCATTTACATGTTTCAGGGCGATGTTGTAGTCTGGTAGCCCCATCCAAAAGCCGATCATTTTCCCATTGTCTTCCGCCACCGGAAAAATATCCGGATCCACCAACTGTTGCAAGTCCTGGGCTTCTTCGAGAAACTCTTCCTCTGTGCGCGGGGTCGAACTCCAATTCGGAGCAAATGATGTGGTAAACAGATGGTAGAGACTGCGGCAGTCTTGCTGAAATCCTTCCCCTTTCGTGCGGATGGGGCGGAAGGTAATGCCGGACCGCAGGGCAATGCGATAGCCCTTTTCAAATTTGGGGTCTAGGGGTTTGGCCACATCAAAGTCATAGCCATAGGCATCCTTGGCTTTCTGCCAGCCATCTCTTACCATATATTCTGGATAGTAAGGCGGGTTGTAAGGCATCATCATCATTGGTGCAGACTCAAACCCATCCACCAGGAATAAACAATTGTTGTGGGTTGACAGGTCGATCGGGCCCCGGGCCACCACCATCCCCCGATCGCGCAACCATTGACAAGCTGTTTCTAACAGGGCCTTAGCGATCTTGAAATCTTCTACGCATTCAAAAAAACCAAACAGACCTATTCGCTTGCCTTCCCGTTCTATTAGTCGTTGATTAATAGCAGCGACTATGCGCCCCAGGGGTTGCCCCTCCTCAAGGGCAATAAATTGTTGTAGTTGACCATATTCAAAGAAAGGGTTGTCAGAGTTAAACTGTTTGGCGACACTGCTGCGCAGGGGCGGCACCCAGTTCGGGTCATTTTTATATACCCGAACTGGGACATCCAGAAATAATTCCCGGTCTGCTGGGGTAGTGACAGCTTGGATCGTGAAGTCAGTCATTTGCTATTAGCTATTGGTTATTGACAATTAGCCAGCAGTAATCATGGTTTCTGGTTTGTATATAGCATCTCGCACTGCCATCATTGCCTCAATGAGGCGATCCATCTCCTCGCGGGTATGAAGGGCGTTAGCAGTAATGCGCAGGCGGGGTTTGGCAATAAACCAGATGGGAGAAATCCAAATTCCATATTTTTCCAGCATCTGTCTGCCAAATTCTTTCGGATCGAGTTCTGCTGGCATCAGTACTGGAATAACATTAGTTTCGCCAATGGGGTCAAAATCTGCATCAATTAGGCGCTTACGCAAATAGCGAGCATTTTCCTGGAGGGTCTTCACCCGACCCGGAAACCGGCGCACTTGACGGATACTCTCCAAAGCTGCCGCCGTGGTCGGCGGTGGCAGAGAAATAGTCCCAATAGAAGTAGGCGAAACATCCAACAAGTCGATCAGTTCGGGCAGGTCAGAACTGATTGCGGCCCCCGCTGAGGCGGCAAACTTCGAGAAAGTTGTCATGATAATCGGCACCACCCCGGCATCGATGGCATCGGTGGGTAATATGCCAAAATGTTCGTAAATGCCTCTACCCGTCGCCCCGATCGCCCCGCTAGCATGGGCCTCATCCATCACCAGGACGCTGCCCGGATAATCTTGCATGACATTCAGCATTTCTGGTAAGGGGGCGATATCCCCGTCCATCGAGAACACCGCATCGGAAATCACCATTACCCGATCGCGTAGCGTGCGCGCAGCGCATTCGCCCGGTTTGACATAGCGGCGGAGTTTGCGGGCCAGGTCATTCACATCGCAGTGACGGTAGGGTTTCACCCGCACCTCTGGAGATTGACCGAACACCTTGCCAGAACGGGTGCCTGCATTCACCACCGCCGATACGATACAGCCGTGGTTGAGTACATCGGTAAGTATTAACGTCTCGCGGGTATGCTGAAAACCGGGAACCGGCATAGCCAAGTGACAGAAAGCATCCATCAAGGCTTGCATTGCCATCCATGCGTTTAAGAATAGCTGCGTGTGGGGCAGATGCTTAAAGGCCGATATTTCCTCCTCCAACTGTCGGTGCAGGTCGATGCGACCGCTCAAAACCGAGGTAGAACTATTGGAAGTGCCATACTGGAGAATGGCATCTATGGCCGCTTGCTTGACCGCTTCTTCCTGAACTAAACCCAATACATCGTTTGTGCAGAAGGTGAGAACGCTACGCCGCTTGCCAGTCTCCGGATCTTCGATCTCAACTATATTCCCCTGCTTGCCATGACAAATATACTTATCGGGATAAAGCCCGACGTTCTGAAGCTGCTGAACATATTCTTTAACAACTTGCACAAATTTTCTCCTCTAGTGATCCTCACCATTCCCCGAGAGACTGCGACCAGTGCCGTTTCCGGTCACAGTTGATTGTTGCATATATTGTTCGTACTGTCGGACAATCACCCGCTGCAGGGCGATAATGGCTGGGTTAATTTCCACATAGCGCCGCCGGGGGTTGGCCAGATAGGTACGCTGTTCGCTTTCGATCATCTGGATATCTTGCTGGAGAAATGGCCTGAACAAGAAGCGCCAGACTAGCTTGGAGACTAGGGGTTTGAGCGGTCCTAGCAGCCATTTGGGCAGGCGCAACTGGAGAAACATCAGGGAAAAAGACCTGGTTTCCGCAGGCCCCACGGGCAGTCGCATCAGATACAGGGAGGAAACGCCCTCTAGAGAAGTGTGATAGTGAGGGTAGTGGTACTCAATGCTGACGGTACGGGTAGTGACCCTAGAGCCCGTGGAGCTGATGCCGATAAATTTAGTCAACCAACCTTGGTAGGATACCTTATAGTCGGCGTATACTGAGGCGTCTGATTGTTTTAAGTCGATCAGCACCGGGTCGAACCAGCCATTTAAGTTTTTGTGTAAAAACCCGTGGAAGACATCCATGGTGTTTTCGTTGCAGATGGAAAAATGGGCTTGAAAGTGGGCCGGTATTTCCACCATCAACCAGTTGGGGTCGGAGTACTCTGGCACTAGCGGCAGATCCACTGTCTCAGAAAGGGCGCGATCGCCCGGAAAAATCCAGATGATGTGATATTTTTCCCGAACAGGATAGCTGCGGGATCGAGCGCAGGGCAGTTTTTGGCCTTTGGGGAGATAGGGGATGTTGACGCATTCACCATCGCCATTATATTCCCAGCCGTGGTAGGGACACAAGAGGTTGCCCAGGACAACTTGACCTTTATGGAGGGCTACGCCTTTGTGGGGACAAGCATCCTCTAGGGCGTGGAGTTCGCCGTTGCTGTCCCGGTAGAGGGCGATCGGCTGTTGCCAAACCACCACTGGCATCACCTGACCTGGTTTTAACTGGTGTACCCAAGCTACAGGATACCAGTAATTGGGGTTGATGCCAACTTCGCGCACGTGATTGCCGATCGTCTGGCTTTTCAGGGTTGTAGCCAGTTCCATCCCAAATTCTCCTGAATGATAATTATCTATGGGTTCAAGGTCGGATCTTACCTCAGATCTTGTCAGTTGCCCAATGAAGTGAGCAGCTCCATGAAACTTAATGCTATTGATGCCATCATCTAAATTTAAGCTTACAGATTAATTGTTCTGATACTTATTAGGTATATGCTGACTTTGCACAAAACTTTTTGGTCCAATCGCTTGCGACTGCCAGTGCTACTGGTGGCTGGTTCCCTGACGACGATGGCGGGGGGTGTGGTGGCCCCGGTGTTACCGGATGTCATCGGACAACTCCAGTTCGATCCTGCGGTTGCTGGTAATTTGGTCAGCATACATTGCTTGACCATCGCCCTGTTCAGCCCGCCCCTAGGCATTTTAGCAGACCGGATCGGTCCCGTGCGAGTGCTAGTGCCTTCCCTGGTGCTATATGCTGTCTTTGGCATGGCCGGGGCCTGGATCGATAGTTTTGAGCCACTGTTAGCGACTCGGGCCCTGTTAGGGGCTGCTAGCGGGGGTCTGGCGGCGGCGAGTCTGGGGTTGCTGGGGCGGATGTATGAAGGTCAGGCCCGATCGCGGGTCATGGGCTATGCTACCAGTACCCTGACGATTACGGGGATCCTGTTTCCGGCCCTGGGGGGCTGGGTGGGAGCTAGCAATTGGCGAATGGCTTTTTTACTCTATGGTTTAGCATTGCCCCTAGCTCTGTTAGCCAGCTCGGTCTTCCCCGCTCATAATAGTATAGTGCGGCAGCCTTCTGGCAAGTCCCGAACCCAGAGCAATCAGCAACTGCTGCAAGTCTTGAAACATCCCCAAACCTGGCGGCTATTGCTGAGTGTGGCTTTGACTTCTGTGGCCATGTATGCTGTAGTCATCTATGCTCCCATTTATCTCAAGGAAACTCTGGGGTTGGGGGCTTTGATGAATGGGATGGTGTTGGCATCCCGGGCCCTGGGGGCGGCTTTTATCTCTGCTTTTGGGGCCAGACAGTTGGCTTCGCGTTTGGGGCCCAAAAAGGCGATCGGGGTTGGTTTGGTGCTGATGGCTATGACTTTGGTCAGCATTCCTTTCTTGCATCAACTCCACTGGATCTTGGTTGCTGCTATTAGCTTTGGCGCGGGCTTTGGTATTGCTCTGCCTACTCTCTATAATAGTTTAGCTGACTGTTCTCCTAAAGATCTGCGATCGAGCGTTTTGGCAGCGGGTACGGGAGCGGGGTTTTTAGGCCAGTTCATCTCTCCGGTTTTGCTGGGCCCTGTACTGGAACTTGGCATGGAATGGGTGTTTTATGCTGCTGCTTTTGTGGCCCTAACTGCTGGCTTTTTGCTGCGATCGCCTGTTAATATGAAAAGATAACTATGCCCACCCACCCGCCGGAACCCGTTTTCAAAGAGATTTTGGGAATGAGGAGTAGGGTTAAGCAATTCAAAATTATCTCGTTCCCTGACTCTGGCGACTCTGGCAGGGAACGTCCCTCTGTTTGCTGAGAATCTGATGGATGAGTTGGCTGAGATTTGGCAGGATATTGCGAGGCAGAGCCTCCTGGTACAAACCTAACATTACCGCGACCGATCGCACTATGGTCGCGCTCGGGGGGCGCTCTGGTGGGGGCCAGAAACCGGGTTTCTCAGTCAAATGTTGGTGGAGATGGGAAAATTATCAAAGAAACCCGGTTTCTTAGCCGGGCGCGATCGGGGGTAGCATTTTTGGGGTCCGTCGGTTACAGGGCGATCGCATGGTGTCGGCCCGTAGATTACAGGGCGATCGCATGGCTGTCGGGGCACAAAGGGCGATCGCTTGCCTCTAGGCACAACCAAAAATTGGCGTTGCACATTTTCGGGATGATGGGTTATTGCAGATTATGATAATCTGCAATTTTACAGTCAGAATTTATGTATAGTATGATGTTTGTTTTCGACCTAGTCATAATATGTGTTATCATGGATAGTAAGGCGAAAGAATTAGCTAAAGGAGTCGAACATGAAATGTCCCAGATGTGGTTCTGAAAACATCAATAAAAATGGTCACCGACGCGGCAAACAGAATTGAATTTGTAAAGATTGTCGTCGCCAGTTTCTCGAACATTATTATCCGCGCGGTTATTCAGAAGATGTCAAGAAAAATTGTTTGACAATGTACGTTAATGGCAATGGATTTCGAGGTATTGAAAGGATAACTGGTGTCAGCCATAATACTCAAATTGATTGGGTAAAACAGGCAGCTAAAGAATTACCGTCAATCCCTGAAAACTACGATATTCCGGAGGTTGCAGAAATTGACGAGTTGCATACTTATGTCAATAAAAAAAAGAATAAAAAGTGGCTATGGACAGTCGTAAATCATTTCAAGCCAGGGATTATAACATGGGTATTAGGCGATCGTTCTGCAGAAACTTTTAAGCCTATGTGGGATATTATAAAATGTTGGCAATGCTTTTTATACGTTACTGATGGATGGCCTGTTTATCCAATGTTTATTGAATATATTGACCATATAGTCAGCAAAACCTACATGACCCGTGTTGAATGTGAAATAGGTCGATTAAGACATTATCGAGCTGGATTAAAAAGAAAAACATTATGTTACTCAAAGTCCGAAGAAATGTTGAGGCTTTCAATTAAGTTATTATTGCACTATCTACGTTATAATTCTGTACCGGTACCTATTTAAATCATCCCGTAATTGTGCAACGCCCAAAAATTATGCTACTAAAGAGACTAAATCACTAGGAGAAGCGAAACAGATGTCCGATGCGGACTGGCCACCGCAACCGCCAGAAGGTCCCAAGCCTAACTTCAGTGACCCAGGCGCTGCCGAGTGGCGGTATCAACGTTATAAGTACGATTGCGCTGCGCGCACGCTCAGTATCAAGCCAGTAAACAACAGGCAGATATCTTATCCTTCGAGACATGGAAAGAAAGACATTTTAACCCAGCGGCGCAAGGGGGGCGTCCGGGCCGACCGGGCGGTTCACAACAGGTTGCAGCGCGTCAAGCCTTGGCAAGTGAAGGATTCCAGAACGTCGAAAATGTAGAATTGGGCGGCAGATATCCCGACATGGTCAGATATGCCGATGGTCGTATCGATTGTGCGATTCGTTTAGTGTAAACTAACTTGACACGGGTCAAGAAAGGGGACCACTAACAGGGTTTCATTAGCCCTGAGAACTTACAGGTGATGGTGGTGAAAGCCCACCTCGACTCTGCAGGGGTAACAGCACCTTCCCCACGTTCGAGATGGCATCAAACCGTGAAGCGGGAAGGAAAGGCGCTCTGACTGGCAGCCTAGACCGGTCACCGTCGAGCAAGTAGTCATGATGAGCGAAAGCAAAGGTTTACAGATGTCGTAACAATCAACCAGCGGAATAAGGCTTATACGCTGGCCCAAAAGGGAAAGGATATAGGTCGTTGGCGGACAATCGACCGACCAATAAGCACTGACCATAAACCCGGCATATAGAACCCATCTAAAACTACAACCAATCGTCTGTAGGAACGAAGTAAACCGGTTGCAGTACTCTCCATCACCGGTCGATACGATGGAGTAGCCACCACAGGCGCAACATCTGCTCTCATCAAGCAGGTCTCAACCGGGAAAGATTGAGTGGAGAAGCAAATGGCTGCTTGTAATGAGCAGAATAGAGCTGACGCCCTCACGGTTTCGTCAAATGTAAAGTTGTATGTAGTAGTGAATATGTCACGGAACATAGTCGAAAGACAAGTGTATGACTGGAAGGCTGTCCCCTGGCGCAAGCTGGAAAGGATAGTCTTTAAGCTACAAAAGCGAATCTACAGAGCGGCAGAAGAAGGCAATAAGCGGAAAGTTCGCAGGCTCCAAGGGTTACTGAATAGGTCATGGTCCGCAAAGATGATTGCGGTACGTCAGGTAACACAACAGAACCAGGGAAAGAAGACGGCAGGTGTGGATGGTGTGATAGCACTGTCCCCAGTAAAGCGTCAAGAACTGGCAAGGCAACTAAAAGTCACCAGAAAGGCAAAGGCCAAACCTACACGACGAGTGTGGATACCAAAACCAGGACGGGACGAGAAACGGCCACTGGGAATACCGACGATGTACGACCGCGCATTACAGGGGTTGGTCAAACAGTCACTAGAACCAGAGTGGGAAGCGTACATGGAGGCCAACTCATACGGATTCAGACCGGGTCGGGGATGTCATGATGCAATCGGAGCAATATTCAACAGCATCAGAAAACCTAAATGGGTGCTGGATGCGGATATTGCAAAGTGTTTTGATAGGATTGACCACTCAGCGATCCTGAACAAACTGAATACTACATCACCAATCCGTAGACAAATACGGGCATGGTTAAAAGCCGCTGGGTAGCGTAGGGGTCCCGGAGCGTGGACCAGGGGACATGGCAAACCACAGATGCAGGAACTCCACAAGGGGGTGTGATATCCCCTCTGTTGGCCAATATAGCCCTACATGGGTTAGAGAACGAGGTCATGAGGCTTGCAAAAACAAAAAGAGAGAAAGAGAATCTGACAGTCGTCAGATATGCGGACGACTTTGTGGTAATACACGATGACCGGTCAATGATAGAACGAGCAAAAGGAGTTGTCGAGCAGTGGTTAAAAGGAGTAGGTCTGGAGTTAAAAGCCGAAAAAACCAACATATCCCACACCCTTGAGGGGAATGACCCTGGGTTCGACTTCCTGGGGTTCAATATTCGCCAGTACAGGGTAGGGAAACACAGAAGCGGCAAATCTCCGCACGGGGCCATCTTAGGATTCAAGACACTAATCAAGCCCAGCAGCAAATCCATCAGGAAACATAAAGAGCGACTATCTCAAATAGTGCGCAGCCACAAAGCGGCACCACAGGCAGCATTGATAACCAAACTCAACCCGGTAATACGGGGATGGTGCAACTACTTCAAGACTGCGGTGAGTAAGGAAACTTACTCCGACATGGACAATTACCTGTGGGAGATACTATGGCAATGGGCAAACAGACGGCATCCCAACAAATCGGGCGAATGGATTGCCAGGAAGTATTGGACCCCTACCAAGGAAGTCAAATGGAACTTCATTGGCAAAACAAAACACAAGGAGGAAATAGAGCTTACCCGACATGCAAAAACTGAAATAGTCAGACACGTAAAAGTGAAGGGGACAGCTAGCCCATTCGACGGTAACCTAGTGTATTGGAGCAAGAGACTTCCAAAGAGCCCGGACGTAAGCACACGAGTGATTAACTTACTGAAGAGGCAACACGGGAAATGCGAAATGTGCGGACTAACGTTTAAGGACAGTGACCAGTGGGAAGTGGACCACATCATGCCAACCATGCGTGGTGGTAAAGACTGGTACTCTAACCTCCAGTTGCTGCACGACTATTGCCACGATTCCAAGTCTGCCCGGGATGGCAGCAAGGGAGGCCGTATCTATGACAAAGATGGCGAAACTGAGGAGCCGGATGAGGTGAAAGTCTCACGTCCGGTTCTGAAGACGAGTCGGTCCGGTGACGGACTGGCTTAGTTTAATATCTTGAGGTGGGAGAGATGTTGCAAAGCGGGATGCCGTCAGCGCGAGAGAGAACCAAACTTGCCGATCGCGCAGCGTGGCGCAGCCATTGAAATTTCTGCCTTGGGAGAGAATGATACAGTCACCTTTGTAGACAAGAAGGATATAAGGCGACGCCTTACCTATCGACCCGGAGATGAGGTAGAAACTAAAATATTAGACAGTGACGATTGAATCAGAAATCAAGGAGTAAGAGTGATGAGTTACTTTCTGCGAATATTTTGCCAGTCCTCTCAACAGAGACCCTGGGAGGAGATTGCCAATTTCATAGAGGAGGGCTGCTACTTCGAGAAAAAACCATGTTTTGAACCATCGCCTTCCGGAGATTCAGCTAAGCATACCCAGAGAAAATCCCTCGCCATACATTATCAACCAGGTAAGCGTCCTGTAATCATCGAACTGAATGGAGATGACAAACTTCTCCAGCAGGAAATTAAGGAAACGATCTCCCAATTATCGGAACGATCGCAGCAGGAGTCAGACCTAGCGTGCCAACTGGCCGCCAGCAAGCAGGTGATTGCCATCGAAATTGACCAAGAGGATGCAGGCTGGGAAATGCTAGATTGTTTGGAGGCGTATTTAGCGTCTAGTTTGTCCGGGATTATTTATGCGCCGGAGGACGGTTTTTACGATGACCAGCTACAGCCAGTCTACCAGTTTTAACTGTGGTATCTGAGAAACCAGGTAATTCCTCCCTTACCGGGTTGATGGAAGTTGCTCAATATGTTGGTGGGGAGTGATTTCCACACGAGAGTAGCTCCTGCAGCTTTTTAAACAGGAGCTGATGTCGCACTTAATGAGTCTGTCCTTTATAACAAGGAGCTGTAACACCCTTGGTGCTTAGGTGGAAACTACACAAGCGAGACTTGGAGTCAATGGTTTATGTTTATGTTGGTTTTGGCGGCTGCATCTGTTGAATTAGCGTGGACAACGCTGGCATCTTGAAAGATTTGGAAATTCGATCCTTAATGTACGAATAAAAATTCACTCCGTTTTTGCGGCAGGTGTCAACCAGAGCCAAAAACACTTCCCACGCCTGAGTCCCCTGTAGAGTGCGGGTTCCATTGGAGATTTTGCGCTTAATCACATACTCCCGGACTGTCCGCTCTGCCTCATTATTGTCAAGAGGAACTTCAGGAAAATCTAGAACTAATAGTAAATAAGGCTTCTTCTGTTTTGTTAAATCAATTCTATGATCTAAAGCACTGTATCCGGTTTGACGGGAAAACAATTTGTCAAATTCGGTTTCAAGCAACAGTTTTTGTTGTCGCTGCTCTTCTGTGCTTTGCTGTTGATAGGCTTTGAGTTGATAATAGTAAATCCAAAAATAAGAGAGAAATTGTGCCAGGCTTTTTTGATGAGAGGGAACCAGAGGAGTCAGCTTTTCGTAGTGTCGTCCTTCATGAATCCAGCATAAACTACGATGGTTCGTCTGGTTGTGAAATTGTCCCGCGTCATCAGCCACCAAAATATCTATGTAGTCCCCGAGCTGCTTTTTCTTCTTGTCAGGCAAAATACTGTCAACTAAATCATCTGATTGAACAACTGCTAATTCAGTTGGATCCAACTGCAATTCGTTTAACATTTGGAGAACTGTTTCAGAGTTTTTGCGCTCTCTGGTAAAAAAACTGCTATAGTAAGGATTGCAGAGTGTGAATACATAGCAATTTTTCCCATTAACCCGCATCCCCGTATCATCAATTTGGTGATAACTGGTACTGCCCAGTCCCGCTTCTAAAATAGCATTTCGTTCTTCAGTAAATTCTCTTAAATATTGCCGAGTTATTAAGTTAGATATTTTTCCCGCCGAGATTACTATTCCCTGAGACTGCAACAATTTAAGAATCTTTTCTTCTGGCACTCGTAACTGATAATACAAAGTGAGAACAAATGCTTCGAGTTCACTCCCGTAAGATTTGCCTTTTAATCCTTGCGGCAACTGGGCTTCGTAAAATTTCTCCGTACTAGGTGAATAGAGTCTTTCTAGTCGATAAATAACCGTGTCTGTTTTAAATATAATATTTTGAATTGTTACTTCTCGGTAGCCTCTATGGGTGATATCTGACGGCAAGTTACTCCGAGCCAGTTTGATAACCTCTTCTCTGTCAATATGAATAAGTTGGCGACGTTCCTGGGGGGGGGTTTTCGGTTTTTTCTTTTTTCGCTCTCGACTATTGGGCTGCTCTGGTTTGGCCTCCGCAGAAGTATCAGCTTTAGAAGTATCAGCTTTGGCTTGAGGTTTGATGTCAGGTTTTCCCTTGTGCCCTTTGAGCGCGGCTATTTCATCTCTCAATCGTTGATTGTCAGCTTTCAATTCAAGGTTTTGGCTGTATAGGTCTTCTAGGTAATTGAGTAACCGCTGCAAAACTTCCCGACTTTTTGGGTCGAGATTCTCTGTGTCTTGGTCGAGGTCAGCAAGCCAATTCTTAGTCATGTCTTCCAACTTACTACTTATTTATCGAATTTGTCAACCCTGGGCGCGGGATTTTGAAAAAAATCAGCTGTCGCGCATCTCAACTGCATATTCGGGCGCTCGGCTGCCGACTCACCACTTCGAGGTCAAAACCCCCCACCCCGTAAGCATTTGAGAAGTTTTCGCTCCTCAAAAATTGCTCTTGTCCTGTTAGGCATTCCGAGGCAGTACAAGGGCTGTTCACTCCAGTCCGATGGCCCGAGTAACTATGCAGTACCGGCAGTACCCATATTCCTTCACCACCAATATCTTGAGCAATTACGGTTGATGACGTAAGTTGACATTGCAGCATCCGCCAGAGTTGGGATATCCTGTATTTCCTGTCCCGACGGGCGCTCGCCCTGGGAGGATGGTTTCACCGGTAGGCAGCCCAGAAACCCGGTTTCGTAGGAGTTACCGGGTTTCTTAATTCAAATCGGGGCAGAAGTTTGCGCTTGTTGTTGGATGTCTGTTAAAATTGATGTAGGCGATCGCCTCCTGGACAGCGACCATTAAATTTACGATCGTGAAAACAGGATTACCAGATATAAATAGTCTTTCCCTGGCTCAACAGGTAGCCCAGATGGTCTTGGTCCGGGCCTCGGGCTACCGAGGAGATCGCCAAAGAAGATATCCTGAATGGGAACCCCCTGCTGCGAGTCTCCAGCATTTGGTGACCGATATGGGTGTAGGTGGGGTAATCTTGGTGGGAGGAAGTGGCGCAGAAATTGCGCTCCGCTGTCAACAACTGCAAGACTGGGCAAATATCCCTTTACTAATAGCAGCGGATATCGAAGAAGGGGTAGGTCAGCGGTTTGCTGGGGCGACCTGGTTTCCCCCTCCCATGGCCCTGAGTGCTGTGGCGCGAAAACAACCGTCAGCTGCACGAGATTATGCTCGCCAAATGGGTGCTTTTACTGCCCGGGAGGCGATCGCCCTGGGCCTTAACTGGATTTTAGCACCCGTGGTGGATGTGAACAATAATCCCAGTAACCCGGTGATTAATGTCAGGGCCTTTGGGGAAAACCCAGAAGAAGTGTCTATACTCTCATCTGCTTTTATTCAGGGTACAAAAAGTTATCCTGTTTTGACGACCGCGAAGCATTTTCCCGGACATGGAGATACAGATGTTGATTCTCATCTGCATTTACCCATTTTACCCCATTCCGAAGCCAGATTGGTGGAGATAGAATTACCCCCTTTCCAAAGTGCGATCGCATCTGGTGTAGATGCAGTAATGACTGCCCATCTGTTAATCCCGGCTTGGGATGGGGAAAAACCTGCCACCCTATCTCATGCTATCCTAACAGGTAAGCTGCGCGATCGGCTGGGATTTACCGGATTAATTGTTACCGATGCCCTGGTTATGGGGGCGATCGCGAACCGCTACGGTGCCAAGGAAGCGGCAGTTTTAGCGGTGTCAGCGGGTGCAGACATTATCCTGATGCCCCAAAACCCAGCCGAGGCCATAAATGCTGTCCGTGCAGCAGTCGAAGAGGGGCGCATTGACAAAGCACAAATTACCGAATCTGTCAAGAGAATCTGGCAAGCTAAGCAGAAGGTATTAACATCAACATATAAGGGTAATTTTACCTCAGAATTAGCCCAAGCAGATGCCGTTTATACTGCTGAAGATATTTTACGGGATGCCCAGCAGACGAGAGGTTGCTTGTCAGTAGGGTCGAGCAATTGCCGCAATTTAATTGTAGTAGATGACGCCCTGGATTGCAAGTTTTTGGGCAAGCATACCCCGGCGATCGCCCTTCCCCATAAGTTGGGCTATCAGTTGCAGGTAGTTGACAGCTACACTCCGAAAACCACTCTAGAAACGGAGAAACATACCCTACTGCAAATCTTCGTGCGCGGTAACCCTTGGCGCGGAAATGCTGGGTTAAATCAGAGGGCGATCGCCTGGTTTCAAGCCTTAGTGAAAGCGGAAAAGCTGCAAGCATTAGTTATCTATGGCAGTCCTTATATACTAGAGAAAATTATGCCAGAATTACCGCCAGAAGTGCCTTATGTATTCACCTACGGACAGATGCCAGATGCACAGGCGATCGCCTTATCAAGCTTATTCCCGTAGGTAAATAGATTACCTGACTGAGTCTCGCCTATCACTCAGTTGTCAGTGCATCCGTACATGCTCCCAGTTTATAATAGTAACAATTCATTAGCACAGGGAGTTAACGTGCAAAGTCCCAACAGCGTTCAGACATTTCTGGACAATTTAAAAATCAAAACCAAGCCGCAAGTCAGTAATCCGCGACTACAGAGCGCCATTGATGAGCTATTCCGATCCAATGCTACAATTATAGGTGGTACTGCGGGTGCAATCATCTATGAACGCATAACAGGAAATCTAGTCGGCGGCAAATCTCACAACGAAAAAGGGCGACAGAGACTGATACAGCTACAGAGAATAATCCAACAAGAACCTCTCAACCCTGATGATAGCACCATTGCTACAAACCTTTTAGACGATCTGCAATCCGCTTTGAACTTAAACATAGCGCCATGATGAAAACAATTACTTTGGACAACCTGGCTATTGGGCTAGTCGAAGCAGTTCCCGAACTGCGATCGGCCTATGAAGCAGAACTAGAGTGGTGGGGTGACGAACAACCAGGAGTACACATTATCTTTGGCGATATTTTCAACCCCTACTTAATCTCTCTGTTAGAATCAGATAATCAACCCGAAAGGCTCAAGCCGGTCTTTAATTTTCTCGAAGAATTGGCAAACCACGAAGATGTTCAAGTACAAGAAGTGGTGGCGGTGACCGTGTGTGAACGTTTAGGAGATCGAGCAGAATGGTTAGCAAAGGCGCGTCAGTACATGGGTAAGACAACCCTGAGCTTTTCTCAAGAAATGGAAGCTTTTTGGAGTCGTGATGCCAAACCACCGCAGAACGGTAAGATGGACAAGCCCACCTTATCAACTTCGGCGACCTAGAAATCACCCGGCTGTATAGTCATATATCCCTTAATTTGCATAAAGAGAAAAGCTGAGAGCTTTGTTCAAAATTAGTTTGGCAATTCTCAATTCTCAATTCTCAATTCTCAACAAGAAGTATGAATTACCGTAAACTGACGATCGCCCTGTTTCTGTTAGCTGCCAGTCTGGCGCCCATTTCCTGCGGCCAAAACCCAGGAGGAAGCTCAGTAGATAAGTTAACAGACTACTATCGTAACGATACTCCCGTAAAAGGGACGACTTTTTCTCCCTTGATGCCCGGATCCCTGTGGCGTGTAGTTGCGTCCCAGTTAAACTGCTATACCGACCCTCTTGCTGACAGCAAGATTATCATCACCCAGTTTAGTCGCAATGATATCATTCAGGCAGAAGTCTGGCGCGGCGGTGCTGATGAAGTGCTTGTCAACGAACTAGACAGTGAAGGTAAACCCTGGATGCATATTAGGGGAGGACGGAATATCGACAGTCCGGCGGACCTGACTAGATGTTATGTGAGAGCTAATAGCCGTTATATTCAACCCGTAAAAAATTGACTCGTCGATGCGCGACAAGGGGTACGGCGAGTACGATGTCTCCCGGGTAGTGCGAGTAGCGCTCTCGGGAGGCATCGAGTTTCCCTCTAGAGATTCGCGCTGCCTAATCGGATGGTGATGATTTGGGACTGCTTCCATATACTTGGCTACAATCTAGCAGCAGTAGCCCCATGATGTCAACCTGCTTTCCTGAAATTTACATCCGTACAAGGGGAGCGATCGCCCCGGTCACGGGGTAGGCGATCGCCCCGGTAAAGTAACCTCAAGAGACCTTTAATTTTCTGGGGCTTTTTGCGCGCCAGAGTCAGACCACTCTACCTTCTTCTCCTCTTTTGACTCTGCTGCATCTCTTTCTACTTGCTTGAGATGAATGCTATTCACCTTCGCGATAAAATTAGCGATCGCCTTTCTTAAAGTTTTTCACGTTCTGCAGGGTCAGCAATATCATAATACCGATAAGCTGGAGTTGTGCCCAAGATAAATTTCTCCTGTTCCGCTTCTAGCAGTTCCACCACTCTGTTTGCCGAAATCCAATTTTCTTGAAACGGAAAAGACGTGACCATACTCGCCACAATCGATGCGATCGCCGGACAAATTACAGGCAGCCATTTCAGCCAAACCGAACCCGTTTCCGATTTATCCACGAGCACCAAAATTGGGGTGACTCCAGATAAAACAATTGTCCCCAATTGCAAAACATAGTAAATATTCCTGGCTAACCCCCGAGTTTTCTTATACTCGTCGATCAACTCTTGAGAGTATTGTAAAGCCTTTTCCACTACTCGAGTTACTTGACTATTTTCTGGAAATTCTTGAGTTTCTGACACACAACTGTTGCATAATATCGCTTTATTCTTCAGGTTCAAATCCTTAGCTTCCTTCGCATAGTTGGTCTCTAATTGCAGATTCACCAGAAACATAAATACAAACAGACCGACAGCAATCGCCACAGCTACGATTAACCGGAAATATCCAGGAAAAACAAACGCAGTAATGCTCAAGCCTATAGCAGCGGCCAAGGACAGATCCTCGAGGACCTTTAAAGGTAATATTATACCTTTAATTGATGATTTTTTCAAGCTTTCAGTCCTAATATTTTGCTCATTTGACATCATTTCAGAACTGGTCATTTTTGTGAATGAACTTATATACTTTGTGAATTCCCATAGTATACCATACTTCCATCTGAACAACGGAAGTATGGCTTCCCAGAATTCATGCTAATACGACATTTCCCTTGAGTTTTGTCACATCCTAAGCTGTGATGCATCTAAATTGCATATTTCCCTATCGGGATAAATCGTGGCAACCCTGTAGACATAAGCCTTTGCGCCATAATGGCCATTTTGGACTATGCATTTTAAATGCGCGACAGCTTATACTAACCTCCGTCCACAAGTAGCAAGCACTAAAGTGCTTACTGCAAACGGCAAGTCTTAAAGTGCTTGCTACAAACGGCAAGTCCTAAAGTGCTTGCTACAAACGGCGCGGTTTTTCGACATCAACCTACGACTATTTCAACCAACGGACAGCATCCTTAGCGTGATAAGTGAGAATCAAATCAGCACCCGCACGCTTAAAGCTAGTTAAAGTTTCCATCACCACCCGTTCTTCATTCAGCCAGCCATTGCCAGCAGCCGCCTTCACCATAGCATATTCCCCAGAAACATTGTAAGCTGCAACGGGTAAATTAGTCGCCTGCTTCACCTGCCAGATAATATCCATATAGGCTAAAGCTGGCTTGACCATGATCATATCTGCCCCTTCCGCTACGTCCAGGGCCACTTCCTTGAGGGCTTCCCGGCTATTTCCCGGATCCATCTGGTAGGTGGCGCGATCGCCAAATTGGGGTGCGCCATCGGCCGCATCCCGGAACGGACCATAATAAGAGGAAGCATACTTGGCAGCATAGGAGAGAATGGGGATATCTGGGAAACCCGCCTCATCCAAACCCGATCGAATCGCCTGAACGAACCCATCCATCATCCCCGAAGGAGCGATAATATCAGCACCCGCCTGCACTTGGGATATCGCTGTTTTCTTCAGCAACTCCAGGGTAGGATCGTTCAAAACTCGACCCGTCAAGTCCCCCATCTCCAGATAGCCGCAGTGACCGTGACTGGTATATTCGCACAAGCAGGTATCAGCAATCACTACCAGATCGGGAACCGCTTCTTTAATGGCAGTAGTAGCTTTTTGGATCATCCCGCAATCATGCCAAGCCCCCGTGGCCTCAGTATCCTTACTTTCAGGAATGCCGAATAGGATAATCGACGGGATGCCCAGATCGTAGACTTGTTTTGCCTCTTCGACAATTTTGTCTACCGACAGCTGGTAGACTCCAGGCATGGATTTAACTTCATTAGCGACTCCCTCTCCCGGTACAGCAAACAGAGGGTAAATCAGATCGCTAGCAGTAACAGATGTCTCGCGCACCATCCGCCGTAGTTGGGGCGTACTCCGGAGGCGGCGAGGACGATGTATTGGAAACATAATGAGAGTTCTCGCGATTTTCTACTTGCAGCGAGAATAGTTTATAGCCGATCGGCAACAAAAAAGCACCCG
Source organism: Hormoscilla sp. GUM202 (assembly GCA_005518205.2). Lineage (GTDB taxonomy): Bacteria > Cyanobacteriota > Cyanobacteriia > Cyanobacteriales > Desertifilaceae > Hormoscilla. Next base: position 28,570 of record RFFC02000004.1, read on the forward strand.
GAATAGGTGCTTCTACAAGTTTCGTTACATTTTCGGTCCGTCAACCACAGTGCTACTCAGTTAAGATGCGGAAGCTGCCACAAGATAAATACTCACCTGCTTGCGGCCTCTTTTGCGCTCAAAGGTCACAACCCCATCCATCAGGGCGAACAGAGTGTCATCGGAACCGATACCGACATTTTTACCTGGGTGAAACTTGGTGCCGCGCTGACGCACCAAGATATTACCAGCCCTAACCACTTGACCGCCATAGCGTTTAACGCCCAAGCGTTGAGCATTCGAGTCCCGTCCGTTACGAGTACTACCCGTTCCTTTCTTGTGAGCCATGATTTTCCTCCCATATTCTTACATTCACATCTTACAAGCCCTGTAACCTGGTGTCGTGGCTGAGCCACGGCACCAGGTTTGGGAGTTACCCCGCCTCAAGTATCACTTGACATGGGTGATAGATCGCGTCATGTCAATTGATACTTGGGGTTCAAACCTCCAGAGACCAGGCGGAAAGGAACTCGGTAGAAGTCGGTATCATACCGACTAAAAAAATTGTCATTATTGTTCCTGAGTTTCAGCCTCTGCTGTTTCCGCTGGTGCCTCAGTCCCTGGATCTGCTGGTGTCTCAACTGCTGCTTCAGTGGGTGTTGAGGCTACTTCAGTTGATGCCACTTCTACTGTAGTTTCCGCTAGTGCTGACTCTGGTACTGCTGACTCTGGTGCTGGATCCAGTATTTTTTCAGCTATTACTACCTCAGCTGTCGTTTCCACTGATGCTAGTACTGTACCATTGAGATTAATCGAGTCAATGATCAGCCGCGTAATTTCCTGGCGATGTCCCCGCTTCTTGCGAGTTTTCTTTTTTGGGCGCATCTTATAAACTAGAACTTTACGCCCTCGGAACTGTCGCAGCACCGTGCCTTCCACCGTTGCACCTGCCACTAGGGGCTGACCGATATGCACGTCCCCATTATGCTGCACAAACAAGACTTTGTCGATCGAGACCTTCTCTTCTGCTTCCACTGGCAGCCGTTCGATATCGTAAAAGCGACCGGCTTCTACGCGCAGCTGTTTGCCGCCAGTTTCGATGATTGCGTAACTCATGCAATTGTCTCCTAAAGGATGCCGTACAGGTAGCTGGGCTTTGAAGGCCCCAGCTTTTAGAACTTCTCAACCCGATCCGAGCAGGTAAGAGCAGACAATCTGTTATTATTCCTCATGGTTGCCTACTCTGTCAAGCTTGCGATCGGCGAACGGGTATCAGGCCCACCAGTCTAGGCCGAGTGACCACCTCCGGACAGGCGAGACCCCCGTCCTACAGGCTATGCTACTGACTTGGATTAAAAAAATGATGACTTTCTCTCCTATAAATGATGTCGTAAATCAGTTAGAACAGCATGAAAAATCAAAAAAATGATGGTTTTTGTTTGTAGAAATATCTGGGAGAACGATGCTAACAAACTAGCAAGTTTATCATTACAGGATTTAATCCAAAAATTATGTCAATTGTATCCGAGTCTAGAACAATTAACAGCCAGTCTAGACAAGGTGGTCAAAAGTCTGAACAAACCCAAAGAGTATTCTTTGGTTGCCAACACAATCATTAGTCATGTCAGCAATTTATACCCAGATCCAGATGCCGAAGATTCAACGCAACTAATCTTAACCCAACCGGAAGATATGATGGTCCCAGTTGATGCTTCAGCAGCACAACCACCCGCATCCTGGGAATTATGCGATACTAGACGGGCCTACGATCCCTTCGATTTGCGACTGGAAGTGATGAAGTGCACTAACCCCCTGCGGGCAAAAATCCTGATCTTCTCGACAATAGAGCAGATATTCACTTTCAACCAGGAAGACTGGTTAACCATTAAAAACCAGGAACTGGATGATTTGCTGCTCAGACTATTTCAGGAATGCACCACTATCGAGCAACTGCAGTATAAGCTATGCGAGACTGCTAAATGCCTGCGCGACCCGTCCGAAAGCAATCAAGCAGCTGGTGCAATTATCCAAGCGCTCAGACCATTCTATACCCAGGGACAAGGGTTGTCCAATCAAACTCCAGAATTTAATAGTAATCTGGCTGAATCCATGAGAAGAATGGTAAATTCCCAGCAGGCGACAGCACCGATGTCGGCCACGGTAATCGATGAGGCGCAAACAGGACTGATGTCGGCCACGGTAATTGATGATTCCGATGATGATAGTACCCGTCAGTTTTTACCATCATAATCGAATGAGGAAAGAAAAATGCAAGAACTGGATAATTAACAATTGCTCAATTAACAATTGCTCAATTTTCAAATAAAGATATGGATGTCAATGAACTTCTGAGTAGATATGCAGCAGGAGAGACCAAGTTTATTGGTGTCAACCTGAGTCGCGTAGATCTGAGTGATGCAGACTTGATTGGGATAGATCTAGATAGGGCAAGTCTAGGGGGAGCTTACCTGATATTTACATTCCTGAGTCGGGCCAACCTCAGCAGGTCAAATCTCATGAGAGCAAGGCTTTGTGGCGCTCACTTAAATCAAGCGACTCTAACTGCTGCGGACTTGTCTGATGCCGATTTACATGGTGCCATGTTACAGCGTGCAGACCTGCGTAACACTAATCTAACATTAGCTTCTCTGCTGGATGCGAATCTGATGGAGGCAGACCTGCGGGGGGCGAACTTGAATGGTGCCAACCTGATAGGTGCCTGTCTGCGGGGTGCCAACCTGCGGAAGGAGAGGAGAATTTATTATGCTACCCTACGGGGAACATGCCTGCATAAGGCAGACCTACGGGGTGTCAACCTGACTGCTAAGGTGGACCTGAGTGGTGCTAACCTTTGGGAAGCGACCCTGCGTAATGCGGAACTGAGTGGTGCCAACCTGACTAATGCTGAGTGGTGTAAACTTAAGTGGCGCCAACCTGACTGGTGCTAATCTCCCGAGGGCGAACCTTGCGGATGCCGACCTGTCTGATGTCAGACTGCGTAATGCCTTATTGGCTGAGGCCATTTTGAAAAAGGCAAATCTGAGTAGGGCTGACATGAGTAATGTCAAAATGAATAGGAGTGACTTGAGTCGGGCTAATCTGCGGGGTGCTTCTCTGATGGGTGCTGAATTGATTGATGCTTACCTGGCCAGAGCAGACTTGACGGATGCCGACCTGAGTAATGCCAACTTTTTCAATGCCGAACTGAGTACTGCCAATCTCATGGGTGCTTTCCTGGGTGGGGCCACAATGCCCGATGGTTCGATTAAACGTTATTAGAGTGCGTTGAATAGGCGATCGGGTGAAACCAGTTGTCCGCTGATTTAGCCTGGCACGTTCGTAGTAAACACTTCAGTGTTTCCGTGCCCCGTTAGCGATCGATTAATAGTAGTGCTGACTCGTCAGTAAGAGTAAGTATATCATAGTCGATCTTTAAAACAGATTGTCATCATCATCTAATCCAGGTCTGGGCATGGGTTTGACAGGCTTTTTATGCAGTTGACGCAACCATAACCAACCTACCACAGCCACAGTCAGGGACACCCAACCTGTCGCTGACTGGAGTAATAAAAAGCCACCTGTAGCGAACATCGCGCCAAATAACAGTAAGATAGCAGCGAAGACCCGTATCAGATCGCTGGCCAAGTCTTGGACTGGTAACAAACCAGTACGTTGCTGCTGACGCCGCCAACCCGGACCACCCGGACGCACCAACCGATAGAAATTATCCAAAGTTTCGTCGGACTCTGGAGGCGTCAATAGCATGACCGTCACCCAGAGAAGGGCGGAAATGCCAGAAGTCACCATCAGACGCAAACCAAAGTCAGAAATTGTCAGCACGGGCACTACACTGGTAGTTAACCCGACTACAAATCCCCCAACCATAGCCGCCAGTTCCGCCCCAGCATTGATCCGCCACCAGAACCAGCGCAGAATTAGCACTAACCCAGGTCCAGTGCCAATGGCAATCACCAAGCGAAACACGGTAGCGACATCTCGGGCAAAAAAGGCAGCCACAGCACCTAAGACTGTAACTAAAATAGAAGATACTCGTCCCACAGATACCAGGGAGTTCTGACTGGCATCGGGGTTAACAAAGCGTAGATATAGATCGTTGGTCAGATAAGAAGCACCCCAGTTAATGGAAGTAGAAACGGTACTCATAAAAGCGGCCAACAGGGAAGCAACGACCAAACCCAGCATGACAGGTGGGAGAAAGTCAAGCATCAGTTTGGGATAACCCAACTCTTTATCTGCCAAGTCGGGATAGATAACAATTGCTGCCAAGGCCACTAGCACCCAAGGCCAGGTACGGATAATATAATGGAGAATATTGAAAAACCAAGCAGCTTTTTCAGCTTCCGCTTCGTCCTTGGCAGCGATCAGGCGCTGAATGAACTCCCCACCGCCATCACTGCGGCGAAAGGCCCACCACTGGATAAAGATATAGGCAAAAAATGTACTGGCAGTAATGCCAGCAGTTTGACTATCCAGGGGAAAGAAGGAGAGGACATCTTGGGAGGTGGTCTCCTGGACAGCAGGAAGTAACTCTCGGATGCCACCGACATGGTTAACTGTAACTATGGCAACGGCGATCGCCCCTGTCAACCCCAAGAAGAACTGCAGAAAGTCCGTAGCAACGACACCCCAAAGTCCCGAGAAACCAGCATAAACTAGCACCAAGCAGCTAACGCCGACCACACTGGCCAGCTTGACATTATCTCCGGGATTAATTCCCAGACTTTGCCAGAGTTCCAGGGCATCGACAACCTTTACCATTGCTAGCATGGCGTAACCGATGCCAATGCAGTTAATGGGTACGGCAAACAGGAACGCCTTACAGGCCCGCAGTACCGCTGCCATCTGACCACCGTAGCGAATTTCCGTTAACTGGGCATCGGTGACAACCTGGGAACGCCGCCACATGCGGGCGAAGATATAGATCATCACCACATGGGCAACCCCAAAACTCCACCATTCCCAATTACCCGCAATGCCCCTAGTGGCCACCAAGCCAGCAATGTAAAGGGGCGTGTCGATGGAAAAAGTTGTAGCGGCCATACTCGTCCCCGCTAACCACCAGGGGAGACTGCGCCCGCTGACAAAGAACTCTTCTAAATTCCGGGATGCCTTACGGGAGAGGTACAGCCCCAAAGAGAGGGTCGAGATCAGGTACAGCAGTACAATTAGCCAATCGATCTGAGTCATATCATTAAAGATGCAAAGATTTGAGATTTCCGATTGCCGAACTCCATGGGACTAAGTTTCCTGGGATCGGAGTGCAAACATTTTGACTGTATGATATTAGTCGTGATTGGCCCGGAAGAATGAAACCGCCCTGGTAGGCCAACCGAGAGGTCCAAAACCCCAACCGAGAGGTTTCAAACCCCAACCGAGAGGTCCAAAACCTCAACCGAGAGGTTTAAAACCCCAACCGAGAGGTCCAAAACCTCAACCGAGAGGTTCAAAACCTCAACCGAGAGGTTTAAAACCCCAACCGAGAGGTCCAAAACCTCAACCGAGAGGTTCAAAACCTCAACCGAGAGGTTTAAAACCCCAACCGAGAGGTCCAAAACCTCAACCGAGAGGTTTAAAACCCCAACCGAGAGGTCCAAAACCCCAACCGAGAGGTTTAAAACCCCAACCGAGAGGTCGAGTGGGGCAATGGATGGCACCAGGGTGCGGTCACAAGTAGTTGATAACCGGATGCCTGCCCGGAGGCCTGTTGGTTGCCACTCGCAGCGGGGAGGGCCAGGAGTCGCGAAAAATCGCTCCGGACATTGCTTTGTTCCTGTAGCCGGACCCCTCGTTCCCACGGGGAACGGGTTTTGACCGCACCCGTCAGGTTTCACCAGTCACCAGCACCTCGCAGTAGCCGATCGAGGTTTGCAGGCGTGAGACTATTTGCCTTTGCCGCTGTTCTCTGGTAGATAGCTGGCGAGATGCCTGGAAAAATGTCAGATCGACAGCCAACAAGCGCATTTGTTTGTGCATTTCCGTTTGTACCGACTGCCATCGCGAGACTAGGGAGGGATCGATCCCCTCAGCAGTCAAACTGGCCACCTGCTCCTGGAAAAACCTTTGTATCCCCGCCAAGTCAGGGTCAGACTGACCAGAGGATACCGTCACCTGTAAATCTTCCAGGGCCTGTTTAAACTCCTGATAGCATTGGCGATGGCTGTTGGGCAACATGAGCTTCGTCATTATTTTTCCCGAATGTAAAGAAATTTGTATATATTGATAAAAAGGCATAAACAAAGATTACCATCTGAAATCAATTAGGTTGCTAGGCATAATTTTGATAGAGGCAACCTAATAAAAGGAAAGAGGGCAGATATTGAAGTCACTGATATAGAAACCTAATAGGACTAATAACATGAAATTAATGGCTCCAACCGCACCATCTGTTACACCAGCTGAATCTGTTATTCCTGACTGGCTACACTCATGTATGATCGTACCGGAGGTCGCCAGTCCGGACCCAGCAGAAATATCCCAGACAGACAGGAGATTAATATGTGAGGCGTTTGAATTTGCCTACCAACTGCACAAAGGTCAAAACCGGAAATCAGGAGAACCCTACATTTCCCATCCGGTTGCCGTGGCCGGACTGTTGCGGGAATTAGGCGGTAGTGCAGTAATGATTGCCGCCGGGTTCCTACACGACGTAGTAGAAGACACCGAGGTGACGGCAGAAGAGATCGAAGCTCGGTTTGGCCCAGAAGTGCGGCAAATGGTGGAAGGGGTGACCAAACTCTCCAAGTTTAAGTTCTCCAGTAAAACAGAACGCCAAGCGGAGAACTTCCGCCGCATGTTCCTGGCAATGGCAAAAGACATCCGGGTGATCGTAGTGAAGCTGGCAGATAGACTGCACAACATGCGGACCCTGCAATATATGTCCTCAGACAAGCAGCGCCAAATTGCCCTGGAAACCCGAGAAATATTTGCACCACTGGCGAACCGACTGGGGATCGGGCGGTTTAAGTGGGAACTAGAAGACCTAGCATTTAAGTATATAGAACCGGATTATTACCGGCTTATACAGGAGTTGGTCGCAGAAAAGCGGGTAGACCGGGAAAAGAGACTGGAAAACGCGATCGAAATTCTGCAACTGCGTCTGGAGCAAATTGGCATCACCAAAGCCGAGATTAGCGGGCGTCCCAAGCACCTGTACAGCATATACCAGAAGATGCAGCGGCAGCAGAAGCAATTCGAGGAAATCTTTGATATCGCTGCGGTGCGGATCCTGACCCAGACAAAGGATGAATGTTACAGGGCATTGGCGATCGTCCATGATGCGTACCGTCCCATTCCGGGTCGATTTAAAGATTACATCGGTTTACCGAAGCCAAACCGCTATCAATCATTGCATACGGGAGTGATAGGTCCAACAGGTCGTCCCCTGGAAGTGCAGATCCGCACCCAAGACATGCATTATATAGCAGAATATGGGATTGCGGCCCATTGGAAATATAAAGAAACGGGGTCGAGCAATACCCAGCTGACAGGAGTGGAGGAAAAGTTTACTTGGCTGCGGCAGCTGCTAGACTGGCAGAAAGACCTCAAGGATGCTCAGGAATATATGGAGCATATCAGAGATGATTTATTTGAAGACGAGGTGTATGTGTTTACACCCCTCGGGGATGTGCTTTCCCTCAAGCGAGGATCGACACCGGTAGACTTTGCCTATCGGATTCACACGGAGGTAGGGAACCATTGTGCGGGTGCAAAAGTGAACTCCCGGATGGTGTCTCTGGATACGGAGCTGAAAAATGGCGACATTGTGGAGATTATCACCCAGAAAAATAGCCACCCGAGCTTGGACTGGCTGAATTTTGTCAAAACTACAGGGGCGCGGAACCGCATTCGCCAATGGTACAAGCGATCGCACCAGGAAGAGAACATCGCTCGCGGCAGGGAAATGCTGGAGAAAGAGTTGGGGAAAAAAGGTTTAGAAGCTTTGCTAAAATCAGAACAGATGCAGGCGGTAGCAGAGCGCTGCAATTACCAGCGGGTGGAAGATTTACTGGCAGGTTTGGGATACGGTGAGGTAACGCTGAATACGGTAGTAAATCGGATCGGGGATGGGAATAAAGCCAAAGAACCAGTGGAAAATCTGTCCACAGAGTCCAAGATTTTCAATCTCCTAACATCATCCCCTCCTCAGCAAGATGCCAAGTCCAGTCATGCTTGCCCGATCGCGGGTGTAGAAGGATTGTTGCATCATCTAGCTGGGTGCTGCAACCCAATTCCAGGGGAAGCAATTATGGGAGTGGTGACGCGGATGCGGGGAATTTCTATACATAAGCAAGGCTGTCCGAATTTGGATCAAATAGAGGGCGGGAGGCTGATCCCGGTGAGCTGGAAGGCTACTAATAGCGAGACAAGGCGTGCGCTAACTTACACGGTGCAGGTGCAAATTGAAGCGATCGATCGGGTGGGCGTACTAAAAGACATTTTATCGCACTTGAGCGAGCACGGCATAAATGTCCGTAATGCCCAGGTAAACACGAACCGGGGTAAGCCAGCGACGATCGACTTGGGAATGGATATTTGCAACCTGGGGCAATTCGAGCGGATCTGTAACCAAATTAAAAAGATGAGCGATATCCTGAATATCCGCCGCCTGGGTCAGATGGAGTAAAGGCCGTTCGTAGTAAGCACTTTAGTGCTTGCCAGGCGCGAAAGCGCCTAGAAAAGGGGGAGAGGAGATCAGATCGCTCTCCTCTTCATCCTCGTCACAATCTTCATCTTTAGCATCTGTTAAAACTGGCATCAAATTCCTGTATGATAGTTGTGGTGGCTACTCACCTATAAATTGTAGTCCAAATGACACGGGTGTGGTCAAAAGTAGTTCTCCTACCAACGGGTTTTGACCACACCCTCGTGACCTGGTCACGTTCCGTTGAGGCTCTGCCTCCTGGCCTCGACGGCGGAGCACATAGGAGTCCCAGAAATCACAAGCTCACAAGAGGCTCCGCCTCAGATTGCTCGTTCCCAGGGAACGAGAGATTTGCAGATGTCCTCTCCTCAGGCAACTCGCACCCAGCGAGAATTTCCCCGTACCAACTGTTTTTGACCACACCCAAATGACGCAAACTGAAACTAACAGCAAGCATAATTCATCCAATCCCTTACTAAGTCTCGACTACGAACCCGCTCTGGAATCCTTGGGAGACGACTACTACGATGAAGTCGGAGCGGCGGAATTTCCCCAGGATATCCTGAGATGGCGGAATGACGACCTGCTATCCCAGCTGGGGTTAGACCCCAAACAGGTGAGAGATGAAGATTTTATCGAAGCCTTTGGCAAATTGCAAGGAGTGCGTCCCTTTTTGGCACTGCGTTACCACGGCTATCAGTTTGGGACATATAATCCCCAGCTGGGAGATGGCCGAGGTTTTCTCTACGGACAAGTACGGGGTATGGATGGGGAATTATACGACTTGGGCACGAAAGGTTCTGGCCGGACGCCCTATTCTCGCGGGGCTGATGGCAGACTCACCCTCAAAGGTGGAGTGCGGGAAGTTTTAGCAGCTGAAGCATTACATCGCCTGGGAGTCTGTACATCCCGCTGTTTGAGCATGGTGGAAACGGGGGAACAGCTATGGCGGGGAGACGAACCATCTCCGACTCGTTCCAGTGTAATGGTGCGTTTCAGTCGTTCCCACATCCGCTTTGGCACCTTTGAAAGGTTGCGTTATTTTGAGCGTACCGATTTGATCGAGAAGCTGTTAGACCATGTAATTGATATTTATTATCCTCCCCATCCTCCCTTGGTTATAAAGGAGAGTGCAGCTGACAGATACCTGCGATTTTATGAAGAATTAGTGCAACGGGTAGCTGCCTTAGTAGCGCAGTGGATGGCAGCTGGGTTTTGCCATGGGGTGTTGAATACGGATAATATGTCGATTACTGGGGAAAGTTTTGATTACGGTCCCTACGCTTTCATCCCCCATTACAATCCCAATTTTACTGCTGCCTATTTCGATTATTACGGACGTTACAGTTACGGTAATCAGTCGCAAGTCTGCAAGTGGAATTTAGAAATGTTGCAGGTGGCATTATCAAAGGTAATTCCTGCGGCAGAGATGGACAGTATTTTAGCAAGATTTGACGAGTATTATCAGAGTAGCTATCGAGAATTAATGATGAAGAGACTGGGGTTAGAGTCAGGAGGGGAAGCAGAGGAGTTACTGAAACTGACAATTGAGGTGTTAAAAGATACGCAGGTAGGTTATCAGCAGTTTTTCATGGCTTTGAGTGAGGAGTTCGAGCCCAGCTGGCGGGATGATGCCGAACTTATCCCTAATTTTGCTTCGGCTGTTCCTTGGGAGAAATGGCGAAGATTATATCAGGGGGTTTTGCAGAGTTTACCTGCTGCGGAGATGGATAATGTTGCGAGTCGCTTAGAAAAGTATAATCCGAAAACGGTGTTACTCAGACCTGCGATCGAATCTGTGTGGGAGCAAATTGTAGCGTCCGATAATTGGCAGCCGTTTTATCAGTTGGTGCAGGATATAAAGGAGTAGGTTGGGGGGGTGTAGCGCCGCCCGAACCCGTTCCCAGGCAGAGCCGTGGGAACGAGGGGTCCGGCTACATGAACAAAGCCCACGCTACCCCCCTTAAAAAAGACAGCCCCCCGCGTTTCCAGGCGGTCCCCTCTTAACGAGGCTGAAGTCTGTCTGTTACCGACTGCAAATATCTCTCGCTCAAGGGCTGATCCTCACCGGGTGCGTTCCCAGCGGGACACGCTCTACGAGTGTGCGGACAATAAGCTATTGTTGGCTTACAAGAAACTATTACTGGCGTACAATAACCTATTGCTGGCTTACAACGAACTATTACTGGCTTACAATAAGCTATTGGAGGCTTATAAAGAACATTGCTGGCTTACAATAGCTTACACTAGGTTTACAGTAAGCTATTGTAGGCTTACAATAGCTTACTGTAAACCTAGTGTAAACAGATTGCGTGGTACAAGTTTCTGACGCTCGGCGCCAGCAGCCGCTCCCAAGGTCGCCGTGCCGGGCACGGCGACACTGTAATTCAAATAGAGATAAACAAAGAGGAAAAAATGGCTAAATTTCCAAGAACTGAACCAGAAGTTATTGCCCTCGCTAACGGCTTAATCGCCGGATTAACGGCTAACACCACTGTCTATCCCTCTCCACTACTGACAATAGAAGAGTTGACAGCTAACCTTAACAAGGTTATCGCCTCCCAAACCCGGGGACGTCGAGTTCCCAAGAGATGGTATAAGACAAGAGGCAGAGCCTCAGAGCGCTCGTTCCCAGGGTCTCCCTGGGAACGAGGAAAACGAGGAAAAATAAGACAAACCCCTCGTAACCAGGGTCTCCCTGGTGCAGAATTATCGCTGTGCCTACTCCGTGCATTACCCAACTGCCCCCACTGCTGCTACTGGCATTCCCCTACTGTTGATTCATTCCATCGGGGTGGGATTATCGGGGCAGTTTTGGCGCTGATTATGCTCCCAATGGTATCATCAAGGTCACCGCAATCCCATTTACAATCCGGACTTACTCGGATGCGGTGAAAGCGATATGCCCCGCCTAGCTTACGATCCTACCGATTGGGCAGCTCAGTTGCAACATTTAGCGAATAAGGTACAGATCCTATATGATCGGGAATAGGGGTGCTTCTAGGGTGTGGTCAAAACCCGTTGATCGTTTATGGGCCCTCCCATCTGTCGGATACCCCTGTAGGGGCTCAGCATTCTGGCGAAAAATTATGACATAAGTTTACAGATGTCCTCTCCTCAGGCAACTCGCACCCAGCGAGAATTTACCCGTACCAACTGTTTTTGACCACACCCGGTTCGGGCGGGGAGGTCTCCTACCAACGGGTTTTGACCGCACCCGATGAGCGTCTCCCAGGCGTTCCCTCATCTGCGATGCTTCTAGATAGAATTGTTCGGCTTTGCTGAAGCATCCTTGGCTATAATATACGTCTCCTAAATTATCAAGACTTTTAGCAACCAGGGGATGTTCGTCTCCCAACAGGCGTATCCTCATCTGCAAGGCTTCTATATACAATGCTTCACATTCACTCCAGTGTCCTTGCGTTTCATACAGTAATGCGAAATTAGAAAGGCAGGTAGCCACATCGAGATGTTCATTTCCCAATAAGCGTCTCATCATCTGCAAGGCGTCCTTATACAAGCATTCAGATTCGATCCAGCGTCCTTGATTTTCGTAGAGTTCTGCTAAATTATTCAGACTGATAGCCACATCGACATGAGAGTCTCCCAACAGGCGTCTCATCATCTGCAAGGCGTCCTTATACAAGCATTCAGATTCGATCCAGCGTCCTTGACTTTTGTAGAGTCCTGCCAAATTTTGAATACTGGTAGCCACCCTGAGATGAGACTCTCCCCATATTTCTCGCGCTATATCTAATGCTTGTTCGGCATAAGTTACAGCCTCTGCGTACTGTTTCAGATGATGGAATTTTATCATCTTTTGATTCAGTTCATCGAACAAATTTATCAGTCCCATTGTTATTTCTACTTTTGATTAGTAGTAGGTGTGGTTGCTGTCCTACTGATGCCGTGCCCCTACCGATCGGATGTATGAATGACATACATCAACAGGGCGATCGCCCTTTACCGGTCCATCCGGCATCAAGCAGTAACGGTATATTCTGTATACAGAACCTGATATTCCGATCGTCCTTCCAGGTATTGCAGCAACTGATGAAGATGGTCTTCCTGGATTGCTAGTCAAAGCCCCAGGAAAGAGGCAGGTTGTTCTGACATCTTCTGGTTCAGCAGAGTATTCTTTGGCGGGCCAAGAATCAGAACTATCGATTTACACCCGTTATCTGATTGAGGGCATTGATACTGGAGCAGCAGATCTAGATAACGATGGCGAGATTTCTGTGAAGGAGTTGCACAATTACACCAGTCACAAGGTGAGACAAGCAGCTCCAGCAATGAAGCCACAAATATATGCAGTAGAAGCGATTCGCCTTAATCCTGATGAGGCAGTGTATCACAACAACTTAGGAGACGCCCTGTACAAGCAAGATGAGCTAGAAAAAGCGATCGAGGAGTATCGAGAAGCGATTCGCCTTAATCCTAATAATGCAGTGTATCACAACAACGTAAGAAACGCCTATCAGAAAGTTAACGAGGTTAAGAAGACTTTAACTCAACTATTTTCGGGCAGTTAACTTCTCAAGTGATTAAAAGAATAAAAGGGTTGTTTCATCTTTAATGAGTAAAAGGGCGATCGCCCCCATGTGCGAAAAGTGCCATTATTGCCCAAAACTAACCCTGCGGCGCGTGCGAATTCTGGTATTTTTTGACAATATTACCAAGATGAATATCGACCAGGTTTATAGTGATATTTTCGTTCGCCAAAAAGTCTACATTGACGGTAGCTAATGCAATAGAAACGAAGGAGTCTTTAATTATTGCTTATGAAGCAGCAGGCGAAGCGCTTCTACGTCGCGCACTTAGCATCTGCTTCCGGAAAACGGTTTGTCACGCGCCTAGTCTGGAGGCCTTGACATTCTGTACGGGGATTGTCTATAATAGAGATATCAGGAAATAATCGGAGAGTCGCACCCATGTTAGAGCAGTTGGACGGAAATCGTGAAAATGAGTTGACCCCATTTTTGAAACATAAGGGGCGATCGCCAGAGGAACAATTGCAAAAAAATCAAGCGGCGATCGAACTAATAAGAGGATGGCTGGAAGAAGAAGTTACGGAAGAGGAATCAAAACAAAGGGAAATATATTTTGAATATTTTCAGGAAATTATTGATAGTACGCGCTTGCCAGGACATAAGATTTACTTCATTGAATGATTGTTTTATTAGATACGGGAATACTGGGTTTAGTTGCGTCGCCCCACAATACTGGAGAAGCCAAAGAATGTAAACAATGGTTTGAGGGTTTACTTGCTAGAAGGGTAACTTCAGATATTTGTGATTATGAAGTCAGGAGAGGTTTGCTTCTGGCATCAATTACAAAACCCAATGTTGCCGGGATAGATAAGCTAGATACGCTGCAACAAGTGATTGATTTTTTACCCCTGACTAAAAGAGTAATGAAAGAAGCAGCTCAACTGTGGGCGGTGGCGCGGAGTCAAGGAATGCATACAGCTGACAATAAAAATATTGATGCAGATATCATTATCTCTGCTCAGTGGAAACTGCTCGCAGAAGCATATCCAGGTCAATATTGTTGTTGCTACTAAAAATGTTAAACACTTGAGATTGTTTACCGAAGCACAGGAGTGGAAAAATATTAAGTTTTAGCAGGTTGTTGAGAAAATGGCGATCGCAGCTATTCTCCCAGGATAAACGGCGATCGCTATTCTCCTACTGCTTGCAAGACGCGATCGTATAGCCGATCGCTTACCCAGAATTCTGCTATAGTAATTAAATCATCCAGAATCGGTTTGACAGCCGCAATCAAACCTTTGTGTTTTGCTTCAATCAATACTCCTAAAATTCCCGTGAATTTCAGTCCATATTCAGCAGCGACTTTTCTGCCCAATTCTTCATCTATTAGCAACCAGTCCGCATTTAATGCGATCGCCAGGACAATAGCTTCTGATTCTCCTTCATGCAGTTGAGTTTGCAGGTAAGTTGCCAGTGTTAAGTTGGTAATATTTTGCGTCTGAATCCAATTTTCAGTCTGCAGTTCCATTGCACCGGGAATTGTATCCCCTTGGCGAGTCAATTCCTGGTAAACCGCTGAGGGAATAATGATGTTGTTGTAGAGTTGTTGTAAGAGATGTAGCTGTCCTACCGCTGCTAAATTAGTGATAGGCGAAGTGTTACTGACGACAATCATAAGCGACCCATCTCCCGTAGGTTCTCCAGGTCTGTTTCAAAATCAGCAACGTCGTAATGGACGGGAATTTTTCGACTTGCGAGTTCATGTTGAAACTGAAGTAAGTGCATGCGGGCAAGGTGGGCAGCTTTTCCAATACTGATTTTCTTTTTTTGGAACAGCATAATGATAATTTCTAGGGTAAACTCGGCTTCCGACATCCCGCTGGCTTGGAATATGTCATCGTCAATGGCTATGAGCATGGTATTTTATCCTGACTTGCTGATATCATTATAACAAGGTTCGATAACTATTGCTTTATGAAACGCGATTGTGAGAGCGCAGAGGCGATCGCAGCTATTCTCAAGGAACAAGGGCGATCGCCTCTATGGGGGCATTTATAGCTAAGTTGCGCTTGCTTTAGGATCTCCTTTGTGCGCTTGTTCGGGAAGAGGCATTGATGATGGAATCAGTGCCGGTTGGGGACTGCGCCGGACCAGGCGATCGCGATACTTTTCCTGAACTTGGCACATATACTCATAGAAAAGCTGCTCATCATGTTGGCAAGCTTCGTCCATTTCCAGACGGATACGACGGATTTCTTCAAGAATTGGGTCTCGTGTCATATTCAAGCTCCATTAATTCTGCTGGTGTACAAATTATCGGAGTGCGGATTCCATATCGAGCATTAATGCTTTCAATTTTTCTCTTAAAATTGCCATTGACGATATGGGTACAGTTCCAAGATACCAAAAAATCAATCCCCTGGTTTGAAGCTAAAGCCAAATGATAGGAATCAGCTCTAGCTTTTAAGGGTATTTGCAGCGCTTCAAAATATATGTTTGCGAGGCTACGCACTGCTGGCGTTATCTCTAAAACTGCCAAACCAGACACTTGTGCTTGGCGTAACTGTGCTGCTTGACTATCTCCCTTGGCAATTTCTTCCTCTACAGTCGGGGAAATGACTGCTTCATAATTGGGTAATGCTGTCTCCCACCATTCGGTGGGTGATCTGTTGATGGGCTGCTACTATTAGATCGCGACTCGGTCTTGCTGTCAAATAACTGATTACACTTGTCTCGATATATACGGTTGGTCTTGGTTCTGGCATCAGGCAGGTGATGGGTAGCAATTGGCTATCTTTCAATTATAGATGTTTTTCGCAGCAGTTATACTCAGCGCGGTCAGGAATTGCGTTTTTTGGCCCGCGCCGGATTAATCGCCAAATCCTTGACAGGGAAAGGGTTTGACCAAAATTTTACCCCTGGCAAAAAGCTCAATTTGTTCCCGTGTCGAGTATAAGCTGTAGCGTTCAACAGATATTGGTCGGGGTAAAGACTAAAGTCTTTACTACAAACCACATGGCGATCGCCCTTACTGTCCAAACTCCACGCGGGCCTGTTCGACAATCTCGACCGTCACCACATCGGACCCCGTTTGCCGGGCCAACTGCTCAATCCGTTGACGGGCGGACGATCGCACAAAAAAGGGAATACGCCGTGTGCAACTTAGGAGTGTCCGCCCCATTGAGGGAGTGAGAGAGAACAACATTTTCAGCCACTTGAGCTCGGTAACCGTTGTGCTTCCGTAGAAGAACTGCCCGACATCGCAATATACTCCCCTGCTAGCTGCGCCCCCAGCAGCCCCCCCAGCCATGCCCAAATTATCCACCAATCGGGTCTGAATGTAAGTGCTATTCGAGGGTGGGATGGGTGAAAGCTGCATCTGAGGATCTCCTTCAGCCAGCAGATCACGGCGTTTCCTCTTCGGGCTCTGCGGTTACGCAATCCGTAGGTTTTTCGGGTTGAGGATCGTGCGGATCGGCAAGGTAGGGAAATTCATCCCGAAAAGGCTTGTCGTTCTCAGTCCAACGGTTCGGCGGCTCCTCCGGATGTCCCACAATACCGACGACATCGTCTTCGAGCTCGCGACCATTCGGGAACTTAACTCGTCTCTGACTCGTGAGATTGTCCGGGTTTAAGATGAGGACATCCGGTTGTACCCGTAGCCCTTGAAGATGTTGGCTCGGCGGTCGGGTGTTTATGGGGGGATTGAACATGGAGCGTAGTGGGGGGCCTGCATGCTCAACTTGCTCGAATCCACTTGGCGAATGATGAGAAATCTCATTAGAGGTTGCCCAGATCAGCAGCGGTTGATTCGGAAGGCTGATGTCGTTTAAAGGCACCTGTAACACAATCGCTGCCACATTCGCGCCACAGCGGGTATTCCGAATAAATGGATCGTCCTTCAAGCCATACTCATAATCGATTTTCGTCGTCTCAGAAAGTCCCGTTGCCTTTGGAGGTTTGGGTTCCCCATTCTCATCAGTCACAATCGTAAAGACAATATCCGGGGCGATATTTTCTGGATCTACGATCCTTCCTCCTATCCTGTAAGGATCTTGGACGTCAAAGTTGACCTGAGTATGGCGATCGATGTTGATCTCAAACTTCACATTTTCAGGAAACCTAAAACTATCTTCGGTTGCACCAGCGTCAGTTTCATGGACTTCCGGATTGCTGTTGAGGATGAGGACGAGATAGCCATCCCGGATAAATGCGTACAAGTCAGTCAATCGAAGCTGGCGATCCCTGTCCCTATTTTCATTTTCAATAGGTGTGTGATCTCCGTGGTCTGCTGCTCGCACTGCTGGGATTGCGCTCAGCGCTAGAGCGCTGAGGCCAGCGGCAGAAAAGGTGAGCAAACGGCGGTATTTCTTTAACATCATGAACTCCCTGGTTAAGTAGTTGTGCTTGCATTATTTGGCTCAACGTGCAAATGGTATGCGTTCATTGCCCTGAAAAGAGCCTCAAACCCTTGCTATACCTGGAGAAAGCGTTTTTTGTCTAACCCGAGCGGTTGTGAGCCAAGGCGCAGGCGTAGAACCGGTCATTGGTAAAGGATTTCAGTCAATTCATATCTATATGAATCACGGAATTAAACAGATTTCAAATATTGATGATGAGCGGGAAGCACTTGTTGAAATTCTGGGTCTTCGGGACTTGGGAAGCTAAATTTATAGTTAAAAAGCGCCTAAAGCCTTGCAGTGTAAGGCTTTGGTCAATTGGCTAAGCCATGCAAATCTTCCTGAATGTATGCTAAGGGGCTCTAAGCTTTGCGCAGCAAGGCTTACAACCTTATTTTTTAGACATTATACCATACTTAGTACCGAAGAGCCGGAAATAGCCCGCGCAGGCGGGCTTTGTTCGAGTAGCTGGACCATGCAAGGGTTCGGGCGGCTTTTTGGCCCGATCGCCCTTAAATTCCTTTACTGTCCAAACTCCACGCGGGCCTGTTCGACAATCTCGACCGTCACCACATCGGACCCCGTTTGCCGGGCCAACTGCTCAATCCGTTGACGGGCGGACGATCGCACGAAAAAGGGAATACTTTTCAGCTTGGCCTTAGCTTCAGCGGTCCATTTAAATTCATCTGCTAGATCTGAATCTTGCATGGGAATGCCTTTACTTATTAGCTTATATTTTCTCTTATTGTAGCGCGACTTTTTCCCAACCAGCTAAATCTCTACAGTCGTCAAAAAAGCTCCTGCGTGAGATGCAGGAGCCCAGATAAGTTAAAGAGAAATTATTCTCTTTACATGGATAGATTATTAGTCGAGGTTAGGCATAGAGAGCACTGGCTCCGTATCCCGATCGATCCCCTTTTCAAAGCCACCAGCAGCAGCGCGAGCGCGACCAGCGTGCCACAGATGTCCGACTAAGAAGAAGAAACCGAGAATGAAGTGAGAGCCAGCTAGCCAAGCACGGGGATTAACATAGTTAAAGCCTTGAGCCTCAGTGATAATCCCACCCACAGAGTTGATGGAACCATTAGGAGCATGAGTCATGTACTCAGATGCACGACGAACTTGCCAAGGCTGAATATCGTTCCTCAGCTTGTTCAAGTCCAGACCGTTGGGGCCGCGCAGAGGCTCCAACCAGGGACCTTGGAAATCCCAGAAACGCATCGTTTCACCACCGAAGATAATTTCCCCAGTCGGAGAACGCATCAGGTACTTACCCAGACCCGTAGGACCTTGGGAAGAAGCGATGTTAGCACCCAGTTTCTGGTCGCGGACCAAGAACACGAAAGACTGAGCCTGAGAGGCTTCAGCATTTGTAGGACCGTAAAATTCGCTGGGATAAGCCGTGTTGTTGAACCAAACGTAGGCAGAGGCAATGAAGCCCATCATGCACAGGGCCCCCAAGCTGTAGGAGAGATAAGCTTCACCAGACCAGATAAACGCGCGACGCGCCCAACCAAAAGGCTTAGTCAGAATGTGCCAGACACCACCACCAATGCAGATCAGACCAATCCAGATGTGACCGCCGATGATATCTTCCATATTATTGACGCCGACAATCCAGCCTTTTCCACCGAACGGAGAGTCCAGCAAATAACCGAAGATAACTGCGGGGTTGAGGGTGGGATTGGTGATTACGCGCACGTCACCACCACCGGGTGCCCAGGTATCATAGACACCACCAAAGAAAATCGCCTTAAACACCAGCAACAGAGCACCACAACCCAACAGGATCAGGTGGTAGCCGATGATGTTGGTCATTTGGTCCTTGTCTTTCCAGTCATAACCAAAGAAGTCGGAATATTCTTCTAAGGTTTCGGGACCGCGAAGGGTGTGATAGAGGCCCCCCAGACCGAGAACCGCCGACGAAATTAGGTGCAGCACCCCAATCACAAAGTAGGGGAAGACATCTATTACTTCACCGCCAGGACCAACACCCCAGCCGAGAGTGGCCATGTGAGGCATCAAGATCAAGCCTTGCTCATACATGGGCTTTTCCGGGACGAAGTGAGCGACCTCAAACAACGTCATTGCCCCAGCCCAGAATACGATCAGACCAGCGTGGGCCACGTGAGCACCCAGTAGCTTACCGGACAGGTCGATCAGACGAGCGTTACCCGCCCACCAGGCAAACCCGGTGGATTCTAGGTCACGACCGCTCATCACCATTGAACTATTAAAGGATGTTTGTACCATAACCACTTTTGCGATCGACAAAACAGTCAAAATTTATGCGAGCCTTGGCCATTCTCCTATGACCAACCACCTGAGCTTAGCTTCTACCCGCTGACGAGTCAGCCGGTGGCTAATTATTCTTTTTCTTAACATAACACAGTTTTCTGGGAATGATAGGCAAATCCTTGACAGGATTGGCTTTCCCGGGATAAATACTATAATAATCTAAATTGAAAAATTTACAATATTTCACATGAATTCTCATAAAATTGGGCGATCGCGCCGGTTAGAGAGCAGATTAAGAGCATCGCCAAATCCAGTCACCCACGGAGTTTAAGAAGTTTTATGACAGCACAGACAACCTCGACCGACAATGCCATCTTACGTCAGCAAGTTTTAGGCTCCCGCCGGTTCAGTAACTACTGGTGGGCGACGGTAGTCTCCGCCGGAGCCGGTGGTTTCTTGCTAGCTGGACTCTCAAGCTACCTGCAAGTCAACCTGCTACCGTTTAGCAATCCCGAAGAACTGATGTTTGTTCCTCAAGGCTTGGTGATGAGTCTGTATGGAATAGCGGGCTTGCTGTTGGCACTTTACCTCTGGCTAACGATCCTCTGGGATCTGGGAGGGGGTTACAATGAATTTAATCGCCAGACCGACCGGGCCATTGTGTTCCGCTGGGGATACCCGGGTAAGAATCGCCGGATAGAGATTAGCTGTCCTCTAGAAGATGTCCAAGCGATAATAGTCAAGCTCAAAGAAGGGCTTAACCCTCGGCGGGCCATTTATATACGTGTCAAGGGCAAGGCAAATATTCCCCTGACGAGGGTGGGGCAACCGCTAGCCCTGAGTGAACTAGAAAATCAGGCCGCCGAGTTGGCTCGTTTTCTGGAAGTGCCCATTGAAGGTCTTTGAGGCCAGCGTCTTACCCCCCACCCTTCAGGGTGGGGCTACACAAACAAGGACCGCCTACGCGGTCTCAATCCTATGTTTAAATAAGATAATTATGTATACTTGGTAACAAATAGGTGACGTAAAAATGCAGATATTGGCAAAACGTAGGTTATCTATATTCTTAGTGATTGCTGCTTTGCTCATGGCCGGATGTATGTCGCAAGCGACAACTACATCGGCACCCGAGAGACAAGCAAGTAATCAGGAAAATAGCAATTTACCTCGGCTGTTGGGTAAGGCCACGGTAGAGATGATGGTTGAAGGTAAAGACTCGCCGATTATAATCAACCTGGATGGATCTCAGGCTCCGATCACTGCCGGTAATTTTGTCGATCTAGTCGATCGGGGGGTCTATGATGGTCTGGTCTTTCACCGGGTGGTGCGGGAACCCCAGCCGTTTGTGGTTCAGGGTGGGGATCCACAGAGCAAAGACCCCAAGTTTTCACCAGAACGACTGGGAACTGGTAGTTATATAGATCCAGCGACATCTCAGCCTCGCTACATTCCTTTAGAAATTACGCCTCAAGGCTCGGAAGAACCGGTTTACTCTCAGACTTTCAATAGCGCCAGTATTTCTGTAAAGCCAGTGCTCGAGCATACTCGCGGTGCTGTGGCAATGGCTCGTTCTCCTTATCCTGACTCGGCTTCCTCCCAGTTTTATTTTTGTTTAGCTGACTTGCCGTTCTTGGATGGTGACTATGCTGTGTTTGGATATGTTACCGAGGGGATGGATGTGGTAGACTCAATTGTCCAGGGCGATCGCATCAAGTCGGTTAGGGTAGTCCAAGGCTTAGAATACTTGAGAAAATAGACCTCGCAGCCGGGAGCATGTCAGTGGTCATGGACAAAAAGTGGTATACAGTGGGTAATCTGAAATTTGACAGTTCTATGGCAAATAGTGGGATATGCTAACCTCAACTATGACCGGTGATTCCCGACCAAAGATTGCGTAATTGTCTACTAAAGGAGCAGAATAAAGATGGAGAATACCGACAAGACCGAAGGGGATATGGAGTTGGGCTTTGGGGATGATAACATCATTGCTCCCCAAAACGAGGAGCAGATTAGTCTTGACATAGACGGAAATGGCGTCATCACAGCACTAACAGATGGTATACAGATCATGCGTTACATGTTCGGTTTCCGGGGTGATGCTTTAACCAAGGACGCTATTGGCGAAGATGGTACCCGGAGCAGTGCTGACCTGATTACTAATTACCTGGACGCAGCGGGACACACTGTGCTGGATCTGGATGGTAATGGCATAGTGAGAGCGCTTAGTGATGGGATTCTGTTCATTCGTTTTCTTTTTGGGTTCAGGGGTGAAACTCTGACCAACGGGGCGATCGCCCCAGGTGCCACCCGCACCACTGCTGCTGAGATAGAACAGTTGATCGAGCAATTGAACACTTTGACGCCGACACCAACAGATCCTACAGATCCTGGGAATACCCTAAATACGGCACAGGCTCTTGGTACTCTCAATCGTAGCCGTGCTCGAACCTTGAGCGACTCGGTGGGGGATGCTGATTCTGTTGATATGTACAGCTTCAGCTTAGATGAGGTCAGTGACTTAAACTTTACTCTCTCTGGTATGAATGCAGATGCCGATCTGTTTATCATTGAGGATACCAATGGTAACGGTCAGGAAGATGAGGAATATTTTATCGTTGGCTTTGAATCTATTAACTCAGGTAATAGTCAAGAAGAAATTAGTGGGATATTACAGCATGGTGACTACTTTGTTGTAGTCGAGCAACATTCCGGAGATACGAACTATGAGCTGACCTTAGATGCAAGCCCTGTAGTTGCTCCACCAGACAATGCAGGTAACACCCTGACGGCTGCACGTGAAATTGGTACTCTCAATGACCGTCAAACGTTTAGTGACTTCGTTGGCGATGCCGATCCTGAAGACTTCTATCGTTTCAGTTTAGACTCAGCTAGCGAATTTAACCTCACTCTTGAGGGTCTCAGTAGCGATGCCGACGTGCTACTGATCGAGGACATCAACGGCAACGGCCTGTTGGATGATGATGAGATTCTCGATGCACCTTTCAATGAAGGTAGCGATTCCGAAGAGATTAATCAGATTTTGTTCGCAGGGGACTACTTTGTCCTAGTCGAACAGTTTGAGGGCAATACAAACTACGATCTGAGCTTGGAAGCAGTCCCGGTAACGGTTCGACCAGATAATGCAGGTAATACCCTAGACACCGCACGGGATCTAGGTATTCTCAATGACCGTCAAACTTTTAGTGATTTTGTTGACAATGCCGATCCTTATGACTTCTATCTCTTCACTCTTGAGGATACCAGCGAATTGAATCTGACTCTTGAGGGTCTTAGTAGCGATGCCGACGTGCTACTGTTCGAGGACTTCAACGGCAACGGCCTGTTGGATGATGATGAGATTCTCGATGCACCTTTCAATGAAGGTAGCGATTCCGAAGAGATTAATCAGATTTTGTTCGCAGGGGACTACTTTGTCCTAGTCGAACAGTTTGAGGGCAATACAAACTACGATCTGAGCTTGGAAGCAGTCCCGGTAACGGTTCGACCAGATAATGCAGGTAATACCCTAGACACCGCACGGGATCTAGGTATTCTCAATGACCGTCAAACTTTTAGTGATTTTGTTGACAATGCCGATCCTTATGACTTCTATCTCTTCACTCTTGAGGATACCAGCGAATTGAATCTGACTCTTGAGGGTCTTAGTAGCGATGCCGACGTGCTACTGTTCGAGGACTTCAACGGCAACGGCCTGTTGGATGATGATGAGATTCTCGATGCACCTTTCAATGAAGGTAGCGATTCCGAAGAGATTAATCAGATTTTGTTCGCAGGGGACTACTTTGTCCTAGTCGAACAGTTTGAGGGCAATACAAACTACGATCTGAGCTTGGAAGCAGTCCCGGTAACGGTTCGACCAGATAATGCAGGTAATACTATAGCCACAGCACGGAATATTGGCACTCTCAGTGAGCCCCAAACATTCAATGACTTCGTCGGTAATGCCGACCAGAGTGACGTTTACCGCTTCAGTCTGGATACAATTAGTGACTTCAGTCTCAGGTTGGATGGACTGAGTGCCGATGCCGATGCTGATGTCAGCCTGATTGAGGATGCTAACAACAATGGAGAGATGGATACGGAGGAATTAGTTTATTATTCCGATAATACCGGTAACAATCCAGAGGAGATCGAGCAAGTTTTGCAATCTGGCAATTATTTCATTGTAGTCGATCAGTTTGAGGGGAATACAAACTACGCTTTGACTGTCGAGGCCACACCTCGTACCGAAGTTCCGCCAGATGAGGCTGGTAATACTCTGGCCACAGCACGTGATATTGGCACCCTTGAGGAAACCGTCACCTTCAATGACTTTGTGGGTGATGTTGACTGGGAGGATATTTACCGCTTCAACCTGGCGACAACCAGTAGTTTTAATTTGACTCTTGGCGGATTAACTGCAGATGCTGGTGTGTATGTGGCGCGAGATGACAACAGCGACGGTCAGGTAATGCTTGATGAAATTGTTGCTTCATCTCAAGAGGGTATTGGCGATTCAGAGGTAATTAGCCTTGAGGGTTTGAATGCAGGCGAGTATTTTATCGTCGTCGAAGAGGCTGGAGGTGACACTGACTATGCACTTACTCTGGAGGCTACGCCAATGACGCCAAAGGAGCCAAGGATGCCAGACGAAGATTCCACAGGAAAATATCACCGCATCTTTGGTTATGGCTTAATTGATGCCGCTGCAGCAGTTGCTAGTGCAGCCGGCGCACGTTCTTTTCCAGGTGTTGACGACCTGACGGGTGCAGCTACCAAGAACAATGCTGGGGATCTCAATATCATTAATGTCCCAGAAGTCTGGGCAAAAGGATTTACAGGTCGAGGAGTTGTTGTCGCAGTTTTAGATACGGGTGTTGACTACAAGCATCCTGATTTGGCAGATAACATCTGGACTAACACGGATGAGATTCCTGGAAATGGGATTGACGATGATAACAATGGGTTTGTTGATGATGTTAATGGATGGGATTTTGTAGATAACGATAACGATCCCCAAGATAACGGCAAGAAACCCGGTCATGGCACCCATGTAGCGGGAACGATCGCAGCGTTAAGAAATGGAGCTCAAACTGATGCTAATGGTTCTGAGGTAGACACCGTTGGAGTTGCCTATAATGCCAAAATCATGCCAGTCCGAGTATTAGGAGATGGACCCGGAGCAGCAGACGCGGTTGTTAATGGTATCCGTTATGCTGTTGCAAATGGAGCAGATGTGATTAACATGAGCTTGGGAGCCGATGGTAATGATGAGGAACAAAGTGAGATAAAGGAGATGTCTCCTGAGTATAAAGAGGCTCTGCAGTTTGCCAAAGAGAACAATGTTGTTGTTGCGATCGCATCAGGAAATGAAAGGCAACACTATACTCCTATGACCAGACCCGGAGTTCCAGCTCTGTTCGCGGAGGATGATTTGGCAGTCGCTGTGGGAGCAGTAGACCACCGCGATCTCGTTTATACTGACTTTTCTAACCCTGCTGGTCTTCCACAACTGGATTATGTGGTGGCTCCAGGGAAAGGAGTGCTATCTCTACTTCCTAGTGATAGGACAAATGCTAACGATATTGACGCATGGTCTGGTACATCTATGGCAGCACCCCATGTTGCTGGTGTGATGGCACTGATGCTACAAGCCAATCCTAACTTGACTCCCGATCGAGTTGCAGACATCCTGATTAATACGGCAAGCCTAGATGGAATTACGGATGCACTAGCCTGAGATGAAATGATGGTCTAGTTTCAATGTCATCCAAAGCTGATTTTTGGTTAGTTAGTTGACTTGAGGCGATCGCCCCTCAAACCCGCGCCAGCGGGTTTTTTTTCTAGCCGCTGAGGTTTGAAACCTCTCGGTTGGGGTTTGAAACCTCTCGGTTGGGGTTTGAAACCTCTCGGTTGGGGTTTGAAACCTCTCGGTTGGGGTTTGAAACCTCTCGGTTGGGGTCTGAAACCTCTCGGTTGGGGTTTGAAACCGGAGGACACAGGACCGTAGTCAAATCACTACATTTTGACTCTCAATTATTAATGAATAAAATTCTTCATCAAGAATTTGTTCGTTATCAAAAGGACAAACTTGAGGATACTCGGACTCATCAGAACTTGCTCGTTTTCCTTCTTTAATCGCCAGATCTCGACCATCACGATAAGATTCCTCTAAAATTTTGGGTAAATAAGATTTTAAGGAAGGGGTTTTACTCAGTTGTTTATTGATTCGCTTGCGGTGTTCGTCAACAGAACTGTACCAGCTTTTTTTCATCGTTTCTGGGGCATCAGCTTGTACCGTTAATTTAAGCAGATGGGCGAGAAGTATCATTAAATTGCTTTCGAGGGCATTTTTTTCTGATTTCCCCAAGTCTTTAAGTTCCTCAATCAAGTGTTCGATATCCAGTTCAAAAAAGCGATGATTTTTGAGTTTTTTGATATGATCTTCAATCCATAAGTTGAAGTCTAGATCGTATAGTGTTTGTTTCATTGAGAATTGTTCATTGAGAATTGTTCATTGAGAATTGAAAAAAACCGAGAGGAAGTCAATTAAATATTACTAAAGTTACAATAAATACAGTTATACTGAAAACAATGTTGAAATTACTTAGATGACAAGCGGCGGAGAGGAGCAAGGCACGCCAGCACTACCACAATCCTAGCCGCTAGTTGCCGCTAGGATTGTTTTTCCTTACTCTCGACAGTTACCATTATATCATCCATCTAATCTCTCTCAAATAAAATTGTGGAAGTGGTCGTTACTGGCATTGGTCTGGTGTCAGCTTTAGGGATGCTACAGACCAGTTGGCAGCGCCTGATCGCTGGTGAATCTGGCATCAGGCTTTCACAACCTTTTCGGGAACTGCCACCACGACCTCTGGCCCTAATTGGCAAAACTCCGATGTATCCTGGTGCTGCATCTCCTGGGAGTGCGTTCCCAGGCGGAGCCTGGGAACGAGGCACTACCCAGGATACATCGGCAGCTGACTTAACTACTCTCACTCAGCTGGTGGTGACCGAGGCGATCGCCGATGCAGGTCTAGTCCTACCATTGCCAGATGCTGGGGTGGCGATCGGGTCTAGTCGCGCTCATCAGGCTTCCTGGGAACAGCTAGCTAGACAATTACAAGAGGATTCTCTCATGTCCGGTGCCCATTGGTTGGATACCCTTCCGCATATGGTGGCTCACGCCTCGGCCCGGACGATCGGCTCTACTGGTCCGGTGTTAGCGCCAATGGCTGCTTGTGCTACGGGCCTCTGGGCGATCGCTCAAGGCTTCCATCTGATCCAGACTGGTCAATGCCAGCGGGCGATCGCCGGGGCAGTGGAAGCTCCAGTGACGCCCTTAACCCTGGCAGGCTTTACCCGGATGGGAGCCTTAGCTGCCACTGGTGCCTATCCTTTTGACAAAAATCGCGAAGGTTTGGTTTTGGGGGAGGGTGCAGCTGTCTTGGTGCTGGAGTCAGCAACAGTAGCTAGGCGTCGCGGAGCCCGGGTTTACGGACGAGTGCTCGGGTTTGGCTTCACAAATGATGGTTATCATGCTATAGTTCCAGAACTGGGAGGGAAGAGGGCGATCGGGGCTGTGAAGCAATGTCTGGAGCGATCGGGCCTGGAGACAGCTGACATTGACTACATCCATGCTCACGGCACCAGTACGAGGTTGAATGACCAGAACGAAGCAAAATTAATTCAATATTTATTTCCTCAAGGCGTTCCTGTCAGTTCCACCAAGGGAGCTACAGGTCACAGCCTGGGAGCATCTGGGGCCTTGGGAGTAGCTTTCTGTCTGATGGCGTTACAGGAGCAGCTATTGCCCCCTTCTGTAGGATTGAAAGCACCAGAATTTGATTTAGATTTACTGATGGCACCGCGTCGGTGTCAGGTGCGGCGGGTGCTGTGTTTGAGTTTTGGCTTTGGGGGCCAGAATGGGGCGATCGTCTTAGGAAAGTAAGTAAGATAAATGTGTTATACTGCTGAAAAAAGAGGAGTCATTGTATGCTAAAGGCACATAGACAAAAAGCGATAATCCAGTCCGGAGGTGTGATAAGTATTAGCTCGCCAGAACTTCCAGCTGGTACGATAGCAGAGGTGATTGTGATTGTGGATGCATCGATTGAAGAGCCTAAAAAGTCCTTAACTAGCTTCATTGGGGCTGGCAAAGGTAGTTTTGCAACGCCAGAAGAAGCTGATGAGTTTATCCGTCAACTGCGAGGAGAATGAATATCTTAAACGCTATCCAGGACAAAGGCGGCGGTATCTTGATACCAACATCTGGATTTATACCTGGGAAGAATATCCGACCTTTGTCACTGATTTAAGGGAATTATTTCAAAGTATTGACGCTGGCGATCTGGAAGCAGTAACCAGTGAGCTGACACTGGCTGAAGTCTTGGTTAAACCTGCTAGGGATGGCAACTTAGAATTGCAAACACTGTACAGACTAGCAATTCAGAATATTGGGGGCTTGCATGTAGCTCCAGTTAGTCGTGAGGTCTTGAGCGAAGCTGCTCAACTGTCTGCTAGCACTAACCTGAAATTACTGGATGCTATTCATGCAACAACTGCTATCCTAACTGAGTGTTCAACTTTCCTTACAAATGACAAACTGTTTCGGAGAGTTTCTCAGTTACATGTTGTTTTGCTTTCCGATATGAACTCTTAGTTTTTGTGACTTGTCATATTATCCTCGTCATCAGTACCAACCCAGAAGGTAAGACCACCTCGTTTTTTAACTTGCTCTTCTAAGTCTACCACAAGCGATCGCCCAATTCCTTTTCTCCGACAGTCGGCACGACTAATGGATGTAATTCCCACAGGTTTCCATTATACTGGGGAATGCCGCCAATCCATCCCCAAATTTTACCAGCTTCGTCAACAGCTACTCTGCTAATTATATCAGTTTTCAAAGATGCTTTTACTTCTTGCAAAGCCCTTTATCTGGCCACTGGGCCAATGCTGTTGAAAACTGGTAAATAACAATGTCCCTGTCTGGGCGGCAGTAGCACTTGACATGCGTGATAATATATTATATCACCCTATGTCAAGTGATACTGGATCGCCATTTCATTGTCCGCAGACAAACTAACTATATCGCAACTCATTTTTCTCCGGCCATCCAAACTAGGTAACCTAACATCCGATCTACTGGTGGCAAGGAATACACATTCAGGTCTATTGTGAGGGTTGATTGCACTAAGCTCATAAACTGCCATTGAATCCCATTACTCACACTACCATAAATCCTCGGGATGGGATTAGATTGCGCCTCATTAAACCGTTGAACGGCAACCATCTCAGCAATGCACTGACCAAAACCTGTTTTCAGATCGGTTCTCTTCGCTTCCACCACCACAACCGCTGGCGCTTCAATTTCTAGGACTGCTGTTGAACGGGTGAGCAAAAAGTCACAGACCCCATTTAGCCCCACTGATTCATCGACATTAAATTCTTCTCCAGAAAATAGGCTAACCTGACGATCTAACTTTCGTCTTACTTCTAGCAGCATTGGGTAGATAATTCCTTCCGAACGGGCCTTCTCACTTCCAGATGTCCCTACTATTGGTAAGCTTTCTTGCAGATAGCCCTCTAGGATGGGGGAAGGTTCGATCGCCTCTATCTCTGGCAAAAAGCGATCGCCCTCAACCACGGTCAAGTTGAAAGCTGTTTTGGCGCTGCTAATAGTTTTGAACTGACTGTAAGACATAAAATAACTTCCAGATAGAGTTCAAAGGAAGAATACAAGTTGACAATTGTCAATTGTTCAAAACCTACATTCCCATTGCCTGACCTGCCAACCAACCAGTAGTCCAGGCACTCTGGAAATTGAACCCGCCAGTAACGCCATCAATATCCAGAATTTCCCCGGCAAAATATAAACCCCGACAACAGCGACTCTCCATTGTTTGAAAATTCACTTCCTGCAAACTCACGCCACCACAAGTAACGAACTCTTCCTTAAACGCCCCTTTACCTGTAATTTGATAAGTTCCTTGGTTCAGTTCTAGCACCAACTCGTGCAATAATTTATTAGATAACCCCGCCCATCTATCCCGTTCCCCAATCCCGATATTATACAGTAACTGCTGCCAAAGACGGCGGGGCAGGGGCAGCGGACAGCTAGATGCGATCGCCCGCTTGGGCAGTTGGGACTTGACCTGCAACAGCATTTTCCGCAATTGTTCTTGCTGGTACTGGGGCAACCAATTTACTATTAATGATGTCTGATAACCGCATTCATGCAAAACCCTTGCCCCCCAAGCAGAAAGTTTCAAGATCGCCGGACCACTCAACCCCCAATGGGTAATTAACAATGGTCCAGTGTGTGCTAACTTGGCTATGGGCAACTGCACTCGCACATTTTCCACGGAAACCCCTGCTAAACCTTCGATCCTCGGATCGGAAATCTTAAAAGTAAACAAAGAAGGAACGGGTGGGATAATCTTATGACCGTTAGCTGCTGCTAGTTGATAACCCCGTGGGTTGCTGCCTGTGGCCAAAAGGACGCGATCGGTCTTTAACCATTCTCCCGACTTCAACCCGACTGCAAACCCATCCGGTTGCCGCGAAACGGAAACCACCGTTGCACCCGTGCGCATATTCACCCCAGCGGCGATCGCCCCTTCCAAGAGACAATCTACAATAGTTTGGGAATCATCTGTAACGGGAAACATCCGTCCGTCCGCCTCAGTTTTCAGTTTTACTCCGTGGGAGGCGAACCAGTTAACGGTATCCCGAGGTTGAAAGCGGGTGAAAGGGCCCCGCAACGCTTTCCCACCTCTAGGGTAATTTTGTACTAGCATAGCGGGGTCGAAATAAGCATGGGTCACATTACAGCGTCCGCCCCCAGAGATGCGGACCTTTCCTAGCAGTTCGACTCCTGCTTCTAGTAACGTGACTTGGGTGTGTTCGTGGCAAGTCGCGCAGGCGATCGCCCCAAAAACGCCCGAGGCGCCACCACCGACCACCACAACTCGCTGCCAACTCATCAAATTTAATCTTCCGGTTCAAAATCCTCTTTTTCCACCCCGCAGACCGGACATACCCAGTCGGAGGGGATATCTTCAAAGGCCGTTCCTGGTGCTATGTCGCTATCTGGATCGCCCTCTTCCGGGTCATAGACGTAACCGCAGGCGGTGCATACATATTTCTTCATGTTGGTGTCCTCCTCATCTTGCCTGGATCTTACCAGCAGGTGGCACCTGAATATAAAAATAAACCAGGTTTTTCCCATATGCCTGGTTTCTGGGCGACGGGTGAATATGTCCGTAGCGAGAATCTCCTCCCATTTCAATGAGTATTGTAATCTTCAAACTCCCAGCGACCGTATCGACTCGTGAGGCAACCGTTTTCCAGTCCGGCGCTTCCGCCTCATCGCATAATCCCTGAATCACCTGCCAAATTAGATTGTAATCATATTTGGGCAGCAGCAGATAATGCCTGCCCAAAACATATCCAGTTGACGACATCTTGTTTTCTAACCAGCGAGGACTGCATACCATAAAGTCAAAGGACTCACAACCTTGTTGTCCCTTTGGTCCCACCATTGCCTGCACCAACAACCCAAAGCATTCAGCATCTAGGGGCGTAAACAAGGGCAAGTCAACAGCATCTGGACTGTGTAGACTACGTAACTCTGCTTGGATAATTTTCATTGCTAGTGGTCCTCTAACATCGGTCGAGAAACAGTGTTTCTCTCGTCAGTTCATTGATATCTTGTTAATAGCGGCACCAGAAACTCTGTTTCTAGCTTATACTTTACCTATGAAAAAAAGTAATGCCTGAATATGTAGACTATCGCCCCACAAAACGGTGTCTATTTACCTTCTGCATCCGGTCGATCGTACCTAACAGCCAGTTGTTGGATTTCCTCATTGGTGTAATCTTCTATACCTATCAATATCTTATCAATTGCTTTACGGCGCATTCTTTGCAGCTTATTAATATTAAGTCCCAGACTTTCGATCGTTTCCTTGGCAGCAGCTTGCTTGTCCGGATCGTCCGTTGGCTGAATTTCTCCAGAACCCGTGTACTTAAAAAAATCCGCACAGTTAGCTTCTATTGGCGAAACCATCAGATTCTCATCATACCATTCTCCTTTCTTATGCCCGCAATGCACTGGTTTCGGGGGTGGTGTTTCACTTTCCCCTTGACAGGAAGCTAGCATATTCCTATATTCCAGTGCTAGATAGGGATGGGTACTGCGAGGTTTGAGATGTTCTATATGACAAGTTTCTCTTGTAATTCGCATCCCGCAGTAACAACAGATGAAACCTTGCTCTTGTAACAAGGCGTTATAAACATCTGTTTTCTCCCGTCCGCTGAGAAGATCGTAGCTAGGTGTCCAGTCTTCGTTAGCGAGTTCTTTCCATGTAGTCAAGCTTTCTGGTTCTTCACCTTTCTTGATATATTTCATCGATTGAGAATTTCCCTCCTGCGGATCAGTACATCAGCGCTAACGAATTCTGGTTCGTCTGTGCCAATTTCTTTTGCTAGCTGTTGGCGCAACTCTCTAGCACCATTGATATCTCCTTTGTCGATCAGTCGGAATAAATCTAGGAGACGATCTTTGATATCTTGAGGACGTTCGGGAACATCCATCAAGTCTTCCAAAATGCGATTGCTATCTCGACCAAAGGAACTTGACGGACGCTTGGCAACAATTCCATTATCTGTTTTTTCTAGAATGTAAATTCCCTGGGGTTTAACGTGACTGACTACTTGTGGTGAATGGGTGGTGACGATAAATTGGCAGTTAGGGAACGTTCGCGTTAATGCTGGAATAATTTCCCGTTGCCATTTGGGGTGAAGGTGTAGTTCAATTTCATCAATGAGAACGACGCCTTTGCCTTCGAGTGGATCTGATAAACCTGGGTTAGCAATTGCTAAACGCCTTGCCAAGTCTCCTACCGTTGCTAGCAAGCATTTTTCGCCATCAGAAAGTTGGTTGACGATCAATTTTTCACCTTCTTTTTCTAAAGTCATGCGGAGAGGAGAACGCCTGACACGCAAATTTGAAAATTCTGGTCTCAGTGAAGATATCGCTTTTCTAACAGCTTCCAACTGTACATCTCGGTATTTGATTATGTGATATTCTATCTCTTTTTCATTCTCTTGCTGGCGTAATAATTCTAGTTTATTTTCATTTTCTATATCCTCTTGATTTCTAAACCATTCAAAAAATCTCCTAAAGTCTATTTCGCCACTTTCAAGCGCACCATCATAGGCATCTTTCGGCTCAAATGAATGCTGCGTGCGAATCCTTAACGGAATATTCAGTACCACACGATTGGTAGCATAAAAAATCACAACTGGCAATTGAGAATCGTCGTTTAACTGGCTATGTATCTTTTCGACAAATGTTTCCAACTCTGTTAGCTTGCTGCTGGTATCTCCATTCCGAGCCTTTGTTAAAGACCAAGTTACTTTTTGAAAATCATATAAAATATCAATCTCGTTATGTGTCTCCCTGTCTTTATTCGTAATATCTTCGTTCTTGAATGGCCGTTCCGAATTGCTTTGAGTTTGAATTCTTCCTGTGAACCAAGACAGCAAAATTGAGATACAATCCAGAATACTAGATTTCCCCACGCCGTTGATACCGATGAGTACGGTTGGTCCGTCAGCATCGAACTCCAGGGTCATCTGGTCAATTACGCGAAATGCTTTCATGCTCAAGCGCTTGACTTTCATGGCGATTTGATTAGCTCGATTTATTCGGAATACAGTCTGCTGCAATGGCTCCTTAAGCGACACCTTTCTATAGCAAGCCCTTAGCAGGAGTTACACAACTCCTGCTAAGGGCTGAAAAGCATGCCAGACAAGGGTTTCATCTGTCATCTCTCAGCCAGAAAATTGGCACAAATGTGGAGGAAGCACTATACACAGTCTATAAATGCTCTATATTATATGTTATAGCGACATGCCCATAAATTTTCTATATATCCCGCCCCAGTTCTCCGACTGCTGGCGATCGCCCTGGCACCACTGTTGACTCCATGACTCCCATTCTACCTCCCGATCGCCATAAATCAACAATACTTCTTCTCGTTCTCGCTGATGACCTGCTAAATTTACTCCAGAGCGCTGCTTGCACAACCAGTATACCAAAGCCTGGAACTCTGCCCGCCTGCGAATTTTATCTGTCTTATCGACTTGCACTTGCAACTGCTGTCCGTTAGAAAAGAGTAATTCTACAGGGGTCATCAGTAAGGCTATCGCCACTAATATTACCCCCACATAAGAGTTAACATGCTGGCGAACTGGCCCAAGTATTTGCTCATCATCCATGTCCCAACATAAATGAGTATAAGCCAAAGTTTCCAGATTTTCTAGCACCACCTAAAAAATATCTAATAGTTGTTATTAGTAGCCCGCGCAGGCGGGTTTGGTTATTGTCGCCCCACCAGAAATGGTGAGGGTGGGGGCGATCGCCCTTGACAGAAGCTAATTATAATAGTAATAGATTGATATTGTCAAGGCAATCAGACTCAGTAACTAAGACAGAAGGATATACCAATGGTGCAGCCTCCCCAGAGATCTCCCCTAGTCAACATTGGACAACCAGACCGCAAGCAAGCAAGCATAGAACGTCTCCGCACCATCAGCCGTCTGCTAGACAACGCAATTTCCATTCCAGGTACAGACTATGGTGTAGGGATAGACCCCCTGCTGGGGCTACTGCCGGTCGGTGGCGATTTGATTAGCTCGATTTTCTCCGCTTATATGGTAGTAGAAGCGGCACGATTGGGCCTGCCGAGAGAAAGCCTAATAAGAATGGTGACCAACCTGATCCTGGACACCCTAGCTGGCACAGTGCCAGTGCTGGGGGACCTGTTTGATGTTGCCTGGAAAGCCAATGCCAGGAATATGGAACTGATAGAATCCCATATGCAATCCCCCCTGTCCAGCCAAAAAGCAGACAAGTGGTTCGTGTTCCTGCTGTTGACAGGGTTAGGTCTAATGGTGGTTGGTGCAGCGACTTTGACCATCACGATTATCGCACTGGTGCTAAACATGTTGGGCCATTTATTCTAAATCTGGTGAACGGACAGGCGATCCGCCCGGACTACGTCATCGTGTCCGAGAGCGCCCACCCATGTCGTTGCCGGGTAGGCGAACGACAGGGTCGTTTCCGGGAGCACCCACCATGTTGTGTCGCATCCTGCGCACAACATGGGTGGGTGCTCCGGAAACGAAAGGGCGTCTCTGGACACGATCGGACGACTGAGAATATGTGATAATGAGTCAGCCGTTGTCTGTGTCTCGCCGATGGATCAGCCTGTAACCGACCTTGCCGAAGTCCTGAAGAACCAACCCCAACTGGATTTCCAGTTGCCATCGCCAGAAGATGAAGAGATTTCCGACCTGGAGTTTCAGCAGCAGTTGGAGTCCGCTTGGCAAGTATGCGATCGCTTTGACTTGCAAACCGACATCTGGCGGGGGCGGATCCTGCGGACCATCCGGGACCGAGAGAAAAAAGGCGGCGAAGGACGGGGGAAAGGATTTCTCAACTGGCTCAAGCAGCGGGATATTACTAAAAGCCAAGCTTATGCCTTGATTCAACTGGCCAATAGTGCCGATACCCTCTTGAGTGAAGGAAATATGGATCCAGAGGCCATCAACAACTTCAGCAAACGCGCTTTTGTCGAAACGGCCAAATCGGATCCGGAAGTGCAACAACTGGTCACCGATGCCGCCCAAAGAGGCGATCGCATTACCCGCCGAGAGGTCCGGCAACTAGCTGACGAATGGACAGCCATGTCCTCAGACTTACTGCCCGCAGAAGTTAAAGAACAGGCAACTGCCGGTTCATTGCCGACCCGTCACCTAGCACCCCTGGTCAAAGAATTAGAGAAACTGCCAGAGTCTCACTTGCATGCCATAAAATCAGAAGTGGCCGAGCATCCAGATGTAGATACTGTCAAGCAGATGACCTCAGAAGCTCGCAACTTAGCCAAGTATCTCGACGCCGCTGCCCAAGTACAAGCATTAAATGATGGGCCCGTAGACATGGAAATGGCCTTAGAAGAAGCCCTGCGCCTGGGTTGTCTGAATACTGCTTCAGACCTGGTTAAGCAAGCCACCCAACTGGAGCAGACTATAGTCAAACTATACACCACCTGGAAACGTTTGGGCAATCTGGCAGATAGGGTATATGTAGAGACCGGCGCTTCCACACCCCATCTGCGATCGCTCCTGGTCAGCTTGGGTATACTGACTGGAGAAGTGATGCAAGTACCCTTGTCCGATTTTTCCGGAACGGTAGGGGGCGATCGCACCGTCCGCCTGCAAATCCTCTCCGATTCCCCAAGAACACTAGACCGCCTGTAGACGATCGGGGACAAATGACCAGTCCCCAGGGACATCGAGCGACCCCGAGACATCGAGACAAAGAGACCTATCTGGCCAACTGTAGTGATATCATACTCTAGTTGTGGGCAGGGCGGTTGTAATCGGAGTCAGGCGATCGGGTATCATATAGATAGAAAGGATTTTTCCGAACAGAGGATACCAATCCCATGGGGATAATTTAAATTATAATCCAGGAGAGATTATACCTATGCAGCAGCTAGCAGTCAGCACGGAACTAGACTTCCAGAGCGAAATATACAAAGACGCCTACAGCCGGATCAACGCGATCGTGATCGAAGGGGAAGAGGAGGCGAAGGAAAATTACATCAACCTGGCTAAACTGCTGCCAGACTGCTCCGATGAGCTAAAGAAGCTCTCCAAGATGGAAGGTCGCCACAAGAAAGGTTTTACAGCCTGTGGCAATAATCTGGGAGTGACGCCAGACATGGTATTCGCTAAAGAATATTTTAGCCAGTTGCACCAGAACTTCCAAGACGCCCTGGCAGCAGGGAACGTAGTAACCTGCCTTTTGATTCAAGCCCTGATTATAGAATGCTTCGCGATCGCCGCTTACAATATCTACATCCCCGTGGCCGACCCCTTTGCTCGTAAAATCACAGAAGGCGTAGTCAAGGACGAGTATACTCACCTTAACTTCGGGGAAGAATGGCTGAAAGCCCACTTTGCTGAAGCCAAAGCCGAACTGCAAGCAGCAAATCGCCAAAATCTGCCCCTGGTCTGGAAAATGCTAAACGAAGTCACAGAGGACGCCCGCAAGCTGGGAATGGAAAAAGAAGCCCTGATAGAGGACTTCATGATCGCTTACGGAGAAGCCCTGGCCAATATAGGGTTTAACACCGGTGAGATAATGCGGATGTCAGCCTACGGTTTGGCAGCAGCCTAGAAGCAGGGGAAAAAACAGCCGCATGGCTGCGCCCCCAGCAGGCTTCGGGCCCCCTCCGCTGCGCGTATCGGCACAGGCCTAAAGGCATCCCCCGGACGGCGAAAACCCGGGGGATGCCGTCGTGTCCCATGTCGTTGCCGAGTAGGCGAACGACAGGGTGGGCGTCTCTGGACACGACGCGGTGATAATGAAACAGATAGTTCGCGATCAACGCAATTACGCTTTAGAAAAGAAGCCAGCAATACATGTTTGGTCTTATCGGTCACCTTACAAGTTTGGAACATGCCCAAGAAGTCGCCAGAGACTTGGGCTACCCGGAATATGCCGACCAAGGGCTAGATTTCTGGTGCTCTGCACCGCCCCAAATAGTAGACAATATTAAAGTTACTAGCATCACGGGTCAAATCATCGAAGGTCTGTACGTGGAATCATGCTTTCTGCCAGAGATGCTAGCTTATCGCCGGATAAAGGCAGCAATGAGAAAAATCCTCAACGCGATGGCTCTCACCCAAAAACAGGGCATCAAGATTACGGCTCTGGGGGGATTTTCCTCGATCGTATTTGAAGAGTTGAACCTGCACGAGCACAGGCAAGTCCGGAATATAGAGCTAGAGTTCGAGCGCTTCACGACGGGAAACACCCACACGGCATACGTTATTTGCCGTCAGGTTGAACTGGCATCAGCCCAGCTAGGAATAGAACTGTCTCAGGCAACGGTAGCGGTTTGTGGTGCCACTGGGGACATTGGTAGTGCAGTCTGTCGGTGGCTAAATACTAAGACAGATGTGGCTTCCTTACTGATGATTGCCCGCAACCAAGAACGACTGCAAGCTTTACAGTCAGACTTGGGACGAGGCCAAATTATGGGATTAGAGGAGGCTCTACCCCAGGCTGATATTATAGTGTGGGTGGCCAGTATGCGCAAGGGCATGGAAATTGACCCCAAGCAATTGAAGCAACCATGCCTGCTGATAGATGGGGGCTATCCGAAAAACATGGGCACGAAAATATCTCATCCAGGAGTACATGTGCTCAATGGTGGCATAGTGGAGCATTCCCTGGATATAGATTGGAAGATTATGAATATCGTCAGTATGGCAGTGCCAGAACGTCAGACGTTTGCCTGTTTTGCCGAGTCGATGCTGCTGGAGTTTGAGAAATTGTACACCAACTTCTCTTGGGGACGTAATCAGATTACGGTAGAAAAGATGGAGCAGATTGGTAAGCTGTCAGTTAAGCATGGATTTAAACCGCTCCTAGTTGAGGAATGTTAGAGTCAATTTGGGGCTGAAGTCAATCGCCTGGTCGGGAGACATCTCCCGACCAGGAGACATCAAACCCGTCCTAAGAATATTATCAAAGTTGCTGACGTGGCAAATACAGAGCGCAAACCGTTACTCCTAGATTTTGAAAAGCCCATGGTGGAGTTGGAGGCCAGAATTGAC
This sequence comes from Hormoscilla sp. GUM202, assembly GCA_005518205.2. Lineage (GTDB taxonomy): Bacteria > Cyanobacteriota > Cyanobacteriia > Cyanobacteriales > Desertifilaceae > Hormoscilla. The sequence continues at coordinate 67,041 of RFFC02000004.1, forward strand.
CAAATTAGCTCTCTGGCAGAGGAAAATGATGTCGATGTCTCCGCTCAAATCCGCCAGTTGGAAGCCAGGGCCGTGCAGCTACGCACGGAAATATTTAGCAGTTTGTCACCGGCTCAGCGGCTGCAATTGGCCCGCCATCCCCGCCGTCCGAGTACCCTGGATTATATTCAGGCTATCAGTGATGAATGGATAGAATTGCATGGCGATCGGGGGGGGTATGACGATCGGGCCTTGGTGGGTGGGGTCGGGCGGATGAAGGGACGGCCGGTGGTAATGTTGGGTCATCAAAAAGGCCGGGATACCAAAGATAATGTGGCCCGGAACTTTGGCATGGCCTCCCCAGGGGGATACCGCAAGGCGATGCGGTTGATGGAACATGCCAACCGCTTTGGCATGCCGATTTTGACCTTTATTGATACTCCTGGTGCCTGGGCGGGTGTACAGGCGGAAGAGTTGGGCCAGGGAGAGGCGATCGCCTATAATCTGCGAGAAATGTTCCGTCTGGAGGTGCCGATCGTATGTACGGTGATTGGTGAAGGTGGCTCCGGTGGTGCTTTGGGGATTGGCGTGGGCGATCGGCTATTGATGTTTGAACATGCGGTGTATACGGTGGCTAGCCCGGAAGCCTGTGCGGCCATCCTCTGGAAAGACGCTGCCAGATCTGGCCAAGCGGCGGAAGCCCTGAAAATCACCGCCAGAGATCTAAAACAGCTGGGTATCCTGGACCAAATATTGGCAGAACCCCTAGGGGGCGCTCATTCAGACCCCTTGAAAGCCAGTGGGATTCTCAAACAGGCCCTATGGGAAAATTTAGAGGAACTATCGGCTATGACCGGCGAAAAACGGCGATCGCAGCGCTATCAGAAGTTTCGCAGCATCGGTGTATTTCTGGAAGCATCTGCCTAGAGACGTCTTTCGTCGAGCGCGCCGATTTTTCGGTCGAAACCGGGAGCACCCACCCGGTTGTGTCGCATCCTGCGCACAACATAGGTGGGTGCTCCGGAAACGAAAGTCCGCGGACCGATCGCGTAGCGTGCGGGCCCCCTCCGCTGCGCGAACCGAAAAAGAATGGCTGGCACGCTCCGGGACCCCTCCGCTACGCAGTGCGCTATCGGACGAGTGGTATATACTAAAATTAGTACACAATTGTTTACATTACTCTCATCTACAGCAGTTATTGGGCTGCTGGCTGTCGGAGTCTTCTGTGTCCCCCGGGAGCGCTATTCGCACGTTCCCAGGCTGCGCGGTGGGAACGAGGGGGGGACACAGCGATGGCCTTGGCTTCTCGTGTCCAGAGACGCCCACCCAGGGTGGGCGCTCTCGGACACGACTTGCTGGTATTAAGTTAGCAGAAGTGGCAGCTGTATCGCTGGTACCCAATGAAAGGCAGCATGGGTGCTGTCGATAAGAGTGATTGGACAAGAATGCTGCGTAGATAATTGAGTTTTGAGTTTATGACTATAGCTTCCCTTAACGGTTCCCAACGCCCAGACATGACTAAAAATCAAGATGCCAAAAAAGTCCTGACTCGTCCCGATCGCAATACTTCAAATGGCTTGCAACCCAGGCAGCCCGATGAAGAAATCGACGACGAGCAGATGATGGCAGCAGTAAAGACAATGCTGCTGGGGGTAGGAGAAGACCCAAACCGGGAAGGATTGCTGAAAACGCCCAAACGGGTAGCAGAAGCAATGCGATTTCTCACCAATGGCTACAATCAGTCCCTGGAAGAAATCGTCAACGGAGCCATCTTTGATGAAGGCCACAATGAGATGGTGTTAGTGCGGGATATCAACTTGTTTAGTCTCTGCGAACACCATATGTTACCCTTCATGGGCAAAGCCCACGTCGCATACATTCCCACACAGAAAGTCGTAGGATTGAGTAAACTAGCCCGCATTGTCGAAATGTATGCCCGACGCTTGCAGGTGCAAGAACGACTGACGCGGCAGGTAGCAGAAGCAATTCAGGAGATTTTAGAACCTCAAGGGGTGGCCATAGTGGTAGAAGCTACCCATATGTGTATGGTAATGCGGGGAGTGCAGAAACCGGGTTCTTGGACTGTTACGAGTGCGATGTTGGGAGTGTTTCAAGAAGATCAGAAAACTAAGGAAGAGTTCCTGAATTTGATTCGCCACCAACCAGCATTCTTTTAAGATCGAAATTATTTCTCGTTCCCAGGCTGAGCCTGGGAACGGGTTCTAGAGGCTCTGCCTCGGACGTGGATGGCAGCGTAGTTTTAGGTAGTTGATATGGCAAAAGGATTCGGGAAGAAAGAAAGTAAAAAGGGTACAAAACGGGAAAAAGCATATTTGAAGCTGATTGACAAGTTACTCAAGTCTCAGGGAACGGTTCGGGCGATAAATATTTTGAGAGATAACCAACACCTGATTGATGAGAAGTTGTTGGAAAGGATGGAGATGGTAGCTATGGTGCTAGGGGAAAAGGGCGATCAGCCCGCGGACGGTCTGAAAAATCGGGAAGCTGCGCAGTTCTTAAGCAATATTGCTGAGTGGCTGGCTGAGGAATTTGGATTAGATAATGAATCTGGAGTATTTCGTAAGTTTGTGCTGCAAATGATGGCAGCAACTAGGAATAACGGCAACCCAGAAGCCGCCTACCCGATTTTACATGCCTACCGACAGCAATATCCTCAGTTTATACAGCGGTTTTATAACTGGGGAATAACACAGATTGAGGAAGCAGATTCAGAGAAAGCCTTGGGTTTGGCAGCGACTATGAGTATGTTTGGCAGAGTAATTTGTAATTTTTATGTGGGCGATCGGGCGGAAAATGTCGAAATGGCGATCGCCTGCCAAGAAACTGCTTTGCAAGTCATAAATTGCGAGACAGATCCGAAATTATGGGGTAGTATAAAAGACGCCCTGGCTACTGCTTACTGGAACCGAATTAACGGCGCGGAAAACCAGGAGAGGGCGATCGATGCCTATGAAAGCGCCTTGCAGGTATTAACCCGTGAAGTTTCGCCTGAGGAATGGGGCATAATTAAAAACAATCTGGGTCTTGCTTACCGCGACAGGATTTGGGGCAATAAATCCGAGAATCTGGAACAAGCTATTAAAGCCCACAAAAGCGCTTTGCAAGTCCGTACCCGCGACGGTTATCCGGAACGATGGGCAAAAACACAAATGGATTTAGCTGTTGACTACCGTCACCGGCTCGAAGCTGTGCGAGCAGAAAATCTAGAACAGGCCCTTGCCCACTGTGAGAAGGCTTTCCAAGTTTACACCCGCGAATCATTTCCTCAAGATTGGGCAGACAATAAAATCAATCTGGGTAATATATACCGTGACAGAATTAGTGGCGATCGCACCGTGCCGGAAAAATCGGAGAACCTGGAAAAAGCAGCTCAAGCATTCCAAGACGCCTTGGCAGTCTTTAACCGCAATAGGTTTCCCTACAAATGGGCATTATCCCAAATGAATCTGGGTAATGTTTACGGAACTCAAAAACTTATACCAGAAGCGATCGAGCGTTATCGTTTAGCGCTAGAAATATTGACACCCGATGATTTTCCGGAACAATGTTTAAGGAATGGCAGTAATATGGGTAATACAGCCTTGGTTGCCGAGCTGTGGTCAGAAGCGATTGTCGGCTATAGGGCTGCTATTGCAGCTATCGATCGGAACCTTGCTATGGCTATTTCTGAAGCCCGCCGTCAGGAGATTCAAGCAGAAGCGATCGACATCTACGAAGGAATGGTAAAAGCCTGTATCAATGACGGGCAGCCTGAAAAAGCCAAAGAATATGCCGAACGTTCTGGTTCAATGCGCCTCATGAATAATGTTACCGAGAATAATCTTACCGAGAATAATCTTGATTGCAATCGAGAAGCTTTCGATTTCCTCATGCAGGTGATGCATAAAGTTTCAGAAACTGGAGGCGATCTCCAAAGTTTATCTTTGTTTTTAGAAGCAAACTTAGACCAACTGGACGAGCAACTTCTTCAAGTATTGCGCCGCTTAAGGGTATTTATTCAATCTGAAGTTAATCCGGAGGAATTTTATCAGTTAATTTCTGGGGAAAGGAGCGAGAAAATATCTGCGAATCCGGCGATAATGCTAGTAATGGCTCTGTCAATATTTGCTGATGCAGTTGGTCAATTGCTTAAAGGTAATAGGGCAATAAATATAGAAATTGCTATTGCTGCATATGAGTTAGTTTATCCTGTTTACGATCCTCAAGTATGTTCAAAATATTGGGGACGTATTCAAAGGAATTTGGGAGTATTTTACCGCATCAGGATAAGAGGCGATCGGGCGGCTAATCAGGAAAAAGCGATCGCCTGTCATAAAAATACTTTGCAAATATTTACTCCAGAATCAGATCCACAAGAGTGGGGATATACTCAAAACAATCTAGCAACTGTTTATTATCAACGAATCAAAGGCGATCGGGCAGAGAATATGGAACAGGCGATTGCTTGTTGCGAAGAGGTTTTGTCAGTCTGCACTCGCGATCGCTTTCCCGCACAATGGGCTTATGCCAAACAGAATCTCGGCAATTTCTACGGATAACGAGTCAATGGCGATCGGAAAGATAATTTAGAATTAGCCATCCGCAGCTACAAAGACGCATTGCATATTCATACTCGCGAAGGTTTCCCTCATAACTGGGCGCAGCTTCAAGACGCTCTGGGTATTGTTTATGCTAATAGAATCAAAGGCGATCGGGTAGAAAACATAGAAGAAGCAATTACCTACTTCAACTCTGCTTTACAAGTCATTACTCCTGATGCCTATCCACAGGATTGGGTGAAAATCCAATCGCATCTTGGTAATATTTTGAAAGAACGAGCAGAGAATATAGAATCAGCAATTATTTGCCACCAGAACGCCCTAAAAGTTGCGAAGATCGAGACAATGCCTGAAGAGTGGGCGATGGCTCAAATTAACTTGGCTTCTGCCTATATCTATCGCATCGAAGGCAACCGGGAGTCAAATATGAAAGCTGCCATTGACTGTTACAAAGCGGCCTTGCAAGTCTACACCAAAAGAGCCTATCCTCAAAACTGGGCGACGCTGCAAAACAATCTCGGAACTCTCTATGACAAGATTGGGCTTATCGAACAAGAAATTGACTGCTTACAAGCCTCCTTAGAAGTTTGCACTCGCGAAGCCTTTCTCCAAGATTGGGCAGATACACAATATAATCTCGGTCTTGCCTATCGTCAAGTCGGGCGGTTTGAAGAGGCACTCGATTGTTTCCGCTTGTCTCTAGAAGTCTTCGCCCCTACGCTGTTTCCCGAATACTGCCTAATGTCTGCACGATGGCTCGGTGATACCCTGTTTAACCTTGGGCGATGGACAGAAGAGATCGAGGCATACTCCCAAGCGATCGAAGCCGTAGAAACCAGCCGTACCTGGGCAAGTTCTGATTTCCGCCGCCAAGAAATTCTCGCAGCAGCTATTGATGTTTACGACAACATGGTGCAAGCTTGCATCAGCAACGGGCAACTGGATAAAGCCTTTGAAACCGTCGAACGTTCCCGTGCCCAACGCCTGGTAGACTTAATGGCAAGTAATGACCTCTACCAAGGTGGCGATATGCCTCCAGAAGTGCAGGAGTTATTGCAGCAGTATGAAAAGCTGCAACGGCAAATCGATGCCGAACGTCAGCGACATGATTCTAGCAATAACCGCGAACTGAACCCATCTTTCCGGAGTCGCGCTGCTTGGCAAGCTGACAACGAAACCATCGCCTCCCTGGAATCTGAAAAACACCATGTCTGGGAACAAATCCGCCGCCGCGACCCCGTACTAGCGGGTCAAATTCAAGTCAGTCCTGCTAAAATAGATAGTATACAGGCCCTGATCGATCGACCCACAACTGCCATCCTCAGTTTTTACAGCACTGGCAATGACACTCTCATCTTTATCCTGCGGCAAAACCAGATTGATTTATACATTTGCCGGGAATTGGGACGAGAAATCTTGAACGACGGTATTTTGCGCCAATGGTTACAGCCTTACGTTCGCGAACATCAAAAATGGCAAGAGGAATGTGGTGCCGTTCTGGAAGAACTGGCCCGGCAATTGCAAATCGATCGCCTCATGGCAGAATTGGACGGAATCGAGTAACTAATGATCGTTCCTCACTTCTTTTTGCACCAGATTCCCTTTGCTGCTTTGCCCATAGGAGAAAGCCAATATCTGGGGGACAAATTCATTATCCGTTACATTCCCAGTTGCCAAATCTGGGAATTTTGCCGAAACCGCCCCCAACTGGGAGATTCCCTCACCTACGGAACTGTCGAAGATGCGACAGAAGACCTCGCCGGCGCCGCTTTTGAAGGCGAACAAATTGCCCGACTATACAATATTCCCGACGCATACCGGTTGCAAGGCAAAGGTCAAGCGACAGTGAAAAACTATCGAGAACTGATCGAGAAAGTCCAGGTACTGCACGCCAGTCACCACGCCCAATCTCGTATAGATCGACCTTTAGAATCAGTGCTCAAATTGGCAGATGGCAATATCACCTTAGGAGAGTTGATGACTCCAGGTTGGCGTTTGCCCGATCTATCTGATGTCTTTCTCTCATGCTGCGAAACTGGTCTGGGCGTGACCGAAATCACTGACGATATTCTCACACTTGCCACAGCTTTTTTGTGTGCCGGGGCCAGAAGCGTTGTTGGCACCCTCTGGAAAGTAAATGACTTAGCCGCAGCCCTATTTTCGATCTTTTACTATCAGGAACGTCAGTCAAGCAAAAGTCGCCCCTTCGCTTTGCAACGGGCACAGCAGAAATTGCGATCGCTCAAACGAGAATATTTAACCGAACTATCCCAGCAAGCTTCATCGAGAGAAATAGAATTGATCGGAACGCGAAAGCAATACCCGAAAGATTCGGTAGAATATGGAGAATGGAAGCGCGAATATCGCATGTATGCAAAAATATCGAAGCAGATCCGCAACATCCTAAATTCCACCAATGAACTTCCTTTCTCCCATCCTCGGTACTGGGCGGCTTTCACCTGTCAAGGCTTGCGTTGAGTCACCCCGGGTAGGCGTTCAGATGGAAAATTGCGCATGGTTCGATCGGTACCCCGGCTGCGCCCGACCCAGAAACCAGGTTTTGCCGGAATTACCTGGTTTCTTAATTTAAGCATCTTCTGTCACGGATTGTGATAAGATAGACCCAGGCAATGGTCTTGGTTTACGACCCATTCCCCAACAAATCATATTCGGCATTCTCCAGTTATGGCTTTTTTGCGTCAAGTATTGGCCCCATTTTTAATCTTATTGGTTTTTTTGGTCGCGCTGTTGGCTGTCAGCGCCCGCATCTTTTTACCTAATGATATGGCGGCACCGGCCCCGATCGAGGATGTTGCGCCTTCCCAGACTGATGCTGTCAGGATGATATTTACTGTTAGTTAATGGCTACACAACAGTTGCTCATTCCAGGATATCAGCTGCGGGCTGGGTGGCAGCTCGAACAACCCCGCCTGGTTAAATTCATGCAGCTGACTTACTCCGAACTGTTTCCAGGACGGGATTTTGCGCATTTGGCCCGATCGGTTGACCAGCATTTTTCCGAACAGACGCCTCTCTGGTGGGTGGAGGTGGCCGCTGGGCAGCAGTTTTCTGATTATTTGACACCTGTGCCTCAACCGGTGGGCTGCTTGTGGATGGGAAATGCTGTCGATCAGGTGAATGCTGCACGCCATGCTCATATCTTTTTGGTTTATGTGGTGCCAGAACATCGACGCCGGGGTATTGGTTCGGCCCTGATGCGTTATGCTGAAGCTTGGGCCTCAGATAGGGGCGATCGGCAGTTGAGTTTGCAGGTCTTCTGTGTTAACCAACCCGCGATCGACCTTTATCGCAAGTTGGGTTACCAAACTTTTTCCCATTGGATGGTTAAACCCCTCTAATAGCTCCCCCACCCCCTCTTACAAGAGTATGTTTTTCATTTTCGGCTCCCAAGCGCGAGTGGGAGATTTATATTTATTTACAAATTTGATGGCTGGTCAAACTACGGGACAGTATTATCAATCAGAATCAACTGGCAGGGAAGCAGCAGAAAGCTTAGGGAAAATTTGCACGATATCGAAGATCGGGACATTAGTGCAACTGCTCCAGGATACGAGAAATGAAGAGACGCGCCGGCAAGTAGCAAAAGATTTAGGGGAAATAGGGAATGGTGATTCAGAAGCGATCGAGGCATTGGTGCAAGTGCTAGAGAATAGTAGAAATGGAGAGACTCGCCGGCAAGTAGCAGAAAGTTTAGGAAAAATCGGGAATGGTTCTCGAAAAGCGATCGGGGCATTAGTGCAAGTGTTCCAGTTGGATCGAGATCGAAGAACCCCACTGGCCAGCAACAGCAAGCTTAGGGAAAGTTTGCACCGTATATTACCATTTAGAAAAATGGATGCTACAAATGAAACCCTGTAAGTCCCGACCAAAGAGTGTTTACTGTCGCGGTGATTTATTGAAATGCTAGAGCGGTAGGCGATCGGGGCATTAGTGCCAATTATCCAGTCGGGTAGATCGGATAGAATCTTTGGGGAATTAGTAGGTATGCTCAATTTCATTGAGCCAGGAAAGATGAAAGCAATACTGGCTTGATTGCAACAGATATAGTCAGATGAAAATAAATACAACCGCAGTAAGTAGCAGCTCAATTATGTATAATTGAGCTTGTAAATATAGCTGCGGCTATTATGACTAATAGCAAAATATTGTCAAAAACTATTGAATTGTTTTCGCGATCGCCCTTTGACAGACCCTGGCGGAAACTCTCGACAGCTGACGAGAACATATCCTCATCAAGTCATACCCTATTTAAGGCAGAAGCCTCTGGTTTGGGTTACCAGGCAGGTCCTAGCAACCAGAAAGTCCCCGGTGGGCGGTGCCCACCCTACCAGAAAGGAGGTTTGACAGCATCGATCGGTTACGTGCAAGATGGCGATCGCGATTGCGCTGCGTACACACGCTCCGGGCCTCCTCCGCTACGAGCGAACGACTCTGCTCCATCAATAGTCTGCTAAACTGCGATCATGAACGATGATGACCTATCCCTACTAGACGACCAGACAGAGCTAGAGAGTCCTCTGGATCGCATGGAACCGGTTGAAGAGGAACCCCTACCGGATCCAGAGGAAATGCTGGCTCTCCTGGCAGCACCAGAAACCCAGCAGCGGATGTTGGCGGCCCGGGCTTTTTGTGAAATTACCGATGGGCGGGCTATTCCTCTCCTGATCGGGCTGTTGGCCGATGTCTGTCCCTTGGTGCGTGTTAGCGCTGCTTATGCTTTGGGTCGCAACCCTAGCCCCGATGCGGTTACTCCTTTGATTCTTCAGCAGAAACATGATTGGAATGGTTACGTGCGCAAGGGGGTGGTTTGGGCCCTGGGAAACTGTCGCGATCGCCGTGCTTTGCCACCCCTGGTGGATGCTTTATCAACTGATATCTCGGCAGTGCGCCTCTGGGCTGCTAGTGCTCTGGCCCAGATGGCAGCAGTGAGTTATGCTGAAGTAGTCAAGGCTGTTCCCCCTTTGATTACAGCTTTGCGCACGGACTCCATTCCCGCCGTCCGCAGTAACTGCGCTTGGTCCTTGGGCGAAATCTGCCGCGAACTCCCTTCTAATGTAGTCTATGCTGGGGCGATCGATGCTTTGATTGAGTCTTTTGCCGAAGATGAAGACCTCGGCGTCCGGGAAGACGCTAAGGCCGCCCTGCTGAAAGTGGGGGATCCCCGTGCCTTACAATTAATTGAAGAGTTAGAACTTGAAGGCTGGTTTTAATTGGCTAATGGTTAATGGTGAATTGCCTCGTTCCCAGGCTCCCGCCTGGGAACGCCATTCACCATTAACCATTCACAATTTTCTCTCCGGAACATTTTTTTGTCTATTTGCAGTCTATTTGTCGTAGTCTAATATCTACACGAACTTCCGGAATCCCCGGAACGTCTGTAGGATTTATTCTTTGCTCAGATGCCCGTCCCCGTTGAGGTCCAGGAAGCGCAAATATTTCCTCGATCTGTTCGTTTCCCGAGACAATCGCGGAAGTTTAAAAAACTTCCGCGATTGCTGACTCTTCGCTATAGTCTAGTATCTCTTTAAACTTCCGCGATTGCTCGTGGAAACGAGATACTAATATTAATAGATTATTGAGGCTGAAGAGCGCTTGGTAACAAAACTTGACATTCAGCAGAGGGAATAAGCTGACCAGGTCGGGACGACAGGGTGCAGAGGCTCTTAAGATGCTATAATTAGTACAAGGTGTGGGACGCGAGGCAATGAAAAAATTACTGTTGTATGGGAAGAGAAAGATGTCTAGTCGCTGGTTAGTAGCTTCAGGCTGCATGACTTTGTTACTGGTAGGCTGTGGCGAACCAAAGTCACAGACTAAAATAGCTCGGGAAGTACAGAAAAGCATAGTCTTAATAGACTATGAGGATAGGTCGGGACATGGAACGGGATTTGTGGTACCAGGTGCAAAAGATGTATGTACTGTAATGACGGCAGGTCAGGTGGTGAAAGGGAGCGAAAAATTGCAACTGCAAACTCCAGATGGTAAGGTTTGGCAAGCTAGCCAGATAAAAAGGTTCCCCGACCAGGATATGGCGGTGGTGACTTTTGTCCCCCAGGGGAAAAGTTGCCCCTATCCACCCGTACAGCTGGGAAATTCAAATAGAGTACAGCGGGGAGAGTCGATATATATTACGGGTTTTACAGAACGAACGGGGGGCGTGGTATTTGTCCCGGGAGACGTGATATCTAATAGAAAGAAACCGGGATGGGGAGGGTCAGGCATATCTTACCAGAGTGCGGCGGCGGAAGCAATGATGGGGGGACCGGTTCTGGATGCAGCGGGAAGGGCGATCGCGGTGCATAATAGTCACCTACTTCCGGAAAGTAAGGATGGGCAAAATGTGGCCCAACGAGATTTACAGTGGGGGGTCCCAGTTAATGGTTACGGGGTAAAACAGGTGGCGATATCCCCGGCATTTGTGGAAAGTCCCGTGAAACTGCCAGGCTCGAAAGCAGATATGGTGGCGGGTTTGGTGGCGGGTGCTTTGTTGTCCCTCGGGGGACTGGTGAGTTATGGAGTTTTCAGGGGCAAAGAACCGGAGGCGAAAGGAAAGTTGGAACGTGGAAATAGGATGTTTGATGAAGGACGGTATGCAGATGCAGTGATATGTTATAATCAGGCAATAGCAGCAGCTCCGGAATCGGCAGAAGCTTGGAATAACAGGGGGTTGGCCTTGGAAAATATGCAACGGAAAGCTCTTGGTCTATCATGTTACGACCGGGCATTGCATCTGAAGCCAGATTATCGACAAGCTTGGTATAATCGGGGAGTGGCACTGCGGAAGTTGGAATGCTATGCCGAGGCGGTGTCCTCTTATGACCGGGCAGTAGAGATTAAGTCGGATTACCATCAGGCGTGGAATAATCGGGGAGTGGCCTTGGGCAGGTGGGAACGCTATGAGGAGGCCCTGGCATCTTTGGATAGGGCCATAGAATTAAAAGCAGATTATCACGAGGCGTGGAATAATCGCGGGGTGACCCTAGATCGAAAGCAGCGCTATGAAGAGGCGCTCAAATGTTACGATCGGGCATTGGCAATTAAGGAGGATTTCCCAGTAGCTTGGAATAATCGCGGTTTGGCCCTGTTTAAGTTGAAACGCCCAGCAGAGGTACTGGAATGTTTAGATCGGGCGATCGAATTGAAGCGGAATTACTATGAGGCGTGGTACAATCGGGGCTTGGTGCTATATTACTACCAAAGATATGCTGAGGCGGTGGAGTGTTTTGATGCAGCGGTAGGGTATAAACGAGATTATTATGAAGCCTGGTATCATCGGGGTTTGGCCTTAGGAAAACTGCATCGCTACCCGGAAGAGGTGTCCTCTTACGATCGGGCAGTGGAATATAAGCCAGATTATCATCAAGCATGGTATAATCGCGGGGTGGCACAAGGAAAATTGCATCGCTATGAAGAGGCGATCGGATCTTACGACCGGACAATAGGATTGCAGCCAGAAAATTATACGGCGTGGAATAATCGCGGGGAAATGCTTTTGGCCCTGGGACGCTACGAAGACGCCCTATATTCTGGCGATCGGGCGGTAGCGATCGAACCAGACGATGAGGAGGGGTGGAATAACCGAGGAGTGGCCCTGGATAAGTTGCAGCGCTATGAAGAGGCGATCGCATCCTATGAACGGGCGCTACAATGTAAGCCAGACTATGCACCAGCCTGGAATAACAAAGGTTTGACTCTGGGCAGGTTGCAGCGCTACTGGGAGGCGTTCTATTCTTGCGATCGGGCGATCGAGTTCGATCCCGACTATGCAGAGGCTTGGCATAATCGCGGTTTGGCCCTATCATATTTGCAGCGGTATGCAGAGGCCCTGACTTCCTACGACCGGGCGATCGGCTTACAGCCACACTCGGCTTATATCTGGAATAACAGGGGTTGGGCCCTGGAGAATTTACAAGAACATGGCCAGGCGATCGCATCCTATAAAAGGGCGATATCCCTGGAACCGAATAATCAAGTGGCGATCGATAATCGCAAGCAGTTATCCAGTCAGTTGGAAGGGGTAACTTCGTATCAATCTTAATCTGTCATTGCGATTTTACGCCCTGCGGGCGGGGGGGGTAGCTTTTAGAGATGTTCCTTCATTTCCCGAGACAATCGCGGAAGTTTTTTAAACTTCCGCGATTGCTGACTCTTCGCTATAGTCTAGTATCTCTTTAAACTTCCGCGATTGCTCGTGGAAATGACGCTTCCCTTTGAAATCCCCCCCCCGTAAGTGCAGCGGCCCTCCGGCGTCGGGCCAGCAAAGAGATGTCCCCTTCTCTCTACTTTCGGTAACAATAAGGCACTTCATCCTACATTATTATGCTAACCCTCCCATCTCCAAAAAAAAAGAAGCCTGCCCAAACAGACTTCTCACATTACACCCACATGGGAGGTACTTTTCTCTTTCGATTTTTCGCGTAGCGGGGGTCCGGGAGCCTGTTCCTGGCAATTAGCTGGCGAGAAATTCCCGGACATTAGCCCGACGCTTGCGCAACTTGACCAAAGCTTCCCGTTCCAGCTGGCGTACCCGTTCCCGGCTGATCTTCAGATGAGCGCCTATTTTGGTCAGCGTCATCGGTTTGCCATAGTCTAAACCAAACCTGAGAGACAATACCTGTCTCTGCTGCATAGTCAGATCGGCCATCATATTCTCTAACTCTGACTTGAGTGCCGCATACATGGTGAAATCCTCGGGAGTTGGGCCAGTATCCTCCAACAGTTCTCCCAGTTCTGTATCCTGGTTATCTCCCACCCGCAGATCCAATGATAGCGGTAAGCGCGATCGCTCCAGATGTTCCCGCACCTGCGATTGAGTCAAATCTAACTCCACCGCTAACTCGTTAATTGTGGCAGAACGTCCTAGTTCTTGGGATAATCGACGTTGAGCCTTCTTGATTTTATTCAACTTTTCGGTTATATGTATTGGCAGGCGAATCGTCCGACTCTTTTCCGCGATCGCCCGGGTAATGGCCTGACGAATCCACCAGTAGGCATAGGTCGAAAACCGATATCCTTTAGTCGGGTCAAACTTTTCTACCCCTCGCTGCATGCCGATCGTCCCTTCCTGGATCAAATCCAGCAAATCTACATTCCGCTTGATATACTTTTTGGCGATGGACACCACCAAGCGCAAATTCGCCTCAAGCATTTTGCGCTTGGCCCTTTCCCCCACCCCGATCGCTCTTTGCAACTGGTCCGTTGACAACTCCACCGCTTCCGCCCATTCTTCTGAGGTCGGGGACTGGTCTAACTTCTCTGCCAGAGTTGCTTTCACCTCCTCCAACCGCGTCAGGCGCTGCACCTGCTTTCCATAGGTAATTTCCTCTTCATGGGTCAGCAGGGGCACCCGACCAATTTCTCGTAAATATGCCCGTACTGGATCTGTTGTATGGTGAGTTTTCTTCATAGCGCTGAGTCTGATAATTGTGTTATTTGCCAATTTTCGGTAGGGGCGAAGCATTCGGGAAGGACATCTATCTTGTGATGTCATCATTTGCGCAAGAATGCCAGTCGCCCCTGCTGCGAATAGTTAATGTGGCATTAACCATTCGCCCCGTTCTATCTTCGATTTTCAAATCCTCTATCTTTGGTTTTCACCGGCACCCTAACGAATGCCAGCGGAACCATCCCGGTCTTAAGAGCCAACAGAGCCAGACCGATCGACAAAGTAGTCGTTGTTAACCAAATCACGTCGGTTGTCATAGCGCTATTTACCTGATTACTATGTTAACCAAATCACGTCGGTTGTCATAGCGCTATTTACCTGATTACTATTATTTAACTAATCTTAACATTTCTTAGCAAACCTTGTCTAATGCCCTTAAGAAAATTTTTATTTCCTTAGGGCGATCCAGTTCCACTGGTTTATCTGACCGTTCGCCCATAACCCTCTACTGCGAACAGCTCCTGACAGAGATATTCCTCTGAGAAGCCATCCGTCGTTACAAGTCATTAAATTTTCGAGTGGGACTTGTCACCAAATAACATTCCCAAGCAATGGCTGGCACGCTCCGGGACCCCTCCGCTACGCAGTGCGCGATCGGACCTGGGAATGTTAACTATTTACAAAACGCCCTCTATGTGATATAATCCTGTATCGCCTTCACCTCCAGAGGGTGGGATTTCAAGGAACGGATCGCATCGACTGTTGCTTTAGCACCGGCGATAGTAGTGATAATCGGCAGCTTGTAAGTCAGAGCAGAGCGGCGGATCAGGCGTCCATCGGTTTGGGCTTCTTCACTAGAAGAGGGGGTGTTGACCAGCAGTTGAATGTTATTATTTTTGATCTCATCCAGCACATTGGGACGGCCTTCGTGCAGTTTGTACAGGATCTTGACATTTTCGACACCTTGCTTTGCCAAGGCGCGGCGAGTGCCCTCCGTAGCAACCACAGCAAAACCTAATTCCATCAGGTCGCGCACTACCGGTACGCCCGCTTCTTTATCCCGATCGCCGATCGATACAAACACCGTACCGCCCGGGGGCAGATGCACACCTGCCGCTAATTCTGCCTTAGCAAACCCCTTGCCAAAATTAATATCAATGCCCATCACCTCCCCTGTAGACCGCATTTCTGGTCCCAGCAGGGTGTCGCTGCCGGGGAATTTCTCGAAGGGTAGCACCGCTTCCTTGACTGAAATGTGTTTCGGGATACGTTCGGCAGTAAACCCGAGAGATTCTAAAGTTTCTCCTGCCATTACCCGAGATGCTAGCTTCGCCAAGGGGACCCCGATCGCCTTGGAAACAAAGGGCACAGTCCGCGATGCCCGGGGGTTAGCCTCCAGAATATAAACCCGTTCTCCCTGAACAGCAAACTGGATATTCATCAAACCAATTACCTTCAGGGCCTTCGCTAGCTTTACCGTCCAGGAGCGAATCTGGTCTAAAATGGATGCCGAAAGGGTGATGGCGGGAATCGAACAAGCTGAGTCCCCTGAGTGAACTCCCGCTTCTTCGATATGTTCCATGATGCCGCCGATCGTCACGTGGCCAGTACTATCCGCGATCGCATCTACATCTACCTCGATCGCCCGTTCCAGGAACTGATCGATTAAGATGGGATGTTCCGGTTCGACCTGCACGGCATACTTCATGTAGCGTTCCAACTCAGCGTCAGAATAGACTATCTCCATCGCCCGTCCTCCTAACACGTAGGAAGGACGCACTACTACTGGGTAACCAATCCGCTGGGCCACTATGAGGGCATCATGATAACTGCGGGCAATGCCATTAGCGGGCTGTTCGATCTCCAGTTCCTTGAGAATCTTTTCAAACCTTTCCCGGTCCTCAGCAGTATCGATCGCATCTGGGGATGTCCCCCAAATCTTGGTAGGACCTTCACTTTTGGAGAGATATTCCTGTAAGAGAACGGCAAGTTTCAAGGGAGTTTGACCGCCAAATTGGATGATAATTCCTTCTGGTTTTTCCGCCTCAATGATGTTCAGTACGTCCTCTTTCGTCAGGGGTTCAAAATAGAGCCGATCGCTGGTATCGTAGTCGGTTGAGACCGTTTCGGGGTTAGAATTGACCATAATCGTCTCAAAATCCCGGTCTCGGAGGGCGTAGGAAGCATGACAGCAGCAATAGTCAAACTCAATCCCTTGACCGATGCGATTGGGCCCGCCACCGAGAATCATTACTTTACGTCGTTCCGATGGCATTACCTCGGATTCTGACTCGTAGGTAGAGTAGTGATAGGGGGTAAAGGCTTCAAACTCCGAGGCACAGGTGTCTACTGTCTTGTAGACTGGCACTACCCCCAGCTGCTGGCGGTAAGCGCGGACTTCATCTTCGGAGGTTTTCGTGGCAAAGGCAATCTGCCGATCGCTAAATCCCAGCTGCTTCACCTCCCATAACTGTTCTTTGGTCATCTCGTTCAGAGACGTCCGCTTGAGGAATTTCTCGGACTCCAATAAGGATTGCATCTTGTCGAGAAACCAGAAGTCAATCCCCGTCAGTTCGTAGATATCCTCTGGACTCATTCCCATCTGCAAAGCGTGACGAACTGTGAAAATCCGTTCGGGATTGGGCGATCGCAAACCAGCGCGAATTTGCTCTAAACTGGGCAGCATCTCAGACCGATCGCACCCCCAACCTGCACGTCCAGTTTCCAGCGATCGCAATGCTTTCTGAAAGGACTCGCAAAAGGTGCGCCCGATGGCCATCGCTTCTCCCACGGACTTCATCTGGGTAGTCAGCACCGGTTCGCTGCCAGCAAACTTTTCAAAGGCAAACCGGGGGATTTTCGTGACTACATAATCGATAGTTGGTTCAAAGCTAGCAGGGGTCTTCTTGGTAATATCATTCTCGATCTCATCGAGGGTGTAGCCTACTGCTAACTTGGCCGCAATCTTGGCGATCGGGAAACCAGTGGCCTTGGAGGCCAGGGCCGAGGAACGAGATACCCGGGGATTCATTTCGATCGCGATTACATCCCCATTCACGGGGTTAACCGCAAACTGAATATTTGAACCCCCCGTTTCCACTCCAATTTCCCGGATAATCTTAATCGAAGCATCCCGGAGTCGCTGATATTCCTTATCCGTCAGGGTTTGCGCCGGTGCTACCGTAATCGAGTCCCCAGTATGGACGCCCATCGGGTCGAGATTCTCGATCGAGCAGATAATCACCACATTATCTGCCAAGTCCCGCATCACTTCCAATTCAAATTCTTTCCACCCGATCAGAGACTGTTCGATCAGCACCTGGGACACGGGGGAAGCATCGATCCCGCTTTCGACGATTTCTTCAAACTCTTCCTGGTTGTAAGCAATACCCCCACCCGTGCCGCCGAGGGTAAATGCCGGTCGAATAATCAGGGGATAGACGCCAATTTTCTGGGCAACTTCTCTTGCTTCCGCTAGGTTATTGGCAATTCCCGAAGGACAGACCGACACGCCGATGCGTTCCATCGCCTGCTTGAACAGCAGCCGGTCCTCTGCCATTTCGATCGCCTCCAGCTTCGCCCCAATTAACTCTACTCCGTACTTTTCCAGGACGCCATTTTTGGCCAGGGCCACTGCCAAGTTGAGGGCTGTTTGACCGCCCATCGTCGGCAGTAAAGCGTCCGGGCGTTCCTTGGCGATTACCTTTTCCACTATTTCCGGCGTCAGGGGTTCGATGTAAGTCCGTTCCGCCGTTTCCGGGTCCGTCATGATGGTGGCCGGGTTAGAGTTCACCAGTACCACCTCGTACCCTTCACTTCGGAGAGCTTTGCAGGCTTGGGAACCACTATAATCAAACTCGCAGGCTTGACCGATCACAATTGGCCCAGCCCCCAGCAGGAGAATTTTGTGTAAATCGCTACGTTTTGGCATAGTTGTTGGCTTGAAGTGCTCCGATTAAACCCAGACTATTTTAAGGGGTTTCACCGTTAAGCGTTGTTAGTCATTTATTCATATTTGCTCAATATTAACCGGCAGAATGGGAGGCCATTTTCCCCTATCACCGGCAACTGCACGCTTGTTTCTGCTCCTACAGCCCCTTTCACCAGTGTTCTGACTCAGTAAATACTCTCCTCGGAGCGGCCCGATATTCGCCGACATTCCCTGAGGCTGAATATTATACCATGTAACATCTAGTTCAAATCTTACAAAATATTAAATTTATTTTTAATGCAAGTTTTTTGCAAAAAAACTTGACAAGCTTACTAAGTTAATTGCTATATTATTGCAATAACTACGAAAAGCGTTCGAGGCTTGTTAAGAGGATTGGGTATTGCCTACCGGCGCTTGCCCGGGCATTTAGCCGCTCTTCGGCTGACAAGTTCAGGTCTAGAACGAGAAAATACACTGACACAAGGACAAAAGGAGACAAGACTTAATGCAAAGTTATGGCAAGACTGAGGTAAAATATGACTGGTGGGCTGGTAACGCCCGCTTCGCGAATCTGTCGGGTCTATTCATTGCTGCCCATGTAGCTCAGGCTGCCCTCATTACATTTTGGGCCGGATCCTTTACCCTGTTTGAAATCTCTCAGTATTCGCCCGAGCAGCCCATGTACGAGCAAGGGCTGATTCTGCTGCCCCACTTAGCGACTTTGGGCTGGGGGATTGGAGAAAATGGTCAAATCGCCGATACTTATCCCTATTTGGTGGTTGGAGCATTGCATCTCATCTCCTCTGCGGTTCTGGGTGCAGGAGCCCTGTTCCATACCTTTAAGGCTCCTGAAAACTTGAAAGATGCCACTGGTGCTGCTAAGAATTTTCACTTTGATTGGAACAATCCCAAACAGCTGGGCATGATTTTAGGGCATCACCTGTTGTTCTTGGGAGCGGGTGCCCTGCTGCTGGCAGCTAAGGCCATGTACTTTGGTGGACTATACGATGCCACGACTCAGATGGTACGGGTGGTTACGAACCCTACCCTTGACCCATGGACTATCTATGGCTATCAGACCCACTTTGCTAGCGTTAACAGCTTGGAAGATTTGGTAGGCGGTCATATTTATGTGGGTGTACTGCTGGTTGCAGGCGGCATTTGGCACATCATCAAAGAGCCTTTTGGCTGGGCAAAGAAGCTTTTGGTCTTCTCGGGCGAAGCGATTCTTTCCTACTCTCTGGGCGGTATTGCTTTGGCAGGATTTGTGGCCGCTTATTTCTGTGCGGTTAACACCTTGGCTTATCCAGTTGAATTCTACGGTCCGGTCCTAGAAGTTAAGCTGGGTATTACTCCCTATTTTGCCGATACGGTCGAGTTGCCTGCTGGCGTACACAGCGCTCGTTGTTGGTTGGCTAATGCTCATTTCTTCTTGGCGTTCTTCTTCCTGCAAGGTCATCTCTGGCACGCTCTGCGCGCTATTGGTTTTGACTTTAAGCGCGTAGAAGATGCATTGAATTCTGTAGAAGTTTAATCCGTGTGGTGGGCATTGCCCACCCTACCATTAGGAGAGAAAAATGGCAAAAATTGGTCTTTTCTTCGGGACTCAAACCGGTAATACTGAATCAGCCGCAGAAGCGATTCAAAAAGAATTCGGCGGTGAAGCTGTGGTGGCCCTTCATGACATGGCGCAAGTAGAAGATAGTGACTTTGATAACTATCAATATATCATCGTCGGTTGTCCCACTTGGAATGTTGGCGAACTGCAAGCTGACTGGGAAGGTTACTTTGATGATCTCGATAACATTGATTTCAGTGGCAAAAAGGTTGCCTATTTCGGACCGGGAGACCAGGTTGGCTATTCAGATAACTTTCTGGATGCGATCGGGATCCTGGAAGAAAAAATTTCTAGTCTGGGTGGGACGACAGTTGGATACTGGCCCACAGATGGTTATGAATTCAGTGAATCTAAGGCTCTCCGCGACGGGAAGTTTGTCGGTCTGGCCCTTGATGACGATAACCAGTCGGAACTGACGGAAAAGCGCATCAAAACATGGGTGGCTCAAATTCAAACTGAGTTTGGCGTCTAGATATTCGAGTATTCTCAGAAACCGGGTTTCTGCTGTAGTTATCAACGAGATATCTATGCTATGACCGCAGAAACCCGGTAACATGAGCTGACGTTCTAGCATTCTATTGCTAATTTTTTTTGACTGAATGAGTTGTGAAGTTTTAGTTGTGAATAGTGCTATAAATTCACAACTAAAACTATTATTGAGAAAATTACAGTTGTAAGAGCAGAAAGTTCATGTCTGATGCAATTGATGTCTTGTGGTTAACTGCCAGTCCTAGTTTGAAAAGTTTCGATCGGAAACTGCTGCGTTATCTATCTCAGAATGTCGAGATTCCACAGCCGCGCAGGATCGCCGAGTGGGAATATATTCAAACCCAAGACGAAGCATGTTCCCTGGATGTGGCAGTAGATCTACTACATGATTATCTCAAATCCCAAGATCGACCCATCCATTTGGCCGGTCATAGCACTAGCGGACTTATTGGCCTAATCTATGCCCGTCGCTACTCGCAGAAAGTGCGATCTTTAACTCTCCTGAGTGTGGGTGCCCAAGTCACGACTAACTGGCAAGCTCATTACTATGTGCTGCGATCGCTTTTTCCCTGTAGTCGCAAAAAAATCCTGGCACAAATTGCTCGCAGCATGTTGGGCAATACGGCATATCATAAAATCCAGGATTTAGTTAAGGCTTTAGAGATTGACCTAAATTGTTCTCCTTCCCCTCACTCTCTTTTTAAGCTAGTTAATATCCCGCCATCGGGAGTGGAAATGCCTTTGATGATTTGCGGCAGTCGCACAGATACTATTGTAGACCCACAATCAATAGCAGAATGGGAAGCTTGCTTGAAAGATGGCGATCGCCTGTGGTTATGTCCCCAAGGACGTCACTTGTTTCACCACTTGTACCCCAATTTAGTAGGAAAGCAAATTTTGAGTTTTTGGCAATCTTTAACTCCCTCTTATCAATATTTCACTAAGAGTTTGAGATCTATTTGCCATCCTCTCTAAATTTAATCAATTACTAATCTATCATCTAAGGAGTAAAAAGTTGGTAGTTACACTCTGTTTTGTTTGTACTTGGACTTTAATTATTTTTGCCTGTTGTCGTTTATGGGTGACTGGGAAAGAGGGCATCACGAGACTAAAACGACTGCATCAAATTCCTTGCTCTCGCTGTCAGTATTTTACTGGAGATTATCGCCTCAAATGCACGGTACATCCTATAAAAGCGCTTTCCGAAGATGCGATCGACTGTCTTGACTATGAACCACAAAGCTATGCAGACATGATAGCCCGGAAATCATCATTGCATAAAAAAAACATTCTCTCTTCCAAACGATAACAGCCAGAACATCCGCCGATCTACTGCTCTGGGTGAATTTCGACGCAAGCTTAGTACCATGCCTTCACCCTAAAGAGTGGAGCTACGGATGGAGATCGACAAGTAATGATTTTCCAAATAGGTCAGAACCGTCAGGAATGGATGAGTCGTGAACACTAACGGATGAGTCGTGGACACTAACGGATGAGTCGTACACGGGAACGGATGAGTCGTGAACACTAACGGATGAGTCGTTAGCGGGAACGGACGAGTCGTGGGGGAACGGATGAGTCGTGGACACTAACGGATGAGTCCTGGATAATAACGGACTGTGATTGTGCAACGCACTACTACGAACTACTCCCGGAGAACTACGAACTACTTGAACTACTTATTGCTGGACGCAAAATCATTACATCTTTATCACTACCGTTGAGTAATAAGCCGGAGATTTTCTCGCCGTTCTTCTGCTGCTTCTGCCCAAAACAGTGCTTTTGTTCTTGTAGTGATGAAATGCGCCAAATCGTTCTGCACCGGGAATAAATCGGTACGGTTGTCATCACTACTTTTTTAGCACTACCGATCTACGAAAACCAAGCCCGCGCGGCTCTTCGTGAAAGGGTATGCGTTCATTGCCATCCTCATAGCCTCAAATCTTTGCGAAGCAAGGGTTTGAGGTTGATGATTTTGGCAGTCCCGGTCCCATGTTTTGTTTGGATATGTTAGAATATACAAATTACTTAAATTGGACATGCATTGGTTAAATTTGATAGCTCGCAGCGATTCCTATAGATTTTTATTGCCAGGATTGATTGAGTTTGCCAAAGCCAAAAATATTACCTGCATCTCTTTTGAAGGTATTGAAACGCGGGAAAAATTAAAGTTAGCTGAGCAAATGGGAGCGGACTACGTGCAGGTATTTTTGTTCAAAGACCAGTTTATTCAAGTACAAAGTAAATGCCGCCTGCTGACGACAGTGGTGGAGAGGTAGATTTCGATGTCTATGGCTGCGCCCCCAGCGCAGCGCTATCGGGATGCTAGCTGCTGCGCAGCGGCTGCGCACGCTACGCGAAAAATCGCGCAAAAACCCCTCAGACATCGTACTAACATAATTTGGGGTCTCACAACCTTTGCTAATTACGTTCCCTGGCTCTGCCTGGGAACAATGCCAATTGCTAATTGCCTTAACAATTAACAATTAACAACAACGATCAAGCAGAGGCTTGGCGAGCAGCAGCAGCTTCGTCGGGGTGAATTCCCAGACGGGTGAGATTAATCCGGCCCTTTTCGTCGATCCTTCGCACCTTCACTATTACCTCATCACCAACATTTACCTCGTCCTCTACTTTGGGCACGCGGTAATCAGCTAGCTGGGAGATGTGAATCATCCCTTCCTTACCTGGCAGAAACTCCACAAAGGCACCAATGTCAATAATGCGGGTGACCCGACCGACAAAGACATCTCCCTGATTGACTTTTTTGGTCATTCCCACGATGATGTTGCGTGCCGACCGGGCATTTTCGGCATTTGTCGATGAGATGATTACCGTGCCATCGTCTTCGATGTCTACCTTAGCCCCAGTTTGTTCGGTTATGCCCTTGATGGTCTTGCCCCCCGGACCGATAATCAGACCGATCAGTTCTGGATCGATCTTCATTGTCAGCAAGCGCGGTGCATAGGGCGATAAGTCCGATCGGGGCTCCGATATGGTAGAGAGCATTTTCTCTAAGATATGCATCCGGGCTGGCTTGGCTTGATTAATCGCTTGGGCGATCACTGACAAGGGCAAACCGGTGAGTTTCATATCCATTTGTAGGGCTGTAATTCCCGTGTCCGTCCCTGCTACCTTGAAGTCCATATCTCCCAGAAAATCTTCAATTCCTTGAATATCCGTGAGAATTCTTACTTCCTCTCCTTCCTTGATCAAACCCATCGCTGCACCGCTGACTGGTTTCATGAGGGGGACTCCCGCATCCATCAGGGACAGGGTGGAACCGCAGACTGAACCCATGGATGTGGAACCATTGGAAGATAGCACTTCCGATACTACCCGGATCACATAGGGAAAATCTTCTTTCGGTGGTATTACCGGCGCTAAGGCCCGTTCCGCTAGGGCTCCATGACCTATTTCTCGCCGTCCGGGCGATCGCATGGGCTTTGTTTCCCCCACGGAGTAGGGTGGAAAATTGTAGTGGTGCAGATAGCGTTTTTCCACATCGGGGTGGAGGTCATCCATTTCTTGGGCATCTCCCGATGTTCCCAAGGTCACTACTGACATCACCTGAGTTAGACCCCGGTTAAACAAGCCGCTACCATGTACCCGACTAGGCAAAACTCCCACCCTGGAAGTGATGGGACGCACTTGATCGAGTTGGCGACCGTCAACCCGGATCCCCTCCTTAATTATTTGTTCCCGCATCAGTTCCTTGGTAACCTGCTTGAAGGTATTACCTACTGCTGCTGAGTTAGCTTCCGCAGCTATGTGGATGGGATCCGTTTCCGCCAGTTCTTTAATGGCGGCTACTACTTCCGTTTCCTTAATCTCATCTAATGCTGTATCCCGCTGATGCTTGTCCAATTCATACTGAGACAAGACTGCTTTGATCCCAGTGGTGGCGCGATCGCGAATAAAATTCTCTAGGGTCGGGTCTACCGTCGGTGGTTCTGCCTTAACCAGTTCTATCCCCAGTTCTGCCATCAACTCTTGCTGTGCTTCGATCAGGTCGCTGACTGCCTCATAGCCAAAGTCGATCGCTTCTATGATATCCTGTTCTGGTAGCTGGGAGGCTCCCGCCTCTACCATAATCACCCCCTCCGGAGAACCGGCGACCACCAAGTCTAAATCTCCTTTTTCCAGTTCCGTATAGGTGGGGTTAATCACGAAGTCATCCCCCACTAGCCCCACCCGCACTGCTGCCATTGGGCCTGAAAAGGGAATCTTCGCTAGCACTACCGCGATCGAAGCACCCGTCACCGCTAGCACATCTGGGGGCACCCGATCGTCCATGGACAAGGTTGTAGCTACGATCTGGATCTCGTCCCGTAACCACTGTGGAAACAAAGGACGCAAGGGCCTGTCAATTAGCCGGCTGGTCAGAATCGCCTTTTCCCCAGGACGGCCCTCGCGCCGCAAGAAACCTCCCGGTATCCGCCCCGCTGCGTACAGTCTTTCTTCGTAATCTACCATCAGGGGCAGAAAATCAATCCCCTCTCTTGCTGACGCGCTGGTCGCAGTCACTAAAACCGCTGTATCTCCTGATTGTATCAGTACGGAGCCACTCGCCTGTGGCGCAAATATTCCTACCTTCAGTCTAATATCCCGTCCGTCAAAGGATATTGACTTTTCTATCTCTCCCATGCAACACTGTGCCCTTTCTCTAACACTTGTTTATTTCCTGTTCTCTGGCAATCGTAGCATTGATATCAGTGCTTGGTTCTCCTCTGAGCTTACACCCCTCGCACTGAGGGCAGCCGAACTGCTGGTTCATCCAGCATCTGCCTTTACCTACCCTGTAGGCTCTCTGTGGTCTTTTTAGATATTATCCCATGTATGATAGCATTTATCCGGGTACACTGCACTACGCGGTGGGCGAACGGGAGTTCGACCTTAGTAAGTAGTTGGACAAAATTAATTGCACAAAATCGAGAAAACTTGTTATACTAGATATAGCTACTCGTACATGTAGCAGATTTTTGTCAAACTAACGGGGAGTCGGTTTTCATGCTCATCCCCGGCCAGATATATTTGACATAATATGACGATAAATTAGGAGAAATTAAGAAGGATTTTAATGCGCGAAATAAATGAGCTTTCTGCAAAATTGCTCTTACGAATTTATCATCAAAGTCGCCATCATCAAGTTCGTCAAAGAGCACATTGTTTACTTTTGCGAGATCGAGAACATAAAAAAGTTAAAGAACTTATGGAAATCTTTGATGTTAGTTATAGAACTATCTACAATTGGATTAAAAATTGGGATTCCGAGGGAATGGTCGGACTATATAATAAGTCTGGAAGAGGTCGTAAGCAAACCTTTAGTCTCGAACAAAAAGAAAAAATTAAAGCCTGGACTGAAGAAGAACCGAGGCAATTAAAAAAAGTGTCTTTTTGTTGTAGTCTAGTTCCTATACGAACTTCCGCAATTGTTAAAACTGTTCAGAGAATATTGAAAACAATGAATATGAGTTGGCATCGGATGCGTAAAGGGGTAGCTGTCAGCCCCCCAGCTCAAGAGTATGAGGAAAAAAAAGCACAACTTGAACAACTGAAACTGTTAGACAATTTGGGGGAAATTAATTTGTATTATTTAGATGAAAGTGGGTTTTATTTAATCCCTTGTGTCCCTTATGGATGGCAAAATATTGGGGAATATATAGAAGTACCTAGTCGGAGTAGCCGCAGATTAAATGTATTAGGAATAATGAATCGCCACAATCATTTAGAAGCGTATGTATCTACTCAAAATATTAATTCAGATGTAGTCATAGCTTGTATCGATGCATTTTTTCCCACGAGAATGGAAAAGCAAACAGTAATTGTAGTAGACCAAGCATCTGTCCATACTAGTGATGCTATTCAAGATAAGATTGAAGAATGGAAAGAACGCAATATTACTATATTCCATCTCCCCACTTATTCACCTCATTTGAATTTGATTGAAATCTTGTGGCGGTTTATTAAATACGAATGGATTGAAATCGATGCTTATTCTTGCTGGAAAAACTTAGTTGATTCCGTTGAAACAATCATAAAAAATTTTGGAGAAAAATATGTAATTAATTTTGTCTGACTACTTAATGAGGATTTAATAACCTGTCAACTTCTCCTGAAACGCCCTCGCTGTCAGGATTTTATAGATTCTCACCCCGGGTGCATCTCATAGCAAGCATTTGTGTCGCCGTCCGAACCCTAAAGGGTCCGGCTACACAAACAAAGCCCACGCTCCGGGCCCCCTCCGCTGCGCAGGGGCTAAATTACAAAAGTGAGATGCACCCCTCACCCCTCACGTGGGCCAAGCATTTGGATGCTAAATTTTTCTATCTATGGCATAAATTGTCGCTCAGCCGCTGCCCAGGGCGCCCCGGAGGATATTATTTGCTTGTACACCAGATGCACCCTATTTGTCCTCCCTCGATGCATTTATGGCTGCGCCACCATACCCGATCGGTGTTCCCCGATGCCTTTTTTCTGATTGTTTGTATAATGGGGGAATCCCGATCGGGGATAATTGAGCATTGAAAATTGATATCGCGTTTCGAGCCCATGATGTGAGCCGATATGAGATTTATTATATCCGGTAAATTACCTACAGCATCAGGGTTTCAGAGATTGATAATGAAGAATATTCGCTAAGGATAAAATATAAATGGGTATTTTACACGGGAGTTGGCTAAATCAGGAAAGTTTCTTCATTTGGGGAGAAACCTGGCGCTTGGGAAAAGCGGTGGAAATTACTTCCCAAGATGGGTTGCTACCCCATCCATTGGGGATGACATCAGTTGAGTTGCTCTCATTTTTGCAGTCCCTGAGTAACCAGCAGAAAATTAGTTTGCAAATACCCCAGCAAGAGGAAAAATGGCAATCTCAGATAATTTCACTGCCAACTTTGATGACGAAATTTACCCTAGGTGACAGCAAAAGGCGAAAGAAAGAGAAAGAAGGGTTGTTTCCCCAGCATTCGGCAGGTTCGGAGTCCCTTGATGAGGTTTATTTGTATCCTTGGGAAGTTGAGGGACTGTCCTTAAGTCCTCTGGCGGCGATGAATTTTTTGCAGGCTTTGCCGCCGTCCAGATCGATCGCCGATAAATCTTCTTGGTTGGGGGAAGATTTGTGCTTTTGGTCTCACCTCAGTCGTTGGAGTTTAGATTTATTGTCGAGGGGGAAGTTTTTACCCACTCTCAAGGGTAATGTTGCTTGCTGGCAACCTCTGCTAGATAGCAGTATAGACCAATCCCGTCTTGCTGATTTTTCTCGGGCTATGCCAGATATTTGTCGCAGTTATATGCTTCCTACCGGAAACACTAAAGTGTTGACTACGAACCCGGAAAACACTAAAGTGTTGACTACGAACCCGGAAAACACTAAGGTGTTGACTACGAACCCGGAAAACACTAAAGTGTTGACTACGAACCCAGAAAACACTAAAGTGTTGACTACGAACAGAAACGATTTGCCGATCGCACCCCAAGAGTTAATTTGGGGATTCTTGAGTCGGGCGATCGATTGCCAAGTGCGAGTTGTAGGGAGGGAGGGTAAAAATTCTCTCCCCACCATAGCATCTCCTGTACGGGAGTGGCTATCCGCTTTAACTCGGGAAAAGGCAACTGTCCGGGGGACTGGGATAGAAAGCATTTCTGGGGCCCTCGATCGTTGGACAGCACCGGTACAACAGCTGCTACAAGGACGGCAAGGTTTCCTGACTTGTTTTAAGCTGCATCCTCCGGGTCCTAAAGATTGGATGTTGGAGTATTGCTTGCAAGCAACTGATGACCCGGAATTTATCGTAGATGCAACAACTATATGGAATAATCCCGTCGAACGTTTGGTTGTAGGCGATCGGGCGATTAAGCAACCGCAAGAAACATTCCTGAGTGGTTTGGGTTTAGCATCCAGGTTGTTCCCAGCAATTGAAGCCAGTTTAGAAAGCCAACGTCCTCTGTTCTGTCGCCTGACACCGGTGGAAGCCTATGAATTTATCAAGTCGGCGGCCTGGCGTTTCCAAGATAGCGGTCTGGGAGTAATTTTACCCCCATCACTGGCAAATAGGGAGGGATTGGCCAGTCGCTTGGGGTTAAGCATTCGCGCTACCACGCCCAAGTTGAAAAAGGCGGAAAAAGTTGGGTTGCAGAGTCTGCTGAATTTTAAGTGGGAATTGACGATCGGGCAACAGCGTTTGTCGGAAGCTGAGTTTAAAGAACTGATCGCCCAGGGTTCTCCCTTGGTAGAAATAAATGGAGAGTGGGTGGAGTTGCGACCCCAGGAGGTCAGGGCCGCCGAAGAATTTTTTGCCAGTCGCAAAGACAAAGTGAATATTTCTTTGGAGGATGCTTTGCGGATCGCTACGGGGGATACCCAGACGATTGAAAAGCTGCCAGTAGTGAGTTTTTCTGCGTCCGGAGTGCTGCAAGAGTTACTGGCCAACCTGACAGATAATCGTTCCCTAGAGGCGATCGCCACTCCGGCCAATTTCCGGGGGGAGTTGCGTCCTTACCAGGCCCGGGGTGCCAGTTGGCTGGCATTTTTGCAACGCTGGGGTTTGGGTGCTTGTCTGGCAGATGATATGGGGTTGGGAAAGACGATCGAACTGATTGCTTTTCTGCTGCACTTGCAAGAACGAGATGCCCTGACAGGAAAGACACTGCTAGTTTGTCCCACTTCAGTATTAGGGAATTGGGAGCGAGAAGTCAAGCGATTTGCCCCCACCCTGAAAACTCTAGTGCATCACGGGGAGAAACGGAGCAAAGGAAAAGATTTTGCGCGGACGATAAAGGATCGGGATTTGGTAATTACCAGTTATAGTCTAGCTTTCCGGGATGAAAAGGAACTTGCAACGGTGGAATGGCAAGCAGTAGTGTTGGATGAGGCCCAGAACATTAAAAATCCCAGCAGCAAGCAGTCCCAAGCGGTGCGCCAGTTGCAGACAGAGTTGCGCATTGCCCTGACAGGAACTCCGGTAGAAAATAAGCTGCAAGAATTGTGGTCCATTATGGATTTCCTCAATCCCGGCTATTTGGGTACGCGGCAATTTTTCCAGCGCCGGTTTGCCATGCCCATTGAAAAGTATGGAGACCCCTCATCTTTGCAGACTTTGCGATCCCTTGTGGGGCCCTTTATCCTCCGCCGCTTGAAGACCGATCGGGATATAATCCAAGATTTGCCAGAGAAACAGGAGATGACAGTATTCTGCGGCCTATCCCCAGAACAAGCGAAACTATATCAGCAGGTTGTAGATAAGTCCTTAGGCCAGATAGATGCATCTGATGGACTCGTGCGTCACGGACTAATTATCGCATTGCTGACTAAACTCAAGCAAATTTGCAATCATCCCGCCCAATTCCGCAAGCAAAAAACCTTGACAAATCCCCAGCAATCGAGTAAACTCATGCGGTTAGAGTCAATGCTGTCAGAGGCGATGGCCGAGGGCGATCGGGCTTTAATATTCACGCAATTTGCGGAATGGTGTAAACTGTTGAAACCCTATTTGGAACAGCAGTTAGGATCGGAAGTGCTGTTACTATATGGGAACACCCGCAAACAGCAACGGGAGGAGATCGTCGATCGGTTCCAGCAGGATCCCCAAGGGCCGAAAATAATGATTTTGTCTCTGAAAGCGGGGGGAGTGGGACTGAACTTAACCCGGGCAAATCACGTATTTCACTTTGACCGTTGGTGGAACCCAGCGGTGGAAAATCAAGCAACCGATCGGGCCTTCAGAATTGGTCAAACCCGCAACGTGCAGGTGCATAAGTTTGTCTGTAGTGGGACGTTGGAGGAGAAAATTCACGAAATGATTGAAAGCAAAAAAATGCTAGCAGAACAAGTAGTAGGTACGGGGGAAAAGTGGTTAACAGAACTAGATAGCGACCGGTTGCGGGATCTACTGTTACTCGATCGCAGTGCCATAATAGATGAAGAAGAATAGGGAAGAGTAAATCGGGGAATTACGAAAACAAAGATATAATGTAGAATAGCACAATAGGAGATTGGCAATGAATAAACTAGCAACACGCTCCGGGAGCCCTCCGCTACCCACCCCATCCAATCCGCCTCTTGCACCCCGGCAAACATTGCCGACGATGTACGACCTACCTAGCGAAGATCCTGAGGAAATCCGGATGCCAGATGAATATCACGAACTACAGTCAATGCTGTTGCGAGTTACTTTCCGACCGGGGACTTTTCCCGGGGAGCAACTGTTTGTGGGAACAGATCTCAATATTTACTACGATCGCCATCATCTGAATTGGTACAAACGCCCGGATTGGTTTGCGGTGGTGGGAGTAGAACGCCTTTACGAGGGTCACGATAGCCGAGATAGCTATGTCATGTGGCAAGAACTGGTCAGTCCATTTGTTATAGTTGAGCTATTGTCCCCCAGTACGGAAAATGAAGATTTGGGTCGCACTGTGCGCCAACCGGGAAACCCACCTACCAAGTGGGAAGTGTACTCCCAAATTCTGCGCGTTCCTTACTACGTCGCGTTCAGTCGCCTCAACAATGAATTTCAGGCATTTCATTTGGTGGGCGCTCGATACCAACCAGTTTCCCTGAGTAATGGGCGTTTGCTCATTCGAGAACTGGAACTGAGTTTAGGTTTGTGGCGAGGGACTTATGAAGGTATTAACCGGCTGTGGTTGCGGTGGTTTACAGCTGATGGTCAATTGATTCTGACCCCTAATGAGAAAGCAGCCGCAGCCGAGCAACGAGCTGAACTGTTCGCAGCCAAACTGCGGGAGTTAAATATTGACCCGGATTCCCTGGGTTGATGTGGGGTGCGATCGCTGCTATATCGGGAGCGATCGCCATTTGGAGAGTAATTGAGAATAGTGAATGGAGATGACGAATTCTACAATTGAACGGGAATGGTGGACGTAAAGATGGTTATAACTGTTAGATAATACAGTTTCAAGAAGCGTTTAGAAAGGGCGCGTAACTATGGGCTCCAGGGAAATGTTCTCAGCACTAGATAGTGACCAATTGCGGGATCTACTGTTACTCTATCGCAGTAGCATAATAGATGAAGAAGAATAGTTAATAGGAAATCGGGAATTACGAAAAAAAAGATATAATGGAGAATAGCACAATAGGAGATTGGCAATGAATGAACTAGCAACGCTACCCACCCCATCCAATCCGCCTCTTGCACCCCGGCAAACATTGCCGACGATGTACGACCTACCTAGCGAAGATCCTGAGGAAATCCGGATGCCAGATGAATATCACGAACTACAGTCAATGCTGTTGCGAGTTACTTTCCGACCGGGGACTTTTCCCGGGGAGCAACTGTTTGTGGGAACAGATCTCAATATTTACTACGATCGCCATCATCTGAATTGGTACAAACGCCCGGATTGGTTTGCGGTGGTGGGAGTAGAACGCCTTTACGAGGGTCACGATAGCCGAGATAGCTATGTCATGTGGCAAGAACTGGTCAGTCCATTTGTTATAGTTGAGCTATTGTCCCCCAGCACGGAAAATGAAGATTTGGGCCGGACCGTGCGCCAACCGGGAAACCCACCTACCAAGTGGGAAGTTTACTCCCAAATTCTGCGCGTTCCTTACTACGTGGTGTTCAGTCGCCTCAACAATGAATTTCAGGCATTTCATTTGGTGGGCGCTCGATACCAACCAGTTTCCCTTAGTAATGGACGTTTGCTGATTCGAGAACTGGAACTGAGTTTAAACTTGTGGCGAGGGACTTATGAAGGTCTTAACCGGCTGTGGTTGCGGTGGTTTACAGCGGATGGTCAATTGATTCTGACCCCTAATGAGGAAGCAGCCGCAGCCGCGCAACTAGCCACAGAAGCGGATCGACGAGCTACAGAAGCGGATCGACGAGCTACAGAAGCGGATCGACGAGCTACAGAAGCGGATCGACGAGCTGCGGAAGCGGATCGGCGACTTCAAGAAGCTCAACAACAAGCTGAACTGCTCGCTGCCAAACTGCGGGAGTTAAATATTGACCCGAATTCACTGGGTTGATGTGGGGTGCGATCGCCGCTCCTGCTGGGGCGATCGCCCTTTGGAGAGTAATTGAGAAAAGTAAATTGAGCATGGTAAATGGAGAGATGACGAATTCGACAATCGAACGGGAATGGTGGACGGAAAGATGGTTAGAACTGTTAGATAAATACCGTTTCAAGAAGCGTTTAGAAAGGGCGCGGAACTATGCGCGAGAGGGAAATGTGCTCAGCATTGAGTTTCAAGACCAGAAGGTAGTGGCCAAAGTGCAGGGGTCAGAAGCAGAACCCTACCAACTTTCAATCTGGATGGATACCTTCACGGATGAAGAATGGGATTATGTGATTGAAACCATGTCCCAGCGGGCAATATTTGCCGCCAAGTTGCTAGCAGGAGAAATGCCCGATAATATAGAAGAGGTGTTTACCGCCAATGGGTTGAGTCTGTTTCCCTTCACCCTGCAAGAAGTAAGATCGAAATGCAGTTGTCCGGATAAAGCTAATCCTTGCAAGCATATTGGGGCGGTTTACTATTTGCTGGGCGATCGCTTCAGTGAGGATCCCTTTGTCATCTTCCAGTTAAGGGGGCGGAAAAAAGAGGAAATCATCGGCAAACTCCGCCAGCTAAGAAGTGCCGAACCAGAGGAGTCCGATAATAAGATATCTGAGATCGAACCGGAAAGTACAAACTTTCAACCTCCCCAAATTGACCAATTCTGGAAATACGAGGCCCCACTGGATCCGGCCCTAGTGGTAATAGCGCCACCGCCAAGTAATGAAACTATTATCGATGTCTTAGGAACGATACCTTTACCAGGGTCAGCAGGAAAAGCGGGAAATGCAGAAGCAGTAATGCAGTATTTGCAGACAGTTTATCAGCAGGTAAGTCAGCAGGCGATGATGGCGGCATTGCATCGAGATGATTAAGACTGACAACTGACATGTTCCCAATGCTATAATCGATCGGAGAAATTAACAAGCAAGTATGAAGCGTAGAGACTTTATCTATCTGGTGGGTGCGTCCGCTGGTTCAGTCTACGCGGCGATGACCGCCCTAGACTTACTAAAACAACCAGCAACCGCCAGGAGTAAATTTGAAATTTTCGGCAACAGCAAGGGCAAAAAAATTGTCATCCTGGGGGCTGGTATTGCTGGCATGGCAGCAGCTTACGAACTGGGAAAAGTTGGCTACGACTGCACCATCTTAGAAGCCCGAGAACGCGCCGGAGGTCGCTGCTGGACAGTCCGCCAAGGTACAGTAGAAACAGAGATTAGTGGTGAAAGGCAAGTCGCTAACTTCAATGCCGGACTGTACTTTAATCCGGGTCCAGCGCGGATCCCCCAGCACCACATTACCCTAGACTATTGCCAAGAATTGGGCGTCCCCATAGAAGTTTTTACCAACGTTAACGAAGCAGCCTACTACTATAATGAAGGTGTCGGACCTCTATCGAATCGACCTGTGCGGATCCGCGAGGCGAAAACAGATATGCGGGGCTATATGACAGAATTACTCGCTAAGGCGATCGACCAAGATGCCCTAGATCTGCCACTGACAACCGAAGACATAGAAAAAATGCTCGAATTTCTCCGCAGAGAAGGCAATCTATCCCCAGATTTGTTCTATAAAGGGTCAAGTCGCCGTGGTTATCGGATTTTACCAGGGGCGGGATTGCAACCGGGAGAACCATACAAACCCTTTGACCTGAAAGCGCTGATTCAATCAGGGTTTGGCAACTACTTCTTCTTTGAATATAGCATCAACCAACAAATGCTGATGTTTCAACCTGTGGGGGGCATGGATCGAATTGCCAAAGCCTTTGAAAACCGAGTGGGTAATTTGATTACGTACCAGGCAGAAGTAAAAGAGATTAGAAAAACTCCCAGGGGCGTGAGAGTCATGTACACAGACAAAACTGGCAAACGGCAGCAGATGACTGGAGATTTCTGCATCTGCACTATTCCCTTATCGGTGCTGAAAAATATCCCAGCCGACTTTTCTCCAGATATGAAAGCAGCCATCAACAGTGTAGTTTACCTGTCAACTGGGAAAATTGGCTTACAGTTTAAGCGTCGTTTTTGGGAGGAAGACGATGGCATCATGGGTGGGATCAGCCGGACAAACCAGAACATTACCCAGATTTTCTACCCTTCCTACGGTTATCTATCCTCCCAGGGAATTCTGGTTGGCTACTACAACTTTGGCGAAGCCGCTGTGGAAATGGGAAATCTGTCTGCGGCAGAACGGCAAGCCCGCGCCTTGACAGAAGGTGGTAAGATTCATCCTCAGTATCCACAGGAATTTGAGACTGGGTTTTCGGTAGCATGGCACAAAATTAAGTACAATTTAGGAGGCTGGGCTACTTACACCGGAGATCTGCGGCAGCAGTTTTACCCCAGACTAAATCAACCAGATGGTCCTATCTATCTAGCGGGGGAGCATTTGAGTTACTATACGGGTTGGATGGCTGGGGCGTTGGAGTCAACACGGACAACAGTAGCAGCACTGCACCAGCGGGTTCAAAATGGTTAACAAGGGAAATAGAGAAGAAAATGATGAACAGATCGATCTCTCAGTTGTGGCAGCGAGGGCGTTGGGTGCTATTGGCCCTGGGCCTGAGTATTGTCAGTGTAGTGCTTGTGAATCTGAATAGCAAAGCTGCTGCACCAGAAACAGTGGAATTTTACGCGCGACCAACTTCATCGATCGCGTCAGCGGTAGCGGTGCCAGGGGGACGGGGGTATTTCTGGACAAGTGGCACAGTTCCGCCACCCTTGGACAGAAATGCCCCGGCTGGGAGTCGAGAACGATATGGCGATACCAAAACCCAAGCCCTCGGCACCTTGAAGCGTATTGAGGAGAGATTGCAGCAGGTAGGACTGACAATCTCTGATGTAATTTACCTGCGGGTTTACCTGGTAGCGGACAAATTCAAAGACAACCAAATTGACTATCAAGGGTGGTTTGATGCCTATAAAGAATACTTTAATAATTCCTCAAATCCTAACAAGGTAGCCCGTTCAACAGTGGGAGTGGCCGGTTTAGTGGTTCCCGACTGGCTGATCGAAATTGAGGCGGTCGCAGTTTTCCCGGAATAATTACTTGACTTTCACGATGATGGCGCGGAAGCAGGAAAAGCGGGAAATGCAGAAGCAGTCATGCAGTATTTGCAAACAGTCGATCGGCAGGTAAGTCAGCAGACGATGATGGTGGCATTGCATCGAGATGGTTAAGGTCGAATTGAGAATTGAAATTTTTTGATGATTTATTATGTTTATAGCAATCCGCATTATCGTCTATTTGCCATTTTCAATTCACCATGGGCAATTCTAAATTTGCAAGGGTCAAAAATTCATGCATTTATTTGATAGACACGGGTGCTAGATCGATGTTATATTCTGATTCATAAACCTCTTGAAAGGACTCGATCGCCTCTTGAAGCTTGCTAATAGCATCAGTTTGGGTGATTCCTTGACCTACTATACCATTCTCCAAACACAAAGCCACCCAATAACTTGCGCTTTGACTCAAGACCACCGTGTAAAAATCCATGACTATTCCTCTATGAGAGAACTGCACTATCATATTAGCAACGATCGCCAATGTCAAGGTTCGATCGTGGCGGACTTTAGTCCTTCCCACTTGACAGGGCCAGGTAAAACAGCTTATAATTATGTTACCATAAAAGCTAGCTTTTGACATAAATATAACTTGTTTCGACAGATATAAAAAATCATGTATGTCAAGCTCCAGCGGGGGAGAAGAGTAAAAAACCTTGGCTAAACAACGAATCGACAGTTTATTGGTAGAATTGAAATTATGTGAGTCGCGCCAGCTGGCCCAGCGGCGAATTCGGGCAGGAGAAGTGATGGTAAATCAGCAGGTGATTGACAAACCTGGCACGACCGTAGATACTAACTCCCAGATTAAGGTCAAGGCCCGATCGCCCTTCGTCTCCAGAGGGGGGGAAAAGCTAGCTAAAGCCCTAGAGGTCTTTGCCATACCGGTGCAAGACCGGGTATGCTTAGATGGTGGCATTTCCACAGGCGGTTTTACCGACTGTCTGCTGCAAGGGGGGGCGGCACTGGTTTACGGGATCGATGTGGGCTACGGACAAGTTGACTGGCGCTTGCGCCAAGACCCCAGGGTGATATTGCAAGAACGGACCAATTTGCGATATCTTACTCCTGCCCAGTTGTACGATCGGGCTGGACCAGCAGATTTAGGAGTGGTGGATGTCTCGTTTATCTCCCTGACCAAAATTATGCCTGCCCTCTGGCAGCTACTTTCGCCTCCCAGAGAGGTAATATTGTTAGTGAAGCCGCAGTTTGAAGTCGGGCGCGGTCGTGTGGGCAAAAAAGGGGTAGTGCGAGACCCCCAAGACCGGGCCAATGCCATACTACAAGTGTGGCAAACTGCATTACAGCTGGGGTGGCGCGATCGGGGCTTAATGCGATCGCCTCTAACAGGTCCGGCTGGTAATATAGAATATCTCCTCTGGCTAGGAATAGACAGGGCTACCCCAGGGCTGACTCCTGAGGAGATATCTCAGATCGCCCAAGCTGGCCCAAAAGGCGATATCAACTGACAAGTAAGTTCTTTGGGATCTACCGGGATTAAATGAAAAGTAAAAACCAGCAACTTATCTATCTCATCTTGACGCGGATAATCCTTTATCTAGGGGTGATATCTATTGTTATAGGTTTGGTGAGGTGGCTGAAAGAATTATCAATTTTGTTTGCCGATAAATACTTATACAGTATTCCCTCGAGCGGCGATATATTGCGAAGTGTAGAAATAATCGAGCTGGCAAATATCGTATTATTTGCCATCCTGGGAATGGCATTTGGCTTGGCAAGCATCCTGTTGCCCAGGAAGCTGAGGCTGAAAATCAGCGCTATACTTTTAATTCCTATAGTGGCTATAATATTTAATACCACTAGCGTCATCAGATACAGGCAATGGGTAGAAAAAGTGGGAGTGCAAGAGAAACTTTCTACGGCTGAAGCCACAGGTCTAACCAATGCATTTTTGACCAGTCAAGTGGGAAAGAAAGGCTTCTGGGGTTTCTACTTATATACGGCAAAATACCCTATGCTTCCTCAAAATAAAATCGAAATGCGGGCAATGAAAAGAATAGATGATAAGCTGAAATTAGGATTGATTAAAATTGTCGGCGAAAAATTATCTTGGCTAGTGAAATTAATGTTTGCACTGGCAGGCTGGATTATCAAATTATTTTATTTGACAATCTCACTCATAGCAACAATTTCCCATTTTAAGTATGGGAAGATGGTCTCAGAAATACTGCAGGTGCAAGTAGAAAAAATGATGGAAAAACTTAAATTACGCGAACAGTTCCGGAAAAATCGGAAGTTCCTATCCTAGGTGGTCAGCGGTCAGGATAATTCTGCGGCTAGGTTTCGGCGGCTATTGCCCAAGAAGAAGATGGATAATTAACCATTAGCAATCGCCAGTTTAATGAAAAAGTTCTTGGCGCAGACGATAGAGAATTGTGTTAGAGTCTACCCGATCGAGAATGGATTTAATCACGGTATTAGCACCTAATGGTCCCCAGGTACAACCTTGTTCTAGATAAACTTGGGCGGCGGTTCCCACTTTGTAAGCACCATATCCAGCTAAACAAGCTTGGGCGATCGCGGCCCCGCCAAAAGCGGTAATTGCGGTAGCACCAGTAACAGCAGCGGTAGTTTTGCCCAACCCAAAGAGCAAACTACTGCCCAATTCACCCAGCATTAATCCCCCAGAACTAAATACAATGGTCTTCCACAGCTTACTAGCAGTATAGTTGGTCATGGGTAAATTATAGAGTTTTCCTAACTCCCGAATCAAAGCTAAATCAGTCACCGCCCCTCCCATAATATCTAATAGAGCGATCGGGTTGACGGCCACAGCTATGGCCTTATAGCGAGCAAACTTCCAAATTAACTCTTCCCCTTGTTCGCTGCGGTATTCCACAGTTTTGCGAGCAATACTAGTCTCTGCTTCCCTGGCCTGCACTAGTGCGTTTAATGCTAAGAGCGATCGCCCTTCGCGGTTGAGCAGATCGATAATTTTCTGCCGCAACTCATCCACCTGGGATGGGGGGGTTTCCCATTCATAACTAACAGTACCATCAGGCAACTCCACCCGCACCTGTCTGGACATTGGTGCCGCTGCCACCCGGACAATTTCATTGCGAGTCAGCAGGTTGCCACCAGTGCCTCCGGCGTCTTCCGCATGCTCTTGTCCTGAAGGACACGGCATGCTCCAGACACCGCCGAGTTGTTGTAACTTCCGATAAATTGCCTCCAAGTCCTGTTCTGGATAGAGGTCAATCTTATTAAACACCAAAATTAGCGGTTTTTGAGCCTGCTGGAGTTCCAAAAGTGCATCATACTCAGTGCGGGTGATATCCCCAGCGACCACAAATAAAATCAAGTCCGACTGCTGGGCCACCTGCTGGGCCATATCCGATCGCACTTGACCTGCTATTTCATCTAATCCCGGCGTGTCAATTAATTCCACCTGCACCCTCCCTCCCCCACCATCCGTCCATCGGACAGAACGGGGCCATTGGGTCACCCCATGAATGGGACCAGTTTGGAGGATTTTTTCCCCCAATAAAGCATTCAAAACCGCTGACTTGCCCCGACTGACTAGACCAAAAACCGCGATTCTAATTACAGTATTATCCAGTTTATCCAGTACCGACTTCAACAGATCCAGTTCCGGTTGCACTGGCAGCGATCGCATGTGACGGTGTCCGTATTGAGACAAGGCTTGCCTGATACTAGCACGAGCCTGATTTAGGTGAACTCCTTGTGCTAACCCATCACCGGATTTATTTTTTCCCATCATTTATCCTAATTCTACATCTATGCTGCACCACCACAACAGATCCAAGGCCGTTCCCAGGCTCCCGCCTGGGAACGAGAGTGAGAAACTGCCAGTCCGATAGAGTTAACCCCTTTCATCCCTATTCTCAACCCCGATCGATGGAAATTACCGGACTTTTTGGTTGTTGCTCTCACAACTCACCCGATCCAGGCGATCCGGGATGCGCGGGATGCGCTGTTAATGCTGCTTTAACCTGGGCAAACACACTCGGCCAGTCTCCCAGTTTTGCTTGACGAAATAGCCGCATTGTCGGATACCAGGGACTATCGGATCGATCGAGCAACCAGCGCCAGTCAGGAGAAAATGGTAGCAGCACCCAGACAGGTTTTCCTAAAGCACCTGCTAAATGGGCAACTGCTGTATCTACAGATATAACTAAATCTAATTGTGAGATAACAGCAGCAGTATCAGCGAAGTCATGCAACAGCTCTCTTAAATCCTGTATAGGTGCCCCATCTAGGATATCTGTATGTTCCTTTTGCAGACTATAAAGAGAAATCCCTGGTATCTGGGAAAGTTCCAGAAACAGGGACACTGGACAAGACCGCTTGCTAGCTGTAGCACCTTTAGGATCACTAGCCCACACAATGCCGACTTTTACCTCTCCTTCCGTTCGTAGTAATTCACTGTACTTGACGGCGTCCTTCTCTTCGTACAAATAGGGTATTCGAGCCGGAATAGTTTCTATAGTCGTACCCAGGATGTGGGGGAGACTCATCAGGGGGACTTGCACGTCAAATGCTGGTAATGGTTCGCCTTTGACTACCACCTCTTGAACCCCAGAGACCGTAGTCAACAAGCGCCTGAGAGCCCGATAGGTTTCCAGAATTACTTTACCAGCACCCCGCTGGGCTACTAAGGGTGCGTAACGGACGAACTGGATAGCGTCCCCGTATCCCTGTTCTGTATGTAGGAGAATAGTTTTTCCTGCCAGTGGCGAACCATCCCAAAGAGGTTTTCCCAAGCGTTCTTCGAGGGTCTGTGACTTTGTCCACTCGCGCCAGCGCCATTCATATTCTACAAATCCTTGCTGAAAGTCCTGCAATAATAACGAGCACATTCCCAGATTTAAGTGGGCCGTTACTGCATCTGGGTTTAAGGCAACAGCATGGCGGTAATAGCCGATCGCCTCTTGTATTTTCAGTTGTTCTTGCACGGCAACACCCAGGTTGCTGTAGGCATCGGCAAGGTCTGGTTTCAGGGCGATCGCCTTTTGGTGGCATGCGATCGCCTCTGCTAACTTACCCTGCTCTTGCAAAGCGGTCCCCATCTTATCGTAAGCTCCTGGATAATCTGGTTTAATTGCCAGAGCCTGGCGATATTGTCCGATCGCTTCTGCTATTTTACCCTGCTCTTGCAGTATCATCCCCAGGTTGCAAATTGCTTCCGGATAGTTTGGCTTTAAGGCGATCGCCTGTTCACACTGTTTCGCCGCCTCTGCTAAGTTCTCACATCCTTGATAGTATATACCCAACTGATTGTAAAATTCCGCCTTTGGTTTAATGGCAATGGCTTTTTTACAATAGGCGATCGCCTCTTTTCTACGGTTTTGCTCTTCCATAATTTTGGCTGCATTATAGTAAGCATCCGCACAGTTGGGGTTAATGCTGATGGCCTTTTCGTAGCAGGCGAGCGCTTGTTCCTTATGGCCCAAGGAGCACAAAATTACGCCCAAATTATTGTGCAGGCTCATATCCTGGGGATTGAGAGCGATCGCCTCCCGGTATACGGATACTGCTTCTGCTAGCTTCCCGGTATTTTGGAGACATACTCCCAACAAATTCATGGTTTCGCTATGTCCCGGATGAGCCAATAGCACTTGGTGACAGAGGGCGATCGCCTTGTCTTTTTCTCCCTTTTGATACCAACTAATCGCCTGTTGGTAATGAGCGCTCGCCTCTCGATAACGCTTTTCTTGGCGACGCATTGCCGCCAATTTTTCATGGGTCGCGCCACTCTGGTGAGGCGATCCCACTTGCTGGTGCGTCTCGCGCAGCTCTAATCTTTTTCCCTGCCTTTCCAGGGCCAAAGCCAGGTTCTTATAAGCATCAGGATAATCAGGCTTCACCGCGATCGCCTGTTTGTAGGCAGCGATCGCCTGTTCTATTTTCCCCTGTTCCCAGAAGCTAGCCCCCAGATTATTATAAGTTTCAGGCCAATCTGGCTTTATGGAGATCACCTGTTGGAAATAGTTGATCGCCCGATCGTATTCCGGCGTCTGATAAGCAATAATTCCCAGCATCTGCATAGCTTCTACCTGATGAGGCTGCTGTTTGAGCATCGCCAAATAAACAGCCCTCGCTTTATCCAGACGTCCGGCTTTGTAGTGACTCAAAGCCTCTTTTAACCAATCATTATCTGCTTGCTGTACCATTTTAAGTACATGGACAAAATTAATTTCACACACTCTCTCGCGCTAGTCTCCATATCCGGAGCATGTCGCCCATGGCTATGTGCAATTATTTTTGTCTAACTACTTACATGTATATAGCCCGCGCAGGCGGGCTTTGTTCGTGTAGCCGGGCCCCTCGTTCCCACGGCTCCGCCTGGGAACGGGTGAGGGCGCGTCCGCCCCAACGGGTTTTGACCACACCCTAATTGGCGATCGGCCTGCGGACTTTCGTTTCCGGAGCGCGCTCCCGGAAACGACCGAAAAATCGCATTCCGTCGGGGCACGTCTTCCGCATGCTCTTGCTGAAGGACGAGCCATGGGACAGACACCGCAAGGTAACATGGAGATCGCCTGGGGGTAGAGGCAGGGCATCAATAATAGGCGTTGCACATTTTGGGGATGATGCCATTGTTTGCACTAGCAAAACGCTACTGAAAGTGGCTTATAGTCTACGTTTAAGAGTTATGCAAAGAGACCCATCATCCCGTGATTGTGCAACGCTTCTTTTCTCTCGATGTCCTCCCTATCTCAGAAGATTGCCAAAGTAGGAGATAGAGGGTCGGAGCTTTCAACTATAGTTCCCCCCATCGTACAGTGAAATCATCGACATTAATCAGAGTCGAATCAATGCCCTGTAGGGTGGCCAGGGTTTCCCCTTCAATGTTAATCAAGGTATTTCCGCCCTGAGAGACGATCTGCAAATCGTCGAAACTCAAACCTCTTCTTAGTCCGATGGAGTCTATGCCATCAGCAAAGTCTATGATGGTATCCCCGCCATGGCCCTGCTCCAGGACAAAAATATCGGCGCCCTTTCCTCCCTGGAGGGTATCGTCTCCATCTCCTCCGGTGAGAGAGTCCTTCCCATCTCCTCCGAAGAGAGAGTCGTTCTCATCTCCTCCGTGGAGGAAATCGCCTTCATTTTCGCCGAAGAGAGAGTCCTTCCCATCTCTTCCGATGAGGAGATCGCTTCCATCTCCTCCGAAGAGAGAGTCGTTCCCATATCCTCCGTCGAGGATATCGTTTCCATTTCCGCCGACGAGAGAGTCGTTCCCATCTCCTCCTTTGAGGCGATCGTCTCCATATCCTCCGTCGAGGCTATCGTTTCCATTTCCGCCGACGAGAGAGTCGTTCCCATCTCCTCCGTCGAGGCTATCGTCTGCTAGGCTACCGATGAGGGTGTCGTCGTTCTGATCATCCTGACCGATTATTGATGGGACGACAACAATGTCAAAGGTATCTGTCTCTTCACCTTTCGCTTGGTCAATGGCGGTTACCGTTACGGTAAAGGTGCCTTCGGTAGTAGGGATACCGCTGATAACTCCGGAGTTGATGGTTACGCCCCCTGGTAAACCGGTAGCTGTGTAGTTGTTGATGTTGTCATTGATGTCGCCGAAGTTTTCGCTAATGTCTATGTTAAGGTTATTACCTAGCAAGAACTCCTGGTCGGGAATCTCGGTTTTTACGTAAGGGGAGTTTTCCAATCGCTTGTAAGCCTGTAAATCTAGAACCCGTTGGGGGATGGTGCCAGTCAGGGAGTTGCTGGACAGGTTAAGAATTTCCAAATTGCTCAAACTCTCTAACTCCTTCGGGATGCTGTCAGTCAGTTCGTTCTGATGAAGGTAGAGCCCTTGCAAATTGCCCAGATCCCCTAACTCCGCCGGGATGGGGCCAGTTAGTTGGTTGTTGGACAGTAAGAGCATTTGCAAATTTTCCAGATTCCCTAACTCCTTCGGGATGCTGCCATCCAGTTGGTTGTAGGACAGCCAGAGCTGTTTCAAATCGATCAGATTCCCTAACTCCTTCGGGATGCTGCCATCCAGTTGGTTGTTGTTCAGGTATAGCCCGTTCAAATTTTCCAGATTCCCTAACTCCTTCGGGATGCTGCCAGTCAGGGAGTTGCTGGACAGTTTGAGCCATTCCAAATTCTCCAGATCCCCTAACTCCTTCGGGATGGTGCCAGTCAGGAGGTTGTTGGACAGGAAGAGACCCGTCACCCTGTAATCAATTACCTCCACCTTTTCCAAACTTTCCAGATACCCTAATTCCGTCGGGATGGCGTCAGCCAGTGGGTTGTCGTACAGATTGATCGTCTCCCTGTGTTCAATTACCCTCACCCCATACCAATCCTTAACAATAGAAGCCTCGGGGGGAGTTGAGCTGTCGAAATCCCAGTTAGCCCAGCCTGTATTGTTCTTCCAATTATCCCCATCAGTGCTTTCATAGAGAGCCTTCAGGGCTGCATAATCATCGGCATTGAGCAAGTCAATGTCAATATCTGATAATCCTGCTGATTGAGGGGGGGGGGGGGGGGAATTATGTTGATTTTTTGGTTTTTCATTGATTTTTGATTTTTGAGCAGAGGTGCTGGTGTAATACCAGCCCGACTATCGTCATATTCCCAACTAGAGATTATCCATTTAGACTTTTTTGTAGTCTCTGATACATAAAATTACTTTTTTTATTTTTGATTTTTTATGCTAACTATAAGCTGTCGCGCATCTAAACTGCATGTTGGGAAAATCGAGGCAACCCACGACTCGTATCCGAGAGCACCCACATGGGTGGGTGCCTCTGGACACGACAGGAGAGCGTTAATGCTTAACGGCCATTTTTGCCTATGCAATTTAATGCATCACAGCTTATCCGGAGAGTTGGCTGTGCGCATTGCAGGGGTTGGTAGGGGTCGAGCTGTCCCGTTAGGGACAACCCTCCCATTCAAAACCGGACTTGCGACTTTCACCGCAGGAGGCTACTGGTTGATAAGCCCTTGTCATGGGTAGCCAGTGATTGGATTACTCCTTGTTTGTCTTATGAAATTTCACCCATCGGACTGGCAGTTTCTCACTTTTTGGCCTTGGACCTGTTGTGGTGGTACACAGTAGATGTAGAATCAGAAGAAAACTCCTTCCAGGAACTTGTTGTTCCTGAAAAGAGTTTTCCAGCCGCAGGTCTGTTAGTCGTGTCCAGAGACGCCCACCCATAAGGTGGGCGCTCTCGGACACGAAAAGAAAATCTCCCGAGAATCAGAAATTAAACAGTTGAAAATTGAAGCTATAATTAACGTTAGTTTGTCTGTCATGATTAGGAGGTAAAATGGTACAGCAAGCAGATAATGCTCGATTAAAAGAGGCTTTGAGTCACTACCAAGCCGGACGTCTGGATAAAGCGAGGGCTGTTTATTTGGCGATGCTTTCCCAGCAGCCAGAATTAGTAGAGGCTATGCAAATGCTGGGAATTATTGCTTATCAGACGAAGGAATACGATCGGGCGATCGGCTATTTCCAACAGGTGAT
The DNA here is from genome assembly GCA_005518205.2 of Hormoscilla sp. GUM202. Taxonomy (GTDB): domain Bacteria; phylum Cyanobacteriota; class Cyanobacteriia; order Cyanobacteriales; family Desertifilaceae; genus Hormoscilla. Next base: position 111,578 of record RFFC02000004.1, read on the forward strand.
ATCCATAAAGCCAGATTGGCCTGAGACTTATAATAATCTGGGGGCTAGCTTCTGGGAACAGGGAAAAATAGAACAGGCGATCGCTGCCTACAAACAGGCGATCGCAGTGAAGCCTGATTATCATGATGCTTATAATAACCTGGTTGTGGCCCTGGAAAAACAGGGAAAAAGATTAGAGCTGCGCGAGACGCACCAGCAAGTGGTACCGCCGATCCGGAGTGGCGCGACCCCTGAAAAATTGGCGGCGATGCGTCGCCAAGAAAAGCGTTATCGAGAGGCGAACGCTCATTACCAACAGGCGATTAGTTGGTATCAAAAGGGAGAAAAAGACAAGGCGATCGCCCTCTGTCACCAAGTGCTATTGGCTCATCCGGGACATAGCGAAACCATGAATTTGTTGGGAGTATGTCTCCAAAATACCGGGAAGCTAGCAGAAGCAGTATCCGTATACCGGGAGGCGATCGCTCTCAATCCCCAGGATATGGGCCTGCACAATAATTTGGGCGTAGTTTTGTGCTCCTTGGGCCATAAGGAACAAGCGCTCGCCTGCTACGAAAAGGCGATCGCCATTGACCCCAACTGTGCGGATGCTTACTATAATGCCGCCAAAATTATGGAAGAGCAAAACCGTAGAAAAGAGGCGATCGCCTATTGTCAAAAAGCCATTGCCATTAAATCAGAGGCGAAATTTTACAATGAGTTGGGTATATAGCATTTCTCGAAATTCTGAGGTACAGCCGCCAGCCATGAAAACCACTGATAGCAATGCTTTCACTGTACCTCACCTTATTGAAAAATGCTATATACTATCAAAGATGTGGGAACTTAGCAGAGGCGGCGAGGCAGTATGAACAGGCGATCGCCTTAAAGCCGAACTGTCTGGAAGCAATTTGCAACCTGGGGATAATACTGAAAAAGCAGGGTAAAATAGCAGAGGCGCTTGGACAATATCGCCAGGCTTTGGCAATTAAACCAGATTATCCAGAAGTATACTATAGGATGGGGCTCGCTTGGCAAGAGCAACGTAAGTTTGCAGAGGCGATCGCATGCTACCAAAAGGCGATCGCCCTGAAACCAGACCTTGCCGATGCCTACATCGACCTGGGTATTGCCCTGCAAGAACAACTGAAATTACAAGAGGCGATGAGCTATTACCGCCATGCTATTGCCTTAAAGCCAGATGCAGCAAAGGCCCACATGGGTAGTGCGTGGTGCTTGTTATTATTGCAGGACTTTCAGCAAGGATTTGCAGAATATGAATGGCGCTGGCGGACAAAATCACAGACCCCGGAAGAACGCTTGGGAAAACCCCCTTGGGATGGTTCGCCACTGGCAGGAAAAACTATTCTCCTACATACAGAACAGGGACACGGGGACGGTATCCAGTTCGTCCGTTATGCGCCTTTAGTAGCCCAGCGGGGTGCTGGTAAAGTAATTTTGGAAACATATCGGTCTCTCAGGCGCTTGTTGACTACGGCCCCTGGGGTTCAGGAGGTTGTACTCAGGGGCGAACCATTACCAGCATTTGACCTGCAAGTCCCCCTAATGAGTCTCCCCCACATCCTGAATACGGCGATAGAAACTATTCCGGCTCGAATACCCTATTTGTACGCTGAAGAGAAGGACACCGTCAAGTACAGTGAATTACTACGAACGGAAGGAGAGGTAAAAGTCGGCATTGTGTGGGCTGCTAATGCTAAAAGTCATGCAGCTAGCAAGCGGTCTTGTCCAGTTTCCCTATTTCTGGAACTTTCCCAGATCCCAGGAATTTCTCTTTATAGTCTGCAAAAGGAACATACAGATATCCTGGATGGGGCACCTATACAGGATTTAAGAGAGCTGTTGCATGACTTCGCTGATACTGCTGCTGTTATCTCACAATTAGATTTAGTTATATCTGTAGATACAGCAGTTGCCCATTTAGCAGGTGCTTTAGGAAAACCTGTCTGGGTGCTGCTACCTTTTTCTCCTGACTGGCGCTGGTTGCTCGATCGATCCGATAGCCCTTGGTATCCGACAATGCGCCTGTTCCGCCAAGCAAAACCGGGAGACTGGCAGAGTGTGTTTGCCCAGGTTAAAGCAGCATTAACTGTCCCGGGTGAGTTGTGAGAGCAACAACCAAAAATTCCGGTAATTTCCATCGTTCGGGGTTGAGAATAGGAAGAAAAGGGGTTAACTCCATCGGACTGGCAGTTTCTCACTTTTTGGCCTTGGACCTGTTGTGGTGGTGCAGCATAGATGCGGAGATATTACTGTTAACAGTAGAGGTGGTATGGGCAGTACTTTTACTTTTGATATCCAAGTCTATCTGGCATCTGCGCCTGAGGTGCAGATCCAAATGCCAAAAAGGCGGGCGATCGGGCTATAACCGGAACAACCTAGATATCGCCTGCTCGTAGCTTCCCTTCGTGTCCGAGAGCTGCCGTGTCTTCCGGGCGCGCTATTCGCACTACCCTCCAGACACGGCCCACCCATGTGGGCGTCTCTGGACACGAACTGCTGGTCCGACCGCAAAAGGCTAGTAAAGCTGCTGACATCCCTAGGCTTTGAAGTGCTAGAAGCGGCTAATGGTGAAGAAGCAATTAATGTCTGGTCAACTAGGTCACCCTACCTAATCTTGATGGATCTGCGGATGCCCGTGATGGATGGCTATGAGGCTACTAACCAATTATCTAAGCTCAAAGGTCAGGCAACAGCGATCGTTGCTATGACTGCTAATGCTTGGGAGTCATAAGTAGTCAGACAAAATTAATTACATATTTTTCTCCAAAATTTTTTATGATTGTTTCAACGGAATCAACTAAGTTTTTCCAGCAAGAATAAGCATCGATTTCAATCCATTCGTATTTAATAAACCGCCACAAGATTTCAATCAAATTCAAATGAGGTGAATAAGTGGGGAGATGGAATATAGTAATATTGCGTTCTTTCCATTCTTCAATCTTATCTTGAATAGCATCACTAGTATGGACAGATGCTTGGTCTACTACAATTACTGTTTGCTTTTCCATTCTCGTGGGAAAAAATGCATCGATACAAGCTATGACTACATCTGAATTAATATTTTGAGTAGATACATACGCTTCTAAATGATTGTGGCGATTCATTATTCCTAATACATTTAATCTGCGGCTACTCCGACTAGGTACTTCTATATATTCCCCAATATTTTGCCATCCATAAGGGACACAAGGGATTAAATAAAACCCACTTTCATCTAAATAATACAAATTAATTTCCCCCAAATTGTCTAACAGTTTCAGTTGTTCAAGTTGTGCTTTTTTTTCCTCATACTCTTGAGCTGGGGGGCTGACAGCTACCCCTTTACGCATCCGATGCCAACTCATATTCATTGTTTTCAATATTCTCTGAACAGTTTTAACAATTGCGGAAGTTCGTATAGGAACTAGACTACAACAAAAAGACACTTTTTTTAATTGCCTCGGTTCTTCTTCAGTCCAGGCTTTAATTTTTTCTTTTTGTTCGAGACTAAAGGTTTGCTTACGACCTCTTCCAGACTTATTATATAGTCCGACCATTCCCTCGGAATCCCAATTTTTAATCCAATTGTAGATAGTTCTATAACTAACATCAAAGATTTCCATAAGTTCTTTAACTTTTTTATGTTCTCGATCTCGCAAAAGTAAACAATGTGCTCTTTGACGAACTTGATGATGGCGACTTTGATGATAAATTCGTAAGAGCAATTTTGCAGAAAGCTCATTTATTTCGCGCATTAAAATCCTTCTTAATTTCTCCTAATTTATCGTCATATTATGTCAAATATATCTGGCCGGGGATGAGCATGAAAACCGACTCCCCGTTAGTTTGACAAAAATCTGCTACATGTACGAGTAGCTATATCTAGTATAACAAGTTTTCTCGATTTTGTGCAATTAATTTTGTCCAACTACTTACCAGGTAATTGCCTTTCCCAATACTTGGGATGATTTTATCAGTAAGCCTTTCCCAGAAGAGCTGCTTCTAGATAAGAGAGCGCATCATTTGGGGGCACGCTATCTTTATGAATGATTGCGAATACTTAACGGAAAATCGGGGGTGCATCCCACTTTCGCAAGGGGGAAGCATTCGGAGAGTCTATCTGTAAACTTATATCATAATTGGTCGCCCGAATGCTTCACCCCTACAGCTATCTTTGCAAATCTGGGAAGCACCCAAACGAGGTCCATGCCTGCCCAAATTCGCAACTTTCCATTAGAAGGGGATCTCATCTTCTTCATCATCCTCTTCTGCAACCCGATCGGGTTGCTGCTGGTCGGTAGCTTTGGGATGGGTTCTCTCGACGGGGGTTTGGTTTCCGATTTTTCCGGAACGGTACTCTGAGGACAAGGATATCAACTCTCCGCCGAAAGATGCAGCCAAGCTTTCAGCAGCTGACGTCACAGCCTTTTCCTCCTGGCTACGGGCTTGCATCCTGGCAGATTCTTTGGTAATTGCAACTGTTGTGTTGGCTGCGTCCGGCGTCTTCCGCGTGCTCTTGTCCTGAAGGACTCGTAGCGACCGAGACACCGCCGGCTGGTTTGTTTCCGTTGTCGGACGGGTGTTGGTGGGGGATGGCGGCTGTGGAACAGCAGCAACTTGAGACTGCTGGTCTGATGCTACTACTAACTTTACCGTGACGGGGCCCTGGAGAACTGTAGAAAAAGCTGATTCCACGGAGGGCAAAAATCTCTTAACCATCTCCAGCAAGGGCTTTGAGCTGATGCTAACCTTGATGGTAGAACCCTCAATTGCCAGTAGCCTTCCGTGTTCAGAGAGGAGTGCGCGAGTCGTGTTAAACTCGATCGCCTTAATTGCCTGTTGCCAAATTTGCTCGTATTCAATTGACTCAGGCATCTCCACCGGTTCAACTTTAGCCCTAGGTTCCTCTCGTGTCCGAGAGCGCCCACCCACAGGGTGGGCGTCTCTGGACACGACTACCGGATTTGCTGTTGGTGCAGCAGGAGATTTGTTCTTCATTGCTGCAGAGGCGATCGCACTTTGGGGAGGTTTTTCTACGGGGGACTCACTGCGATCTGTTTTTTCTGGCTGTGAAGATGTGATAGTTTTATTTGCAGCCTGAGAAACCTGTTTGCTATTGCGATCGGTCCGCGGACGGCCCGAAAAATCGGGCTGTTGAGTGAGGGCTGATGGCAACAAACCCAACAGGGTCACTTCTAACCATAAACTGGGTTGGGTAGTGTGTTTGATTTGATATTCACTATCTTTGAGGTGCTTTTGTCCTGCTAAAATTATTGATGGGGAAAACTTGTCAGCTAACTTACATAATGCCTCCCAAGTGGGGGGAGTCATAGCCACTAAATCACTCCGCTGGGGTGCTGTTTTGGCAATTAGTAAATCTCGGTAGAAACTGGCGATGTTTTGCAGGAAGATCGCCGGTTCCTTGCCGCGCTCGACGAGCGATCGGCATTGTGCGAGTAAACTCAGGTTATCGTCAGATGCGATCGCGCTTATCAGGGCAAGCAAATCCCGTTCTGGCACCGAACCCACCAAATCCCAGACATGTTCTGGCCTCACCTCACCGGGCTGTAAGCTGAGTTGATCGAGTAAACTTTCGGCATCCCGCAGTCCCCCTTGGGAAATTTGGGCAGCTAGGGTAATAGCTTCATCAGTAATGGCGATGTTTTCTTGCTCGGCAATGTGCCTCAAATGCTTTACCATTGCTGCTAAAGGAATGCGACGAAAATCAAATCGCTGACAGCGAGAGATGATGGTGGGCAAAACTCTTTGAGGGTCAGTTGTTGCTAGCACAAAGACTACTCTTTCTGGGGGTTCTTCTAATGTCTTGAGCATCGCGTTGAATGCCGAGGTACTAAGCATATGAATTTCGTCTATTATGTATACTTTGTAGCGACCTCGGACTGGGGCAAATTGTGCTTTTTCGATCAGTTCTCTGATATTATCAACCCCGGTGTTGCTGGCGGCGTCAATTTCGATTACGTCTAGGGATGTGCCTTTGGTAATGGTATGGCACATCTGACATTCGCCGCAAGGGGTATCGGTAGGTCCATTGCTGCTCAAACAGTTGAGAGATTTGGCGAGAATGCGGGCGCTGGAGGTTTTGCCCGTGCCTCGGGGACCGGCAAATAGGTAGGCGGGGGCGATCCGGTTGGCGCGCAGGGCGTTGCTTAAGGTGGTGGAGATCGCCTCTTGTCCCACCAGTTGGGCGAAAGTCTGGGGGCGATACTTCTGGTGCAGGGGTTCGTAACTCATGTCGATGCTGGCCTGACTCCGATTTTTTACTCGCTTTACCCCAGAAACCGGATTTCTTTTGGGTAAAATACTGATATAAAGTTTAGCACCTCAGTCCCAACCCGGTTTCTGACAATACTCGATGTCCTAGAATGAAAATGCAGGCAGTACCACCGGACCCAAGCAGATGTTAAAACGGATTTGGCGATCGATTGTAAGATTCTTTCAGGGTTTATTTGGCAAAAAGACGCCGGAACGGACAGAACCGACTGAGAGCAAACCGCCTCTGGAGGATGCTGATTACGAGTTTTTGTTCATGCAGTTGCTGGAAGGGGTACATTTTGGTTGGGGACTTGTCCAAGTATTGAACTATCTAGATAATTTGTCCGATTTTTCGGGCCGTCCGCGGACCGATTTTTCGGGCTGCGGAAACCTTATTTTACCAGGGTAATGAGCAATTTGACGCGGGTAATTATCAAGGGGCGATTCGCAAGCTCCAGGCCCCTTCCGCTGCGAGGAGGGTTCCCGGAGCTTGCGCACACGCTACCCTGCGGGGTCGGCTGTTGGGACCAGGCCCTGAGCATCAAACCCGACCTCTATGAAGCTTGGACGAATCGCGCTTTGGCCCTGAGTAACTTGGGCCGCTATGAAGAGGCCGTTGCTTGCTACGATCGCGCCGCAGATGATAATAATTAAACCCAAGGTGGCGGTAGCCACCCTCAATTTTACATTCACAATTTACCATGCACAATTTTCCATTACACTGCGAGAAATCTTTGAATCACATCGTTGCTGAGTTCATCGGTAGATCCTGATGCGACAATACCTCCCTTTTGCATGGCATAGTACCAATCTGCTTGCCGGACAAAGTGCAGGTGTTGTTCTACTAATAGCACGGAAATGCCTGTGGTCGCAATTATTCTACTCACTGCTGCCTCTATTTCTAATATGATTGAAGGTTGTATGCCTTCGGTGGGTTCGTCTAATAATAGTAGCTGCGGACGCCCCATTAAGGCCCGGGCGATCGCCAATTGTTGCTGTTGTCCGCCACTCAGATCGCCTCCCAGGCGCGACAGCATTGTTTCTAAGACTGGAAATAACTCCAATATCTCCTGGGGAATTGCCCGATCGGCTTTTTTCATCCCACCTGGACGGGCCTCTAACCCCAGCAACAAGTTTTCCTTCACTGTTAACTGAGGGATAATTTCCCGTCCTTGGGGAACGTAACCTATGCCCCGACGCGCCCGGCGATCGGGTGAGAAAGAGGAGATCGACTCTCCGGTTAATGTTATTGTACCCGCGCGGGGTTTGAGCAATCCCATAATTGTCTTCAGGAGAGTCGTTTTGCCCACACCATTACGTCCAATTAGGCAAACCATTTGTCCGGCAGGAACGTGCAAATCCACATCTCGGAGAATGTGGCTCTCACCATAGTATACATTTAACCCAGAAATTTGTAGCATGTTGTTCATTTGTCAGTTCGCAGGACTTGTCTTGCCTGGGAGCAGGTGGAATAATAGATGTTAAGATATTATATCTGAAAGTAGGCCAAGGGAATTGGGCATAAATGGAACCTGGGAAAAAAAGACGAGTTTGGGCGATGACGCCCGCTGCTTGGATCGGACTAACTGTGCTTTTCTTTCTGCTTACCTGTGGAGGGATCTGGTCCTGGTGGACCTTTGCTCATCCGGAGTCCCCGGAACAAGCAGCCGATCGGGCAAATATGTTGCAGGCAATCTACGAACATGGTAATTATATTGAAGCGGCGATCTGGAGTATCTTTGCGGCAGTCTTTGCTGTGACTGCTGTAAAACAATCTGGTATCGATCGTACCTGGTCTATTGTCGCTGCATTAACTTTCTTTTTCTTCGGGCTATCGGACATTGTGGAAGTGTTCACGGGTGGTTGGTGGCCTCCCTGGTGGCTGTTTCTCTGGAATGCTGCCTGTGTGGCCTCGATGGTGGGTTTGTTGGTGACATATCTGCGCTATTTAAGGTGACTGGTCCGAATTAATTTAGCAACTGGTTTTCAGGGAAAGTACCCGATTTACTGGAGAGTGCGAAGTTCTCATACAATACGACGAGCGCCCAAAAGCAGCAAATCCATGCGGTGAGGGGCTTACAGGCCGTAGTCGCTCGCGAATTGCCCTCGATGGGCGCTCAGTCCCAAACCCCCTTGTGACAAGTAGTTATTCAAAGAACTTCGCACTGTCTCGCCGATTTACTGCTAAGTGCTATAATAGCAAATAAACTTAGATTCTACAGGAGGTATGAACTGTTTGAGACCAGTAGAGGTAAATGCCCCCAACGGTCACATAATCCTCTGTGCTAAAAAAGATTCTGTTTTAGTGCCCATCGCCAAAGTTGCCACTTACGCGATGGGTAAAGTGGCAATGTATCCTCAGTCGGAGTTGCGACAACTCCAGCAAATGAAACAAAATGCTCGCAAGTTGTTCGAGCGCAATCCTGGAAATGAACAAAGGTTGAGTCATCTGAAAAAGTTAAGGCATAACTACGAACGTTCGAGATCGATGCTTAAATCACTGCAAAAAGTAGGTTTAAATGATTCTGAGAATGACATCAATAATTGTATACCACTTGCTTCATGTGGGCGAAAAAGTTACGATGGATAATCGGGTAGATTATCTTAGCGACCTCGAAGCACCAAATGGTACTTTCAGGATTAGGAGTACTTGGAGTCTCCTGTCAAATGAGAGAAAATATTTATCAACGCTCAATTTTATTCCTAGCAGCAAAGGAGAGTAAGCGATGGAAATTGATGAATTCTATATTCTCACAGATGATTTGATAGATTATAGCAGTTTATCGTCCGATACTCTCAAGGAATTGGCTTTGGGAGAAGAGTTATTTATCGCCACTTCGGCTTTGGCCCAATTGGCAACTATAAATAGCTCTCTGGCATCTGCTGTGGCGGCGGATATTTTGTCCCACTTGAAGGGCGATCGCTATCTTCAGGCGGCGGCGATCGAGACTCTGTTTGGGATTGATAAAATGCGGGCGATAGAGTATATGAAGCAAGCAGTAACAGGAGAGGAAGATCGTTACATTTTAACTGCGATCGTGGAGCTGGCGATCGAAAATAAATCAGATTTTCAGTCTGGCCTGGGTTGGACAGTGTTTCGCTTGCTATCCGATAAAATAAAATCATTCAATGCCGACTCGATCGATACCGAGAGATCGCTTCTTGAATCTCTATAACGATCGCTTAGGAAAAAAGTTGGGTTAAAACGATCGGACCTCAACTAGAAGAAAGACGACGAGAACGACAGAGAAGAGGGCGACAAGGCAGGGGCGCAAAGAGACCGGAAAATGGTCGATTCTGTTGCACGAGAAAAGAGGATGAACCAAGAGCAGCGACGGCTCTTTGGTGATTATATCGAACAAATCAAGCGCAGTGAGAACCGAGGTGGTGACGTTAACTTTACCTACAGCGAACTGCTTGATTTAGCTGATGAATTCCTCAGTTTATAATGGATTTAATCGATTTTGGTAACATAAGTTACCGAGGCTGATAGGTGAGTACTATTCAAATGTCTTTACGACTGGGAGGAATTCTTCCTCCCCAAGATAAGTTAACACAAATTCTGGGAATTGCACCTACGAAGGCAAGGCGGCGGGGAGAACGAATTTCGTCAAAGCGCGTCCAACCTGCTGATATCTGGATTCTCGATCTGGCTAAGTTCGATACTGACAGTACCCCACAAGAGATAGATAAGCATATGCTACAATCTGCTGTAATTATACAGCAATTGGCACCTTCCCTGGCAGCTTTAGACCGCACTAAGTGCAATACTGATTTGTATGTTAGTACTGTCCGCGAAGAAGACCAAGGCGGGTTGTCTTTCTCCCCAGAACTGGTAGCCGCTGCGGCGGCAGCTAAGTTGTCAATTCAGATATCTATCCTGGTGATGCTGGATGATTACGATTAACTGCGATCCCTATCAAACGATCGTACCTCAACCAAAGTAGGGTGGGCACCGCCCACCAATGCACAACAGGTTAACAGATCAACAGGTCTCACGCCTCCCATTTCGTGCCACCCACCGCCAGAGGTCTCACCAAAAGCGCAACCTCCTCAGACAGGTCTCACGCCTCCCATTTCGTGGCACCCACCACAACAGGTCTCACCCTCCCCCAAAAGTAAAATAGGATGTTATAATTAGAGCAAACAGCAAGAGAATGGCGGTATGGCTATGGCAACGGATATTAAACAGGCTGTCAAACAAGCAGTTGACGATCTTCCTGATGAAGCAGTAGCAAAAGTTTTCGACTTCATCCGATATTTGCAATGGCAGCGAGAAAAAGTAGACCAGTCATGGTTTGCCAATCAAGAATGGCAAACTCGCTATCGAGAAGCAAAGGAAGATATCAAAGAAGGGCGGTATCAGGACTTTGATAATATTGATGATTTACTCGCCTGCTTGAAAAATCAGCCAGAAAGTGCAGAATGAAACTCAGAATCACAAAACGTTTTATGAAGGACTATAAAAAATTGCCGTTGGACATTCAGCAGCGATTGGATCGAAAACTGGAGTTTTTGCTGAATGACCCCAGTTATCCATCTTTGCGAGTTCATAAGCTGCGAGGTGTTGAGGGTTTGTGGGAATTTAGCGTCACGATGAACTACCGAGTTATCTTTGAAGTTGAAGATGAATATTACCTGTTGCTTGGCGCTGGACCTCACGATATTGTTGACAGAATTTGAAGGAGATCGCGCCCCTCCCATGCGCGCCCCGTTCGGTACAAGCGGGACTACCTACAAGAGGATGCGTTCCTTAGAGGAACAGATAGGGGAACCCACCCTACTTACTATTTGACTCCAAAGATTTCGGACAAGTATCTGCTTGACAGGGGGTTATATTATTGTATCACCTCTGTCAAGTAGACTTTTGCTAGTAGTCTGGATAATTTGCGTGAATATTCCGATAATTGACTCGATATTACCAATGAAATGTTCTCTTGATTCGATATCCACCGTCTTCTCTGCCAATTTCATAAATTTCCACAGACTTCCCGTGGTCACGCAACCATATATGCCAGGAATCTGATTATCTTTCTGTTCGTTAAATATTTGCGCTGCTACCATTTCCGCCATGCACTGAGGAATTCCTGATTTGATGTTATCATCTTTGGCCTCCACCATTGTTACCACTGGCGCTGTTACCGATAACTGTTCGGGAGAGTGACTCAGGATAAAGTCACATCGGCCATTCAATCCTTGGGTTTTATCTACGGTGAATTCCGTTCCCGAAAAAATACTGATTTGACGATTGAATTGCTTCCGAATTTCAACTAAAATTGGAGCCCCTATTAGTTCCGATCGCGCTTTGTCTGTATCGATCTCCAAGGCCAGAGGCAGGTTCTCTTCTAATACTTCTCTCAAGAGAGGACTAGGTGAGACCGGTTCGGCAGCAGGAAATAATTCTACTTGCCTCTGTATTTTCAGGTTGAATTTACTTTTCAGATCTTCGATGGTAAAGTCACTGTAAGGCATGATTATCCTGGTTACGTAATTCTCTCATTCAAAATTTTACTCGTTCCCTGGCAGAGCCTGGGAACGGCAGAGCCTCCAGATATGCTATATTATAATTATTTCCTAGCTGTTATAAACTGGAGGCGTCCGAGTCGTTCCCAGCCAGAGACTGGGAACGAGGTAATTGAGATGCACCCGTGCTTACATTGAGTAGGGTGGGCGGTGCCCACCCTACATTTAGGTTAGATGCTCCCATTTTAAGAAGATCGGGTACTATGAACGATCGTAAAAAACTCCTCAAAGCCCTGCGCATTGCTAGTTTATATTGCCTGTTGTTCCTGGTAGCTTTTCTGCCGCCAGCTATCTGCTGCGGCATCCCAGAGATTTTCCATGCCCCCGTCCCCTATCTCGCTAATTTACCACAATTTCTCTTCCAATGGTCCTTCTTTACTCTCTACAACTACACCCAAGGGATAAAATTGGCTTTGTTGCCCTCCTACGGCCTTACAACCCAGTTGGCTTTTTTTGTTCCTAGTCTTGCTGGAGTTAATCTTGCCCGGCACTGCAACTGGTTAAGGCGATCGCCGCTAACAGGGCCTAGAAGCCAGGCACGACAAAGCCTTTGACAGAGCCATTTTTTTTGCGATCGGTTAGTTGAAAACGGGATAGTAATTCAGATCAATTATGTTTCATCGGTTCTTATCAGTAGTTGACCACATGCTTTCCTATTATAAGTTCAAGTTTAGCCTGAAGAAGTTCCCCGACAAGGGAAAACTTCTGAAAACTTCCGACTAGGAAATAGGTTCAACTGCGAACAGCGTCATCATCCCGGCATTCAGGTGATCGTTGACGTGACAGTGGTACATCCAAGTCCCCGGATCGTCTGCTATCATGTCCAGTGTTTTAGCACTCGCTGGAAATATTTCTGTAATGTCCGTCCGGTGCCCTGCGTACAAGAGAGTCTCGCCGTGCCAATGAGGAGTGTGGATATCTACCTCAGTTCCCATCGCCAGCAGATACCAGCGTACTTGCTCGCCTTCTTTCATCGTCATTCCCTTTAAGTTAGCATAGAGTAAACCATTGATCCCATGCATCAGATTACTCTCGACGAAATCTTCGTCTGATTTTTCGCGCAGCGTGGGGTCTACCGACTCTCCGACAAACTCCTCGATATTTGCATCGATATATAGACTGCTATTTTCGTCAAATACCGTGAACAGATTGACAAATTCCCGGTCAACCCCGAGGGGCAAACCTGATTTTTTTTGGAGTGTTCCCTGCTTGTGAACTACGATCGCCCCCACCAAACCCGCATTCGTGTCTGCAACCTCGTTGACATGGGAGTGATAGGGCCAGACGATCGAATTGGGATCTTCAGGACCGGGACCTGCCCGATCGGGCACTAGCCAAGTATAAGTATAGCTCTGGCCTGGAGGCACGGCGTCATCCCCCTTATCCTTGAGAGTAGTTCCGTCCTCATAGGGCGTTCCTTCGTTATCCTTGGTGTAGAAAAACCCGTGGGGGTGCAGGTTGAGGTTAAACCGCGTCTGATTGCGAAAATGGATTAAGACCCTATCCCCGACTTCAGCGCGAATAATCGGACCGAGTATGCCCAGATGTTCTGATGGCGTCCCCGGCTTGCGAATTATTCTCATTTCTCCCGTCTGAGAATTGAGTACCTCATTCGGTCCGTCAATCACTCGGCCAAAATTAGGGGTGTAAGATCTAAAAACGGCTTTTCTGTAAATCCTTCCGATCCGGTCAGGCCCATCCCCCACGAACACCAGTTGGTCTTCATTAAAGGGTTGCCCTGTCATCCGATTGATCGGAAATGACGGCGCATAATCCCAGAGAATTTCCTCTGCGGCGATCCAGTATTCGCGCACTTGCGGCGGATAATGCGTCCGCGCCGGGACTACCAGTAACAAGGCCATGGTAACGCTCAACATCATGCTGAGCATGATTAGACTTTTTTTCAGCATCGCTCCCTTAGTAATTGCTAATTATTCCTTACTAATCTGGCTCTTCGGTACTTGGGTTGCTAAACTATTGCTAATTTTGAAAAGCTAATAAACATCTTAGCTCAAAATTTTCTATGTTACGAAAACAAAATCCGCACCGTTTAACTAACTTAATTTTTTGGTTAATACCTTCAACAATGCCATTAGTTGTTTTTTGCTCAAAATCTGCTGTTATCTCCACTAACCAGCGACGGATTGTTCCTTGACTTTTGGGAAATAATTCTGCTGATTGTTTCAACCATTCTGCTAAATTCAATAAGCCATCAAACCAATTTATGCTCTCTTCAAATACTTTCCTAAAATTTTCTTTTAATTCATGCATCTTTTGCAGCTTCGGGAATTCTTTATTGACTTCTTCTAATTGGCTTTTTTGAGCTTCATTTAAATCATCGGAATTAGCAAGAAGGACATATTTACTGTGATGAAGCACCTTGAGTTTTGCAGTTTTTTTCTTCTTATCATCCATGTTATTAACTTCTTTTTTTGTTTGCTTACGACCATTGTCTAATTCTTCTTGAACCTGGTTCATTACATGAAATCTATCAGCTACTACCTCGGCGTGAGGCATTAATTTTTCTACCAAAGTTTTATAGGGACGCCATAAATCAATGCTAACCTCTTCTATGCCTGATAACACGTCTATTCCCCAAGATAGCAACACTTTTTCAATGGCTTCTTGGGTTCGATCGGGGACTAAAGCTAGAAGTTGACTATTGTCCAAATCTACTAATACCGCACAATAATTACCTTGTCCTTTTATCAGGCTAATTTCATCAATCCCCAATCGTTTTAAGTCTTGAGGTTTTTGACCTACCAAACTTTTTTTTAAATCTTTTAACATAGTTTCAATTTCTGACTCACTTACCCCGGTTCTTTCGGCAACACTTTTAATATTACTATGTTTTACCTGATTCAATATATCGTCGGCAAGTCTTTTAGTATAGTTGCGTTTTGGTTCACAAAAATCCAAAGGCTCACTAAAAATTTTTAAACAATTTTCACATTTCATTTTTCGTTTATTTACCTGTAAATAAACATTTTGACCATTCATAGGCAAGTCTTTAATTAGATGTGAATAATAGGAGTGAATTTTCTGACTCATTTGACCGCAATGAGGGCAGGCTACTTCTGAAGTTAAACTCGCTACGGAGAGGATTTTTCCTAGAGATGTATCTTGTACGAAATGAGTAACTTTAACATCTGGGATGTTCAGAAAATCTGTTAGTAGTTTGAGTTGTCCTTTTGAAGCCATGATAATTTTACCTCAGTTTTCACTTTGTCCTCAATTTCAGTAAAGCATTAAAAATGCCAGAAGTCAAGTACAGCAATATGTTTACTCTTCAAGTATAACAATTTTAGTTTAATTTGACGAGTATTTATTTGATAGTTTAGCAACTCAGGTACCGAAGAGCCACTAATCTTGACCGCGCTTGGTATAATTAGAAAAATCCTTAAGAAAATTTTTACATTTGCCCGGGGTCACCGGGTAAAATATTAATCATGCCAGACGATTTTGATTCACACCTTACCCCGAAGTCTGCCCCAGACCCTTCCCTGGCGGCAACTCTGCGCGATCGGACAATAGAAGCGATCGCGAAGGGCCTGCGATCGGGACAGCGAAGCATGGCGTTATGGCAAGGAGGACCGCTAGCAATTTCAGCGGTTCCCGGATCGGGAAAATCTACCGGGATGGCCGGGGCCGCAGCGATCGCCGTTGCCCGCCACCAATTGCACTCCCGCTACCAACTGGTTGTAGTTACCTTTACCCGTTCCGCTGCTGCCAGTATCAAAGCCAAAATTCGCGAACATCTCAAGACATTATCCATACCACAAAATGGCGTTGTAGTCTATACCCTGCATGGTTTAGCCCTGAATATAGCCATGCGCCATCCCGAACTTTCCACCTTAAGTCTGGAAACATCGACGATCGTATCTCCTAACCGATCGCACCAATTACTGCGTACCACGGTAGAAAAATGGATAGCAGCCCATCCCCTCCATTATCAGCGCTTGCTAGAGGGAAATCAATTTGATGGGGAAGAAACAGAACGCCTGCGCCGCCAATCAGTGTTACGCACGGAAGTCTTGCTAGCATTGGCCTATACAGTCGTTCACGAAGCCAAAAGTTCCGGACTTTTGCCCCAGTATTTAGCAGAAATTGTCGCCACTCAAAATATCCCCGATGAATATCAGATATTAGCAGTAGCAGCGGGGCTGTACAAGAACTATCAAACTCTGTTGCGATCGCGTTCTCTGATCGACTACGATGACATGATCTTGGGAGCAATGAGAGTATTAGAAGACATCGGGGCGCGGCGCCTCTGGCAAAAGCAAGTATTTGCCGTCTTTGAAGACGAAGCGCAAGATTCCACCCCCTTGCAGACGAGATTATTGGAGATCCTCGCCGCCGACGCTAACGAAGAAAAACCCCTGAATTTGATCCGGGTAGGGGACCCCAATCAAGCAATTAATTCTACCTTTACACCCGCCGACCCCATTTATTTTCGGGAATTTTGCCAAGCTTGCCAACAGCAGGGCAAACTAGCAACAATGGATCGAGCGGGTCGCAGTACCAAAATCATCATTGATGCGGCTAACTACATGCTCAAATGGGTAAATAAATACCTGAGTAAGAACGGGTCCCATAAGCAAGCATCAGAACTGCCCTTTAGCGAACAAGAGATTCGTCTAGTTGCACCAGGAGACCCCCAACCAGATGCCAATCCGCCCCCAGAAGGAGAAGGATTAGAGTTACAGACGCCCAAAGATATTTACCAGACAGTAGCAGCGATCGGTCAGCGGATAAAGGATTTATTCGCCAGTCACCCGGAACGGAATGCCGCAGTCTTAGTGCGGACAAATGACCAAGGAAGATTTGTGGCCAGCGAACTGAAAAATTTGCATGGCAAAGAAATAAATATATATGAAGTAGCAGAACAGGATCGGCAATCACAGGTTCCCAGGGAAATGCTTTACCTGCTACAATTCATGCAGCGCCCCCATTCACCCGACGCCTTAAAAGCAGCGCTACAAGTGCTACTAAAGCGACAACTGATTACCTCCCAAGACTTTAACGCCCTGGCCAGTTTGCCAGAGGAATTTATCTATCCCGGTCCTCTGGATAAGCCACCCAAAGAACCCGTAAAACAGATTCGCCGCTACTGTCGGAGTTTGCTGCGGGCGCGACTGGAACTGCCACCCTATCAGCTAATTTCTTTCCTAGCCTTGACCTTAAATTATAACCGAAGCGAACTGGCCACCGCTGACAAATTAGCAGAAAGAGTCGCCCAGCAGACAATGGGGGATAGTGCCATATCTGTGATGTCAGGGATGCTAAACGTCCTGAATGAAATTGTCAATTCCGAAAGCTTTGAACCAGTGGAAGTTTCGGAAGATGATTCTCCCTACAGCAGGCCAAATCAGTTGACCATCATCACCATGCACAAAGCCAAAGGATTAGATTGGGATTACGTGTTCCTGCCCTTTTTGCACGACAGTACCATTCCCGGGAGTTTGTGGGTGCTACCGCAAGCGCAGTTTTTGGGAGACTTTACCTTATCGGAAGTGGCCAGGGCCCAAATTCGCGCCCACCTGCATCAACAACCGCTACCATTGATTGGAGAAGCATGGGAACAGGCGGAATATTTGAAGATAGCAGAAGAATTTCGTTTGCTGTACGTGGCCATGACGAGGGCAAAGCGCCTGCTATGGATGTCCAGTTGTGGGAAAGCGCCATTTAGCTGGAATAATTTCAATCAGAAACGCCAGGGTAACCTGGAGGATAAAATACCTTGTCCTGTTTGGCCAGCTTTGAAGCAACGGTTTCCCCAGGCGGCAGTTGTTCTCTCTAAAGTATAGAGCCATGCTGGAGCGATCGCCATTTCTGCTGCAACCGCCGCACAGAACTGGGAGAAAACTTTCTGGATACAGAAATTCCCGACAGCGTAATAGAAAGGTTAATATCTGCTGCATTGTATGCGCCGTCGGTGGGTTTTTCTCAACCCTGGGAATTGGTAATTATTCGCGATCCATCAATCAAAGCCAAAATCAAAGCCTGTTTTGAAATAGAAAATGAAAAAGCTAAAAAAATCTTTAAGGATCGACCGTTATATAGGCGGTTAACACTAGAAGTAATTATGAAAACTCCAGTGAATATTGTGATTCCTTGGAAGATGCGATCGCCTCCTTGAAGGCAGAAATGCTAAAATTGTTCAAGGCATTGTCGGTAGTTTGAAATCGACAGGTGAAAACCTGCCGTCTGTGTCCCAAGAGATGGGTGAGACAATATTAAATCACCCATCTCTTGGGACATAGCAGACGAGGTGGGAACATCTCACTTTTACGGGAACTCGTCTTTAGCTGACATCCAGATGTCTGTGCGTTGGATCGAGATTTCTGTTTTTTCTATTTGTGCTTCTACCTCTGGTACTAAAGACTCAAGTTGCGCTACCAGTTTCTCTTTGTTTTTGAGATCTAGAGCCTGATCGAACTGAGCCTGGATTAAGCTGTCTTGGTAGTTGCGCAGATAACTGTCAAGACCTTTAAAGAAAGCATCAACTCGCCCCTGTAAATCCTCTTCAAGGTACTGGTTGATTTCTTTTTCCATATTGCCAAGACAAGTTGCAACCGACTGATTGATCTGCTGGATCAGTTCTTTAAGGGAAACGATATAATAATCTTCTGTCTTGTCCGGTCGCTTTTTCTCTTCCGTGACTTCGATCGGCACAATCCAGAGCCAATGCCACCAGACTCGCTTCCTTTTGGTCACTTCGTAAAAACCGCCGTCTATCACCCGAGTATCCTGCTTAGCGGTAAACTCTACAGAATCCATGGCATCAACTTTCAAACTCGGGGGAGGCAACGACAAATCTACATTGAAAGCTTCTTTAAGTCGGGTTTGCGCTCGCTCGATAATCGGCTGAGTCTGTTTTTTCAAGAAGTCGATCAGATTTGTCCGGGCTTGCCCGATCTCTTCTTCGGTCTTTTCACGGAAGTTTGCTAGCAAACTTTCGGCTTTCTGTTTAGCGTAAACAACAGACTGCTCGGCAAATTCGTTGGCCTCAGTCTCTGATTTAAACTCAAACACACCGGAAGGCTTAAACTCTAGGGAAGATTTAATTCGTTCGGAAATCCACTCAGGGAAAAATGTAAAATTTGCTGGTCCGATATCTTTAAACAGCAATGTCCTGATTGCTATATCTATTTTCTGCCACCAGTCAGCCCTTTGTTCATCCTCGCGTATAAAGTACTCTTCAAGGCTGACTTTCGCTACTTTTTCGAGCTTTCCAAATAGCTCTTTAAGGTTGCTACGGAGTCTTCCCACAAATACTGCGCTTCCTCTTTCAGGTCTTCTACGTTCGTTCTCTGAAGTTTCGCTTCCCACCTGTTGCCCAATGCCTCCCGAGCAAGCGCCTCTGCTGTCTCCATCTCCGCAATCTCTACTCCGGGGCGCTGCTGTAGTTCCAACAGGAATTTAGTCGCGGAGAATGCCTGGATAGCTGAAACTTCAAACACTCGGTCGCTGTCGCTTTCCTCGCTCAGATCTAGATCGGCAGCGACAAACTGCTGCACCTGCTCGGGGGTCATGTCACCTGGGCGGCGCTGATCGATCTTATTAACAAGGACATAGAGGTTTTCTTTCCCCAGCAAATTTATGACGGGCTGCACTTGCTTTTTAATGTCTTCCGCAGCTTTATTGTTGAGCTGGGTGAAGTCTAGAACAATCAAGATGATTGAGCTTCGCCTTAGTTGCTCCGCCACCACAGCCGTCAGTCTGAGGTTTTCTCCTGCTTCGTTTGGCCCGGGCGTATCGACTATTACCAGATTGCCCAACTTGTCCGAGCTACTGTCCGGTTGCTCAATTTTTTGCGCTCGCAAAAAGGGCGTCTCAATTGAAGGAACAGTAAAGAGTTTGCCTGCGGGATCTTGGGACGGGTTGAGAATGCTGCACAGGCGGACAATATCGTTTAGCTCCGCCAGGGTCTTCATAATCTCCTCTCGCCCAGAGGTTTCTGGGTGTGGAAACCCTAGCGTCTCTTTGATTTCCTTCACCAAATCCTGTAGATGCGGATACTGACCTAGTTTCTCCTGGGTTTGCTCCGGCCCTAATTGCTGAATCTTCTCCTTTAAACTTATAACTGTCTCTTGGAACACTGTCAGTATTTCCTCACTCAACCTTAAGACCGGCCGATCGAGTTCTGCCTTAAAGACAATCTCAGTGGGAATGGTCGTCATCGCTGCGTTGCGGCTGGGCAGCAATTCCTTGCCTACGATCGCATTGATAATGGTGGACTTGCCAGCCTTCATCGGCGCGACAATCGACATTGTTAGCTTCAGATTTTCCACATTCGGGATGGCCTCATCGACTTCCCGCTTAAATTCCTCGTACTTCTGAGCGGATCTGTCTAAGCTGAGGGCGGTGCTAGCGCGGTCCATCAGAGCGCTGATTTGCTTCAAAAGATCGATGACGTCCGCTTGCAAGTCCTGCACCTTGGGCTTTCGCGGTTCGGAGTTTATCTGCAGATTCTCCATATACTCGTTATACTCGTTTTTTCTCCTATAGCATAACACCCTGGCGAGGATTAAGTAGGTGAGCACAATTAAATTCAACGGCAGTAAATTCTTTTTGATTTAGCTGAAAGCCGCTCCCAGAAAAAGGTTCAGCCATTTTTCCATTCCTTTTTGATTGGCCAACGTTTCAGAGCTAAGGATAAGAAGACGCCTCTTGACCCGGTGCCTTGGCTATCTACGCTGGCTAATGGTCGGCAACGCACGCTCCACCGTATCGGTAGCTTGGCGCTAGAGATAACATTTATTTTAAGTAAGGTCCGGTTATAGTAAATTTTGAATGCGCCTTTGCAACTCCTTGAGTTCGGGACACCGATCTAGGAGCCCGCGATAATTCAAGAGCGTCTCCCGCATCAAAGCCTCCCGCCCTCTGCCTGCAATTTTAGGATCGCCTTCTCGATCGAGGAAGTCTTCAAAAACATTTTCCTTAACGCTGATATCAGCGCGGATTTCCGACCAGGGCGTATCTAGCTTATCCAGATGTCCGGCCAAGAGCCATGCTTCCACTTCTTGAACTGCCGCACAGCACAATAAATTAACTCCTTTAGCCATTGCTTCTCCTTCCAAAGAAGCAAATTCCTGGCTGCGGTCTTTGCCATCGGCATCTGGGAGAAACAGCAGTAAATCTTTGTAAGCATAGCGTTCTATAACAACCTCTCTAATCAAGTATTTGGCATTCTCATAGCCGCTAGCTTTGGGATCGGTCATCAGAGCAACTCGTGAATTGGGCTTGCCGCATTCCTTCATCATCCTTTTAATCAATGGGATAAAAATGTAGCCATTATTGGTGGGGTCTTCAGAGATTACTAACAGGTTGAAGCTCATATTACCCCTCCCTCAAACCATCCTTCAGCTAACAGATCGCCAAGAGGATGCCGAGGCGCAATTTTTAAGAACTGGGTAATTTCGCTTAGGGGAACTATTCGAGTGGCTCCTGTTGCTTCATCTCGCTTACAAACAAAAATAGTCGAGTAATGTTCTGGACCCAGCCAATTCAAGAGTTGGGGCGATCGGGTAATAGCGATCGCCTGGATGGGGAGATGGCCGGACAAATTAGCCAGCAACTCCACTAACAAGCGCATTTTGCTTGGGTGAATGCCAGTTTCGATGTCTTCAAGGGTTAAAATTGCCGGGTTATCGGGCTGAAAGAAAGCCGCTGTTATAGCAGCAAATCTGAGAGTGCCATCGGCTAAAACGGGAGCCGGATAATGATGACCCCTATCTGCGATGGCAAACAAAGGTTCTCCCAGGGCCCCTTCTAAGATACAGATATCGTTCAAGTCATCTGGCATTAACTGCTCCATCCAGGAGCGGAAAGCAGTCTTTTCGCCTTCGTCAGCGATAATAGTTTTGACCAAAGCCGCAAAATTTTCCCCCCGATCGCCCATTCTTTTGACCGCACGGTGCTGGGAATAATTCCGTAATGTCGCTGGATCGGGAGCCAGGTGCTGCATATTGCTCAAAGTCCGGATACAATGCTTTAGATAAGTAGCATCGAGTTCCGAACATATGCCGTCTCCCAGGAGCTGATGGAGCACCGGTCGAGAGCGGTCAAATTTCCGGCGATCGCCGCCATTGTAGAGAACTTCTAATCCTCCGCTACAAGCTGTAGTATCGAGTATTTCTGCTGCAAAAACTGGCCGGTTTCCTATCAGCAGCTTCTCCCTCGCCACCCAACCGCGATCGGCGGATATGCTGATATAATATTTTATATCTTCACTGGATTTATTTGGGTACTTCAGGGTTGCTGAAAATCTAATTTCTCGGTTTTTTCCATTTAAGGGAGCATCGCCGCGCCGGACAAAGTTAGCTTGACTGCTGCCCCCGCGAATTGCCTCCCACAGGTCGCTATAGGCAGTTTTGGGTTTGCCATTAAATATTTCATCTATTGTTAATCCGTAACCGATACCCTGCAAGACTCGCAGGCCATCAAAAAAGTTAGACTTCCCGCTAGCATTGGTGCCGCTCAAAAAATTGAGGTTCCCCAGAGTTAAGCTAACTTTTTCTAAAGTTTTGAATCCTTCGATCGCGATCGCAGTTATCATAGCACAAGTTTTCCTCTCAATTCGGTTTCCGTATTTCTCAGCATATGCTATAATTTGTCGCCCAAATGCTTCGCCGGTGCGAAAGTGAGATGCACCCATGAGTATTTACTATATTTTACCTCAAGTTGCGATCGGATAATTAATTATTGGAAAATTTTCCTGAAATCGAGAATAATGATGAAGGATGAACGATAAATTAATAATTTTCCGTTCATCCACGCTTATCGTCTCCAGAATAATTCTAAGCGCTCATCTCTAACATCCGCTGAATCGGTCGCAAAGCGGCTACCCGAATGTCCTCTGCCATGGTAATCTCGGGAGTGCGATGCTTCATCGCCAAATACAACTTCTCCAAAGTATTCAACCGCATGTGAGGACATTCGTTACAAGCACAGTTGTTCCTTGGCGGTGCGGGAATAAACTGCTTACCAGGGGTCTGTTTTTCCATCTGGTGAATGATTCCGGGCTCCGTTGCCACAATAAATGCTTCGCTAGCACTATAGCATTTCTCGAAATTATGAGGTACAGCATCCAGCGATGAAACCCAGTAAGAGCAAGGCTTTCACTGTACCTCACCTTATTGAGAAGTGCTATAGATGAAGCGTACTTCAACAGGGCCGTTGTCGATCCGACATAGCTAGCGTGGCGCAGTACGGACGGTTCGCATTCTGGATGGGCAACGATCTCCGCTTCTGGATGGGCAATTTGCAACTGAACGATCTTCTTTTCCGAGAAGGTTTCATGCACCATACAGCTTCCTTCCCACAATAGCATCTCTCGTCCCGTTTGCTCCATCACGTATCTCCCCAAGTTGCGATCGGGGGCAAAAATTATCGGTCTATCTTCGGGAATTTGACTGACTATCTTCACGGCGTTAGAACTGGTGCAGATAATGTCGCTCATCGCCTTAATCGCCGCAGAGCAGTTGATGTAAGAAACCACAACATGCTGGGGATGAGCGGCTTTGAAAGCAGCAAAGGCATCTGGCGGACAACTATCCGCCAGAGAACAACCCGCGTTTAAGTCTGGCAATAGCACCAGCAGGTCTGGGTTGAGGATTTTTGCCGTTTCCGCCATAAAGTGGACCCCCGCAAACACGATGGTATCGGCGTCGGTGCTGGCAGCTTGCCGGGACAGTCCCAGGGAGTCTCCGATGTAGTCAGCAATGTCCTGAATGTCCGGTTCTTGGTAGTAGTGGGCCAGAATCACGGCGTTTAACTCCTGTTTCAGGGCGGCGATCGCCTCAAACAGGTCTAGAGGAAAGGCTGGTGTCTGAATAGCGTCTGGTTGAACGAGTGCCGTTGTAAACACAGTTAGCAGTTACCTGGAATATAAAGGAATATTAATTAATAATAGTAGATTTCACCAAAAGCTGTAGGGTGGGGAACACCCACCCTACAGCTAGGAAATATTTACAGGTTGTAGTAAGGACTTTAGCCCTTACAGGTTCATAGTAAGGACTTTAGCCCTTACAGGTTCGTAGTAAGGACTTTAGCCCTTAGTAAGGACTTTAGCCCTTACAGGTTCGTAGTAAGGACTAAAGTCCTTACCCTGCGTGGCCCGAAAGCACTAAAGTGCTTACTACGAACGGTTTATTACGAACGGTTTATTACGAACGGTTTACTACGAACGGCGAGTTAAACCAGCACAGCAGCGGGTTGGGGTTCGGGCCAGCGTTCTACCGCTTTGCCAATCACTGCCAATTCTTGCATCAGCCGATCGAACCTTTCTGGTGTCAAGGACTGGGGTCCGTCAGACAAAGCTTTCGCTGGGTTGGGGTGGACTTCAATCATCAGAGAGTCCGTACCAGCCGCGATCGCCGCCTTAGCCATTGCCGGTACATACTCAGAACGACCCGTCCCGTGACTGGGGTCGATCATGATCGGCAGGTGGGTAAGTCGGCGCAGCACTGGTATCGCTGACAAGTCCAGCGTATTCCGAGCATACTGCCGATCGAACGTCCTAATTCCCCGCTCGCAGAGAATCACATTCGTGTTACCGGCTGCCAAGATATACTCAGCTGCCATCAACCATTCCTCGATCGTCGCCGACATGCCCCGCTTCAGCAGCACTGGTTTATCCTGGGCTCCCACCTTCTTCAGCAGGGAGAAATTATGCATATTTCTCGCCCCCACTTGCAGCACGTCTGCCACTTCTCCCACAACAGGGAGATCAGCGGTATCCATCACTTCTGTGATTATGCCCAGACCGCTAGCTTCCCGCGCCTTTGCCAGCAGTCCCAAAGCACTCTCCCCGTGACCTTGGAAAGAATAGGGCGAAGTCCGAGGCTTGTAGGCACCACCGCGCAGGAACTTAGCACCAGCAGCCTTGACGCGCTTAGCCGTCTCGACAATCATCTCCTCATTTTCCACAGAACAGGGTCCTGCTACCACCACCAGGGGCTCATGTTCCCCAAAGGTAACTGGACCATCAGGGGTCTGCACCACCACCTCAGAAGGATCGCCGTGGCGAAACTCCCGACTCGCCCGCTTAAAGGGCTGCTCCACCCGTAACACTAACTCGATCCAGGGGCTAATTTCTTGGATATGCTCGATATTCAGCTGAGCTGTCTCGCCCACTAGACCGATGACCACCTTATGCTTGCCGACAATTTTCTCTGGAGACAGTCCCCAGGTACTCAGTTCTTCACTCACGCGGCTAATTTCCACATCTGGGGTGCCGCTCTTCATTACTACAATCATGTCCAGTTCCTGCTGTTGTTTCTAGTTCTAAGAGACCACCCAGATACTCAAAGCGCCTATGGGTTTAATCATAATTTCCGATTTCCTACTTGGCCTTCACCAGAGGGTGTATCTCTATTTTGAATTAAGAAACCTGGTTTTTTGGAAAAGCCAGGTTTCTGGGTTACCGGTGAATATGCCCGCATCGCGCAGGACACGTAGCCCGGTGCGCACGCGAGCATAGCAAAAGTGAGATGCACCCTTCACCAGAGACCACCCCACTGGTGGGATTATTCTTTTTCTTTGACAGACCGCCATGCAGCGGTCATGCGGGAGAAATTGGTAGTGGTTAAACTAAGCCTGAGAGTCACCTCTCCGACTCGTCTTCAGAACCGGACATGAGACTTTCACCTCATCCGGCTCCTCGATCAAGCCATCCTTGTCATGGATACGGCAACTGCCATCACGGGCAGTCTTTCTATCGTGGCAATGCTTGTGCAGTAGCTGGATTTTGTTCCACCAGTCCTTACCACCTAATGATAGTGGTTTAATGTGGTCAACCTCCCATTTGTCCTCATT
The DNA here is from genome assembly GCA_005518205.2 of Hormoscilla sp. GUM202. GTDB lineage: Bacteria > Cyanobacteriota > Cyanobacteriia > Cyanobacteriales > Desertifilaceae > Hormoscilla. The sequence goes on from RFFC02000004.1 coordinate 137,177, forward strand.
CATGAACGTTAGTCCGCATTCTAGGCATTTTCCTTTTTGCTTCTTAAGTAGCTTGGCTACCCTTTGGTTTAGCTCGGGGTTTTTGCCTAATCTTGTACTCCAATATGCCAGATTACCATCGTATGCGCTCGCTTCTCCTTTGACTTTTGTGTGCCTGACTATTTCTACATTGCTGTGTCGTAGCAGCACCATTTCTCCCTCTTTAGTCTTACACCAGAATCGCCATTGTCTATCCTGGCCGATCGACCAGTACTTCTTGGCTATCCAATGCTTTGACTTGTTCGGGTGTCTTCTCTTTGCCCAGTTCCACAGGGTCTCCCATAGGTAGGAGTCCATATCCGAGTAAGTTTCCTTGCTTACTACTGTTCTGAAATAATTTGACCATCCGCGTATTATCGGGTTTAATTTACTTATTAATGCCGCAAGCGGTGCATTCCTGTGTTCCTTCACTACGCTTGATAGTCTTTCCTTGTGCCTACCTATGGATTCCTTGCTTGGTTTGATTAGGGTTTTGAATCCTAGGGGTTTTCCATGTCTGTTCTTGCCTGTGTAATACTTTCCTATCTCATACTGTCTCACGTTGAATCCAAGAAAGTTAAATCCCGGATTTTCTCCCTTCAACGTATGAGTAATCTGTGTTTTCTCATGTTTTAGCTCCAACCCTATTCCTCTCAACCAATCCGCTATGACCTTTTGCGCCATTTCAACCATCTCTTTGTCCTTATGCATTACCACAAAGTCATCAGCATATCTGACTACTGTCAGATTTTGTCGCTTAACAACATTGTTTCCTGCTAAGGATTTTACTTTTTCTTCTAATCCATGTAGGGCCACATTTGCCAGCAGAGGCGATATGACCCCACCCTGGGGAGTTCCTTCCGTTGTCTCGAACATTTCCTTCCCATCTATCACACCTGCTTTTAGCCAGGCGCGTATTTGTCTACGTATGATAGGTAGGGTATTCAATTTTTCCAACAGCGCTTTATGGTCAATTCTATCGAAGCATTTGGCTATGTCGGCATCTAAGACCCATTTGGCCTTTTGATTGATGCTGCTAAATATTGCTCCGATTGCATCATGGCACCCTCTACCTGGCCTAAAGCCGTAAGAATTGGCCTCAAAGTACGCTTCCCATTCCGGTTCTAGCGCACTCTTCACCAGTCCTTGTAGTGCTCTGTCATACATTACGGGTATTCCTAATGGACGCTTTTCTGTCTTTCCTGGCTTTGGTATCCAGACTCTTCGAGCTGGTTTGGCCTTGTTTCCGACTTTAAGCTCTCTTACCAGTTCCAATCTTTGCTCTGGGGTCAACGTCTTCACGCCATCCACACCGGCAGTGTTCTTCCCTTGGTTGTCTTGTGTCACCCGTCTTACCGCCAGACACTTGGCAGACCAGGATTTGCTTAGTAACCTCTGGAGTTTGCGAACTGTACGCTTATCACCACGTTGTGCCGCTCTGTAAATTCGTTTTTGCAGCTTGAAGACTTTCCTCTCTAGCTTTCGCCAGGGAACTGCCCTCCATTCATTCATCGGTTTATTTACCGTGCTCATAACGTTTGTACTGTTACTCACAACTTTACATTTGACTTGATCGTGAGGGCGTCAGCTTCTCCTGTCCATTACAGACAGGCATTTGCTTCTCCGCTCAATCCTTCCCAGCTATGACCTGCCAGATGTAAGCAGATGTTGCGCCTTTGGTGGCTACTCTATCTATCGACCGGTGATAGAGAGTACATAACCGGGTTACTTCGTTCCTACAGACGATTGGTTGTAGTTTTAGATGGGTTCTCTCCGCCGGGTTTATTGTCAGTGCTTGTTGGTCGGAGAATTACCCGCCAACGACCTGTATCCTTTCCCTTTTTGGGCCAGTGCCTGCACATTTCTGTGCTACAGCCTTATTACACTGGTTGTTGGTGACGACGTTTGTGAACCTTCGCTTACGCTCATCATGACTACTTGCTCGACGTTAACCAGTTTAGGCTACCAGTCAGAGCGCCTTTCATTCCCGCTTTATGGATTGATGCCATCTCTACCATAGGGAATGTGCTGTCATTCCTGCACCTGGACGGGTGGACTTGCACCACCATCATCTGTAAGTTGTCAGGGCTAATGGAACCCTGCTAGTGGTCCCCCACCTTGTTTTACACCGGTGGTTTACACTAAACGAATCACACAATTCTGCCCAACCTAGCAGACTTCCCGGGACTTTTTCCTCCCAAGAGGCTGAGAGGAAGCCGTAGCTCAATCCCAAGATGCCCAACCCAAAACAACCTATACTGGTCAGAAGCACCGCCACATTGGGCAGCTTGAACTCAGTGTAGACATATATGCCATAACTGACTCCAAAAGTCAACATGCCCAATGCGGTCGGTATGCCGCACAATAGAGCCATCCGCCGCACCATCCGCTTGCTGACAGCTTCTGGGATGGCCCTGGTCGGGGTCGAGCTGAGAGTCTCCTCTCAACCCTCCCATTCGGAACCGGACTTGCGACTTTCACCGCATCCGGCTACTGGTTGGTAAGCCGATGTCACTGGTAGCCGTTGATTGGATTACTCCTTTCTGGCCTTGTCCCATGAAATTTCTCCCCTTCTGGTGGTCGTAATTGACTAAATTTATGCCTAACCCGGGCGGTTCGTGACGGGAGAACTGCCAAACCCATGAGTGCCACTCTTTATTAACATGAATCCCTATAAAATAGGAATGCGCTAGTTTTTACCTGGTCAGGGCTTTAGTCCATTATATTTACCTTTCGGATTTCTCCTCCGGCTCTGTATCATGTTTAGGGTTACTTTCTCCCAAGACTTCTTACCATATCCGTCCTATGTCAGCATATCCTCGAGCGTTACCTCGGGCATTGGCTTTTTAGGACATCCCCCCCCCTGTGGCTTTCGCTTATCATCTAACTTGTCTCCCTCCCTTCCTACCCACCCGGAGACAGCACACAGGAGGTTATTTCGTTCCTTGATACCATTATTGATGCTTTTAGGCCCCTACAATACCCCGGGAGTTCTTTGAGCACGTTGTTAGCCAGAAGACAAGACTAACACTAACTACCATTTCCCTTTTGGGCCAGCGATACAGCCTTATTGCGCTGGTTCATCTTAACGAGGCTTAAATAGGTTCGCTTTTCTAGCCATGAGCATCTTTCCTTAGCGGATTTACCGGCGATAGCTGCCAGTTCTCCTACATTTGAGTCCTTGCTTCACACCGCAGTGATGTCACTCCGCAGCATTAAGGACCGGTGTCTCTCCCGTACTTGGAGGGGGGGATTTGGACCCCCATGGTACCAAAGTTACTGGCTAATGGGACCAGCCAGGCTTTCACTGGTTTTTCAGCTTATACCTGAACGAATCGCACGTCTTCTTTAGATATCGGCGTTTTTTTCGGCTCCTTTTTTACTGTCGATCTTGCTGCTGGGCCTGCTGCTGGGCGAGTTTTTTGGCGCTTACTCGTGGGTTCAAATGGCAGCCGATCGCGCTCTTTTTCTGATTTTTCCGGAACGGTGGACATGGGTTTTAGCCGCGAATTTTTAACCGACCGATCAAAGCCTGATAGCGGTTTGCATCCTGCTTTTTAATGTAGCTCAACAGGCGCTTGCGGTTACTAATCATCCGCAACAGTCCCCGGCGGGAAGAGTGGTCTTTTTTGTTGGCTTGCAGATGTTTACTCAGCTTGTTGATCTTTTCCGTCAATACGGCTACTTGCAGATCTGCCGAACCCGTGTCCGTTTCATGCAGCTGGTAGTCAGCCATTATTTGGTGTTTCTGTTCTTGCGGTAGACTCATGGATTCTCTTTTGGGCTACTTATCATATTCAGCAACTTCTTATCTTATCACATGCTTTTGCCTGTTATGGTACTATGTCAACCAGGCGATCGCCTCTTTAATCCAAGTTTCAGCATCCTGACTTTTCTGCAACCGGGGGTCTTGGCTGAGGGCTTGCAAGGCTTGCCCCACTTCTTCTATAGTATACCCTAAAGCGAGAAGGGTGATTTCCACATCTTCTTGCAGTTCCGGTGCCAGTGCGGCGCTACCGGGAATGGGTATATCCGCCAGAGTCCGCCACTCTGCCAGCTTATTCCTGAGTTCGAGGGAAATGCGTTCGGCGATTTTGCTACCGACCCCTGGGGTTTTGGCCAGCTGCTTGACATTGCCAGTGACAATGGCCTGCAATAAATCTGCTAGTCCCAGGGTGTCTAATAGGGCGATCGCCAGTTGGGCCCCGATCCCACTCACGCTCACTAACTGGCGAAAGAGGTCTCGTTCTGCCCCTGAAGCAAAACCATACAGCACTGGTTGTTCCGATCGCACTTGCAGATGAGTAAAGATTTGCACCCGTTCGTCCGATTTTTCGGACCGTCCGCGGGCCGATCGCTCTGACAATGAAGCTGCTAGACCCTTGCCGATCTGGACTTCATAACCGATCTGGTTAACTTCCAGAATTAGGATAACACGATTTGCGGTTGTTTTCTGGACTTGGGCTACCGTACCACATAAGTAACTAATCATTACTTCAATAAGCAAAAGTACCTCAAACCTTCCAGAATGCCCCCAGCGCAAGCAGCTTTTGCCTGATAGTGGTAGTCGGCAGCGTTTTTTTCATACCATTGGCGCAGTTCTGGCTGGGCATTCCCGACCATTATACCCCGCGCTTCTGGTACATTAAATAGGGCAATATCATTTCCTGAATCCCCACATATTACAGTAGAAGATGCAGGCATTTCCCATTTCTGACGCACAAACTCCATCGCCATACCTTTATCACCATTTTTGGGCACTATGTCCAGGTATTCGCCGCTACTGTATATTATCTTACAGATCAATCCTTTTTCCGCAAGCATAGATTCCCACTGGGGTATAATATGCAGCCATTTCGCGAGTGCAGAAATAGCCGATTTTGAAATCACTCTGTTCTGATTCTGGTTGGCGAAATAGATCGGCAAAATGCGCAGCTGTAGCCACTATCGCCTCTCGGTTCCATGCTTCTGAGAGTTTTTCTGACCATGCCAGATCGGGTGTTTTCTCTATGCCATCAAAATATTTCCGTTCCCACCGAAGCCACCAGGGCATCTGGATCTAAAAGCCGCTTGTGGGTGCGCATTCGTCCCCTGTTCCCTCCGGTGCTTCGCGAGCTGCTGGTTGAGTTCTGCCATCCCCTCGTCATCCCCTACCAGAGTATGGTCTAAGTCCGTAACAAACAAAAATTTATTCATTAAAATTGATAATTGTCAATTGTGAATTGAGCGGGCGATCGCTTTTTCTGAGGGGATGGCGCTACTTTATCTCTATACCATTGTCTCTGATTATCTGACCAATTATCTCCCCCTCTCCCCCTCTCCCACTCTCCCACTCTCCTGTTTCACTTAGAGGGGGCTAAGCGTTTGCGTAGTGATTCTGCCCGTTTTTTCGCTGTAGCATTATTTGGCTCGATCTTCAAAGCTTCTTCATAAGCTTCTAATGCCTGAGCTGTTAACTTCTTTTTCTCGTAAGTATACCCCAGGTTATTTAACGCGATCGCATAGTCCGGCACTGCCTTAATGGCTTCCTTATAGTTGCGAATTGCCAGGTCGTACTGTTCTTGAGCCGTGTAGGCAAATCCCAGGGCATTATATACGAGAGCGCTCTCTTGTTCTGGCAATTTTTCTACTTTCAGGGCTTGTTGAAACAGCTTAATCGCCTGTGCGAACATTTTCTTATCTGAATAGATGCAACCTAGTTGATAATATTCTTCCGAGGTGCCTTTCTCACTTTTCAGCTTCTTTTGCAGCTTCCCTAGAGAACTTTCGGTTTGGCGAGTTTTGAATATCTGCCGCAACACAAACCAAGCGGCTACACCTAGTAAACAGAGAAATAGGGACAGATATATTATTGGTAATGGACTATCCATGGGCGGCAATAATTCAATTATCTTTTACATGCTACTCTGGTACGGGAAAACCCCAATGTTTGGCCCTCTTGTCAAGCCAACCTGACTCTTTCCAACGGGCGATCGCCTGATTTACCTGTCGCCGTAAGTCATCATACTGCAATCCTTTGGGCATGACTACAGACAAGGCTTCTGCGGAAATCAGATAGGGTAGCAGCCTGTACTGGGGATACTCCTGCACCCATCCAGCTAGGACGCTGGCATCGGCAGCAAAGACATCCGCAGCACCAGATTCTAACAGTGCCAGGGCTTCTTGATAAGAGTCTACTCCCACTAGCTGGACCTTGGGCAGAAAATACCGCACAGAGGCGATCGTGCTAGCACCATTCAACAGTGCTATCCGCTGTCCGGCCAGGTCTTCTAGCTGTCGGACGAACCCTAACTTGGTGACAAAGGCCGTACCATCTATATAGTAGGGCCTGCTGAAGCTGACTACCCGCAAACGCGGTTCTGTTGAGGTTACCTGGGCGATCGCCAGATCTACCGTACCCGACTGCACTGCATCTAACCGGTCTTGATTTGCTAGGGGCTGCAATTTGACGGCATCGGGACTCCCTAGCAGTTCCGCTGCTAGACGCCGGGCGATGTCAATTTCCAGTCCTTGTAAATTACCCCTGGCATCCCGAAACCCTAGAGGACGCAGGTTGTCCTTTACCCCTACTATTAAATATCCCCGCTGGGCGATCGCTTCTAGTTCTGCGGCCATGACTAGATTCGGCCTCTGGATACTGGCCAAAGGAGACAGGATCGGGGCGATCGCCAACAGAAAGCCAGTAATCCGATTTGGGATCTGCGATTTTGGAGCCACAATTTACACTTAAACTCCTGATTTCCAATGCCTCAGATCCTACAACTGTGAGGCAGGGCAAAGCATCAGGGATACAATAATCGCGGCCGATCTCGTATCGATTGTCCCTCTCTTGCTTCGCCCCCTGCGGTGTCTGGACCGCCCGTCGAACCACCGCCGTTAACCGCCACTTGCTTTTGCTTGGGCTGCTACTTCCACCACTTTAGCGAAGCCAGCAGGATCCAGGATCGCCATTTGAGCTAGCATCTTGCGGTTAAGTTGGATATCCGCTTTCTTCAGGTTACCCATCAACTGGCTGTAACTCATGCCATGGTTCCGCGCTGCTGCGTTTACCCGCACGATCCACAGGCGACGGAAATCACGCTTCCGCTTCCGGCGATCGCGATAAGCATTCCGCAAGGCTTTCATCACCCTTTGATTTGCGGTGCGGAACAGTTTTGAGTGAGATCCGCGAAATCCTTTTGCCAGTTTGAGAATTTTTTTGCGGCGCAAGCGTGCTACATTGCCGCGTTTTACCCTTGACATAGCTAGTTGTCCTTAGTTTGTGTTGTCAGTTAGTCCTGTCCGTTTGTCTCACCATCTTTCCTGTCAGATCCCCACGGTCCGCGGACGATGTGCGAGGGGTAGTGCGATTAGCGCTCCCCGAGTACATCGGAGGCCCGAAAAATCGGGTGGGGGGATCTCCCGTTATCACCAGTCACCAGTCACCAGTCAATTTACAAATAAGGCACCATCAGGCGCACGTTTTCTTCATTGGTTTCATGCACCAGAGCCTTTTTCGACAGACGGCGCTTCCTCTGGGCACCCTTGTGCTCTAGCAGGTGATTTCTATTGGCCTTGCGGCGGAAAATCTTGCCGCTGCCAGTGGCTTTGAAACGCTTGGCAGCTGCTCTCCGGGTTTTCAGTTTGGGCATGGCTCGGTTATTATTCGACACGATCTCTTATCTTACACCCGATCGCCCTCTATAACAAGTCATCTTACAGCTGACTGCTCCGGTTCTAACTGGCAAGATTGCTGGGCCTTGACTTTCACCGGTTATAGCCAGAGATTCACCCTCAAAAACTGCGATCGTGCTTTCATTATCCGTTTAGCTGTGTTATAAATATCGAGTGTGGTGAAAGGTCGAGGTAAGTTAGAATTTCGTCCAGTTTTGCCAGGTGCGACAGGACGATCGCCTTGGTTATGTGGTGGTACAGGTTGATGAAAGGGCAAGGGAAGCAACTCTCTTGGGGTAGAGGTCAACCGCAGCAGATGGGGAGATCGACCTTGGCAAGTTGCGCTCGATCGCATCGCCAAATCCCTGGCTTTTTTTGTAACTCCCATTACAGATCTGGAGTGAAGGATTTCCCAACTCTGATTCCCAAAGGGTGTTAAATACTCTCCGCTACATTCACGCCAATCCTAAAACTGCTGGGATGCAACAAGGTTTTTTCTATGACTTTTCCAACTATGGATCCTATGCAAGATTGACCGATGATGGATTGACCCAATGGCATCCAGCGTTCTTAGAACTTGCCGATAATTTAGATGGTTGTGCTGAAAAATATAAAAACTTTTGTAGCCGGTATAAACCCCGGGCTAAGTCCGATCGCCGTTCCCATTGGGGCTGCAATTTTTTGCTAAAGATTCTCAAACTTAAGCCGAGCGCAAGAATCAAGAGGGCAGATGCTTTTGGGGTCCGGCGCAAACTCTCGATCTTGACGATATTGTGACGGCGGCCCTCGATTTTGTCCGTGCTAATAGTTACGCCTATGAAGTCGCCACCGAAAAGTTCTATTAGCCTCGTTGCGAGTCTTTCAAGGGATAGAACTGTCCATAGGCCGTTAGGGAAGTGCTAATGGAGCTTTTTGCTCTATCAGATAGTAATTTTTCTCAATTATCTGCATACCGATCTGTGGAGTACCCGATACCTGTCGGGGCCCGGGGGCTGACAGGTATCGAATGAAGAAAAAAAGAAAAAACTTGACTCTTTGTCAGGCTTGGTGAATAATTGGTCAAGAGCTAAAAGCGAAATATCAAATCACTCCATTCCTCCACTAGCGCAAGCGCACGCGAATATTTCTCTGTCCATGAGATCGCTGACAAGGTCGCCTCCCCGTGCTCCCGCACGAACTCCGCCTGCACCACCCCTCGAACTTCTCCAGTTTCGGAACTTAATACCTCTACCTCCCAGTATTGATACTTACTCGTATACTTAGGATCCCCTGTGTGTTTCCAGTTCCCCAACTTTAACACCTCTTCCCCGGTGCTCACTATTTGGTCGAATGAGTTCACGGCGTGCCGCCACCCATCTATCAAACGTACCTCTAGCCGTAAGTCTTTCACAATGGTGTAATCCTGACTACGGCCACCGAAAACAAACACATCCCATCCATCATTGCCATAGAGCACGTCAGTGCCTCCCCCTCCAGTTAGGGTATCGCGGCCCGGCCCACCAACCAAATAGTCGTTCCCCTCTCCACCCAAGAGAGAGTCGTTTCCACTTCCGCCCCAGAGATCGTCGTGTCCATACCCCACCCCACCGAGTAGGGTGTCGTTTCCACTTCTGCCATAGAGATGGTCGTCTCCCGTACCACCGTACAAGGTGTCCCTCCCATCTCCGCCATCCAAGGTGTCGTGTCCCCCTTCTCCCAAGAGAGAGTCGTTTCCACTTCCGCCCAAGAGAGAGTCGTCTCCCATACCACCGTACAAGGTGTCCCTCCCATCTCCGCCATCCAAGGTGTCGTGTCCCCTCTCTCCCAAGAGAATGTCGTTTCCACTTCCGCCCCAGAGATCGTCGTGTCCATACTTCTCCCCACCGAGTAGGGTGTCGTTTCCCTCTCCGCCCTCCAGAGTGTCACTTCCTCTTCCACCGTTGAGGGAGTCGTCTCCTTCACGACCGACCAGGAAGTCGTTTCCTCCCTCGCCGTCCATGTGGTCGTTCCCCTCTTCACCGAATAGGGTGTCGTTTCTCTTTCCACCGAAGATTTTGTCGTTCCCATTGCCACCGAACATTAAATCGTATCTACCTTCAAACTTGATGGTGTCGTCGTTATCGGTGCCGATAAGAGTACCTCCCCCACGGACCGCCTTTATATAGTGAGGCTCATCCTGTCCCCACCCCATTAAATCAATCACCCACCGCGCTTGAGCGTAATAATTTTCTAAACTACTCATTGTACCCCTCCGTATAGGACTGGTGTAATCGATGCATGCACGACTTACGCATATCTAAGGTCAGAGTCTCCGAGCGAGCAGAAGTCGCCTATACCCTTCCTTATCACTAGCGACCTTGACGGAATCGCACGGCGCTCTCCTGTACATAACTACAATCATTAAAACATAACTCTCAGGGGAAGATCATTAAAAAATAATAATAATTAAATTCTGACCTCAAATAAGCTGAGCGGTAGTGGGTCACAAGTAGTGATGGAGAGCGCTCTGGTACCGGTGGATGGACCACAATACTTGTAGGTAAGCCACCCTCCAAGAATCAACCAGGACGGGATTTCAAGCCTTTGGGCTCTAGGCATGCGGCTTCAAACTGGCGATCGCGGTGAGGCATGGGGACTCCTCATCATCAATCACTACATATTTATCACTACCAGCTGAGCTTATGGATCTTTAGTGCTTGACAAGGGATAGGATATAGGTTTAGGATCTCTGTTAGCGTCCCTGTGGGGACGGGAATTAATGGAAACATCATTTTTGGGTTGCTGCGGAGTACATCGCTTTGACCGTCACTCCGTGCCTCGTGCCCCCTTCCTCAGCGAAGGGGGGGGACGAGCGCTCGCCATCAAGCAGTCTGGCAGAGCAGCATTGGGTAAGAAATACTGGATCGTACAGAACATGAACATATCCCAAGTTTTGCGCCACCCATGGTGGGCGTCTCTGGGCACGACCACAAAATCCCTATGAGCTGAAGCGCGACGGAACCGTCCGAATGTCCTTCAAGGAAAACGGAAGAGAGCATGTCGCTTTTGTATTTACACGAACATCCAGAATTGTCAGAGTCGATCGCCCAAGAGATCGCGAAGCATCAAGAGGAATTACATATCCCAGCGGCGACAGGAACTGCAAGCAATGGGGTTATTATCGGAAACGGAATCCCAAAATCCAGTAGATTGGGTGCGATCGCGGCTGAAAGAAATCTTTAGCCTTTAATTGCTATTAGCCGGGGGTTTGAACCCCCGAAGGTGGGCAGTGCCCACCCTACTAGAACCAATTACAGATTTAGTTTTGATGCAGATCCTGACACAGCTACGCAGTTGGTTGCGTTTATCCCGCAAGCCCCAAAACCGTTGGCTTTGGTGTTTAGCTGCCGCCGTTATTTATGGGGCGGTCCTGATTATTCCTTTCCCGGGACTAGAGATGGAAGCGAAACGAGCTTTGGCCGTATTTGCGGTGACGGCTTTCCTCTGGGGAACTAACACCCTACCCGTAGCGGTGACAGGACTGATGGTGCTATTTCTGATTCCTGTCAGCGGCGTTCTGTCCTCGGAAGCTACCTATGCCTATTTTGGCAACCGGGCGGTGTTTTTTGTCTTGGGGGCCTTTATCCTGGCCAGTCCAGTCATGCGATCGGGACTGAGTACGCGCCTGGCAGTAGCTGTGGTGTCCCGGTTTGGTTATGCACAGAATGTGCTGATCGCTTCGATCTTACTGCTGTCGGCGTTGATGTCTTTTGTCATCAGTTCCTATGCAGTCACGGCGATGCTGTTTCCTGTAGTTTTGGAAGTGGTACAAGCAGCAGGGGCAAAGCCTGGCGGACGCTTTGGACTGGCGGCATTCTTAGCCTTGGGTTGGGGGTCGGGCATCGGTGGCATCGCTACCCTGCTGGGGGGCGCTAGAGCTCCCTTAGCCTTGGGCCTTCTCCGCAGTACCACGGGTGAAACTATCAGTTTCGTGCAGTGGTTTATCTGGTCGATCCCTTTAGTGTTAGCATTGTTACTGGTTGCCTATGGTTTACTGCTGAAAATTGGACAAGGTACGGTTGTTTCTCTATCTACGGCTCACAAGTTTCTTTTGAGGAGAGCGGAAGACCTGGGGCCAATTTCCAAACGAGAACTGGGCACGGCGGCGGTGACGCTGCTGACGATCGGCCTGTGGATTTTTCAAGGAGAAGCTTGGGGTTTAGATACGATCGCCTTTTTTGGGGTGCTATTGAGCTTCGTCTTCGGCTTGGTAGATTGGCAAGAGGTAGAAGAAGATGTTAACTGGGGCATTTTCCTCATGTATGGTAGCGCGATCGCCCTTTCGGCCATGTTGGGCGATACGGGGGCAGCAGCAGCATTGACGCAAAATTTGTTGGGCTGGATTGATTCTGGTACTGTTACCTTTGTGGCGATCGCGGCTACGATCCTGGTTTTGACCGAAGGCATGAGTAATGCCGCAGCAGTGGCAGTGCTGATGCCGATCGGGCTAGCGCTAGCAGCCAAGTATGGCCTCGACCCCAGGGTGATGACTTTGGGGGTTACCCTGCCCTCGGGGATCGCATTTCTGTTACCCGTGAGTACCCCAGTGATGGCGATCGTGATTGGTAGTGGCTATGTATCTCCCTTTCAAGCCTTTCAGCGTGGCTTGTGGCTGAAAGCGATCGGGTTTTTCATATTTTTAGCAATGGCTAAGCTCTATTGGCCAATAGTAGGATTAGGGGTGTAACATGAACGTTTGGCTGGCGATCGCCAATCCCTATGCTTATGACAAGGCGATGTGGCGAGCGATATCAGAGGCGCAGCAGCGGCAAACTGAGCTAGTTGTAGTGTACTTTATTAGCACCCAGGCAATGGGTACTATGATACATGACCTAGCAGAGGTGGGCTTTATCGGTCATAGTTCCCTGCGGAATTTACAAAGTTCAATGTTAGCAGGTTACCGGGGACTGGCCGATGACGTACTCAAGCGGGTGCAACGGAAAGCAGAGGGAGTCGATCTGAAGATTGAAGGGGTAGTAGAAGAACCGTCATTGTTCGATTATATCCTGCGGATCGTCAAGCAAGACCCGGTAAAGATCGTAATTGCCGGATCTAACTTAAACTCCCTGACCCCAAGGCTAGACAATTTGCCAGAAATAGTAGAGTACATTGAGGAAGAATAAGGAGCAATAGTCGTGCAGCAACGTGGCGTAACCCTATGGTTTACGGGTCTGAGTGGTGCCGGGAAAACCACTATCAGTCAAGCAGTAGCGGAAGCCCTGCGCGCCAAGGGGTATCCTTTGGAAATCTTGGATGGTGATATTGTACGTCAGAACCTGACTAAAGGGTTGGGGTTTAGTAAGGAAGACCGGGATGAGAACATCCGTCGGATTGGTTTTGTCTCCCACCTGTTGACTCGCAACGGGGTGATAGTCTTGGTGTCAGCGATTTCACCCTATCGGGAGATCCGCCAAGAGGTGCGGGAAAAGGTTAAGGATTTTGTGGAAGTCTATGTTAATGCCCCCTTGGCGGTGTGTGAAGAACGGGATGTGAAGGGACTTTACAAGCGGGCCCGGGCCGGAGAAATTAAAGCGTTTACGGGAATCTCCGACCCTTATGAACCCCCTGTTAATCCGGAGATTGAATGCCGGACTGACAAAGAAGAGTTGTCCGAAAGTGTAGCAAAAGTGTTGCATAAGCTGCAAGAGTTGGATTATGTTCCTTCAGTATAGGTATCGTCGGTTGGGAGGTCGTGACTAAGCCCAACCGAGAGCGCACGAGGCTCTGCCTCTGGTCGTCGTTGCTAGCTAGAAACTAGCGCCTTCATATCTCGTTCCCATTAGCAATTCACAATTAGCAATTCACAATTAGGGCAGGCTTGGGCCGTAAAATTCCGGCTTCAAATCTCTTTCCATCAAGGCTTCTACGGCCTGTTGCGGCGTGATTTGATTATTCAGCAACAGATACACTTGCCAGGAGATGGGCACGGGGATTTGCTCCCGACGGGCAATATCAATCAGCACATTAGTAGTATTAACACCTTCGGCAGTACTCTGCAATTCTGCTAGGATTGCTTCTAGAGTTTTCCCCTGAGCCAAACCGTAACCAACCCGATAATTGCGACTGAGGGGGCTGTTGCAAGTTGTCAGCAGATCCCCTAAGCCAGATAATCCGAAAAAGGTTTCTCTTTGACCGCCTAAATGGGTACCGATGCGAAGGATTTCTGTCAAGGCGCGAGTCAGGAGGGCCGACTTGGCATTGGTGCCCAGCTGCATGCCGTCGCAGACTCCAGCAGCGATCGCGATCGTATTCTTGAGAGTCCCGCCCAACTCGGTCCCCAGGGGGTCTGTGCTGGTATAAACGCGAAACTTTTTGGAAGCAAAAACCTGTTGTGCGGTCACAGCTGCATGGATATCTGTACTAGCAACAACAGTAGCAGCAGGCAGTTGCTGTGCGATCTCCTTAGAGAGATTTGGTCCAGAAAGCACTACAATAGGACGATCGGGAAAGTTATCTTGCCAAATTTGGGCAGGAGTGCGCCTGCTGTGGGGGTCTAACCCCTTAGTAGCCGTGACAATTATCGCTCTTAGAGGGAGTCCGATCGCCTGTATTTTGGTAGAAGTAGCAACAACTGCTGTCATCGGGATAGCAGAGACAACAAGAGAGACATCAGCTAAGACATCATGCAAACTGTAGGGGCTGCGGCGGGACCAGAGACGGACATGATGGCCATTATCGCTAGCCAACTTAGCCAGGGCCGATCCCCAAGCCCCGGCACCGAGAATTGCCAGAATTAATTTCTTCATCCGTTTGTAATGCTGGTTTGTAGTAAGGACTTTAGTCCTTACCTTATAATTCCCGATGCTGATATGAATACACCATCCCACTTCCTGGTCAATGCGGCTCTAGAGAAGAGCTTACCTACCACGATCGCCAAAAGCGCCTTTTTGTTCGGTTCCGTCGCCCCAGACTTACCCCTGTACCTTCTAAGTATTGGGGCACCGATCTACTACCATTACCTCAAAGGTTTGACGGTAGGGGAAGCCTTTCGCATCATGTTTGACGAACTGTACTTCCAAAATCCCTTTTGGGTTGCATCCCATAATCTTCTTCACTCTCCCCTCGTGCTCCTAGGGGCCCTGGCCTTACTTTGGCGGTTTCGAGGTCGCCTGGGTTCGAGGAAATACTGGTGGTTCTGGTTTTTCGCGGGCTGTTTGTTGCATACTGCTTTGGACATCCCCACCCATGTCGATGACGGTCCCTTGCTATTTTTTCCCCTGGAATGGACCATCCGCTTTCAAAGTCCCGTCAGCTATTGGGACGATCGCTACTACGGACGAGAGTTTAGCCAGTTTGAAGCTATTTTAGACATTATACTGCTAGCATACCTATTGATACCACCTATTTTCAGGTATCTGCGCCGCCTAGTATCAGCGATCGGCGAGCAGTGAGCAGTGCTGGAAATTAGTTCGAGATGTTCCGCCGATGTGCTCTGCGTAGTGCCTGGGGCCTGCTGGTCATTAACAGCTACAGTAGCTAGCAAAACGGGCTAATATGTGATTTTATCAGGTGCTGTCCTATACATTGAAAGCTTAACAGACAGTTTGGTGCATCTCTATTCCAGAAACCAGGTAACTATTAATTTACCTGGTTTCTTAATTTACAAGTTACTATTTCGCAGACTTCAAGTAATTGAGCATTGTATCTGCATCGGAAACTTCAAAGGGGTCATCGGGGGCATTGTCAGCAAAACCGGGTTCAACAAACATCTTTTCAATGGTGCCGTCATTAACTACCATTGAGTAGCGCCAAGAACGCATTCCAAACCCGAGATTATCTTTTTCCACCAACATCCCCATTTTCCGAGTGAACTCACCGGAACCATCGGGCAGAAGGAAAATCTTCTCCACCTTCTGATGTTTTCCCCACTGGAACATCACAAAGGCATCGTTAACGGACAGACAAATCACTTCATCTATTCCGAGGGCCTTAATTTCATCATAGAGTTCTTCGTAGCGGGGCAGATGGGTAGAAGAACAGGTGGGCGTAAATGCACCGGGCAGCGCAAACAATACTACCCGTTTCCCACCAAATACCTCTTGGGTGGTGCGGTCTTGCCAGCGAAAAGGATTGGGTCCGGCGACTGATTCATCTCTGACCCTTGTCTTAAATACCACGTCCGGTACTTTATCGGAATGCATTGTTTTACCTTGCTCTCGTTGGATATTCATCAACATGCCCATTATACACGTGAAGCGGAAATTAATGCAAGTAATTTCTGAGACAGCATGATTTGGGAGTAAAAGCTTTCGCCTCCGGGCCTAAAGCAGCTTCGCCAGTACCGTCGCCAGCTTACTACCCAGCTGTTTCACCGTCACCTGCTGCTTGACTCCAGCGTCTTCCGCATGCTCTTGTCTTGAAGGAATCGGCATGCTCCAGACACCGTCTTGCCAATTACCGCTTTCGTCACAAGCCTGACATGCGTTACTGGCGCCAACCGCCTAACCCTCCAGGCGATCTAGACAAATCCCTAAAGCAGGTTAAGGCCAGGGGGGTTCGTCTAGTTCCGATCGCGATAGTCGATCGCATTTTTCGGTGTTTCAACCAGGTTGAAAGCGATGACCGCAAATACCCCCCAGATCAAGGGGACCGTCAGCTTGACCAGATGCCCGACCACGCTACCTTCCGTCAATTGTCCCTTCGTTTTTGAGGGGGAATCGGTTTTCATGGTATTAATGTGAAAAATCTTCTCCCATTTTGTTTGACATAACTTAATATCGCCAACTGTTTGTGTAAAAACTCAGATCGTCTGATTAATAACCTAGATAAGTCGAACGTTCCCGGTAAAGTGGAGATCGCATAACTCGGGATGAGGCGGAGTCTTGTACTCGACACTGCCCTTTTCTTAAAGGTTTAGTCTAAACTCCAGTTATCAGATGATGCCAAAATTATTGGTAAGGCAATTCGTAAACATTGGGGCATCGAAAATCAAGTGCATTGGACGTTAGATGGGGTGTGGTCAAAAGTAGTTGATAGCCTGGGAACGGGTTCTGCCTTCATAATTACTATAGTTTCCACAACCGTATTACATCACCCTCAGATAACAGAAACTTACCATCGGGACTGAATGCTACACTTCTCACAGAGGATGTATGTCCCTGAAGTAGTCGAAGTAAACTGCCACTCGCCACATCCCACAACCGCACGGTTTTATCCTGACTCGCAGAGGCAACTGTCCTGCCATCGGGACTGAAGGCTACACAGGTCACAATGCCTGTATGTCCCTGAAGTTGTCGAAGTTCTCTGTCACTCGCCACATCCCACAACCGTATGATATTATTTTCAGCAAACGAGATACTCGCAGAGGCAGATGTCCTGCCATCGGGACTGGATGCTGCTACACCCATTATAGAGGCTGTTTCCTCAAATAGTCGCAGTGAACTGCCACTCGCCACATCCCACAACTGTATGGGATTATCCCTATCCCCGACACCCCCAGAGGCAACTGTCCGGCCATCGGGACTGAAGGCTACACTAAACACTTGGCTTATAAATCCCTGAAGTTGTCGAAGTAAACTGCCACTCGCCACATCCCACAACCGCACGGTGGTATCATCGTCACCAGAGGCAAAAGTCCGGCCATCTGGACTGAATGCTACACTTAACACAGAGGAGGTATGTCCCTGAAGTTCTCGCAGTAAACTGCCACTCGCCACATCCCACAACCGCACGGTTCTATCCTGACTCCCAGAGGCAACTGTCCTGCCATCGGGACTGAATGCTACACTTAACACAGAGGAGGTATGTCCCTGAAGTTGTCGCAGTGAACTGCCACTCGCCACATCCCACAACCGCAGGTTCTCATTCACCAGACTGAAAGTAAAAGTATCGTTGGGTTCTCTGACACTCGCCACATCCCACAACCGCACGGTTCTATCCTGACTCCCAGAGGCAACTGTCCTGCCATCGGGACTGAAGGCTACACAGTACACTCCGTCTGTATGTCCCTGAAGTTTTCGCAGTGAACTGCGACTCGCCACATCCGACAACCACACGATATTATCAAAAGAACTAGAGGAGGCAATAGTCTTGTCATCGGGACTCAAGGCTACACAGTACTGATACACATTACGTTTCTGAAGTTGTCGCAGTGAACTGCCACTCGCCACATCCCACAACCGCAGGGTTTTATCTTTACTCTTAGAGGCAACTGTCCTGCCATCGGGACTGAAGGCTACACAGTACACAGTGCCTGTATGTCCCCGAAGTTTTCGCAGTGAATTGCCACTCGCCACATCCCACAACCGCACGGTATTATCCTTACCCCCGGAGGCAACTGTCTTGCCATCGGGACTGAAGGCTACACAGCACACAGTGCCTGTATGTCCCTGAAGTCGTCGCAGTTCACTGCGACTCGCCACATCCCACAACCGCAGGGTATTGTCACTCCCAGAGACCACTGTCCTGCCATCGGGACTGAAGGCTAAACAGTTCACGTATTCTGTATGTCCCTGAAGTAGTGAATTGCCACTCGCCACATCCCACAACCGCACGGTATTATCCTTACCCCCAGAGGCAACTGTCTTGCCATCGGGACTGAAGGCTACACAGTTCACAGAGAAGTTAGAGAATAAATCTAAATCTCCCAAGTACACATCTTTATGTCCCTGAAGTAGTTGCAGTTCTCTGTAAGTCGCCAAATCCCACAACCATATGGTATTATCGTCACTCCCAGAGACAACTGTCCTGCCATCGGGACTGAAGGCTACACTGATCGCAGTGCCTGTATGTCCCTTAAGTTCTCGCAGTAAACTGCCACTCGCCAAATCCCACAACCGCACGGTATTATCCCCACCAGAGGCAACTGTCCTGCCATCGGGACTGAAGGCTACACTGATCACAGTGCCTGTATCTCCCTTAAGTTCTCGCAGTAAACTGCCACTCGCCACATCCCACAACCATATGGTATTATCGTCACTCCCAGAGACAACTGTCCTGCCATCGGGACTGAAGGCTACACTGTTCACATTGTCTGTATGTCCCTTAAGTTCTCGCAGTAAACTGCCACTCGCCACATCCCACAACCGCAGGGTTTTATCTTTACTCTTAGAGGCAACTGTCCTGCCATCGGGACTGAAGGCTATACTGAACACTTCGTCTGTGTGTCCCTGAAATTTTCGCAGGAAATTCCCTGTAGTTAAATCCCATAAGTAGATATCTGGGTTGCTTCCCAAAGCTAGCAGCTTACCATCAGCACTGACAACGCCGCCGCAGGTTGCAGGACAGTCTATCTCCCACAGCGCCTCGCCACTACTGAGATCGAACAATGCCGCGCCACCCTTAGCACAGACTACTACCAACTCATCATCCAGAGGAATCACATCACTGATACTTCCGCGCCCCAGTCGCCACACCATCCCCTGTGCTTTCATTTCTGGCAAGACAAAATAGCCTCGCAATGTTCTTACATCCCTCGGCGGTGGCGAAACTATTGTTGGCGCAGGCGAAGACTCTGTTGGAGATGGAGAAGGTATTGTTGGCGCAGGCGAATGTCCTGTCTTCCACCATTGCCCCACGCTGCTAGGGCGTTCTTCCTTCTCCAAAGGCAAGGCTTTTTCCACCAAACTCTGCCAGGGTTCTGCCAAAGAAGGTTCCCAGCTTGTCCCCCTCATCCGACTCAATGCTGGTTCCGGCAGCGTCCCGGCAATCATTTCATGCAGCATCATCCCCAGTTCAAAAATATCGCTTTCGGCCCCCACCGACTTTCTGGCAATTATTTCCGGTGGCGCATAGGTCTCGGTAAACGCCCGCGTACTCTGAGTCACACCCGTCTCTTGCTTCGCCGCCCCGAAGTCTATCAAAATCACCCGTCCTGCCCGAGTCAGCAAGATATTGTCCGGCTTCAAGTCCAGATGATAGACTCTCGCTTGGTGAGCAACTTCTAAAGCACCCACCAGGGGTTTCATAATTTCCGCCACCCTTGTCGGGGGCAAAAGCTTGCCAGGTTGGGCGTCTAAGACTTGCCGCAGCGTCTCCCCGGCTATTAATTCCAGCACCAGATAAGCCGTGCTCCGTTCCGTGAATAAATCTTGCACCCGTACCAAGCTAGGATGGTTGAGTCGGGCCAACATCCGCCCTTCCCGCAAGAACCGGTCTAACCAACGTTGGAATATATCAGCTTTGTTTTGGGGAACAGTAAGTTTCCCCGTAGAAATGTGGCGATGGACAAGTTCTTGGGGGTAGTATTCCTTGATCGCAACGGGTTGTTCTAAAATAAGGTGACGGGCGCGGTAGGTGATGCCAAACCCACCCCGACCTAAAGCATACTCGATCTCATAAGTATCCTTGTCCAAGCGGGTGCCAGGGGAGAGTACGTCTCGCAGCAGGGTCGGCAAATGCACGCCGCATCTCGTGCAGTATTCGGTGTTGTCCGGGATATTATCTAGGTGGCAGTTGAGACAACGCATGGCTGTAGTGCAGGTTAGTAACCGGTTCTGTTCTTCGCCATTATATTGTATGGAGTCTTTTCCGACAACCCGCCTTCCCAGTCTCCCGGCGAGTGGTCAGAACTAGGTGATTTTTCACCGAGTACGAGTACTGCACCCTTTAGACATTGAAGCCGGCTCGGGCCTTTCTCCTTAAATGGCGTTAATAGAAATATTTTATCCGGGAATAACTTACTCATTCCCGGGAAGAACTTCCTTACTCCCGGGAAAACATAGTCATTTCTAGAAGTAACTATTTATTTCCTGGAGTGACTTCCTCATTCCACCGAGTACGAAAGTCATTCGGTGGCGGCAAAAGGTTACTCCTTGGCGGACGTAAGCGCCGCTTTGGCCGGAGTAAGCGCCGCTTTGGCCGGAGTAAGCACCGCCTTAGCGGGGGTAAGCACCTCTTTGGCGGGAGTAAGCGCCTTGGCCGGGGGGAAATAGAGGTTTCGATGCTGGCCGGGGTTTTCTCACGTTCCCCATCTAGCAAGATGCAACTGGCTACTTCATATCTAGACTGGCTATCTCCTCTCCTTGAGGGAGATCGTGTCTTAATCGACAGTTTTCACCAACAACCCACGAGTTATGGGGTGCCGTCAAAACCCGGGCTGGGGGGGATCCTCTTACCAACGGGTGCGGTCAAAACCAGTTGTTGAAGAAAAGGTCATATGGTCGGGGTCGAGCTGGGAATCACTTCCCAACCCTCCCATTCGGAACCGGACTTGCGACTTTCACCGCAGGAGGCTACTGGGTAATAGGCTCTTGACCTTGAGTAGCTTATCTCAGGGTTACCCCTGTTTAGCCTTACGACCTGTACTTTCTCTCCTATCCTGGTCAGTGAGTGGTGCTCCCGGCAAACCTTTAGTATCACCAGTTTACGAGACCGTTTTACCAGGAAAACATAGCCTTACTCTTGAGAGCGGGCCACCGTGCCATAGTCAGAGTTACTTGCTCCGGTCATATCCTATTATCACCGTATCACGTCAGCATATCCTGGGCATTACCCCAGGCCTTGGCTTCTTGATACATCCCTCCCCCAACAGCTTGCGCTGATCATCTAACTTGTCCTTTCTGGGACGAATCCCATTGGGACAGCATATTGGAGGTTACTTTGTTCCGTGGTATCCATCGTGATGCCTTTAGGCCCCTACACTACCCCGGGAGTTCTACCGGGTATGTTGCTAGCCATTTCAGAGGGCTAGCACTAACTCCATTCCCATTTGGGGCCAGCGTATAAGCCTTATTCCGCTGGTTCAGAGTCACGAGGCTTAAATAGGTGAGCTTTTTCTAGCCATGGGCATCTGCCCTAGCGGCGTCCCCGACTTAGGCTGTCAGGTAGCCTACACTTGAGTCCTTGCTTCACACGCTCCGGGAACCCTCCGCTACGAGGTGATGTCACTCCGCAGCATTAAGGACCGGAGTCACTCCCATACCAGGAGGGAGGGGTTATAAGTAGTTGGACAAAATTAATTGCACAAAATCGAGAAAACTTGTTATACTAGATATAGCTACTCGTACATGTAGCAGATTTTTGTCAAACTAACGGGGAGTCGGTTTTCATGCTCATCCCCGGCCAGATATATTTGACATAATATGACGATAAATTAGGAGAAATTAAGAAGGATTTTAATGCGCGAAATAAATGAGCTTTCTGCAAAATTGCTCTTACGAATTTATCATCAAAGTCGCCATCATCAAGTTCGTCAAAGAGCACATTGTTTACTTTTGCGAGATCGAGAACATAAAAAAGTTAAAGAACTTATGGAAATCTTTGATGTTAGTTATAGAACTATCTACAATTGGATTAAAAATTGGGATTCCGAGGGAATGGTCGGACTATATAATAAGTCTGGAAGAGGTCGTAAGCAAACCTTTAGTCTCGAACAAAAAGAAAAAATTAAAGCCTGGACTGAAGAAGAACCGAGGCAATTAAAAAAAGTGTCTTTTTGTTGTAGTCTAGTTCCTATACGAACTTCCGCAATTGTTAAAACTGTTCAGAGAATATTGAAAACAATGAATATGAGTTGGCATCGGATGCGTAAAGGGGTAGCTGTCAGCCCCCCAGCTCAAGAGTATGAGGAAAAAAAAGCACAACTTGAACAACTGAAACTGTTAGACAATTTGGGGGAAATTAATTTGTATTATTTAGATGAAAGTGGGTTTTATTTAATCCCTTGTGTCCCTTATGGATGGCAAAATATTGGGGAATATATAGAAGTACCTAGTCGGAGTAGCCGCAGATTAAATGTATTAGGAATAATGAATCGCCACAATCATTTAGAAGCGTATGTATCTACTCAAAATATTAATTCAGATGTAGTCATAGCTTGTATCGATGCATTTTTTCCCACGAGAATGGAAAAGCAAACAGTAATTGTAGTAGACCAAGCATCTGTCCATACTAGTGATGCTATTCAAGATAAGATTGAAGAATGGAAAGAACGCAATATTACTATATTCCATCTCCCCACTTATTCACCTCATTTGAATTTGATTGAAATCTTGTGGCGGTTTATTAAATACGAATGGATTGAAATCGATGCTTATTCTTGCTGGAAAAACTTAGTTGATTCCGTTGAAACAATCATAAAAAATTTTGGAGAAAAATATGTAATTAATTTTGTCTGACTACTTAACCCTCATGAATACCACAGTTACCTGACCAATGTTGCCAGGCGTAGCGTTCCGTGTTTGACCACGTTAGACTACAACAAATCGCACCTGAGATCCTTTAGCATACCGCCGAAAACGGAGAAAAATCCAGCGCGGTACGAGATATCCTGTTGTTCTCTTGTCCCAGGGGACAACACAGGATATCTCGCAGTATGCTTGCCATGTGATATCATATTGGATAGTAGTTTTATTGAAGAGATCGCAACTGCTGCCAACGCTGCTGAATCTGGGCGATCGTAAACACAGCCTGAAACTGCAACCCAGCTGACTGATAAAGTTCAGCCCCCCCCTGCTGTCTGTCTACCAGGGCAATTACCTGGTCTACAATGTAACCCGCCTGACGCAGTCGTTCAACGGCTTTCATAGCAGATTGTCCAGTAGTAACAACATCTTCTAATACTGCTACTTTCGCTCCAGGGGGCAGATGGGGTCCTTCGATATAGGCCATCGTGCCATGTCCCTTAGCCTCTTTTCTGACAATTAGGGCCGGTATTGGCTGGTTTTCATAGGCAGAAACAACGCTGACTGCCGTGACGATCGGGTCAGCACCCAGAGTCAATCCCGCCACAGCTTGGGTAGTCCCCGGCAACATGGATAACAACAACCGTCCAACAGCCAACGCCCCTTGGGGATGCAGAGTTACCTGCTTACCGTTGATGTAATAACTACTACGCAGTCCCGAAGAGAGGACAAAGTCTCCTTCTCGATAAGCCAGCTGGCAGCATAAATCTAGCAGCAGCAAGCGTAAGTCCAGTATATCTGTAGTAGCTAGCGATCCATTTTTGGGAACCTGATAAAGAATTTCAGAAGTCATAGCCATGAACCTAAGGCTGGGTGTGGTAGATAATAGTACGTCAGAGCAGAGCACAAACATAAGCGGTCAAGTCCAGCCATAATTGATAAATCAATAATAATGCGCTATACCATTGAGAGTCGATTTCAAGGAGCCTTCCTAGGGGCAGCTGTCGGAGAGATGTTGAGCAACTTCTACACTGGCCGCTCTTGGCACCAGGTCGGTCTCAACTGGTGGGATTTAGATATCGATGAAGGCCAACAAGACCAGTTGTTACCTGGATGGGGAAGCCAGGCTGTGAGTGCGTGCAAAAGCTTGATTGCCCATGGTCGGGTAGAGGGAAACAGGGTGGTGGATAATGAAGCTACGGCTACTATTCTACCAGTCGCCCTATTTTTTCACGAAGATGCCGCCAAACTGCGCCAGAGGCTCAATCAACTTGCGGCCAGCAGTAAGGAGACAAGAGATGAATCACTGGCAATGGGCTATTGCTTATTGCAAATAGCCCAAGAAAAGCTCGACTCCTCTACGATCGTTCCTCAAATCATAGCCTATCTCCAGTCGGACGGGGCGATCGCCTCTGAGCTGGCGCAAGTGCAAACCTTGCTAGAGATGAGGGCTAGTCTAGAAACAACCAGTTATATGCTCTCAAATAGTATCGGACTAGCGTTATACTGCTTTCTGAGTACTCCAGAAGATTTTCGTCTCTCCGTTATGCGGGCCTTGAGGATTGCTAGAGTCCAACCACAACTGGTCGCATCTCTGACTGGGGCAATGTCAGGAGCCTATAATAGTCTTGCGGGTATCCCAGTCTCATGGCGCATCGCTATAAAACGCCCTCTGACTGCTGAGAAGTTCCTTCTTCCTTGCTGGGGCGTCACCTCAGATGCGGAAATTGTCCAACTAGCTACTAACTTATTCGCAGCTTGGTCAGGTGCCTTATTGCCAACCCATCTGAGCAATAAATCACCTCAAAGGTATGCTGTTGCTGCACCTCAGGTAATGCGCCCTCAGAGTATCGGACCAGATAAGTAGTATAACCTCCTAGGAGGTAAACTCTCAAGATATGTTAGGTTAGAGGAAATGCTCAATTTTAGATCGCCACGAACTGAGGTTTGTAGTGAGACAAACCTCAGAAAAATATGCCTAAAGTAGGAGAAGGGCCAGGGCAGACCAAAGGCATCATCATAGTGAGGGGTCAAATACTATGTAAATTGACGCGCTAGCATTAGTCATTGTTAAGTAAAAGGAGGATTGGGTAAATGGCAAGAAATGACAATCGCAGTACTCTCTCGGCTCAGGGCGGTCAGCTATGATAAAAAGTTGATACATGTGGTATTTGCTGTTGCGCGCAGTCACCAAATCTCAAAGCTCAAATCTTTCCGAACGGCAAGGGATATTCCCGTAGTCAGGAAGGTTTGATGGTGAAAAATGCTAAAATCAAGGGTTGCGGCTGTTAAGTGGATGCTAAAATGAAAACAATTCAGTATTTGACACGCCAGGTAGATCGGTGGTGGCGACGGTACTTCACGGAAGCCCCGCGATCGCGCCAACCAGTGCGAAATAAGCTGTTATCTAAGAAGAGTAAAGTGCCAGGGACTGGGAAAGAAAACCCAAAAAAAACCAGAAGCAAAAAACAAGTCCATCCAGGGGCAGTATTGGTGCTAGCAGTGGTGTCGCTGACGAGTACAATAGGCTACCGCTTATACAACGCCCCGAAACTATCGTCCGGAACGATCGCCCCAGAGACGATATCGGCTCCCTACACGGCGGAGATCCCCGATCGCCAAGCGACGGAAGCAAAGCGCCAGCGAGAGCGTACAGGTGCTATCCCGGTCTTGACGATCGATGAAGTAGTAAATAAACAGGTTTACCAGAAAGTAGAAGAAATTCTAGAACAGGGAAATGAACTGCGACGGCAGGCAGGGGAATTTCCCTTCGTGGGGCCAGAGTTGCTCTCATTCGACACCCAGCAGTACCTTCGTCAAGCCCAGGAGTGGGAGTGGCGTATGGTACTGCAAGGAGTAAATAAAGCCCAGACAGAAGAAGAATCGCAAAAATCGACGACCTTGTCCCCAGAGGCAGTAGCAGCTAATAATAGCCAAGCAGCACCAGATGAGAAAATATCACGCACAGAGCAAGAGCAAGCGATATTTGAACTGCGATCGATCGAGCAGTCGGAAAAGTTAAAAGCATTGCTTGACCAGATAGCCCAAGTGCGTCAGGGTTACGCGCAAGCATTAAACGAGATTAAAGCGCTCCAGATAAAAGATCGAGCAACAATATACGATGCTAAACTGCTGGAGATGTCCGATGCAACTTGGGACCAAACAGTTAAAGGCATCCAGGAAAGCACGAGGAGGATGATGGCGCAAGGGATCCCCAGAGGATTGCCCGATAATCTGCTCAAAAAGGCGATCGCGTTACAGGTGTCCGGTTCAGTGCCAGAGTCCACAGCAGCTTTGGCGATGGAACTGCTGCCGAGGGTGCTGAAAGCAAATTTGATCGAAGATGCTGAAAAAACCAGGCTACAAGCAGAACATGCAGCTTTATCTGTCGAAACAGTGGTGATATCAGTCCTGGAAGGTGAGGCGCTCGTTTCGGCGGGCGATCGCATCACCAGACCAGAATTTGTGGCGATTGATTATTTTGGCTTGTCTCAGCGGCAGGTAAACTGGAAAGGGTTGCTGGGGTTTGGCATGCTGGTAAGTGGGGCGATCGGGGTATTTTGGGTGATAGAACGAAAATTTCACCCGGGAATGCGCCAGCGAGACCAGCTATTAGTGTTGCTACTGACTCTGACTGCGCCATTGCTGGTAGTTTTAAATTTGGATGCTGCTAGCTTGCCAGTAATAGGGCTGTTGATGGGCAGTTTTTATGGTTCAGCCCTGGGGGTGACAGTAGTCGGACTGCTGAGTTTTGTATTGCCGACCGGCATGGAAATAATTAGCCTGAGTGATTGGCTAGCGAGTGTCGCAGGGGGCATACTCGGCGGTTCCCTCGCCTGCCCCGGAAGAATGCGATCGCGGGAGGAATTTGCGCTGTTAGGGGTAGGATTAGGATTAACTCAGGGAGTTGTCTATCTGACGGTCACCCTCATTATCAGCGCCGCCGCTTCTGTAGTCTGGCCGCCGTTGCTAGTTGCTGCTGGGATCCGCAGTCTGGGAGGCTTAGCCTGTAGCATTATCGCACTGGGTTTGAGTCCTTATTTGGAACACGTGTTCGATTTAGTTACCCCGGTGCGTTTGGCAGAGTTAGCGAACCCGAACCGCCCCTTGTTGCAGCGCCTGGCCTCGGAAGCCCCAGGAACATTTCAACACACTATGTTTGTGGCGACTCTGGCGGAAGCAGCAGCCCGAGTTTTGGGTTGCAATGTGGAATTGGTGCGGGCGGGGACTTTGTATCATGATATCGGCAAGATGCACGACCCGTTGGGGTTCATTGAAAATCAAATGGGCGGTCCGAATAAGCATGATGAGATTAAAGACCCCTGGAAGAGTGCAGAGATTATCAAAAAGCATGTCAGTGAAGGACTGGTAATGGCTCGCAAGTATCGGTTGCCTAAGTCCATTGAGGCGTTTATCCCAGAACATCAGGGAACGATGCTGATTGCCTATTTCTACTATCAGGCGAAGCAGATGGCAGAAATTGACCCTAGTATAGTGGTGCGGGAGTCGGATTTCCGCTACGATGGTCCGATTCCCCAGTCCCGAGAAACGGGGATTTTGATGCTGGCTGATTCCTGTGAGGCCGCCCTGCGATCGCTCAAGGATGCGACCTATCAGGAGGCGCTAGGAATGGTGAATAAAATCCTCAAAGCGCGTTGGCAAGACAATCAGTTGGTAGATTCAGGGTTAAAGCGAGAGGAAATGCCGATAATTGCGGATATTTTCGTGAGGGTCTGGGAACAGTTCAATCACAAACGCATTGCCTATCCGAAAGGGTCACTAAATTCTTCCCTCTCTAAAGAGAAGAACCGCGAACCTGTCTGTTCTAAGTAAGGGTTCGTAATAAGCACTAAAGTGCTTCCCAGGCGAAAGCGCCTATAATCGATCAAGTATTCTCAGAAACCGGGTTTCTAAGTAGTTAGGCAAAATTAATTTTATATTTTCCTCCAACCTCTCGAAGCACATCTTCCACCGCTTTAACTAAACTTTCCCAACTTTCATATGCATCAATATTTAACCATTCGTATTTGATAAATCGCCACAAGATTTCAATGATATTTAACTGTGGAGAATAGGTAGGTAAATAAAAAATGGTCAACCCTTTTTGTTCCCATTCTGCTTGTTGATTTTTTACGGCATTACTCGTATGCATAGACGCATTATCCATCACCAAAACAGTTTTTTTCTCTAATTTTGAACAAAAATCATCTATACATGATATAACCACCTCACTATTAACCCGGCACTCAAATAAGTAAGGCTCTAGTTCATTCTTGCGATTGAAAAATCCTAAGACGTTTAATCTTTTACTATTTTGACTTTTGGCCTCAATAACTTCTCCTTTTTCCTGCCATGCATAAGGGACATATGCATTTAAACAAAAACCGCTTTCATCAAAGAATCTTAAATCAATTTCACCTCGATATTCTTGCTGTTTTAATTTTTTTAATTCTTCCTTTTTTTCTTGATATTCCGTGGGTTCTGGCTCCCCAGCTACTCGTTTTCCGATCCGCCGACATGTTTGCGTTTTTTAAGATCCTTTTAATAGTTTCCTTACTCACTTCCACATCCCACTCTTGTTTAAATTTTTCTTTCACCAATTTTATTTCCTTGGGAAATTCTTTAGCCCAAACCACGATTTGCTCTATCTGTTCTGAATTAAATTTCGGTTTTCTTCCACGTCCTTTTCGATCATATAAGCCGACTAATTGGAACTCTTCCCAAGCATCAAACCAATTATATATTGTCACAAGGGTCACCTTAAATATTTTCATCAATTCTGTAGTTTTATACCCTGAATGTGAGAGCATTATGCAATGTGCTCGTCTTCTAACTTGGTGATATTTACTTTGTGCATAAATCCGTTTGAGGAGATTAATTGTTTCATAGCTTAATCCCTTTATGAATCTCATGGCTAACTTTCACCTCGCTGAAAATATAAGTTTGATTGTTTTAATTCTAGCATATATTTATGCCAAAGGCCAAATATAAAAATAATTTTGCCTAACTACTTACTTAGCTTTTCAACGATATAAATGTTAGTTCTAGTGACCAGGTCACTTCCGGTTGAGGCTCTTCCGGTGTCTCCCGGGAGCGCCTTAAGCACGTTCCCAGGCTGCCAGATCCCCGGGTAACGCCCCCTCCGCTGTGAGGGAACGAGGGGGAGACACTGGCGAATGGCCGACCGGAAAAATCGGAAGGCGACTATTTTTCCGCACTCACGAAAGTAATTACCGAGGCGGATTTTCTCATTCACAGGAGGCAGCCGCTTCCCAGGACTTCCCATTCCCAGGGAGACCCTGGGAACGAGGGTAACGAGGGGGTAGTGATAAATATGTAGTGATATAACATTTTATCCCTCTATTAATCCTTGCTTTTCAAAGGGATAATATAACATTTTTCATTACCATTGATAAGTTTAATTTATCAAAAATATCAGAGATAATCATGTATAATTAGTTGTCACAATGCTATATTGTTATTGGTAAAAACAATGTCTAAATTTATGAACACATCATCAGATTTATGCTTGCGACCTTCTTGTCCCCACTGTCAAAGTGAGCGAACAGTAAAAAACGGTAGTACTCATAACAAAAAGCAAAAACATAAGTGTAAAGACTGTGGCAGGCAATTTGTTGAAAACCCTACCAATAAAACGATATCATCAGAAACAAAAAAGAAAATAGATGGCCTTTTACTTGAGAGAATTTCTTTAGCTGGAATTGCACGTCAAGTTGGAGTTTCCAAAACTTTGCTCCAAGATTATGTTAATAAAAAATCTGCGGAAACTCCGCGTGAGATAAAGGTTTTAGACAAGCCAAAAGGGAAAATGACTATTGAATGTGATGAAATGTGGTCTTTTGTGGAGAATAAAGAAAATAAGCAATGGATTTGGTTAGCGTTAGATACAAAAACTAGAGAAATAGTTGGAGTTTATGTGGGCGCTCGCAGTCGGGAATCGGCAAAAAAATTGTGGAAATCTTTACCTCCTGTTTATCGGCGCAGTTTTTTACACATATTTTTGGGAAGCTTATAACACAGTAATCCCCAAAAAACGTCATAAACCAGTAGGTAAAGAAACTGGAAAAACTAATCATATTGAAAGGCTAAACAACACATTAAGACAAAGAATTAGTCGTTTGGTTCGTAAAACATTATCATTCTCCAAGAAACTAGAAAATCACATCGGAGCTATTTGGTATTTTGTACATTATTACAACAAATGTTTATCGGGATAGATAATGCATCACTACATATTTATCACCACCACGAGGGTATGGTTCTACAGCGACCAAGCTCTAGCGGGACTTTGAGATTTTCTCAGGCAAAAAAAGGCTTCTTAGCTTACGGGGTATGGGTTTTACGTCGAAGGGGAGCGTTACCTGGTAACGCTTACGCCTATTTTTTGTTCTCCGTCCTGCTAGGCGATCGCCCTCTATCCGTGCTATATGTTCGCCCAGCCAGCGTTTGTCCAATCATCAGACTGCTTTCCTCAACCATTCCGATTCTGCCACAGATCGCAGTCTGGAGGCAGCCTCCTGGAGTTCCCCGAGAATACTCAGGCAATTTTTCAGTGAATTTAACATTTACTTAAGGAAAGCAAATATAGATAAAATGTTAAAGTGAAGTGCTAATGGCCCCAGCCTTCTGCCAGGGGCCAACGGAAAACTGTAAAGAACACCTAGGGACGATCGGGAGAGAAAAAATGATAGAGTTGTACCAATTTGAGCTGTCGTCATACTCAGAGAAAGTGCGGCTGATTCTAGATTACAAGGGGCTGGAATACCGGAAAATAGAAGTAACCCCCGGGGTAGGGCAGATAGAAGTGTTCAAAATATCCGGTCAGCGGCAGGTGCCAGTGCTCAAGGATGCAGGAACCGTGGTGGGAGACTCAACGGCGATCGCCATGTATCTGGATCGAGAATATCCAGACAAACCAATAATACCCACGGACGCCAGAGAAAGAGGACTGTGTTTGATGATGGAGGAATGGGCCGACTCATCCCTAGGGATATTAAGTGGTAAAGCCCTATATGGAGGTCTCAGCCAAAACCAAGACCTGCGGACATCAGTATTGCCCAGCGCCACCCCCGACGCGATCAAAGGTATAGTAGGAGCAATACCCAGGGAATTGCTGGATCTTCTGGGTTTTGGCGTTGGTGCAGGTCCTGACGAGGTCAAATCAGCCCAAGACATTCTCAAGCAAAACCTAGAAGCCCTGAGTCTGCTATTGGTAGATAATCCCTATCTGGTGGGCAACACCCCAACACTAGCAGATTTCGCAGTCGCAGGGTTGAGTATGTATATTAAATTCCCAGATGGACCATATCTGGATATGCCCGAAAGGCTCAAAGGTAAAGGCGTACCCGGTTTAGCAGACGATACCATGTACGAAACCTTCTTTAATTGGCGCGATCGCCTCTATGCCGACTATCGCCAACCCTTATCAGCCACAGCATCTAGCAACTCATCACCAACATCAATTGAGATTGAATAAGGCTTTGGCTAATGGCTAATAGTGAATGAAAAAATGAACAATTAGCCATTAGCAATGAACAATTAGTAAGAAAAAATGACGAACAAGCCACTAGGGTCAGTAATTAAAGGGTCTTTGTCTGAGGGATTAGAAGTGCGACTGCATGCAGATGTCTCAGTCGAAGAAATGCGGGTGGGAAAATTTATGGTAGTGCAGGGAAGGAGGTCGCGGTTTTTCTGTCTAGTCACAGACGTAGCCCTGGGGACCTCTAGCAACAGAATTCTCGCCAACCCCCCCGAACCTGAGAATAGCTTCTTGCAGGAAGTCCTGGCCGGAAGCAGCACCTATGGCACGATCGACCTCACTCCAATGTTAATGTTCACCCCCAAGATGGGGGAAAAAGATAATTTTGTCCCGGAGAAAAATGGCAAATCCCCACTAGCATCTTTTCAGGCCCAAACCAGCATCGACCTAGATTTAACCCCCGTCAAAACTATTCCCAGCCATTTCAGCCAAGTATATGATGCCTCAGAATATGACTTTCGGGCCGTATTTGGCTGGGAAGATGACCCCGGACGCCGCAACTTCGCGATCGGGAAACCAATTGATATGGACGTACCAGTCTGTATCGACTTAGACAGATTTGTAGAACGGAGTAATGGCATATTTGGGAAATCAGGTACGGGAAAATCCTTTCTCGCCCGCCTGCTGCTATCAGGGATCGTCAGCAAGCAAGTGGCTGTAAATCTAATTTTTGACATGCACTCGGAATATGGGTGGGAAGCAGTTTGTGAAGGGAAATCCTTCGCCACGGCCAAGGGCTTGCGGCAGCTATTTCCCGGCCAAGTGATAGTATACACCCTCGATCCGGAATCGACAAAACGGCGAGGCATCCGAGATGCTCAAGAATTGTACCTCGGCTTCAATCAAATTGAAGTTGAAGACCTAAATTTGGTCAAAAGGGAGTTAAATCTCTCGGAAGCTAGCCTGGACAGTGCCCTGCTGTTGCGGAATCATTTTGGCGACAATTGGATAGTCCAGTTGCTGGAAATGAGTAACCTGGATATCGAGGAATTTTGTAAGGAAAACAATGGCAGCAAAACCTCGATCGCGGCCTTGCAGCGGAAACTGAATCGTTTGACGGGTCTGAAATACCTGCGTAACTTCAGCGGTCACAATTATATCAATCAAATTTTGGAGTCCCTGGACGCTGGCAAGCATGTAGTAGTGGAATTCGGTTCTCAGTCCAACCTCATCTCTTATATGTTGGCCACCAATATGATTACCCGCCGCATCCACTATGCTTACGTCCGCAAAGCCGACAGGTTCTTACAGACCAAAAATCCCGGCGATCGCCCCCGTCCTCTAGTAATCACCATCGAAGAGGCCCATCGCTTCCTAGATCCCAGTATCGCCAGTCAAACCATCTTCGGCACGATCGCCCGAGAAATGCGGAAATACTTCGTGACCCTACTGGTGGTAGATCAGCGCCCCTCGGGGATCGATAAAGAAGTCATGTCTCAAATTGGCACTCGCATAACTGCCCTACTCAATGACGAAAAAGATATAGAGGCGATATTCACAGGTGTTTCTGGAGGAGCTACTTTGCGTTCCGTTTTGGCCAAACTCGATTCCAAGCAGCAAGCCCTCATTCTGGGCCATGCCGTTCCCATGCCGGTAGTCGTGCAGACCCGTCCCTACGACCAGACATTCTACCGCGAACTTGGCGAAACTGCCTGGTCCGATCTGCCCGATGAGGCCCTATTTGCCGCCGCTGCCGAGGCCCTAGAAGACCTCGGCTTCTGATTTGCCCACCGGCACGGACAGGCGAGACAAGTCCTACGCTGCTGATTATGATATAATACATATAAGCCTGGGGTTGATTTTTTGGCCAACCTGGAATATATTAGATTCAAACTGTATTCATTATTAGTGGGGTACTAAGAGCGATGTAGGTAAAAGACGCTAGAGCGTCGGTCCAGTAGAGGGGGTTGACAAAAAAAATGTGTATATGCCCGATCGCCCGTTCAGTAGAACAGATTTTGGATAAAATCATGATGTCCAGAGGGAGTGAAGGCCAGATATTTTTACGAGAATATACTGATTTTTCGGACATACACAGTAGTTGAAATTTGTCAAGTATTATTAATGGACCGACGCTCTAGGAGTCCGATGACTTTCCAGAGCAAGTAATCTCAAACAAGTTCGGTTTTCTCTATTGGCTGCAAACGGTCATCTGGCAGTGGGTGGGGGCATCATAGAAGTAGGTATAACATTCGGGAAGTAAGGAAATTATGGGGGTAAAAATTCATGCCACAAGCTCAAAAAAACGGATGACCCCGGTCACAGTTTAGATCGAAATATCCGGGTTAGGATAAAAATAAATCAAACTCGCTCCGGAATAGACCTGGTGCGAGCAAAACTGAGAGAGGCGGTCGGAATAGACCTGGTGCGAGCCAGTGGGGGAAATCAGAGGTGATTAAAGGGAGCAGGGATCCGATCGCGCAGCGTAGCGTAGCGTGCAGCCATAGAAAAAATGGACAACCTGTGATTTATCCGGAAAAACAGGAAAACATAAAGATATAAAGAAGTATCTATGATGCCAGGTCTACTAAGCAAGGTAGGGAATATGGAAGTATTTACAAACGGTGTTACGGAGGACGATCGGGCAGCTATGGCAAAAGCAAAAGCAAAAACAAAAAGCAAAACCAAAACCACCGCACGGCCCGCGGACGGTCCGAAAAATCGCAAGGCGGCCAAAAAACCCATGTACACCGCTGATATGGTCCGGATCTACCTGCATGAAATCGGTCGGGTACCGCTGCTGAATCACGAGCAAGAAATTGTCTACGGGAAGCAGGTGCAGCAAATGATGTGGATGCTGATGGAGAAGGTTGCTCTCGAAGAAAAACTGGAGCGCACGGCGAGTAAACAGGAGTGGGTGGGGGCGCTCAAAGAAAAGGGGATACTCTCTGAGCAGGAGGACGTCGATGAGGTAATGCAGCAGGGCCAGGGGGCCAAGCAAAAGATGATCGAAGCAAATCTGCGTCTGGTAGTGGCGATCGCCAAGAAGTACCAGAAGCGGAACATGGAATTTCTGGACTTGATTCAGGAAGGAACCCTAGGTCTAGAACGAGGTGTGGAAAAATTTGACCCGACTCGGGGCTATAAGTTTTCCACCTACGCCTACTGGTGGATTCGTCAAGCAATCACCCGGGCGATCGCCCAGCAAGCTAGAACCATACGGTTACCGATCCACATTATCGAAAAACTAAATAAGATCAAGAAAATGCAGCGGGAACTCTCCCAGAAGCTGGGTCGGTCTGCTACTCCCGCTGAGATTGGCGAAGCATTGGAGTTAGAACCGGGTCAAATTCGGGAATACCTGACGATCTCGCGTCAACCTATTTCTCTGGATATCCGGGTTGGGGATAACCAGGACACGGAATTGGCCGATCTGCTGGAAGATGACGGGATTTCCCCCGATATCTACACGACTCAGGAATCTCTGCGCCAAGATTTAAATCAACTCTTGGCAGATCTGGCTCCCCAGCAACGGGAAGTTCTGAGTTTGCGCTTTGGTCTGGTAGATGGTTACGAATTGTCCCTCTCCCAGGTTGGCCAACGCATGGGTCTCAGTCGCGAACGGGTACGCCAGCTAGAACGTCAAGCTATTAACCACCTGCGTCGCCATCGCTCGAGCGTGCGGGAATATATCGCCAGCTAACTACCAGTAAAAGTCGATCGCCATTGCATTACCTTCTGGGGAAAAGGCAAAGGATGATAAATCCTTCTTTTGCCTTTTTCTTTTTAGCCCAGAAGATAAAGAATTGTCAAGTAAATCAGAAACAAATGGGAACCGCTGTGAATCTAATAAAGTGAGCAAAACTGGCAATTACTTGTCAGTTAATTAATATTTGTTGTGGGGAGAAGGTGTACAATATAAATAAGATCGGAGTTGGTTCTAAGAGAGATATACCGCAGGGTGCATCTCAGTTTTGCTTCTCGATCAATTGAAAATTGAAAATTGCTCCATGTTCCCTTCCCTTATTCGCAATTATTCCTACAAAAGTGAAATGCTCCCATTGAGATTTGGGCTATTTTCCATTCTCCATTCGCAATTAGTTTAATGCCAAAAAGGAAAAGTGAGATGCTCCCTATACCGCATAAGCGATACAAAAAAGTTGGGTTAGTTAGCAAAAAAAATCTTGACTTTAGGTCTAGGAACTGCGATCGTAGCTGCGCAGACATTATCTGGTTTAGCAACTCCAATAACTCAATAGCTCTGGACAGGAACTCCCAAATCGCAGGCGATCGCGAGCGTAAAAACAGAAATGGGATTATCGGGATTTTACCCGATCGCCCCAGTGAGTGAGAACGACCAGCGGATTTTAGGCATATGTAAGCAGAACTACCACGATCTAATCAGTTATTAGCCCTCATTCTTTAGGGTGGGGCTAGACAAACCAACGCGAAAGCCTGCGCGGGCTAGATAAAATTATAAATTTTTGTCATTGTGTGCTGTGATAGCATTATTATACTGACAACTAACAACTGACAACTAATGCCTCGATTTCTACATGTGGCCGATGTGCATCTGGGTTTTGACCGCTACGAGAATGCTGAGCGGACGAAAGACTTTTTTCTGGCATTTCAGGATGCTTTGGAAAAGTATGCTGTCCGGGAAGCGGTGGATTTTGTGGTGATTGCTGGTGACTTGTTCGAACATCGGCATATTCTGCCAGCTACCCTCAATCAGGCCCAGGTTTGCCTAGATATGCTTAAAGAAGCGGGTATTCCCGTGTTGGCCATTGAAGGAAATCACGACAACCAGCCCTATGGTACTAAAAGTAGCTGGCTGCGCTATCTGGCAGATTGGGAAAAGTTGATTTTGCTCGAACCTAATGAAGCTGCCACTGATGGAACTGAACTTTATGACCTGTGGACGCCAGAGATGAAAACTGGTGGCTATATAGATTTAGATTGCAAGGGCAGTCAGGTGCGGGTTCTGGGTTCTCGGTGGTACGGTGCGGCGGCTTCCCAGACGATCGTCCAACTGGCAGCGGCGATCGAGCTATTACCTGAGGGCCCCCAGCATACTGTCATGATCTTTCATCACGGGTTAGAGGGTCAGATTGCCCGTTATGAAGGGGCTTTGCGCTACCAAGATTTATTACCACTTAAAGATGCGGGTGTAGATTATCTAGCTCTGGGTCACATCCACAAGCATTATACTGCCGAAGGTTGGATTTTTAATCCCGGTTCCGTAGAGGCTAATAGCATTGCGGAAAGTCAAGGGCAAAACCCACGGGGAGTCTATCTGGTGGAGATAAGCGAACGGGGAATTAATGCCCAGTTGAAACAAGATTATTATCAGCGATCGATCTTGCGCCTCAACTTAGAAGTAAATAAGCAACAAACTCTGGTAGACTTGGAAGAAGCAGCTAGAGAAAAGGTACAAGCAGTCGCTCAGCAAGGGAAAACTAAACAGGCGATCGTGGAGTTGCGCATTTCCGGTCAGTTGGGATTTAATCGCCTGGACCTGAACGTGCGATCGCTCCGACAGCAGCTGCATCGGGAGTGCGAAGCCCTGATATTTTTACTCAAGTATGATGCTACTGGTACTGAGTATGAAACGCCTCTCCTGGCGGGCGATCGGGCCCCCACCAAATCAGAACTTGAACTCCAGGTGTTTGAAGATTTGCTAGCGGCTAATGTCTATTATAGTCAAAAGGCACCCGAGTTGGCGAAAGCCCTGATCGATATGAAAGATCGGGTACTCAATAACCAACCCGTAGAAAATATTTACGAGTTTGTCCAGCAATTGTTAATTGAAAAGAGTTCGTAGTAAGGACTTGAGTCCTTGCGATCCGGAAGCCGTAAACTGTGTCTTACTACGAACCCGAATACGAACCCGGAAGCAATCTTTCTAAATCTAGATTTGAGGCAACTTGAGCTAGTTTTGTTAAGTCCTTGGGGTCCGCCAGATGAGGTAAAATTCCTAAAACTGGCCCTCCGGTTAGAGACTCAATTAGGTCAATGGGTGTCCAGTCCGCAAGTTGTTCGTCCGAACATGGGTTGATACAATTCAAGACTATACCTTCGATCTCAATCTCGCACTGGCGGGCTAAAGCCACGTTGGCCACCGCTTGCCCGATCGCCCCTAGCTTGACTGGCACCACTAAGGCCACCGGTAACCGCCAATCTCTCGCTATATCTGCCACTGTCAGTTCCTCCGTTACCGGAGAACCTAACCCTCCTAAGGCTTCCACTAACAACCAATCTTTTTTCTGTTGCAGGCTGTTAAATGTCTGCCATACTTTTGCCAATTCTATCAGTTTTCCTTCTCGCCGGGCAGCTATGGGTGGGGCTATTGGCGTCTGGAAATATAGCGGTGTTATCTCTTCTGGGGACTCCGAAAGAGAAAATAACTGAATGTAGAGTTCCCGATCGCCCTTTCCCGCCTGAATTGGTTTCATTATTCCCAAACTGCGATCGGGATAATATGTTTGCCAGTAAGCAGCAAGACAAGTTGTCAGCACAGTTTTACCAGCATCCGTATCCGTTCCCGTAATCAATAATGTATTCATAATTCGGCATTCTCTGATAGATATTTAGGTTGGCCACGAAAGCGATTGTATGACAGATCGTAAAAAATAAAACTGGGATTAATTTTATTGTAAATTCTGAAGGCTATTTCTGTCAATCCTAAGGAGATTAAACCGATTAAGGCGGTTTGACCGATAAGCGGGAGGATTTTTTTGAACTTGAACATAATAGGCTCTAAAATTCGTAGGGTGGGCACGCCCACCAATTTTAAGTCAGTGCCATAGCGATCGCCAGTCTGGTGCCGAACGGGCGATCGCCATCCCCGATCGTTCAGAGTAACATACAACGGATCGAAAGTCGAGGTTGCCAACTGGTGCTAACTGGCCCGGGCAAGGGGAAGGGAACTCAGCCCCTCAACTTAGCTTTCACCAACTGTTGCACCTTCTTGCCATCCGCTTGACCCTTCAGTTGCTGCATTGCCAGTCCCATCACCTTGCCCATATCTTTCGGGGTGCGAGCACCCACCTGGGCGATAATCTCATCTATAATGGCACCCACCTCCTCATCGGACAGCTGGCGCGGTAGATACTCCTCGACGATCGCCAGTTCCTGAGATTCTTGTGCCACCAAGTCCTCGCGGCCCGCTTGGCGATATTGCTCGATCGACTCCCGCCGTTGCTTCGCTAGCTGGGCCAGGACTTCCAGTTCTTGGGCTTCCGTCAGGGCCTCTTGACCTTGAGGGCGGACGCTGACTTCCTTTTCCAGCAACATCTTTTTAATGCTGCGGACTGTCTCCAGACGGACTTTATCCTTGGACTTCATCGCCGTTTTGATGTCGGAGGTGATGCGGTCTTTCAGGCTCATAAGCTTATCGGTAGTTAACAACTCTTAAGAAATATTGAATAATTGTAACTGGTACCATTCGCATAAATATAAAAATATCAGAAAAATCAGAGATTGTGTTATAGTAGGAGAGCTGATGATAAGATTTCAGTGAATGCGCTTCGAGGGCACTATTGTGATCCGTTCTGCAACCTTGACTATGCCGCCGACTATACCAACTATTAGCGATAATAACCGTCTGCGGCTGTTTTCTGGCTCGGCTAATGTTCCTCTGTCTCAAGAGGTGGCTCGCTACCTGGGCTTAGATTTGGGACCGATGATTCGCAAACGCTTTGCCGATGGCGAGATTTACGTGCAAATTCAAGAATCAATCAGAGGCTGCGATGTCTACCTCATACAGCCAAGTTGCTCTCCAGTCAATGACTACTTGATGGAATTGCTAATTATGATTGATGCTAGCCGTCGAGCTTCGGCACGTCAGATTACGGCAGTGCTGCCCTATTATGGCTATGCTAGGGCCGATCGCAAAACGGCTGGGCGGGAATCGATTACTGCTAAGCTAGTGGCGAATCTGATCGTGGAAGCTGGAGCCAGTCGGGTTCTGGGGATGGATTTGCACTCGGCTCAGATCCAGGGATATTTTGATATTCCTTTTGACCATGTCTACGGCTCCCCGGTACTGCTGGATTATCTGGCTAGCAAGCAACTATCTGATATTGTAGTAGTTTCCCCGGATGTGGGTGGGGTGGCAAGAGCAAGAGCTTTTGCTAAAAAGCTGAATGATGCACCTCTGGCAATCATTGATAAGCGACGCCAATCTCACAATGTGGCGGAAGTTTTGAATGTGATTGGAGATGTAAAGGGCAAAACTGCTGTTTTGGTGGACGATATGATTGATACTGCTGGTACAATCAGTGAAGGTGCCAGGATGCTGCGGGAAGTTGGGGCACGTCAGGTTTATGCCTGTGCGACTCATGCTGTCTTTTCCCCTCCAGCAGTTGAACGCCTCTCTAGCGGCGTGTTTGAAGAGGTCATCGTCACTAATACGATTCCATTACCACAAGAGAAGCGGTTCGATCAGCTAAGAGTGCTTTCGGTGGCTAATTTGCTCGGGGAGACGATCTGGCGTATCCATGAGGATAGTTCTGTTAGCAGCATGTTCCGTTAGCATGGTAGGGTGGGCTGCGGCCCGTTTCCGAGAGTGCGGGTGCATCCCAGTTTCGCAATGAGTAGAAATGCTTAGTCGAACGGGTTCCGAGATGGTGTTAAGCTGAGACAGTCGGTAAACGCTCCCTCTAAAACTATGAATCCTGAAAATTTAGCTCAAATTAAAACCTATGCTTTGGGAATAGCCGCCTTGTTGTATGAGGAGGCCCAAGGGACTGTTCCAGAGCAATTGAAAACACTCTCAGGACTCGAAGCTACAGTCCGTGGGCAGTTGCTTCAATACGTCAGTCCAGAGATTGCCCTTTTTTTATCGAAAGCACCAGTGGCACCACCGCAGGGCGAACCCGAATCTTAAACAGCATTTTGGGCCAGCTCCTCATCACGGAGAAGCAAGCGACTTATTTTGATGTGAGAGCCTATAGCCAGTGGAGTCCCTATCTGGAAAAATGTTGCTTGTTACTGAGTGCGAACTCTTCTTATGAGCACGCCTCGGAAGATCTTAAGCAGCTCACGGGGATGAGCGTTTCCCGGGGAACTCAGCAACGACTGGTGCAACGTTATGAGTTTGAATTACTGACAGTTAAAGAAGCCGTTTCCTCAACGAGCGCTCAAGAACCGAAACTGCCCCTTCAGGAGTTTGAGTTGCCCACAGCTAAAGAAGCCGTTTCCTCAACGGGCCCTCAAGGACCGAAACTGCCCCCTCAGGAGTTTGAGTTGCCGACGGCTAAAAAAGCTGTTTCCGAAATCAGCCCTCAAGAACCGAAAGTGCTCGCCCATGAGTTGAAGTTGCCGACTGTCAAGGAAGTTGTTGAGGAAATGAGCATTGATGGGGGGAAAGTACGCTTACGGACCCCGCAAGGGAGACCCTGTGAGTGGCGCGATTACAAGGGCGTTAATCTACATGACCTCGGGGTAGCGGCCTTCTTTCGGGACAATGCAGGACTGGTCAAATGGGTCAACCAGCAGCCCTTGGCGAATCCACTTGTGAGTATCGGAGACGGTCATGATGGCGTTTGGAATTTGTTTGCCGAGATTGGCCCAACCATCTTCCGTCTGGAAATCCTCGATTGGTATCACTTGATGGAAAACCTCGAGCAAGTCGGTGGGTCCAGCTCTAGACTGGCACGAGTGAAAGCTCTCCTATGGTCAGGCAAGGTAGATGCAGCCCTCAAAGAATTTGACGACTGGGAGCATCCACGGGTTGATAACTTCAGGGCCTATGTTACTAAGCATCGTCACCGCATTGTGAACTATGGCTATTACCAAGCCGAGGGAATTTCAATCGGTTCGGGAGAGGTGGAATCAACGATTAAGCAGGTTGCGGCACGGGTGAAGCTCTCAGGAGCGCAGTGGAAAGCTGCCAATGTTCCCCAAGTTCTGCGGCATCTCGCAGCGTAGGGGGCCCGGAGCGTGCTTATCTCAATGGAGTATTCTCAAGGTGAGTCAATCTTGACATTCTCATCATCTCGTGGTCTGTCAAGATAAGTGCGAATCGTTTAGCGTCAAGGTCCAAAATGGAAAATGATGCGTCAAATGACTGTGTCACAAGCCTATTAACCGAGACCGCTAGCAGGACATCATTAGTCCTGACAACTTGCAGGGCTAACCGACCACCGGTGGTAACACTGGAAAGGACCGGTGAAACCCAGAGATGATGAAGGTGCAAGTCCTTCTCCCCAGGTGCAGGGGTAAAAGCATCACCCCTACGGTAGCGATGGCATCAATCCGTAAAGCGGGGTGAAAAGGCGTCAATGACTGGTAGCCTAAACCGGTCAACGTTGAGCAAGTGGCTATGAGGAGCATAAAGCGAAGTGTTGCAGCGTCGTCAACAGAAACCAGTGGAATAAGGCTTATACACTGGGCCCAAAAGGGCAAGGATAATGGTCGTTGGCAGATTTTTCACTGACCAACAAGCACTGACAATAAACCCGACGTATGGACACCTTCTAAGGTCACAAACAATCATCGGCAGGAACGAGATAAACCAGTTGATGTACTCTCGATTAGGTCGATAGTCGAGTAGCCACCGAAGGCGCAACATCTGCAACACATTAGCAGGTCACAACTGGGAAAGATTGAGAGGAGAAGCATGCCTATCTGTAATGGATAGGATAAGCTGACGCCCTCACGGTTAACCAAAATGTGGAGGTTAGTAGAATTTCATATGTCACGGTGTACGTCCGAAAGGAAAGTATATGACTGGAATGCGGTCCCCTGGCGAAAGCTAAAAAAGAACGTATTCAAGATTCAAAAGCGTATCTACAGAGCGGCTCAACGTGGAAACAAACAGCTAGTACGCAAGCTCCAAGGATTACTCACGAGGTCATGGTCCGCAAAGATGATTGCGGTGAGACAGGTAACCCAACAGAATCAGGGAAAGAAAACGGCAGGAGTAGATGGCGTGGTTGCGCTAAAGCCCTCCGAAAGACAGCCACTGGTGAGGCAGCTAAGAATCAATGACGGAAAAAAGGTCAAACCGACCCGCAGGGTATGGATACCTAAACCCGGCAAAGATGAAAAAAGGCCATTAGGGATACCCACGATTTATGACAGAGCCCTACAAGGATTAGTCAAGATAGCATTAGAGCCCGAATGGGAAGCGGTGTTTGAGGCGAACTCCTACGGGTTCAGACCAGGTAGAGGATGCCACGATGCTATAGAAGCAATATTCAAAAGCATCAGTCAAAAACCCAAATGGGTATTGGATGCGGATATTGCAAAATGCTTCGATAAAATTGACCACAACACACTACTCGAAAAACTGAATAACTCCACACCAATACGGAAGAAAATCCGTGAATGGCTAAAGGCCGGGGTGATGGACCGGCGCGAATACCAACCAACCTATGCAGGGACACCACAGGGTGGAGTAATATCCCCTCTGCTAGCAAATATAGCACTACATGGGATGGAAACAGAGGTAAGAAAAATCGTGCCCGGAAACGTAGTAAAGCAAAAAGAACTAGGAGTAGTGAGATACGCGGACGACTTTGTAATAATGCATAAAGACCGGAAGGTCATTGATGCGGCAAAAGAGGTCATCAGCAAGTGGTTAGGCAAAATAGGATTGGAACTGAGACCCGAAAAAACACGAATAGTCCACACACTTGAGGGGGATAAGCCAGGTTTTGATTTCCTTGGAATCAACATCCGCCAATACAAGGTAGGAAAATACCGAAGTGGAAAAACCGGGAAAGGATACAAAACCCTAATAAAGCCAAACGACAAATCCATAAAGGCCCACAAAG
Organism: Hormoscilla sp. GUM202; assembly: GCA_005518205.2. Lineage (GTDB taxonomy): Bacteria > Cyanobacteriota > Cyanobacteriia > Cyanobacteriales > Desertifilaceae > Hormoscilla. The sequence continues at coordinate 180,211 of RFFC02000004.1, forward strand.
AAAAGTTGAAGACTGTGATAGACAATCATAAGGCTGCGCCACAGGCCGCACTGATAAGCAGACTGAACCCAATAATCCGGGGATGGTGCAACTATCACAGAACGGTGGTAAGCAAGGAGGTATTCGGAGAACTGGATAACTACCTGTGGGATATAATATGGAAATGGGGCAAAAGAAGGCATCCAAATAAGGCGGACACATGGGTAGCGAAGAAATACTGGAAAGCTGAAGGCAGCCGACAGTGGAACTTCATGGATAAAACGGGGATAAAACTACTCCTACACTCCGATACGGAAGTCATACGACACGTAAAAGTGAAAGGAGCAGCCAGCCCGATGGATGGAAATCTCGTGTACTGGAGCAAAAGATTACGCAAGAGCCCCCTAGTAAGCTCGAGAGTGATTAAGCTCATGAGCAAACAAAAAGGTAAATGCGAACACTGTGGAATGCTGTTTATAGAAGGAGACAAGTGGGAAGTTGACCACATCCTGCCGAAATCATTAGGCGGTAAGGACAGGTACGATAATCTACAACTGCTCCATGATTATTGCCATCATCAGAAAACGAGAATAGATGGCAGTACTGAGAGCCGCACCCGGAAACGGGATAGGAAGGCCGAGGAGCCGGATGAGGTGAAAATCTCACGTCCGGTTTTGAAGACGAGCAGGATTGGCGACAATCTTGCTTAGTTTAATAATTGACGAATTTTACGGAGATAACCGCTTCCGAGCCTTCCCTTCTCTTATCCGTCATCATTTCCTTGACATACCAAGAGTCTATTAGTGACAGTTTAACAATGAAGTATTTTGGCTCATTGCCAAATTGGTCCGAGCCTTCCCTTCTCTTATCCGTCATCATTTCCTTGACAGACCAAGGGTCTATTAGTGACAGTTTAACAATGAAGTATTTTTGCTCATTGCCAAATTGGGATGCACCCCGAGAGTGCCCACCCATGTCGTGCGCGGGAGTGACACGACAGGGTGGGCATCTCTGGAAACGGGCCCACCATCTTATAAATTATAAATTACTTAAACTGGAGAGTACGAAGTTCTCCTAAAACAATCCATACTCTAAAAGCTGAAACCCTTGTAGGGGGAGGCTGGAGGCCCGTAGTAGCCTGCCGATTGCCTCTCCGAGGTCGTCTCTGCGCGCAGCGCAATCGGGCTGAAACCCGCCGATCGCAAGAAGTTACATTAGAACTTCGCACTGTCCAGTACTTAAAGAGTTAGATAAATAAGCGATATTTATCAAAGACTTTGGGACGGCGATCTCAATAAGTTATCGGTCAGCGCGCGGAAGGAATCGGGGGAATGGGAAAATGAAAATGCTGATATTCTCCTGGACGAACAGGTGCAAGCTTCGGGAGATCGCACTCTGGACCTGGCAGATCGTCCTCTCTTCTATCGGGTAAATGAGGAGAAGTTTGGCGGGCCAACTTATAAAAGTTTTATGAGACTTTTGGATAATTATGTGGTCAACACCAGAGGAACGGAGGAGATGACGGAGGCAGAAGCGAGGGAAATTAATGAGTTTCTGGATGCGATCGTGGCAACGGAACCGATGGCGATCGCCTTTGATTACATCGGCGGCAGAGTTTACCTATGGTGACTATGCTGCTGTCCTGAAAACCTATGTGAATGAGAACGCTAGGGTTGATTACAAGAATTTGCAAGCGAACCGCCAGCAACTGGATGCTTTTAATGCTAGTTTAGCTAATGTAGATCGCAGTACCTATGCAGCATGGAGCAAACAACAGCAGATTGCTTTCTGGATTAATGCTTACAATGCTTTTACCCTACAATCGATTATCGACCAAAATCAGATTAAAAAAAGTATTCGCGATATTCCCGGCGTCTGGAGAGGACGTGAATTCGCGATCGCGGGAGAGTTGAAAACCTTGGACAACATCGAACACCAGATTCTGCGATCGCAATTCAAAGAACCCCGAATACACGTGGCCTTAGTTTGCGCAGCAGTCAGTTGTCCGCCCCTGCGCCGGGAACCCGATCGATTGGATGCTCAACTGGACGACCAGACCCGGAAATTTCTTGCGAGTTCTCACGGTTTGCGCATCTCACGGGCTGAAGGTCGAGTTGATCTTTCCTCTATTTTTAAGTGGTTCGGCAAAGATTGGATCGAGACCTACGGTGTCGAGGGCAAGTTTACTGGTGGTAAAAGTGAAAGGGCAGTGTTAAATTTTATCAGTCAGTACCTGGATGAAGTCGATCGAGATTATTTAGTGCAAGGAAATTACAAATTGAAGTATTTGAGATATGATTGGTCCCTGAATAAGCAGTAATTTATCCCTCATTCTCAGGCATGTTCGTAGTTCGTAGGGGTGCAGTGATTTGCAAAAATGTTATGTAGGTTGGCGGTACGAAACCCAATCAATACTGCCAGTTGCCATTGCTGCACCAGTTTTTCAACACAAACAGGTAACATTAAATGTTTGAGTTGTGCTATAATGAAATAAGTTGTTAAGATCGTACCCTCCGACCATGAGTAATAACCAGAGTAGCAATGACAGACTCGATCGCATCGAGGCGGCACTGGAAAATTTGATGACGGTAGCCGCCGACCTCCAAAAAGGTCAAATAGCCATGCAGCAAGAACATCTGCAATTAGTGCGCATTGTTGCCCAGCAGCAAAATCACATTGTGGAAATGCGATCGGAAATGCTGGAGATGAACACCGAGATCAAGGAGATCAAGCTTGAGATTAAAGGATTGCAAACAGAAAGCCTCCGCCTGATGGAACATCTGTTTGGCGAACCACAAGAGAATCAAGATGATTGATAGGCGATCGCCAGCCCTAATTGTCGATCGCAGTCCGCAGCTAACCTTAAACAGCTAACAGCGACTGTTTGAGTCATGTTACAATTAACTAAGTTGTTAAGATCGTACCCTCCGACCATGAGTAATAACCAGAGTAGCAATGACAGACTCGATCGCATCGAGGCAGCACTGGAAAATTTAATGAGTGTTGTCGCCGACCTCCAGAAAGGTCAAATAGCAATGCAGCAAGAACGTATGGAAACGCAGCAAGAACATTTGCAATTAGTGCGAATTGTTGCCCAACAGCAAAATCACATTGTGGAAATGCGATCGGAAATGCTGGAGATGAACGCCGAGATCAAGGAAATCCAACTTCAGGTTAAAGGATTGCAAACAGAAAGCATTCGCCTGATGGAACATCTGTTTGGCGAACAACAAGACAATCAAGATGATTGATAGGCAAAACCAGCCCTAATTGTCGATCGCGGTCATTAGCGTCCCAGTGTCAAGGGGACGCTAACCTTAAATAGGTAACAGCGACTGTTTGAGTCCTGTTATAATAAACTAAGTTGTTAAGAACACCCATTCCGAGATGAGTGATAACCAGAGTAGGAATGATAGACTCGATCGGGGTTCGTAGTAATCACTTCAGTGATTCGGGGGTTCGTAGTAATCACTTCAGTGATTCGGGGGTTCGTAGTAATCACTTCAGTGATTCGGGGGTTCGTAGTAATCACTTCAGTGATTCCGGGGCCTTATTTGCCTTTGCGGGGTTTATGGGATACATGGCGTCTGGGGAGGGAGAAAAGATCGTCTCTTGTACGATTTTGACAACTGCTGCTAACGAACGGGTGGGTCACATTCATCAGCGGATGCCAGTAATTCTGTCCCCAGCAGCTTACTCTCAATGGTTAGATCCGAAGAACAAGAATCCTCAAGAACTATTGCCATTGTTAGAGCAAAATGCTAACATAGATATAGTAGCATATCCAGTCAGTTCGGCAGTCAATAATGCTAGGAACGATCGGGCAGAATGCATCCAGGCGATCGGATGACGCAAAGAAACGGGGTTTCTGGAGGCTTATGTAGGTTGGGTTGAGGTTCCTTACCCAACCAGAGGTTGCTGAACCTGAAATGCCCGATCGATCGAAGCAGATTACCGTTTGGAGCTTTCAAGGGTATGTTTTTTATTTTTACCATATCGAACTGAGTGGGGGAGTGGGAGAGTTTGAACCAATATAAGTGATTAATTGTCTAGATAGTTATCCCGATTTTGCGCAAGAATGCCAGTCGCCCCTACAGGGAGATCCGACAGGGGAGATCCCAGAAACGATCGACGGGTTTTGACCACACCCTCAAAGAGAAGTAACAACGGCGATAGCTATGAATTTTGTGCTTTCTAACCATGCTCAAGCAGAAATGCAAAGACGAGGTATTTCCCTTACACTGGTGTCAGAGGTCGTAAACAATCCACAGCAAATAGTGCCAGAGAGATCGGGGAGAAAAGCATATCAGTCCCAAGTAGACTTGGCGAGCGGTAAAATATACTTGCTGCGTGTTATAGTAGAAGACAATGTTAATCCGATAGTTGTAGTAACCGTATACATAACCAGTAAAATAAGAAAATATTGGAGAGAATCATGAAAGTAATTTACGACCCAGAAGTAGATATTGTCCGCATTATTTTCAACCAGGTTCAAATTCAAGAAAGCGACGAAGTGGAAGCGGGTTTAATTCTGGATTACGATCGGGAGGGGAATGTGGTAGGATTAGAAATCATGGATGCCTCAAAAAAGATGAAAAATCCCCGTTCAGTGGAGTATTCCGTGCGGGAAGCTGCCAGTGTCAGTGCATGAGTTTACCCGACAGAGTCGAGGGTAGGTTTACTGATAAGTAGTTGGAAGTAGCTCAGAAACCCGGTTTTCGGTAAAAACCGGGTTTCTTAATTAAAATTGAGATGAGCGCAGTTTATGAGAATAATTTACGACCCGCAAGTAGATATTGTCCGCATTCTTTTCAACCAGGTCCAAATTCAAGGAAGCGACGAAGTGGAAGCGGGTTTAATTCTGGATTACGATCGGGAGTGCAAGCAGCAGACTTGGTTTCCTCTGAGGCGGGTGTCCGCGCCCAAGCATTAAAGAACGATGGTTCCCTGGTGAAGGATTTTCTGATTGTCCTGGGCCAAAATGCTATCCATGTTTGCAATGCGCCTTCCCCTGCGGCGACTTCTTCTCTGGAAATTGGTAAGGCGATCGCGGCGGAAATTACAGAATAGCAGCAGGTCGCATCGCCCTCACCGTTTAGGGTGGGGCTAGACAAACCTTTGCCCGCCTGCGCGGGCTAGATTGCAAAATTGAGATGCTTCCATAGCAGCATCTACGCTATGATTTCAAGGAAGGAAACTACATGGAAAGATTGCTGAATATCCAGATCGAGAAACTACCAGAAGGAGTTTATTTGGCAACCTCTGAGGATCTGCCAGGGTTGGTCGCACAGGGAAGAACCATTACTGAAACCTTGGAAATAGCCCAGGATGTGGCGCGAAAGCTAATATAGGCAAGGTCGGGAGGCGATCTACAGCAGCTAGCAGGATTACAAGAGATTGCCGATCGAGTTGATTACCAGTTAATTGTAAGCGGATAAGAGTTGACTCATGGGTAGACTAGCGGGATTTCGTTATCGCGACATTATTAAGAAAATAAGAGCTTTCGGATTCGTTTTTTATCGTCAAGCCGCAGGTAGCCATGAAATATGGTCGCATCTCACTCACCAGTAGGATGGAGGCAGGGTGTGGTCAAAAACAGTTGGTACGGGGAGATTTTTGTGGGGTGCTTGGCGTTGCATTCGGATAGAACATCTGTAAACTTATATCATAATTTGCGCAAGAATGCCAGTCGCCCCTACAGGGATATTCGACAGCTGGGAGAGCCCAGAAACGCTCAACGGGTTTTGACCACACCCTGGAGGCACGTGCATACCTGGTTGGGTTTCCCTGGCGCTCTAGATAGCAGAGTAATGTTGAGCTGAAGGCGACGGAATCGCCCGGCCCGTATTAAGATGCGGAAACTATTATATTATCCGGTAGCGTGGATTGCCCGATCGCGATCGCTCTTTACGTCGTATTTCCTTTTAGTTCTCGAACTAATACCTAGTTCATAACGAAAGTCAGACCTCATTTTACCACAGGAGAAGTTCCCGCAGTAGCTCTGGGGATCGTGAGGACTGAAAATTGAAGAACTGCTCCACTATTGGGGCTAATTCCCTGAGAGTAAGGCTAGAGTAATCAGGCGATCGCCAGTGCCATGTAATATGGAGGAAAGGCGATCGCTCTCTTATGTAACTTAAGTTGCGACCTATAAAAATTGAATACAAAAAGCGATGATAAAGAGAATTATTTTCAATTCAAATCCTTTGGATGTAACGGCATGAATTGACTTGGGAAACAAATTAGTTATCCGACTAAAACATGTTTCAACTTGTTTTCTAGTTACCTGTTGTATATATTCAAAACAAGGAGATTCTTTTCTTTTTGAATTCTTTTTTCGCAAAGGTTTTAATTTGATATTTGCCGACTCTTTTAGTAAATCTTCTAATTGATAATCGTTATAAGCTTTGTCTCCATAAACTAGAGAATTTGATGGTAAATCGAAGCAAAAAGATTGCAGAAGTTTAACGTCATTATAACTACCCGGGGCTAGATAAAATTCTATTGGATTTCCACTTTTGTTTACTAACATATGAACCCTTAATCCATAAAAATAACGTTTTTTACTTGCAATATATCCTCGATATTCTTCTTGCTTATAAATTTTACATCTATCAATCCTAATATTGTCACAGACTGGCACAGGGAAACTATCAAGAATATATTCTTGACATTCTTGACCTGGATTGAGCTGTTTAAATGTTTGCGCTCTGACTTGGAATAAAAGCATCCAAATTGGTTCGCCTATATTATGTAATCTCCGATTGAATCTACTTTTACTTAACAGATTTTTTAGATAATTGTGTTCCACCATAAATTGACAAGAGCGCTCGTAGCGAAGCGTGTCCGACAAAAAAATATGCAGCAACCAATCCTACCGTCATCACCTCTGCATTGTTCATTTTTACTTGTGGATCTTCTTTTATATTCAAAGCTTTTAGGAGCTCGTCGCAAAGAACAAAAATTGTTGTAATCATATCTTCCATAATCTACAGAACCAGCAATTAACTGTTATTTTAGTACATTATAACCTCTAAACAGCCAACCCGCCGCATAGCACAATAAAAATATAATTTTGTATCGAGGGCTACTAAAACCCTCAAAATATCTGTAAAGTCTAAGTGGGTAATTCAGATTTTTTTAAATAGGTCGCAACTTAGGTTATGTAATATAAAAAGTATAGATCGCACGGTAATCTAGTCACATACCAAAACTCGGCAACTGGCAACCAGCAATCGGCAACTTTTTGATTAAGTCTATCACATCTTTAATAAAATGGTATTAGTTTTGTCTCACACTTCAACTGGTGTATCCTCCCGAGGCTGGCTACCATTTCCGGACACCTCCACTTCGATGTCTCCGGAGACATCGACCCGAGGTTGTAGTAATTCTTGGCGGAAAGCTTGCTTGGTTTGAACATTCAAGTACCGATGCTGTAAGCTTTGCCATTGCTGCCATGCTTGGTAGCGGTTGTTGGCCAACAGTCCGGCGAGGTGAGGAGTTTTGGTGCGGATGCCCAAACCAAAGACATGGTTGAGGAATTCTTCCAAAACTTGAGAGTCTTGAATGTCACCCAAGACTGTTTGCACCTGCTTCACGTCTTCCACATAATCTTGATAAGTGGGACCATACAGATCGGTAAATAAGCTCATTTGGTAGCGCACCCGCTTGGCTTGTTTGCGGAGGCTGTGCAGCATCTCTCCCTGAGTGGCTATTAGTGACTCTACAGCTGCGGGTGTCATTTTCTGGGGACTGTCACTCGACCTATCGGAAAGTTGCACTCCCACTAGCCAACCGGGGTGCAGCAGCAGCTGGCTGCTCAAGGACAAAAGTATATCTGGCAGCACATCTGTAACTGGCATCTGGGCGAATTCTTTATAGGTCGGCAACTCCAGCCACCGTTGCAGAGTTTGCTTCAGTTTCTGGTATTCTTTCTGATGCTTGAGGGTTGTCTGTACTTGTTTTAAGGCTTTGCGCCGCTGTTTTGCCACCCTCGTCAGGGCGAACTTCACTTGGGGCTGTTCTTGAGTCGGTACGGCAGGTTGGTAACGGCTTTTCAGGGCTTCTTGGAGGACATCTAGATCTCTGAGGTTTCCCAGGATGCGGGCAATTTTGCCAATTTCTTTCTCACTAGCGGCTTTGGGTAAGTCTAAGGCGGCTGCGAAACCTGTCACTATTGTCCGCAAGCGCCGCATCCCGATCCGCATTTGGTGCAGTGCTTCTGGATCTCGGTCCTCGAGCACGTCGCTTTCGTACTTGATGGTTTTCTGGAAATATTTGGCGATCGCCAACTTGGCCCAGTCTCCGAGAGTTTCTGTCTGGCCTCGGGTTTGTATGCCCATTGTATATACTACCTCCACAATTCTCACTTCAGCTGCATGTCACTGCTGTGTCGATGTCTCCGCCGTGTCTCCCCTTTTGTGCTCCTACGATGTCTCCGGAGTAGTGCTCCTACGATGTCTCCTGGGTAGTGCTTAAGGCGCTCCCAGGAGACATCAAGCGAGACATCGATCTCCCGGGGAACATCGAGCGACCAGGAGACACGGCCTGGGTAGTGCGGCTGGAGGGAGGCACGGCTTATTTCGCTGCCATTCCACTTCAGTTTAACTTCAATTCATCTTTAGGTTAACACAAAGTTAACAAAATCAGCCTATCTGATGACAATATTTTGTAATGCTACGGGTGCATCTCACTTTTTTAATCTAGCCCGCGCAGGCGGGCTTTGTTTTTGTAGCCTCACTCTTTAGGGTGAGGGAGACTAAGCAAATATGAGATGCACCCAATGCTACTAATAACTTAAGTGGGCTAGCTGTCTATATAAGCCGTTGTTAGAGGGGAAAAAGCTTCTCTAAACCAACTCTTATTGCCCCCTTTCTCCAATCGGACCGATCGCCATTGACTTAGCCATTGACAATTGACCATTCATTGGTAAAGAGAAGTAAAAGGTTGCGCCCTGGTTGATGGCAGTTGAGGCCCAAACTCTGCCGCCGTGGCGGTGAACGATGTATCAGCGATGTCTGAGGGGTTGCCTGCGTTGCATCCCGATTTTTCCGGTAGACATCGAAGATCGGCGATCGCTATTATTCCCCAGGATTGGACTGGAGCCACACAGTCAGATAATGTCATAATGGATAGTTGTGTATTCTTTGGCAGCTGTGACCACGACCCCTATTCGTCCGGCGTCTTCCGCATGCTCTTGTCCTGAAGGACTCGGCATGCTCCAGACACCGCCAGATAATCTAGTCGCTGTACCCCAACGCCCCGATCGCCTGGGACGTTTTGGCAAGTTTGGCGGCAAGTACGTACCGGAAACCCTAATGCCAGCTTTGCTGGAGCTGGAACGGGCGTTTCACCAATACCGCCAGGATCCAGATTTTCAACAAGAACTGCAAGGGCTACTCAAAGATTACGTGGGACGGCCCAGTCCTCTGTACTTCGCGGAACGCCTGAGCGCCCATTATGCTATACCTGGCAGTACCCCGCAAATTTATCTGAAGCGGGAGGACTTGAATCACACGGGCGCTCATAAAATCAATAATGCCCTAGCTCAGGCCCTGCTAGCCAAGCGGATGGGCAAGCAGCGGATCATTGCTGAGACTGGTGCTGGGCAGCATGGGGTGGCGACAGCAACGGTTTGCGCCCGGTTTGGACTGGACTGTGTCATCTATATGGGCGTCCATGATATGGAACGCCAAGCGCTGAACGTGTTTAGAATGGGACTGTTGGGAGCGGAGGTGCGACCGGTGGAAGCGGGAACGGGTACCCTCAAGGATGCTACGTCGGAAGCTATTCGGGACTGGGTGACGAATGTGGAGACTACCCATTACATCTTGGGTTCTGTAGCTGGCCCCCATCCTTACCCGATGATGGTGCGGGACTTCCATGCCGTCATTGGTCAGGAAACTCGCGCTCAAGCAATGGCTTTATGGGGCGAACTGCCCGATCTTCTTCTAGCTTGCGTGGGCGGCGGTTCTAATGCCATGGGGTTGTTCCATGAGTTTGTCGAAGAGCGTGAGGTGCGACTGATCGGCGTTGAGGCGGCGGGTGCAGGAGTTGATACTGATAAACATGCTGCTACCCTGACTCGGGGACGAGTAGGAGTCTTGCATGGGGCCATGAGCTATCTGTTACAAGATGAAGATGGTCAAGTGGTGGAGGCCCACTCGATTAGTGCTGGTCTGGATTATCCTGGCGTTGGTCCGGAACATAGTTATCTCCAAGATACGGGTCGGGCCGAGTATCATAGCGTGACCGACCAGCAGGCTGTGGATGCTTTTGAGCTGCTGTCTCGCTTAGAGGGCATTATCCCAGCTCTGGAAACCGCTCACGCGATCGCCTATTTGCCTACTCTCTGCCAGCAGCTGACTGGCAGTCCCCGCATTGTCATTAATTGTTCGGGGCGCGGGGATAAAGATGTGCAGACTGTAGCTAAATTTGCTAGCCATTAAAGCCTCTAGTTCGAGATCGTTCCCCTGGCTCCCGCCTGGGGGCCTGCTGAGGCTCCCGCCTCTAGTTCGAGATCGTTTCCTGATTGTAGCATTGTCCTTACCCAAAGAAGCAACATTCGGGTAAATCATTCCTGTTGCCAATGGACTTATTCTCGGTGGGAATGGATTTATTCTCGGTGGGAATGGATTTATTCTCGGTGGGAATGGATTTATTCTCGGTGGGAATGAATTTATTCTCGGTGGGAATGAATTTATTCTCGGTGGGAATGAATTTATTCTCGGTGGGAATGAATTTATTCTCGGTGGGAATGAATTTATTCTCGGTGGGAATGAATTTATTCTCGGTGGGAATGGACTTATTTTCGGTGGGAATGGACTTATTTTCGGTGGGAATGGACTTATTTTCGGTGGGAATGGACTTATTTTCGGTGGGAATGGACTTATTTTCGGTGGGAATGGACTTATTTTCGGTGGGAATGAATTTATTCTCGGTCAACACCCCCAACCTACCTTGGCCGGAGTTGCGACATGCTATGCGGGGTTGTTCTGCAATAGTGGGGGCCTAAGGGTTGCGGTTTATTTTATCGCTCTTGTGGCTATTGTAACGCTCCTCCAGGATCTACTTATGAGGCGATCGGCCCTGCATCCGAGACAACGAACCACCGGTAAGTAGGCAAAGGTTTACAGACTTGTAGGATTTGTGGATACCTGAAGCTTCTCTCAAATGCGAGGGAGTACCGGTGGTTTGGGTTTCAGTTCCTTCCAAAGACCAACCACAAACCCTAGCTAAAGACCGCTTTAGCGGTTTAAAGCTACTCAGGTGGGGTCAGCAAGGGTAAACGTTATAGGTCAGGACGGGGTAGGAGGCGAGCTGCAAGCTCTGTCGAGTGTCGTTAAACAGGCAACCGGGTGCGCTCCGGAGCCAGTGCGACATTCGCAAAAAGCCATTATAACCGATTTTTCCGGAACGGTGCGAAGCCAACTTTACAAGCAATTCCGTTGAGACGCAACAATGTCTAATTACACACTTGTTCGATCGCACCCAGTCGAAGAGGACCAGAAATATGGTAAGTTAAGAGTTACCGGGTTTCTTGACGAGATCGGATGGTGATTACACATGCCAAAACAATTTGCTAACATGTTCGTAGCCCTCATACTTGGCTTGAGTGGCGGCTCGATCTTATATCTGAGAGCATTTCCGAATATATCTTCTTCACCTTTAACCGTGTCTCATCGAACATCTTCATCTATTGCGGCCCTAGAGGAACGGGTTTATGCCCAGGTGAATCAATATCGGACATCCCGGAATTTGCCCCCTCTGCAACTTGATGCTAAAATTAGCGCCGAAGCCAGAAATCATAGTACTATAATGGCCAGAAGAGGGGAAATTAGTCAGGATGGGTTTGAAAGACGAGTTAAGGCGATCGCCCGCGAGATTCCCTATAGCAGGGTGGCGGAAAACATCGCTTATAATTCCGGTCATGCTGACCCGGTGAAAGCAGCAGTAGAGGGTTGGATTAATAGCACCGGTCATCGTCAAAATATGACCGGTGATTTCGATTTGACGGGCATTGGCATTGCCAGAAACGATCGGGGGGAATATTATTTCACTCAAATCTTGATTAAATCTCCGAGATCTATAGCAGTTGCGGTTCTGGAGGAACGAGTTCACGCCCAGGTAAATAAATATCGGGCTTCCCGGAACTTGCCTCCTCTGAAGCTTGATGCTATAATTAGTGAAGAAGCAAGAAAGCACTCTCGGAGGATGGCGAGAAGAAGGGAAATCAGTCATGATGGGTTTGAAGAGCGCATTCAGGCGATCGGTCGCTGGATTCCCTATGGTGCAGCGGCTGAGAATGTGGCTTCAAATTACGGTCACGATGACCCCGCTACTGTGGCAGTAGAGGGGTGGATTAAGAGTCCCGGACATCATCAGAATATGATCGGTGATTTCGATCTGACGGGCATTGCGATCGTTCAAAACGATCGGGGGGAATATTATTTTACGCAAGTATTTATTAAAGGCAGGTAAGAAGTGAAATGGAAGAGACTCAGGTGCGCGATCGGGATCTTTCCCAGGATATTCTCTCTGCATACCTCTCAGCAGAGGCGGTGGCAGTAGATACGGAAACAATGGGATTGCTGCCCATGCGCGATCGGCTATGTCTGGTGCAGCTGTGCGATTCTGAAGGTAGAGTAACAGCGATCCGCATTGCCAAAGGACAGACCGAAGCCCCCAATTTAAGGCAGTTACTGGAAGCAAATAACGTTCTGAAAGTGTTTCATTTTGCCCGCTTCGACCTGGCCATGCTGCGCTACTATCTCCAGATCGAAGTGAAGCCCGTATTTTGCACGAAAATTGCTAGCCGACTGGCCCGAACCTACACAAATAGACATGGATTGAAGGAGTTAGTGCTAGAATTAGAAAAGGTAGAACTGGATAAATCCGCTCAAAGTTCCGATTGGGGAAATCCGGGGAACTTATCTGCAAAGCAGTTGAGCTATGCTGCCAATGACGTGCGTTATCTGTTGGGGGCGCAACAGAAGTTAGTAGAGATGCTGCAACGGGAGGAACGATGGGAATTGGCGCAGCAATGTTTTACCTGTTTGCCCGTCCTAGTTTCTCTGGACTTGCTTCAATATAAAGATGTGTTTGAACATTGAGAATTGTTAATTTTCAATGGAGAATACACTCGTTCCCTGTGTCTCGCAGGGAATGGGAGGCTCTGCTTCCAGAAAAGAGACAGTCATCAAAGCATTTATAAAAAAGGTTGCTACAGTTGCTAGGAGAAAAAGTTCTCTCACTTCGCTGTCATCCCGCCCGGGGTTAGAACCCCCGCGTTCCCAGGCGGGAGCCAGGGAACTCGGCTTTAAACTCGTTCCCTGTGTCTCGCAGGGAACGAAAATGGGAGGCAGATCCTCCAGAGAAGATGAGTTTTACAAGAATTGACAAAGTAAGAGACAAGGAGACTGATAATGTCTAAAATTATCATAGATGACATACCTGATGATTTTCTGAGAATCCGCGGCACTTCTCCAGGGGAATTTGCACGGGAAATGCGAATTGCCGCTGCTATGTACTGGTATTCTCGCGTGGAAATATCCCAGGAAAGAGCTGCTCAAATTGCTGGGTTAAACCGCAAGGAATTTATGAAGGAAGTTGCCCGTGAAAAAATCGAGTACGACCTAGACTTCGAGGATATAAAACGGGAGGTGGAGCGTGGTTGAACGAATTGCAGTTAATTCCTCACCTTTGATTTTATTGACTGAGGTAGGCTTCCTCAATTTTTTGCAGTTAGTTAGCGAAGAAGTGGTTGTGCCAACAGCAGTGGTGACAGAGATTCAACAATATGGAGAAATGGATGTGACTGTTCGGGCGATCGCTCAAACTGACTGGGCTTGTTGTTACTGAAATTCCGCCAGCGCCAGAGCCAATGGAGTCTTGGAATTTGGGGGCTGGAGAATCAGCAGTGCTGCATATGGCGATCGTTGATGGTATTGATGAGGCCGGACGAGTGATGATTCGGGATCCTTGGGAAGGGACAAGCTATAAAATGGAGCAAGAGGAGTTTTTCAAGTTTTGGAATCAGATAGCTGTTTTTTGAGGGAGAGACTATGAAGGTGAAAGTGATTTCAATAGAACTAGCCCCAGAGTTAGGAAAATTTAACGTACTAGGCTCGATCGGTTCAGAATGTCATCAGTGGACGATGACGGTGGAAACAGAAACTATTGCCGATCGACAAATTCAGGTGATTAAGGGAGATAAACATTTTTGTAATACTTTCAGATTTAACCAGAAAATAGCTATTGAACTGTATCATATTCTATCAAAGTTTAACAAGGGGCAGCCAGTAGAACTTCCAGTAGAGATTGGAGAGTTTTCTCAAGTCGAAGTGGAACGAGTATCTTTTCAGAAAGCGGTCACAAGTACAACTAGCTGAAGCCCGCCGGCGCTTCAAAGCGCCGGGTGCATCTCACTACGCAACTCTTTTCACCCATTCTCGGAACAATTTGCGGATTCTTCTGCGGCCAGCGCTGAGATTTTCTCGAATAAAACTGGGAATTGATTTGACAGGAAAGTTGGGAAATGCTAAACTGGTATTATCCTCAAGGTATGTTCCCCCTTGCAGATGATAAATTTTCAGCACACCCCGATCGTAACACCAAATTTCCGGGACGCCCAAACGGGCATAAATGGGTTGTCGGTTCAGGGATTTGCTGGTAATATCTATTTCCAGAGCTAAATCTGGAGGCGGATCTTGAGAAAGGTCGATATCGAGTCGGCCTCGAATCAAGCTTTCATTTTGAATGTAGAAGCAGTTATCCGGTTCGACCCCTGCTAAAAGGTCTTGCCTTTTCCAGGTAGTGGAACCCAAACTTTCGTAATCGAGTTCCAGTTCTTCTGCTAGGTCTTTCACTAGATCCCCGATCGCTTCCTTGAAGTATTCATGTTCTGGCAAGGGCTTGATGATTTCTACTATTCCGCGATCGTAAGCTATTCTGGCAGCGCGAGTATCCCCCATTTCCGCCAGGAGATGCTCAAACTCTTGCCAACTGACGTTGGAGAGGATAACTTTTTCTTGTTTGGGAATTGTTAGAGACATAATCTCATCTGGGCACTTCTTAATCTATGGTACTACAGGGAGCGATCGCTCGTTCCCTGACTCGGGCAGCGATAAAGCCAAGTCGGCGAGTTCCGGCTCTGTTGCCACTATTGGTTCGGGGTTGATGTCACTAGAATTCATCTGCTTACTGAAAATGCGTTTACTCTCTATTCTATACTATCTCTGACTCCTGGGTTTGGCGAGCGGATATTTTGGGGCGATCGCCCTTCCCCCGATCGCTACTCCCGTTCCCCAAGGCCCGATCGCACCGCAGCAGCAAACTGCGGCGCAACCAGGGCAATATCGTCCAAAACCTCCTCCACAGTTTTCGGCGGTTTGCGAAGTTCTGCTGCTTGTTCCCTGACGATCCCCATCATCGTCTCCGAATTTTGTCTAAACAGAATCATCAAGAACTGGTCAGGGGATTTCGCCTCAATCTCGAACGGTTCTAACGCCCGATCGGGGAAGTCCCGTAGATTACTCGTCACGATCGTATCAGCTGACCCTGCCACCGCTGCTGCTAGAACATGTCTATCCTTCTCATTATTAGTCATATCTGGGATAATATCCTCAAACCCTCTGACAGTTGCATTTGGAAAGAATTGGCGCATCTTCTCTAAAAGTCGCTGCACCTGCTTTTGACTCATCCTACCGCTTGACACCAAATTGCGACTCACCTCTGACAAAATCATATCGCTCCAGCACACTTCATACAATCGGTGTTCAGCAGCACGAAGTAAAGTATCTCGTAAAGGTGCCTGAAAGATAACGCAAGCATCTAAGACAACCTTCAATAATAATTCTGACACTGCTTTCTAACTCCCAGATTTATCTTCAGTCTGAAGGAGTGCCGTCGAGTACAAGCCCAAATCATCGCACATCCGCGTCATTTCTGCCAAACCCTGCCGCCGTAACTCATCCCACTTCTGCTTATAAGCCATCAGATCTTCAAACCTAATTCGGCGCTCCAAACCATATCCAGTAGAAGGAATTTCCCCATCTTTGAGCAGTTGCACTAGATGCTGTCGCGGCACATCGAGTAACTTAGCAGCTTCCCCGGTTGGTAATGGCTCGTGAAAGATAACAGTCATGACGCCATTGCCTCGCGCTAACTGATACACCTGCTGACGCAGCAAGCGAAATACAGACGCAGGCAGTTCGATTTCTTTACCCTCTGGGCTGACAAGTCGTGGCAGTTGGGGACGCGAGCCATTATGATGTCCATTCAACAACTGGGACAATAAAGCTAAGTCTGCGAGTTCTTCGGAGGTTGCCACTATAGGTTCGGGCTTGATGTCACTAGAATTCATCTGCTTACTGAAAATGCGTTTGCTATCTATTCTATACTATCACAGAAAGCAATGTGGCTCTTCGGTACCTGAGTTGCTAAACTATCAAATAAATACTCGTCAAATTAAACTAAAATTGTTATACTTGAAGAGTAAACATATTGCTGTACTTGACTTCTGGCATTTTTAATGCTTTACTGAAATTGAGGACAAAGTGAAAACTGAGGTAAAATTATCATGGCTTCAAAAGGACAACTCAAACTACTAACAGATTTTCTGAACATCCCAGATGTTAAAGTTACTCATTTCGTACAAGATACATCTCTAGGAAAAATCCTCTCCGTAGCGAGTTTAACTTCAGAAGTAGCCTGCCCTCATTGCGGTCAAATGAGTCAGAAAATTCACTCCTATTATTCACATCTAATTAAAGACTTGCCTATGAATGGTCAAAATGTTTATTTACAGGTAAATAAACGAAAAATGAAATGTGAAAATTGTTTAAAAATTTTTAGTGAGCCTTTGGATTTTTGTGAACCAAAACGCAACTATACTAAAAGACTTGCCGACGATATATTGAATCAGGTAAAACATAGTAATATTAAAAGTGTTGCCGAAAGAACCGGGGTAAGTGAGTCAGAAATTGAAACTATGTTAAAAGATTTAAAAAAAAGTTTGGTAGGTCAAAAACCTCAAGACTTAAAACGATTGGGGATTGATGAAATTAGCCTGATAAAAGGACAAGGTAATTATTGTGCGGTATTAGTAGATTTGGACAATAGTCAACTTCTAGCTTTAGTCCCCGATCGAACCCAAGAAGCCATTGAAAAAGTGTTGCTATCTTGGGGAATAGACGTGTTATCAGGCATAGAAGAGGTTAGCATTGATTTATGGCGTCCCTATAAAACTTTGGTAGAAAAATTAATGCCTCACGCCGAGGTAGTAGCTGATAGATTTCATGTAATGAACCAGGTTCAAGAAGAATTAGACAATGGTCGTAAGCAAACAAAAAAAGAAGTTAATAACATGGATGATAAGAAGAAAAAAACTGCAAAACTCAAGGTGCTTCATCACAGTAAATATGTCCTTCTTGCTAATTCCGATGATTTAAATGAAGCTCAAAAAAGCCAATTAGAAGAAGTCAATAAAGAATTCCCGAAGCTGCAAAAGATGCATGAATTAAAAGAAAATTTTAGGAAAGTATTTGAAGAGAGCATAAATTGGTTTGATGGCTTATTGAATTTAGCAGAATGGTTGAAACAATCAGCAGAATTATTTCCCAAAAGTCAAGGAACAATCCGTCGCTGGTTAGTGGAGATAACAGCAGATTTTGAGCAAAAAACAACTAATGGCATTGTTGAAGGTATTAACCAAAAAATTAAGTTAGTTAAACGGTGCGGATTTTGTTTTCGTAACATAGAAAATTTTGAGCTAAGATGTTTATTAGCTTTTCAAAATTAGCAATAGTTTAGCAACCCAAGTACCGAAGAGCCAGCAATGTTATCGCCCGGCTCCAATTGCCACCAGGAAGTTGGGTTTCGTGCTGCCATGCCGGAGATGCACGGGTTGGGTTTCGTGCGGAAACCCAACCTACGAACGGGTGCATTGAAGAGAGGAAATTACAGGCTTGAGAGTTTAGCAACCTTGTTCGCAAATGGTATCATACTAAGGAACCTAACACCTGTCACAAACTATGCATCCAGCCAGTGGCGTCATTATCTGTTTAGCTTATATTCTGGGCTTGCTATCTACCGCGAGCCCTTGGGGAGGGTATGCTGTCCTAGTTCTGGGAGTGGCCGCCGCTGGCGGTGGGCGTAGATTCTGGCGCATGGGACCGAAACCTGGCATCTGGCTAGCAGCAGGACTGGTAGGATTGTTAGCAAGCTTCTATTTGCAAATGCGGGTGCCCCAACCCCTGGACAATGATATCAGTCAGTTTGTCTCCACTCCCATTACTGCTTCGGCGGAAAGACCCGTGGTGAAAATAGGGGGCAAGGTGGTCAGTAATCCCCGTCTGACCCGATCTGGACGGGCCCAATTCTGGCTGTTAGCCCGGGAATTCCATGAAATCAGCGGTTTAGTCCAACCCCTGGTGATGGGAGAGGAAGTGACAGGTAAGTTGTACGTGACCGTGCCACTTTTGCAAGCAACGGGTCTGCATCCAGGACGGACCGTAGAAGTAACGGGAATTTTGTATAAACCCAAACCAGCAGCTAATCCAGGTGCCTTCGATTTTAAAGATTACCTGGCCCGCGAGGGCTCTTTTGCAGGCATGAATGGCGATCGCCTGACCATGAGTGACGCCTCCAGATCTTGGGGATGGTGGCAGTTGCGACAGAGAATAGTCCGGGCCCAAGTCCGGGGTTTGGGAGTCCCAGAAGGGATAGTTGTCAGTGCCATGGTGCTGGGACGTAAGGCCGTGGACTTGCCCTACGATATCCGCGATCGCTTCATCAATGTGGGGTTAGCCCACGTGCTAGCGGCCTCGGGATTTCACGTTTCCCTACTGCTATTTTTAGTCCTAACTCTGACCCGCCGCCTGTCCGTGCAAGGACAGTTTACCTTTGGGCTAGCTGCTTTAATTATCTATGTCGGTCTCACGGGTTTTCAGCCATCAGTGCTGCGAGCAGCGGTGATGGGGTTCGGAGCGTTGCTGGCTCTACTTACGGACCGGAAAGTTAAGCCCCTCGGCTCCCTATTACTGGCCGCAGTCCTGTTGCTTGCCATCGACCCCCAATGGATTTGGAATTTAGGCTTTCAGTTGAGTTTTTTAGCCACTTTAGGATTAGTAGTCACCGTGCCAGGACTCGTTCAACGCCTGGACTGGTTGCCACCCGCGATCGCTTCTACGATCGCGGTACCTCTTGCAGCCTCTATCTGGACTCTGCCCCTGCTACTCTACAGTTTTGGTAAGGTCTCTCCCTACAGCATTTTTGTTAGCATCATTACTACCCCACTCATTGGCGCGATCGCCTTAGGAGGGTTCATCAGCGCCCTGGCCGCTGTCATTTGGCCCGCCGCAGGCAGCGCGATCGCCTGGTTGCTGTATCACCCCACCCACTCGCTAATTCAACTGGTAGAGTTTGCCAGTCAATTGCCAGGAAATTCCCTAGCTATAGGCAATATCTCCCTATGGCAGCTACTCCTACTCTACGGCTTAATTGGCGCCGTCTGGCTGTTAGCCCCCAGAAAGCAAAACCAATTTATCCTTAGCTTCAGCCTCGGCCTCGCGATCGCCTTAATTATAATTCCCGCCATGCTAGCCCAGGCAACAATGTTTCGGGTCACCGTCTTAGCCACATCAGGAAAGCCAGTCATCCTCATCCAAGATCGAGGGGAAATCACCCTAGTTAACAGTGGCAACGAATCTACCGCCCTCTATACCATCCTCCCCTTTCTCCAACAACAGGGAGTCAATCATATAGATTGGGCGATCGCGACCAGTATGGTCCGGAATAATCGCAGCGGGTGGTTTCAGATATTCAACAAATTTCCCATTCAACAATTTTATGATATCTTACATTTAGATGCGGCGGCAAATCAAGTGGAATATCGGGCCCTGCAAGAGACCATACAAAAGCATGAGGGCAAATACCAGCCTTTGCCCCTGGAAAAAACCCTGGAAATTGGCTCCACATCTGTGAAATTAATCAACTTTCAACCACAGATAATATCCTTGCAGATTCTCGACCAGACCTGGTTGCTATTAGCAGACCTGAAACCAGCAGACCAAAACCTATTGCTGGGGGCAGGAAAGCTGCCCAAAGCCGAAGTAATTTGGTGGCCCGGCAGCAGCTTAAACGATGATTTACTTTCCGCCCTGCAACCACAAGTGGCGATCGCATCAGCAGGAGCAATTGACGAAAACACCAGATATGAGTTGCTAAGAAGTAAGACAAAACTGTATAGTACAGAGCAGAATGGAGCCATCCAATGGACGCCAGAAAATGGGTTTGAAACAACTCTAGATTTAGAAAGTAATTTTGCGGAAAATGGAGAATTGAGAATGGATAATTAATTGTAGGGTGGGCACCGCCCACCTTCGCCCACCTTGAGTAGGGTGGGCACCGCCCACCTTGAGTTTCTAGAGAATTTCAAATTTCCGCTCGTAGGTAGACAACAAATCACAAGTATCGTGGTCGTTGATATTCGTATCGCTGAGTTCCAGGTTGTAAAAGTCGATAAACTCAGCAGTAAAAAGCGGTCCAGCGTGCCAGGTGCCCAGATGCAACTTAATAAAACAATTCCCCGGAATCCGAAATGCTACAATATCCTCTAAACCAGGTTGGGCAGCTTGACATGGGGGTGCTACCCCCATCAACCAATCCATAGCTGCCACAGAACCCAGACATTGGGTACATTGGACATGGCGAGTGATATGATGAAATCTCAGACCTCTTGGTCGCAGACGCATGATGTAAAATCGCGGGATGCCCCGATCGAGTACCAACTGGGCATCCTCTTCATCAAAAGGTTTTTCGTTTTCAGCGGCTGAGATAACCTGGCCGTAAGGTGCGAAATTCTCTTTTGTCACCCACTCGGCCTGCAATTGCACAATTTTTGATTCGCTCATATCTCTCCTGCTGTCCCTATCATACTTGCCAACTCTCAATGGACATTATAGCTACTCTCAAACAAGATTACCAAAGATTTCCAGCCGATCAGACCTACAGCATCTATGGGTCGGATGTCTATTTTCAGGACCCCCTCAACAAATTCCGAGGTCTTGCACGGTACAAACAGACGATCGGCTTCATCAGTACCTGGTTTAGGAACGCTAAGATGGATCTGCATGATATCTTCCTTGCAGATGACACCATTCACACCCGGTGGACTCTTAGCTGGAATACCCCCCTACCCTGGAAACCTCGCATCTCCATCTCTGGACGCAGCGAACTACAGATTAATCAAGCTGGATTGATTATATCCCACATTGATTACTGGGATTGTTCCCGCCTGGATGTCCTCAAGCAACACTTTTTCTCCAAAACCAGATAGAGTAAACAAATATAAACGAGTTAGAGCAAAACTGATGCGCGTAATTTTGATGACCGGAAAAGGTGGGGTGGGTAAAACCTCTGTGGCCGCAGCCACAGGGTTGCGTTGTGCCGAACTTGGGTATAAAACCTTAGTTCTCAGCACTGACCCCGCCCATTCCCTGGCAGATAGCTTTGATTTAGAATTGGGACATGAGGCGCGATCGGTCCGCCCCAACCTCTGGGGGGCCGAGTTAGACGCCCTGATGGAATTGGAAGGAAATTGGGGGGCTGTCAAGCGTTATATCACTGAAGTCTTGCAGGCCCGGGGACTAGATGGGGTGCAAGCGGAAGAACTAGCCATTCTCCCGGGTATGGATGAAATCTTTGGACTCGTCCGCATGAAACGTCATTACGATGAAGGCAAGTATGAAGTGCTGATTATTGATTCGGCACCCACGGGCACCGCCCTGCGACTCCTGAGTATCCCCGAAGTGGGTGGCTGGTATATGAGACGTTTTTACAAGCCCCTACAGGGCATGTCTGCCGCCCTGCGACCCCTGTTTGAACCGATCTTTAAACCGATCGCGGGATTTTCCTTGCCGAATAACGAAGTAATGGATGCTCCCTATGAATTCTACCAACAAATTGAGGAGTTAGAAAAGGTCTTAACTGATAACAGTCAGACATCAGTGCGCTTAGTCACCAACCCAGAAAAGATGGTGATTAAAGAATCTTTACGGGCCCATGCCTACTTGAGTCTGTATAATGTGGCCACAGATATGGTGGTGGCTAATCGGATTATACCCGATCGGGTAACAGATCCATTTTTCCAGCGTTGGAAGGAAAATCAGCAGCAATACCGGCAGGAGATTCACGAAAATTTCAGTCCCTTGCCGGTGAAGGAAGTGCCTTTGTATTCTGAAGAAATGTGTGGAATGGAAGCTTTGGAAAGGTTGAAAGAAACACTTTATGCAGAGGAAGATCCAACGCAGGTATATTACAAAGAAAATACCATTAGAGTAGTGCAGGAGCAAGGTCAATATAGTTTAGAACTGTACTTGCCGGGAGTGGCGAAAGAAAAAATCCAGTTAAATAAGAATGCGGATGAATTGAATGTGCGCATTGGCAACCATCGCCGGAATTTGGTATTGCCGCAATCTTTGGCAGCATTACAACCCGCAGGGGCAAAGATGGAGGATGATTATCTCAAGATTCGCTTTTCCTAAAGTAAGTTCGTAGCGGATCCATCCCAGTTTTGCTTCCTGGCTGCGGGGATCTGAACGTGCTGTTGCCGGCTATACTAGCCCAGAAACCCAGTTTTTCCACAAAACCGGTTTCTTCATGCATTCCTGAGATGCTCTCGTGGCACCGCTGACACCGGCATATACAGGCCCCAGGGCGCAGTCGCCGCAAGTCCAGCGGTGGGACGTCACAACAGTGTTCTGGGGAGGGTACTTTGACCTCAACCGGCACCCTACTGTTGAGGTTTTGGACCTCTCGGTTGAGGTTTTGGACCTCTCAGTTGAGGTTTTGGACCTCTCGGTTGAGGTTTTGAACCTCTCAGTTGAGGTTTTGGACCTCTCAGTTGAGGTTTTGGACCTCTCGGTTGAGGTTTTGGACCTCTCAGTTGAGGTTTTGAACCTCTCGGTTGAGAGTTTCGAGCTCAAGGGCGACTTCACCAACTTATATATCGGCGACTTTAATGGGGACGGTGCAGACGATGTACTGCGCCAAGAAAAGGGCAGTTGGGACGACAATGACATGGGGACTGCCCACGTACTCAAATCCCAGGGTAACGGCAACTTTACCCGCATCCCCCTGCCGGAGAGTTT
>RFFC02000004.1:203346-259390 GCA_005518205.2 Hormoscilla sp. GUM202
AAGGGCGACCTTACCAATTTATACGTCGAAGATCTGAATGGTGATGGCTTGGATGAGATTCTGGTTCAGAAAAAACATCCTTTCGGAGATCGGTCTCGCACTTTGAGGCTATTGCGCTCGGATAATGGAGAAAATTTCACCGAACATCTGCTCCCCTCAGAGCTTCAGGTTAACGGTGACGGCGGGAAACTGTATATTGCCGATTGGCTCGATAGCGGACCTGGAGAAGATACCCTCTATGGCGGAGCTGGAAACGATAAGCTAAGTGGCGGAGATGGAGACGATATCCTCTATGGCGGAGATGGAGACGATCGCCTCTATGGCGGAGCTGGAAACGATAACCTAAGTGGCGGAGATGGAGACGATCGCCTCCGGGGCGGCTCTGGGGACGATATCCTCTATGGCGGCTCGGGTGCGGATACTTTTACCGTCAAGGGTACGGATACCATCTACGACTTTGAGGATGGCATCGACAAAATCGATCTGGACTTTTACATTGACTCTAGGAAGGGTTTTGATAGCTTAGAAATTGTCAAGACGGGCAGTTCGACTTCCATTAAGGCTGAAGGCTTGGGGGGAATGTATGTAGATTTAACTTTGCCGGGAGTTGAGCCTGGGTCGATCTCAGAGAGTGATTTTGTGAATCGCTTTTAGTCCTGATAAGGTTGGGTAACGTTCTCCCCGAGGTGTAGTGCGGGGTGGTGCTTGCCTCGGGGGGAATGTTAATATTAATTCTTGTTGGAGGGCTTGACAAAGGATAGGATAGGTCTAGGAGTTCTGTATGCGTTCCTGTTTGTTGGGGACGGGAATTAATGGAAACTTCATTGTTTTTTGGTACTCCATACCAGTGCTCGACAACATTAGACGTGTTGGCAATTTTGTCGGGAGTCGATCCTGGGTTGATTGATAAGAATGATTTTCTTCCGACTACGCAAGTGTAACGTTCTGTAATGTTCTCCCCCTCGGGGAGAATTTTAGTGATTGATTTGTGTCGGAGGGCGCTTACCTTGTCGTGTCGGGACTGGGATGGGGTGGGTGGGTGGTTTCTGTGGAGGTGAAAGCTCTGGAAATGACTCTTAAGAAGGGGAACTGGGATGCACTCAATGATCTTCTACTCGATTAGGAAAGCAAATTGAACCGCAACAGCAGTGATTCGATCGTCTGGGGCAGCATCTGCTGTAGTTCTTGCCTATTTTTGTATAATAGGCGATTCTGACCGGGCAAGTCAAAGGGAAACTGTCCGGGCATGTCCTCTCGTTCTTGCTGTACCAGCAATATCTGTTCCCATCGCTTGCTCTTGAGAGCATAACCCATTTCTACACATACATTCGGACTGGGTATCAGCAGCTGGCCCCCTTCCCGGGCCACCTGGGCGATCGCGGTCCCATCTGCCACAAACAGCAAACTCTTGCGGATCCGTCTCATCAGTTTGCTTTTTAATCTAATGGGTGCGTTGCTGGGGCGATGGGATCCTTCCACCGCGATTTTCAGGCGCGATCGTCTATTGATATCGGATACCACTCGATCCAGTTCTTCCGAGATAGCTTCACTTGAGGTCGGGTAATCCGTCTGATAGCATAGGAATATTATCGGATCCAAATGGCCCATCACCTCTTGCTTCGCGAAATATATCTCGTGACTGGTCAGGTCTATATTGGAGATTGCGTACCCGCCACTGCCTTCAATGTAAAATTCTACGACATCTCCTTCCAGATAGCGCCCAAACCACTCTGAGTTTCTCACTTCTTCGCTATCTTCCAAGAAATCTGCTCGCAGAGCAGATTTTAGCAGACTATTTTTACTCAAGCGGATATCTGGAGGACGCGAGATCAGCTCTCTTATCGGTTCGTACTCTTTAAGATACCATGCTTTCAGAGCAATTATTGCCATAATTCTTTTTCGCTGCTTCCCGTATTTAAACCACAACAGCACCCGGTTCGCCCGACCGAGTGACTTCCTCCCTTGTTTGAGTCTATCTGGAGTTGAACTTATTCTACCATTTCTATCGCCATATCGGGCTATTGCGGTAGAGTTCAAAGCTCCCACCTCTTTACTCTGAGGATGTTTCAGCCTTTTGCTTGGGTGCTGTTGTGGTTTTACGAGACAGATTTAACTTAAACAGCTTTTTTCCTCTTTTCTCTCAACTTGGACTTGGCTGCTTATCTGCCAGGGAAGCTAATGCTTCATGTTTCTACCTTAAACGCTTCTGGGTGAGGATGCCAACCCCTTGTAACAATTCTTTACATTTTTCCGACCTTAAACACACAACAGCACCCGGTTCGCCCGACCGCTTGACCTCCTCTCTACCGGTGATTTTAGCTGGAGTTGCACTGATAACTCAGTTCCCTTGCTCCCACCTCTTTACTCTGAGGATGTTTCAGCCTTTTGCTTGGGTGCTGTTGTGGTTTTACGAGACAGATTTAACTTAAACAGCTTTTTTCCTCTTTTCTCTCAACTTGGACTTGGCTGCTTATCTGCCAGGGAAGCTAATGCTTCATGTTTCTACCTTAAACGCTTCTGGGTGAGGATGCCAACCCCTTGTAACAATTCTTTACATTTTTCCGACCTTAAACACACAACAGCACCCGGTTCGCCCGACCGCTTGACCTCCTCTCTACCGGTGATTTTAGCTGGAGTTGCACTGATAACTCAGTTCCCTTGCTCCCACCTCTTTACTCTGAGGATGTTTCAGCCTTTTGCTTGGGTGCTGTTGTGGTTTTACGAGACAGATTTAACTTAAACAGCTTTTTTCCTCTTTTCTCTCAACTTGGACTTGGCTGCTTATCTGCCAGGGAAGCTAATGCTTCATGTTTCTACCTTAAACGCTTCTGGGTGAGGATGCCAACCCCTTGTAACAATTCTTTACATTTTTCCGATTGTAAAACACAACAGCACCCCTAGGGTATTACCAAGAATACACTGTGGCAACTCCAGGAGTAACAATGAGAGGTAGCCGACGTCTGATTGTCGGACAAAATGGAGAAATGTACTATACAGAAGATCATTACAATAGCTTTCAAGAAGTCCTATTGCAGCCTCGATCAAAAAGAGGTAAAAATGAATCAAAAAATCCAGGTTCTAGAAACATCTGCCCTCAAACCTGAATTGGGGATTGACCGGAAGCAGCTAATTCCCAAAATGATTGCAGAACTGTCCGGGCATGGCATTCAGGTATTTTATCTGGATGGGAGAGAAATTTCCAGCAAAGCGGAATTTTTAAGCCAAGCGGCTAAAGCTATGCATTTTCCTGTCTATTTCGGGGCTAACTGGGATGCCTTCGATGAATGTATCATTGATTTAGAATGGTGTCCCGCCCAGGGATATATCTTAATATACGATCGACCTGACGTTTTCGCCACATCTGACCCCGAACAGTGGAAAATCGCCCTGGATATTTTGCAATCAGCGGTTGAATACTGGCGCGGGCAAAACATCCCTATGGATGTGTTTTTGCTGCATTAATTTGTTTCATTTCGCTTCCTTGACAAGTATAGTTCAGGTAAAGTCAAATAGGCGACCTAACCAGGCGATCGAGGCGATCGCCCCTGGTTGTGCGTAACTCAATACTTGGGCTGTTATTGCTTGTCCCATGGGCATGCCGGGATTTTCCTGCCATGCTAGCCAAGTATGGATGAGGGCTTTTGGATGCTGTACTATAGAATAGCGGTTAATGCCTGTTGCTTCCAATTCCTGCAAAACTGTTTCCGCTTTAGCAAGTAGGGCGTCTTCCCTGGGAATGAGACTGGCAACAAAATCTTCCAGCATTCCTGGGACTTGATTGTTAGGCATCAACCAAACTCCTACTTGAGGCAGTTCTGCTTGCCGATCGACCCAACCTTCAGCAGGTGGAGATGAAGGAATGTTTTGATAACCAACGGATCTTAATCGATTTCCTACCGCTTGCCATCGCGCTGCCACGTCCCGATCGGCATCAACTACAAGTCCCAGCCTGCGCAAATTCTTGTTCCTCAATCTGTTTGGCAAACCCTCCAGAAGTGCCTCAACTCCTTCGGTACCTCCTTCTTCGGGCACTTCAACGGAAAATGTTTCTGGTAGTTGATATTGCGCGCACAAAGTCCAGATAACATGACGGTCATTTTTGCCTTCAACTAACAATTGCTGAGGTTTTGGTTGAGGTGGTTTGCGTTTTTTAGCCATCAGCGCACCTCAATACTTTGGCGAACAGCAATCTCTAAATCTTCAGCTGTATATTCAACCGGGCGTAACTTCCCATACTTCTTACTCAAGCGAAATAACATCCCGACTGAGTTATCTTCTAATTCGTTCACCGCTTCTGTAAAAGCACAGATACAATCCCAACTGTGGGTAGTAGCAAAAACCTGTACCTTCAGTTGCTGCGCTATTTGTAAGATTAACCGCCATATATCTGTTTGCACTTCATAGTGCAAACCAGCATCGATTTCCTCCACCAAGAAGACAGAATTTGCCGCTGTTACTGCTGATATTCCTAGGGCGATCGCCCTCCTCATGCCTGTACCCATGCTGCTTAAGAGAATAGGGTGTTTTTGTGATTTAAGCTTGACTAAAATGCCGCTACTAGAACTAAGACTACTGGTAAAGGTAATTCTCTCGATCTCGGGATTGATAATTTGCAACGCCTGCACCACTGACTCGGCCTTCTCAGTGAGGGCGATCGCGTCCCATCTGCTTGCTAGCTGTTCCACATTCAGATGACGATCGGTAATAAATATACTCGAGTTGCTGTGGTTAGTAAAGATATTTTCCGGGGCAGTTTTGCCATAGCGCCAGAATTTCCCCCCGATCGATCCATCTGGACTGCCAGGAAACTTAAATTTAGCATCTTCCGAGAACCAGATCAATTCAAATACCGGGGCATCATGTTCGACTTTCTCTTCCGGGTTTGGTGGCGATAAGGGAGACAATTTGATTTCCAGTTGGCGCGATCGCTCTTGCTGAGATTTTAGGCATATTTTCTGAAAAAAGTTCAATTGATGACCGCGAAACAAATGCCGGACGTGATAGCGAGTTGGTGTTGCGGGCAATATTTCCCCTCGGTTAGATAGCAGTGACAGCAAACTTTCTGGTTTACGGTGATTAACTAACAGATATACTGCTTCCATGAAACTGGTTTTGCCAATTTCGTTACTACCAACAATCAGGTTGACTGGCGCTAATCCTGTGATGGTAAAATCTTTGAAGCAGCGGTAGTTTTCTATCGTAATATCTCGTAACATTTTCCCGGTTCTCGTACTTAGGTTCGTAGTAAGGACTTTAGTCCTTCTGCAGGTAGGTTGAGGACTTTAGTCCTCACTACGAACGGTTACTAACCCATCCGACATTGCCAGATCGACCCTTACTAAGATGGTCAAGCAAATTGGGCAACAATAGATCTATCATGTGCTTAAGCCAGGTTAGGCTGGTAAAACTTCGATCCGAGTGTCGAAGCATTGCTCTGGACCGTTGTTCTTGATTTTGGCTGTTTGCCCATCAGGTACACAAACATGATAGATAAGTAGGTGAGCATAATTAAACTCAACCATGTAAACTGCGGACTGTCTTTTTTATATCTTATCACCACCCCCTGTGGCTAGGTTTGTTTATAATTCTTAATATATCTCTCTGGCCCACAAACTCGATTCAGCGAGTGGGGCGCGATCGGGCAAAACATAAAATGTGAAGATTGTCAATGGTAGAGGTTTGGCGTTAGTTAGGTGAAACGGTAGCAAGAGGCGATCGCCAGGGGTGAATAACTTTGGCGCGTCCGACTGCAACGGCCTTGTTAGACCAAAATTTTCTAGCATAAATAGAGTAAGATGGCTTGCTTCTGTCTAGCTGTTTTTTGGTAATAAGAGCACAGGGCAATGTGATAATCTGTCAGCCACTGTAGCATTTCCTCTTCTGACCAGTCAATATATTTCTGCATCCACCTCATATGACAACATTTCATAACGTTCAGAAAATGACTCGACTGAGATGTCATCTAGAGCCGATGCAATTATTTCAACTTCCTCAGGCAATAAATAGCGTGCTGGGCCATAGCTAAGATCTGGTCCAACGTCCCGCCCCGAGAAAATTGCATTCACAAGAGGGAGACCATCCCATTGGGAGTTATCAATCACCAAAAACTCGGGCCAAGACTTTCTATATTCAGCGAAAATCAGCTCGTTCAAAAGCCTTTTATCTTTAAAACTCCAACCGGAACGAGTTTCATATCCAGCTAGCAGTACTGTCATATGGTCCCAGTATTTGTGTAAGTCTAAAGGAGAAACATCCCACTCCGAAGCAAAGGGAGAAACCGATCTGTTCCACCTTGAGTTAAAAAAATATTCCACTTGAGACGGATTATTCTTGAACTCATCAAGTATTTCTGGTGGAATTCGTTTAAGTTCACATATAATACTCATTTCTAAACTATTTGATAAACATCGATAAACATCTCAGACTTAATATAACACTCCTGCGTTGGTAGCGGG
Organism: Hormoscilla sp. GUM202; assembly: GCA_005518205.2. GTDB lineage: Bacteria > Cyanobacteriota > Cyanobacteriia > Cyanobacteriales > Desertifilaceae > Hormoscilla. The sequence continues at coordinate 209,802 of RFFC02000004.1, forward strand.
CTCATGCCCGCCACCAACGAGGCCAAAATTTAGACGCGAACGAGGGATGCTGGCTTGACAGTTGCCAGGGCTTCCACTAAACTGCGGACAGCAGCAATCATTGCCACTTCGCTATCCAGGCGGTTAACGGCAGAACCGACGCCGACGCCAGCAGCACCAGCGGCGATCGCCAGGGGTGCGGTAACGCTAGAGATACCGGAAGCACAAAGGACTGGTACTTTAACGGCGCGGGAAATTTCATAAGCAGCAGCTAAAGTGGGAGCAGCTTTTTCAAGTAACCCGAGGGTGCCCGAGTGAGTGGGGGTGCTGCTAGTACCGCCTTCCGTTTGAATGATATCAGCCCCCGCCTGCACCAAGTCTTCTGCCAGTTGCACCTGTTCGTCCAGGGGCAAGATGTGAGGGACGGTGACAGAGAGGGTAATATCGGGAAGGAGCGATCGGGTTTGGCGAGTCAGCTGCAACACCTCTGGAGCCTCAAACCGCCGTCCTTGGGCATAGAAAGCATCAAAGTTACCAATTTCAATCAAGTCAGCACCAGCGGCCACCACAGGAGGGAACTTCTCCGGTTCCACAGCGGAGACGCAGACAGGCAAGTTGCCGATCTGACGGCACAGGCGCACCAAGTCTGGGTCGGCAGCAATATCAACGCAAGTAGCACCGCCCAAGTCAGCCGCCTTGACAGTAGCAGCGACCTTTTGGGGATTAAAATTAGTCAAGCCACTGATAATCTTGAGTACATCGCCTCGAAGGGCAAAGGCACTCTGGAGTTTAGGATGCATCATGGTTCGTTCAACTGTTTGGTGAAAAACTGCCAGAATTATGCTGGCATAGTCCTAAAGTAGAATAACTCGAACAGAGTCAGACTTAATTACTAGTTAGCTTATGGAAACAGTAGCACATCAGGAGCAGTTACACAATTGGCAACAGAGAGTACAGCAGGAGTTGCAGTCGCGACTGTCTGCTGCGATGCAGGTGTGGTGCAAACTCCAGCAGGAAACCTTGCTAGTTTTGGTGCAACACGGGGCAGATCCGGTTGATAGGCAACAAACCTTCCATATCCTACAGCAGGCCCTACTCGCCCAGCCTCTCCCTGCTGTCCGCCAGGTAAAAATGTTCCTGAGAGTCGCTGGGGAAAAGCAGCCTTATGCCGATCTGGATTTTACCATTATCTCTCAGGTGGTGCCAGGAAAAGCGCAGCAGAACCGATCGGTTGTTATTCTGCCACGTCCCCAGTCAAGTTCTTCCTCAGGTCTCGGGGCCCAGCGCTGGGGTAGTTATATAATTAATCATCTCAAAATCAGTCGGCACCAGCGCTTGAGTTTGACAGGCAATCATCTGTTAAGGCAACAGAAAGTTTTAGCTAAAACTGATTCGCGATCGCGGGTTAGGCAGAAATCACGGCTTCCTCAATATAAGTTGGAGCTATTGCTGTTAGTAGCAGGGATGGGGATTAGCATTGTGTCTTTCCTGGGGGCATTTTATGCTTTAACTCGTCCCTGCGCGATTGCGATCGGGGGGCGATGCGTTCCCATAGAAACAGCCTCGGAATTAATCTCTTCAGCAGCAGCAACCGCTGAGTCGGAAAAGAATACTGCCGGACTGAAATTAGCGCTAGAAAAATTGGTAACGGCGACGCAGGACTTGGAAAAGATTCCCCTCTGGTCGGGCCATCACGCTAGGGCCCAACAGATGTTAGAGAGTAACCAACGGCAGGCGCAGAATTTGGACTTGATGGTCAGGGCGATGGATAAGGCCATGTCAGCGGCAATTATGAGTCAAGATCCGCCCCATCCTGTGGAAAAATGGCAAGAGATGAAGTTACTCTGGCAGCAGGCGATCGCCCTGCTATCAATCATAACTCCAGACAGCTACGTGCATGAACTGCGGTCGAAAAAACTTCAGGAATACGGGGCCAACTTGGTGGCGATCGATAAGCGATTGCAATTAGAGAAAGAGGCCCTGGGACAACTAGAAGCAGCGAAGGAGTTAGCAAGCATTGCTTCAGCGCGTCAGGGAATAGCCCAAACTCTAGAAAATTGGATTCTAGTGCAAGCAACCTGGTCGGAAGCGGTAAATAAGCTGTCTGCTGTCAACAAAGGGACAATGGCCGCTCTAGAGGCCCAGCAGTTATGGGTAGCATATCAGTCGGGGTTGGCATCGGCACGCGATCGGCAAACGAGAGAGGAATTTTCTGCTACAACATACCAAGAAGCATTGAGATTAGCAAAACAAGCCAAAAGCTTCTCCGAACAGCAGGAATATGCGCAAGCGGTAAGCAACTGGCGTCTAGCCCTCACCTATGCCCAACAGGTACACAAAGACAGTTTTCACTATCCAGTTGCGCAACGGCTAATCAGTTCCTACAGCGCTTCCCTAGCAGCAGCGGAAGTCAAATTAAGAGTCGCCCTAGTCTTAAAAACAGCCCGCGCCCATCTATCTCGTGCCTGTACGGGTATACCAACGATCTGCGAATATAATGTGACTGAAAATTTAATCACGGTGCAGTTGAAACCAGAATATGTCCGCGCGGTGAAAGAGACCTTTATCACGGCGGGGAATAGGGGCGACTACGATACATTAGTAAACATGGACGAACATATGGACAGTTTGCGAGCGGCCCTGCAAGCGATCAGCGATAACGCAGATATTCCCCTAGAACTATACGATCAATACGGTCAATTGAAGGGGTCTTACGAGCCGAATAGATCCTAGGACCGCTCCTCCTGTAGCCAGAAACCAGGGTTTAAAGTAATTACCTGGTTTCTCAATTGAAAAAACGATATAATTGCAGCAGATAGTCAATGACGAATTCGGTAATATGACTCAAGAGCTAATGGATTTAAGAACGAGTATATTAGAGGGGCGTTACATGGATGCTTTAGCAATTGTCGATGAGCTAGAGGGAATGAGTAAACAGGCAGTATTGCGCAATATTGAATCATTTTTAATCAGGATGCTGATTCACTTGATTAAAAACCAAGTAGAAGAGCGATTAACTAATTCTTGGGCAGCTTCAATTAGAGATTCAGTACGAGAAATTCACAAGCTGAATCTCAAAGATAATAAAACCTCATATTACATTAAGTTGGATGAATGGCCGTCGGCGATCGAGGATGAACTGGAAGCTGCGATCGCGACAGCGAGTGTGGAAGTTAGCAATGGTGCATACAGTCCATCTCAACTTTCAGAAATGGTGGATAGAAGTGAGATAATGCAAAGGGCTGAGAGTTTACTATATCTGACATACAGCCATTCCAAAAAGGAGTTACCCCTAGTTATAAATGATTATTTAACTCAGTTACCAGGGGGCGAAGATTGGCACAAAGGTAAACAAAGATGAGCAAAAGTCCTTTCATTCTCTTATTGTGCAACCCCATAATCGCTAATTTTTATTTTTGTAAAAAAATCTCAAAAAATAGTTGACAATCTCAAAATTTATGCGATCACAAATATGGCGTTTATCGACTTGTAATAAGCTAATTTTCTGTAGAGACGCGCGTGCTTGCATCTCTACAGTTTTTGTGGAGATTGTTAGAGGAAATTGCGAATTGTTTCTCGTTCCCTGAGTCTGGTAATGCCATCCATTATTGTGCAACTTCATAATCGCGAATTTTTTATTAATTTTTCTCAAAAAAATATCAAACTGGGGTTGACAATAACAGAATTGATGTTATGATAAAGATGTACATCAGCTTATTACAAGTCAATTTTCTGTAGAGATGCTTACCGTTCGCCTCTCTACATTTCTTGTGGGGATTGTTAGGTCTAAGCGGTCGCTTAGAAACCGGGTTTCTGCTGTAGTTAGATATTAATGATATGACCAGAGAAACCCGGTTTATTGACCGACGTTCTCGAATGAACTTGGGACTTTTTGGGAAGCGACTACAGTCTCCTTAATTTTATCCGCCAAAGCGGGAACATCATAGTTAGCTTGCTTGCCAAATTCTGGGTCTTCTTTCGCTAATGCTCTTAAAGCCTCTCCATCGGTTCTGTAACCCCTCACGTCCTGAATTGTTTGCAGTCGCTTAGGAGCAATTAACCAATTTTTACCTGTAAAGGTTATCGACCATTCTACATTACCTTGGAAAGATTCCACCGCCTTGATTATCAAGGATTCTAATTCTGCATGGCGCTGTTTATATCGCCATGCGCTGAAAGGCGGACGAGAGAGTCTCTCATCTTTGCCACAAACTGCTTTACACCTTACCCATTCAAGTTCTCCCCAAGTTTTGAGAACATCGATAATTTCAAAGCCAGTTATCGTTGTCATTGAATCTGTGCTCCTGGATTAAGATATTTAATTAAAGTTTGCCATTCTTTCATCAATATTGGCCGATCGTTTAATCTCGGATCGAAGACGTACCGACCATCGGTATAGACTTCATGGTAGATAAATCCTGGTTCTATTTCACCGTCCTCTAGAAGAGTCAGTGTATTACCAACTGGGGGGTCTATACGCAGAATTTTACCCCGATCGCCTGCTGCTGATAAAATATCTTCAGCAATTTCTGAACAGTCTGTACCTGGACTATAACTGATGCGACCCATTGCCGTTGTGGCGTCGGGGTTTGGCGGTCTTTTTTTAGGGGGAGTGAATTGTCTTTCTAACCCGGGAATGCCCCTTTGACTTTCGATTCTACCAAAACGAGCGAAAAACCTCCACAAGCTTCTAATGATAAACAAATTGCCTCCAACTATAATCACTGTGGACAGTCTCCTTAATTTTATCCGCCAAAGCGGTAACATCATAGTTAGCTTGCTTACTAAATTCAGGGTCTTCTTTCGCTAATGATATTAAAGCTTCTCCATAAGTTCTGTAACCCCTCACGTCCTGAATTGTTTGCAGTCGCTTGGGAGCAATTACCCAATTTTTACCTGTGAAGGTTATCGACCATTCTACATTACCTTGGAAAGATTCTACTGCCTTGACGATCGATTATTCCAATTCTGGATGGCACTGTTGATATCGCCAAGCGCTGAAAGGCGGGTATGACAGTTCATCTTCATCATTAACTAAACCACACCTTCCCCATTCCATTTCTGCAAAAGTACGGACGACTTCCATTATTTATTTGCCTGTTATTGTTCTCATAAATTGCTGCTAAATCATTCATATATTAATGAAAATCAGCTGATTTTTTAATCTCGGATAGAAAACGTACCTACGAACGGGGAAGCACTAAAGTGCTTACTACGAACGGGGAAGCCGGGGAAGCACTAAAGTGCTTACTACGGAACTGGATCCTCCAATCTCAAAACTGCCCAATCAAGATAAGTTTCGGCTTGGCATTTCTCAATTATTGCCTTGTAGTTCCGATCTTGCCAGAACAAGTCAACAGGCAGGTTCCCAGCCTTTTTTACAGTATGGGCACAGGTAAGGATCCACCCAGGAGCCACAAAGAAACCTGTTCCCCGATCGCCTGCTACGCTTAAGCGGAGGGTGCATTGCTGCAAGAGTTTGTCTAATTGCATTTCCATCTTCTAGATTTAACAACAGCCTTCCTTTGTGGAGTTAATTGCCCCACTCCAGGGTAATCTCTAAATTTCCCTTGCCAGAACCCTTGACAAGCAATGTTGTGAGTTCTCCAGATTCCAAAGTAACTTCTAATCCAAATTTGATGGTAGCTTTATCAGGTTTTGCTTCCTGCACCACACCTAGCATTTCCTTGGCCACTGCCCTGATTGTATCCGTGACCTGCTTAAAAGGTCGAGACCGGTCTGATATAGGCTGTTCTCCTCTGAGAGTCGCTTCCACACTCACCATCGTGCCGTCAGCCAGTTCTAGTGGAATAATCGTTGTCTGAGGTTCCATGCGATCGCTCCTCGCGTGCTTGTGGTAGATTGTTTCAATGATAAACCTTTTGCTGCTGGTATGAACATCAGGGGCAGAAATAATTCCACCGTCCGGTGACAGTTACGATGGGCGATCGATGGACCATGAAAGAGCGAGCCTCCTAATTCAATTCATCGGGGTCTATCCCAAGTTCTTGTAGCCGACTGCGCAACATTTCTAATTGGGCCTTTGCTGCTTGAGCCTCTTGGGTTTGTGCATCGGCCCGTTGACGTTCCTTTTCGGCCCGTTGACGTTCCTCTTCGGCCCGTTGGCTTTCTGCATCGGCCCGTTGACGTTCCTTTTCGGCCCGTTGACGTTCCTCTTCGGCCCGTTGGTTTTGTGCTTCGGCCCGTTGACGTTCCTCTTCGGCCCGTTGGCTTTGTGCTTCGGCCCGTTGACGTTCCTCTTCCGCCCGTTGGCTTTGTGCTTCGGCCCGTTGGCTTTGTGCTTCGGCCCGTTGGCTTTGTGCTTCGGCCCGTTGGCGTTCGGCTTCGGCCCGTTGGCGTTCCGCTTCTGTCTGCAACCGTTCTTGGATAGCTGCCTCTGTGGGAGCCGGAACCAACTCTCCCGTTGCAGTCAAAAACCTCAGCTGTTCTTCTACTATTCCCAAAAACAACTCTAGCTGTTCGCTCCACATCCAGCCCCGCTCATTCTGAGTTATTTCTACATATGTTCCCCCTGGCCCTGAAAGGCGAAATCCTTGAAACTCCATGCTGTAGGGATCGAACCAAAAATATTCCGGCGTTCCGAATACATTCTGGTATAGTTCCCTCTTGGTAACCCTATCCGTTTCCGCCGTAGATTCTGATAGGATTTCTATAATCAAATTTGGATACTTGTCATCTTCTTCCCAGACTACCCAACTTGTACGCTCTCTGAACTCCGTGTCCAATACTACAAAAAAATCCGGTCCCCGGAAGTGCTCGTTCCGGCGATGACGACTACTGTAATATATCGTCAAATTTCCGGCTGCAAAGAAATTGTTCCGTCGCTCTGGCGGGGCCTCCGGGCGATCGCGCCACCACCACTCCAGGCACAACAGTAACAGGATGATTTGTTTGAGATGGCGATATGTTTCCAAGGGCGGTTCATCACTCAAAAATTTACTAGGCCGAGATTCTAGCACATCGGGCTTGCTACTTGCAATCATAGCTCTATCAACTCCAAACTCTGATCTCTAGTCTAGCAAAAGATTGGCGGCGGTGGTCATATGCTCACCAAGTATCGCGAGGACTGTGTATTCCTAGTATATAATGTCACATTGTTGACCTGTAGGGTGCATCCCGGTTTTGCAATATAGCCCCTGCGCAGCGGAGGGGGCCCGGAGCGTGGGCTTTGTATCTGTAGCCGGACCCTTTAGGGTTCGGGCGGCGACGCTTCTATGAGATGCACCCTACCTGTATATTGTCAGATGTACCATATTTTTACCTGCGTTCAACCCCATACTGCTATAGTAAAAATGGAAGTAATAACCGAACACCACCGAATCTAAGATGAAGCTAAAACATATAGAACTCGATGAATTTCGGGAGCGGATGACCGACTATTTATCCGGCAGGACACCGCTAGCAGTGGAACGGGATGGCGAAATCTTGGGCTTCTATTACCCGAAAAACAAGACAACGGAAAAAGAACTTAAACGCGCTGTCAAACAGTTAGAGCTTGCAGTCGATCGGGCATTGGCTGAAACTGGCATGACAGAAGATGAATTCGCCGATCTTTTTGACCTGAGCAAGCCTTTTCCCTACGATCGGTAGTTGATACCAACATTCTGAACCAAACCTACTGTCTCAGACAAGTTTCAATCAACTCGGCAACTCCTGCCACTGGCAAAATCTTCGTCTCCAACCTTGACTCTAATTCCGCCACCGACCGATCGTCTAAAAACAGAGTATCCCCATGCTTCAGCATCAAAGAAGGCAGCAAAATCCCATCTCCTAAATCTCGTCCTTGTAAACCTTGCAGCAAATCTTCACCCGTCAGCAACCCAGTCACGGTAATCTCCTGTCCCCAATATTTACTATTCAGGGCCACCAGATTGACCTTTAATCCTGCTACCTGATTTAATTGTTCCACCAGGGGTTGAAATGCCTTTTCCACCGCATTGCCCACCACCCAAGCATACTGGCGTGGCGATCGCACGGATGCAATTAATCGTTCCTCAGCAATTTCCTGAAATTCTTGAATAAACAGGCGAATTGAACCCACACCATTACCAATTTGGGGATAATCTTCATAATGGGATTCAGGTGGCAATTCCTCTCCAGCAATCAAAAACCACTCATCCGCTAACCAAACTACATTAGACCCCATCTCGTGGCGGAATTCTGTCTGAAGCAGTTGTACTTGTGAGATCGCTTCCCGTGCCTTTTCAGGTGTTACAGGGATTAATTCATCCTCAGTGGGGCGAAACTTGGTTAACCCCACTGGTACAACTGCTACAGATGCTACAGTTGGAATTTCACTTCCGTAGAATGATGCTAAATCTCGCAATGTTATTTCCAGATGTTGACCGTCATTAATCCCAGGACAAACAACCACTTGAGCGTGAATTTGTAGCCGTCGTGCTTGAAACCACTCCAACTGTTTTAAAATTAAACCAGCACGAGTATTTTTCAGCAAGCGAATTCGCACATCTGGTTCAGTTGCATGTACGGAAACATAGAGAGGAGATAGTCGCATTTGCTCAATTCTCTCCCATTCTCCCTGGGTAAGATTAGTTAAAGTCAAGTAACTCCCGTAAAGGAAACTCAGACGGTAATCATCATCTTTCATGTATAAACTTTCCCGCTTTCCGGATGGTTGTTGATCGATAAAGCAAAAAGGACAGCGGTTATTACATTGCATCAAGCCATCAAATAGGGCGGTTTCAAATTCCAACCCTAAGTCTTCATCGTAGTCTTTCTCAATTTCAATCTGATGACTTTGACCAGCAGCATCTAATACTTCTAGTTCCAGGAATTCATCCGCGCACAAAAACTGATAGTCAATCAAGTCCCGGGGCCGATCGCCGTTAATAGCCAAGATCGCATCACCAGGTTCAAAGCCAATTTCCGCCGCGATCGACCCGGGCAGAACTTTAGTAATCCTAGCAGGACGAATATAAATATTGCTCATTGTTGATTATTCTTATTGTTCGTAGTAAGGACTAAAGTCCTTACCCTACCGAAGCCGTCAAGTCTGTCTTATCCCATTTTGAAAAAACAATGCTACAATTACTTCAAATATTATTTATTAGTCGGTTTTAACCGACTTTATTAGCCGGGGTAAGCATACCCCGGCGGGATAACAGCGAAGTTACTAACTGTATCATCATTAAATCAAAATGGTATTACTACAAACCAGTTGAGATTTGCCAGACCAGGATCCCTACTCCAAATATCAGCCGATACAAGATAAAGATTAAGGTACTGCGAGATTGCAGGAAACGAATCAACCAGGCGATCGCCAGATAAGAGAAAACCCCCGAAGAGATCAAACCCACAATCAAGGGTATCAACCCAGCGTTACCCATGCCATCTTTCAGGACACCGACAAACTCAACCAACCCAGCTAAGGTAATCGCGGGAATGCCCAAGAGAAAGGAAAAACGAGCCGCCGTTGCTCGTTCTAAACCCATAAACAAACCCGCCGTAATCGTCGAACCAGACCGTGAAACGCCAGGGACGATCGCCATTGCTTGGGCCAATCCCATCCAGATCCCATCTTGCATATCCAGGCGATCGAAATCCCGCTTACGACTGCCAATGCGTTCGGCAACTCCCAGCAGAATAGCCATTACAATTGAGGCGATCGCGATCGCTGGCAGACTTCGCAGAGGGGAATGATCGTAGTCAGGCACGAATATTTTAATCAGCAACCCGAAAAAGACGAGCGGGATTGTGCCCAAACCAATCCCTAAAGCGATCCGAAAATCCTGGGACTGATAATCCGACTTACCTATAGCAGACACAACACCCTTGCTCAGTTGACTCAAATCCCCCCAGAAATACCATAGCACAGCCGCAATACTTCCCAACTGAATCACAGCGGTAAAAGCAACACCCGGATCCCCCCATCCCAGCGCCACTGACACCACTTTCAGGTGTGCCGTACTGCTGATCGGTATAAACTCCGTCATCCCTTGCACCATACCTAAAACCGCAGCCTGAAATACATTCATCTGCGACACCTGTGAAGGAATAGCTTGGCCGATCGCTTTTGTGGGCATCGTCAGTATAGCACTGACAACTGCTACCCCTGCGAATTTAAGCAATTTATTTTTGGTAATCCTCATGGGATCCTGAATAATGTTATTGGTTAGTTGTTATTGGTTAGTTCTACAACTTACAACCTACAACTTACAACCTACAATCTACAACTTACAATCTACAACTATAGAGCGATGTAGTTACTTCTATTAGATAATGTATTTTATATTACAAATTATGCTAATTTACTGATAAACAGGGTAACTTTTAGACAACATCAGGGCTATCGCTCCCCCGCCCCCGTGACCATCACCAGTCCCCCATCACCAGTCCCTCATCCCCCATTACTGGCTTTTGATGGCAATGATTGTAAGAGCTGATATATTAAGAAAGATGAAGTTAAGTAAAGAAAAATTCAAAAACATTGTTTAACCACAGTTTTTCGTCTTATTTACCACTAGGGGTCAAGTCAGAGCGCAAATTATCTACCCTATTATGGGAGAGAATCGGCAGGACAAGGGCTACCTTCACAGTAGCGGTGTTTCTGGTTTGCGTGCCAGTATTTTTCCAGGCTCCATTAGTGCGGCAACTGCCTTGGTTAAGCCTAGCAATGACAGCTGGCCTCGTTGGTGGCAGTATCCAGCTGCTCGCTCGTCAGTCAACCAGACTATGGGGAGACTTACTGCTAGGATTTAGTTGGAGTTGGCTAGCCGGTTCCATATATTGGGGTTGGCTGCGCTGGGAACCCTTGTGGCATTTGCCAGTTGAAGCTATAGGTCTGCCAGTGGCCATCTGGTGTCTTTGGCGTCGTTGGGCAATGGTGGGAAACCTATTCTACCTCGGTTCCCTATTGGGCACGGCGATCACAGATATATATTTCTATATCGTGGATTTGATTCCTCACTGGCGTCAGCTGATGCAGGTGTCCCCAGAACTGGCAATGCCAGTCTTGCAAAGTGCGATCGCCCAGATTCAGACCCCTTGGGGAATCAGCTGGGCAGTAGTTCTAAGTGTAATTCTCTTAGTTGCCGGGATTTTACCTCTGGGCACCCGGCAGCTACACTGGTGGGCATTTAGCGGAGCTGTCTTGAGTACAATATTAGTAGACAGTTTGTTCTGGATAGTCGCCTGCGCGATAGAGTGATTGCTGCATTGTGGAGTTTCTCCGAACACCGCACAGATGCCCACACAGTCCGAAATCTATCTTTCAGGATGCATGAGAGCGGAAATATTCTTCTTAGGCTAAGCCTGCAGTGAGTAAGATCGGCAATCCTCATTTAGTACTTCAGACAGAGTCAGGGAATCGCTATCTCCCCCTGGTTGGTAGTAATTGCTGGACCATAGGTCGGACCGATGACAACAATTTTGTCCTGCCAGACCCCTGGATTTCCCGCCACCACGCCATGCTGCAATACACCGAGACAGGCGAATTTTATCTGATCGATCTAGGCAGTCGTAACGGCTCCTTTGTCAATGGACGCCGAGTCAGCATTTCGGTAACCTTGCGGAATGGCGATCTCCTCACCTTTGGTCAGACACAACTGAATTTCTACAGTCCCTCTGCCCAAAAGGATGATGCCTCCACCAGTAACGACTCCGCAGATTATAACGTCACGGCAACCTTGCATGTCCGTCGCTTAATCTCGGTGATGGTGGTGGATATCCGCAATTTTACAGGTCTGACTCAGCAAATGGATGACGCTTTGCTCTCCGCTATGATTGGCACCTGGTTCCGCCATGCTGGAGAAATAATGCGTACTGAAGGTAGCTGAGTGGATAAATATATTGGCGATGCCATCATGGCGGTCTGGTTTCATGGCACCGAAGGAGTCAGCTTTACCGAACTGCTGAAGGTCCTCGGTGCCCTCAACAAATTACACAAGATGACTCGGGATTTGGCGGATGACTTTCCCCTGCCTTTTCCCTTGCGCATTGGATCGGGCATTAATACAGGTTATGCTATGGTTGGCAATATGGGTAGTGGCGATCGCCCAGATTACACAGCCCTGGGAGATACAGTCAATGCCGCCTTTCGCCTGGAATCTTGCACCAAAAAAATTAGTCGAGATGTTGCCCTAGGAAAAACTACCTATCAATACCTCTCCAGCCTGGGAGTTTCGCCGAAGCTGTTTGAGCAGTTTACCGTTAACCTCAAGGGCTACGAGACGCCAACTTTGACCTCTGCTTGCTCTTTTGCTGAGTTGGATAGTTTTTTGCAAACCCGGCCCTGACTGGCTGCGTCTCATGAACTGGTCAACTGACTAACCCACCGTCAGTTGTTCATTGTATCGCAGATAAAATAAAATAAAATGCTGTAGTCCAGTTAAAATACGCTCAAAAATTAGGTAGGAACGGAAAGATGAAACGATTACTGTGCTTGTTGCCGGTATTGGTGCTGTTGTTGGCCTGTCTGGGAAATGCTCCTCGGGCGCAGGCGGCTGATTTAACCGATCTGCTTTGGCAGTCATCGCCGGTAGTAGTAGCTGAAGTCCCAGTACGCAATCAGGCTGACGATAAGCTAGCAGAGATTAAAGATAAAATCGATTTGAACAACACAAATCTGCGAGCATTTATGAAGTATCGCGGTTTTTACCCGGTGCTGGGTCGCAAAATAATTAAGTACGCCCCCTACCAGCAGGTAGAGGATGTTCTGGATATTCCGGGATTGAGCGATGGCCAGAAAGAAAGGCTGCAAGCAAACCTGGAAAACTTCACTGTCACCGCTGTTGCCGATGTCTACACCCAAGGGGGCGATCGCTTGAACAACGGCATCTACGATTAAGCCTTTCATTTTCTCTCGCTCCCTAGGGGAGCTGGTGTGGCTGTAATTTATGCGGCATACTTTGGCCAATGGCTTCTGCTAAATCCCCTGATGTGACTCTCTGGTTTAGTGTAACACTTACAGAACCTCTTGGCTAAAATTAGCCTTTCAGGGCTAATTTTAGCCTCCTTGAAGGATATTATGTTGGTGATGCGTAATCATCCTGGTATCGATTGTTGCATTAAATAGAGAAGATAGGAATCAGAGCATGAATCAAGAGCGCACAGACAGCAAAAATAACTCTTCAAAAGAACCTATTGCCATCATCGGCATGGGTTGCCGGTTTCCTGGCTGAGCAAATAGCCCCGAAGCATTCTGGAACTTGCTCGTAAATGGGGTTGACGCCATTACCGAAGTGCCGGCAGACCGCTGGAATGTGGATAGTTTCTACGACCCCGAGGGGAAACCGGGTAAAATCAGCACTCGTTGGGGTGGCTTCGTGGAGAACCTAGACCAATTTGATGCCGAGTTTTTCGGCATATCTCCGCGCGGTGTCTGGAGCATGCCGCGTCCTTCAGGACAAGAGCATGCGGAAGACGCCGAGAAGCCTGTAAGATGGACCCTCAGCAACGGTGGCTCGCCTGGGAGGCTCTGGAAGATGGAGGGCAAAGGCCAGAAAATCTGGCTGGCTCAAATACGGGGGTATTTATTGGCATATACGCCAGCGATTACCAGAAAATACAGAGTTTGGGCGAGCGCGATTCGATCGACATCCTTCTTTCTCTCAACTTGCTGATGACGAGTCTATCCAAGCAGCGTCATCGATCGCCGATTTATCGGAATCGATGTGGGAAAATTTCAAACTCATTTTACCAGAATCAGTATTGGAAGATGCCGAACTCATGCTTTCTTTGCGACCAAGCCTCAAGGCAGCAGGTTTGCTCGTGGAAAATTATACCTACTCACACTCCGAACCATTTGATTGTCCCATTTCTGTGTTTGGAGGTAAGCAAGATCTGGTAATCACTGAAGACCACCTTTCAGCTTGGCGCGAGGAGACAAGCAACACCTTCCTGCTGCAAATGTTCCCTGGCGACCATCTATTCCTGCACAGCGACCAAAAGCTGCTGTTGCAGACCAGATCTCAAGAACTGATGCCACTATCTCTTTTTTTTGAGATTTTCTTTGATATTTGGCGAGCTTTTTCTTGCTTAAACAAGGTGATTTACTAAACTTATATATTTAGAGAAAACCACAGCCAACTATTGTGCTGTGGATGTCTGCTTAATTTTTATTACTTTTCTATCGCACCCGATCGCTTTTATACCTTTCGTCGTAGTTTTACTCAATTTTTATAGCGCCTTAACCTGAGTAATAACTACTTAATTATTTTCCTGATTTCCGGATATGTTGTAGCTGCGTCTGGTTCTATCTGGACTCCTAAGGCGGGGAATTTATTGGCTATGGGAACTTTCTGAAAGTTGTAATGACCAGAAATTAGAGCTAAGGCGATCGTTAGGGCGATCGCATGCAGGGCGGCAGAACTTTTGTTCAATGAGCCAGTCATTTCACCTCAAACATGGATATATCTATTATCACATCCCGGTTGCGATCGCTGCTGTGACCGTTCCTTCCGCCTTCCGTGATTTTCCTCACTCACATCACCGGTTGTTAGCGTTGGATAAAGTTGCGCGGTCCGGTATATCCAGACAAATCAGCCAGTTTGGACAAGGATTGCACGCCGGAATATAACTGGCCGTTGATTTCCCAAGTCGGAAAGCCCGTTATCCCAACGGTCTTGCAGAGTTCTGTCTGGGAAGAAAGCCCATCGGGCGCACATTCTATATAGTTGAGCAGACTCGCGGCTTCCGAACCAAACATCTGTTTCTGCTCGTGGCAGTGGGGACACCAGTAGGCACTATACTTTTTGGCCCCGATGTTTTTCAGATGACGGGCCAGAGCAATTTCTGCTGGTCCGGAAGTGGTAGTAACTATTGGCGGCGCCTTTCGATCTGTGACTGCGGGATTATTAACGATGGTGGGATTATCAACGTTGGCATAGACCCCTAAGGCCCCCACTAATGTCACAATACCTACTACAACTCCAGTAAACAATAGCTGGCCGATGTCTTCCCAAGGGCGGCCAACCAAGGTCAGGACCAACATGCTCCCAGACAATAAAGCTGAGACAACGCAGTAAGGACAGAAAGCCTGAATCTTGAAGGCCATGATATACATTAGGTAGCTGCTACCTACCGCCATCGCCGTGGCCCCCCCAAACAGCAGCAGCCAAGTCCAGCGTTCCAGGTTCTGCCGCAATTCCTCGTTTTTGTCTGCATTAACTAGCAGGGGAGCGATCGCCATAATGGCCATGCTGGTGTAGCCTAGAAAGCCAAATAGGGTTAAAGGCTGTCCCAAAACCGTGGCATAGGGACTGGAAAGGACTTCCTTGCAGCCACTGGTAGGGCAGACAGCCGCAGCACTTCCCGTCAGTTCAGCTACCGTGAGCAAGGCAGTTTCTAAGGCTCCTATTATGGCGATCGCCCCGAGTAGCGGACGTGACCGACGATGCATTGGGTTTGTAGAACGACTCCGTTTCATAATCCTCTCCTAAAATTGGCGCGATCCCCGGTAGCCTGATAAATTTGCTAGTTTTTCCAGAGATTGCGTGCCCGTGTATAATTTGCCATTGATTTCCCATGCCTCTATCTCAGCTGCCAAGCAGACCTCTGCTGGGCGGGCCCAATGACCATTAGGCGAACATTCTATAGTCGATCTGGGCGATCACCTGTTTGCCAAACATTTGCTTCTGCTTATGGCAGTGATGGCGTCAATATGTGCGATTCGTTCTGGCCTAACGTAATCAAATACGGAACGCCAGCCTAGGAAACTGGGAACTCTGATTAGCATGGGGGTTCAATTCCCCTCCTCCTTAGTGCAGGAGTGACACCGGTCCTCAGTGCTGCGAAGCGACATCATCGCGGTGCCAAGCGAGGACTCAAATGTAGGATAACTGGTAGCCTAAACCGGTGACGCCGCTAGGAAAGGTACTCAAGGTTAGAACAAACAAATATATGCAAGCCTCGTCATCCATAACCAGCGTAATAAGGCTGATACGCTGGCCCAAAAGGGAAAGCGGTTAGTGTTGGTCATGTGTTGTGGCCAACAATGTACTCAAATAACCGTCGGGGTACAGTATGGACCTAAAAGTACCGTGAAATGTTATCAGGGAACGAAGTAACCTCCCATATGCTGTCTCTGGACAAGTTAGATGTTAAGCGCAAGCTATGGGGGGAGAGATGGCCCGAGAAGCTAATGCCCAGGGTAATGCCTGTGGATAATGCCTATAGGCGCTGACGCGGGTCGGATATGATAAGAAACCTCTGGAAGATATTAGCCGAAAAGCTCGTAACTAAGGGTAAAACCGAAGGTAAGCTCAACAGATAGATGCTAGTGTCCTGAGCAAGGTAAGAAGGCGACCAATGCAGTCAACGTATATAAAGAGTGTTAAATAGGGTGGCAGCTCCCCTGCACGAACCGCTCGATGCCAGGCATCCATACTAGCCGCGAAAGCACTGCGTAGGCGAACTCAACAAGAGGCAAGGGCCCACGGGAGTAATCCCAATACAAGCCTATCCATGACAAGGACTTATCAACCAGTAGCCGAGTGCGGTGAAAGTCGCATGCTCGGTTTCGAAAGGGAGGGTTGGGAAGCGATTCCCAGCTCGACCCCTAATGCGCCATATCTTGGCTCCTATCTGCTGGAGATGTTGCGCCGGCGCTATTTTAGCAGGACTTGAAGAGTTCCTAATGGGTTTTCCTCTATATGAGGATGCCACCGCTGGCACCCCCACAGGGAGGAGCAGTTCCCATACTACCGTACCGCACAGGGCGATCGCGCCCATCAATAGCGATCTCCACTGGCGATTAATCCAGCACGTGAATGGTCGATTTTTCGCGCAGCGTTCTCCCATGAGTTTAGTCCAGCACGAGCAAACAAATTTTCCTCAATCATTATGACACCGGAGAAATTCAACTATTCGCCACGGCACTCTAGCCCATGCATCTCTATCCATTTTGAACAGCCCGTGACTGTAAACTCTCTCTGGGAGAGACTTACAGGCTATATACTGTAGCAGCAGTCCTAACTTATGTTATCGTTCTTTTGACAAAAGGGCATTAGGCATAATACACTCAGAGAGTGCGAAGTTTTCACAGAAGAGGATCTAGCCCTTAAGCTAGGGCGTGTCATCAGTTAAGCCAGACGACAGAAGCAGCCAGATAAATCGCCCCTAAAAAGTTACGGGCTGTTTTATCATAACGGGTAGCAATAGCGCGATCCTGCTTGAGTTTGGCAAAAAAGTTTTCAATTAGATGGCGAGAAGAGTAGAGGTGCTTGTCATAAGGATAAGGAACTTGGCGATTCACCTTGGAGGGAATGACCGCTGTGCAACCTTGAGCTTGGAGTTTTTGACGGACCCGCTCATCAGCATCATAAGCTTTATCTGCCAGGATTGCCTCAGCTTCAAGGTTTTCAAGGAGGACATCTGCGCCATCAAGAACGTGGGCTTGTCCTCCCGTCAAAAAGAAGCCTGTGGGATTCCCCAGAGCGTCACAAGTGGCATGAATCTTTGTACTTAATCCTCCTCGACTTCTACCAATGGCTTGAGCGTTACTCTCTCCACTCATTGTCCTCTCTGTCCTCCCCGGACTCTTTTTTTTTGCGCCCCAGCACTGTGTTGATGCGCTCGCACGATTGTCGAATCAATCATCCCATACTCGTTATCTGCGTCTTGCGCCAACAGCAAGAATATCCTTTCCCACACTCCACTTTTATTCCATCGGCTAAATCTTGTATGTACTACTCGAAAATCTCCAAACCTTTCGGGTAGGTCTCTCCACGGGATTCCCGCTCTATATCGATACAACACTGCTTCAACAAACAGTCGATTATTTTTGGCCGTTCCTCCTACATGGCCGTCTCTCCCAGGTAGCAAATCCTTGATTTTTTCCCACTGGTCATCTCTAAGTGCATATCTACGCATTTTTCTCTGTGTTTCTCTCTCTTCGGTTTATCTATTCTATCCTTTCTTTCTCTAACTGATGACACGCCCTAGTAAAATTAATGAAACAGGATCGTCCCGAACAAACTACTATGAAGACTGGAGAAACCTCATTCAGCGTCACAAACGTCAGAGTCGCGACGGAATGTCCGCGTCTATTCTATTTACATCAGCAGTTTGGTGGCAAAACAATGTTTATTCCCTCGGACGCTGCTGGTATTGGTACGATATTTCATCAGCTATGCGAGCAATTTGTGGCCCTAGCAAAGCAGCGATCGGAGTTTACAGTCTTGTTGGCCTCTGCTGATGCTAATGTAGAGGAAGTAGCCTCCCGGATGCAACAGTTGTTTTACCAGTTGGCTTTTTATGCCTACATGGAGACTGCTACGGAGATGGCATCGGAACTTACGCAAATCTGGCAGGGTTTAACGGCATTGATTAAGCGTTGGGCCCATTTGTTAGTAAGCAATAGGCGCTATTGTAATTTTTGGGAAGTGATTAGCAAAACTTTTATTGCAACGGAACAGAGACTAACTCATCCTTTTGTTTTGCCCGATCGCGCCCGGCAGGAAGTAGTGGGAGACTTTGATGGCTTGATCTATGATTTTGAACGCGATCGCCTGTGTGTGGTAGACTACAAAACCTACGCACCGGCGGATCCATCAGCTCAATTAATCCAGGTTGCCCTCTATAGTTATACGATCGGTCAGCAGAAACAAGTACCAGTTGATGCAGCAGTTTACTGCGTTTTACCAGAATTCAAAATACGTGAATATTCCTGGGAACAGCTTTCAGAAACGGTGCATCAGTTGATTCCTCATAAATTGCAACAGATGCGACAATGGTTAAACTGGAAACCTCCACAACCAGATCCGCCGCCCCCGACAACTCAATCTCACCTCTGTGAAATTTGCCCCCAGCAACAAAAATGTCAGACTTTTTTTGCCAGTAGGGTGGGCACCGCCCACCATCCGGGAGAAAGCACTACAAACCATCGGCAAGAAAGCAGCGCCCAGCAGGGAAGCGCTAAAGCGCTTATTACTACAAACAGCAGCGCCCAGCAGGGAAGTGCTAAAGCGCTTACTACAAACAGCAGCGCCCAGCAGGGAAGCGCTAAAGCGCTTACTACAAACAGCAGCGCCCAGCAGGGAAGCGCTAAAGCGCTTACTACAAACGTAGGAGAACAGTTAGTAAAAATCCTGGAATCATTTAATATAGGAGTTGATTATCTAGGGGCTGCAGTTGGTCCGGCGTTTATCCGAGTGAAGCTGAAACCCCATCTGGGGGTGAAAGTTGTTTCTCTGCTGAATAGAACCGAAGATTTACAAGTGCAGTTAGGGATTGCATCCCGTCCCTTAATTAAATCCCAAGCAGGATATGTTAGTGTAGATCTGCCCAGACCCGATCGGGAAGTGGCGCAGTTCTCAGATTACATTCAACCTGGAGAAACACTGGAATCTGTCAGAATTGCCATTGGCGTGAATTTAGATGGTAAACTCGTGGAAGCAGATCTATCCGATCCAAATACCTGTCACTTTTTGGTGGGTGGGACCACCGGAAGTGGCAAAAGTGAATTCTTGCGATCGCTTCTCCTCAGTCTGCTAGTTCGCCACTCTCCCGCACATCTGAAAATCGCCCTAGTTGACCCCAAGCGGGTAACTTTTCCCGAGTTTGAACGGATGCCCTGGTTGTATTCGCCGGTGGTCAAAGACCCCGATCGGGCGATCGAACTAATGGCAGAATTAGTGGCAGAAATGGAATTCCGTTATCAGCTATTTGAATCAGCAAGCTGTGCTGATATTAATGCCTATAACCTCAAATCTGTCAAGCAATTGCCCCGGATAGTCTGTATCTTTGATGAATATGCCGACTTCATGGCCGAAAAGGAAAGTCGCACCGAGTTAGAACAAAGCATCAAGCGCTTAGGGGCCATGGCACGTGCTGCTGGCATTCATCTGATCGTTGCTACCCAACGCCCTGAAGCTAAAGTTGTTACCCCGATCGTCCGTTCTAACTTACCAGGGCGAGTGGCACTCCGCACCGCTAGCGAAGCAGATTCAGTTATTATTTTAGGTGGCAAGCAAACAGCAGCAGCATACCTGTTGGGGAAAGGCGATCTACTTTATCAAGTCGGTTCTCAGTTGCAGAGATTGCAGAGTTTGTTGACTCAAACTGTTGATTTATCTTTTGAGAGTTGAAAACCGCCCGCCGGCTGTATGGCCATTTTCGGAGCGAGGACCGTTCCCATCCACCGATACGAAGTCCGCTTCGCGCTGGCACAGCGATAGTTCATAATCCATACAGGGAAAGCGAGTCACTCCCCCTCACCATATGCTACATTTGTAATAAATGGTGAAATTTAGATCTCTGGACAGTGCGAAGTTCTTTGGAGAACTGCTTGTCACAAGAGGGTTTGAGACTGATCGACCTTCAGGGGGCGCGGGCGACTACGGGCTGTAAGCCCCTCGCCGCATGGGTTTCAGCTTAAGGGCGCTCGTCGTATTCTGTGAGAACTTCGCACTCTCCAGTTATATCTGATTCATAAAGAAAATATAAAGACTATCTGGGTTAGCTTTGACTAAGTGTTGTATACTAAAACCCTTGCTCTGGGATGCTGTCCGCCCGTAGTGGCCCGCTCCTTGGCCATGGTCGGTCTCTCATGCCTAAACCGGCAAAGGACAAGCAGTTCTACAAAGAACTTCGCATTGTCCAGATAATAAAAAACAGCAGATTAAGTAGAGTGGGTAGGAGCTGACTATGAATGCGAATTTACAGACTTCAGATCCAGAGGTGTTTGCGATTATCAATCGAGAAAGCCAGCGTCAAAGAGATAACATTGAATTAATTGCGTCCGCTAACTTTACTAGCCGTGCCGTTCTGGAAGCAACCGGTTCAATACTGACCAACAAGGTGGCTGAAGGATATCCCGGACGGCGCTACTTTAGCGGCTGCGAGAATATAGATGAACTGGAAAACTTGGCCATTGAACGAGCAAAACAATTATTTGCAGCTGCCTATGCTAATCTCGAACTATATACCGGTTCCCAGGCAAATCAAGCGGTTTACCTTACCGTACTCAAACCAGGCGATCGCATCTTAGGGATGGATCTAGGTCATGGGGGTCATCTGAGCCATGGCGCGAAATTTACCATGACAGGTAAGTACTATGACTGTCATTTTTATCACGTAGATCCAGATACGGAGCGTCTAGACTACGATCGCATTGAAGCCAAAGCGAAAGAGATTCGTCCTCAACTGATTATTGCTGGTGCCAGTGCCTATCCCCGCATCATTGATTTCCAACGCTTTCGGGAGATTGCTGATGCAGTCGGCGCATTTTTATTGGCTGATATGGCCCACATCTGCGGATTAGTTGCCACTGGATTACATCCTTCTCCCATTCCCCACGCTCATTTCGTCACCACTAGCACCCAGAAAACCTTGCGCGGACCGCGCAGTGGTATGATATTGCTGGGCGAACATTCCGCACCAGAATTTGCTCGCAAGATTGACAGTGCCGTCTTTCCTGGGGTACAAGGCGCCGTTCACGTCCATGCGATCGCTGCTAAAGCCGTGATGCTAAAAGAAGCCATGTCTGGCAGCTTTGCGGCCTCTCAACTTCAAACCCTCGAAAATGCCAGGATATTAGCAGAAGATTTGATGGCAAGGGGATTTCGCCTGGTTTCTGGCGGTACGGATAACCATCTGATGCTTCTGGATCTACGGGATAAAGGCATCACTGGTAAGGAGGCTGAAGATCGCTTAGCTAGCGTCAGGATTACCGTCAATAAAAACATGCTTCCCTACGATTCCCAGAAGGCTACAGTATGCAGCGGCATCCGGGTAGGAACAGCCGCAATTACAACTAGGGGATTTGGTTCCGAGGAAATGCATTGTATTGCCGATCTGATCGATAAAATGCTGAGCGGCGAACCGACGGTTAGCACCATCACCAAGGTTCGAGAGGAAGTCAGTCGATTGTGCCGCCAACATCCTCACATCGATTCGATTTACTCAGAAGAGGGGGCAAAATTTACCCTCGAATCCCAATACCAACTTCAAAGTTAATCCCTTTCCCCAGCTCTTCTTTGCTTTGACTGCACGTCGAAAACATCAGAGATAAGTAGATTCTATGACCACAACAGCCAACTCCGAACAAGCCACAGAACGCGCCCGAGTACATTACAATAGTGAAAATGCTCGGAATTTGTATGAAATTGCCATTGGCAGCGACACATTAAATTTAGGCATCTACGAGGACGATCCAGACCGCTCCATTGCAGAGGCTATGGCCAAAACCACTGAATGGATGGCAGAACAAGCGGAAAACCTCAATGCAGATTTCCGCGTCCTCGACCTAGGCGCCGGATATGGACCGGCGGCACGACATTTGGCCGGGAAATATGGCTGTCACGTCACCTGTCTCAATATTAGTGAAGAGCAAAATCAGGAAAATGAGCGGCGCAATCGCGAACGGGGTCTTGATAATCTGATTGACATTGTGTTCGGCAATTTTAAGGAAATTCCTTTTGACGATGCCAGTTTCGATCTAGTATGGTCTCAGGATGCCCTGTTTCACACTGACGGACAAGATCGAGTCCTAGAAGAAGCCTATCGGGTGCTCAAACCAGGGGGACAATTATTGTTTATGGATATTATGCAAGCGGATGATTGTCCAGATGGAGCCTTAAAGGATTCACTCCAACGGGTCAATATCCATCACGAGCGTTTGGGGTCTTTCCAATCTTATACGAGTAAAGCCCAAAGCCTGGGATTTGAATCCATCAAGACGATCGACAAATCCTATCAGTTGCTCGTTCATTACACGAAATTGAGGGATTCTGTAATAGATCGTTACGAGGAACTCAGCAAAAAATGTACGGCGGAATTTTTGGAGTCTTCTAAGAATGGGTTATGTCAATGGGTGGAATCGGCTGAGAAAGGTATGTTTACATGGGGTCTATTTCATTTTCGCCGTCCATAAGTAAGTTTTTGTCGCTCAATAGGTAATTGTAGGGTGGGGAATGCCCACCCTACTCCCTGTGGTGTATTTTAAGGTAAAGAACATCAATTGTCTCAATGCTAATCCTATCTTAGGATTTTTTTACAACTAATCTGCTTAAGAAATTCTTAAGGATGCGTTACGTTGCGCTCTCAAAACCGGACCGCATCATGTCCAGAGACGCCAAGCTCTCGGACACGAACTGCTAAATAAAACCAATCCTTCACTGCCTATGAAAAACACCATACCAAACGCACCTAAGCGGTCGAAGAGTCTAGGGAGAACCTTGCTGTAATTAAACAAAGTCAGTCCGATCAATCCCAGAACTAATTCCCTGCAAAATTGCCAAGACTTCCTGAGAATCCTTGACCTTAATTGTATCTGTCTGACCCACCCATTCGATGCTTTCTACCGCCGGGGCCCCCCGAGAGCGCCAAAACTCCCCAACTAGAGCGACCGTGTCGTCTCCGGTCGCGGCCAAGTCCCTATTGTCCCATTTTACAAGCAGCTTCCATTATATCTCTCTTTGGCCCCGCCGCATGGGCTGGTTTTTATCACCTTTCCACTATAGTACGCCAAATCCCGAGTGACAATCAACCAAAATCAACCTTTTTCACAAAAAACATCCACCTATTTTTTGCCTACCTGCACAAAATGGCAATTTGTCAATCCCCTTCGAATCAACCAATTTGTGCCTGCCTGCACAAAATGGCAATTTGTCAATCCCCCTAAATCAACCAATTTGGGCATCGAAAATCAACCTTTTTGGCATGATACTCGCCGGTTGGGGGCGAGAGCGCTTTCCATCCTCGAAGGAGGCGAGAAGATCTCAGAACCACAACCACCGGCGATCGCACTGAGGGAAAATCCAAAAAAAGCGCTCACACCGAAAGAAGCGTGAGCGCATTAGGGCGATCGCCTCACAGACTGCGAGAGCATCGTTCAGTACGCCGGTGCCAGCAGGTGACAACTGCGAGTCATAACCTCCCAGGGAAGGAGCCTGTATACGCCGGTGCTAGCAGGTGGCGATCGCCATCAAGAATGCATGAAGAAACCCGGTTTTGTGGAAAAACTGGGTTTCTGGGCTAGTATAGCTGGCAACAGCATGTTCAGATCCCCGCAGCCAAGAAGCAAAACTGGGATGCACCCGCTTCGATGTCCCCCAGAGGGGACGCGCTATCCGCACTATC
Organism: Hormoscilla sp. GUM202; assembly: GCA_005518205.2. GTDB lineage: Bacteria > Cyanobacteriota > Cyanobacteriia > Cyanobacteriales > Desertifilaceae > Hormoscilla. The sequence goes on from RFFC02000004.1 coordinate 233,841, forward strand.
CCAGAGACATCGACTAAGACTCTGTATATCTAAACTGGACCGGTGGGGGCTTTACCTGGTTTCTTAATTATTGTATCTGATGCCCGCCCCCAGCAAGCTTGCTGGGGGCGGCAGGAACAACCAGTCATAGGCGCGATCGCGTTTCTGGGTCTTGATTTAGGGTGCTGTGTCTCCTGGGTAGTGCGATGGCGCTGCGCTGGGCGCGCAGCGCATGTAGAGCTCCCAGGAGACACAGCATAGGCATGGCCCACAGGGGATGTTTGTTGACATTTGATTCGATCCTAATCAGAACTGAATAGCCGGGTTGATGTAAAGCACCAAACCCGGTTTTTTTGTTGATACTGGATTGATGGGGATATAATTATGGTTCGTAGTAAGGACTTTAGTCCTTCGGCGAGCACTAAAGTGCTCACTACGAACTTTGTAGTAGATCGTTGAAGCACAAATGAATGCATCCATCAAGTCCCGTGCCCATCGACTCACAGATAAAGAACGTGCCTGTCTGGCAAAGATGGTAGATTACTCCTCATTACAGTCTATACCGGAAATCTGGCCCCTGGCCGCAGAGAAATTCGGGGATGCGATCGCCCTCATGGACCCCCAGGCCCAACCAGCGGTGCAGCTAACCTATAGGGAGTTAAACTCGCAGATCCAGCAGTTCGCCTCCGGGTTGCAAGCTTTGGGAGTAAAACCGGGCTCACGCATCTCTCTGATAGCAGATAATAGTCCCAGCTGGTTCATTGCCGACCAGGGGATGATGAGGGCGGGGGCTGCGAACGCAGTGCGGAGTTCTCTATCAGATCCCTCCGAACTGCTATACATCATCGAAAATAGCGAGTCAACAGCTATAGTAGTAGAAAATCTGGCAACGCTGGAAAAACTACGTACTGGCATGGACGATCTACCCATTGAGTCCGTCCTCTTGCTGAGTGATGAAGCACCCCCCTCCAATGAGGCGTTGCCAGTGCGGAACTTTTCCCAACTGATGGAGATAGGTCTCCAGCAGCAGCCCCAAGCAGTCAGCCAAAACCACCAGACCCTGGCAACTCTGATCTATACATCTGGCACCACTGGGAAACCCAAAGGGGCAATGCTATCTCATGGTAACTTGTTGCATCAGGTGACAAATCTGGGAGTAGCAGTGCAACCACAACTGGGAGCTCGGGTTCTCAGCATCCTACCATCCTGGCATGTCTACGAACGCACTGCCGAATATTTTTTTCTCTCCCAAGGTGCCACCCAGATATACACCAACCGCCGCCAGTTCAAGAATGACCTGAAAAAGTACATGCCCGTCTATATGGTCGGTGTCCCCCGGTTGTGGGAATCGATCTATGAAGGGATCCAAAAGCAGTTCCGAGAGCAACCGGCCAGTAAACAAAAGCTGGTCAACAACTTACTCAACATCTCTGGCCGCTACATCGCTGCCCGTCGGCTTGTCCAGGGGTTAGACCTGAATAATCTGACTCCCGGACTGCCTCAACGTCTGCTAGCACTGGTGCAAACAGCGGCTCTGTTTCCACTGCATGCCCTAGCAGACCGGCTAGTCTATCAGAAAGTGCGTGCAGGCATAGGTGATTTATTCCAGGTGCTCAGTGGCGGTGGTTCCCTGGCAATGCATCTGGATAACTTCTTTGAAATTATTGGTGTGGAGATTCTGGTAGGCTATGGCTTAACGGAAACCGCACCGGTGCTGACCGCAAGGCGCAGTTGGGACAACCTGCGGGGTTCAGCGGGACAACCCATACCCGGTACAGCAATTATGATTGCCGACCCCGATACTGGCCAATCCCTGCCACCGGGGGTGAGGGGCTTAGTCCTCGCCCGGGGACCGCAGTTAATGCAGGGATATTATCAAAATCCCCAAGCCACTGCCAAGGCCATTAACGAAGCAGGCTGGTTTGATACCGGTGACTTGGGCTGGCTGACGCCCCAAAATCACCTCGTGCTGACTGGTCGGGCTAAAGATACGATCGTACTCACTAATGGAGAAAATATCGAGCCCCAGCCAATCGAAGACGCCTGCGCCCGCAGTCCCTATATTGACCAAATTATGCTAGTAGGGCAAGATCGGAAATTTCTAGGGGCCTTAATTGTCTCCAACACCGAAGCCCTGGCAGCATGGGCAAAGCAGCGTTCCCAGGCGTCCCCGTGGGAACGAGAGGTGGGTGCTATTGACATGGAGAGCAAAGCTGTAGAAGATTTAATTCGGCAAGAGCTGGCCAGGGAGGTGAAAAACCGCCCCGGTTACCGCCCGGACGATCGGATCGGTCCGTTCCGTCTGATTAGGGAGCCATTTTCCATAGAAAATGGCATGATGACCCAAACCATGAAGATCAAACGTCCCGTTGTCACAGAACGCTATCGGGATATAATTGACGGGATGTTTACCTAGATGATGGCAGTCCGACGTCGGCGGCTCGGCTGAATGCTTAGAGAATGATGACAAAATTAGCAAAGTCAAATTGAATTACGAAGTATGGAAGTGTCCAAAACAAGTCTGATGCTGAAGCGACAAGTCCAAGTCAAGGCGATCGTAACTCCTCGCTGGAAGGAGGAAGTGCAACTGCAACTGCAGAATCAAATCAACCAGATTGATAGCCAACTGCAACAGCTGGAAATGCAAGGACAGCAGGCGATCGAGCAAGTTCAGCAGCAAAACCTCCAACCTCTGAGTGCTCAAGCGAACCAACAAATTCAAAACATTCAAGGGCAGGTGAATCAAAAGAAAAATCAACTACTACAGCAGAAAAACCAAAGTCTGCAACAGCTAAATCAATTGCAGACGCTGGAGTTGGAACAGGAGGTATCTCAAGGTCAAATCGACAGCTTCTTTGAAATCGAGAAAGGTCAAAACATAATCGAAAAAATGCGAGTAGAAATGGTCCTGCGTGATGGGATCGTGGAAGAAATTCGCGGCGAATTATAGTTTCAGCTCACGGCGAGCTGTCCTGAAGTGGTCCTGACTGCCGTGAGCTATTAGCGTCGGCGCGGCTGATGGCTGAGGATTTAGAGGAAAGTAAGCAATTATTGCGTTATTTATGCAAAGTTATTGCTTTGCCTAACTCATTGAGGACTAGGCTTTCAGCTTTTATCTTATGCCATTTGATGGGGACCGCTTAAATGGTGATCGTACATAAGCAGTGTGCCGTTATCGGTGATCGATGATTACTAACAACTAACAACTAATGACTAACAATTGCGGCTTATGATTTATGAAGTGTTTATGCCGGCCCTCAGCTCCACGATGACTGAAGGGAAGATTGTTTCTTGGGTAAAATCGGCTGGGGACAAGGTAGAAAAAGGGGAAACGGTGGTGATTGTGGAGTCGGATAAGGCCGATATGGATGTGGAGTCTTTTTATGAGGGCTATCTGGCTACGATCGTTGTAGATGCGGGTGGGGTGGCTCCAGTGGGTGAGGCGATCGCCCTAATAGCAGAAACGGAAGCGGAAATAGAAACGGCGGTACAGCAGGCGTCTAGTAAAGAATCTACTCCCCAAGTAATTGCTGCTACCTCGAGTACTGCTACCGTTCTGGAAAAATCGGAGTCAGATTCTTTTACCGCTAGTCCCCAGACAGCAGCAGCGCCATTAGCGCCAACAGTTAGTCGCTCAAATGGCAGGGCGATCGTCTCTCCTCGAGCCCGGAAGCTAGCGAAGGAACTGAAAGTAGACTTTCAGACCCTCCAGGGTAGCGGTCCCCACGGGCGCATTGTCGCAGAGGACGTGCAAGCAGCAGCAGGTACTCTCAAACCCTCCCCCCCAGCAGTGAGTGTTACCCCCACAGCTAAAGTTGCACCCGTACCAACAAAGGCGATACCTCTAGCAACTCCCGGAGAGGTAGTACCATTAAACACGCTGCAAAATGCCGTGGTGCGGAATATGGTGGCGAGTTTGGAGGTGCCTACCTATCGAGTAGGTTACACCATTACGACTGATAATTTGGACAAACTCTACAAGCTGATTAAGTCCAAGGGGGTGACGATGACAGCGCTGCTAGGGAAAGCGGTAGCAGTCACCTTGCAGAAACATCCGGAGATCAATGCTCGCTATACAGACCAAGGGATTCAATATAATAGTGCGATTAACATTGCGGTAGCTGTAGCGATGCCCGATGGGGGTTTGATTACTCCCGTACTGCAAAATGCCGATGCGGTAGATATCTATTCCTTGTCTCGCAGTTGGAAGGGTTTGGTGGAACGGGCTAGGGCGAAGCAGTTGCAACCAGAGGAGTACAATAGCGGCACCTTTACCCTATCTAATTTGGGCATGTTTGGGGTAGACCGATTTGATGCGATTTTACCACCCGGTCAGGGGGCAATCCTGGCGATCGGAGCTTCCCGCGCGCAAGTAGTAGCCACGGAAGAGGGGTTAATAGGAGTGCGGCGACAGATGCAGGTGAACATGACTAGCGACCACCGGATTATCTACGGTGCGCAGGCGGCGGCTTTCCTGCAAGATTTAGCGAAGTTGATGGAAACAGATCCACAATCCCTGACATTGTAGATGCTTGATGGTTGATTGCTGGGGGTGTGGTCAAAACCCGTTGGCAGGAGTTCCCAGGCTCTGCCTGGGAACGAGGGGGTAAGAATAGTTGACTAAAATCTTATATAAATCTGTAGATTTAGATTTATATTGAAAATTAGTGAGCACCTTGCTATACTATAGAGGTGTAAGTGCGAGACGTTCGTAAGCGGGCCGGTCAGCCCAAACTGGTATCATTGGCCAGAACAAGCGACTAACACTAGCGGATCCCCCCCCTCAGCAATCGGGTGCAGCCCTACCTGACGGGATTGAGGGAGTCACGTCAATCCCGGCTGGAAATTGTTTCAGAAGCTGAAAAGAAACCAATCTAACCAAAAAAGGAGAAAGATAATGTCAACACCAAGCTTCGGGAAACCCCAAACCAACCCCTTTGGGCTCGCAGATGTAGGGAGGAATAGCAGCCCCACCTTCGCCGATATTGATGGAGACGGAGATCTAGATATTTTTGTGGGAGAATGGGCGGGCAGTCTCAGATATCAGGAAAACCAGAGTACCGCTAGCAGTCCCACCTTCGGGACAAAACAATTCAACCCCTTTGCGTCCCCTCCTGCATCCTATCATAGCAGGCCCACCTTTGCCGATCTTGATGGAGACGGAGATCTAGATATTTTTGTGGGAGAAAGGGAAGGCAATCTCATATATCAGGAAAATCAGGATACCGCTAGCAGTCCCACCTTCGGGACACCCCAAACCAACCCCTTTGGGCTTGCAAATGTAGGGTTGTGGAGTGACCCCCACCTTCGCCGATCTTGATGGAGACGGAGATCTAGATATTTTTGTGGGAGAAAGGGAAGGCAATATCATCTATTTTAAAAACGAGGGTACCGCTAGCAGTCCCACCTTCGGGACACCCCAAACCAACCCCTTTGGGCTCGCAGATGTAGGGCGTTATAGTAGCCCCACCTTTGCCGATCTTGATAAAGACGGGGTTCTCGATCTTTTTGTGGGAAACAGTGACGGCAATATCATCTATTTCAAAAACAAGGATACCTTGCTCAATGCAGATGATTATGCAGCCCTGAAGGCTCTCTATAACAGTACTTCTGGGGAGAATTGGAGGAACAAGACAGGCTGGGATTTCAGCAGCGAAACTCCCCCCTCTGCTTCTGTTGTTAGTGGCTGGCATGGGGTGGTGCGATTCGTTCCGGCGTAAATCAGCAATGGTAAAAGTCGGGTCCGGTTCCATTAGCCGGATAACTTTGGTACTCATGGGGGTTTAATTCCCCTCCCCCAGGTACGGGGGTGACACCGGTCCTTAGTGCTGAGGAGTAACATCACCTCGGTGCTCCGCAAGGACTTAAATGTAGGATAGCTGGTAGCCTGAACCGGTGACGCCACTAGGACAGATGCTCATGGTTAGAACAAGCAAACTTATGTAAGCCTCGTCATCCAGAACCAGCGGAATAAGGCTATTACGCTGGCCCAAAAGGGAAATGGTAGTTAGTGTTAACCGTCACTCCTGGTTAGCATCGTACTCGAATAACTCCCGGGGTATAGTAGGGACCTAAAAGCATCGAGAAATGAGACCAAGGAACGAAATAACTTCTCGTGTGCTGTCCTACTCAGTAGGAAGTAGGACAAGTTAGATGTTTTGCGCAAGCCACGAGGAGAGGGATGTCCTAAAAAGCCAATGCCCGGGGTAATGCCTGCGGATATGCTGACATAGGACGGTGATAGTTGGAAGCCACGGCAATGAGTACCCCTAATAAAGCACGGAACCCTTAGAGGTATGTTTGACCGTCAATCGGCGGGTAAGGGGCGAAAAGAGGAGTGGTTTGGGTCAAGGGGAGAAATCCCTAGTAAACCTACCTATGACAAAGGGCCAACTACCCAGTAGCCGTATGCGATGAAAGTCGCAAGCACGGTTCCGAAAGGGAGGGTTGACAAGCGATTGTCAGCTCGACCCCGACCACGGTAGTCGGCTCACGGGTGACGGAAATCGAGCTGAACAAGAACGACCTGAGCGGTACGCTCCCCTCCGAGTTAGGTGAACTCAGTAATTTGCAAAGACTCCGCCTGCAAAGCAACGACCTGAGCGGTACGCTCCCCTCTGAGTTAAGTGAGCTCAGTAATTTGCAAGACCTCGGCCTGTACAACAACTCCCTGAGCGGTACGCTCTCCTCTTGGTTGGGCGACCTCAGCAATTTGCAATTCCTCGGCCTGTCCAAGAACGACCTGAGCGGTACGCTCCCCTCTGAGTTAGGTGAGCTCAGCAATTTGCAATACCTCTACCTGGACAACAGCTCCCTGAGCGGTACGCTCCCCTCTGAGTTAGGTGAGCTCAGCAATTTGCAAAACATCTGGCTGTACTCCAACTCCCTGAGCGGTACGCTCCCCTCTGAGCTACTTACGATCGCTTAAATTCCCAATTCTTATTTAAGGAACGGGGGGAGAGCGATGTTAAGGGCAAGGGCAAAATGAACACCTATTGGCTCATAGGGAGAAAGGTGAAATAACCATGCCCACTCTACTTCGCTGTCAGACCGCCTTCGCTGTCTCGTGGGTTCAAACCCACGCTATTCCCCGGGACGAGGCGTCTCCTAGGAGCGCTATTCGCACTACCCAGGAGACGCCTCGCGCTAATCGCACTACCCGGGGAATAGCGCCGTCTAATAGCTAGCAATTCAAAATTCTCTCATTCAAAATTAAAAAAGGGGAAAGCCATTAATAACAAGGAGTTCAGCTTTTCGACCTCTGCAATTTAAATGCGCGACAGACTAATACCATAGTTAAACTAATTGTAGGGGTGCATCTCACTTTTGTAATGTAGCCGGCGCAGGTGGCTGATGGACAGGACGTTGGCCAAACCGGACAAGATGAAAGATAGGTCGAGTTAATTCAAGGGAAAGATGGCCGACCATCTTTACTACCACAATAGAAGCCTCAAGTGTAAAGTGGGAATTGCCACAATACCTCTCGGTTAAGACAATTTGAGATTTGAGACTTGAGATTTGGGAAACTTTTTCCATGCAGGACTTTCGGAGTTTGCATGATCCTTTCTCTATAAGGCTTTCAGTCTGTTTTCAACCGACTTTAGCGGCTTGGCCGTGGGTTTTAACCCACGGCGGGCCATGAAGTCAATCGACAATGGTGCAAGATGTCAGTTTTAACTCATATCTTGCACCATTCTCAACTAGAGGCGGAGCCTCGATAACTCGTTCCCAGGCTCCCGCCTGGGAACGAGAGGAAAACGAGAGGAAAACGTGGACCTTACCCTTTCTCTATAAGGCTTTCAGTGGGTTTTAACCCACTTCAGCTCTTAGCCCGGGGTTTGAACCCCGGGCGGGCCAAGAGACTAACTGAGAATGGTGCAAGATGTCAGGAGTCTCCGACATGGAAACCTTGGCCCATCTTCTCGAGCATGTCTTGGGTAAACTAAGGGAAGACCAGAATGTTCTACAGGGGGGATGAGCGATCGGGTCTATCAAGCATTAGACGCCAGGGGCCAACTGGTCTCAGAAGCAGTCATGCACCATCTGGAGTCAACATGTTGAGCGATCGAGGTCAGTTTGTCTATTCTCATGCCTCGGCAGAGGGAGGACATCGCCCTTCTATAACGGTAATGATGAAGTCGGTGGCGCAGTCTTATGGTAAAAAAACTGTGGGAGTGTTGCTGACGGGAATGGGTAGAGATGGGGCAGAGGGAATGCAGGCGATCGCCCGTGCAGGAGGTTTCACCATTGCCCAGGACGAAGAGACCTGCGTGGTGTTTGGCATGCCCAAGGAGGCGATCGCCCTGGATGCCGTCCAGAAGATTCTGCCCATCAGCGCGATCGCACCTCTGCGATCGCGATTAATTGTTAATAGTTCGGAGTAAGCACTTTAGTGCTTTCCGGGTTAGTAGTAAGCACTTTAGTGCTTTCCGGGTTAGTAGTAAGCACTTTAGTGCTTTCCGGGTTAGTAGTAAGCACTTTAGTGCTTCTTTTGAATGATTGTGGAGGTCAAATAAAATGGTACAGACATTATCAAAACCATTGACATTAGAAGAGTTTCTGAAGCTACCAGAAACCAAACCCGCTAGCGAGTATATTGATGGTAAAATCATTCAGAAGCCCATGCCCCAAGGACAACATAGCACAATTCAAGGTGAACTGGTTACGACTATCAACGCCGTGGTCAAGTCTCAGCGAATAGCACGCGCTTTTCCAGAACTGCGGTGTACGTTTGGTGGGCGATCGACAGTCCCAGACGTATCGGTGTTTGCTTGGCAGAGAATTCCGCGCGATAAAAATGGGAAAATTGCCAATGTTTTTCAGGCGCATCCTGATTGGACAATTGAGATATTGTCGCCCGAACAAAGTCAAACAAAAGTGACCAAAAATATTCGGCACTGTCTGAAATATGGAACGAAAATGGGTTGGTTAATCGATCCAGGAGAGGAAACAGTTTTAGTCTATATTCCCAAACAAGAGATGGAAATGTATGATGAACCAGGAGATCGACTTCCCGTGCCATCATTTGCCAGTGAATACATGCTGACTGGTGGACGATCTCTTAGACGAACAGGATGCGATCCTCAAACCCCAGAGTAAGTTACTCAAGCGAGTGCGCAACGTTACGGGGGCTACCATACTCAGCACGGGGGAAGTATGCATCGTCTTAAATCCCCAAGATTTACTAAAATTGGTACAGAAGCGCAGCGTATCAATCAGAAAGACACCGATCGCAGTAGTAGAAGAGAAGAAAAGCAAACCTGTTATCCTGGTAGCAGACGACTCCATTGCCATTCGCACCCAGGAAAAGCGCATTCTAGAAGCAGCAGGTTATGAAGTAGTCACAGCAGTGGATGGCTTGGAAGCATACAATAAACTGAGAACCCGTGATTTTGACGCCGTGGTATCTGACGTGCAAATGCCGAATTTGGATGGTTTATCTCTAGCTGCCCGGATCCGTCAGCATAAGGAGTATAATGAATTGCCAATAGTGCTCGTCACGTCTCTAGCATCAGATGAGGATAAACGTCGCGGTGCGGAAGCAGGGGCCAACGCCTACATTCCGAAAGGGACTTTTAGTCAAGAGGAACTTGTCGAGACTTTGAGGAGGTTAGTTTAGTTGCAACTGGTAACGCATATGGTCTCCAGCTTGCGGAATCGCCAGCACAGAGAAGATTATGCACCTATCAATTCCTAGAACGGGAGAAGTGGAAAATATGGATAGACAAGTACGATTAAGTGACTAACGATTGCACGAGCATTGACTTATATGAGTCCTTGATTGAGTATAGTAGCACAAAAGGATGTCTCACTGAGGAGGCAAAGACTCAGAAGTCGGGCAAACTGCTTGTCAGAGAAAATGGGTGATGGTCGAAACACCGGTCAAAGCACTGATGGCATGGAAAAATGGCTCCCCACGACCAATGTGACGCTCTCTTGACAAAATTGCTGCAATAGGTCATAATAGAGAAGAGCCCGATTGAGAGATCGGGAATCAGTCATAGATCTTATATGTACAGAAAATCATCGGCTCGGTCGAAAGAATGTGGTTATTATTTTGTGGAAAACAAAATATGAACATCGAACCGAAAAAAAAGCGCTACTATACGGCCACCGCTTCTTTTCTGGCATTTTTTCCTTCCACAGGCAACCTTCTGAATCGTTGGGGAACTTGCAAGTTTTTCGAGTCGCCAACGCAAGATAGGCGGAACTGCCAATCAGAGACTTGCTCGTAGTTGAGGTGTTTGGTGTCAACGCTCGCAGTCCAAAAACCTGCAAAAAGGGCTGGATCCTCGAACCGCAGCAGACCGGATTTCCGAATTGTTTCGCCCTGTGGCGTGCCCAATATTGGCGAAATCACAAAGGGACTGATTTGAAATATCAGTGAAGGATTAATCGCTTTCACTTCGTCATAGATTTCCCAAAGCGCTTCCTCTAGCCGTAACATACTTTCATCATCATCATCGGGAAGCCCGATAATCATGTGATATACAATCATGGGGATACCAGCCTCCACGATTCTTCGCACAATGCGTTTGTGTTGCTGCCAGGGAAGTAACTTGGAATATGCTTCTCGTCCAAACACGGGGCGTTCCGCAGGAAGACCGCCAGCCAGAGTTCCCTTTTCCCCATCCCAATGATAGAGAGCCTCGATCAGCTCTTCATCGGGGGTCAGATCCGTGCTGTCATAGTTGCGCCCCCGTCCCTTGGTCATCTTCCTCAGTTCCAGACCATTGGGCCAAAGAACGGTTAAATCCATTTCCCGCAAACCCTTCATAATTTCGAGAATTTCTTCTCGGCCTTCAGGGAAAATCGTCCGCCCCAGGAATTGATCCGAGACGCTGACTATTGATTTGGCTCCCGCTTGGCGCTGTATTTCCAGCCATTCCAACATCCTTTTTGGGGACATTCGACGATACCCGGTGCCGTAGGTGGGGGTTTGGCAAAAGTCGCAGTGGCGATCGCAACCTATGTCTGGAAATATAGAACCGATGGGTTTTAAATGTTCGGGAAACGGATCCATCCAATATTGCGTTCCCAGGCACTGTTTGGCAATTTCCAAGGTTGGTAAGGGCCATTCTTCTGGATGGAATGGAGGGTTATGTTTGCGATATTGAGTCCCGTCGGCTAAGACCACACCCGTGAGTGCTTCTTTGGGACCTTTGCCTAACAAATAATTAAATAGCGGCCAATTGGCCGCCCCTGATTTGTCCAGAACAACTACTGCCGCACCGTTGCCCAGATAAACTTGGGGATCGGCAAAGGGATCGGAGCCACCCACAACCACTGGCTTGCCTTTACTGGCCAGGTGCTTCAACAGCATCAATGCTATTTCGCGGTATAAGGTGAAATTAACTGTAATGCACCAAACTGCACAGCTTTCGGGATCGACGCTCTCGATCCGAACGCCGACATAATTCTTAGTCAGTTCGATGCCCCTCCAAGTAATTCGTCCGTAATTTTCTTGGTAATTACCATCTCGGAGATTAATAAAATTAGTCTGAAATCCTCCGGCTTGGAGATGGGATAGTAAAACTAGCTTGCTAACAATCGGTTCAAACTTGCGCAAGGAATAAAAGTCATTGCCATCTGGATCGGATAGCTTCAACTGAGGCAATTCTACTAGCCCAATAGTCTGGTTCGGCGTTGCAATTGTCATAAAATGCACCCCTAATTAACGCTGTTTTTTATCTAAGGGACGTTCCACGAACTTTGGTCTGTTATGATAAGTGCGAATCGTTTAGCGTCAAGGTCCAAAATGGAAAATGATGCGTCAAATGACTGTGTCACAAGCCTATTAACCGAGACCGCTAGCAGGACATCATTAGTCCTGACAACTTGCAGGGCTAACCGACCACCGGTGGTAACACTGGAAAGGACCGGTGAAACCCAGAGATGATGAAGGTGCAAGTCCTTCTCCCCAGGTGCAGGGGTAAAAGCATCACCCCTACGGTAGCGATGGCATCAATCCGTAAAGCGGGGTGAAAAGGCGTCAATGACTGGTAGCCTAAACCGGTCAACGTTGAGCAAGTGGCTATGAGGAGCATAAAGCGAAGTGTTGCAGCGTCGTCAACAGAAACCAGTGGAATAAGGCTTATACACTGGGCCCAAAAGGGCAAGGATAATGGTCGTTGGCAGATTTTTCACTGACCAACAAGCACTGACAATAAACCCGACGTATGGACACCTTCTAAGGTCACAAACAATCATCGGCAGGAACGAGATAAACCAGTTGATGTACTCTCGATTAGGTCGATAGTCGAGTAGCCACCGAAGGCGCAACATCTGCAACACATTAGCAGGTCACAACTGGGAAAGATTGAGAGGAGAAGCATGCCTATCTGTAATGGATAGGATAAGCTGACGCCCTCACGGTTAACCAAAATGTGGAGGTTAGTAGAATTTCATATGTCACGGTGTACGTCCGAAAGGAAAGTATATGACTGGAATGCGGTCCCCTGGCGAAAGCTAAAAAAGAACGTATTCAAGATTCAAAAGCGTATCTACAGAGCGGCTCAACGTGGAAACAAACAGCTAGTACGCAAGCTCCAAGGATTACTCACGAGGTCATGGTCCGCAAAGATGATTGCGGTGAGACAGGTAACCCAACAGAATCAGGGAAAGAAAACGGCAGGAGTAGATGGCGTGGTTGCGCTAAAGCCCTCCGAAAGACAGCCACTGGTGAGGCAGCTAAGAATCAATGACGGAAAAAAGGTCAAACCGACCCGCAGGGTATGGATACCTAAACCCGGCAAAGATGAAAAAAGGCCATTAGGGATACCCACGATTTATGACAGAGCCCTACAAGGATTAGTCAAGATAGCATTAGAGCCCGAATGGGAAGCGGTGTTTGAGGCGAACTCCTACGGGTTCAGACCAGGTAGAGGATGCCACGATGCTATAGAAGCAATATTCAAAAGCATCAGTCAAAAACCCAAATGGGTATTGGATGCGGATATTGCAAAATGCTTCGATAAAATTGACCACAACACACTACTCGAAAAACTGAATAACTCCACACCAATACGGAAGAAAATCCGTGAATGGCTAAAGGCCGGGGTGATGGACCGGCGCGAATACCAACCAACCTATGCAGGGACACCACAGGGTGGAGTAATATCCCCTCTGCTAGCAAATATAGCACTACATGGGATGGAAACAGAGGTAAGAAAAATCGTGCCCGGAAACGTAGTAAAGCAAAAAGAACTAGGAGTAGTGAGATACGCGGACGACTTTGTAATAATGCATAAAGACCGGAAGGTCATTGATGCGGCAAAAGAGGTCATCAGCAAGTGGTTAGGCAAAATAGGATTGGAACTGAGACCCGAAAAAACACGAATAGTCCACACACTTGAGGGGGATAAGCCAGGTTTTGATTTCCTTGGAATCAACATCCGCCAATACAAGGTAGGAAAATACCGAAGTGGAAAAACCGGGAAAGGATACAAAACCCTAATAAAGCCAAACGACAAATCCATAAAGGCCCACAAAGAAAAGTTGAAGACTGTGATAGACAATCATAAGGCTGCGCCACAGGCCGCACTGATAAGCAGACTGAACCCAATAATCCGGGGATGGTGCAACTATCACAGAACGGTGGTAAGCAAGGAGGTATTCGGAGAACTGGATAACTACCTGTGGGATATAATATGGAAATGGGGCAAAAGAAGGCATCCAAATAAGGCGGACACATGGGTAGCGAAGAAATACTGGAAAGCTGAAGGCAGCCGACAGTGGAACTTCATGGATAAAACGGGGATAAAACTACTCCTACACTCCGATACGGAAGTCATACGACACGTAAAAGTGAAAGGAGCAGCCAGCCCGATGGATGGAAATCTCGTGTACTGGAGCAAAAGATTACGCAAGAGCCCCCTAGTAAGCTCGAGAGTGATTAAGCTCATGAGCAAACAAAAAGGTAAATGCGAACACTGTGGAATGCTGTTTATAGAAGGAGACAAGTGGGAAGTTGACCACATCCTGCCGAAATCATTAGGCGGTAAGGACAGGTACGATAATCTACAACTGCTCCATGATTATTGCCATCATCAGAAAACGAGAATAGATGGCAGTACTGAGAGCCGCACCCGGAAACGGGATAGGAAGGCCGAGGAGCCGGATGAGGTGAAAATCTCACGTCCGGTTTTGAAGACGAGCAGGATTGGCGACAATCTTGCTTAGTTTAATTAGCTGTCCGGGACCCAAATCACCAACGCGAGCTGCAGATCGTGTTTTGGTCAGAACTGTCTGCAAATTGAACCGCCATACATTACCGGTAGCGTCTGATGGGCACTGCCCACGGTCGGCGACGCCTGAATAGGGCAGTCCTTATTACCGGCGATAGAGAGCAAACCCGCTATAGCATTTTCATATAATAAACTGCACTTTTTCCAGAATCTGGGCGCTAGAGGAAGCTGAAAACCTTACTGTGCAATCAATCTAGCTTTTTGGGGGGGGCGATCGCCTAGCCAGCAAATTAACAATTTCTTAATATTTGCGCTATATGCTAAAAAGGATTCTGGCTTCATCTTACGAACGGGTGAATCCGGATGGTTTATCTCTAACGGCCCAAATTCGTCAGCATAAGGAGTATAATGAATTGCCAATAGTGCGGCAGATCGTCTCTCGCATCAGATTCCGATAAACGTCGGGGTGCGGAAGCAGGGGCCAACGCCTACATTCCGCACCTGGACTTTTAGTCAAGAAGAACTTGTCGAGACGCAAGAGGGAGGTTGGTAGCCGTCCTTTCCACGGTAGGTGGGCAATGCCCGCCCTACAATTATAGGAATTCGGCAAGTTAGGGTGCAGCGGAAATGTCTTTGTCTTTAAGACGAAAGCCAAGAAAAAAAACTGTTAGTGTGCCACGCCAAAAGAAAGTAAAGAAAATTGTTCAGTTCTTTTAAAAAATTAGTAACTAAGCAGTCCTCAAAACCTCGTTTCAGTGCGCCAACTTTCCAAATCAAGAGGCTGATTTCAATAGCTTTTGACTACAAGGCTAGCGATATTCATTTTGAACCAAAATCTGATGGCTTAAAAGTGAGATTCCGAATAGATGGGATTCTGCGCGATATTCAGACCTTGCCTTTGGAGATTAGCAGACCAATTATTGTCGCGCTAAAAGTCATGTCTAACATCGATATTGCCGAGTCAAGGAAACCGCAAGATGGTCGAATTGGCGAGGAGTATTATAATAGCAATAGTTATAAAGCGGGACTGTTAAAAAAGATAGACATGAGAGTGAGTACCTTGCCTTGCTTGGGAGGGGAAAAGGCGGTAATTAGGTTGCTTCCTAAGGATAACCCTTTTTCTAAGCTGGAGTTTCTAGGATTTTCTGAGAATGCCCTAGCCCGATACAAAAACTGGATTAGTCAAACTCAAGGTTTAATTATTCTTACAGGTCCAACGGGTTCGGGTAAAACAAGCACATTAAATACCACCTTAAGACGCGATGTGCAACTTTCTACGGAAGAATAACGGTTTGGTGGTCTTTGGCTGAAAATGTTGTTCTCAAAACTCCCTAAATCTCGTTGGTTGGAAAAAGTTGCACACGGCGTACCTTAAGATATTTGGGAACTCCTGATGTGAATATTGTCACGGTGGAAGACCCGATCGAATATGCTTCTGAGTGGATGACTCAAACCCAAGTGAATCACCGTTTAGGGGTGACTTTCGCTGACGGACTGAGGGCAATTTTGCGGCAAGACCCCGATATAATTATGGTGGGGGAAGTCCGGGACAGCGACACAGCTAATACTGTTTTGCAAGCGGCTTTGACCGGTCACTTAGTTTTTACTACCGTGCATACTCGGGATGCTTTTTCTGTGATTCCTCGCTTGCAGGATTTTGGGGTAGATATGACTTTAGTCAGCGAGTTGCTTTTGGGAGTTGTCGTCCAGAGACTCGTGCGCCGGGTTTGCCATTATTGTTCTCAACCCTATTCCCCTACTGACGATGATTTAAGGTTGATTGGTCTCACCAGACAAGAGGTCAATTCTCATGGCTGGAGACGGGGTCCAGGTTGCCATTATTGCTTTAATTCTGGCTATCTGGGACGAGAGGCGATCGTCGAGTTACTGAATCTCGACAAGACAGCGATGCAAATGATTCGTAAGAACAAGCTTGATGAATTGCCAGATTATCTCAGTCAATTCCATTCCTACTCTTTCCGGGTAGCTGCGATTGAGAAATTGAGTAGAGGCATAACAACTTTGGAAGAACTGATGCGAGTTTTGCCTCACAATGCCTTATTCCACGAATAACTTTTGCGCTCAATATCTTGCCGTCCGGAGCGATCGGTTAAGTTGTTAACCTATACTATAAGCTGTCGCGCATCTAAACTGCATATTCCAGCTGAGGATAACTCCGCCCTGATGTCTTGAGCTATTCTATACTAATCCTTTGGACATAGCCATGGAAAGATGGGCGTGACCCCTCACTGGGCGAGCCAGGGAAAAGGGATCCTATATCTGGAAGCCTTTGGCAGTAAGGGTTCTAGAACTCGATCGGTGTTTATACTCTCAAAGCTGAAACCGCAAGCCCAGTAAGCGTTTCAAAAATTTTATGCCCTCGCCCTAGAGATACTCCTCCTTGGGGTGCCCCACGTTGCAGGGATGGAAACAAAGCATTTATACTTACACTAGACAACAGAACAGCCTGAGTAATGAACGATGGGTCAAAAGATTATCAAAGTATTGATCGTTGAGGACTCACCAATAGTAACGCTCATCCTGAAACGGATACTGGCTTCATCGCCGGAGATCGAGGTGGTAGGGACGGCGGGAAACGGCCTAGAGGCATTGGAACTGATGCCAAAAGTGCAGCCTGACGTGATTTGTACGGACCTGCACATGTCCAGAATGAATGGATTAGAATTGACCCAGACAGTGATGGCGACCGATCCCAAACCCATTCTAGTGATTAGCGCTTCGGTGCAGGAAGAGAATCAGGAAAATGTGTTTAAGCTGCTAGAAGCGGGGGCGGTGGATATTTTTCCTAAACCAGCAGCAGGTTTGAAGTCGGATTACGATCGGGCGGCCCGGGAGTTGATCGGTAAGATAAAGATCCTGTCAGGAGTGTCAGTTTTCACCCATCGCCATCCCAAAACAAACCAGAAAAAAAATCAACGGCCCCTACAGAACGATCGTCTCCAACGGGGAGGGCCCAGCCATGACCACAGAAAATCATATAAGATAATAGCGATCGGGGCATCGACAGGAGGTCCGCAAGCATTATATAATATATGCAGCCAATTACCAGCTTCTTTGCCAGTACCCGTGATTTGCGTCCAGCACATCAGTGAGGGTTTTTTGCAGGGATTAGTAGATTGGTTGGCCAGTAAGTGTCAGTTGCCTTTCCGTATTGCCTTAGCTGGAGAGTTACCCAAACCAGGAACGATTTATTTCCCACCAGAAAGGTCTCATTTATTGTTGAATGAGCAAGGAAAATTTGTCTATTCTCATGCCCCGGCAGAGGGAGGACATCGGCCTTCTGTAACGGTAATGATGAAGTCAGTGGCCCAGTATTATGGTAAAAGAACTGTGGGAGTGTTGCTGACGGGAATGGGTAGAGATGGGGCAGAGGGAATGCAGGCGATCGCCCGTGCAGGAGGTTTCACCATTGCCCAGGACGAAGAGACCTGCGTGGTGTTTGGCATGCCCAAGGAGGCGATCGCCCTGGATGCGGTCCAGAAGATTCTGCCCATTAGCGCGATCGCGCCTCTGCTATCGAGATTAATTATTAATTGTTCGTAGTAATCACTAAAGTGATTTGTTCGTAGTAATCACTAAAGTGATTTGTTCGTAGTAATCACTAAAGTGATTTGTTCGTAGTAATCACTAAAGTGATTATATTGAATGATTGTGGAGGTCAAATAAAATGGTACAGACATTATCAAAACCATTGACATTAGAAGAGTTTCTGAAGCTACCAGAAACCAAACCCGCTAGCGAGTATATTGATGGTAAAATCATTCAGAAGCCCATGCCCCAAGGACAACATAGCACAATTCAAGGTGAACTGGTTACGACTATCAACGCCGTGGTCAAGTCTCAGCGAATAGCACGCGCTTTTCCAGAACTGCGGTGTACGTTTGGTGGGCGATCGACAGTCCCAGACGTATCGGTGTTTGCTTGGCAGAGAATTCCGCGCGATAAAAATGGGAAAATTGCCAATGTTTTTCAGGCGCATCCTGATTGGACAATTGAGATATTGTCGCCCGAACAAAGTCAAACAAAAGTGACCAAAAATATTCGGCACTGTCTGAAATATGGAACGAAAATGGGTTGGTTAATCGATCCAGGAGAGGAAACAGTTTTAGTCTATATTCCCAAACAAGAGATGGAAATGTATGATGAACCAGGAGATCGACTTCCCGTGCCATCATTTGCCAGTGAATACATGCTGACAGTGGACGATTTGTTTGCTTGGCTATTAGAATAAAGGTTGGTAGTCAGCACTTTAGGGAACTGCCAAAAATAAATTATAGCTAGTCTAAATCATTTGTGTAAATTTTCGGGAGGGTGCGAACGCGGTTGAAACCCTTGTCTGGTAAGGATTTCATTGAACCCCACCTAGTTGCACAACTCCTGCAAGGCTTGCTATATCCAATTTAAGGATAGGATTGCTATAGCTGTAAGAAGTTGATATTTGGTGAAATCTCTTTCAACACCTGCTGAAGTTCGATCGCTGGCTCGTTCGGGGGAATTGAGCGATCCCACACCAGGTTTGGCTGCCGGATATGTCCAGGCCAATTTGGTCGTTTTACCCAAGTCCCTGGCATTTGACTTCCTGCTGTTCTGCCAGCGCAACCCCAAACCCTGCCCTGTGCTGGATGTCACCGATGTCGGCAACCCCGAACCGCGTCTCGTGGCCCCGGGAGCAGATTTGAGAACTGACCTGCCGCGCTATCGCGTCTTCCAACAGGGAGAACTGATTGAGGAGACGACAGATATTCGCCAATTCTGGCGCGACGATCTGGTGGCCTTTTTAATTGGCTGTTCCTTTACCTTCGAGGCGGCCATGGTGAAAGCAGGGTTACCAGTCAGACACCTTGAGGAAGGCAATAATGTGCCGATGTATCGCACTACGATTCCCTGTGTCTCTGCTGGATGCTTCGCGGGACCGCTAGTGGTCTCCATGCGTCCGTTATCGCCAGAGCAAGCGATCCGGGCGGTCCAACTGACAACGCCCTATACCAAAGCCCATGGTGCCCCCGTGCATCTTGGGGATCCAGCCGCTATTGGCATCAACCAACTAGATACTCCTGATTTTGGCGATGCGGTTACCCTGCGCAATGGAGAAATCCCCGTGTTTTGGGCCTGTGGTGTGACCCCGCAAGCTGCCATCGGACAATCCAGGGCAGAACTGGCAATTACCCATGCCCCAGGCCATATGTTCATCACCGATCTCAAAGAGGATGCTATATTGTGAGGTGGGTTATCAGGTGTCAGGTTAAGGGAAGTTTATTGGTTCTTTGCGATCGCTCTTGCTGTGCGCTCATCTTAGTTGATATTCCTACCCAACCACTCGCCGGGTTTGGGGCGATCGCGACCAGACGAGAAACTGGGTTTCTCAGACAATTTTACATCCGTGCGTGAGATCTGGTCAAAGAAACCCGGTTTCTGGCATGGGGTTGAGACCACCACATGTCGCCTTGCTATAATAGAAAAAATACACCCATCGCTAACTATGTCAACAGTCATTGATATTGGCACTTTAATCGACCGCCATCCGGGAATACATGGCGGTTGTCCGATAATTGCGAGCACTGGAGTAACGGTGCGACGGATTGTTATTTGGTACCAACAAGGGTTAACTGCAGAAGAAATTGCAGATGAGATCGGTCATCTGACCTTGGGACAGGTTTATGCAGCCTTGACATATTACCATATGAACAAAAATGAAATTGATGCTGACATTGCCGCAGAGGAAGCAGAAGCCGATCGAATATATGCCTTACATAAAAGTGGAGAACTTTTATGAGCCAAATTAGATTATATATGGATGAGGATTCAACTTCACGCTCTCTAAGGTTGGCTCTGCAAAATCGTGGTGTGGATGTCATAACGACTTTGAATGTCAATAGATTGAAGTATCCTGATGAAGAACAGCTAAGATGGGCTACTGAGCAGGGTCGTGTCTTGTACAGTTCTAATATTAGAGATTTTTATCGTTTGCACGCGACTTTTTTGCTCGAAGGTTGGGAACACTCAGGCATTATTCTGGTACAGCAACAGCGTTACTCGATCTGGGTCTTGATGCGTGCTATTTTGACATTAATCGCGCGTCGGTCAGCAGCAGAAATGGTAAACCAGGTCGTGTTTATCCGTGATTGGATTGAACCATAAAAGCCCGATGGTCGCCATCGCCCCCGCCACCAGAGGAGAAACCGGGTTTCTGATCTTCTTTGTGCATCGATCGCCTAACGGGTAAAAGAAACCCGGTTGATGGCCACCGGTTGTCGCCGCCCCGCCCCACAAGCAAGGACTAAAGTCCTGACTACGAACAATTTACTCGCACAATTTACTTAAAGTTAGTATCCCAGACAGAGAAGTAAATGCGATCGCCATCTATTCTCCGGATGACGCCTTTTAAGTTTCTGCCTTTAAAGTCGTAGGAATCGGACTTACGCTGATGCACATTTTTGAGTTTCCTATTAACCTTACTCCCCTGTGCGCCACTGCCAAGCAGCATCCCATTAACAACCGCGCTCATCGTCAATTTGTCTACGGATTGAGAAAAGAATACCTCGCTTTGGCGGACTTGCCCAGAATTGGGGTCAACTAAGTACCTTAAAGTTGTTTTCTCATCCACTGTCTGATAAATCAAAGCGCGGGTATTACCCTCACCAGCAGAGATTTGAGTTGGCTGACCCAGATCCTCTATAATCTCACTTTCATCTATACCAATGAAATAGCCTCGCGCAACTTTGATTGTATTCGGGGCCGCTGATGGAATTTCTGGCAGTTCAGGTTTCTTGGGTGCAGGTCGTGAGGGAGTTTCTGGTAACTGAACTGGTTCTGGGGGAACCTGGGTCACCGGAGGAGAGGTAGGAGGTTTCGGTGATGGTTTTGGTTTCTGGGGTCGAGGAGTAGACGGTTTTTTTGGAAGTTCTGGTTCTGATATGGTCGGTTCTTCTGCTACCGGGGAAGCAGGAGATTCAGGTTCCTCTGTCGGTTCCTCTGTCGGTTCCTCTGTCGGTTCTTCTGCTACGGGAGGAGTATCTGGGGCAGGTGTGACGGGCGTCCGATTAGATGGTGCGGGTCTTGGCGTAAGGACTTTGGGTTTAGGATCTTGGGGCTTGAACAAATTAACCGCAACCATGACTAGGAAGAGGCCGATCGCCACCATACCAAAGATTGGCAGCAGACCAGGCCCTTTGCGAGAGGAACTTGAGGGTTTAGCATGGGAGACTGTCTGCGGTCCAGATTGGTGGTTGGCAAATCTGACAGTTGTAGCGCTTTCCGTAGCGTTTGACTCTTTTAGGCTAGCTGCTTCTTGGAGTGTTGGTATTTGGATTCTCGTCGCCCCTGCTGATGCATCGGCCAACAATTGCAGCCATGCATCAATAGTAGCAGGTCGATCGCCCGCTTCGACCGCCATTCCCTGCATCACCGCCTGAGAAACAGCCTCACTCAACTGGGGTTGCAACTCCTTGGGGGACTGAAGGGGTTGGCGATCGCGCAAAGCAGCAGAGACGGGTGATTTTGCCGTCAAGATAGCATAGAGAGTAGCCGCCAAAGCATAAACATCGGTAGCGGGAATGCGTTTGCCCTGGAGAAGATACTGCTCGATCGGGGCATAACCATCAGAAACGAAGCTAGTATGAGTCTGGGTAAAATTAGCTTGATACTCCCGGGCAATACCGAAATCAATCAGCACCACATCATCAGTCCCCTGGCGCAGCATAATATTATCGGGCTTCACATCCCGATGCAGCAAGCCATTTTCATGAACTACCTGCAAGGCCGAACCAATCTGCTGGATGTATTGAATAGCCGTCGCTTCTGGTAGAGGATGGTTAGGAAACACCAGATTTCCCAAAGTTTGACCCTGGATGTAATCCATCACCATGTAGGGAATGCCATCTTCAGAGAAAAAGTCACTGACGCGGACAATATGGGGATGGACAAATAAAGCTAAACGTCTGGCCTCATCCTGAAACTTGCGCTGGTACTCAGCAAATTTGGGATGCTGGCGCACAGACTCATTCAGAGTTTTAATTACCACCACCTGATTCAGGTAGTGATGAGTAGCTTTGAAGGTGACCCCAAAACCACCTTGGCCCAGTTGTCGATCGAGAGTATATTTGCCTCCCTGCAATGTTTTGCCAATCAGCCCGTCCATAGTTCCCCTAGATTCATAGTACCTATAGCTTAGTTTAGCTCAAATCCACCATCTACGGTCCGCAGACGGCCCGAAAAATCAGACAACCCCCGATCGTCCAGCAGCCGACCCTAGCCATCTCCCACCGGTTGCGACCAGTCATAAACCTAGCGAGACCGAGATTACCACAGAACCCGCTGCACGTCATTATTGCCAAAGATTTACTTTCCGACGAACCCAGGTCGCCTTATCCCAGTGCTATAATACTCAAAATAAGTTAAGTAAGGGCCAAATATGAGCACGACTACAGACATCCGCCAACGGGCGATCGAGTTAATTGAGCAATTACCGAACTCAAGGCTAAGCGCCGATTAACTATCTGGAATCTCTGTCTCAATCTAGTTCTGAAGAAGCTGCGTTACTACAAATCATCCAGCGATGCGCGACAAGGGGTACGGCGTGTAGCGCGAGTGCATCGTAGCCGTGATGACTGTCGAGGAGCAAAAACGCCTAGACGAATTGCGCGTTCGAGCCGGAATGGTCAGAATTAACCGCAGCAGAATATCAAGAATTACTGATCTACGAAGACTTGCGCGAACAGCAAAATCTAGAGCGAATCGAAGCCTTGATGAAATTGGCAGAAATCAGAAATACTGACTTAGCCACCTTGAATAACCAGTTAAATACTGATTCTATGACCGCACCCCAGAAGAGGATATATCCGATGATAACTGATAAGGTTTGGCAAGACACCAACCTCGTCAACAGCTTTCTCACTGGCCTTAGGGGTGGTGTTCCCTTCGCTGCTGAACAGATTAACATCCCGCCAAAAGCGATCGCCCATACAAGGATATTGGCAAAAAGATGGCCGTCGCCGCGACGGCCAGAGCCGTGGGAACGAGGGTGCGGCGCGTTTTGATAGAATGAAATAGCCCTAAAAATGCTGCTCGTCTAACTCTGCAAAAACTTATTCACCTTATCCAAAACATTGTTAATCGAGCGTTTGAGCTGATTCTTGTTACTCCACTTGAGGAAAGCCTGTTCGTACTCTTCGGACGTCTCTTGATACAGATTCCAGACATTAAGGCCAAGCCCTAGTCCCCAGACTAATAAAATATATAGAGACCAGGAAATAGTGCCAGAAGTGAGGAAATTGAGCAGCAGCAAAAAAGTATTGACGATCAGATAGGTGCCAAACTTTTTCTGAAACATGCGGCGGCGGGAGAGATTAAACTCCTGCCGTTGTTGCAGTTCACCTCTGCGAGATAACCATTCCTGTTCGGCTAATTGGAGATTTTCCGGGGAAATATCTAACTCGGCAGCGATTTCCCAAAGCTGTTCCCGGGAAAAATCATCATTGTGAGCTTGACGGGCGATCGCCAATTGCAGAATTTGCTGGAGATATTCTTGGCGATAAGATGGGGGTGTTGGGGATACTGACATAATTAGACCTGTGATCTGATAAGAGTGCATTGGCTCCCAAGGTAATTATAGCGGGAAAGGCAACAGGATTGTCAACTAGATTGTGCCCGAACTTTCGATGTACTCGGGGAGCGCTACTCGCCGTACCCCTTGTCGCACATCGACGTCACATAAGCGGGCGATATCGGGATTCTTGAAACCGAACTCCAGGGGTCGGATAATACCACCACCCGGAGATTAAAGCGGGTTTGACATTTCATTACAATAAAAACATCACGAGAGGGACAAGCCCCTCGCAGCTGAGAACAGAGGTAGAGAAAATGAACGGCAACATTCCTGTAGGCAATATATTTGGGATTCCCTTCTATGTGAATCCATCATGGTTTTTAGTCTTGGGCTTAGTGACCTTGGACTATGGCAGCGCACTGGCGGCTCAATTTCCAGCAATGGGTGGGCCATTACCCTGGCTGTGGGGATTGGTTGCAGCGCTGTTGCTGTTCGCCTCGGTCTTAGCCCACGAATTGGGACACAGCTTTGTCGCCATCGGCCAGGGAATAGAAGTCAGATCCATCACTCTGTTTCTGTTCGGCGGTTTAGCCAGCCTGGAAAGAGAGTCCAAAACCCCAGGGGAAGCCTTCTGGGTCGCGATCGCGGGTCCTGCGGTCAGCATAATCCTGTTTGTTCTGCTGACCGCCATCAACCTGACAGCCCCATTCACCGGGCCAGTAGCAGCGATTTTCGGACTGCTAGCCTACATCAACCTAGTGCTAGCCCTGTTTAACCTGATTCCCGGCTTACCCCTGGATGGCGGTAATATCCTCAAGGCCCTAGTCTGGAAAATCACGGGCAATCCTTACAAAGGAGTCGTTTTTGCTAGCCGCGTCGGTCAAATACTGGGTTGGGTTGGCATCATCATTGGTTCTTTGTCACTCCTAGGCATTAGCAACTACGGTAGCTTCTGGACTATGTTAATCGGTTGGTTCCTGCTGCAAAACGCCGGGCGATCGGCCCAGTCAGCCGCGATCGCGGATACACTAGCAGGACTAAAAGCCGAAGATGCGGTAACTCCCAATAGCCCAATTGTGGCAGCTAACTTGTCCCTGAGAGAATTTGCGAACGACTTCGTAATTGGCAATGAGAAGTGGCGCAAATTCCTGGTTATCGATGAGTGGGGACAACTGATCGGCAGCATCAAGGTAGAGGACATGAAAACTATCCCCACATCTAACTGGCCCCAAACTCAGGTCAAGCAACTGACCCAAGCGATCGCAGGATCCACAACAGTTCGAGCCGATCAATCCCTGCTAGAAGTGGTACAACTGCTAGAACAGTTACAGCTATCTCAGCTACCCGTCGTTCGTGATAATGGCGTGCTAGTGGGACTCCTAGAAAAAGCCCACATTTCCAGCCTGCTGCAACAAAAGGCACAAGCAAAACCTGCTTAATACTTGTTCATTGTTGATGGTTCATAATAATTAAGAAACCCGGTAACTCCTGCGAAACCTGGTTTCTGGGCTACTGATAAATGAGAGGGCAATACCTCAAGGTTTTGTCACAAATACTAGCATTCCCCTGAATGCTTGAAATTCCGTTGTCCTTGGGTGCAAAACCAACCATGGCTCCTTGACAACAGCCAGAACATTCGGGGGCCTCTGAAGCTACCGGCAATGGTAAGGGCTTTAGCTGTGCGGTGTCTCCCGACCCCTAGGATCGCTACCCAGGAGATATCGGTGGGTAATAGGGGGGTGGGGATCCATCCCAGTTTTGCTTCTTGGCTGCGGGGATCCGAACGTGCTGTTACCAGCTATACTAGCCCAGAAACCCAG